>NZ_JBFAPF010000013.1:0-277646 GCF_040675555.1 Kribbella sp. NPDC049584
TGTTGTTGGTGAGTGTTGTTTTGCGGTTTGTTCTCCCCATCCCCCCCCCGACCCGCGCCCCGCCCCGCTCAGCGGAGCCGGGCGCGGCTGGTTGTGGCGAGTTGCAGCGGACCGTCGCAGCCCTTGTCGCGTTCGATGCCCGGCGTTCACCCGCCTGACGTAGCGTGAAGGTATGGCTCCGACACCCTTGCTCGGTTCCCGGACCCTCGACCGGCAGACGGCCCGCACGCTGCCGCCGGGCCCGAAGCTCCCGACGCTCGTCCAGACCGTGCTGTTCGCCAGTCACCGCCGGACGTTCTTCCCGCGGATGCGGGACAAGTACGGCGACGTGTTCACGATCCGCCTGGTGCCGTCGAGCCGGGTGTGCGTCGTACTGAGCCGGCCGGACCATATCCGCGAGGTGTTCGGCAGCCCGCCCGCGGTGATGCACGCCGGCGAGGGCAACACGGTGCTCGAGCCGATCATGGGTTCGCACTCGTTGTTGCTGCTCGACGACGAGGACCACGTCCGGATGCGCAAGCAGCTGATGCCGGCGTTCTCCGGCGCGGCACTGCGCGGATACGCCGGGATGGTGCTGGAGCTCGCCCAGGCCGAGGTCGCGAAATGGCCGGTGGACAAGCCGTTCAAGGTGCACCAGCGGATGCGGAACCTGACGCTCGAGATCATCCTGCAGGTGATCTTCGGCGTGACCGACATCGACCGGCTGAACACCCTGCGCCCGCTGATGGACAAGATCGTCTCGGTGTCGCCGGTGATCATGCTCGGCGGTTTCTACCCGCCGCTGCTCCGGATCCGGCCGTGGAAGACGTACCTGGACACCCAGCGCAAGGTCGACGAGATCCTGTACGACGAGATCGCGAAGCGCCGCGAGACGTTCGCCGGGCGCAACGACGTACTCTCCCGACTGCTTGCTGCGGGCAACTGGTCCGACGTCGAGCTACGCGATCAGCTGGTGACGTTGCTGCTGGCCGGGCACGAGACGACGGCGACCGCGATGGCCTGGGCGTTCCACGAGCTCGCGCGGCGGCCGGAGGATCTCGCGTTCGGGCAGCGGGCCGCGGATGCCGGCGCGGACGACGAGCTGGAGGCGATGGTCAAGGAGGCGCTGCGGGTGCATCCCGTGGTGTACCAGGTCGGCCGTCGCCTCACCGAGACGACCGACATCGCCGGCTACCGCCTCCCCCGCGGAACGACGATCATGGCCGCGATCGGGCTGGTCCATCGGGATGCGGAGCACTTCCCGATGCCGCAGGAGTTCCGCCCGCAGCGGTTCCTGTCCGACGACCCGCCGGCGCCCGGCACCTGGATGCCCTTCGGGGGCGGCGCCCGGCGCTGCATCGGCGCAGGCTTCTCGCTGATGGAAGGCACCGAGATCCTCCGGGCAGCCCTCAGCGCCTACAACTTCCAGGCCCCGAACCCGAGGCCCGAGCCGCCCCAGGCGAAGAACGTCACCCTCGTCCCGCGCCACGGCTCGGTGGTCAGCGTCACCCGACGCTAGCTCACTGGCGGGTTATGTCGTCGGTAGCGCGAAGTACGACGTCATCGGTGACATAACCCGCCAGCGACGCTCCTGGGTCAGTCCTCGGGGTCCCCGACGTCGCCGAGGTCTACGTCGTCGTAGCTCTCGAGGTCTTCCTCGTCGTCGTCCTCGAGCTCGAAGTTGTCCTCGTCGTCGACCAGGTGCACGGCCGCCTCCTCGGCTCCGGCCGCGGCGCCGTCGATGCCGACATCCTCAGCGAACAGCTCGTCGTCGTCGTCGCCGTGCGCGCCCTCGTCGGGGGCGACCAGGCGCCCGGTGCGGACCACGCCGACCTCCGGGCCGCCGACGTCCTCGCCGTCCTCGGCGTACGGGTCGGTGTCCGGGACCTCCTGGGCGAACCGCTGGTCGAGCGTCTCGCCCTGCAGCGCCTCGTCGGCGGTCGTGCCGAAACCTTCGCCCGCGGACCACTTCTCCGGCGGCGAGTACCCCTCGTCGAGCAGATCGTCGACACCCCGGTCGTTGAGGGTGTCCTCCTTCTGCAGCTGATCCTCGTCGTCTACGGAGTAGCTGCCGTAGTCCTCACGGTTGTCGTCACTCATGGGGCAACCTTGGCGCGTCGCAAGCCATGGAATCAAGCTCGACGCAGAATGGGGCAGGTGGATCCGGTCAGGCTGACGTTGGACCAGTTGCGGGAACTGCGCGACGACATCGCGCCGCACGCAGCCCAGCGGTCGCGTGCCTCGATCCGCCGACGCGTCGAACGCTTGCGCAGCCGGGCCTTCTTCATCGCCCAGTGCGCCCTCGCCGCCGGGGTCGCCTGGGCGCTCGGCCGGTACGTCGTCGGCCACAAGCAACCGTTTTTCGCGCCGGTCGCCGCCATGGTCTGCCTCGGCTTCAGCTTCGGCCAGCGACTCCGCCGGGTAGCCGAGGTCATGGTCGGCGTGGCGGTCGGCGTCGGTGTCGGGGACCTGTTCGTCCGCGTCTTCGGCACCGGCATCCCGCAGATCATCTTCGTGATCGCGCTCGCGATGAGCGTCGCCGTACTGCTCGGGGCCGGCACGCTGATGACCACCCAGGCCGGTGTCCAGGCCGCGATCGTCACCACCTTGCTTCCGAACCCGGGCGCGGGCTTCAGCCGCTGGCTCGACGCGGTCCTCGGCGGCCTCGTCGCGCTGGCCGCGGCCACGATCGCCCCGGCCGCCGCGATCAGGCGTCCGCGGCAGCAAGCTTCCGCCGTACTGAGTGAGCTGGCCGAGATCCTGATCGAGACCGCGGACGGCCTCCGCTCCCGCGACGAGGAAGCGCTCACCGATGCGCTCCGCCGCGCCCGGTCGAGCGAGTCCCGGCTCGACGAATTGCGCAGCGCAGCCGACGAGGGCGTCGCGGTCGTCCGGCTGTCGCCGTTCCGCCGCCGGCACCGCGGGCGGGTCCAGGAGATCGCCGATCTCGTCGTACCGCTGGATCGCGCGATCCGGAACATCCGGGTCCTGGTCCGGCGGTGCGCGGTGTCGGTGTGGCGGGACGAGGCGATGCCGGCGGAGTACCCGATGCTGCTCGAGCGCCTCGCCGACGGCACCCGCCTGATCGCCGAATCCCTGTTCGAGCCGGCCGCCGAGGTCGCCGCCCACCGCGTGCTGGGCGAGCTCGGCCGCCGTACTGCGGTGATGCCCCTGCCGACCGGCCTGTCCGCGGTCGTCGTACTGGGCCAGCTCCGGTCCACGATCGTCGACCTGCTCGAGCTGACCGGCACGTCGTACGACGACGCCCGGAAGCTCGTCCCGCTGCGGTTGGACGGGCTCGACGAGAAGTAGTGGCTCAGGTCACATCGGGAATTCCCGTCATACCTGCGCACCGGCCGCGTCTCACTGGCATGACGATCCACCGACTGATGACCACGATGGCCAACGAGCAGGTCCGTGAGCTCGAGGACCTGCTGGCGGTCGACAACCAGGCCACTGACGACCGGAGCGACGCCGCCGCCGAGCAGTAAGGCGCGAACCGGACGAACGGATCCCGGCGGCGCGCCGCACGGTCCTGCCCACCGAGCTGGACCGCACGGAAGTCGCACCAACGCAGAGGCGCCCAGTGCGAGGCGCCGCCGGATCCGTTGCCGGTGCACCGCCACAGAGGTGCACCCAAAACCACCCACCGACCTTCCTGACGCCGCTTGCGCGAGGCTCAGGCCGGTCCGGCGGGTGGTTTTTGTCTGAAGGGAATGAAGGAAGGAAAGATGCCCTCGCTCCGCTCGGGGGTGGGGTCAGAGCTTCGCTCGGGGTGGGGTCAGGGCGGGCGGGCTCAGGTCGCCACGGTGATTTCGGTGGTTACTGAGTTGGCGATGAAGCATTCCTGGTGGGACAGGTGGTGGATCTTTTCGATCGTCTCCGCGTCGGGCTCGGGGCCGTTCCAGACGATCTTCGGGTGGAGTGTGACCTGTGTGATCGCCAGCCGGCCCGCGGCGTTCGGTGCCATCACTCCGACGGCGTGGTCGTCGTACGCGTCCACCACCAGGCGCTTCCGGGCCGCGATCGACAAAAAGGTCAGCATGTGGCAGGACGACAGCGCCGCCACGAACGCCTCCTCCGGGTCGACCGGGCCCGGGTTGCCCAGGTACTTCGGGTTCGCCGAGCCGGGCACCGTGATGCCGCCGTCGAAGCGCCACTCATGGTCGCGGTTGTAGCTGTCGTAGGCGAAGTCGTACTCACCACGGCTCCAACTCACATCGACAGTGTGCGACGAGTGCTCCGACATGTTCAGCTCACCCTTCCGAGACGGCCGTCTTCGCGGTTGCGGTGACGGGATTGCATCGTACGGGAGTATGTCCCGGCAGCTTCGCGACGAAGTCGCTGTCGTAGCGAGCGGCCATACCGGCGACCGGGAAGTCCGTGGTCACCCACTGCGCGCCGCTGTCGAGGGCGATCCCGAGCCGCGTGTAGTCCTCGTCGCGGATCGTCGCCATCGGCTCGTCGGACCGGGTCCGCACCAGGTAGCCCTTGCGAACCAGCCGCTGGATCTCGGCCTGGCCCGTACCGCGCGGGTCGTTCACCTCGGTGACCGCGGCGTCCGGCGCGCCTTCCGGTCCGCGCGTGAAGACCGCCCGGCCCTCCAGGTTTGGCTTCCCGGCGGTGTAGGTGTCGCGGATCGCGCCCGGTCCGCCGTTGTCGAAGTAGAACATCACCTGGCCGCGGACGTCCTTCAGCTTCGGCCAGCCCATGGTCAGCACGGACTGCTCGAGCGTCAGGCCGGGCTTGCGTACGTCGTCCGGCGTGAGGATCTCCTTCTCCGTGAACACCGAGCGGATCTCGGTGTCGACGCTGTCCAGGTTGCCGGCGTCCCACGGCGGCGCGACCACCCCGCCGGCCGCGACCACGTTCGGGTCGGACTGCTTCAGTTCGAGGTTGATCGCGATCGGCACGTGGCTCGGATGCGCGTCGGACCAGGTCTTCACCTGCTGCAGGCACAGCACGAACGTGTCGCAGTTGGTGTTGTAGTCGAAGTCGGGGATGTGCATGACCTTGATCCCGGGCTTGGCCATCGCCGGATCGGTCAGCGGTCCCTGTCCGGTCAGCTTCCGGATCAGCGGATACGTGTACAGGCCGCCCTGCGGATCCGGGAACAGGTCGAGCTCGAGCGAGCGGACGTTCTGGTCCTCCAACTGCTGCGAGATCGGAGCATGCGAGTACCAGAGGTCGACCGAGCCGGCGTTCTGCTGCTGCTGGACCTTCTGCTCGTTCGGGCTGAGCTCCCGGTGGTACGAGTTGTGCGAGCCGACCACCTGCATCTGGTTCAGCCGCAGGCTGTCGCCGCCGTGTGAGTCGTGTCTGGTGACCGCCGTACCACCGGCGACCCCGGATGCGGCGAGTGCCACCGAAGCCAGGCCGGCCACCGTGGTTCTGCTGATGCGCATGCGAAAACGTCCCCTCCGTCGACTGCGATTGAGGGCAATCTGTCACAGGAAGGTGGCAACGTTGTCCCCCCGGACGATGGACAATGTGCGACATGGTGACTTCGGGGGCGTATCCGCTCCGCCGGACGCCGACCCAGGACCGGGCCAGCCGGCAGGTCGAGCGGATCCTGGACGCGGCCTGCGCCGAGGTGGTCGAGCGCGGGTACGACGCGGCGTCGACGAGCGGGATCGCGAAACGGGCCGAGATCGCGGTCGGCAGCGTGTACCGGTACTTCCCGGACAAGCGCAGCCTGATCCAGGCGATCGAGCGGCGGAACCAGGCGCGCTACACCGAGGCGGTCAGCGAGCGGCTGGCCGACGTATCGAGCTGGCGGGCCGCGGTCGACGTCACGCTGGACACGTTCCGGGAGATGCACCGGACCGATCCGGGGTTCAAGGCGGTCGTGCTCAGCGGGCTCGGCGATCCGGAGCTGGAGTCGAAGCCGGGCGAGTTCGACGATCAGCACGCCGCGGAGTTCGCGGAGCTGCTCGCGGCGCGGTTCGGCGCGCGGGATTCGCGGGACTTCCGCCTGGCCGTCACGCTCAGCATCGCGATGGGCGAGTCGCTGGCTCATCTGGCGGACCGACTGTCCACGACCGAGGCGGAGTACGTGCTGGCTCAGGGTCGGCCGGTGCTGTACAACCTGCTCGCCCCTCATCTCCCTGCTTGAGCCGGTAGCGGCTCAAGCAGGTTGTTCTGGCCGGCGGTGCGGCCGGCGACTTACGGCTGCGGTACCGCGGCCGCGTACGGGCCGAGGGTCGGCCAGTGGCTGACCCGGCCGGCCAGGCGGGCCCGGCGGGGGGTCCGGACGTCGTACGCGACGATCACCCGGTCACCCTTGGCGTAAGTAATCCTGCTCCCGACCGGGAACTTGCGGCCGACCTCGTACGGTCCCTCGCCCCGGCGGGTGTAGTACTCGACGATGACCTCGGTGTAGACCGCCGGGGCACCGCTCTCCAGTTGGCCGCGGACCGGGCCACGCACCCGGATCACTCGTCCCGCGGTCTTCTCCTCCGTACTGCTGGGCTCGTTCCGCCGGATTCCGGCCAGAACGTCGGTCACGATGAAGGCTGCAACCACCAGCACCAGGCCGAACCCACCTAGTACAACGATCGTCAACATGGCACTCACCCCCGACGCGCCGCCCGCGAGCGACGCGGTCGTTGTTGTCGTTCCTGCCTCGCGCGGCCCTTGCCGCACACCGGTGAGACGCCACCGGATTCCACTCGGTTCCAGGTAAAGACAAATTCCTTTCTACAGCATCATGGTAGAGCCCGGTGGAGCGGTGTTGCTAGAGGTAGAGTTGACCTGAAGTTGTCAGATTCCGCCCATTCCGAACTGGTACTGCGGCGGCACCGGCCGCTCTGTGCCGAGTGCCTGTTCGGCGGCAACCCAGTAGTCGGTGAGTGGATTCGCGCCTTCGCGGACCGTCGCCAGCTGGATACCCGCGGCCAGCAGATCGTGTGCCGCGGCCGGATCGCCGGTCTCCAGGGCATGCCGGACGCGGAGGAGCTGGATCCGCGGGTCGTCGGGGGCATGCTCGAGCAGCCGCCCCGCCCGTACGACGTCCGAGTCAAGGGCGGCCGCGACCGCCTCAACCACCAACGGAACCAGGCCTGGCAGCAATTCGACGGCACGTTCGTAGTACGCCAACTCGCCTGTGACCAAGCCGAGATTGCGCAGCGCCCAGGCGTTCGCACCGGACCGTTTCCACGCGTCGATCGCACCGTCGACATCACCGTGGTAATGCCGCGCGACTCCCCTGTGATACCAAACCAGCCAGTTGTCCTCGGCCGCTTCCAGCAGCTCACGCCAGGCCACCAACGTCCCATCCGGTATGCCGTCAACCGCCGGCAGCCGCCCTTCGAGAAGGGGCAACCAGGCCCGCTCCCGGGCGGTCATCGTGGCGTCGTCGAACGGTGTACCTGCCGACACCGCCCATCCCGTCCGGGCCAGCTCCAACGCTCCCCACCCTGACCCCACCGCCAGGCGTTCTACCGGCGGAGCGTCCACAACTCCCAGCCAGTCGACCTCGCGTGCAGCCAACCCGTCCAGCACCCCCGCCAACGCAGTGGCCCCCGCTGATCGAGCTGTCTTCCAGTCCTCGGAATGCGCGGCACCGGCGTCCATCGACAGCCGCCCGTACGCCTCCATCCAGTGCCACTCAGTGCGCTCTGGCAGCTTCAGGTGCTCCATCTGCGTCCGCGCGAGCCCCGCCTGAATCTCGGCGTACCCGTCACCCTCCAGACCAGGCGACAGCCATTCCTGCCAGCGCCGCCCACCATCGCCCTGTCCCCAGACGAACAGCTTGCGTCCCTGCAACCGCTCGGTCGACGCCTGTACCAAGCCGGTCCCTGAACCGTCCACGGACGCGATCCAAGACTGCTCCTCGGCCAGCGGTTCGAAGAAGTAGTCGACGGCCTGCGGATGCCGCATCGGATAGGTGAGGTCGGTCTCGACGTCAATCAGATCGAGCCGGCTCCCGTAGCCGAACCGCCAGGCCTGGTCCGCCGGCACCAGCACTCGGCTCTCCGGCGTCTGCGCGACCGCGATGTTCGACCACCAGTACGCCGGGACTTCGACGTCGGACGGGTTCTGCAGCCGGACGCCGACGTACAGGAACTCGGAGTCGGCCGGCAGCCAGAAGTCCAGTTGGGTGACGAGGTTGCGGGTGCGTTCGAGCTCCCACAGGCGGAGGACCGGCGTACCGTCCGGGCCTTCGACGCGGGCGGCGTGCATCGGCGCGCAAGTGCCGGTCCAGTGGCCGGTGCTGCCGACGTTCCACTCGACACCGCCGGCGAACCAGGCGTTGCGCAGGGCAAGGTTCGCGGGCTGGAACACCGGGTTGCGGTAGAGCAGTTCCTGATCGGTGGCCTTGTGGACGATCGAGTACAGCCGTCCGCCGAGCGTCGGCAGGACGGTCGCGCGCAGGTGGTCGTTCTCGAGCACGAGCGCCGGGAACGAGGTCTCGACCAGGGTGCGGTCGTACCCGTCCTGGTCGAGGCACGGGAGCGTGCTGTGCAGACGGCCGTACTCGATGTTCTCCCGAAGCTCGTCCGGAAGGTCGGCGATGTTCTCGACGACATGCGGTTCGCGTTGCGTCCGGAGCGGCGCGAGCGGGTTCTCCGGACCGAGCGAAGCTGCGGGAAGTACGAGGTTTTGCGCAGAAAGGATCGTCACTGCCTCATCTTCGCAAGTGCGCTATACATGGTCGACATGGACGCTGATGTGATCGTGGTCGGAGCGGGTTTGGCGGGGCTGGCTGCGACTGCGGAGCTGGCCGACGCGGGGCGGAAAGTGTTGCTGCTCGACCAGGAGCCCGAGGCGTCTCTGGGCGGGCAGGCGTTCTGGTCGTTCGGCGGGCTGATGTTCGTGGACTCTCCGGAGCAGCGGCGGATGGGCATCAAGGACTCCCGCGATCTCGCCCTGCAGGACTGGCTCGGCTCGGCCGGATTCGACCGGCTGGACGACGAGGACAAGTGGGCCCGGCAATGGGCCGAGGCGTACGTCGACTGGGCGGCCGGCGAGAAGCGTCCATGGCTGCATGGGCAGGGCGTGCGGTTCTTCCCGGTCGTCGGCTGGGCCGAGCGCGGCGGGTACAACGCGGACGGCCACGGCAACTCGGTGCCCCGCTTCCACATCACTTGGGGCACCGGCCCAGGCCTGGTCGCGCCGTTCGAGCGGCGGGTGCGCGAGGCGGTCGCGAAGGGGCTGGTCGAGTTCCGGTTCCGGCATCGGGTGGACGAGCTGACCGTCACGGCCGGGGTCGTCGACGGTGTCGCGGGCAAGATGCTCGAGCCCAGCGACGTACCGCGTGGGGTGTCGAGCTCGCGGGTCGAGGTCGGCGACTTCCAGCTGTCGGCGCAGGCGGTGATCATCACGTCGGGCGGCATCGGCGGCAATCACGACCTGGTCCGGTCGCAATGGCCGAAACGGATGGGTGAGCCGCCGAAGCGGATGATCAGCGGCGTACCGGCACATGTCGACGGGCGGATGCTCGCCATCACCGAGAAGGCCGGCGGCCGGTACGTGAACCGCGACCGGATGTGGCACTACACCGAAGGCATCCAGAACTGGGACCCGATCTGGCCGATGCACGGCATCCGGATCCTGCCGGGGCCGTCGTCGCTGTGGTTCGATGCCACCGGCAAGCGACTGCCGGTGCCGCTGTTCCCGGGCTTCGACACCCTCGGCACGCTCGAGCACATCATGACGACCGGGTACGACTACACCTGGTTCGTGCTCACGCAGAAGATCATCGAGAAGGAGTTCGCCCTGTCCGGCCAGGAACAGAACCCGGACCTGACCGGCAAGGACATCAAGGGCGTGCTCGGCCGGGCTCGCGGCGGGGCGACCGCGCCGGTGCGGGCGTTCATGGACAACGGCGCCGATTTCGTTGTCCGCAGCAACCTTCCCGATCTGGTCCGCGGGATGAACGACCTGACCGGTGAGAACCTGATCGACCTCGACGACCTCGAGCGGCAGATCGTCGCGCGGGACCGCGAGCTGACCAACACGTTCACCAAGGACCTGCAGGTGACCGCGCTGCGCGGCGCCCGCAACTACCGCGGCGACAAGCTGATCCGGGTCGCGTCACCGCACCGGATCCTCGATCCGAAGGCCGGCCCGCTGATCGCCGTACGGCTGAACATCCTGACGCGCAAGTCCCTCGGCGGCCTGCAGACCGACCTGGACTCGCGCGTACTGCGCGATGACGGCACCCCGCTACCCGGCGTCTATGCGGCCGGCGAGGTTGCGGGCTTCGGCGGCGGCGGTGTCCACGGCTACCGATCGCTCGAGGGCACGTTCGTCGGCGGCTGCCTCTTCACCGGCCGTACGGCGGGCCGCGCCGCAGCCCAAGCAGTCTCGTGACCGTCCCGGGCGCGGAGTACGAGGAGCTCGCTCATCTCGACGACCTGAGCACCACCGGCACAGCCGTGTCCGGCCACACGAATCCGGCCGATTACGCGGGTGCCACCCACGCCGGTCTCCCCGCGCCGCCCGGAGTGCCCGGCGTCCAGATCGACGGCTATTTCCCGAGTACGTCGTCGACGAACACCACCCACGGATGGCACCACGACGCGCAGTTCGTCATCCGCCTCCCCGAGGAGTGGAGCGGCGTACTCGTGGTCTCCGGGGCGCCCGGCGTACGCACGCAGTACGCGAACGATGTCGCGATCTCGGACTACGTGCTCTCACTCGGACACGCGTACGCCGCAACCGACAAGGGCAACACGGGCGTCGAGTTCTACGTCGGCTCGCAGCGGCCCGGTGACGCGATGGTCGAGTGGAACGAACGGATGACCGAGCTGACTCGCGCGGCCCGAGGGACGGTCGAGCAGCACTACGGACGCCCGGCCGACGAGGTGATCGCGGCCGGCATCTCGAACGGCGGCTACCTCGTCCGCTGGCAACTCGAGAACCATCCCGAGCTCTACACCCGCGGCGTCGATCTCGAGGGCACGCTGTGGACCGCCGACGGCCCGAACCCGTTCATGTCGTTGCCCCCAGCAATCAAAGGCTACGAGCAGCAGTCACCCGAGGCGGTCGTCGCAGCAGGTTTCGATCCGGCGTCGGACTTCCTCTGGGAGTACCACTACACGATCTACTGGCGGCTGACCCAGCGCATCTACACCGCGGAGCTCGATCCGACGTACGCCGGCGACGAAGCGGAGTACGACTATGCCCGGCGCCCGGCGGCACATGAAGCGCTCCAGCGGATCGCGTTGACCGGCAGGATCGAGCGCCCGCTCTTCACGATCCACGGCACGTACGACTGCCTGCTGCCGATCGGCGCCAACTCCGACGCGTACGCCGAACTCGTCCGCGAGGCGGGTCGATCGGAGCTGCACACGTACCAGCGGGTCGAGGCAGGCAATCATCTCGACGGTCTCGTCGACACCTACCCCGACCGGTTGGTACCACTCGTTCCCCTGCTGCGCGAGGCGATCAGTACACCATCGTGAGCAGATCGGCGAACAGCTCCTGGTCGTCGATCTCCAGCCCCCTGTTGGTGAACCACGTCGCCATGTTGTGGCAGTCGCGCATCAGGAAGTCCATGCCCTTGGGGTTACCGACGATGTCGACCACCTGCGGCAGGTCGATCATCACGATCCGGTCCCCCTGGGCGAGGACGTTGTACGGCGAGAGGTCGCCGTGCGCCAGCCCGGCCCGGGCCAGTTCACGCATCCCGCCGCGGACCTGCTCGAAGTACTGGCCGAGCAGTTCCTTCGACGGCCGGACCTGGGCGAGCCGTGGCGCGGCGCCGCCCTCACCGTCGTCGATGAATTCCATCAGCAGCTCGATGCCGTCGATCTGGACCGGGTACGGCACCGGGACGCCGGCTTTCCACAGCCGGTTCAGCGCGTCCCACTCGGCGTACGCCCAGTGGCCGGCCGCGACGCTGCGGCCGTGTGCCGTCTTCTTCTGCATGGCACGACTGTCACGGCTGTTGCGGGTCCGCCGGCCTTCGACGTACGACGTGCTGCGGTGGAAGGACCGGTGCTCCTCGGTGCGGTACCGCTTGGCGGCCAGCAGCGAGGACTTCGCCGGGTTGTCGCCGATGGCTTCGACGGCCCGTTCGACCAGGAAGACGTCTGCTTCCTTACCGGTTTTGAGGACGCCGAGCTCGGTGTCGATCGCAGCCTGTTCCGTCACAACCCATGAGGGGCGTGGTTCCGGGCCGCGAGAACCGCGCTCGACGTCCAGCCAGGTGGACCACCGCTGATCCGGACCGAGCTGCTCGTCGACCGAGTGGAACTTGAAGACGAAAGCGTCAGCCGGATCTGGTTGGGACTCGTCGCCGGTGAGTTCGGACCAGCGGGAGTCGAGATCGGGGAAGTAGTTATCGGTGAGTTCGTACTCTGAAGACAACTGGGGTGCTCCTGAACCTAGAGATGGAACTGATGCGGACATGCCGCAGCACAGTGATGGCCATCCGTCAGCCCTCCTTAGGTCCAGGCAGCGATCGCCGCCGCTCGGTCAAACCAGGATGCCCGGGGGCTCCAGGTCTCGCAACGTATTTAACGCAGGTGAGAACGCGCGGTCGGCCGCAGCCGCAGTTCCTGTGCCGGCCCCGCGGTCCGGCAGACCAGTTCCGGCAGTACGCGCTGCTGCCAGACCCGCGATCCCGCCAGCGCGCGCCGATGCTCGTGGTACGCCGAGTCGTCGGCGAACCGTGCGAACCAGGCGAGCACCACCTCGTCCCGCAACGGCAACGCCGGAAAGTTGTTCTCGGCAACCAAACTCTCGAATACGGCGACCGGTGCGGCCCCGGTGGCAGTCAGCACCGGCACGACCTGATCGGTGAAGAACTCGGCGAACCCGTCGTCCGCCGAACCGCGGTGATACACGGCCCCGGCGACAACCGACGACGCGGGAGCGGTGCTGCCGATCGGCGGCCGGGGCGCATCGCGCTCGGGGTAGCGATCGTCCAGCCGGAGCGGCCGCAGCAGCAGCGCGTTGTCCGAGTCGATCATCGTCGCATTGGCGACCGCGGCGTGCTCGCGCCAGACCGGGCCGTAGTAGAAGGCCTTCAACGCCTCCGCCCGTGCCGGCAGGTCCCGGAATCCGCGGATCCAGACGAACCGGTCGGGATCGTCCAGATCGCGGAACTGACCGGCGATATGCATCCCGGTCTCTTCCTGACCTTCGACGAAATACGTGTCGAAGGTCTCGATCAAGGTGTCACGCTGCCCGGGGTGCAGCGTGTACTGGCGCAGGTCCACGACGGCGCAGCACTCGTTCATAGGTGCAAACCAAGCATCGAAACCTGACAGTTACTGTCAGGCGACAGTCGTTTGAAACACCCGTAACAGGCAAGTACTTGAAAGCTCCGGCCGATTTTGATCTGGTGGAGGTCAGTGGTTCAGCCCCTTGCCACCGGACATGTACGACGACACGACGAGGTTTCTCCCGTGACGATCGCAGCTGTCAACGTCGAAGATTGCAAGCAGACCATTGCCGATGCCACCCATGAGCTTCTGCTCGAGGCGGATGGCGCCCCCGAGCCCCGGCGCCAGGCTTGTCTTGACGAGGTCGTTCTGCTGAACGCCCCGGTCGCGAGATCGATCGCTTCCCGCTACCGCAGCAAAGGCGTCGACTCCGACGACCTCGAGCAGGTCGCTTACCTGGGCCTGGTGAAGGCCGCCAACGGATACCGCGTGGACGCCGCCACACCCTTCCTGTCGTACGCCGTACCCACGATCCGGGGCGAGCTGAAGCGCTACTTCCGCGACTGCGCCTGGACGATCCGGCCGCCGCGTCGGGTGCAGGAGATGCAGGGCAGCATCGCCGCGGCGGAGCCGGAGCTGATCCAGCGCCTCGGTCACGTGCCGAGCGACGAGGAGACCGCGGCGGCGCTGGGCACGGATCCGGCCGAGGTCGCCGAGGCCGCGTCGGTCCGCGGCTGCTTCAGCACGCTCTCACTCGACGCCCCGGGGGCGCCGGAGGGCGGGACGAGCCTGATCGAGACGGTCGCCAACGCCGAGGACGGCTACGACCTGGTCGAGGACGTGCACACCCTCACGCCCGCGGTCTCGTGCCTGGGCGATCGGGACAAGCACATCCTCCAGCTGCGGTTCTGCAACGGGTTCACGCAGGAGGAGATCGGCCAGGAGCTCGGGGTCAGCCAGATGCAGGTGTCCCGTCTCCTCCGCGGGATCCTGGAGAAGCTCCGGGGCGAGCTGGCCAGCGGCGTACCGGCGAACGGGCAGTAAGTCGAGGTCGGTGCGGTAGCGTCGCTTCCGTGGACTTCGAGGAGGCGGCGGATGCGCTGTATGCGGCCCCGGCGGCCGACTTCATTGCTACTCGCAACCAGCTCGCGAAGCAGCTGAAGGCCGACGGCGACCCGGTCGGGTCGACGCGGCTGAAGGCGATGCGCAAGCCGACCGTTGCGGCCTGGGTGACGAACCTGGTCGCCCGCAAGGCGCCGGACGAGCTGGACGACCTGCTGGCGCTCGGGGACGAGTTCCGCGAGGCGACCGCCGACCTCGACGGCGACCGGCTGCGGGAACTGACGCCGAAGCGTCACGAACTGCTGGACAAGCTGGCCAAGGAGGCTGCTCGGCTGGCGGCCGAGGACGGCCAGAAGATCAGCGCGGACGTCGGCCAGAAGCTGCGCGAGACGCTCGACGCTGCGCTGGTCGACCCGGCCGCGGGCGATGCCGTCCGCGAGGGCCGACTGAGCAGCGCACTCCGGCACGTCGGCTTCGGCGTCGTCGACGAGAACGGCGAACCGTCCAACGTCACTCCGCTGACCGACGAACGCCGCCAGGCCGCCCGCGACCGCCGCAAGACCCAGCAGGCCGAGACGGACGCCGCCCAGGAGAAGGCCGCGGCCGCACAGGAAGAGAAGGAGCGCGAGGCCGCCGAGCGGGCCAAGGCCAGGCAGGTGTTCGAGGAGGCGGTCGCGGCGGCACAGGAGGCCGAAGCGAAGGTCGAGGACCTCGACACCCAGCTCGACAACGCCCGCGAGGCGCTCGCCGAGGCGCAGGCCCTCGTCCACCGCCTGGGCGCCGACCTCGACGAGGCCCGGCGTACCGCCCGGGAGGCCCAGAAGGAGAGCCGCGAGGCGCGGAAACGGTACAACCGGCTCTGAACTGGGTACCGGCCGGGCCGACGCGGAGAGGAGCCGTCGATGGCACGGGCGATCTGGAGCGGGTACATCAACTTCGGACTGGTCTCGGTTCCGGTCGGGCTCTACAGCGCGACCCAGGAGCACGAGATCGACTTCCACCAGTTCCAGAAGGGGACGTCGGACCGGATCCGGTACAAGCGGGTGAACGAGCGCACCGGCCGCGAGGTCCCGTTCGAGAAGATCGTGAAGGGACACGACGTCGGCGGCGGCGAGTACGTGATCGTCGAGCCCGACGAGCTGGACGACATCGCACCGGGCAAGTCGCGGTCGCTGGAGATCGACACGTTCGTCGACCTCGACGAGATCGATCCGATGCACTTCCAGAAGAGCTACTACCTGGCGCCGTCGGACTCCGAGAACGCCTCGTCGTACGCCCTGCTGCGGGATGCGCTGGCGAAGACCAACCGGGCCGGCATCGCGAAGTTCGTGATGCGCGGCAAGGAGTACCTGGCGACGATCCGGGCCGACGATCGGGTGCTCGTGCTCGAGACGATGTTCTTCGCCGACGAGATCCGTGACCCGGACGAGGAGCTCGGCTCGTTGCCGCGGAAGTCCGGCGCCGGCAAGCAGCTGTCGATGGCGGTCGACCTGATCGAGGCCATGAGCGGCGAGTGGAAGCCGGCCGCGTACAAGGACACCTACACCGAGCGTGTGAAGGAACTGGTCAAGTCCAAGCACCAGGGCAAGGAGGTCGTGTACTCCGAGGAGGAGCCCCAGGCCACCAACCCGACCGATCTGGTCGCCGCCCTGCGGGCCAGCGTCGAGGAGGCCCGGAAGAACCGCAGCTCGAGAACCAAGAAGACCGCCGCGAAGAAGACCACCACGAAAAAGGCTGCGAGCAAGAAGACCACCGCCGGCAAGAAGGCAACTGGCAAGCAGGCAACTGGCAAGAAGGCGGCGCGGAAGAAGGCTGCTTAGTTGCCGAGGAGGTAGCGGCTCGGGTTCGCCGGGGCGCCGGCGTCGAGCCAGCGGTGGAAGCCTTCCGGGTTGCGGCGTTCGAACTCGTCGAGGCAGATGCGGCGTACTTCGGCGACGGCCTGCCGGTCGCGGAGGCCGGCACCTCGGGAGAGCTGCATCGCGGTGTCGGACCAGACGCCGCAGAGCTCCTCGATGCTCAGCGGGCACTGCAGCGACTCGATCAGACGCTCGTCGTCGGCGAACTGGGCCTCGGTGAGGCGCTCCAGCTTGCGTTGCTTCCGGGACCGGCGCCGACGCGGCGGCCGGTCCGGCACGACGAGGTCGATCACGATGAACAGGGCGGCAAGCATCAGCGCCGCCGCTATCCCGAGCGCGCCCCAGGCGAGCAGCCGCACCAGCCCGGGCAAGCACAGCACTGCCGCCGAGCACGCGGCCGCGATCACCGCCGAGGAGCCGTACGACGCTTCGTCGGCCACATGCCGAACCACCGCAGCGAGCGGCCAGACGAGCAGGAACACCACCGCCAGCAGGATCGATGCGGCCAGCGGACCCAACAGCAGCACACCGCAGAGCGCCCCGGCTGTCCCGACTCCGAGACCCGCCGCGACCCCCATTCGCCGTACCACTGCAGACCGACGCATCACCGCAACTCACTCACCGTCACCACAGGCCGGATCCCCCTCCCCCGACGAACGAACGAGCCATCGGCACCGTTCCCCGTTCAGCGTGGCCCCAACCAGGTGACCTGTTCAACCCGTGGGCCGAGCTGTGGCACGGACCGTCATCACGGATCATGTTCAGATGAGGACCTTCGCCGAACGCGTCCGCGGCCTCGCCCCGGCCCCGTGGGAGCACGACGCAGAGCTGCTCCGCAGTCTGTACGACGCTCAGCTCGGCAGCCGGCACGCGGACCTCGCCGCCCGCTGGATGCAGTCCCAGGGCACCGGCTTCTACACGATCGGCTCGGCCGGTCACGAGGGCAACGCGGCCGTCGCCGCCGCCCTGGAGCCGACCGACCCCGCGCTGCTGCACTACCGCTCCGGCGCCTTCTACCTGACCCGCGCGGCCCAGTGCGGCTCGAAGGAGGGACTGCGCGACATCCTGCTCGGCGTCGCAGCGGCGACCAGCGAGCCGATCGCGGGCGGTCGGCACAAGGTGTTCGGCCGGCACGAGCTGTCGATCATCCCGCAGACGTCGACGATCGCTTCCCACCTGCCGCGCGCGATGGGAGTCGCGTTCTCGCTGAACCGGTCGGCGAAGCTCGGCGTACCGTCACCGTGGCCGGCCGACTCGATCGTGGTGACCAGCTTCGGCGACGCGTCCGCCAACCACTCGACCGCGACCGGTGCGATCAACGCTGCGCTGCACGCGTCGTACCAGGGTCTGCCGATGCCGTTGCTGCTCGTCTGTGAGGACAACGGGATCGGGATCAGCGTGCGTACCCCGGACGGCTGGATCCGGCAGGCGTACGGCTCCCGCCCGGGCCTGCGGTACTTCGACGCGGACGGCACCGACCTGGACGCGGCCCTGTCGATGGCCACCGAGGCGGCGACCTTCGTACGACGCAACCGGCGCCCGGCATTCCTTCGCCTGCGCACGGTCCGCCTGCTCGGCCACGCGGGCTCCGACGTCGAGACGGCGTACCGCTCTCCCGCCGAGCTGGCCGCGGACGAGGAACGCGACCCGCTCCTCGGCACCGCGCGCTACCTGCTCGGCGCCGGCTACACCGCCGACGAGATCGTCGAGCTGTACGAGGACAAGCACGCCGAGGCGCTGCGGGTCGCGGCCGAGGTCGCCGGCCTCCCGCAGCTCTCGTCCGCCGAGACCGTCGCGGCCCCGCTCCAGTTCCCGTCTCGGGACGCTGTCGCCGGGGCCTTGCCACAGGCCACTCCGTCGACCGAGCCGTTGACGCTGAGCCAGTCGATCAATCGTGCACTGAGCGACGTGCTCGCGTCGTACCCGGAGGCGATGGTCTTCGGCGAGGACGTCGGCCGCAAGGGCGGCGTGTACGGCGTCACCCGCGGACTGCAGAAGGTCTTCGGCCCCGCCCGCGTGTTCGACACGCTGCTCGACGAGCAATCGATCCTCGGGCTGGCGCTCGGCGCGGGGGTGTCGGGGCTGCTGCCGATTCCCGAGATCCAGTACCTCGCCTACCTGCACAACGCCGAGGACCAGCTCCGCGGCGAAGCGGCCTCGCTGAAGTTCTTCTCGCAGGAGCAGTACGCGAATCCGATGGTGCTGCGGATCGCCGGGTACGGATACCAGAAGGGCTTCGGCGGCCACTTCCACAACGACGACGCGATCGGCGTACTGCGGGACATCCCGGGCATCGTCATCGCGTCGCCATCACGGCCGGACGACGCGGCGGCGATGCTGCACGCCTGTACGGCGGCGGCGCGATCGTCCGGCACTGTCAGCGTGTTCCTCGAGCCGATCGCGCTCTACCACCGCCGGGATCTGTACGACGACGGCGATGAGCGGTGGCTGTCGACGTACCCCGATGAACCCGTGCCGATCGGGCGCGGCCGGACGTACGGCGACGGGACCGAGCTGACCATCGTCACGTTCGGGAACGGCGTGCCGATGAGTCTGCGGGTGGCGGCCCGGGTGCCCGGCGTCCGCGTCCTCGATCTGCGCTGGCTCGCGCCGCTGCCGGTCGAGGATCTGTTGCGCGAGGCAACCATCACGGGCCGCGTCCTGGTCGCGGACGAGACCCGGCGGTCCGGCGGTGTGTCCGAGGGCATCCTGGCCACGCTGATCGACCACGGCTACACCGGCCGGCTGGCCCGGGTCACGAGCTACGACTCGTACGTCCCGCTGGGCGCGGCGGCGCACGACGTACTGCTGAGCGAGCAGACCATCGAGACGGCGGCGCGCTCGATGCTCAGCTGAACAGCCGCTGCCAGATCGACTTCTTCCTGGCCGGCCGGTGCTCCTCGACCTTGGACCGGGGAGCGGGTGCGGGGCGATCCATCCGCCACTGGGCGATGATCGCATCCTCGTCGATCGGGCCCGTCGGCACGACCGGTCCGGTGGTGTCGCGGATGCTGAGCCGGATCCGCTTGTTCAGATCAGCGAGATAGTCGCGGACCTCGGACTCGCGCCGCATGCCGCGGATCTTCTCGTGCACCTGCTGCTTCTCCTTGCGGAGCAGCATCGCCGGCGGCAGCAGCGCCTCGGTCTCGACGTCCTCGCGGTGCAGGAACTCCTTGACCCACCAGTCCGGATCATGCTCGTCGGCCAGCTTCAGCGGCTTGCCGGCACCGGGCAGATTGTCGAACTCGCCCTGGTTCTGCGCCAGCTGGATCTGCGACTCGACCCACTCCTGGTTGCTCATACCCGGTGGTCTGCGCTTGGTCATGGCCACACCTCGCTGTCATATCGACAGTTGCTTTCCGATCCAGAATACTGGCTTGTGAATGCAATCACAAGGCATACTCGAAATGTGCAGCTCACCGACGAAGAGATCGCGGCGATGACGCCTGCCGAGCGGCGGGACCTGATCCTGCGGCTGGCGCCCCATCCGGGCGGACTGCCGTCCCGGCGAACCCTGGACCGCCTGCGCAAGTGGCGGACCGTGCTGATGCTGGTCTGCGCGGCCGCCCTGATCCCGTGGACGGTGTATCTGGCGATCACCCTGCCGAGTCACTACGTGGCGCGGAACTGGGTCGCCACCTGGGTCGGCTTCGACATCCTGCTCCTCGCGATGATGGTGCTGACCGCGCTGGCCGGCTGGAAGCGCAAGCAGTTCGTGTTCCCGACCGCGTTCGCGACCGGGGTGCTGCTGATCTGCGACGCCTGGTTCGACGTGATGACCAGCCAGCGCGGCGGCGACCTCACCCAGGCGCTGCTCAGCGCGCTGCTGGTCGAGCTGCCGCTGGCGTTCGTCCTCATCGCCGGCCCGCTCCGCCTGCTCAGGTACGTCGCCATCCGGCACGGCATGATCCACCCGGACTCGCACCTGTGGCGGATGCCGATCCCGATTCCGGATCTCTACCCGCAGAACAGGGTGCCGCTTAGGGTGGATCCTCGAGACTGAGGAGGATGCCGCATGGGTGTTGAGGTGCTGTCCGTTGTCGGTGGCGAGCGGGTGGCGGACGCGGTACGGCGTACTCCGTCGACCAATCCTGCCCGGTTGAGCGAGGTCGTCGGGACGGTCGGTAGCGCCGGGCCGGAGGTGTTCGTCCGGGCCGCCTCGGTGGCGCACTCCGCCCAGGCCGCGTGGGCCGCGACACCGGCGCCGCAACGCGGGCAGCTGATCTCGAACGTGGGCCGGCTGATGAGGGCCAACAAGGAGCGGCTCGCCGCGCTCGTCACCCGCGAGATCGGGAAGCCGTTGGGTGAGGCGCTGGGCGAGGTGCAGGAGATCATCGACACCTGCGACTTCTTCCTCGGCGAGGGCCGGCGGCTCTATGGGCAGACGGTGCCGTCCGAGATGCCGGACAAGCAGCTGTTCACGTTCCGCCGACCGGTCGGGACAGTCGCGGTGATCACGGCCGGCAACTTCCCGGTCGCGGTCCCGTCCTGGTACATCGTGCCCGCCCTGCTCTGCGGCAACACGGTCGTGTGGAAGCCGGCGGAGTACTCCGCGGTGGTTTCCGACGCGTTCTACGAGATCTTCGCGCATTCCGGCGTACCGGCAGGGGTCTTCAACGTCGTGTACGCCGACGGCTCGGACACGTTCACGGGTCTCGAGCAGGCGCTGCAGGCGGGGCTGATCAACAAGGTCGGTTTCACCGGGTCGAGCGTCGTCGGCGAGCGGATCGGTGAGCTGTGCGGCCGGCATCTGCAGACGCCGTGCCTCGAGCTCGGCGGCAAGAACCCGATGGTGATCACCGAGGACGCCGATCTCGACCTGGCGGTGGAGGGCGCTCTCTTCTCCGGCTTCGGCACGGCGGGACAGCGGTGCACCTCCCTCGGTACGGCGATCGTGCATCGGTCCGTCCACGAGGAGTTCCTCGACCGGTTCGCTTTCGCCGTCGGCGAGGCGGCGATGGGTGATCCGGCGCAGGATGTGTTGTTCGGACCGTTGCTGGACGAGAAGTTCGCGGCCGGGTTCGAGAAATCGCTGGGGTGGATCGAGCCGCATCACCGGGTGCTCGGGCGGACCGGTCGGGTCACCGCGGACAATCCGCGGGCCGGGTTCGTCGGCGATCCGTCGGACGGATTGTTCTATCACCCGGTGATCGTCGCGGGCGTACAGCCGGACGACGCGCTGTTCCTGAACGAGACCTTCGGGCCGATCGTCGGCGTCACGCCGTACTCCGAGCTGGACGAAGCGATTGCTCTGGGCAACAAGTCGGGGTACGGGCTGTCGAGCTCGATCTACACGACCGACCCGAACAAGGCGTTCCGGTTCGCGCAGGGGATCTCGGCCGGGATGGTCAGTGTGAACAACTCGACCTCCGGGGCGGAGGCGCACCTGCCGTTCGGCGGGAACGGGAAGTCGGGCAACGGATCGCGGCAGAGCGGGATCTGGGTGCTGGACCAGTTCACCCGCTGGCAGTCGATGAACTGGGACTACTCCGGCAAACTCCAGAAAGCCCAGATGGACACGCAGACGGTAGAGGCCGACCTGTCCTTCGAACTCCCGTGACCACGGTGCCCGAGTCCGCCGACGTGGTGATCGTCGGCGGCGGGGTGATGGGGACGAGTATCGCGTTCCATCTGGCCGAGGCCGGAGTCGAGCGCGTTCTGCTCCTGGAGAAGGATCAGCTCGGCTCCGGGTCGACGTGTAAGGCGGCGGGTGGGGTTCGGGCGAACTTCTCCGACTCCGTGAACATCGCGCTCGGGGCGAGGAGTCTGGAGGCGTTCGCTGCGTTCGGCCAACGGCCCGGCCAGGAGATCGATCTGCATCGGGTCGGGTATCTGTTCCTGCTGGACACCGACGAGCAGGTGGAGCAGTTCCGCGAGAGCACACAACTGCAGAACACGCTCGGCCAACCGACGCGGATGATCTCGGTCGACGAAGCGGTCGAGCTCGCGCCGATCGCCGCGCCCGACGGATTGGTCGGCGCGTGTTTCTCACCGACGGCCGGTCACTGTACGCCGGAATCCGTCGTACTCGGGTATGCGACCGCGGCCCGCCGTCTCGGTGCGACGCTGCTGACCGGCTGCGAGGTCGTCGGGATCGATGCTGTTGGCAACCATCTGACCGCGGTGCGGACCAGTCGAGGTACCGTCCGGACGGGCACGGTGATCTGCGCGGCCGGGGCGTGGTCCGAGGGACTTGCCGCGTCGGTCGGGGTCGAGTTGCCGGTCACCCCGCTCCGCCGGCAGATCGTGGTGACCGAAGCGATTCCCGATCTCCCGGCGGACCTTCCGATGACGATCGACTTCGGCAGTACGTTCTATTTCCACCGCGAGGGTCCTGGTCTGTTGGTCGGCCTGTCCGATCCCGACGAGCAGCCCGGCTTTCAGCTGAGCCGCACGGATACCTGGATCCCCCGCCTGACCGACGTGATGGCGCGCCGCGCACCGTCGCTCCTGGACGTCGGCCTCACCGGCGGCTGGGCCGGCCTGTACGAGATCACCCCCGACCACAACGCGCTGATCGGCGAGGCCGACCACGTCTCCCGCTTCCTCTACGCCACCGGCTTCTCCGGCCACGGCTTCCTCCAAGGACCCGCCGTCGGCGAGGTCATCCGAGACCTGTACCTCGGCCGTAAGCCCTTCGTCGACATCAGTCCGCTGGACGCGCGCCGCTTCGCACACTCCGCAAACCGCGCCGAACGAAACATCGTCTGATGACACTCCTCCTCACCCGCTCCGACATCCTCGCGGCACTCGACTTATCCACCGCCCTTGCGGCCCTGCGCGCCGGATTCCTGCAGTCGGCCGACATCGAGCCACTGAGGATCCGCACCGATCTCCCGGCGCCCGGCACGGCGACCACTCTCCTCCCGGGTCTGATCCCAGGCATCCCCGCCTACACCGTCAAGGTCAACGCCAAGTTCCCCGACGCCTCCCCCGCCCTACGCGGCATCGTCTGCCTCCACGATCTGTCCGACGGCTCACTCCTAGCCATCCTCGACTCAACCACCATCACAAGCTGGCGAACCGGCCTCGCCGCAGCCCTCGCAACCGACCTACTCGCCCAGCCCGAACCGGCCGCGGACACCGTGGCGGCCGGCACGACCGGGGCGGGCACAACCGCGGCTGGCACAGCGGGAATCGGCACGCCCGGCGTCGGCGCGACCGGGGGTGGTGCGGCGAGGGGTGGGGTGGTTGGGGTGATTGGGGCGGGGGCTCAGGCTGGGATGGTGGTTGCGGGGCTGGCTGTTCTGCGGGAAGTCAGCCGTCTTGTCGTGCACGACGTCGCCCCTGAGCGGGCGACTCGATTTCTTGCTCAGCAAGGGATTCCGGGCAGGGTGGTGAGCTCGCCGCGGGCGGTGGTTGAGGGCGCGGATGTTGTTGTGTTGGCTACCTGGTCCCGAGCAGCGTTGCTGACGGCGGCGGACGTGCGGCCCGGGCTTCACCTCACCACATTGGGAGCCGACGAACCGGGCAAGGTGGAGCTGTCCGCAGACCTGTTGTCCGCCGCGCGGGTGGTCGTCGACGACCGGACGCTCGCCGTACAAATGGGCGCCCTGGGCAACGTTGGACTGTCCCACGATGCCGTGAGCGCGACGCTGACCGAAGTCCTGACGGGTGTCGCTCCCGGGCGTCGCACCGGCGACGAGGTCACCGTGTACGCGCCTGTCGGCCTGCCCTGGCAGGATCTTGCGATCGCCTGGCCCGTCTTCCAAGCAGCGCAGGGGCGCGGGCAGGTGATCGACTTCCTGAGTTAGTTGACGACTGCGCCGGCCGTGAGGTTGAGCGCGGTTCCGGTAATGGAGCGGGCCAAATCAGAGGCCGCGAACGCAGCGAGGGCACCGACGTCGGAGAGGGTCGCGGCGCGCTTGAGCATCGTGCTGTCGGCGGTGTGTTTCGCGATCGCCCGAGCCGCCTTCTCGGGGAAGTCGGCCGGGACCGCCTCCGGGATGCCGTTGGTCTGCAACGTCACCACGCGAATCCCGTGCGGCCCGAGCTCCAGCGCCAGACCGCGGCGGAGCGCCTCGACCGCACCGAAGCCCACCTGGAAACCGCCGAGGTTCGCGGCCGGGTCGCCGTACCCGCCGAAGGTCAGGATGACGCCGGAGCCCTGCGGGATCATCCGTCGCGCGGCCGCCCGAGAGGTCAAATAGAACGTGCGGACCATCGTCGTGATCGGCTGCTCGAAGTCCGCGAGGGACATGTCGACCAGCGGAGTACCGAAGAACTGCTGGTGGCCGATCAGGTTGAAGGAGATGTCGATCCGGCCTAGCGAGTCGGCGTGTTCCTCCACGGACTTCTCGTCGAGCGCGTCGACCACGGCGACGTCGGCGGTCCCGCCCGCGGTGCGGATCTCGTCGGCGACCCGCTCCAGCCGTTCCGCCGTACGTCCGGCCAGATGCACGGTCGCACCCTCGGCCGCGAACGCGCGAGCGACCGCGCTGCCGATCGGTCCGGCCGCGCCGTACACGATCGCGTGTTTGTCGGTGAGCATCATCAGTGGGCCTCCTCGGCCAGTTCGGTGACGAGGTCGTCGAGCTTCTGCATCGATGCGCGGATCCCGCGCTCCATCCCGCCGGCGACGTACAGGTCGCGATCCTCGACCGCGAAGAACACCGTGTTCTGGGTCAGCGTGGTGACCCCATCGGCCTCGTCGAAGGTGATCAGGTTCAGGTAGACGGTGCCGGGCGCCTGGTCGAACTCGTACGTCTGCACGATCCGCTCCGGCGTCGGCTCCCCGTGGTACAGCCCGTGGAACACATAGCCCTTGCCGTCACCGTCGTAGTGCGTCCACCGCCAGCGGCCACCGTGCCGCGGATCGAGCTGGTTCACGACCAGTTCGAGGTCGGCCGGTCCGAGCCAGCGCTTCACCAGCTCGGGCTCGGTGTACGCGCGGAACAGCAGCTCCCGCGGCGCGTTGAACTCCCGGACGATGACGACCTGCGGTACGCCGGGCTCCGCGACGATCTTCACGATTGCTCCTTCAGGTCGTCGAGCAGATCGTCGAGGCGGTCGAAGCTCTCCGCCCAGTACGCGCGGTAGTCCATCAACCAGCCGACCGCCTCGCGGAGCGGCTCGGCCTCGAGGTGGCTCAGCCGCGCGGTCGCCCGCTGCGAGCGGCTGATCAGTCCGGCCTGCTCGAGCACCTTCAGGTGTTTGGAGACGGCCGGTTGCGACATGCTGAACGGCGCCGCGAGCTCCGCGACGGTCGCGTCACCGTCCTTGAGCCGGGTCAGGATCGCCCGGCGGGTCGGGTCGGCGAGCGCGGCGAAGACGCCGGTCAGCACGACTTCAGAACCAGATGGTTTCAGAACCATGTGGTTAAGGATGCGTCCGGCGTACGCCGATCGTCAAGGCCCGATCAGGGATGCCGCGGCGTTTCCCAGCGGTTCGGGTCGCACAGCGACGGGTCCCAGCCGTGATCGATGCAGTACTGCCGGAGGATCTCCTCGCGGGTCGACGGCAGGCTGGTCGGGCGCGTCGGCGTCGGGGTCTTCGTGCTGGTCGTCGTCCGCGTCGGCTTCGGATCGGGCGTCAGCGTGCGCTCGGTGGTCTTGGTGCTGCTCGGACGCCGGGTCGACTGTTGGGTCGGCCGCTGCGTCGGTGCATGGGTCGGCACGGGAGTCGTCGTCGGGACCCGCGGCGGCGTGACCGTCGGTCGCGATACGGCCGGAGTTGCCGGCGTCATGCTGGGTGAGGCGGTGGGCGACGGGGACTGAGTGCCCATGACCTTCACGGCCGCGTCGTCCGAATCGCCGCCGAACAGGCCGATCGCGGACGCCGCCCAGAGGTTGACGCCGAGGAACATGACGAGCGCCGCGCCACCGGCGTAGACGACCCGCCGCGACGGACCGCCGTACTGCCCGATCGGCCCGCGGACCGGGTTGCCCTTGCCGTCGACCCAGAAGTGCCAGCCCTCCGGTGCGGGCGGCCAGGACGGATCCGGCCGCCACGTCTTCGGTGGGACCCAGCTGCGACGGGGCGGGGACGGCCAGTTAGGCGGTACCGCGAACCGCTTCACTCGAAAATCCTCCAGCTCTTCGTGCAGGCGCGCGCACCCAAGCCAACGACTCAGACCCGATGCAGGCTACTTGCGACTCGGCGTCATCCGCGTGTCGGGCTGACTTTTTCGATAAAACCCCTGGGTCGCACGGCTGCAAGCCGCGTTGGCGCGTCGGCCGGCTAGAGCACGTTGGTCAGCAAGCGGGTGAGGTCCTCCCCGAACGGGCGGTCGGCGTCGATCGGAGGCACGACGTCGTCGACCGCCTGGATGAGATCCTGCAGTCCGGGTGGGATCGCTCTGCCGGAGAGCGCGAACGCTTGGCGTACGGCGAGGAGCTCGCAGGCCACGATTTCGCGGGTGAGGCGGATCGCCTCGGCGAGGTTGCCGACCGCCTCCCAGGAGAAGGTCTGCACGTCTTCCTGGCCGTTGGACGTCTCCGCCGTACTGATTGCTGTTGGCAACGTCAGGCGGCGGAGCTGGTGAGTGGTGGCGACGGCGCGCTTGTGGACCGCGACGAGGCCGGCCTGCGGACCTGGCTCGCGGGCGAGCTGGGCGGTCAGGCCGGTGGCGTTGGGGTCGAGCAGGCGGTGCAGTCGGGCCGTTGAGACCTCGGCGGCGTGGGCCAGGGCGGTTGTCACGTGGTCGCAGTACGCGGCGAGGTCGATCCCGTGAAAGCCCGCGGTGCCGACGAAGTCGCCGTCCAGGTACGCCGGTGAATCGGACACGCCCTTGAATGCGCGGTCGACCGCGTCGTCCAGCTGCTGCGCGGTCCGGCGCAGGTGCGCGTTCACGTGGCCCGCAACCCGGAACGAGACCGGCGCCTGCAGGCTGCGCGGCTCTGGCTCGGGACCAGCGAGCCGGCGAAGCCGCGCGAACTCGCTTGCCAGTACGTCGTCTCCCCGCGCCGCGGCCGGCTCGTACGGATCCCGGTTGGCTCCCACCACAGCAATAGCCCCAGCCGCGACCGCAGTCAGCCGATCCGCCACCCACCACACCTTCGCCACCGCCAACGCCGCCCTCCCAGCCGCCCCAGGCGTACCGGCAAGCAAGGCAATCCCTTCCTTCGGCCCCAGCTCAAACGCCGGCAACAACCCAGCAGCAGACCGCAACTCACCCGCGTCGTCCGCAGGGCTCGCGTCGCCCGCAGCCATGCTGCCCGTGCTGGTGGTACTCCCCGAGTCAGCGGGGAACGGCGGGACGAGGAGCCAGCCGATGCCTACCAGGGGGCCGGCGGCGTGGGCGAGGGGGATGATTTCGCCGGCGGAGCCGGCTCCCTCGGCGGGGATGGCGGGGGTGTAGCCGCTGTTGATCAGGGCAACCAATTGCTGGATCAGGCCGACGGACACGGCTGAGTCGCCGGTGAGGAAGGTCTTCAGGCGGCCGATCAGCACCGCGCGCGACTCCTCGGGTGACAACCAGGGCGGCCCGCCAACGGCCCGACCCAGCAGGAGATTGCGTTGGTGGACGCGCTGCTCGGCGTCGCTCAGCCGGACCTTGCTCAGGTTGCCCATCCCGGTGTTGACGCCATACACCGGATCCCCCGACTCGAGAGTGCGCAAAGCCGCAGCGCGAACTGCGGCCATCCGCTCGAGCAGCGCGGGCGCCAGCTCGATCGGCTCGAGTCCGGCGGGATCGAGTTCTGTGGGTTCGTTGATCATCAGTGGAAGCGAAGCATCGTGCCGACGTCGGCGGATTCGGCTCGCCGCAGGATCAGGTGGGCGATCGCGACATCGAGCAACGACAACCCACGATGCCAGAAAAGGTTGCGTTCGGCATCGTTCTCACGGCCGGGTTTGCGCCCCGCGACGATCTCGCCGATCTCGGCGTACAGCGTCTCCGGCGACAGCCGCCCGGTGTCCACGTGCCGCCGCAACGCCCCGAACCGCCCGGACTGCGCCTCGCGCCAGTCGTCCACGACCACCTTGTCCATCACGTCGAGCAGATCCAGCTCGACCGCGGATACCGTACCGTATGGTACGGCGAAGGCTCCCGGCTTGATCCCAGCCGTCCGCAGGAGCGGCTCAGGCTCGGTCAGGCGGGTCGCCTCGACCAGGATGTCGGCCCCGTCGAACGCCTCCTCCGCGGTCGCCACCACCCGGACCGGCGTGGACAGCTCGGCCGACAACTCGGCAGCGAACTTCTCCCGCGACTCCGGCCGCCGCGACGTCACCCGGATCTCGTCGAGGTCGAGGAGGTCGTCGAGCATCGTCACGTTCCACCACGCCGTACCTCTCGCTCCGACATGCGCGAGGATCTTGCTGTCCCGCCGCGCGAGATGCCGAGCGCCGACCGTGGTCATCGCGCCGGTCCGGGCCGCGGTGATCATCGTCGCGTCGAGAACCGCGAGCGGCATACCAGTCGTCGGGTCGAACAGCGTCGCCATCGCGAGTTCGCTCGGCAGGCCCTGCTGGTAGTTCGGGACGAAGTCGCCGACCACCTTCACCCCGCTGATCCCGCGCTCACCGAGCCGGTCGAGGTGGCCGCGGAGGACGTTGAAGTGGCCGATGCCGCCGTTGTCCGGCGTCAGGTGCACCCGCGGCTCGAACGCCGTACGCCCCTCGCCGTGCTCGCGGACCGCGTCCTCGACCGCGTCCACGATCTCCAGCCGGGTCAGCCCCAACTCGTCGATGTCCGGACCGCTGATGAACCTCAACCAGATGCCGTCTGCCACTTGGCTCCTTCGGTTGTCGTCGGTTGATACTTAAGTTTCCCTTCGTCACGCTACGTTCGGCTCATGGGGTCGACGACTGGGACGCCACAGCGCACCGTGATCGGGCATTCGGCCGGTGACAAGGTGATGCTGTTCGGCGGGCTGCCGCTGCTCGGGCTGGTGCTCGGGTTCTTCCTGCCGCGGATCGCGGACTGGGCAACCGGGCGGGCGTGGGTGCCGTTCCAGGGCGTTTTGAAGTTGATCGCGGAATGGAACGGCTGGTGGGTCGTCGCGATCTGCGTCTTCGCCGGGCTGATCGCCGGCGTACTGCTGGCCGCGGTGGCGCTCGACGACATTCTCAAGGTGACGATCACCGACCAGTCGGTCGAGTTCCTGAAGAACCAGAAGACGGTGACGGTGCCGCGGGAGAAGGTCGCGGTCGCGTTCCTGGACGGCAAGGAGATCGTCCTGCAGGACGCGTCGTCGCGGGAGCTGGCTCGCGAGAAGCACGACCAGCTGAAGTCGGAGGCCAAGCAGATCCCGGTCGCCTTCCGCGCCCACGGCTACCCGTGGTCCGACGCCGGCGACCCGCACGAGTCCGAGTTCCGCCGCTGGATCGAGGACGACCCCGAGCTTCCACCCGCGGTCAACGCCATCCTCAAGGTCCGCGCGAAGGCGTTCGACCAGGGCGACAAAGGCAAAGCCGACCTCCGCGAACTTCGTAACGAGCTCACCAACCTCGGCTATACAGTGAAGGACCGGGACAAGAAGCAGTACTGGCGGGGTGGGTCATGAATGCGCCGATCGCGATGCCCTCGCTCGCTCGAGCTGAGTGGCTGGACTCGAGGCCGCTCGGCCCCGAGGAGTTGCGCGGGCGCGTCGTGCTGGTGAACTTCTGGACGTTCACCTGTATCAACTGGCTGCGCCAACTGCCGTACGTTCGCGCCTGGTCGCAGGCCTATCGGGACGACGGCCTCGTCGTGATCGGAGTACACACCCCCGAGTTCACGTTCGAGCACGACGTCGCGCGGGTACGCCGGGCAGCGGAGGAGCGGCGGATCGAGTACGGGATCGTGATCGACAACGAGTACGAGGTCTGGCGTGCGTTCAGCAACCACTACTGGCCCGCTCTGTACTTCGTCGATCGGAACGGCTCGATCCGTGACACCCATTTCGGCGAGGGGCGCTACGCACAGTCCGAGCGAGTGATCCAGCGGCTGCTCGGCATCGACCGCGAACCCGTGAGCGTCACCGGCATCGGCGTGGAGGCGGCCGCCGACTGGGCCGACCTGCAGACACCCGAGACGTACCTCGGCAGCGGGAGGGGCGGCGGGGTCGCATCCCAGGCGCTCGCCGGCGACTGGAGGGTCGAGCAGGAGCGGGTGGTGCTCACGAAGGCAGGCGGTCGGATCGCCTTCACTTTCCATGCCCGCGACGCCAACCTCGTACTCGCCCGCGGAGCCGAGCCCGTGCCGTTCCGGCTACTGATCGACGGGCAGCCGCCCGGAGAATCACACGGAGTCGACGTGTCCGCCGACGGACAAGGTCTCATCGACGACGGACGGCTCTACCAACTCTTCCGCCGGCAAGGCGAAGTCGGCAAGCGAACGCTGGAGCTCACGTTCCTCGCGCCCGGTGCCGAGGCCTACGTCTTCACGTTCGGCTAGGGATTGGGAGACATGCCCTAAGCGCCCAGCAGGTGGATGACAGCCTGTGCGTAGGCCTGTTCGGCGTCCTCGGCGGTGTGGGTGCTTTCGGTCAAGGTCACGCGGTAGCCGCCCGGGACCGACTCCAGGGATTGGAAGTGGTCGCCGAGGAGGGCGCGGAGTTGTTCCTCGCGCGGGAGCCAGATCACCTCGCGTTGCTCGATGCTGTCCAGGGCCCACTCGGTGGTGCCGTTGAAGCCGATCACCTTGCTGCCCTGGTAGTCGTGCACCTCGACGGTCATGTCGCTCACCACGAACACGTCGTCGTCCATGTCCCGGTCCGGTACGACGAAACGATCCCCTGCCGCAGGTGCCCACAGCACCCCGGCCTTGCGCAGTCGTCCGGCCTGCTCGATCGTAATCACCCTTCCATCCTCCCCACGGCACGCAAACAGCGCAGCTTCGCGGCGAGCCGCGGGGGGACGGAGGTCAGCGGCCGAGCGCGTTGCGCAGCTCCTCGGCACGGTGCGCGATCCGGTCCCGGCACTCGGTCGTGAGCGGCAGATCGAGCAGTGCGGTCGCCTGCAGCTGGCTGAGTCCGAACTGCGCGCGGAGCGTTCGTACGGCGGTGTCGCGGTCGGCGGACATCCGCAGTACCTCGGCGACCTCGTCCCGGCGCTCGAACGCGGCCAGTACGCCGTCGTAGATCTCGAGTTGCGTGTACGCCGACCGGTCCGGCTCCGCCACGGAGGTCACGTCTGTCTTGTCGTTGGAGCGGATCACCTGCCGCCACAGAGCGGGCACCGCCAGGCGGGCGCGGGTGTAGCGCCGGGACAGGGGCTGCGCGTAGGTCATGGTCATGGTGAGTTCCCCCTTGGGTTTCAGTCGGCCTTGGCGACCGCGTGCGGTTCGCGCGGCGGACACTTGGTACCGGGCGCGGTCAGCGCCTCGAAGTGCCATGGTTCGTTGTCGTACCGGCGGCACACGCCGTACCGCCAGCCGTTCTTGTTCAGCCAGGTCATCGCGGCCGCCGGACCGATGTCCACGGCCTTGCCCTGCACGTGAGCGGAGTACTTCGGCGGCAGCACCCAGCGCGTCGCCAGCTTGTACGAGCCGTACTTCTTGATCGCCGCGTTCAGCAGCCGCTGCTGCTTGGTCGCGCTGCGCCGGGCCGAGGTGATGCTGATCGTGATGCCGTCGGCCCTCGCGGCCGCCATCGCCTTCTTCAGCCGCGCCTTCAGCTTCGGCGACAGCCCGTTGATGCTCTCCTCCCGCACGCCCGAAGTCGTCTGCTCCGTCGTCTTCTGCTTCGTCGGAGTCGTCGACGGGGTCTTCGGCGGAGTGGACGGCCGAGTGGACGGCGGGTACGTCGGCCGCCGGGTCGGCGTCGGAGTACTGGCCGCCGGGGTCGTGGCGGGCGGCGCACCGACCGCCGGCGCGCTCACGGTCGACACCACCGGCTCCTTGTCCGCGGCAAGGCCGAGGAAGTCCCCGACCTGCGCGTGCCACAGCAGCAGCGAACCGACGACCGCGCCGACCCCGACCACACCGATCACGGACAGCAACCGCGTCCGCACCGCGCCGGGACGGCGTGGCGGCAGGTCGCCTGTCATCGGGCCTCCCGGCCTGGACTGAGGAGCGCAGGGAGCGAAGCGACCGGAGCGACGAGGGAAGGCCGGGAGCAACAGCCCGATGACACGCCGCGACGGAGTCGCGGCATCAGCACAGTCATGGGGTACAGCCTTTCGGATCAGCGCGGTCGACACATCGGTCTCAGGGACCGTCCTCGCGCCCCACCTGTAGCCCCTGAGTATCAGTTCGGACGCCGAGCCTCCTCCAAAAGTTGGAGGGACTGCCCCTCCGCGCAGATGAAGCTTCGGCAAACACCGACTGACTACGCTGGGCGACGTGATCGGAGTCTGGCGTCGGATGTCGCAGGGGCAGCAGGATCTGCTGCTCGCTGCGGTCATCGGCCTGGTCTGGTTCGCCGCGCTGAACCTCATCAACGGCACCGGACTCCGCCCGCACAACCCGGCCGTCTCCGTGGTGACCGGCGTCTTCCTGGTCGCCACGGTCGCGTTCGTACGCCGGATCCCGCGCACGATGCTCGTGATCGTCTCGGTCCTCTATCCGTTCCTGTACGCCGCGGCCGGCACCGGACTCGCAGCACAGCTCGGGCTGACGATCTTCGGCCAGCCCGAGATCAGCGACGCGGCGCTGCAGTCGGAGATCCATCTGGTCCCGCTGCTCGTGGTCGGCTACCTGGCCGCGTCGGCCGGCGTACGGCGCTTCACCTGTCTGTTCTTCACGATGGGCAGCCTGGCCGGGCTGATGATCGGGCTGCCGACCGTGGTGGCGCTCGTCCTCAGCCACGTGAACCGCGACGTCCTGCTGGGCGACCGGTACCGGAGCCTCCCGCGCGACGTGCCGAGCCTGTACAGCTATATCGACGTGTCGCTGTTCGTGTTCGCGGAGGCACTGATCTGCGGAATGGTGCTGCTCGGCGCGGACGCCCGCCGTAGGCGCAAGAGCGTCGCACTCCTGGAGCAGCGCAACGCCGAGCTGGTCCGTCTCCGCGCCGTCGAGGCCGAGCGGGCCGCCGTGGCGGAGCGGACCCGGATCGCCCGGGACCTCCACGACGTGATCTCACACCACGTCAGCGCGGTCGTGATCCGCGCGCAGGCCGCCGACCGGGTGGCCGACCAGCGCCCCGAAGTACTGCGGGAGGCGATCCGCTGGATCATTGCCAGCGGCAAGGAAGCACTGACCGCGATGCGGGAGACGGTCCGCGTGCTGAACACGGCCTCGCCCCAGATCGCCGGCGACACCGGGTCGGGCGGCGGGACCGCGCCGGTGCCGGATCTGGCCGATGTTGCGCGGATGGGTGAGCGGCTGAAGGCGGTCGGGATCGACGTGACGATGGATCTGCCGCCGCGGCAGCGTCAGCTCACGTCGGCGGCGGACCTCACCGCGGTACGGATCATCCAGGAGGCGCTGACCAACGTGATGGTGCATGCGAAGGCGACCGCGGCGCGGGTGACCTGGCAGAGTGGGCCGCAGGGTGAGCTGCTCACCATCGACGACAACGGGAACGGCGGACCGCCGCCGGTGAACGTGCTGGAGACCGCGCGGCGCAGCGAGAGCGGCCGCGGCAACGGGCTGATCGGGATGCGGGAACGAGCCACAGCGGTCGGCGGAACCCTCGCCGTCGCGGCCGGCCCCCTGGGTGGATGGAGAGTGCAGGCATGGCTGCCGCCGCAGAACTGAACGAGCCGATCCGGATCCTGGTCGCCGACGACCAGGGTGTGATCCGGATGGGGCTGGCGATGATCCTCGATCATGAACCCGACCTGACCACGGTCGCCCAGGCCGAGAACGGCGAGGAGGCGCTCCGGCTGATCGAGCAGTACGACCCGGACGTCGTCCTGATGGACATCCGGATGCCGGTGATGGACGGTCTGGTCGCGACGGAGCGGATCACGACGGCGAACCGGGCCGCCGGACGCGCACGTCCCGCCGTACTGGTGCTGACCACGTTCGACGACGAGGCGTACGTGCTGGCCGCCGTACGCGCCGGGGCGTCCGGGTTCCTGCTGAAGGACACCGATCCGGACCTGCTGGTATCGGCCGTCCGCGCGGTGTACCGCGGCGACTCGCTGGTCGACCCGGCCTCGACGCGGGTGTTGCTGGAGCGCTGCATGGAGCTCGAGCGCCAGGTCGGCGGCGGTACGCCGGACGCCGCGCCCGCCCAGCCGGATCCGCGCTGGGTCGGACTACTCGCCCAGCTCAGCGAACGCGAGCGCGAGATCCTGGTCTGGATGGCTCGCGGCCTGTCGAACCGCGACCTCGCGACGAAGCTGTTCGTCAGTGAGACCACGGTCAAGACCCACGTGAGCTCAGTCCTGTCGAAGCTCGGGCTGTCCAGCCGCGTCCAGGCGGTCGTCGTCGCCTACGAGGCCGGAGTGGTCCGCCCGGGCGAAGCCGACGTCCGCTGGGATTCCTAGGAATTCCTAGGAATACAGCCAGAGCACGACCGCCCCCACGGCAAGCAGAATCACAACAGTCACAGCTTGGCTCAGCACCGACGCCTTCTGGCGTCGGGGTAGGAAATCCCCGGTCATGGGGCCTCCCGCCCTGGACTGAGGAGCGCAGGGAGCGCAGCGACCGGAGCGACGAGGGAAGGGCGGGAGTTACAGCCCCATGACCCGCCGCGCCGGAGGCGTGGCATCAACACAGTCATGCTTCAAGAGTCGCGCGCGGAACCCGGTCGCCCATCGGCCGTGAGGATGGTTCCGGCCTCCTACCTGAGGATGACTGGTCGTTGCCAAGGGCATCCGAACGGGCGGCGCGCTGAAGACGATCGGCCAGAGCGGTCAGCGCGGTCGAGAGTTCCGGCGCGTCGATGACCTCGAAGTCCACGTCGAGGAGCCCGAGATACAGCGCGAGCATCTGCGGGGTGTCCGATCCGAGCCGGATCTGGCAGCTGTCCGGCCCGAGCTCCTCGATCTCGACCGGCAGCGGAAGCTTGGCGCGGACCTCGGCCGCGGAGGTGTGCAGCACGACGCGGGCGAAGTATCGCCAGGTTGCCGTCCCGACGCCGCGCTGTAAGTAGGCGGCGACCTCGGTCTCCGGCAGCTCCCGGGGAGTGAAGCGCGCTCCGCCGGGGATCTTCGGCGTGATCCGGTCGGCCCGGAAGGTCCGCCAGTCGTCGCGATCCGGATCCCACGCGATCAAGTACCAGCGGCGGCCCATGCTGACCAGCCGGTGCGGCTCGACTTCCCGTCTGCTCGATTGCCCCTCGTGGTTCGCGTAGTCGAAGCGCAGGCGGTGTTCGGAGCGGATCGCCGCGGCGATCGCGATCATCACGTCGGCATCGACCTTCGGCCCGGTGCCCGGTACGGCGAGAGTCGCTGATTGCATCGCGCTGACCCGGTGGCGCAGGCGTGGCGGCAGGACTTGTTCCAGTTTGGCGAGCGCCCGGATCGAGGTCTCACCGATGCCCTCCACACCTCCGTTGGCGGCGGTGCGCAGTCCGATCGCGACCGCCACCGCTTCGTCGTCGTCCAGCAGCAGAGGTGGCAGCGCTGCGCCTGCGCCCAACCGGTAGCCGCCGGTGAGACCGGGCGCGGCTTCCACCGGATAGCCGAGCTGCCGCAGGCGATCGACATCGGTCCGGATGGTCCGCGTGGTCACTCCGAGCCGCTCGGCCAGTTCCGGGCCGGACCACAGCGCGCGGGCCTGGAGCAACGACAGCAGCCGGAGCAGCCGGGCCGAGGTGTTCAACATTCGTCCAGGATGCCGGTTACTGCGGAAGAAAGTCTTCCGCAGTGGCTCCTAGGGTCGAATCATGACCGACGCACAAGAGATCCGTCCGTTTCTGATCGAGGTCGACGACGCTGATCTGGCCGACCTGAAGCTCCGACTCGAGCACACCCGCTGGCCGCATCCCGTGCCCGGAGACACCGACGACTGGAGCCGCGGGATCCCCGGCGGCTACCTGCGCAACCTCGCCGAGTACTGGCGTACGTCGTACGACTGGCGGAAGGCGGAGCGGGAGCTCAACAGCTTTCCGCAGTTCACGACCGAGATCGATGGACAGACGATCCACTTCTTCCACGTCCGCTCCCCCGAGCCGGACGCGATGCCGCTCCTGATCACCCACGGCTATCCCGGGTCGGCGGTCGAGTTCCTCCGTCTGCTCGGACCGCTGTCCGACCCGGTCGCACACGGCGGACAAGCCGAACACGCCTTCCACGTGGTGGTGCCGTCGTTGCCCGGGTTCGGGTTCTCCACCCCGTTGTCCGGCGGCGGCTGGGAGCTGGGGCGGACCACGGCCGCGTTCGCCGAACTGATGACCCGACTCGGGTACGAGCGTTTCGCGGCGCAGGGCGGCGATATCGGCGCGGGCGTCACGGGCCACCTCGGCGCGACGGTGCCCGACCGGGTGATCGGTACGCACGTGAACAGTGACCGAGGGGCCCTCGGGATGGCCGGCGAGTTCTTGCCGCTGCCGGACGACCTCGACGCCGATGACCTGGCCGTCATCGAGCAGGCCAAGGCGTCCTGGAAGGCGGGACGTGGCTACCTGGACCTGCAGAGCCACACGCCGGAAACGATCGCGCCGGCGCTGACCGATTCGCCGGTGGCGCAGCTGGCCTGGATCGCCGAGAAGTTCCAGCTGTGGACCGATCCGTCGAAGTCTCCGGAGGAGTCCGTGGACCGCGACCAGTTGCTGACCCTGGTGAGCATCTACTGGTTCCGCCGCGCCGGCGCGAGCGCGGCCCGCTTCCTGTACGAGGCAGCGCATTCCGGACTCGGCTGGGGTGCGCAGTCGCCGGTGCCGGCCGGCTGGGCCGTCTTCAACAGCAGCCCGGTCGTCCGCCGGATCACCGATCCGGAGCAGCGGATCGCGCACTGGTCGGACTTCGCCCAGGGAGGTCATTTCCCGGCGATGGAGTGCGGCGAGTTGCTCGTCGAGGACGTGCGCGCCTTCTTCCGTACGCTGGCCCGATGAACAACCCCGTCCTCAGCCGTCGCGAGCTCAATCGGGCTCTGCTGCAGCGCCAGCAGTTGTTGCGCCGGGAGCCCGGTCCGGTCGCCGAGCTGGTCGAGCGCCTGGTAGGACTCCAGGCGCAGGCGCCGCTGGCGGCGTACGTCGCGCTGTGGTCGAGGCTCGAGGACTTCGACCCGGCCGAGTTGTCGGAGCTGATGACCGAACGCCGGGCTGTTCGCGCCTCACTGATGCGGGCCACGATCCATCTGGTCACCGCGGACGACTGCCTGCTGTTGTGGCGGCTCGTGCATCCGGTCGCGGACCGTGGACTGCGAGGCGCGTTCGGCAAGCAGCTGGCCGGGGCCGACATCGACGCGGTCGTTGCCTATGGCACCGACTTGCTGAGCCGGGAACCGTACAGCCGCAGCCGGCTCCGGGACGTGCTCGGCGAACGCTGGCCGGACTGGGACGCGACAGCGATGGCGTACGCCGTCAGCTACCTGACCGGAACCGTCCAGGTCACGCCGCGCGGGGTCTGGGGTAAGACCGGTCCCGCCGCGCTGCAGACGATCGAGAGCTGGCTCGGCCGGTCGCCGGTGGCGGACCCGTCGATCGACGCGCTCGTACTGCGCTATCTGGCTGCCTTCGGGCCGGCGAGCGTGGCCGACGTACAGCAATGGTCGGGGTTGACGAAGCTGCGAGAGGTCGTGGATCGGCTCCGGCCCGAGCTGCGCGTGTACGCCGACGAGGAGGGGCGGGAACTGTTCGATGTACCGGAGGGACCGGTGCCTGATGGTGAGACGCCTGCGCCGGTTCGGTTCCTCCCGGAGTACGACAATGTGCTGCTCTCGCACGCGGATCGACGGCGGGTCAACCCGGCCGGACGGCCGGTACCGCTGCCGCCGGGCAACGGCGCCGCGATGGGCACTGTCCTGATCGACGGGGACTACGCGGCCGATTGGCGCCATCATCGTGGCGCCGACCCGAGTCTGAAGATCATCACCCACGGCCCGATCACCGCCGACGTCCGGCACGCCGTCGAGGCCGAAGCCACCGAGCTGCTCACCTTGATCGGCAGCAAGGACACGCCGGTCGTCGTGACGGATCGCTAGGCGTCACCGAAGTACTCGCGGCGGACCTTCTTCGGGACGCACAGCGACCAGGCGTCGAGGATCAGCTCGCGGAGTTCCTCGTAGTCGACGGCCGCCAGGTTGAGCTCGATCCACTGGAAGCGTTCGTCGGACGGGCGGGGCGGGAGGAACTTGTCCGGTTCGGCGGCCAGCGCGGCGGCGCGTTCCTCGCGCGGGAAACCCAGGCCGATGGTCTGCTCGTCGGGCGCGACCGCGAGGTACACGATCTGGCCGACGCGGAACTTGATCCGGTCCCGGACCAGCACTTCGTAGCTGCGCGGTAGGTCCGCGGTGATTTCGCGGATGTCGGTGAGATCGACCACGTCTCCACGATAGACAGGCATAGCTGACAGCTCATGTCAGTGTTTGCGTGGGTACCCTGGTGGGATGCCTGGTGTCGTGAGCGCGGTCGAAGGAGCCGAGGTGGTGTTCCGCCTCGGTGATGCTCCGCATGCGTTCACCGGCGTTCGGTTGTGGCAGGAGCTCGGACTCCCCGCCGAACTGCTCGAGTTCAAGCCGGTCGATTACGGCTGGGAGCTGCGGCTGCCGCGCCCGTCGGTGCACCGGATGGAGTACCTGTTCGATATCGCCGACCTCGGGATGCGGACCGATCCGACGAATCCACGGACCGTCGGCGGCGCGTTCGGGCACCATTCCTGGCTACCGCTGCCGGGGTACGTCGAACCTGCCTGGCTGACCGTGCCGCCGATCCCGTCGACGCTGACCCCCTTCACCGCGGAGTCCCCGGTCGGGCCGGTGACCGCGCAGGTCTGGGCGCCGGAGGGCATCGCCCCGACGTTCGAGCTACCGCTGTTGCTCGCCCACGACGGTCCGGAGTTCGCCGCGTACGCCGGTCTCGCGCTGTACGCCGGCGCCATGGTCGCCCAGTCCACGCTGCCGCCGTTCCGGCTCGCGCTGATCGAACCGACTGCCCGCAACCTCTGGTACGCGGCGAATCCGCAGTACGCCGACGCGCTGACCCAGTACGTGCTGCCCGCGGTCGAGACGTCGTACCGCAGCCGGCGTCCGGTGATCATGGGGGCCAGCCTGGGCGCGCTCGCGGCGCTGCACGCGGAATGGCAGCATCCGGGCACCTTCGCCGGGCTGTTCCTGCAGTCGGGGTCGTTCTTCACGCCGGGCACGGATCCGCAGGAGTCCCGGTTCGAGTTCTATGCCGAGGTGACCGGGTTCGTCGAGCAGGTGCTCACGGCAACCACGGCGCCGAGTACGCCGCCGGTCGGGATGACTGCCGGGACGACCGAGGAGAACGTGCACAACAACCGGGTGATGGCTGCGCGGCTCGCCGAGCTCGGCCTCGAGGTCACGCTCGACGAAACACCCGACATGCACAACTTCACAGCCTGGCGGGATGTGCTTCATCCTGATCTGACGGATCTTCTGACGCAGACCTGGGGTGGGGCGGATGGAACGGGAGCAGGCCGAGTTGGAGGCGCCGGGGCTTGACCGCCCCGGAACAGTGATCCGCTACGGGCATTTCGGCCGCCCGGTGCTGGTCTTCCCGAGCGAGCAGGGCCGGGCCTGGGACTACGAGAACAACGGCATGGTCGACGCCGTCGCAGACCTGATCGAGGCCGGACGGGTGAAGCTGTACTGCGTCGACTCCTACGACCACGTCAGCTGGTCCGACCGGAGTATCCAGCTCGAGGACCGGGCCCGCCGGCACGAGCTGTACGAGTCCTGGATCGTGAACCAGGTCGTCCCGGCGATCGGGGCCGACTCGCCCGGGGTCAGCGACATCATCACGACCGGCTGCAGCCTGGGTGCTTTTCACGCGTTGAACTTCGCGTTCAAGCGGGCCGACCTGTTCCCGGTCGCGATCTGTCAGAGCGGGAACTACGACGCGAGCAGCTGGCACGCGTGGGGCCAGCGCGGCGACGCGACGTACTTCAACAATCCGGCCGACTACCTGCCCAATCTGTCGGGTGACCATCTCGACTGGTTGCGGCGCCGGCTGTTCATCCTGCTCACGGTGGGTCAGGGTGACTGGGAGACGAATCCGACCGGCTCGTTGCCGTCGGCTCGCGCGACCGACGCACTGCTGACCGAGAAGGGCATCCCGCATGAGCTGGATCTGTGGGGGTATGACGTAGCACACGACTGGCCGTGGTGGCGTCGGCAGCTCGCCCATCATCTGCCCCGATTCTGCTGAGGAGATTTCCCTCTTTCTTTCCTTCCCTTCCCCGATCTATAGGAGATCTTGTGTCTGACCGTTCGCGTCATCTGATCGGATTGTTGCTGGGGGCAGAGGAGGACTGGCCGCAGGCGTTCGAGGCCTTGCTGCAGCGGGTCGGGCCGGTCACGCTCGACGGGCACGAGCACGAGTTCGGGTCCCGGCGGCTGACCATCGAGCCGTTCGACCTCAACGATCCGGTCCGGGTCGGGCTGGTGATCGACCGGCTCGCGTACTGGTACTACCACCCGCGCGAGTGGCTGAAGAAGGCCGCGCTGATGAACGGCACGTACCTGCTGAACTCTCCGTTCACGTTCCAGTCGATGGAGAAGCACTCGGCGTACTGCGCGATGCTCCGGCTCGGGCTGAAGATCCCGCGGACCGTGCTGGTGCCGTACAAGAACCCGGTCGACAACGTGCGCTGGGCGTACACGTCGGCGAAGTACAACCGCCCGTTCGACCTGGACGCGATCGCCGACGACCTCGGCTACCCGCTGTACATGAAGCCGTTCGACGGCGGTGGATGGCGCGGGGTGTCGCGGATCAACAACCGTGACGATCTGCACCGCGCGTACGACGCGTCCGACGAGATGCTGATGCACCTGCAGGCCACGGTCGAGTACGACAAGTTCGCCCGCGCGCTGTCGATCGGCGCGGAGACGATGGTGATGGACTTCCGCCCGGACGAGCCGATGCACAACCGGTACGCCGTCTCGCACGATTTCTTGTCGCCGTCGGCCGGGCACCAGGCGGTCGCGATCAGCCGGATCGTGAACGCGTTCTTCGGCTGGGAGTTCAACTCCTGCGAGATGCTGGTCAAGGGCGACTCGGTGCACCCGATCGACTATGCGAATGCCTGCCCGGACGTCGCGGTCACGTCGCTGCACTACTACTTCCCGTGGGCGATCAGCGCGCTGGTCAAGTGGTCGGTCTTCTCGCTCGCCACCGGCCGCCGCAGCAAGGTCGACCTCCACACCGAGCGGTACTTCGAGATCGCGGACGACCCGTCGCTGGATTACGACGCGAAGATCGACGCCTATCTGGCCCTCGCGGACGAGTACTTCGAAACCCCGAAGTACCACGAATGGTGCGCGGCCCATCTGGGCGACTTCGACCTCCGCGTCCGCGAATGGGTCGCCGGCCCCGACTTCGACCGCTTGCTGCGCGAGACGGTCGTCGCGACGTACCCGGAGCACGAGCAGGAGAAGTTCCACGCCCACTTCAAGGGCCTGACCGACCTGTGGCTGGCGGATCAGGCAGGCTAGAGGGCGTGCGTGACGCGGAGGTACCGGACTGGTGGCGGCGGCTCGGGTTGGACGGGCTGGTGGATGTGCATGTGCATTTCCTGCCGGACCGGGTGATGAATGCGGTCTGGGCGTACTTCGACCAGGCCGGTGAGCACTACGGGACCGAGTGGCCGATCACCTACCGGACGTCGGTCGAGGAACGCTTGAAGACCCTCTCCGAGCTGGGCGTGCAGGCGTTTCCTGCGCTGGTCTATCCGCACAAGCCCGGGATGGCGGAGTCGCTCAACTCCTGGGCCCGGGACTTCGCATCGCGTACTCCTGGGTGCGTGTCGAGCGGGACGTTCTTCGACGAGCCCTCAGCGGCCGGCTATGTCCGCGAGGCACTGGAGCTCGGCACCCGCATCTTCAAGGTTCACGTCCAGGTCGGCGATTACGATCCGCGGTCGGGTGAGCTGGACGATGTGTGGGGACAGCTCGCCGAGGCCGGAACTCCGGTCGTCGTGCACTGCGGCTCCGGTCCGATCCCCGGCCGGCACACCGGTCCGGGGCCGATGGGCGAGGTGTTGCGCCGGCATCCTCGGCTCACCGCGATCATCGCTCATCTCGGCATGCCGGAGTACGCCGAGCATCTCGCGCTCACGGCGTACCCGAATGTGCATCTGGACACGACGATGGCCCTGACGCCGTTCACCGAGGCGATGATGCCGTTCCCCCGCGAGCTGGTCCCGCGGTTGGCCGACCTACAGGACCGAATCGTGCTGGGCACCGACTTCCCCAACATCCCATATGAGTACGCCGTCCAACTGGCGTCACTCGACGCGCTCGACCTGGGCGACGACTGGCTGCGCGCGGTGTGCTGGGACAACGGCGCCCGGCTACTCGGCCTCGCAAGAGCCGCCGAGGGGTGAGCAGCAGCCCTCACCCCGCCAGGCCTCGACGCCCTCGCGGACTGCCACGGCGGCAATGATCAGGCCCGCGATCGGGTCTGCCCAGGACCAGCCGAGGGTTGCGTTCAGCACAAGGCCGACCAGGAGCACCGCGGACAGATAGGTGCAGAGCAGCGTCTGCGCCGAGTCGGCACCGACCGCGTTAGACCCCAGCGCTTTGCCTGTGCGTCGTTGAGCCCAGGACAGAAACGGCATCACGATCAAGGACGCGATCGCCAGACCGATGCCGACCGGAGACGTGTCCGGATCGGCTCCGGTGATCAGGCTGCGCGCCGACTCGAAACCGACGTACGCGGCGAGGGCGAAGAAGGAGAAGGCGAGGAGGCGGAGGGCACGGCGTTCGCGGGACTCCGGCAGGGGGTGCCGGAACTGCCAGAGGATGATCAGCCCGCTCGAGACCTCGACGACCGAGTCCAGCCCGAATCCGACGAGAGCGGCCGAGCCGGCGACGATCCCGGACGAGACTGCGACGACTGCCTCGATCACGTTGTACGTGACCGACGCGCCGGCCAGCAGTTGGGCGCGCCGACCTAGCCGGCGGCGCTCTTGTGGATCGACGGCCCAAGTGCGTCCTAGCTGCAGTGGCTCAACCATGGCTCGACTCCGGTGCGGCGGCCGGGTTGCGCGTCAGACCGTAGTTCGGGCAGAGGGCGACCGCGTCGCCGGTCAGGCCGAGGAGGCGCTCGGCCGCAGCCAGCAGGTCCATCGTCGCCTCGGGGTGGGACAGGCTGAACATCGAAGCCCGCCCTTGCGGTCGCGACTCGACCAGACCGCAGTCCCGCAGACACGCGAGATGCTTGGACACGGTCGACTGCGCCAGCCCGAGATGCTCGGTCAGCTCGACTACCCGATGCTCACCCAACGCCAGATGCCGCACGATCGCCAACCGCGAGCCATCACTGAACCCGTGAAACAAACACGCCGCAACCGCCAGATCCGTACCGACAGCACTCATCGCCATTCGGCGATGTTATCGCAGATCGGCTCGCCGCGGGCGAGTGAGAACGTAGGCGGTGGGAGTGGCTCCGTTGTACCTGAGCAGGCGTTGGCGAACGACCTTGAGGGCTCGGTGTCGTTGGATCGCGGTGTTTAACAGGCGTTTTTCCTCGGTCAGGAGGACAGCCCGGCCGGCTGGGGTCAGGACTCGGTCGAGTTCGGACACGACCGCGGGGTAGAGCGTGCGGTTGAGCGCATGGCTGCCCACCTGCTTGCCGAACGGGAGATTCGTGACGACGCGATCAACGCTTGCGTCCGCTAGTGGAAGAGCCTCCGCCATGGTTTGCGCGAGCTGACGGCATCCGTTCGTGGTTGCGAGCTTGAGGGCGTGGGGGTCGTGATCGGTTCCGATGACGTGCGCGTCGGGTGTACGACGGCGTACGGCCAGCAGAATGGTTCCCGTTCCGCAGAACGGGTCCAGCACGCGCTGTCCAGGCCGGACCTTCGCCAGCCGGACGAGCACCTCGGCAACCACCGGATTGGTTGACCAAGGCAACCGTTCGAGCGGGCCGAAGCGGCGCATCCACGGCGCGACGCCGGCGCCGGAAACCGTGAAGTAGAGAGCACAGGCAACGAGTTCGTCCAACGGACCGTCGACCGCACATGCGACGGTCTCAGCGGACAGTTGACGGATCGAACGGACGGACGCCATCGCCCGGAGCTCCTCGATGAGGAGGTCGGCGGCGCCGTCGATGGTGCGCAGGACAAGATGGTTGGTGCAACAGGGCACGACGTGGCTCCTGAAGGGTCGCGATCGACAGAACAGTCGAAGCGCGGCGCACGCACGACGCAGCGGGCCGACTCCATCCGGAGCCCGCCGGGGTCGCACCTACGCCTTCAGAAACACGACATCAACGACAGGGTATTGGCTCGCGTCACCGGTCCTCATCTGATTTTGTTGGCGGATGGCTGAGGTGGAAGAACGGTCGCCGGATGACGCGGAGCTGGCCGTCCTGTTGAAGGCCGCGTTCGACGAACTCGTCTCGCGCAACGGCGCCGAGGGCCGGACGCAGGTCAAGGACGGCGCAAGGTACTTCGTCGTGGTCGACGGAGGACAGGCCGTCGGGTGCGGCGCCATACAGGTGTTCGGCCCGGACAGCGCTCATCCGGGAGACGCCGAGGTCAAGCGGGTATACGTGACACCGGCCGCTCGCGGTCGGGGCTATGCGCGTAGGTTGCTGGCCACGCTGGAGGAGGCAGCCCGCTCGGCCGGCCATCCAGTCCTGCGCCTGTCCACCGCGGAAAGACAACCGGAGGCGATCGCCCTGTATGGGTCAAGCGGCTACGTGCGGATCGCCCCGTGGGGCAAGTACGTCAACGAGCCGCTGACCCGCTGCTACGGAAAGGCACTCTGAGCGTGGCGCGTCTTCATACGGTCGAGCAGTTGCTCGAGGTGCTTGATCAGATGGTGGGCGCGAGCGGCCGAGGTGATCGCTCGCATGCGTCCGCGGCGAAGTACTGGACCGAGCTGCTGACGACGCCCGGGCATCCGCTCGCGCGCCGACTGCCCGACGAGCCGCTCGTCGATTGGAATGAGCGCGGGCTGCTGGGCGAGCTCGGCGGCGCCCGGGTGCTTGATATCGGGTGCGGCGGGGGCCGGAACACTCGGTGGTTCGCGGAGCAGGGGGCGACGGTCGAGGGTGTCGATCTCGCCGGGGAGCTGCTCGACGCGATCCGTCCAACCATGCCTGGATCAGTCACCCTGACCGCACTCGACGTACTGCGGGATCCGCTGCCAGGAGGCCCGTTCGACCTGGTGTACGACTCGGGCTGCTTTCACCACATCGCGCCGCATCGCCGCATCACCTACCTCGAGCGCATCCTCCCGCTCGTCGGCCCCGGCGGCCGCTTCGCGATCGTCACGTTCGCCTCGGAGCGCATGGAGTCGCCCTCAGATCTCGACGTGGTCACCACCGGCGACACGTACGGCGGCATGACGTTCTCCGTCGACGACCTCGGCACGATCTTCGGCGCCCTCACCCCGGTCGAGCTCCGCGCCGTACATCCCGACCGCCCCGACACGTTCGGCCCGGACTTCCTCAACGCCGCGCTCTTCCGGAACGAGGGCCGCTGAGCGGGGGATGAACAGCCCGTTGCTGACGCCATTCCAACGTTGTACTGTCGTGCTGTCGTCATCGGGATCAGCATCTGGGAGAGTTCATGTCGCAGCCTCGTGCGGAGTATCCGCGTCCGCAGTTCGTTCGTCCGGAATGGGTGAATCTGAACGGTGACTGGCAGTTCGAGATCGACCGGTCGGACTCCGGGCTGGAGCGCGGGCTGCGAGAGCGGGAGCTGACGCAGCGGATCGTCGTACCGTTCGCGCCGGAGTCCGAGTTGTCCGGAATCGAGGACGTCGACTTCCTGGAAGCGGTCTGGTACCGCACGACGGTCACCATCCCCGCGGACTGGGCCGGCAAGGAGGCGGTGCTGCACTTCCAGGCCGTCGACCACGACGCGACCGTCTGGGTGAACGGCGTCGAGGTCGTCCGGCACCGCGGCGGGTTCACACCGTTCAGCGCCAACCTCCGCCACGTCGCCGCCCCCGGCGAAGAAGCAACGATCGTCGTCCGCGCGCGCGACAGCCACCGCGGTCCGCAGGCGCGGGGCAAGCAGAGCCAGCTGTACTTCAACCACAGCTGCCTCTACACCCGCACCACCGGCATCTGGCAGACCGTCTGGCTCGAAGCAGTGCCCCCGGTGCACCTGAAGCGCCCGCGCATCACCCCGGACGTCGCCGGCTCGAGCTTCCACCTCGAAGTACCCGTCTCCGCGAACAAGCCCGGCCACCGGATCCGCGCCACCCTCAAGGACGCCGACGGCGAGGTCACCACGGCCGACGTACGCGCCGATCTCGATCTGGCCCCACGCCTGACTCTGCAGCTCCCGGCCGACCGCGTCCGCCTCTGGGACACCACCGACCCGCACCTGTACGACGTACACCTCGAGCTGATCGATGCCGACGGCAACGTTATCGACCAGGCCGACTCGTACGCCGGTCTGCGCTCGGTGAGCATCAACGGCAAGGCGATCCTGATCAACGGCAAGCACGTGTACCAGCGGCTCGTGCTGGACCAGGGGTACTGGCCGGAGAGCCTGATGACCGCGCCGTCCGAGGAGGCGCTGATCCGCGACATCGAGCTCAGCCTTGCGGCCGGGTTCAACGGCGCGCGCCTGCACCAGAAGGTGTTCGAGGAGCGGTTCCTCTACCACGCGGACCGCCTCGGCTACCTGGTCTGGGGCGAGTTCGGCGACTGGGGCTCCGGCGTTGGCAACACTGACAACGACAACCAGCAGCCGACGGCGTCGTACGTCGCGCAGTGGCTCGAGGCGGTCGAGCGCGACTACAGCCACCCGAGCATCATCGGCTGGTGCCCGCTGAACGAGACCCACCAGCTCCTGCACGACCGCATCACCCAGCTCGACGACGTCACCCGCGCGATGTTCCTCGCCACCAAGGCCGCGGACACCAGCCGTCCCGTGCTGGACGCGTCCGGCTACAGCCACCGCGTGCCGGAGACCGACGTCTGGGACTCGCACAACTACGAGCAGGACCCGGCCAAGTTCGCCGAGCAAATGGCGGACCTGGTCAACAACAAGCCATACGGCAACACCGGTGGCCCCGAGGGCAAGCCGATCTCGCTCCCGTACGACGGCCAGCCGTACTTCTGCAGCGAGTTCGGCGGCATCTGGTGGAATGCCGAGAAGGCCGCCGCCGGTAAGACCGGGAACTCCGCCGACTCGTGGGGCTACGGTCAGCGCGTCGCGGACGAGGAGGAGTTCTACACCCGCTTCGCCGGCCTGGTCGACGCGCTCCTCGACAACGAGCTGATGTTCGGCTACTGCTACACGCAGCTGACCGACGTCTTCCAGGAAGAGAACGGCATCTACAACTTCGACCGCTCCAACAAGCTCGACGTACCGCGCATCAAGGCGGTCCAGGACCGCCAGGCAGCTTACGAGAAGAACTGAAGGCCTAGGCTGCCGACCGCGACCAGGACCCAGAGGATCGCTCCGAGCAGGAGCGGCCTGGGTCCTGCGTCGCGCAGCTCACGCGGCCGCAGCGATAGTCCGATTGCAACTAGTGCGGATGTGATTAGTGTGCTGCCGATGATCGTGAGGGTCGGCAGCCAGGAGACGGGTACGACGCCCGCGGAGCGCAGGCCCGCGGCGGCGATGAACCCGATCAGGAACAACGGAACGAGCTTGCGCCACGGCAGCGGCTTGCGAATCGACGTCGTCGCACCGTCGTACGAACCCTCCCCTGCGGCGTCGAGCGCACGAGCCGCGCGGTTCTCGCGCCGGATCTTCAGCGCGACCAGCGTCAGCACGATCGGGATCAGGGTCAGCGAACGGGTCAGCTTCACCACGATCGCCTGATCGCCGGCGGCCTGGCTGTACGCATACCCGGCCGCGACGACGGACGACGTGTCGTTGACCGCAGTACCGGCCCAGAGCCCGAAGGACTCCGAGCTCATCCCGAGCAGATGCCCGAGCGGCGGGAACGTCAGCACGGCGACGATGTTGAACGTGAAGATGGTCGCCATCGCATAGGCGACCGACGAACGCCGGGCCCCGATCGCGGCAGTCGCGGCGGCGATCGCGGATCCGCCGCAGATCGCCGTACCGACGCCGATCAGCGTTTGCGTATCTCCGCGTACGCCGAGCAGCCGCCCGAAGAGCCACGCTCCGCCCAGGGCGAGCGTGAGCGTGCCGAGCATGACCGGCAGCGACGAGACTCCCACGCGCGCGACCTGCTGGAGCGACAGACCAGTCCCCAGTACGACGATCGACAACTGGAGCAATGTCTTCGAGGCGAAGTCGTACCCCGGGCGGCAGGCCTCGCTCCGGAGCGGCTGGATGAACAGGCCGGCGATCACTCCGAGCACGATCCCGAAGACGGGCCCGCCCACAACGGGCACCAGCCGGCCGAGCGGGACCGCCACCGCGGTGATCACCAAGACAACTGCCAGGCCTGGGATCCGGGACGCCGGCTTCGCAGCGGCAGTCGAGGTGTGCCGTGGCCTAACCTCAAGGTGCACCACTGAGCCGGTCCTTCCTGCGGAAATGTACGCACATTTACGGTAGGAGATGACCGGACATTTAGCAACCCGGAAGGAACGGATGAGCGTGGGCAGGCTGGACCGTGCCGGCGGCGGGCCGCTGTGGAAGCAGTTGCAGGAGGATCTCGTCCGGCGACTGCGGTCCGGGGAGTTCGACGACGCCTTCCCCGGGGAGCTCGCGTTGGTCGACGAGTACGAGGTCAGCCGGCACACGGTTCGCCAGGCGCTCGTTCAACTGCGGACCGACGGGCTGATCATCGCCGAGCGCGGACGCCAGCCACGGGTCGCGACGGTGCCGGAGATCCGGCAGCCGATGGGTGCGCTCTACAGCCTGTTCTCCTCTGTCGAGGAGTCCGGCCTCCCGCAGCGCAGCGCCGTACGCGCGCTCGATGTCCGTGCCGACGGCGTGATCGCCGCCCGCCTCAACCTGGACGGATCGACCCCGCTGCTCTACCTCGAGCGCCTCCGGTACGCCGGTGACGAGCCGCTGGCACTCGACCGCGTGTGGCTCCCCGCGACTCTCGCAGAACCGCTCCTCGACGCCGATTTCACCCACACCAGCCTCTACAACGAGCTCTCCACCCGCAGCGGCATCAATCTGGACCACGGCCGCGAAGACATCCGCGCCGTGAACCCGAGCCCGTCCGAGCGAGCGCTCTTGCACTGCCCCGCCGACGCTGCGGTCTTCTCGATCGTCCGCCAAGGCACCGCTCAGAACAGCGCGGTCGAGTGGCGCCACACCCTTGTGCGCGGCGACCGGTTCGCCCTGTCCGCGGAGTTCTCCGCGAACGCCGGCTACCGCCTGACGCCGAGCACCACGGCCCTGTCTCAGGCCTGGTGAAACGGATCATCCGCAGGTAACCAGGACGCCGCCGGGTCCAGGTCGACCTTCACGTCCCGGGTCAGCGCATCGACAGCCGCGAGTACGGCGGGACGCGATTCGTCCTGCCGCGCTACCAGCGCCCAGGTCCAGATCGGAACCGGCTCGACCACTGGTCGGCGTACGAACCCTCGCGGCAACGGTGTCGCATCCCGTTTCGGCGAACTCACGATCGGCCGGCCCAACCGCCGTACGTGATCGAAGAACGCCGGACCGGTGATCCCGTGATCCTCGATCCGTTCGACCATGGCGCCGGTCGCGCGGGCAAACTCGACCGCGTAGATGTTCCACGAAGCCCATGCCTCCGTGTCCGCATCGACCAGCACGACCGTGTCCCGCGCCCGGACCGGCACCTCGCCGCCGGGCGAGACCGCGAACAACCGATCCGCACCCAGCAGCCGGCCGGACAGTTCCTGCTCGGCCAGGTCGGTCGCGCGCACCCAGCAGATCGCGAGGTCGATACTCCCGTCCGCGACCCGCGCGGCCTGCGTGTGCGACGGCATCACCCAGGCGTCGACCAGCAGTTGCGCCACACCGGACACCCGCTCGGCCAGATCCGGAGGTCGCCAACTGACGTACCCCAATCGCACGGGCTCGCTCGCCGCGAATCCCCGCGCCGTACGCCGCAGCGCGTCCGCCTGCTCGAGCAACGCCCGACTCTGCGGCAGCAAGGTCTCGCCGTGGGCGGTCAGCGTCACGGTACGGCGGTCACGCTCGAACAGCCGCACACCAAGATCCCGCTCGAGGGACTTGATCTGCTGTGACAACGACGGCCCGGCGATGTGCAATCGGGCCGCGGCCCGCCCGAAGTTCAGCTCCTCGGCGACCGCCACGAAGTACCGCAACTGCCGCAGCTCCACCTGCCACAGCGTAGTAGGCGGAGCCTCCCAGCTGGGAGCAAACCGGTCGTGGAAAAGCTCGCATGGTTCGACCACCATCGAATCAACAACCTCGAGAAGGAGAACCATGAACCACCAGAAAGTCGCCGTGATCACCGGAGCGTCGCAGGGCATCGGGGCGGGCCTGGTCACGGCGTACCGCAAGCTCGGCTATGCCGTCGTCGCGAACTCGCGGACCATCACGCGCTCCGACGACCCGCTCGTGCTGGCCGTCCCGTCCGACCTCGCCGAGCCGGGCGCCGGCGCGCGAGTGATCGAGCAGGGCCTCGACACCTTCGGCCGGATCGACACGCTCGTCAACAACGCGGGCGTCTTCGTCGCCAAGCCGTTCACCGAGTACACCGACGAGGAGTACGACCAGATCACCGGCCTCAACCTGCGCGGCTTCTTCGACAGCACGCGCCGGGCGATCACCGCGATGCTCGAGAACGAGGACGGCGGGCATGTCGTCAACATCACCACCAGCTTCGCGGACCACGCGTTCAGCACGGTCCCGTCCGCGCTCGCGTCGCTGACCAAGGGCGGCCTGAACTCGGTCACCAAGTCGCTCGCGACCGAGTACGCCGCGCGGGGGATCAGGTTCAACGCGGTGGCGCCCGGCGTCATTCGTACGCCGATGCACCCGGAGGAGACGCACGAGTTCCTGGCGGCTTTGCACCCGGTCGGCCGGCTCGGCGAGATCGAGGAGATCGTCGACGCGATCACCTACCTGGAGAGCGCGAAGTTCGTCACCGGCGAGGTGCTGCACGTAGATGGCGGCCAACAGGCAGGCCACTGAGATGTCGGCGACTGCCGCGGTCAGTGAGAGGTTCGCAGCGGGTCGAGCCGCTTGGCGGTTGGCCGGGCAGGGGGCTGCGGCGCTGGCCGGCGGGATGGGGATCGGCCGGTTCGCGTATACGCCGATCCTGCCGATGATGCACGCACAGGTCGGCCTGTCACCGCGGCTCGGCGCCGCGCTCGCGACGGCCAACTACACCGGCTACCTCGCCGGTGCGTTGGCAGCCATCGCCGTACCGCGGTTGATCCACTCACGCTGGGTGCTTCGGCTATCGATGCTCATCCTCGCCGCGACGCTCGCCCTGATGCCACTCGGTCGGAGCGGATCGCTCTGGCTCGGGCTGCGGTTGATCGCGGGGATCGCGAGCGCGCTGGTGTTCGTGATCGCGGTCAGCGCCGTACTCCCCCGGCTGCACAGTCACCACGTTGGCTGGACATTCGGCGGAGTCGGCGCCGGCATCGCGCTCTCGGGCGCAGTACTTGCTGGCGGCAACTGGCGTACGGCGTGGTGGATCACGGCACTGCTCACGATCGCCTGCACGATTCCGGCCTGGCACCTGACCGGGTCGGCCAGGTCATCAACTGTTGCGCGGGGCACCAGATCGCGACACTTCAATGCACTGCTGGCCAGCTACACCTTGGAGGGTATCGGTTACATCATCGCCGGCACGTTCCTCGTTGCCGCGATCAACGAAACAGCATCCGGTGCTGTCGGCAACGGAGCCTGGATCATCGTCGGCCTGGCCGCCCTGCCGTCGACCGCGCTCTGGGCCTGGTTGAGTCGATCATGGTCGCGGTCGACGCTCCTGCTGGTCGCGCTGCTCCTGCAGGCAGTCGGCGTTGCGCTACCGACCTTCATCCACGGGATCGCGGCCGCGCTGATCTCCGCGGCGCTGTTCGGTGCGACGTTTCTCGGCGTCGCCAATCTCGCGATCGCGATCGGCGCCGAACTCAACGTGCCGCACGCGGTCGCCATCCTCACCACCGGCTACAGCCTCGGCCAGATCATCGGCCCGCTGGCCGTCGGACCTGTGCTCCACAACGGATATCACCAGGCGCTCCTGGTCAGCGCCGGCGTCGTGGCTCTCGCCGCGACGGCCGCACTCCTGGTCCGCCATCAACCGAAGGAACTCACATGAACGACATCCTGTACGACGTCCTTGCCCAGTGGAAGTCAGCCATCGACGACCACGATCCGCAACGTGCCGCCGCGCTCTTCACCAAGGACGCGATCTTCCAAGGCCTGCATCCGTACGGCGTGGGCCGTGACGCCGTCGCGGAGTACTACGAATCACAGCCCGTCGGCCTGTCTCCGCAGTACAGACTGCTGGAAACCCGCCAGCTCGGCGAGGACACGCTGCTCGCATACTTGGCCGTCGACTTCACCTTCACCGATCGGCCGACGATCCCGGTCAACCTGCTGGTCATTCTTCGGCGGACCGATGGCGGCTGGCTCATCTCGCACTATCAGGTCTCGCGGTTGTAGATACTGATCGCATGACGGTCAAGGAACTACGGTTGGTGGTCACGGCGGACGACTACGAGGAGGCGGTCGCGTTCTACCGCGACGTGCTCGGGCTGCCGGAGCGGGCGTCGTACTCCTCGGAGGACGGGCGGGTGACGATCCTCGAGGTCGAACGGGCCACGCTCGAGATCGCGGATCCCGGGCAGGCGGACTTCATCGACGCGGTCGAGGTCGGTCGGCGGGTCGCGGGCAAGTACCGGGTCGCGCTCGAGGTGGAGGATTCCGCGGCGACGACGCAGAAGCTCGCCGACGCCGGCGCGACGGTGATCGCGGAACCGACCCGAACGCCGTGGAACTCGCTCAACGCGCGGCTCGAAACGCCTGGTGGCATTCAACTCACACTCTTCACGGAACTTGACCTGAAGCAGGCTTGAAGTGTTGGGCTAGGGACCATGTGGAACATCGAGAGCCTTGACCTGGACGCCTACCTCGCGCGGATCGGGCACGCGCGAGTGGCGCCGTCGGCGGATGCGTTGCGGAGTCTGCATCGGGCGCATGTGCTGGCGATCCCGTTCGAGAACATCGACGTGATCCTCGGGACGCACCCCGGGATCGGGCTCGATGCGATCCAGGCGAAGCTGGTCGGCCGGCAGCGCGGCGGGTATTGCTACGAGCACGCGCTGTTGTTCGGCGCGGCGCTCGAGCAGCTCGGGTTCGACGTCGTACGACGGGTTGGCCGGGTGCAACCGCACAAGGCGGGCCCGCGTACGCACGCCCTGCTGAAGGTGGGGGTTGATGGGTCGTGGTTCCTGGCTGACGTCGGCTTCGGGGCCGGTCAGCTCTATCCGACTCCGCTGAAGGACGGGGTCGTGGTCGACCAGGCCGGCTGGGATCATCGACTCACGCTCGACGGCGACGTGTGGACGCTGTCGAAGAAGACCGCGGACGGCTGGGAGCCGCAACACGCCTCCAACGACGAGCCGGTGCGACCCATCGACTACGAGGTCTACCACCACTACGTCTCCACCCACCCAAACTCCCCATTCACCGGCCGCCCGGTGGTAATGCGCGTGTCCGACGGCGTCGTACGACGACTGATAGGCAACACCCTCACCACGGAATACGCTGACGGCCACACAACCAAGCAAACCGTGCCAACCCAGGACCTCCCCGACGCCCTCAAGTCCCTCGACGTACACCTCAACGAGGAAGAACTCGACCGCCTACGACTGCTGTAAGCCGACCGCCTCCTAGGTGCGGTTTCTGGGGGTTTCTGTTCGGAAGGATTCGCCTAGTTCTTCGGCGAGGCCGAAGTAGTGGCGGAAGTTGTAGATGAGGGGGGACCACGCGGCGGGGTCTACGTGGGAGGTTCCCGGGACGACGATTGCTTGCTCGGCGTGGACTCGTAGGACCTCGGCTTGGGCGATGAGGAAGTTGCCCTTGGCATCCAGGTCGGCTTGGGTGACGGTTCCCTCGAACTGGATCGGGCATTCCGCGACGCGGGGTGGTGTGACCAGTTCTGACGGGACCGGTGTGAGGCCGGCGGCCGCGAACTTCTCGCGTCCGAAGCGGAAGCGGGCTTGTTTGGACTCCGGCACGGGATTGCGGCCGGTCAGGCCGGCGATCCGCTCGACGGCTTCCCACTGGGACGGCGACGGGAAGTTGATCACGACGTCCGGGCGGGAGCGCAGGTTGATCGCGGTCTGACCGGTCATGCCGACACCCAGGACGACAACATCACCAAGCGCCCACGCGGACGACATCGGCGCGAGATTCACAGTCCCGTCCTCGTTGACCGTGCTGAGGAGCGCTACCGGCGTTCCGACGTACAGGATGGAAGGTTCGATAGTCAGATGGGTCATGTGAATCGACAGTAGGCACCGGACAATTCGGCGGCCGCCTAACTGACGCCAAGGCATGATGGGCGGTATGAGTGCCGAAGGTGAGGAGCTGGCCGGTTGGGCGCGGATGCTTGCCGACGGGACGCGGGCGACGGTTTGTCTGGCCTTGCTCGACGGGCGGGCGTGGACGGCGACCGAGCTCGCGAAGTTGGCGAAGGTGTCGCGGCCGACGATCAGTGAGCACCTCAACTTGCTCGTCGGCGGCGGTCTGCTGACCGAAGTACGGCAGGGGCGGCACCGCTACGTGAAGCTGACCGGACCCGATACAGCCGAGTTGATCGAAGGGCTCGCCGCGCTGGCACCACGACGTACCGAAGTCGCGAACAGCCTGTCAGCAGTCAGCAAGCGGGACGCGTTCGCGAGAGCTAGGACGTGCTATGACCACCTGGCAGGCAAACTCGGCGTCGCCCTGGCCGACGCGATGACGGAGCGTGGCCTGATCGACTGGTCGGACGGGATCGCGCTGACGCCGGAAGGCCAAGCCTGGTTGGAGAATCTCGGCGTCAAGGTCGAGGTACGACGAGGCCGCCCCGCCGTGAGGTCATGCCTGGACGTGACCGAACGACGCCCGCATCTGGCCGGCGCGGTCGGCGCGGCGTTGTGTTCTCACGCGTTGCAACAGGGTTGGGTAAGTCACATACCAGGCGGGCGTGCACTCAAGGTGAACGGCGCAGTACAAGCGTTCGGACTCTCGTCCGGAGTCTGAGAAGTGTATAAGGGAACACGCTTTCAGGCAGCGCTCAGCGTCGATAGCACTTAGCCTTCGGCCATGACTGAGTTCGAGCCCGGCACCGAGCTGGTGTCCCGTCTCCCTCTGCCCAGCCATGTGGTCGTCCGCGTTGACGGCCAGTGGCGTCGCGGCTGGCTGATCGGCCGCGACCATGAGAAGTCGGGATGGACCGCCATGGTGCAGTACGAGGGCGATGACGGTACGGAGCGGACGGAACGCCTCCCGGCGGACCGGATCGCCCTGCCGGAGTCGGAAGGCACGGAGAGAGCGTCCTAGGGAGAGGGAACGCACAGACGATGGCCCCCGGGTGAGCATCACCGGGGGCCAACGTCCGTATAACGCCGCCGTGGCGCCTCAGACGAACGAGAGGAACCCCGCCCCAGGCCCTTCGGGCGGTTGACCTGGGACGGGATCCTCAGTGGCGTTACACAGGGTGTATCGCTGATAACGGGGTGAGTGTTACAGGATCCCCCGGAATTTCTTCCGACCAGGTCACGCCACCGCGGCAATGCCGCGACCCCGGTGCACGTCCCTGAACACCGGGGCCTGGATCGGCGGCCTCTCGAGCGACAACCGTTCGTGACCCCCAAGTGCCCCGACAGCGCGTGATCAATCGTCACCGAAATCGACTCAGAAGTGCACGGCGAGCAGGATCCGGCCGGTCTCCGAACTGCGGATGTCCAGCGCCTTGATCTCACTCCGCTGCAGCTTCGTCGTCGCGGCCGGTTTCACCGTCGTACCGGGCGACGAGGTCCAGCTCGCGATCAGCGAAGCCTTGCCGGAAGTGTCGGTGACATACAGCTCGTAGCCGCGGGCCCGTTCGCTCGGCGTCGCGAGTTCGTCGTACCGGCAGCTGATCTCGATCGTCGTGCCCCAGCGCTCCGGCACCAGCCGGGCGTCCGCCGACAGCTTGCTGCTCACGGTTTGTGCGAGTACGACGTAGTCGCCCTGCGGCTCGTCATTGGTCAGTGGGATCGCGACGACGGCGCCGATCGCGGCGGCCACGACCGCGACTCCGGCGATCACGGCGCCGAGCCGGATGCGCTGCTTGCGCCGATCGCGCTGGACATTGCGGACCAGACCAGGCAACAAGTTCGGCGGCTCGGACTCGATGGTCGCCAGCGCCCGCTCGGCCGGAAGGGCGGCGAGTACGCCGGGCACGCCGGCCAGCGATGCCACCGCTGCCGAGCATTCGGCGCAGCCACGCAGGTGCTCCTCGTACGCGTGCCGGTCCTTCGCCGACAACGCCCCGAGCAGGTACGCCGAATCCCACTCCCGGTACGGGTCGCTCACTGACTTGTCACCCCCTTCTCCTGCAGCGCGAGCTTCAACGCGCGCAACCCGTAGTGCAGTCGCGACTTCACGGTGCCCGACGGGATGTCCAGTTCCTCGGCGATATCGGTGACCGTACGGCGGCCGTAGTACGCCCGAACGATGACCTGCCGATGCTCTTCCGACAACTGTGCCAGGGATTCGGCCACCAGCCACGCGTCGAGTACTGCGTTGGCGTGGTCGGCGCTCGGCTTCTCCGGAAGGTCGTCGCTGGCAACCTCCCGGCTGACGCGCGCACTGCGGCGGTCGTCGATGACGAGGTTGCGCGCCACCGTGAACAGCCAGGCCCGGGCTCCGGCCTCGTCCTCGGACAGGATGTGCGGCCGGCGCCACGCCCGGAGCAAGGTCTCCTGTACGACGTCCTCGGCCAGCCGATCGTCGCCGGTCAGCCGGACGACGAACCGCCACAACGCTGGGGCGTGCACGTCGTGCAGCTCACGAAGCAGCGCCGCCCGGTCGTCGGCCATCGGCGCTCCTGCTCTGTCGGACATCGCTCATTTGGCTGCGGTTGCTTGCTGTGGCTGGCTGTGGCGCTTTCCCGCCACCATTCTGCACAGGGAGCAAAGCACCTGTCCGGTGGATGCCGATCAGCGCGTGATTTGAAGATCACATTCCGGATCGGTTGCCTTGCGGGTGGTGAATTGATAGCCGCGGGCGGCGAGCGTGAGACCGGCGCCCCAGACGACGTACGCCGGCACCGCCACCCAGAAGAACGCGTCCGGCAGGCCCACATCGCCGTACACCGGTTTGCCTTGCACTACGTTGGCGATCATCTGGACCAGACCGACCCCGAAGTACGCCGTCATCGCGACGCCGAGCGTGAACCCCGGGACGAGCAGCATCCAGCGCGGGAAGCGCCGCCCGATCGGATGGACCAGCAGGAACGGCAGGAGCGTGCCGACGAGCAGGAAGCCGCCTTCGAACAGGACCAGCGACAGATCCCTGCCGTACGGCGTCGTGCCGAAGCCGACTGCTGCTTGAGCCGCGAGCCTGGTGAGACAGCCGGCAACCGCAAGGCACGCACCGAGGGTCGCAATCCAGTGGGGCCACGGCTTTGCTTTGGATTGGTGGGCCTTGGCGGTCAGGCCCAGCAGGACCGCGCCGAGGATCGCGCCGAGCCGGCAGAGCATGCCGAGGGCATCGAACGGGATACCGAGGCCCGGCAGGACGGCTGCGACGACGTCGAGGAGGATGAAGGCTGCTGCGGCAACCCAGCCGGCAGCCAGGACCCAGAACAACCGCCCAACCCAGACCCCGCCACCAAGCCGCTGACCGCGGTTGGCGGGCCGCTCGTCGCGGACGGTGATTGCAGCCAGGGCTGTGATGACGCAGCCCGCGACTGCAGCCCAGTGCGGGATGAGCAGATCGTTGCCGGGCAGCTTCCAGGTCGGTGCGTGGCCGGTCGCGAACCAGATCCGCAGACCGCCGTATGCCAACGCCCACAGGACAACCGCACGCCTCATGCAGCCAGTCTGTTGAGCCACGGCCGCAACCGGATCACCCGCGCGAGGGAGCAGGCTCCACCGTCAGCGTGAAGCGTGGAGCTGCTGCAAGAGGCGGATGAAGGTCTTGCGGTCCGGAACCGGGAGGCTCTCGAGGACCTGCATTTCCTTGACCTGGATACCCCGGCGGACGGCGCGTCGGACACGGCGGCCCTCCGCGGTGATGGACAACAGTCGGACTCGGCGGTCGTCCGGGTCCGGAGTGCGCTCGATCAGGCCGGCCTTCTGCAGCTCGTCGAGCGTGCCGATGATGCGCGACTTGTCCGCGCCGATCGCCTCCGCGAGAGCGGCCTGGGTCCGGACCGGGGTGTCGTCGAGTGCGGTGAGGACCGAGTAGCCCCACATCGAGACCTCGTGTGCGGCGAGCACCGGCAGCTCGAGCGCGATCAGTTCCCGCACCAGCGGGTAAAGCATCGCAGCCAGATCGGGGCGCTCGGTTGCCATGGATGAAAAGGTAGCACTGGCGCAATCATATGCGCGGGCTTACGATATGCACATGCCTATCGTTGACTACGTCGCACTAGATGCCGAAGCCGTCCGGACCAGCATCGAGCTGGTCTCCACCGTTACCGACGCCGATCTGTCCACGCCGACCCCGTGCCGCGCCTGGACTCTGTACGGTCTGCTCGCCCACATGGCCACCCAGCACTACGGTTTCGCCGCCGCCTCCCGCGGCGAGTCCGACCCGGCGATCTGGAAGCTCCGCGACCTCGGCGACGATCCGGTCAAGGCGTACGTCGAGTCCGCCGAACACGTCCTCGACGCCTTCGCCCAGCCCGGCGTCGCCGAGCGCACGTTCCCGCTGGCCGAGTTCGGACCCGACGCAGCCTTCCCGGGAGCGCAGGCTGTCAGCTTCCACTTCATCGACTACATCGTCCACAGCTGGGACGTCGCGAAGTCCATCGGCAAGACGGTCACCTTCGAGCCCGCCACTCTGGAGGCCGCCACCGCAGTCGCGCAGATCGTCCCCACCGGCGACGTCCGCCGCGCCCCCGGCACGCCCTTCGCCGCCGACATCCCCTGGTCCGGCGACAACCGTCTCGACCGCATCGTCGCCTACCTCGGCCGCAACCCCAACTGGCCGAACTGATCCGTCAGTTGATGTCGAACTCGTTGCCTTCCGGATCCTTCATCCCGACCGCGTAGTGGTCGAGCCCTTCCTCGAACGCGCCGGTGATGGTCGCACCCAACTTCGCCAACCTGGCCGCCTCGGCATCAACACGCTGAATCCGCGCCTCGATGGGGTCCGACCACTCACCGCTCGCGTGAAGGTCGAGGTGCCACCGGTTCTTCACCACCTTGCCCTCCGGCACCACATGGAACCAGATATCCGGCCCCCGACCCTCCGGATCACTGATCCGATCCACCCCGTCACCCAGCTCCTCCTCCGGCACCCCCAACCGCCGATAGAAGTCCTTCCAGGTCGCAAACCCCTCCGGCGCCGGCGCAAACTCATACCCCAACGCCCCAGCCCAGAACCGCGCCATCACCTCGGCCTCAGCACAATCAACCACCAACTGGAACTCCGCACCCATCAACTTCCCCTCACGCCGGCAACCATCCCCACCAGCGTGCCCGACCCCACCGACAACCCGCCTCGACGGAGCCTCAGAGCCAGATGTACTCCTCGGCGATGGCGCCGTCGCGCCACTTTGCGATGGTTACCATCCGACCGCCGGCCTCGAACTCGCCGACCACACAGGTCCAGTCTCCGGAGCCGAACATGATCGGGTGTGAGGCGAGCTGCATCGGCGTACCACCGGCAGACTCGACCAGCGCTTCCATCGCCTCGATGTGCTCCTGAAGACCATGAGTGGTCGGTTGGCCTTTGAGTTCCACGACCACGTCGTCGGTGTGGCAGCGCGCGAACACGCCGTGCCAGTCAGCCCGGTTCCAGCCGTGGAAGTCGAGCTCATCCATTTGCTTGAGGTTGCGGCCCACCTCGTCCTCTGCCATGACGGAGGCCTCCTTCCGGGACCGATCCCGATCCCCTGAGCGGACGTACACCGGCCCACCCGACGTCACCCACAACGACCGGGCAGGGCAACGCGATGTGACATCTGCCGGCTGCGCCTACCGGCGTTGGTGTCCTCGTGGGTGGCGCGATACATTGGATGGGAAATGGACTATATGGTCCATGGTCGACGTTTCCCGCACGAGGACGTAGTGATGACTGATCAGGTTGTTCGGCCCGATGGAACAGGTTTCTATCTCTGCGGTGGGGAGCTGATGGTGGGCGGCGTAGAGGGCGGGACTGTCGACGTCAGCGTGACCGCGCGCCTGCTCGACGGTTTCGATGTGACGCTGGCGAGCCGGAGTACTGCGGATCTGGGCGCCGCACGGTCGGAAGGCGGGCACAGCGTTCTGCCGTTGGAGACGCGGCCGCTGATGCTCAACTCGCTGCCGAGCAGCGTGCGAGTGGAATTGCGCACAGAGGCCGCCGAGAACGACTGGCGACTGGTCCTCCACTTCCGTAATCAGGCCGGATCGAGCCTCACCTGGCGGGCCGACCTTCCGCCTGAAGCGTTCGAGGCAGGGTGGGAGGCTCCCTTGGCCGATCTGCTGACCATCGACCGGACAGCCGATGAACCAGCGCCGCAGTCACCGACGGTCACCGTGGTCCACCACCCAGACGACGAGTACTACGAGCTCCTCGTCGACGGCCAGCAGGCGGGGCTCCTCGTGTATCACGTGATCGGCTCGCACCTGTCGATCACGCACACCGTGATCGAGCCGACGTACCGCGGACGAGGGCTGTCATGGGCGCTCATCGGCGGTGCGCTCGACGACATCCGCACGAAGTACCCAACCGTTGAGAATTACTGTCCGGTCGTCAGCCGATTCGTCGACGAGAATCCGGCGTACGGCGATCTTCTCAGCCGGCCGCGGCAGGTCTGACGGCCGTGATCCACGATGTGGTCGAGGCGCGGTCGCAGCTGGTACTCACCAGGGAAGAAGGCCTGCTGGCAAGTGTGAGAACTCTTGCCGGGTTGCGGCGCTGGCGCGACGCGCTCGTCCAGGCGAACACGCGGCCGGACGGCTCCTACGGATGCGCTCTCGGCACACTGTGCGCCCAGCTGCCCGACGACGACGAACGATCCCGCGCAGCGCTGGCGGCGGCTTTCGAGAGGTGGCATCAGCTGCTCATCGAGACGCTGACCCGCCTGCGCGATCTCGGCGTACTCACCGACGATGCCGACCCGCACAAGCTCGGGACCGGGCTACTGGCCGCTCTGCAAGGCGGATACATCCTCGCTCAGAACGCGCACAACCCCCAGCCGATGGCTGACGCGTTGGACATGGCTCTGGACCGCATCGACACCTTCGCCAACCGCTGAACGGTCACTTGGTGAGGAAGGACCGAATGTGGTCGAGCGCCATGTCGAGCGCAGTCTCCATCGGCGCGATGTCGTGCTGGGTCTCGGCGAGAAGATATCCGCCTTGTAGCGCAGCCATCAGTCCGACAGCAAGCTTGTCGGGGTCGGCTGTATCACTCAGCGAGCCGGCGTCCTGCATGCGGCGAAGGCCGGCCGCGATCAGCCCGGTCCACTCCGCGAAAGCCTCGGCCAGCGTTTGGCGGGCTTCGTCGTCCTGATCGGACAACTCGCTGGCCATCGAGCCGAGCGCGCACCCGTACGCCCCGTTCTGAAGGGCGTTGCGTTGGACCAAAGCGTCCCGCCAGCGCTCCAGTCCGCGAAACGACCGCAGGCGTTCCAGGTACCCCTGTTCGCGCTCGATGACCTGGCCGGCGCGCCTCGCGACAACCGCCCGGACCAGTTCGTCCTTGTCGGCGAAGTGCTGGTAGAGCTGCGACTTACTGGTGCTGCTCGCCGCCCGAACATCGTCGAGCGTCGTGGCATTCACGCCTTTCACGTACATCAGGTCCGCCGCCGCGTCGACGATCCGCGCCCGGGTCGCCAGACCGCGCGCCGTCAACTGGCGTGGCGGAGCTACCGTCGCGCTTCCGGGTCGAGTCACAATCCAACGGTACCTTTTCGGACCACGCCGGTCTCTTCGAATGGCTCAGCATCACCATCGAATGGACCAAATAGTCCATTTTTGGTCAATCATCGCGGCTGACATCGTTGCCTTTGGATGCCCGGTGACGAGCGACCCTCAGCGCTGTTTGCCGACACCACCGTCCCGTACTATTGTGGACGAATTAGTCCAGTCAACCCGGAGGCGCGTGATGAAGGCGATCGTTGTGACGGATGAGGCCGCGGGAACGGCCGGGATGACGCTGGTCGAGCGTCCTGAGCCGCCGGCGGCGATCAACGACGTCATCGTCGAGGTCCACGCGTCGGGATACGTACCGACCGAGGTGACGTGGCCGTCGACCTGGACCGATCGCGCCAACCGCGACCGCCGGCCGTCGATCGTCGGGCACGAGCTTGCCGGCGTGGTCACCTCACTCGGCTACGGTACGACAGGGCTGTCGGTCGGCCAGCGGGTGTTCGGCCTCGCGGACTGGCATCGCGACGGCACGTTGGCGGAGTACGTCGCGATCGAGGCACGCAACCTCGCACCGCTCCCAGGCGACGTCGACTTCACGGTCGGAGCAAGCCTGCCGATTTCGGGGCTGACGGCGTGGCAGGGGCTGTTCCAGCACGGCCGTCTGCAGGCGGGGCAGAGCGTCCTCGTGCACGGCGCGGCCGGCGCAGTCGGGTCGATCGTGGCACAGCTCGCGCGTGAGTTCGGCGCGTACGTGATCGGCACCGGGCGCGCGGCCGATCGTGAAGCCGCGCTGGATTTCGGCGTACAGGAGTTTGTTGATCTCGGCAACGACTCGTTGGAGGACATCGGCGGGGTCGATCTGGTGATCGACGTCATCGGCGGCGACATCCAGAAGCGTTCCGCCGCACTGGTCCGTCCCGGAGGAACGCTGGTGACCGTCGTCGGGCCGCCCGAGGCGCGCCCCGCCGACGGCCTGGCGATCGACTTCGTCGTCGAGGCCGACCGTGCCCAACTGATCGAGATCGTCCAGCGCGTGCGCGACGGGCGCCTTCGGACGAACATCGGCACCGTCGCCTCCCTCGACGACGCCGTCGCCGCCTTCAACCCGACCGAGCGCACCAGGGGCAAGACGATCATCAAGGTTCGGCCGTGAGCATGGACATCAAGGCAACCGCAGCCGGAACGCTGTTGGCAGAGGCCCCCGCCGCCGAGGTCGTCGTCATCGAGGGCAACCACTACTTCCCCCAGGCCTCGCTCACCATCGGCGTACTGCGCCCCTCAACGAAGCCCTACGTCTGCCCTTGGAAAGGCCACGCCGAGTACTTCGACGTCACAACCCCAAGCCGCACCCTCCCCGACGCAGCCTGGACCTACCCCGCACCGAAGCACTCCGCCATTGAACGGGTCGGCCGCGACTTCACCGGCTACATAGCCTTCGACCCCGTGCAGGTCAACGTGGTAATTCAAGGAGAGCGATCAGGAACAGAATGAAGGCCGACCAAGTCGTCGCCAGCTGAATCCAGTTGATGGTGAAGTACCGCTGCCGGTCCGCCTCCCAGCTTGCGGGCAGCGCGTCGGGGTCCCAGGCCAGGATCACCTTGTACTGCGGGGTTTTCCAGACGTTCGACACGACGTACACACCGACGATCACGATGACGAGACCGATCGCGGTCAGCACGAACGACGCGGAGCCGGGATCGTGCCGAAGCAGCACGAGCGCGACAATCGGCCCGATCCCCATCCCGAGCGACCAGGCGTAGTTGTATGCCTTGCCCCACCCGCTGTCGGCGTACCGAAGAAACGTCTCCATGAACCCGTGAAACTCGCGCCCGCCCATCTCCGCTTGCACCGGCCGCAAAATCAGACACAACCCACCCAAGAAACCCGCGGCCAGCCCCGCAAAGAACGAGGCCCCCACCAGCACCCACGCCTCAGCCATAGCGCACCCCCTCCCGAACCACGCCAGCACAAGCAGTCTCGGTCCCCCACGCTCGACTGTCACCCCTGAACAGGCCTCACGGGCGGCTCTGACAGGCTCGCCTGAAAATCGCTTCAGCGTTCGCGCGGCGGGAGCTCCGGCATCGAGTCGCCGTACAGGATTGAGGTCCAGGCGGTGGTGAGGGTATCGATGAGGACTTCCTCGTCATCGAACGGCGGGACAGAGGCTGCGGCGAGGTAGTAGAGGCGTTCGCCCATCCAGGTCAGCGATGCGGCGACGGCGCGCGCCCGTGTGGGGCCGAGTCGCGGGCCGGCGTGGGGGTCGGATTCGATGCGTGCGGTGGCGGCCTCGGTGAACAGGTTCATCTGCTCGAGCCATAGTTCTCGAAGCCCTTCGTCCGATCCCCAACTCTCGACAATCGCCATCAGAACGCCGGCGTTCTCGCGCCAGAGCCGCGCCCCATCGGTCACGCCGGCCCGAAGCGCGGTGATCGGATCTTGCTCCTGATCGGTCCAAGGGCGAGCCGCCTGCTGTCCCTGCGCGACCGCCTCGCGTACCAGGTCACCGAGCACTGCCTGCTTGCTCGGGAAGTAGAAGTAGAAGCTGGCCCGGGACACACCGGCGGCGTCGAGAATGTCCGCCACGCTGAGGTTGTCGAAGCGGGACTCCCGCAGCAACTCGCGTGTCGCGGACAAGATTCGCTCCCGCAGGTCCGCGGCGGCCGGGGATGCTGCGGATCGACGCGCAGAGCGCACGGTGCGTCTGGAAGGCATGCAACTCAGCATAGTGTCCGGACACTATGTATGGACGTCGTGACCAGACACGCTGTATGGTCACAAGCGTGACTCCTGTAGCGATTCATTTGGTCGTCAACGACCCGGATCAGGCCGCCTCCTGGTACGCCGACGCATTGGGCGCGCACGAGTCGAGCCGCGTCACCCTTCCCGATGGCAGGACGCTGACCGTAGAACTCCTCCTCGGCGACACGACACTGGCGGTAGCGGGAGAGATGCCCGACCGGGGCCAGCGCACACCGGCTGCACTCGGCGCTACGTCGGCCGCACTGCACGTCGAGGTCTCCGACATCGACTCCGCCTGGGCCCGAGCGCTGCAGGCGGGAGCCACGGTCGTCGACCCGGTCCACGATGCTTTCTGGGGGGACCGGACCGCCCAGTTCCTGGACCCGTCCGGACACCGCTGGGCATTGGATCAACACATCCAGGACGTGCCACCAGCGGAGATCGCCGCCCGGGCCGCCGAGCTGTTCGGATCGGCCACCCCATGAGATACCGCACCTTCGGCACCAGCGGCCTTCGAATCTCCGAGCTGATCCTGGGCGCAATGACGTTCGGAGAACAGGGCGGCGTCGGCGCACCGATGACGGAGTGCCGACAGATGCTGGATCTGTACTCCGAGGCGGGCGGCAACATGATCGACACCGCCGTCAACTACCGCGACGGAGCCAGCGAAGAGTTCCTCGGCGAGCTTCTGACCGGCCGTCGTGAGTCGTTCGTGCTCGGAACGAAGTACACCGTCTCCAGCGACCGCGCCGATCCCAATGCCGCCGGGAACCACCGCAAGAACCTCCGTGCATCGCTGGAGACCAGCCTGCGCCGCCTGCGTACCGACTACCTGGACCTGTACTGGGTGCACATGTGGGACCGGCACACGCCGCTCGAGGAGACCATGCGAGCGCTGGACGACGCAGTACAGGCCGGCAAGGTCTTGTACGTGGGCATCTCCGACTCACCGGCCTGGGTTGTGGCCCGCGCCAACACATTGGCCCAGTGGCGCGGCTGGAGCCCGTTCATCGGCCTGCAGGTTCCCTACAGCCTGCTCCAGCGCGACATCGAACGCGAACTGCTGCCGATGGCCGAGTCGCTCGGCCTCGGCATCACCGCGTGGAGCCCGCTGGCCGGCGGAGCGCTGTCCGGCAAATACACCCTGCCGACGCCGCCCTCGGGAGGACGACTGGCGCCAGAATCCCTGTCCGCTAGGGATCACGCCGTTGCTCGCGTGGTGCAAGACGTCGCCGATGAACTCGGCGCAACACCCTCACAAGTAGCGATCGCCTGGACGATGGGCCGCTCGCCGCTGATTCATCCGATCGTCGGAGCACGCACCGCCAACCAGCTCCGCGACAACCTCGCCGCCGTCGACCTTGTCCTCCCGCCCGAGACCATCACCCGCCTGAACGAGGCCACCGCCGTCGCCCTCGGATTCCCGTACGACTTCATCGCCCAGACGTCCTCATGGGTCTTCGGCGCCGCTCTCGTCGACTCAGCGGGGTAGCCAACTCCAGGGGCTGTTGGGGCGGCAGTCCTTGGTAGGGGTCTTGCCGAGCCGATCAAGGCGTACGTGCGGCCTGTCGGGTCGGCGCGGCAGGCCATGTAGTCGGCCGTCCGAAGCAGCCGGGGCATGGCCGAGTCGCGATCGAGTACGACGTCGCCGCGCCGCCGCCACGCCTGCAGGGAGACGGCGGACGTCAGGTCCTCGGCATCACTCGAGGACCCGGTCCGGCGGTGCAGGACGTTGTAGATCGCCCGAGCATGCCGGTCATACAGCTGCGCGAACGCCCGGAGTCGCCCTCCGCGGCCTGACCCCAAGATCCCGATCCGACACAGCAGCCACAGCCTGTACGCCGCCCACTCCGTCCTCCCTCACGACTCCCTTGCGATCGTTAGGTGTCGGGCCGAGCAGGCAGGTTCCCGATCCGACAGCGATTTCTCCAGGGGCGGGAGGCGGCCGCGAGCCGGGAGGCAGTGCAAACCAGCGGCCTCCTGCCGTCTGGTTCACCCCACCCGTGGGATCACGGTGCAGGGGACCGGTCTTACTCTTGTTCGCCATGAGGTGGCTGGGCAGGTGGTTGGAAGTTTCCGCGCGGCGCGAACTGGGTGTGTTGTCCAGGCTCGTTCTCAGCAGGATGGTCGTCACGCCGGCGGTTCAGGCCGCGATCGACCAGCACGCCGCGGCGGTCCGCGACATCCTCACCCTCAGCCCGGGCCGGATCGGCCCGGTTGAGTTGGCCGGGTATGCCCAAGGCGTCGAGGACGCCGCCTTTCGTCGGGGTTGGCGGCCCAGCGCCGATCTCAGCAGCGACTGGGTCGGCCTGCGACTCGCGGCGGCGTGTGGCCTCGCCACCGCGAGTGCAGGAGATGTGACGACGACGATTCAGTAAGGTCCGTCGTCCCGGGCAGATCCAGGCGCGGAGCCGGGCGCCTCGCCTGGGAGGTGACCGTGACGCAGGGGATCAGCCGTGCCCTCCGCGCCGTACTCTCCGAACGGCGCAGCGGACTCGCGACCGGTCGCCGGTGTCGGCCAAGCGTCCCGTTCAGCGTCTTCGCGCCCGCGCTGGTAGGCCTCTTCGCGCGACCGCGCCTGCGGCAGATCACGCTCGGCGCGATCCAGCCAGCGCTCCCAGCGCTGCTGCATCGGCCGAACCAGCCCGCCGCCCATACCGACCACGATCACGCCACCGACGGTCGCGAGGACCGCGATCAGGACCGGAGTGGTGACGGCGGTGGCGATACCCATCTGGTTCAGGGCGGCGATGACGCCCAACGCGATGACGAAGACCTGGACGATCCGTGCCACCACTTGGCCCCAGCTCAGCCCGCTGAGCGCACTGCCGACCAGGTCATGTAGTGCGTTGGCGATAGCCGCTGCGACGACGACGATCACGATCGCAACGACTGCCCTCGGTAGCCAGCGGACGATGGTCGCGAGCAGATCGCTGACCGGGTTTGGCCCGAACACGCCAAAAGCGAACTGCAGTGCGATCAGCAGCACCGCGTAGTACACCAATGCCGCGATCAGCCCGCTCGCGTCGTACTTCGACCGTTCGAGCGCGCGGCCGACCCCGCCGCGTTCGACGGCCCGGTCGAAGCCGACGCGACTCAGTACGACGTCGACGAGCTTGCGGAGCGCTTTGGCGATCAGCCACCCGACCAGGAGGATGACCAGGAAGATCGCGAACTTGGGCAGGAACGTGATGATCGCGCCGACCGCGTCATTCCACGACTTGGTGAGATCCATGGGTTTGTCCCTTCGACGAGCCCGGCGGATCTCCCCAGCCGATCTCGGGCACTCTCAATCTGTGCGCACTCCGGTACCCCGGCGAACCGGAAAGATTCGGAACTCCGAATCGCTTGCAGCCGGGCCGGGTACCGGGCGCCGGACGCGACTCACGAGATCTCGGTGGAATGGGGACTGCCCGTTGATCTCGGAGGCGCGGCCGCCCAGCTCGAGTACACCTTGACTGGAAGGTAGACCGATGACTGTCTCAGCCTCGGGTCCCCGGCGCTCCGGCGGCTATCTCGAGCGTCCCGGGTCGAGCAGTCTCGCGGATGTGATCGACAGCATCCTCGACAAGGGACTCGTCATCGATGCCTATGTGCGGGTATCCCTGGTCGGGATCGAGCTTCTCACCATCGACGCGCGCATCGTGGTCGCCAGTGTCGACACCTATCTGCGCTTCGCCGAAGCCACGAACCGCCTCGACCTGGACGAAAAGGACGGCGAGGGCCTTCCGGAAATCCTGGCTGATACAGCCGAGAGCGGCCTGGAAGCCGCAGCGCGCTGGAAGACCCGCAAGGTGATAGAGGGCCTCTTCGGACGAGACTAGATGGCTCGGCGCCGGACGCGTGGAGATAAAGACAGCGGGCAAATACAGCTACGCCCAAGCCCGAGACCAGGTTCGGGCGAAGGCCCTCGCAGAGTCACCGGGGCGGATCATGCCGCGGCGGCATGGACCGGGCCAGCTCTCGTTGCCATTGGTAGAGCGCTTGCAGGGCCTGCGCCCGCAGTTGCTCGGCCAGCGCGGCGGCCAAGGCGACGAGAACGGGCCGGTGAGCCCGCCAGTACGCCTCGGCCGACGCGCGCAGTTCCGCCGTATCGATCTGCCCTTCGCCTGCCCGGATCAATTGCCGATGCAGGTCGTCCAGGTCGGCGGTTGCCCGCTCGACCCATTGCGCGGATTCGTCTGCCGACCCGCCGGCCGCGCCGTTCACGCGGGAGGAACGAGAGGTCGCGCCGCACCGCCGCCGGCACCAAGGCCTTGGAGCAGCCGGATCAGAGCGTCGAGCAGGTTCTGTAGCAGGTTGCCCAGTACGCCGCTGAGATCGACGTTGTCGAGCAAGCCGGCAATGGCACAGAGCAGGTTGCCCAGCAGGTTGCCGGCGCCGGGGATGGCTTCGACGTTCAGAACCACCTCGTTCAGGTGGACATGCAACCCCAGAAGATTAAGGTCGAGAGGTCCCAGATCCAGGTGCAGGATCGGACACGGTGTGGGTGTGGGCGGGGGTTGGGTCATCAGGCACCTCGGTAACTTCAGCCGGGTTTCAGCCCTGGGGCGGAGGGGCCCTCCTGCCCAGTCTCAGACCGCCTCTCAACACGCGCAAGCACGCCCCGCCTCATACACGCCGAGGCCGATGACACCTCTCAGAGAGGCGACGTTCGAATCGTAGGCTGCAATGCCTGGAGAACAATGCCTTGGCCGCCCGTTGGGTCTGACTCGGAAACGAACGCTGTGTGGACGCCGCAGGATTTCGTACCTCCTCGCCGTGGCCGAATCCGCTGGCGACGGTGCGAAATCTCAACGTCTGCTGCGATCCAGTTCAGTCGCTGGACACTCGGCAAGCACGAGGTGGCTTCAGTTCGTGTCACGAACCGTGTCATGCGAGCCTCGCTGTAGTGCTCGCCGATACCTGACGGGCCGCCGACCATGGCCGCCGCGACCGCCGCACAGCACGCCGGCAGCGATGAGTACGGCGGTCGCGGCGACCGTAATCCAGCCGGCCCGGTATTTCAGCGGATCGCCGGTCGCGTCGGCGATGCTGATGCCGACGGCAACCATGATCGCGGTACCGAGCTGCGCGGCGGTGTTGAGGAGTCCGGCCGCGGGGGCCTGCTCGTCCGGTGCCACCGCCGTACCCAGTGCGTAGGCCGCGACCGCGCCGATTCCGTTGCCCAGACCGCTCACGGCCAAGGCGACGAGCACGATCCCCAGACCGGGATGCGCCGCGGCCAGAACCGCGCTGCCCCCGATCATCGCCAAGGCGATCAGCAACGCCGTCCCTGGAGTGATGAGCCGCAGCAGACGGCCCGCGACGGCCGCGCCGATCACCACGGCGAAGCTGAACGGCAGGATCAGCAGGCCAGCGTGCGCCGCGTCCAGGCCGCGACTGTCCTGGAAGTACAGCGTGGTGAGCACGACGAGGCTGCTCGTCGTCGCCGTGATGCCGAAGGATCCGATCACTCCCGCCGCCACCCCGGACCGTTGCCGGAGGCCCCTCGGAATCAGCGGTTCCGCCGTACGCCGCTCGCGGATCACCAGCGGCGGCACGGCGACCGCCGCCACGACCAGCAGCAAGACGGCGAGACGCCAGGACCCGTTGGCTGCGTTGGCGGCTCCAACGAGCGCGGCGACGGCCAGGACCTGAAGCGAGATCGACGGCAGGTTGAGCGGTCGCGACGCGGCAGGCTCGTCCGGTACTACGACGTACACGATGGCGACCGCGAGTACGGCGACAGCCACCAGCCCGGACCAGAAGATGACCCGCCAGCCAAGCGCGGACGTGACCAGACCGCCGACGAGCAGGCCGGACGCGCCGGCCAATCCACCGGTCGCGTTCCAGGCACTCAGGACGCGCCCGCGCCCGCGTTGACTCGCCGGGCGGACGAGAAGCACGAGCGCATTCGGGACCGACGCCGCGGCACCTACTCCCTGCAACAGTCGGCCGGCAACCAGCCAGACCGGCGACGCGGCGACCGCGCAGAGCAGCGAGCCGGCCGCGAAGACCGCGAGCCCGGCAAGCAGCACGCGACGCGGACCGTAGAGGTCGCCCAAGCGGGCCGTCAGGAGCAGCAGCCCGCCGAAGCCCACGGCGTACGCCGGCACCAGGAGCCCGGCGTACGCCGCGGGCGCATCGACGTCGGCCAGCATCCGCGGCAACGCCGCGACGACGACGGTCACACCCATCACGTCGACGAACTGCACGGCGCAGATGATCGCGGTCCGGAAGCGTTCGGAAGACATACCTCGACCGTAGATAATGGTTTTGCTCTCGTAAAGCGTTAGCGTGTCGCGATAGGGTCGGAACGTGAGCGAGACACCGACCTGGGAGTGGCTCGAGGGTTATCCAGCACTGGACCTGGCCAACACCGTGATCCGCCGCGGCTGGACCGAACTGGAGCTGATCCACACCCCCGCGGACCTCGACTCCTGGCTCGACGCCGCAGCCCTGCCCGCCCCACGGCCCTCGACGGTCGACGAGGCGGACATGGCCGCCTTCTTGACCCTCAGAGACCCATCCCTCCGCCTATTGCGGGCCGCGGTCGGCCGAGAGTCCTGGGAGGCCCAGGATGTGGAGACGCTCAACGAAACCATCGCCTCCGCCCCAGAGATCGAGGCGCTAGGCACCAAACCAGGCACCACGGAGCTCCGCCCGATCGGCTCCCCCGCCCCCTTCACCCTCCTGCTGTCCCGCCTAGCCCGCGAGGTCCGCGACGTACTGACATCTCAGCAGGCACTAGCTTTCTGCGACGCCCCCGGCTGCGGCCAACTCTTCTTCCGCCACCGCCCCAACCAATCCTGGTGCGGCCCCGCCTGCGGCAACCGAGCCCGAGTCTCCCGCCACCACAAAACCCCGTAGCGGATCCGCCAGCCCAGGCCGGTGGACGGCGCCACCTCCCGGATCGCCGGTCACTCAACTCCCGATGTCACCAGCCACACTGAGCCGCTCGCAGGCGTACGCGCCTTCTCCCCTGGCTTGCGCCAGCGTTGGCCACGACGCTGGCCAGAACCGGGTCGGTAAGCCGGGCCTCAGCGGCCGGCGAGCTCACGGTCCGGGGTGCGGCGCGCGACCAGTTGCTCGGCGGCCACCTGTTCACCGTCTCCGGTGACGAACGCCAGCCGCACCGGCGCACCGGACTCCCCGACCGCGAACGCCGGGGACGTCCCCTCGGCCAGCGGCCGGCGCGTCCGACCCCAGTCGCTGAGTGCGGCGATCACGACGTTGAGGCTGCGGCCGGCCTCGGTCAGCACGTACTCGTCCCGGGCCCGCGTGCCCGCCTCCTGGTAGGTACGACGGGTCATCAGCCCCTGCTCGACCAGGAACGCCAAACGCTGGGTCAGCAGGTTCGGAGCCACGCCGAGCGCCTCCCGGAACTCCTGGAACCGCGTCGATCCCGCGATCAGCGCCTCCCGCAGGATGAGCAGCGTCCAGCGGTCACCAACCACTTCCAGGCTGCGCGCGATCGAGCAGGTCGAGTCCTTGCCGAGCGACTTGGGCATTTCATCCATCCTCCGAGCTGAGTTATAGAACTATACCCAGGTGGTGCTAGGTTTAAAAAGTCTACTCAGCTGTGCGGCGATCGCCGCACCTTTCCTTGGAGGATCCTTGCGATCGCTCAGAGAGCGCGCCAGTTTCTGGACCGCCGGCGCGGTAGTCGCGCTGGCGCTGTGGACCAGTGCCTGCCCGACGATGATCTACCCGCTCTACCAGGCCGACTGGGGCCTCTCCTCGACGACCGTGGCCTGGATCTTCGCCGCCTACCCGATCGCGCTGATCCCGGTGCTTGTCGTCTTCGGTGATCTGTCCGACCACATCGGCCGGAGGGCGGCGATCCTGCTGGGTCTGGCCGCCGAACTCGTCGGCGTGCTGCTGTTCGTGCTGGCCAGGGACGTCACCTGGCTGCTGGTCGGCCGTGCATTCATGGGGCTCGGTGTCGGCCTGTCCCTCAGTCCGGCGAGTGTGGCGATGGTCGAGTTCAGTGCCGCCGGGGCCGAGCAGCGAGCCGGTGCGATCGGAACCGCCGTCTCCGCGTTCGGGATCGCGCTGGCGATGCTGGTCGGCGGCGGACTGTCGGAGTACGCGCCGTATCCGCTCCGGCTGACCTTCGTCGTCCTGGCGGTAGCGATCGCCGTTGTCGCCGTTGTCGCCCTCGGCCTGCCCCGGCACACCCGCAACGAGACCAGTGCGCGCTGGCGGGTGCGTGCGATCGTCATCCCGCGGGGCAACCGGTGGATCTTCGCTGCCGGCTCGATCGCGTTCGCCTCCTCGTTCGTGCTCGGCTCGCTGGTGCTGCCACTCGGCGCCAAGATCGCTCATCAGCTCGCGGGCTCGGACAACGCCCTGGTCACCGGTGCACTGCTCTCGGTCTTCGCACTCTCGATCGCCGTCACCGCTCTGCTGGCCAAGCGGCTGGACACCTGGACGACCGTGATCCTCGGAGCCGTCTTGTCGGCCGGCGCGGTGTGGTTGTTCGTCCTCACCGGGACCACGCACTCCCTCGTCGTCTTCTTCCTCGCCTCGGCCTGCGCCGGGATCGGGTACTCCTTCGACTTCGCCGGTGGACTGACCATCCTGAACCGGTACGCCGCCCCGCACCACCGCGCGAGCATGGTGTCCGGCGGCTACCTGGTCGGCTACACCTCCCAGAGCATCGGCGCCCCGGCACTGGGCGCCGTCGTAACGGCCAACGGCCTGATGCCCGGGCTACTCACCGGCGCAATCACGTTCAGCGTCGTCTTCGGTATCTCACTGGTCGGAAGTCTGGCCGTGAGCACGTCGCTACGCAAGGCGCCTTCGCAGAAACGCATCCCTGAAGCAATCGCCACCGACTGACCACCTCAGCCCACCAATCCCTGGCAGCATCCGCAATCTGCCAGGGACCTGGCGCTCATGCCCGAAGGAAGCTCCGACGCCCGCACCGCTGAAATGCAGACCTGACGGCCGCGGCCAACGCGCCGATCTACACCTGACCTGCGGACAGCGGTAGGCCCCGTGGGACTCGAACCCACAACCCGCGGATTGGGGATCCACGTCGTGCGCTGACATGTATCACGACTCGAAATCAGCCTCTGACCTGCGAACTCTCACGCAGTGTGGCCGTCACCCGCGATCGTAGTTTTTCAGCACCTTGCATTCAAAGAGGTGGCCAAAGAGGTGGGGGTTCGACCTCAGCCGTGCCATGGGCTTCGGCGCGGGTCCTACTGTTGCCTGATCCAGACCTCTCGAGCTCAGACCCACCAAACTGCGAAGTCGCTGATTTATCGAGTCGGCGGCCGACTGCACGTTTGACAGTAGCCAATCAGTCGCGGCGCTACTTACAGACACCGCCCGTCTCAGCCTGCGGGCGCGCTTTGGAGTGCTTCACCTCTGCCTCGGCGGTCCTACGGCTCGGGAAGGGTGTCGACCTCTTCCCCGAGTTCGACAGCCTCTCTTTGATCCAGTCCGTGGTAGGCGGCAGTTATCTGCCAGCAGCGAACGAAGCACATGATTGCCATCCGGGCGATGCGATAGGGCAGAGTTACATCCTCCAACCCAAATCCGGTGATCTTGCCGCCCACGACATCAAGGGAATCTGTAATTACATGAAGAGTGGGGTGGCTACTGTTGGAAAGATATGCATACATGCCGCTCGTATTCCAAGGTACCTCAGACGCCTCGCCAATATACCCGAGCGCCTCTTCGAGTCCTGGATAAGACTGTCCCCTGAGTTTGATCGTTCCGCGTGGCCCAGGCGCGATTTCCGAAGCATAGAAATAAGACGGTATTGTTCGGCGTCGGAAGTCACTGACTTCGCCTCCGAATATCGGAGACTGCGGGTGGTTTACTGCGAGAGCGGCCGTCTTCCTGCGGGTACCATCCTGAAGACGAGCAAGGAATGTTCGAGCGGCGCGATCTCGAAGGCTCTGCAGTCGTGGATCCAGCAGCCAGAATACGTGGCCGGCGATCTCTAAAATCGAACGGGCGGGCGGCGCCGGGGCGAAGATCACCTCGCGGGCGCGCAAAAGTAAACGAAGGCCTTCCAGATGCTGACCAGAAACTGCCGTGAACAAGACTCCGCTCGATGCAGCGTAGTTGGCTGCGCTGCCATCCCAGTACACATCGGGGCCATAGTGGCGGCTGAGCCACCGCCGTTCATACACGAGTGGCGAATCGTCAGTCTCTGTCCAATTACTACGAACACCGAAGTCATAAAAGCGGTCGAGGATTTTGTCGATATGATCCGCAAGACTATCAAGCACAAACGCTTGGTCCGGAGGAAGCTGTGGGCCGGGTCGCATCGCCCCACCTTCTCGCATTTCGGGCCAGGTGGCGACCGTAAGCCAGTGGGCTCGGAGTCTGGGCCGACGACCTCGCCAGAGCTACCCTCGGTCTGCCACCAAGCAGGCAGACCATGAGCAGGGTCATCCACAGGCGGGCGTTGCCACGTGTGAATCAACCGCCAACTGCCAGTCACTCATCGAACAGGTGTTCCATAGTCCCTGCTTTTGGGGATCAGTCGACGGTACTCTGCCGAGCTGTCGCCGAACCTGATGGCGCGGCGCTGATGACGCTCCGCACGGGCGCACGGGGGCGTTCCGTGGCCGAGCCTGATCTTGGAATGGCGCCGGACGAACTCCGTAGCCTGGACAGCTCGTGTCACCTACATCCCCAACGCAAGTTGCCGGCGCTTGGCGGAGGACTGGTTCACGGCCAGGCATCTGGGATCCGCCGAGACCTGGCCGGACAGAGCAACCCAGGACGCCACGCAACGGTGACTCTGCTCGCAAACGTGTCGGTGGTCGGCGGCATGGTTGGCATGGTGTTGGATGGCTGCGAGAACGGAGGAGTCAGGTGACTGTGGAGACGGAGTTCGACTCGGCGGAGCTTCGCAAGGCCCGAGGAGCGTTCTTCACTCCTCCGGAGGTCTGTGACTTCGTTGTGCGATGGGCCATTCGCTCCTCCGATGACGCTGTGCTTGAGCCCAGCTGCGGCGAGGCAGCATTCATGCTTCCAGCGGCGAGGCGACTCACGACCCTTGGCGCTGAAGTCTCCCGAGTGGCGGGTTACGAGCTTCACGAGCCCAGCGCCAAGCGGGCTCGACACCTGCTCGCGCTAGCAGGTGTCCCTGACGCTCAGGTGCGAGTTGGTGACTTTCTTGCTGCGGCGCCAGAGCCTCGGTACTCGGCGGTCGTTGGGAATCCGCCATATATTCGGTACCAAGGCTTCCACGGGGAAGCCCGGGCCACAGGGCTTCGGGCAGCATTAGCCCAGGGTGTTCGCCTCACCAATCTCGCGAGTTCGTGGGCGTCGTTCGTCGTACACTCAGCCGCCTTTCTGACACCGTCTGGTCGGTTAGCGCTCGTTCTACCAGCTGAACTATTGTCCTCGAACTATGCGGCAGAGATTCGCGAATTCCTCCTCGCTAGGTTTGCGAGTGTGAAGTTGGTGCTTTTCGACCGACATGTTTTTCCGCGGGTGCAAACAGAAGCGGTACTGCTGTTAGCCGAGGGGACTGGTGGCACCGAAGTAGTCTCAATTGGACGGGTTCACAAGGCATCCGACTTGGATGGCTTGACGTTCGATCTCTCACTACAGCCGAGCAAGAGTGGCGGAAAATGGACTCATGCCTTAGTGGATCCGCTTGCAACCTCGGCCATCGAGGAATTGACGTCTGTGAGCGCGTTTTCAGAGTTGGCAGCATGGGGACGTATCTCGCTCGGCGGCGTTACAGGAAACAATAAGTTCTTCACGCTCAGTCCGAACCGGGCTGCCGACCTCGGCCTCAGCCGCTCCGACACTACTCGCATCTCTCCTCCGGGCTCGGGCCATCTCCGTGCCCTCTCATTGTCTCGCGCCGCGTATATGCGGCTCGGAAAAGAAGATCAGGCCACTCTGCTCTTTTCACCCCGGAACCCTAGCGCCGCCGCTATGCGATACATCAAACAAGGAGAGCAGAAGAAGGTTCACGAAGCCTTCAAGTGTCGTGTCCGAGATCCATGGTGGCGTGTCCCGATGCCATCTGCTCCATCTCTCTTCTTTACATACATGAATGCTCAAACCCCGCAACTCTGCGCTAATCCGCTTGGCCTGCAGCATCTTAATTCACTGCATGGGCTCTATCTGAGTGAAGGATTTAGCCAGTTCGCTGACGTTCTTGCTCTCGCATCGCTTAACAGTGTGACGATGCTTAGCGCTGAGATCGTCGGCCGATCGTACGGAGGCGGCATCCTCAAGATGGAGCCTCGAGAGGCCGCTGCCCTCGCAGTACCTGCACCTGCGGTAGTGACGATGCTGACCGACTCCCTCAGCGATCTCTTCCCACGCGCGAAGCGGCTGCTACAGGCAGGTCAGCTGGCCGAGGCGGTAAGCCTCGTCGACCGCTTGGTCCTCGAAGACGGCATGGGAGTATCGAGCGAGATTGTGAGTGAGATCCGCCGAAGCCGTAACCTTCTTGCACACCGTAGGCAGACGCGAGGTAGCAAGAAGGCTGCCGAAACTGGAAGGACGTAGATGGCTAAACCGCCCGGCCAAGCCCTCCGTACCGGCAAGGCGTGCGCGCCGTTCCGGGCACATCTCGAGCAAGTCCGAAGCCCTTCCGCCTCGCCTTCCTCATGGAACACCGTGCAAACCGGGTTCTTGCAGGCTATGCAGCAATTCGACGATCTTGTGGTTGCGGGCATGGCGACGGAGGGCGAGCGACAGAATGGCAAGGGCGACTACTTCAATGACCTTCTTGCCGTCATCCTCGAGAACGCATCGGGCGCGACCCTCAATCGGCGCTCCGGTGTAGGGGGGCTCATTTTTCCAAACCACAATCTCGATGTCACTTACCCTCCCACTGGACAAATCGTAGATGTTCTGGTGGAAGCGAAGATGCTTGGCACTCCACAGCACCCAGGTAATGCGTCCACTCAGAAGGTGACCGGTCGCCCAGGTTCGGCGGACATGCTCAAGCGCTGCAAGGAGGCCGGCTTCAAGACCATCGACCTCAAAGCTGCCTATGGCATGCTTCAGTCGGCGAGCGGAGTGCAACAGCAAGAGGGCATCACGGGTGACTTGACAAGCTGGCTCCGCACAGCGAAGCCAAAGAGCTATTTGGTTGCTGGTATCCGAGTTGTGAGTAAGCAGGACGCGGACGCAGCCATCACCATGTCCGCCGCGATGACTCAAGTGATGGATGGCGTGGGCATCTTTCTCTACAGCCCGCGCGGCTACATGCCGAGAAGCTTACGTCCTGCGGATTATGAGCCGGTCCCGGTGCCCTCGCATCTCGAACTCGTCCGCGTCCTCCAGCGGGTCACGCAGGACCTGAGCGCTGCACGAGTGCGCTTCGCCGCGGCAGGGCCAGAGACGTCAGATGTCCGTCCACCATCAGCGTCCGTCAGAGAGGCGCTCTCGAAGGCTGACGTCGAGCCCACTTCATCCGACTAGGATCCGTCTTCCGAGATCCAGCCGGCCGATGTTGGTCGGGGCCAGACTCGCCCGGTATCTCGTTACCCCTTGCTGGGCAGGGCACGCCGGCTGCCTTGGACGCCCTTGACACGCGAATGTCCGCTTGACGTACTAGTCTGCGCTCATGCTCGAGCACCTCGCGATAGAGAAGACGACCTACCCAGTTGTCGACTTCCTGAACTGGCAACGCTCAGGAGGGCTTGACCTCAACCCTCCATATCAGCGGCGTCCGGTATGGAACAGCCGAGCGAAGAGCCTGTTGATTGACTCGGTATTGCGCGGGTTTCCGTTGCCGCTGATTTTCCTGCACACTCGTCTCGATGTTGGTACCGCTAGCACTGTCCGTCAGGTCGTCGACGGACAGCAGCGACTCAGGACCATCCTCTCTTTTATCGACATCACATGCCTTGACGACATCGAGGAAAGAGATCAGTTTACGGTCCTTCGCGCACATAACTCGGAATTCCATAGCAAGCGTTTCGAAGAACTACCCGAGGATATCCGCAGCAGAATTTTGCAGACTCCGCTGTCGGTAAATGTCCTGCCGCCGGATATTGACGACGTCACAGTCCTGACAATATTCCAGCGTATGAACTCGACCGGGCTGAAGCTCAACGCCCAAGAGCTCAGGAATGGGCGCTATTATGGCGAGTTTAAAGAATTGTCATATTCTCTGGCCTACGAGCAGTACCAGCGTTGGCTCCAGTGGAAGCTATTCGACCTTCAGAAGATTGGTCAAATGGCTGAAGTAGAATTTGTGTCGGACCTCCTCGGACTCGCCGTCCAAGGTGTTCGCGCACGTACACGCTCGGTCATTGACAAGCTCTACCGTGATTATGACGACGGAGTCCCGAATGCCGAACTAATTGCAGCCAAATTCCGAGGGGCATTTTCACAGCTCGACGAGGTCTTTGGCCGGCAGAGTCAGGCTCCGCAACTCAAGAGATTCAGAACCACCGGCTGGGTCTACTCGTGCTTTGCCCTCATCTCACGTCTCGACTATTTCGATCCGACCGGCAAACCGCGGAATGGCAGCGTTGGGGCCGAGCCGCCTCGGATCGACGGCGCAGATCTCACAGACATTCTGCGCGCCGCTGAGGCCGTCCTTCGGAGAGATGGTGCGATCGACGAAGGACTGTCGCGTGTGCTGCGAGGTGCGACTTCCGATCGCGCAAGTCGTGTCCGCCGGATCGAGTTCCTTCGTTCTCTTGCATGAGTACTGCACCTAGCGCCGAAGACATCTTCGCCAACTTTGACAATGAGATCGAAGCGCTGCGCGAAACCCTCAACGAAGCCGCCGCCGCCAATGCTGGCGCGCATCTGGGCCCGACTGCATACGGGTCAGTCGTTGAGATGGTCCATCTTGGGGCGGTGCGACTCTTCGAGGCGTTTCTCGAAGACCTGTTTTATGCCTGCCTATTGGGAAGGTCAGGGCTCGATGACGTTGAACCCATCATTCCGAATCTGGACCAAACTACGGCAGACGCAATTCTGTACTCTGATCGAGCCGGGAAGAATCGGTACCTCGATTGGCTGCCGTATGAGTCGACTCTGACGAGGGCGACGACATACCTTCTGAACGGAAACCCGTTCTCGAGGATTCAGTACCGCGATGCGGAGATGCGCGTGCTGAAGGAGGCTGTAATAGTTCGGAATGCTGTCGCGCACTCAAGTAGCCACTCCCTTGGCGAGCTGAAGAAGTTGGCCCAGGCGAAGAGCTATCAAGTCGAACGGCCGGCGGACTACCTGCTCAGTGTTCGAAGTCAGTCCCAAGAGGCTTTCCTGTTTATCGCGTCATTTCGATTGATTGCTCGGGGTCTGATCGAACCGGATGAGGCCACTGCTGGCGCTGTGTTGGGAGCCGAAAGACCGTTCTCGGAAAGTCAGATTTCGCCATCAGGTACCTACGAGTGCTCCTCATGCGGCGTCAAGATAGTGACCACGAGCGCTGAAAAGATCGGACCATGCCGTGCATGCGCTCCCAATAGGCGCTGCAGCACATGTGGCCGGGGTGGCGCCACGACCTGGATTCGGTTGCTACCCGCTCCGCCTGCGCCGGTCGACTCAGGCGATCACGATGGTTCCTTGGACTCTGCGGGTACGTAGGACGCGACCTGCTTCGGGACAGGCCAGCAGATCTCGTGCTCCTCGAGCATGCGCGCAGCTCTCCGCATCGCCCCGATAGCTGCCGACCCTAGGTTCGGAGCGGTGCGGGTCAAGGGTCGAGCTTGCTCGATCGCTTGCGATGCCGGAGGCACCCTTGACGCGCGCCGGGCCGGACCGCACTTCCCATGATTGCTAGCGGGGCGATGCGGAAACCCACGGCCAGGCGGAAGTGGGCATCAACCGCGGGCAGCGGTGGCCGGCTGTTTTCGGCGAGTACTACATCGGCATGGTGTCGCGCGCGCCTAGCCAAGGGACGCGCCCAGAACGTAGCGAAGCGGAGTGGCGGGCAGGCGTCCCGCCCTGCGGTGGCGGCGCGCTTCGGGCCCTATAGGGCCCGTCTTGAAGACGTAGAGAAACTTGTCAGGGATTACGGCCAGACAGCCGTGTCCTCCGTCGACAGATGCGCGAAACTCGTCCGCCAGATGATCTGCGACAGTCGAAAGCTCGAATCGCGGCATGTGCGAGCATCCCTCTGTGAGCGAACCTCCATTCTCGGATGCGATGAACCAGTGGGTGGACTGGGACGGCGCGGCATGGCTTCTGGCCCGCGCAATCGGGGTGCCGCTGCCCTCCAAGTTTTCGGCGAGCAAGGCAACGTTCTGGACCGACAATCCGATGGGCAACGGCCTCCACGACGCGCTGCTGGCGCTATGCCGAGCGGGCATCTTGGATCGGCGCGACGAGCCCGACGAACAGTTCCGATGGAATCTGAGCGACCGCAGTTGACCCGCAGCAGGCTAAGCGGCACTGAACCCGACAGCCCTCGCGGTTCCACATCAGAAACGGGCACCCGGCGGCGGCGATCAACGATCTGTCATCGGCAGATCAGTGCGTTGGCCGGCTCGCCAGGGGGTCGCCCAGGCTTCTAGCCTGTCGCACGTCAATTGGCGGACGAGTATCGCGAATCTGTTGGCGGATCACAACGGCCAGACAGCCGCGGAGAGCTCTGGTCTAGTCAAGCTTTGCCGCTGGCACGTAGCATCAGCGCATGCCTGGGGAGGGGTTACTAAGTCTGCCGTCAAGACCACCGTTGAGAGGGTCACCTAAGCGGATTACCGACTTGATGGAGTCATTTCAGGAAGGCTATCTGCGGGCTGTCTGCGCGTCTGCAGGTTGCGTCATCGCGAGACCTGAGATTGATGAAGGCATCGACGTAAATCTCACGCACCGGGCCGAGTCTCATCTGGCAACCGATCGCGTGGCGCGGCTCGAAATTCAGCTTAAAGCCACAACTACATCTAATCTGAGTAGCGACTTCGTCAAGGTACGGTTGAGGCAAGATCGATACAACTACTACGCGGTATCTAATCCAAGCGTGCACAAGATCGTTGTGGGCCTGGCGATGCCCACCGATCAGGCTGCATGGATCGCGTCGAATCATAACGCCCTGTCAGTGCACTATTGCGCCTATTGGATCAACCTTGCGGGGGCGGGGGAGACATCAACAGAAGCGAAGGATGTTAAAATACCGAAGGCGCAGATCTTCGATGACGTTGCACTCTGCGACATTATGGAACGTATCGGCCAAGGTGGCGCCCCATGACAGAGTATGCGGACTCCGTCTCCGACCTCGAAGTATTGACTGCGCTTCTCAGACACTTCGACTGGACTCCAACGTCTCGCGTTCCAGGCGCATATGAGGTCTGGACTGAACGCCTGCGGGATTCGGACGACGAGGTCTTGCTTCCGCTCGATCCTTCGCGGGGGGACTTCGGGGCACTGCTAAGTAAAGCGCGCCGTCATCTGACCCGGCAATACGGACGAAACGCTGACGAGCTGTTGGCGATATTCCAGACCCAATCGAACTCTGCGCTCGACTCGACGCATTGGGAGAAGGAAACTTCACTGACGCCCGGCCTGATTGGTTGGGAGTCTGGTGAGCTTCTTTATGAATCAGCAAAGGCGCAGTTGATTGCGTCTGCCAAGTCATCGCGAGAGAATCGGCGCTACCACGGAAATGCGAGTGCGTACCTCGCAAAGCAATTCCTTGAAAGCACGTTGATGGGACAGACTGCAATCGGCAGCTTCATCATCACTGCCTTCACTCCATCGCAGCGGCGCTTCCACCTGACACAACAGAGTGCTAAAGTCGCAGTCTCCACGCCGCGTAATACCGAGACCTTGAGCGGCGGAACTATCTTGGCAACGTTCGAGCGTGCACTCGTGACGGCAAGAGATTGCCTCAATCAATACAGAACGAATCCGAATCTCGCTGTGTTTGTCGAAGCAGTTCCGGATGGAATTTCGTATGAGTTTACGAAGGCGCTCAGCGATTTCTGTGCTGGCAGCGATTCCGGTGTGTCGACGACTAGGAGTCGGAGCCGCGTCGACATCGAGGCCCGACCTGGAGTCAACGTAGGCTTTGAGGCGGTCGATTCACAAGTACTAGCACGGGCGGCAACGGAGTTGGCGCTCGATCCAGAACCTCAAATGGTCAATCTTGTGGGTGAGGTGACATTTCTAAGCCACGAGTCTGGTGATCCCGATCGCCTGATTAGATTGAATATCGAGGAGGGAGGAGTGACGGCTAAGAAGGCTCGAATCAGGCTCAGCGAGGATCAGTACGAGGTTGCGATGTACGCTCATCGCAACGAGCTTCGACTGCTAGTAGGCGGCGAGATGGTCAAGGAAGGTCATCTCTACTGGATTTACGAGCCTCACTATGTCGAGATTCTGGATGACTCCGATCAGCTCGAACGCCAGCCTGACTCGTCGCACGAACAGCAATCCTTCGAGTTTTGAGGCTCGGCTGGATCTAGGACGACATGGGCTTGCCAAGAGATGGTCGGGGGCACGCTCGCAAGCCCATCCAGCTGCCAGCTACGCGGCTTCTGTGACAGCCGCGGCTAGGAGGCCCATGTTCTCTACAACGACATCGGCACCCGCTGCCGCGAGGTCGCTCGACTTACCTGGCTTGTTGGCGTAGCCGATTCGGCCGGCGCCCGCCGCGATCGCAGCCGTCATGTCACTCGCCTGATCCCCGATCAGTACAGTTCGCGCCGGATCGATCCCAAGAACTCCGGCTGCTTGCTCGAGAAGGAACGGGCTGGGCTTCATTCGGTCGACGTGTATTGGATCTCGGGCTTCGATGTGTCGGATGCGCGGCAACAGTCCTGAGTGGTGTAGGTACGAGCGTACGGATGCCTCGCAATTGTTGCTGACGATCGCTACGGGACGATCTGACACATCGCAGGCATTGAGGAAGGCGTCAACGCCTGGAGTGGCCGTCGCGCTCTCCACGGCCTTGATCTCGGCCGCCTGAAGGGCCTCCTCGACTCGTCGCCACAGATCGTCGCCGAACCCTGCCGAGGCAGCCAGAACCTCATGCGGGCCGTTGGCTTCGGTGATCACCTGTGGCCGCTCGCCCAACTGGTCCTGGATGAGTGCTCTGAGTTCTTCTGCGATCTGACTCGCTGGGTAACCCGCGAACACCGAGCACACTGGACCATCGAAGTCCAGGAGCACGGCTTGGGTACGGCGGAAGACAGATGCAGGGGATTCGCCGGTCACGGCGTGTGGGTCCTGCCGATCGTGCCCCAGACGCTCTCGAACCAACTGCGGGCCTGGTCGACGTACTGCGAACCAGTAGCCCGGTCATCATCTGTAACTGAGTGATGGAACAACACGGTGTCCTTACCTACGGCATCGAAGATGGGAACGCTCTTCCCATCGATACGGACTTCCCGCTCAACTACGGGATAGAAGCCGAAGAAGACCTCTTCCTCGTTGAGGAGATACAGCTTGAACATCATCGGGAGACTCACGACGCGGCACTCGACGTTGGCCTTCTGGACCAAGCCGATGTTGCCGAGCTCTTCGATGGACTCGATGATTTGGCCGGCCGATCGATGTGCGATCTGCTCGACTCGGCCACGTACAGCCGGGTCGTCGCCCGGCTTACGTCCCGCTCGTGACGGCACAGCCAGCGGCTGCGACATATCCGGGATGAGGAGCCGAATACTGATCGACTCGGGAGTGAGGCGCCCACGCCGGATTCGGTCGACCGGCTCCTCCAGGGCACCAAGCAGGGTCTCTCCTGTCAGGCCGGCGAAGTCGATGGTGACCCTAGCGTGCTCGAACGCGCGCTCAATCGACGGGCGTAGCCCTACAGCCTGGTCGGCCCGGTCGCGGACGTAAACGCCACTGCCTGCACGAGACACAATCAGTCCCTCGTCCCGCAGGAGACGCAGCGCTTGCTGGATGGTCATCCGAGCAACCCCAAACTGCGTCGCAAGATCGTTCTGCGACGGCAGCTTCTCCCCCGCATTGAAGCGTTGGGTGAGGATCGCCGCACGCAGTGTGTTGGCTACCTGCTTGTACGGCGGACGCGAGTCATTCGGGTCGAGCTCCATACATCGATGGTATCTCCTGGCTAGGCAGCCTAGGAAAAGGTTGTCCAGGTTCTTGACCTGGCTAGGCAGGCTGGGTAGCTTAGGCGCTACGAAATCTGACTAGCGAGGCTAGCTCGCTTGCTCAGTAGCACCGCAGTGGTGCTGACCAAACGCCTAGGAGGGCGATTCCTGATGAAGCTGACCATCGACACCACGGGCAAGACGTTCACGGTCACGAAGGGTGTGGAGGAGAAGACCGAGCAGGCGCAGAACGGCCGGCCGGGTCGTCAGAAGATGGACCGGAACACCGGTGAGCCGCTGTGGTCGGTTCAGGTGATGGCGCTCGACGAGACGGGCGGCGAGGTGATCAGCGTGACTCTGGCGGGCAATGCCATGCCGAAGGTCAACGTTGGCTCCGTCGTCGTGCCGGTCGAGCTGGAGGCCATGCCGTGGGCCACCAACGGGCGGAACGGTGTCGCGTACCGGGCCAAGGCTCTCAACGCCGCGTCGGGTTCTGCGAAGTAGTTCTCCACTCGTTCCCGTGATTCGTGTACTGCTCAGCTAGGGGGTAGTCATGTCGCAACCGATGGAAGACCGAACCGTCACAGCGAATCAGGCACGGGCCGAGTATGTGGCCAAGTGCAACGAAATCATCGAGATCGAGGTCGTACTTGAGTACCTCGAAGTAGCTCTCGTGCGCGGCCTGCGGGTCGCTGAACCGGTCGTGACCGACCATCGCGAGGTGCTCGCCGTCTACGCGTCTGACGCGTTCTGGCAGCTGCTGGATCTGTACCGCGAAGCCGAGAACCGGCGTCGTGATCTGTACGCCGCACGCGACTACGCGCTGCTGGTGTGGAAGTCGGCTTCGCCCGAAGCCACCGCGGCTGACACCTACGTGTCAACGCCGATCAACACCGTCAAGAACCGCTAGAACCAAGAACGGCCCTCGAAAGGGCCGCTCCCTGGAACACAGACGCCAAGTCGGGCCTTCGGCCTAGGAAACCTGTCCCGGCTTGGTGTCTCTCCTGACTCAACCCCCTCATTGGGAGGTCTTGTCATGCCCAAATCTACTCGCTCGAAGTCGTCCTGGCGATCCCGCCGAAGCGGCGGCTCGACGCGTGTCCTGCCAGGTGCGGTCGAAACCATCACCCGCCCGAATCAGACCTGGCCGGTCATCCTTCTGCTCACCCTGTGGCGTTGGCGCTGGGAGCTGGCCTGTGTGGCCGGACTCGCCTACGTCTGGTTCTGCCACCTGGACGAGATCCGGGTGTTCCTCACCGAAAGGATCCCGACCTGGCTCGCGGTCGCGTTCATCATCAACGCGGCCTACTGGCTGTTCGCCGACACCCCGGTTCGCCGGTTCAGCCGTAACCGGTTGTGGTGTGTGATCACCCGGCACCGGGTCAGGGCCTGTCTGATCGAAACCCGGATGCTCAACTATTCCGGCAACTTGCCGTTCATCGTGGGCTGCTTCTCCACCAAAACCGGACAGGTCGTCTGGCTGTGGATGCGCCCCGGCCTGTCGGTCGAAAAGCTCGAGAACCAGGCCGAAACGCTGGCCTCTGCCTGCTGGGCGCGCAAAGCCACCATCGCGCGGCACAAGCGCAACGCCGCCCTCGTGCGGATCGATATCGATCGCCGTGACCCGCTGGCGAGCAAGACCATCGACTCGCCGCTGATCGAAGACACCCGCGACGTGCCGGAAGCGGCAGTCGCCGACGACGCAGTCCTGGCGTTCCTCACGCCTGACAGCGCCCCCGACGAGTCCACCCAGACCGAGAGGCCGGCCAAAACCGGTGCCGGTGGTGAGACCCGCACCCGAACATCCAAGACCAAGACCACCGCTGCCGTAACCGACAACACGACGGTGATCTTGGGCGCCAACGGAGAAGACGTGTCCGACTATGTCTAGCTTCAAACCCGATCGTTACAAGGTGTTCCCCCGGCGCACGCCGGGGGCCACCCCCGTACCCAAGGGCGCGCTGTCGATCTACAACCCGATCTACCTGGGCCTCGACACACGCGGCAAGCCCGTCTACGTGACCCTGATGTATCGCAACATCCTCATCGGCGGCGAACCCGGCGCGGGCAAGTCCGTAGCCCAAGGCAACATCGTCGCCCACGCCGCACTCTGCGTGGACGTGGACCTGGTCCTGATCGACGGCAAGATCGTCGAACTGCTGCCGTACGCGCCCGTCGCGAAAGAGTTCGTCGGCAACGACATGCGCAAGGCGCTGCGCGTTCTGCACACCCTGCAAGACGATCTCGATGAACGCTACCTGCACCTGGCCCGCACGGGCCGTAAGAAGATCGTCGATGGCGACGGCTTCCGCGCCAAGCTCCTGTGCATCGACGAGCTGGCCTACTTCACCGTCACCGTAGGCACCAAGGACCAGCAAGAGGAGTTCCGAATCCTGGTGCGCGACATCGTCGCTCGTGGCCGCGCCGCCGGCATCATCACGGTCGCCTCCACCCAACGCCCGTCGGCTGACATCGTTCCGACCTCCCTGCGAGACCTGTTCGGCTACCGGCTCGCGTTCCGGTGCGCCACCGATTCCAGTTCGGACATCATCCTCGGCACCGGCTGGGCCTCCCAGGGCCACACCGCCGTGGATATCGAACCCGAAGCCCTCGGCGTCGGACTGCTCCGCGCCGAAGGCGGCCTCCCGCGCCGCCTCAAAGGCGCACTCCTCAAAGACCACCAACACCGACAGATCGTCCGCCGCGCAGTACACCTCCGAAAGGCGGCATAACCACCCATGATCACCATCACACCCGTCCCCGTCGACGCCGTCACCAGCGTCCACGACAACAACGGAAACCCATCGATCAAGACAGGCTGGCTCCACGACTGCGGAGCCTTCACCTACTCACCCGACCAACCCCACCGCTGCGGCGTGTGCTGGTCCGCACTGCGCAACGGCCAAGCCCACAACGGTTCTTGGCAACGCGCCTACATCACCCGTTCCACCACACCGACCGAGCAGGTGGCGTCATGACCTACCACGACGCCAATGGCGGCGAACGCGACGACCGCATGTTCATCGGCTACGAGTTCACCGACGACACCGTGGCCGGCATCAACCTCGCCTGCAACGGCGAAACCCCGCTGGTCGCGATCGACCTCGGCAACACCCCGATCGAGCTCGAACTCATCACCGGCTCCGTGACCGCGCTGAGCCAACTGATCGACGCGCTCTACGAGGCTCGCGCACTCCTCGAGGAACACCTCGTCGATCACGCCACCCAGACCGACACCTGGACCCAAGACCAGGTCTACATCCCCAACGACTGGACGGAGGACCAGCCATGAACAACGACCGATCGAGCCGGTTCGAGTCCTGGAAACGAGGGCTCGAAGACATCGGCGCACTCATCGCCAACGACGGGCGACTGCCCGAAGGCATGAAGGTCTGGACCCCGTACGGGGACATGGACTGCGGCGGCGATATCCCCGTGACCTACCGCGACCCCGCGTGGGCCTGGTACCAGGGACGGATCCTCGGTCAGTGCGATACGCACTGGTGGTTCGTCTTCCTGGGCTACGAAAACCTGCCGTTCATCTGCCAACGGCACATCAGCGAACTCCGACCGGTCATCACGACCGAACTCCGACCTGTCCTCACCCAGAACACCATCCAGGACAGCCCGCAGAACAAGGCGGTGGACCGGTCATGAGCACCGTCCGTAAGCCGTCCCCGGCGCAGCTGGCAGCCCGCTACCGGCGACTCGACCAAGCCATGCACGCCGTGTTCCGCGATGTCGTGGCCCACTGCGAGGACATCCGCGAGCAGGCCGAACAACGCCTCGGTTCGGCCGACGAAGACCTCGTCGTCACCGATTCCGAGTACGGCAAGGCACTCGACCTGTTCGGCGAGGCCTTCGACATCAAGACCCGCATCCAACAGTTCCGCACGACCTGGATCGGAGACAACTGATGCACACCGCAACCACCAACGTCTCGGGCGCTCCGGTCGCCGCGGCAACTCTGCAACCGGCAAGGCCGGCCACAACAACCAAGCTCACCGGTCTCACCACCCACAACACCACAGCGCTCACGGGCCTCGACGGATGGACGGTCACCAAGACCACCGCCACCTACGCAGGCAGCCCCACCGCGGCCCTGAATGCCGTCCAGACACGCATGGACCACGTCCGAGCCACCGAAGGCGGCAAAGCCACCGGCTACGCGTCGCTGATCGCGGTCCGCAACAAGCTGAAGGAACTCAGCACCGGCGGCAGTCACCCGGCCGTCTCAGTGACGATCAAGCGAGCCAAGAAGACCACCACCGGTACCGGCTCGAAGACCCGGACCGGGTCACCGAAGGCGCGACTGACACGTAAGCGTCAAAACGAGTACACCACCGCCGAGTTGGTCTCCGCGCTCGAAACCGCCTGGGCGGCCATCCGCAACAACCACACCGAAGTACCTGCCGTGGTGATCATCGTCGGCTCCGGCACTGCCACCAAGCGGGCCAAGTACGGGCACTTCGCACCGACCCGCTGGCAGCACGGCGAACAAGCCCTGGCCGAAGTCCTCATCTCCGGCGAAGGACTCAAACGATCCGTCGAAGAGGTCTTCACGACCCTGCTCCACGAAGCCGCACATGCACTCGCCAACACGCGCGGCATCAAGGACACCAGCCGTCAGGGCCGCTGGCACAACCAGAAGTTCGCCGCACTCGCGGGCGAGCTCGGCCTCGACACCACCAAAGATGACCGCGTCGGCTGGTCACCCTGCACCCTGCGTACCGAGACCGCGACCACCTACAAGAGCGTCCTGATCGAACTGAAGAAGGCGCTCATCGCCTACCGCCACCCCGAGATGGTGGCCGGCACTACCAGCAAGAACAACAACAACGCCATCGCCTGCGCATGCCAATGCCCACGGCGTATCCGCGTCGCCAAACAGGTCCTCGAGCTCGGGGACATCACCTGCGGCGTCTGCGAAGCCACCTTCGTACCCGACGAATAACCCCCAGCCACCGAACTCGTTCGTTGCTGGCTCCCGTCTCCGGATCCCACCAGGTCTCGGAGACGAGGGCGAACACCGAAGACCCAACCACCGAAGGGAACACGACAGTGACGACCGTCGACATCAACGCCTACGCCAACATCACCGCCCACCGAGCCATCGCCGACCACCAGTTCCTCTGCGACTGGGTCGCCAACGACCACCTCGGCGGCCACGACTGGTGCCCCACCGTCCTCGAACCCGGCGACGACTACGCCCTGGTCGTCATCATCAACCCCTCCACCGACCCCGAGCCCTACAAGGTGATCGGCCGCTACTGCATCGGCTGCGGCTACCACCTGTTCGGCACCCCGGACTTCGAGATCGCACCTCCCCCGCTGGCTTGACACATAAGCGTCTACCCGAGCAGTCCCGACGCTTCTGGACTGAACGCCGGGACCTGGACCACACCTCACCCGGGCCCGGACGCAACAGGGCGGCCTTGATCGCCCGGTGGCCCCCACAAACGACACCAAAACGTTCCGGAAGGAGGACCGACGATGACCACCACCAGCAACGACCCACAGCACGCTATCGGCGGCTTCCAGGAGCCACTGGTGGCACTCAAACCGCTGCTGCCCCGGCCTAAGGCTGGCAAGCGCTACAACCCGGCCTCTGGCCTCGAGCAAGCCGTCGCCCGCGCCGCCTCAACCGCGAACTACGCGCAATACACCGCCTGGCTGGACCACACCGGCTCGGCAGGCGGCTGCGTCCGCCCCATCCAGCTGCGCGGTCAAGCCCATGTCGTGTCCGAACGCACCGGACGGATCATCTCCACCCGCCACACCGACGACATGCCCGACCGGGTCATCTACAAGGCCTGCGGGAACCGCCGCGCTGCCGTCTGCCCCTCCTGCGCGGAGACCTACCGAGGCGACACCTACCAACTCGTGTTGGCCGGCCTTCAAGGCGGCAAGGGCATCCCGGCGAGCGTCGCGCAGCACCCGTCCGCGTTCGTCACGTTCACTGCCCCCACGTTCGGTCCCGTGCACGGCACCCGCTCCATCCGCACCCGCCACGGCCAGACCTGGACCATCAGGAACCGGCCCTGTCGCCCCCGCCGCGAGCCCGACCTCTGCCCCCACGGCGTCGACCTGCGCTGCCACCAGACCCACCGCGACGGCGAGAAGATCCTCGGCACACCGCTGTGCCTGGACTGCTACGACCACGACCACCAAGTCGTCTGGAACGCTCTGTCCGGCGAACTGTGGCGACGCACCATGGACCGCGCCAAAGAGATCCTCCGCACCGAAGCCAAGAAGCACGGCTGCTCGGTCAAACTCTCCTACGGCAAGGTCGCCGAACTCCAAGCACGCGGCGTCGCCCACTTCCACGCACTCATGCGCCTCGACGGCGTCAACACCCTCGACCCTGGTGTCATCGAGCCGCCAGCATGCGCCGCGACCTTCACCATGCTCGCCGACGCCGTCCGCCGCGCTGCCGCGACCGTCCGGTTCCGGTCCCTCCCGCACCCTGACCGGCCCGAAGGCTGGCTCATCCAGTGGGGCACCCAACTCGACCTTCGCCCCGTCCGGCTCGCCGTCGACGGAGCGATCACCGATACCGCCGTCGCCGGATACCTCGCCAAGTACGCCACCAAGGGAGCCGAAGCCACCGGGCACTCCTCCGCACGCCTGACCAACGCCACCGTCAACCGCTACGCCACACGAGCAACCCACGCCGGCCGATTGGTCGACGCCTGCTGGCGACTCGGACGCCCCGGCTCCGACCTCGACGAAACCGAAGCAGCCAAGAACTCCGGACGACTCTCCTACCGTCGCTTGCAGCGGTGGGCGCACATGCTCGGGTTTGGCGGCCACTTCTCGACCAAGTCCCGCCAGTACTCCACCACCCTCAAGGCGCTCCGCGCGGCACGGGCGAACTGGCGACGCGACCACCACCGCACCCAAGACCGCACCGACGACACCGAAACAACCCTGATCGTCGGCAACTTCACCTACGCCGGAACCGGCTGGAAAACCATCGGCGACGCACTCCTCGCCAACACCGCCGCGGCCAAAGCCCGCGAACACCGACGACTCACCAAGGAACTAATTGCTGAGAGCAACAACGAATGACACATAACTGTCAAGGAGGAATGAAATGTCTGTGCCGAGGCATCGAGATGAGCGGCTTTGGAGTGTCGAGGATCTGTCCGAGTTCCTCGGGATCCCCGTGCATACGTTGTATCGCTGGCGAACGACGGGCTACGGCCCGAAGGGTGTCCGCATCGGCAGGTACGTCCGGTACCGGCGGGAGGTCGTTGAGACCTGGCTCAAGTCCCTCGATGGAGTGGCCTAGCCATGTCCCGTGAGCTGCTGTCGATCGGTACCTGGGGGATCATCCGGACACACGAGGTCAAGGACTCCAAGGGTCGCAAGGCATACCGAGCAATCACCAACTTCCGCGATTTCAACGGGAAGCTCGTGCGCGTCGAGCGGCGTGGTAAGACCAAGGGAGCCGCGATCTCGAAGTTGCAGGCCGTTCTGATGGAGCGCGCCAAGATGGGCCAGGCCGGCGAGTGGACACCAGGTCACCGATTCGGTGATGTTGCCGACGCGTGGGTCCAAGAGATCGAAGAACTCGTTAGCGGCGGATCGCGTTCGCCTCGAACCGTTCAGAGCTACAAGTTGATCCTGGAGAAATATGTCCTTCCGGCGCTGGGTGAACTGCGGCTCTCTGAGGTGACCACAGCACGCGTTGACACTTTCATCCACAGGGTCAAGACGCAGGTCAGCGTTCCCACTGCCAAGCTTTGCCGGAGCGTGACGTCAGGTGTCATGGGCCTTGCCGTTCGGAGTGGATCTCTCGACGCCAATCCCGTTCGTGAGATTCGTCGAATCGAGACACCCCGGAAGAAGAAGCTCGCCCGGGCGCTCACGGTCGAAGAAGTCGAGCTCTGGCTGAACGAGGTTTACGAAAACGAACTCGCGGTCCGGAAGGACATAGCTGACTTGACCTTGTTCATGTTGAGCACCGGCGTCCGCATTGGCGAAGCACTGGCACTGGTCTGGGAAGACGTCGACCTGTCGGCTCATGTCGTCGACATCGAATGGACACTCGGTCGGGTGACTGGCCAAGGCCTCGTTCGGGGGCCAACGAAGTCTGAGGCTGGCGAACGAACCCTCGGCCTTCCTCAGCGCGCTCTCGACATGCTTCGTCGGCGCTTCGCGGCAGGCGTGCAGCCGGATTGGCCGGTGTTTCCCGACGGCATTGGCGGCTTCCGCGATCCGAACAACACCCTGCGAGACCTTCGTGACGTCCGAGCGCAGATCGGTTCCCTCGAGTGGGTCAAGTCACACAACTTCCGCAAGACGCTCGCGACGCTCCTGGACGCCGCCGGCCATTCCGCTCGACAGATCGCCGACCAGCTGGGGCACAGCCGGGTCTCGATGACGCAGGACGGGTACCTCGGCCGCAAGATCCGCAATGCGCAGGCCGTCGATGCGTTGAACGCGGTGCTCGGTACAGGCCATGACCAGGTGTCAGGCGACGAAAGAGGTGGCAAACGTGTGGGCTGAGCAAGTGGTAGCCGCGGTCATGTGTGCTCTGACCTGCGTGTTTGGTAGGCCCCGTGGGACTCGAACCCACAACCCGCGGATTAAAAGTCCGCTGCTCTGCCAGTTGAGCTAGAGGCCCTCAGTTGGTGAGGGGAACAGTGTGTCAGGTTTGGGGTGGGATTGCTTGGGTGGGGGGTGACCCTGGGGGCGCTTACGGTGTGTAGTGGAGTTGGGGCAGGGTGAGACTGCTGATCCTCGGGGGAGGAACACGTTGTGGGTTTTCGGATCGAGTTCGGGTGTGCTGATCTGGCTCGTACGACGATCGCGCGGGAGCCGGATCCGTTGTGGGAAGTGTTGCTCGGGATGCATATGGTGCAGACCGATGACGAGCCTGAGGTGTTCGGGGCGTGGCGGCTGCGGACTCGGGCGCGACTGACGGCGCTCGAGCGGGAGTTGATGGTGCTGGCGCAGCCGGTCGGGTACTCGCCGGACTTTCTGACGCCGGCCGAGTCCGCGGACGGGTTGGAGGCGGGGCTGGCGGCGGTCGCGGCGACGCCTCCGGGGCGGATCGCGGCCGAGTTGAGCATCTTGGCTGAGCAGGTGCGGTTGCCGAATTGGACGCGGCGCCTCGCGGCCGGCGATCACGACGTACTGGCGAAGCTCTGTCATGGGCTGAAGCATTTTCATCGGACGAATATCGCGCCGCTGATGCCGGTCATCAACGCGATGATCAGCCGGGATGTGAAGGTGCACAGCGACACCGTGACGACCGGCGGGTTCGAGTCGCTCGCGGGGACGTTGCATCCGGTGTTGCAGTGGCAACCGCCGTACCTGCACGTCGATATGGGGCACATCGATCGCGAACTGGAGCTCGGCGGGCGTGGGCTCCGGCTGGTGCCGTCGTATTTCTGCTGGCGGCACCCGATCATGCCCGCCGACCCGAGTCTTCCGCCGGTGCTCGTCTATCCGGTGCAGCACGACCCGGCCTGGGCCGCGCCGATCGAGCAGTACGCCGATCCCGAGCGCGCCGTCGCGGATCTTCTCGGGCGGACGCGGGTGGCGGTACTGCGGACCATCTCGGCCGGCGCGTGCTCGACCAGCGAACTCGCGGCTCGCGCCGGGATCTCGCTGGCCTCCGCGAGCGAGCACGCACGCGTGCTGCACCGGACCGGGCTGGTGACTACGCGGCGCGCGGGTGGCGCCGTGCGGCACACGATCAGCCCGATCGGCTCGCATCTGCTGTCAGGCGCCTATCACTGATCCGAGGGCGGTACTACACGGTAGGTCACAAAACCAACGCGGTCCGCCGTGAGCCCTCGCGCCGCCGTTCGGGATGGTGGTACAGATCAGAATTCGCCCGGGTTGTCCGGGTGCTGACAATCCCGCCGCGGGGGGAACCGACGGCGGGTGGGGGGAACACCGTGTCATTCATTCGGGCTGCGCTGATCACAGCGGTCGGCGTCCTCGCCGTTGGATGTGGAGCCGATTCGGGTACGACTGACGGCCAGCCGGCCGCGATCGCCAGCGTCCACGTCACCAACACACCGCAACCGTCACCGATCATCAGCCAACCCACGACCGCGCCCAAGCCGATCACCAAGGCCACACCGACACCGACACCGACACCGACGCCGACGACTACGACCACGTCGAAGGAGGTCGTCGAGCTGCGCACCATCCCGTTCACGAAGAAAACGGTCACCGACGACTCGCTGCCGAAGGGCGAGAAGAGGATCCGGACCGCAGGCGTCAACGGCACGCGTCGACTGACCTACCGGGTGACGTTCGTGGACGGCGTACAGACGGCGAAACACCTGCTCAGGCAGGAAGTTGCCAAGGAGCCGCGTACGCAGATCACCGCCGTCGGCACGAAGGTCGACGAGCCGGAACAGTCCTCGGGCTGCGACCCGAACTACTCCGGGTGCGTTCCGATTGCGAGTGATGTGGACTGTTCGGGTGGGAGTGGGAACGGGCCGGAGTACGTCGCTGGGCCGATCGAGGTGATCGGTACGGATATCTACCGTCTGGATTCCGATCACGACGGGATTGCCTGCGAGGATTAAGGGGCGACGAAGACCTGGAGGTCTAGGAGGACGGTTGGGCTGACCAAGGCTGTGGTGAAAGCGTTCCAGTTGACCTGCCAGTGGGCGCGTTCGATCGTCAGCGCGGCTGCGAAGGCGATGTCGTCGGTGGGCGTGGAGACGAGTTCGAACGGGACCGTTACCGGGTGGGTGATGCCGCGGATCGTCAGGTCGCCCGTCACCTCGAACGCCGATGAGGAGACCTGCGAGACCTTCGTCGACACGAAGGTAATGATCGGGTACGTCGCCGCGCCGAGAAAATCCTTGCGGAGTTGGGCATCGCGCCGCGGATTGCCGGTCTCGATGCTCTCCGCCCGGATCGTGAGCTGCGCGCTCGACCTGGCCGGCTCGTCGCCGTCCAGGTGTACGGCGCCTTCGAACACGTCGAACTGCCCGCGTACCCGGGTGGCCATCCGGTGGCGCGCGACGAACCCGATCCGCGTCCGCGCGGCGTCGAGTACGTAGTCACCGGTGAGCTGGTTGAGTGTCGTCGTCATGCCGGGTACGACGAGACAGCGAGTCGAAGTGTCAGCCGATGACCCCCGTGGTGATGCGTCGCGGGGTGATGTCGAACATCGAGTCCTCGGGCGGATCGGCCAGGTACGCCGCGCGGAACTCCTTCGGCAGATATTTCTCCACCATCGCGTTGAGCAGGTCGGGGCTCAGCGGAAGCAGCCGGGCAACACCTTGCATATTGACGTACTTCGCGGTCGGTCCGTCGGCTGTCTGGACCGAGAGCGACAACTCGCCCGAGCCCTCGCGGTGCAGCCTGGCCTTCTTCGACTTCGCCGGCGTCATCACCTGGAATCTGTTCTCGCCCGGCAGGTGGTGAAACCACACCGGCGTCACATGCGGCGACCAGCCCGGATCGTCGATCGCCAGCACAGCAACCAGCGGCTGCGCCAGAAACTCGGCTGCCTCGTCGTCCTCCATCGTGCGAAAACCCATGCTTCCTCCACTCGTGAAGTCGGCACCGACCCTTCCATCAGCCACCGACAATTCCAGGAGCCACCGACAATTCCGGACTCGTCACCTCGGCGTCGGACAGGTGGTTCATACTGCCGTCGTACGACGGGAGCTAGGAGGGGTTATGAGTGATCGCGAACCGGATGAGGTCGACCCGGATCTGGCTGAGGAAGAGAGCGAGGTCGGCTTCGACCTGGGGACGGACGTGGCCGAGCCGCAGGCGCAGTACGGGTCGGAGAATTTCGACATCGCCAACGACCTCGGGTACGGCAACGGCCCCTCCTGAGTAGCACCGCCGATTTAGGATCGGGCTACATCGGCGGAGGGACTGTGGTGCTGACTTACAAGCTGACTTCGCGTGATCTGGCGGAGGTGCGGTTTGCGGTCTCGCCGGTCGCGGAGATGGTGTTGTCGTTGCGCGCGTTGCGGGAGCCGGGCCGGTTCCCGTTGCAGCTGGGCTGGATCAGGGCGGTCCAGCCTCGCGTGGCGGAGCTTGACTGGGAGGTACTGCGGTGGCTCGTCAACGACACGATGGGAAGCCCGGACTTCCTGACGCCACGACCAACCTCCCCGCTCACCCAGCTCGCCGACGAGCTGCAGGTGATCGCCGAGGTGGACCGCGAAACGTTCGAGCGGCAGGTCGTGGCGGTGCACGGCGAGCTCCCGGCCGATCTGACTCTGACCATCGACAAGGTCATCGAGGCCCTGCGTCAGTACTGGGACGCCATGATGGCGCCGTACTGGGACCGGATGCGCACCCTGCTCTCGGCAGACATCAGCTACCGCGGCCACGTCCTCACCCAGCACGGCACCGGCGCCATGCTCAACGGACTGGCACCGGCGATCACCTACGCAGACGGACTGCTGAAGGTCGACCGCGTAGCGGCCGTGAGCCGGACCGAGGCTGTCGACGGCCGCGGACTCGTGCTCCAGCCGAGCCTGTTCGGCCCGCACGCGGTCATCCCATTCGACCCAGGAGCCGAACCGATTCTGGGCTACCCGCCACGCGGCCAAGCGAACCTGTGGTCAGTCGTCGAACCACCATCGCAGCAGGACCTGGCCCAGTTGATCGGTACGCCGCGCGCACACATTCTCGAGCTGCTGACGCATCCGCGCACCACGACCGACCTGGCGGGCGAGCTGAAGGTGACCCCGTCGGCGGTGAGCCAGCATCTCCAGCTGCTCCGCCGGACCGGTCTCGTCGAGCCGCAACGCACCGGCAAGCAGGTGCTGTACCGACCCACCGAGCTCGCCGCCCTCCTCACCGGAGCCAACCTCAGCTGAGGCAGGCGGTGGCGAGCTGTTGACACCGCGATCACCCACAGCGATAGTACAAATCGATTTGCATCACGTCGTGGCAGCCGACGTCTCACCTACACCGCCCTGATTCAAGGAGTCGGCATGAGACGTAGTCTTGCCATCGTTCTCGGAGTTCTCCTCCTCTGCTTCGGCACCATCGGCACCACAGCCCCGGCCCACGCGGCGACCCTCGCCCTCACTCCCCTCACCCTGGGCAACGTGTTCACCGACGGCCAGCCGGTGAAGATCGGCCTCAGCACCGATGCGTCCTCGGTGAACTGGTCGGCGGCCGACGTCAACGGCACCGTCGTCGCCACCGGCAGCCAGGCCGCCGCGAGCACGCTGCAGGTCTCGGTCACCACCCGCGGCTGGTACAAGCTGACCGTCCAGGCGGGCACGGTCAGCGCACAAACCACCTTCGCGATCCTCAGCCCGCTCAGTACGGCGTCGATCGCCGGCCTCACCACCAACCGGGTCGGCGATTTCGAGAACACCGCGGAAGGCTGGACCTTCTACCCAGGCAGCGAGTTCCCTGGCGCAACGGGAAGCTTCGCACTCGACACCACCGACAACCACTCCGGCACAAGCTCGGGCAAACTGTCCGGGAACTTCAGCGCCGGCGGTGCCTACGTCAGCGTCAACCGCACCCTCCCGTCGGTCAACGCCTCCAGCGTCAGCTTCTGGGCCAAGTCCCCGAACCTGTCCTTCCTCACGTTCCGCATCACCGACTCCACCGGCCAGGTCCATCAGCAGCGCCTAACGTTGTCTGGGGCAACTGATTGGCAGCCGCTCGGTGTCACCCGGTTCGACGGCGGCAAGCAGTACGTCCACTTCGGCGGCGCCAACGACGGCGTCTGGCACGGTCCCGCCAAGGGCCTCGAGATCGTTCTCGACAAGGGCGCGATCACCGGCGCGACGAGCAGCAGCGTGAGCATCGACGACCTGAGCCTGAACGCCCTGTCGACCAAGCCGACGACACCGCTCGGCAACTACGAGAGCGCGGCGGAAGGCTGGTCGTTCTATCCCGGCAGCGAGTTCCCCGGCGCGACCGGCAACCTCACCTACGACACGACCGGTCCGCAGTCCGGCGCGCAGTCCGCGAAGCTCTCTGGTGACTTCACGGGCGGCGGAAACTACGTCGCGATCCAGCGCAACCTCGTCCCGATCGACCTGGCCGCGCTCAGCCTCTGGGTGAAGACGAGCCAGTTATCAGCCATCGGTCTCCGGCTGACCGACGCGACCGGCCAGGTCCACCAGCAACGGCTCACGCTCTCCGGCTCCACGGCGTGGCAGCAGCTCAATGTCACCACCTTCAACGGGGGCATCGGCTACCTGCACTTCGGCGGCGCCGACGACGGCCTCTGGCACGGTCCGGCCAAGGCGATCATGCTCACGCTGGACAAGAGCCTGATCAGCGGCGGCGGTACGACGGCCTCCGTCAACGTGGACGCGGTCGCGGCAACCACGCCCACGACGTACAACGGAGTCGGCACGCACTTCGCCGGCTCCTGGGCGCCTGACGTGATCCCGTTGGTAAGCCAGGCCGGTGCTCGAACGGCGAGAGATGAGGCGTACTGGTCCGCCGCCGAGACCACACCCGGCACCTACGCCTTCCCGGCCAAGGTGACGACCTACCTGCAGTCGTACCAGTCGAACGGTCTCGACCCGCTCATGGTCGCGGACTACGGCAACTGCCTCTACGACTGCCCCGATCAGCTCTTCAACGCGCCGTACACCGACGCCGGCCGGACCGCGTTCGCCAACTACGCCAACGCGCTCGCGAACCAGTACCCGCAGATCCACAACCTGGCCGTGTGGAACGAGTGGGACGTCAACGCGGCCGGTCCGGCGAACAAATCCCCCGACAGCTACCTGGCACTGCTCAAGGCGACGTACACGAAGCTGAAGGCCACGCACCCTGATCTCACCATCGTCGGCGGCGGTGACACCGACGTGACGCAGCAGGACTGGTTCACGACCTTCTGCCAGCTCGGCGGTTTGAAGTACCTCGACGTCGTGTCCATCCACCCGTACAACTTCCTGCACGCGCCCGAGAGTCTCGGTACTGCGATCGATCAGGTGCGCGCGACGATCCGGCAGTACAACGGAGGCGTCGACAAACCGATCTGGATCACCGAGGCCGGCTGGTACACCGGCTCCGGCAGCGCGGTACCGGTCGACGAGCCCACGCAGGCGATGTACATGGCGCGCGAGATGCTCAACGTTCCCGGGCACGACGTCGACCGGTTCTACATGTACGACTTCAAGAACGACGGCATCGATCCGGCCGCGGCGGAGAACAACTTCGGGCTCGTGCACAACGAGGCCGACGCGCTCGGTAAGTACACCCCCAAGCCGTCGTACGTCGCCTATGCGACAGCCGCACGTCAGCTCCGCGGCGCGACGTTCCTCGGCAAGGAGAATCCGGGCAACGGGCTGATCGACCAGGTCTACGCGGCGAACGACGGTACGCCGTTCCGCGCGATCTGGGCCGCATCCGGATCCAACACGACGGTGACGGTCAACGCGACCGGACCCGTCCAGGTCACAAGCCTCTACGGTCTGACCAGCACGATGACACCTAACGCGAACGGCCAGATCACGGTCACGGTAGGCATCTGGCCGACGTACATCTCGGGCTCGACCGTGACGTCGGTCAGCGCGCCCTAGGCGGATTCCCGCGGTACGACGGAAGGCGCGAACAGAATGCGCTGCGGCAGGCTGGCGGCCGTCCCCTCCAGCCTGCTCAGCAGGACCCGGCCGACCGCGCGACCCTGCTCACGCGGATCGCCCGCGATCGTGGTCAGCGACGGCGAGATGAGCGCTGCCGCCTCGATGTCGTCGAAACCCATCACCGCAAGGTCATCGGGCACGCGAAGGCCGCGGGCGCGGGCGACATCTAGGGCGCCGATCGCGACCATGTCGTTCGTACACAGCACGGCCCGCGGCGGTTTGCGCAGTTCGAGCAACTTCTGCAATCCCGCAGCGCCGCCGGCTCGGGAGAACTCCTCGCGGACGACCAGCTGACTGTTGAACCGCAGCCCGGCCGAGGTCAGCGCGCGACGGTAGCCCTTCACCCGATCTGCGGGCGGCCCGTCCCCCAGGGCGCCGGTGATGAAGCCGATCCGGTGATAGCCGCGCCTGATCAAGTACCGCGTTGCGATCTCTCCGGCTGCGAGGTCGTCGGAGGTCAGTACGTCGATCCCGGCCGAGGCCTTCCGCCCGCCCATCAGTGCCACCGGGATCCCCGCCTCGACGGCGGCCGCCACGTCGCTCGCCTTGCTGTAGTAGCCGGCGAACACGATTGCGTCGACACTGCGAGTCACCATCCGCGCGACCAGATCCTTCTCGGCTGAAGGCGAGCCGTCGGTGTTGCCGATCAGCACCTGGTACCCGGGCTCGCTGACCACGTCGAGCAGACCACGCGCGACCGACGGGTAGAACGGGTTGGTGATGTCCGGCACGATCAGCGCGATCGTCTGGGTCCGCTGCATCCGGAGGCTGCGCGCGAGCTGGTTCGGCTCCCACCCGAGCTCGTCCATCACCGACCGCACTCGAGCCCGCGTCACCTCCGACACGTGCCGTCGCCCCGACACGACATGCGAAACCGTCGTCGGACTGACCCCTGCCCGAGCAGCCACGTCCGAGATCGCGACCCGCTTCGCCAAGACGCTCCCCTCCCCGCGCAGTTCTGGTCACGATAACTGCCCATCGCCACCAGGGCGCTATAGTCGAGAGGTCCGCGGGAGCTCGCATGGAGTGGGCTGAGAGGGTGACTAGCCGTCACCGACCGCTGAACCTGAATCGGGTAATTCCGGCGTAGGGAGGAAGCGCGATGGAATCCGTGTGGGTGAACGGTACGGCGGTTGACGTGCCGGCCGGCAAGTCCGTGGCCGAGTTGATCACGGAGTACTCCGATCGCACCACGGGGATCGCGGTCGCGGTGAATCAGAACGTGCTGACCAAGGCCGAGTGGGCGCAGACCGCGTTGCAGCCCGGTGACCGGGTCGAGATCGTCAGCGCGACGCAGGGAGGCTGACATGGATGACCCACTGGAGCTCGGCGGGCGGACCTACACGTCCCGACTCATCATGGGCACGGGCGGTTCGGCCAATCTGGAAGTGATGGAGGAGGCATTGATTGCCTCCGGCACCCAGTTGACCACGGTCGCGATGCGCCGCCTCGGCACGGGGCACGAGGGCTCGGTGCTCGACGTGCTCAAGAAGCACAGCATCGACGTACTGCCGAACACCGCCGGCTGCCACACCGCAGCCGAGGCTGTGCTGACCGCGAAGCTGGCGCGGGAGGCGTTGGAGACCGACCTGATCAAGGTCGAGGTCGTCGCCGACGATCACCTGCTGCTGCCCGACCCGTTCGAGCTGCTCGACGCCGTGGAAGCCTTGGTGGCGGACGGTTTCACCGTGCTGCCGTACACGAACGACGACCCGATCCTGGCCCGCCGGCTCGAGCAGGCCGGCTGTGCGGCCGTCATGCCGTTGGCCGCGCCCATCGGTTCGGCGCTCGGGATCCGCAACCCGCACAACATCGCGCTGATCGCGGAAGCGGCCGAGGTGCCGGTCATCGTCGACGCCGGGATCGGTACGGCGAGCGACGCCGCGCTGGCGATGGAGCTCGGATGCGACGCGGTCATGCTCGCGACCCCGGTCACCCGTGCGGAGAAGCCCGCCCTGATGGCCGCCGCGATGCGTGATGCCGTCTCCGCGGGACGAGCCGCACGCCTCGCCGGGCGGGTCCCTCGCCGTTGGCAATCCGCGCTGGCGTCGTCGCCTACAACTGGTCTGCCGACGTCCTGACGTACGACGGCGCTCAGGCGAGGAACTCCTCGACGGTGGTCACGTGTCCCACCAGCTTCGCGGTCTCCGCGACGTCGACCGTGACCTGGTTGACCGCCAGCCAGCGCCACATCGTGGTCAGGTCCGTGCCCACGAACCGTTCGAAGAGCCGGACCGGCATCCGGAAGCTCCGTGGCGGTCGGCCCTTCGCGTCGGCCCAGGCTCGCCGGCACCCGTCGATCGAACGGAGCTCGGCCGCCAGCGCGAGCTCCTTTCCGGCGAAAACGGACGGCTCGGCGAAGGCCCGGGCGGCGACCGCACCGAGGTTGTCGACGGCCAGCCAGGGGATCCTTGTGCTCTCGCCGGCGAGCTTGGGCATCACATGCCAGACCGAGACCGCCGGATAGAAATCCTTGTGCGTCATGAGTTCCATGAAGGCCATCGGCCGGAGAACGGTCAGCGGCAGGTCCGAGTCGCGCAGGTAGTCCGCGATGACGAGCTTCGATTCCCAGGAGTCGACGCCGGTACCACGTAACCCTGGTCCGGCCGAGCCGTAAACCACGTGCTGGACGCCGGCGGCGTGAGCAGCGTCGGCGACGTTCTTACCCTGCCGTACCTCGCCTTCATGGCCGGCAGTCATCGGGTTCTGGACGCTATAGACGCCGTAGGCCCCCTTGAAGGCCGGGAGCAGCGATCGCGTGTCCGCCATGTCGCACGGCGCGACCTCGGCGCCGGCTGCCTGCAGCGCGCGGCCGGGCAGGGAGTCCGGCTTCCGTGTCAGCGCGCGAACCCGCCAGCCGTCGGCCAGCAGATGCCTGGCGACCGCTCCACCCTGACGTCCAGTAGCCCCCAGCACCGCGACGAGCCTGTTCGGTTCCATTCCACGCCCCTCGCTGACAGGCTAGGCGCGCGGAAGCCTCCCGACCAGATCATGAGCCTCGGCGACCTTGATCGCGCGATCCAGCAACAACGCCGTCAGCGACAGCTTCAGCTCCTGGTTGGGTTGCAGCGTGAGCGGACTGTCCCAGGCGAGGGCTGGGCACGCGCCGACATACGAGTCGGTGCGGAGGAACCACCGCCGTACGTCATCGGGCTGCACCAGCAGCACGGTCACGTCACCCTGGACGAAGGCCAGCCACGGACTGGTTGAACCGAACGCGGCATCGAGGCCCTCTCCATCAGCTGAAAGCACCGTCGTATCGGCCACAGGTAGTCGCCAGAAGATCCCGCCGTACGCGGCGCCTTCTCGACCGGCCGTGGTCGGGTTCTCGATCTGCACCGATCCGTAGCGCGCGGTCAGGACGCTCTGCCAGTCGAGTCGCCAGCCGCCGACAGCCAGCTCTCCGGCGAGACGACGGCGTTCGACCAGCTGCGGTCGGCCTTGTTCGTCGTACCAGGTGATGTCGTCGATCAGCTCGTGCTCGTTGGCCGTGACACCACGGCTGCGTTGCTGACCGTGGTTGGTCAGCAGGGTCGGGCCCTGGCCGCGGACATACGTCCGGCCGCCCCAGTGCGACGTGCCGTTGACGACCGGTACTGCGAGCGAGACGCCGTAGTGATGCCGGTGATCCACCGGGCTCACCTCGGTCAACGGGTGGCCGCCGAGCGTACGGACCGGGTGCAGGTACGGCCGCGGCGCGTGCACTTGCGGCATCCGCCGCCCGAACTCGTACCGCGCCAGCATCCCGGAATCGCTCCCGAGCGCGAAGATGTCGCCCTGCTGCTGCCACCCGAGCCGACCAGGCGCAGTACCGCCACGCAACCGCGGCTGCTGCGGCACTGGCCCCGTGCTCGCGCGCACCGCCAACCGCAACTCAGGTACGTCGTCCGCGTCGCCGTTCGGTGCAGCGATCGACGCGTGCAAGCGCCGCCACGCCAGCTCCCCGAGGTCCTTCTGCGGCACGCGAACCGTCGTCAGCGACGGCACGGCGAATCGCGCCAGCCCGATGTCGTCCATCCCGGTCACGGAAAGATCAGCCGGTACGGCGACACCGACCTCGTTGAGCCTGGCCAGCAAACCGAACGCGACCAGATCGTTGAACGCGACCACTGCGGTCACGTGCGACTCGAGCACCCGTTCCACCGCGGCGTACCCGTCCTCGATCGACCGCCCACACTCGAGCCGGACGAGGTCCAGCCCGGGGATCTCCCGCTCGGCGACCTCGAGCGCCCGCAGCCGAAGCGTGTTCGACGCACTCGCCGCCGGCCCCGACAGGAACGCGAGCCGCCGATGCCCCAGCCCGACCAGATGATCGACGACGATTCGTACGGCGCGGCCGTAGTCGACCACCACCGACGCGACGTCCTCCGGCCCTTGCCTGTTGACGAGCACGACCGGCTGCACCTGCGGCAACAGTTCGAGCAGCGCCTCCTCGTCCATCCGCGGCGAGACCATGATCAGCGCGTCGCACCGCCGCCGCGCCTCGATCGCGATCGCGGCCTCAGCGGCCGGGTCCTCGTCGGTCTCGGCGACCAGCACCCGGTACCCGGCCGCCGCGGACGCGTTCGTGATGCCGCGAAGGATCTGCTGGAACAGCGGGTTGCCCAGATCGGGGACCACCAGCGCGACCATGTTCGTCCGGCCCAGGGACAGGCTGCGGGCCAGGTCGCTGGGCCGGTAGTTCAGCTGGTCCGCGGCCGCGCGCACCCGGGCGACGATCTCGGGTGCGACACTGAGCCGTCCGTTCATCACCCGGGACACGGTCGCCCGCGACACCTCCGCCAGCCGCGCGACGTCGGCGATCGTGATCGAGTCCTTCGGTGTCCGGCCCACCCCCGTATCCTCTCCCGACGGAAACCGGTTTCTCAACCCTTGCCGGGGTATATCTGGTGCATGAGCAAGCTGGAGTATCCGCGTGCGGTTGGAGTCGCCCCGGGCAACGGTTACAGCCATGTCGTGACCGGTCACGGGCAGTGGGTGGCGATCGCCGGGCAGGTCGCCCTGGACCCCGACGGGAAACTCGTCGGCGTCGGTGATCCCGGCGCCCAGGCCGAGCAGGTGTTCGCGAACCTCGAGCGCTGTCTGGCCGCCGCCGGCGCGACCTTCGAGGACATCGCGAAGATGACGATCTTCGTCACCGACATGGCGCACATGCCGGCGATCCGCGCAGTGCGCGACAGATACATCCCCGGCACCAAACCGGCCGCCTCCGCCGTCCAGGTCGCGGCCTTGTTCAACCCCGACGTGCTCCTCGAGATCGAAGCCTTCGCGATCGTCTAACGCAGCAGATCGACGGCCAGGCGGGCCGCCTGGCCGATCGCGGCGTCCACGCGTGGCTGGCGGATGTCGCCCCGTGCGGCGAGCGTGAAGACGGCGATCGCGTACGCCGTACCGCCCGGCAGCGTGACCACGCCGACCTCGTGCCGCAACGCCCCGAACGTCCCGGTCTTCCCCGCGACACGTACGCCGTCGTGCGGGAAGCCGGACGCCAACCGGTGCATGAACACCTGTCGATGCATCGTCGCCTTGACGAACTCGGTCTGCTCCGGCGACAGCAACTCGCCCGCCCACAACCGCCGCAGCAACAGCGTCATCTCGCGGGCGCTGGACGCCGACCCGTTCGCCGCTTCGTAAACCCCGGCCGGATCGGTCTGGTCGTTGTCCGCCAGTACGGCGAGGGCCGCATCCGGATCGTTCTTTCGGGTACGGCGTTGCAGATCACGCAGATTGTCCGCGGTACCGCGGCGTACCCAGGTCCGTTGCAGACCGAAGGACCTGAGCAGCTCGGCCAATCGCGGGAGCCTGACGACATCCAGGAGCGCATCGGCGGACGCGTTGTCGGACAGCGTCATCATGGAGAGCGCGAGGTCTCGCAGCGATGCCGTGACCGGATCGGCGAAGGTGGACAACCCGGTAGGCCCGCTCGTCTTCGTGGCCGGGTCGAGCGTGAGTTGCTGCCGCGGATCGATCTCGCCGAGATCCACGAGCCGGCAGAACCCGGCCAGCAACGGCAGCTTGTACACCGAAGCGAGCGGCACGATGCCGTCGGCGTCGACCTCGACCGTCGACTCGGGCTCGTCGAGCGCGACCGCGTGCAGCCAGCCGCGTACGCCGGCGTCCTCGAAGACCGCGCGGATGCGGGCGTTCACGACGCCACCAATGCCTCGGTCAGTTGCGCCATCACGTCGTTCGGCCGGAGGAACGGCGTACGCGTCCTCGACCACACGAGTCTGAGCCGCAACGGCAGCGGATTGTCGGCCAGTCGGTGGCGGGTCACACCGGGCGCCGTCAATCCCGGGTCGGCGGTCACCACGATCGCCTGGCCAGCGGCGGCCATCGCCAGCCCGGCCCGCTCATCGGTGACGACGACCGTGCCGCCGGTGGGTCGATGCAAGGCGAGCGTGTCCAGGAACAGGTCGCGGGCCGCCGGAGCCTCCGTCCGCGGACGGATCGCTACTGGCAGCCCCTTGAGCTGCCGCAGCCCGACGACCTCGTCGTCCACGAACCCGGCCGGCGCGAGCGCCCAGGTCGGAAGCAGCGAGACCGGGCCTGCTTCCAAACCATCCAGTACGACGGGATGCAGTACGGCGGCCAACGTCAGCCGACCGGTATTGACCTGGTTGATGAGTGAGCTCGTCGAGGCGGTGACGACCGTGACCCGGCTGCCCGGGATCACCGCGCCGGACGCGGCGGCCACGGCAGCACCGGCTGAGGGCGGGACTTCGGGAGCCAGACCGAGCCGAATCTCCGGCCCCTCGGGATCGCGGTCGACCGCGGCCTGATGCAGCTCTTCGATCGAGGTCAGCGCGCGGCGTGCATACGGCAGGAGCGCGGCTCCGGCAGGAGTGAGCTCGACCCGGCCGGCCCCGCGTTCGAACAGCTTGGCGCCGACAAGAGCCTCGAGGCGACGCAGGCCCTGGGACAGCGGCGGCTGGGTGATGCCCACGACTCGGGCCGCGTCGCCGAAGTGCTGTTCCTCGGCGAGCGCGATGAAAATCTGCAGATGCCTTTCAGTCAGCATGACTGTATTAATTGCCGCGACTCCGTCGCGGCGGGTCATGGGGCTGGAACTCCCGGCCTTCCCTCGTCGCTCCGGTCGCTTCGCTCCCTCCGCTCCTCAGTCCAGGCCGGGAGGCCCCATGACCGGACTGACCTGCGGTGATATCTCCAGACAATCGCCTCATGCCTGAGAGCATATTCGACACCCGCTGCGCCGCTCGCCTTGACTGACGGTCCAGGACGAGCAGAGGAGACAGCGTGAAGGTAAGTCGGAGAGGAATGCTGACCGGCGCGGCGGCGGTTGGAGCCGCCGCGGTCGGGGCGGCCGGTGTGGTCGGCCTTGAAGGCCGGAGTGAGGCAGCGACGGCGCCGACGGTGCCGACGGTGCCGACTGGCAAGCGCGAACCGGTCGAGCTGACCTGGTTCGGAACACACGCTTGGCAGCTCAAGTGCGGCAAGAGCGTCGTACTGACCGATCCGTGGCTGACCCGGTTCAAGACGGGGACGTTCACGCCGGAAGGTGCGGACCCGAAGACGAAGCTCGTGATCAAGCCCGAGGTGATCGACAAGCACCTGAGCACGGCCGACGCGATCCTGGTCCATCACGGGCACTACGACCACATGGCCGACGTACCGTATGTCGCGCAGAAGACGCAGGCGACCGTGCTATGCACCGAGACGCACGCCAACCTGCTCCGTGCGATGCGAACGCCGAACGACCTGCTCTCACCGGTCCGCGGCGGCGAGTACCTGCCGTTCGACGGCTTCTCGATCGAGGTGTTCCCGTCGCTGCATTCCTGCGGCGGCAAGCGGCACACGTACGCGTACCCGGGCTATCGGTACGACGTTCCGCAGCGTCCGCGCGTGATCGAGGACCTGGTCGAGGGCGGCACACTCGCGTTCGTGATCACGATCGGCGGCCTGCGCATCCTCAGCCTGAGTACGGCGAACTTCGACCCGAACGCCTTGCGCGATCTGCAGGTCGACGCGATCTTCGCGGCCCCCGGAGGCGAACCGGGGATCACGGACCGCTTGCTCCAGACCATCAAGCCGGTCCGCAAGGTGATCGCGACACACTGGGACGACTTCGACAAGCCGCTCGAGGACCCCGGCGTCCCGTGGACCGACCTGGCCCCACTCCGCCGGTCGGTGGAGCGAACCGGCGCCGAGTTCGTCGTCCTCGATCACCTGCAGAAGGTCACGCTTTGACGCGGTAGTGGTACCGCGAGACGGTCCGGAAGCCGAGGTTGTCGTAGAGGGTGCGGGCCGGGGTGTTGTCTTCCAGCACGCTCAGCCAGACCCACCGGGCTGTTGCCTCCTGCAACAAACCGCGGATGACGGCGGAGGCGAGGCCCTGCCGCCGGAAGCGTTCGTCGACGGCCAGGCAGTAGAGGCCGGCGGTGTCGTCGACGAGCGCCAGCCGGCCGATCGCCTTCACCTGCTCGCCGTCGGGGATGCTCGCGTAGAGAGCCTTGCCGCGGGCAAGGATCTGCTCGGCCGTGGTCCGGTTGGCCGTGCCGCCGCGGCCGTCGACGCTCCACCAGCAGTCCATCCAGGCGGCGGACGGGGTCGTGGAAATATTCACCTCGTCCGCCGTTACGGGCAGCTTCGCGAGTACGTCGGGGAGCGCCGCGCACTGCACGAGCGTGGGGTTGCGCGCGGCATACCCACGGGCTTCGAGGTGGGCGTCGAGGTCGCTCGGCTGGACCGCCGGGCTGATCTGGAACGATGGCGTGATGCCATGCGCGAGATACAGGTTTTCGACGTAGTCCAAGGCTCGCTGGACGTCGAACGGTGCGTTGGCGGGCAGCACCGAGTTGGCTCGGAGGGTGACGCCTGCGTTGCGGCGGACCAGCCAGCCGTCCAGCTCTGTGTTGTCGGCGGCGGGCCAGGCCTGGTTCATCAGCGAATCCATGCGAGCTTCGGCGATCACTTCACCAAGAGTAGAACCGTCCGGATCGAATTGCAACGAAATGGATATTTATTCATCATCCGCGGAGCGCCGCGATCGTGTCCGCGAGCAGTTCGATGCCCTCGACAACTTCTTTCTGGGTGAGCGAGCCGTACCCGAAGACCAGCCCGGCCGGCCCGGATCCGGCCACCCAGTACGGCGCCAGCCCGTACACGCCGAGCCCGCGCTCCAGCGCCGCCGCCCGCACCGCGTCCTCGGTGAGGTCGGGCGGCAGGAACGTCATCACGTGCAGACCGGCCGAGACCCCGACCGGCTCGAGCTCCGGGATCCGCGCCGCCAGTTCGTCGACGAGCGTGTCCCGCAACAGCCGGTACCGTGGCCGCATCCGCCGCAGGTGCCGATCGAACTCACCCCGCGCCACGAAGTCCGCGAACGCCAGCTGATCGAACACCGGCGACCCGCGATCGTCCATCAGCTTCGCCTGCGCCATCGGTTCGACCAGCCAGGCCGGAAGGATCAGCCAGCCCAGCCGCAGCCCGGGCGCAAGCGTTTTGCTCGCCGTCCCGGCGTACGCCACGCGCTCCGGCGCCAACCCCTGCATCGCGCCGATCGGCTCGCGGTCGTAGCGGTACTCCGCGTCGTAGTCGTCCTCGATCACCAGCCCGTCGCGGCTGGTCGCCCATGCGACCAGCGCCGCTCGCGTCTCGGCCGAGGTCACGGCACCTGTCGGGAATTGATGGGCAGCGGTCACCAGCACCACATCGGCACCGGACCGCTCAAGCGCGTCAACATCGACCCCCGATTCGAGCACCGGTACGCCGATTGTCTCGAGCCCCGCCGCCGCGGCAACCTCACGAAGGTCGTTGTCGGACGGGTCCTCCACGGCCAGTCGCTTGTACCCCTGCGCCGCGAGCACCTGCAGCAGCAGCCGTGATCCTTGCGCGAACCCGTTGCAGACCAGCATGTTCTCCGGGCGCGCCGCCGTACCGCGGACTCGATTGAGGTAATCGGCGAGCGAAGTACGCAGCTCGACCGTGCCGCGACCGTCGAGGTACGCGAGGCTCCGGTACGGCGTCTCGTTCAGCACCCGGCGTATCGATCGGAGCCAGGCTGCGCGGGGGAACTGCGAGACGTCCGGCCGGCTGTAGCGGAAGTCGATCCGCGGAGGACCGCTCGCGGACCTCAGCGCAGCCGTCGGCTCGACCACGGCGATGTCCGCGACCTGCGTATAGCCGCCGCCCCGGCTGACCAGGTACCCCTCGGCGACGAGTTGCTGATAGGCCTCGACGACCACGCCGCGGGACAGTCCGAGGTCCTGCGCGAGCGCGCGGGTAGACGGCATCACCGTGTCCGGCCGCAGCAGACCGGCCCGGATCCGCGTCCGGATCCCGCTCTCCAACTGCTGATGCAGCGGTACGCCGTTGTCGCGCTGCAGCTCGACCAGAAGCTCTCCGGTCCCGGAACTGGTCCTCATTCGGCTCACGCAACTGGACCTTATCGGAGTACCGCTTCGCTGTCAGGGTTGTGGACAGACCAGAACGACAGAGGAACGACAGGGAGTTGAGGGCGATGACCACGATGCTGCGCACCGGCGACGCCGGCTACGACGAGGCCCGGACCGTCTGGAACGCGATGATCGACCGCCGTCCGGCCGCGATCGCCCGGTGCTCGAGCACCGCGGATGTCGTCGAGGCAGTGCGGTTCGGCCGCATGGCCGGGCTGGAGATTGCGGTCCGCTGCGGCGGTCACAACATCGCCGGCCTGTCCGTCCCCGATGGTGGGCTGATGATCGACCTGACACCGATGAACGCAGTACATGTGGACCCCTCGCAGAAGCGTGCCTGGGTGCAGGGCGGCGCGTTGCTCGGCGAGCTGGACAAGGCGGCGCAGGAGTACGGACTGGCGACGACCGCGGGGAACGTCTCGCACACCGGCGTCGGCGGACTGACGCTCGGCGGCGGGATGGGGTGGCTGGCCCGCCGGTTCGGCCTGGCCTGCGACAACGTCGTGTCCTACGAGGTCGTGACCGCGGACGGTTCGGTTGTCCGGGCCAGTGCGGACGAGAACCCCGAGCTGTTCTGGGGGCTGCGCGGCGGTGGCGGGAACTTCGGGATCGTCACACGGTTCGAGTTCCAGCTCCACGAGATCGGGACGCGGGCGCTGATCGTCGAGCTGACCTACCCGGCGTCGGCAGGCTTCCACGTGCTGCGCGGGTGGCGTGACCTGAACGAGCAGGCGCCGCGCGAGGCGACGTTCACTGCGAGCATCAAGCCGGACTCGGTGACGGTCGGATACGTGTGGGTCGGCGAGGGCGGGTACAGCCTGCTGCCGGCGCTCCGCGCGCTCGGGCCGGTCGTCGGCGAGGTGGTCGAGGAGACGACGTACCTCAAGCTGCAGACCCGCGACGACAGCATTCAGGGTCACCGGTACCGGCGCTACTGGAAGGGCCACTACTTCAAGTCGCTGCCCGACGACGCGATCCGCGCCTTGCTGCGTACGCCGGGTCCGTCCGCGAGCTTGCAGGCGTACGGCGGCGCGATCGCCGACGTACCGGATGGGGATGCGGCGTTCAGCCACCGCGAGACGCTGTTCGAGTTCGTCACTGCTACTCGGTGGGAGGACGCGGACGAGGATCAGGCTCGGATCGCTCAGCTGCGCGAGTACGCCGCGACGCTGGCGCCGTACGCGAGCGGGGCGTACGTGAATACGCTGAACGGCGACCCGATCCAGCGCGCGTTCCCGCCGGCGAAGCTGGAGCGGCTGGTGGCGCTGAAGACGGCGTACGACCCGGCGAACGTCTTCCACCTCAACCAGAACATCTGCCCCGGCGAGGCGGGTGCGGAGAGCGCCGCCTGACTGGTACCTCTGGAGGGTGGACTTCGAGTCGGTGTTCGCCGCGGTCGCCCGCGTGATCGAAGGCGCCGGCGTGGTCATCATGACCATCGGCCTCGCCGCCGTCCTCCTCCGGTACGTGTACGACCTGTTCCGCCAGGGCGCGGGTAGCTACCGCGATCTGCGGGTGAACCTGGGCCGAGTGATCCTCCTCGGCCTGGAGATCCTGATCGTCGGGGACATCGTCCGCACGATCATCGTGGAGACCTCCGTCGAGAGCGTGCTGGTGCTCGGGCTGATCGTGGTGATCCGGACCGTGCTCAGCTTTGCGCTCGAAGTGGAGATCTCCGGGTCCTGGCCGTGGCAGCAAGGACGTACCGACCAGTCCGACGCGGCATGATGGAGCTGTGACCACAGAACTCACGCCGGAACTGGCGGCGACGATCGAGGAAGGGTTCTCGAAGCGGGACCGGGCGAACATGGGCCCGACGATCGCTTTCTTCGAGAAGCTGCTGAGCGAGCATCCGGACAACCCGCACGTGCTCTACGAGGTCGGCGGGTCGTACGACACGGCCGGCCTGGAGGAGAAGGCAGTCGGGTACTACGAGCGGGCCCTGCCGGGGCTGACCGGGGAGACGCGCCGCAAGTGCCTGCTGCAGTACGGCAGCACGCTGCGCAATCTCGGCCGATTCGACGAGTCGCTGGCGGTGTTCAAGGACGCGTGCGCGGAGTACCCGGAATCGGACTCGCTCAGGGTCTTCAAGGCGCTGACGCTGCACGCTGCCGGGAAGAACGACAAGGCGCTGGCGACGCTGCTGTTGGTGATCGCCGACAAGGTCGACTCGGCCGAGATCAAGCGCTACGAGGCCGCGATCCGCGGGAACGCGGACTACCTGGCCAACCTGAGCTAGCTCCAGGCTGGTTCCGGGCTGGTTCCCGGCCTGCTCCGGGCTGCTCTCGGGCCAGTCCCGGGGTTAGCTCGAGGCTTTGCGGCCGACCGCGCCGTAGATCGCGTCGCGGATGTCGGGCGGGTGCTCCTCTTCGACCCGGCCGCCGGGCACGTGCCACTCGCCCAGCGGGACGACGCCCGGCTCGAGGATCTCCAGGTCGCCGAACAGCGACGAGATCTGCTCGGCCGAGCGGAACGCCAGGGTCGGGAACGCGTCCTTCACGTTCTCGAGCAGCTCGGTCACGAGCACGTCGACCGGGCCGCCGTCGCCCGGGTTGCACGCGTGCGTGATCGCCAGATACGACCCCGGCGGCAAGGCGTCGACGTACTTGTGGACGATCTCCCGCGTCTGCTCGTAGTCGGCGATGTGGTGCAGCATGAGCGCCATCACCAAGGCGACCGGCTCGCCGCCGGCCAGCAGGTCCCTGATCCCAGGGTCCGCCAGCACCTCGTCGGGTTTGGTCAGATCCGCGGCGGTGAAGTGCGTCCGATCGTTGTCCAGCAGTAGGGCCCGTCCGTGGGCGACCACGGACGGGTCGTTGTCGATGTAGATCACCGAGGCGTCGGCGCTGACCTTCTGGGCGATCTGGTGGGTGTTCTCCGCGGTCGGCAGGCCGGAGCCCGCGTCGATGAACCGCCGTACGCCGGCCTCGTCGGCCAGCCAGGTGATCACCTCGCGGAGCCAGGCGCGGTTCGCCCGGGCCCAGACGGGTGTCTCCGGCGCGATCTTCATGATCTGCCGGTACAGCGCGCGGTCGGACTCGTAGTTGTCCTTGCCGCCGAGGGCGTAGTCGTACACCCGCGCCACGCTCGGACGCGTGGTGTCGATCCCGTGCGCGACCAGCCCACCGTCGTTCACCGGCTGATCGGTCACACTGTCTCCTCGCGTCGAGGCGTCGTCACGCCCGCTACGAGGGTAACGCACAGAGAGTCAGCGTTTCGCCACGGCGAGTTCGATCTGTGTAAAACCTCAAGATTTACAGGGTTTTCAGCACGCGCACGCAACTCCGCGTGGCGCGGTGAGCGGATCCGGTAGCCGGCGATCGATGCCTTCGGCGGTCTCGACCGGCAGCCCTTCGCGGGTCCAGTACTCGAACCCGCCGATCATCTCCTTGACCGGATATCCCAGTTTCGCGAACTCCAGCGCAGCGCGGGTCGCGCCATTGCATCCCGGCCCCCAGCAATACGTCACGACGGCCACACCTTCGGGTACGACGGACGCCGCGCGGGCCGCGATCTCCCTCGTCGGCAGGTGGACCGCACCGGGTACGTGCCCCTGGTCCCAACTCTCCTGACTGCGGCTGTCGATCAGCACCCAGCCCGTCACCCCGCCGCCGATGTCCGAGGCAACATCCGACACGTCTGTCTCGTACGCCAGCCGCTCCGCGAAGTGTGCGACGGCGGCCTGGTCGATCTGTTTGGTCATGCAGCCAGGGTCAGGCATGCGACATTGCCGCGAACAGTGGCAGAAATGCCCTAGTGCATCAAAATTCAGCCATGGCGTTGGGTGATCTTGGCCCGCGCGCGAGCCACCTTGATCGCCGCCTTGAGCGACTCCACGTCGTACGCGCCGTAGTGCCGCTGACCGTTCACGAAGAACGTCGGCGTACCGGACACGCCGCTGGTGTCGGCGGACTCGACATCCTGCGCGACCCGGGCCGCGGCCACGTGCCGCTTCACGTCGTCGTGCAGCCTGTCCGCGTCGAGGCCGAGCTGCTCGGCGTACCGGATCAGGTCGGCCGGCTGCAGGTGGTCCTGGTTCGCGAGGAGCAGGTCGTGCATCTCCCAGAACGCGCCCTGCGCGGCCGCCGCCTCCGACACCTCGGCGGCGATCTGGGCCCTGGGGTGTACGTCGGACAGCGGAAGGTGCCGCCAGACGAATCGGAGGTCGTCGTCCTGCATGATGGCGCGGACGATCGGCTCGGCCCGGCCGCAGTACGGGCATTCGAAGTCGCCGTACTCGACCAGCGTCACCGAGGCGTTCTTCGGACCGCGGATGTGGTCACGCTCCGGATCGACCGGGTCGCTCAGGTCTTGCAGCTGCTCCGCGTTGCCGAGCAGGGCGTACGCCTTCTTCGGCGGGGAGAGCAGCTTGGCCGCGCGGAACACCACCCAGGTGAGCGCCGACGCGATCACCACCGCCGACAGCAGACCGACCTTCGCCTCGGCGAGCTGCGGTCCGTCGAACGCGATCGTTGCGATCAGCAACGAGACGGTGAACCCGATCCCGGCGATCGTCCCGCTGCCGAGCACCGCGGCCCAGCCGACGCCCGCCCGGATCCGGCCGGCGCTCAGACGCTCCAGCAGCCACGACACCGACGTCACCGCGACCGGTTTGCCGACCACGTACCCCAGCAGGATGCCGAGCGTGATCGGCGACGTGAACGCTCGCCCGAGGAACGCCATGTCGATCGTCACGCCGGCGTTCGCGAGGCCGAAGAGCGGCACGATCAGATAGCTGGTCCACGGGTGGTAGAGGTACTGGAGGCGCTCGTTCGGCGAGATCGTCGTGGTCAGGCCGACGGTCGCGGAGCGTGCGAGCTCCGGCGTCGGCTGCTCGCGGAACAGGCGGAACAGGCCGGTCGCCTGCTCGAGCTCTTCTCTTCCGGGGGAGTACGCCGGGGCGGTCAGGCCGATCGCCAGTCCGGCGACGACCGGGTCGACACCGGACTTGAGCAGGGCGGCCCACATGAGCACGCCAAGCACGGCGTACAGCCAGGTTTTGCGGACGTGGAACAGCGAGAGGGTCAGCACGACGGCGAACGCGATGATCGCCAGCACGAGCGGCATCAGCTGGATGTCCTCGCTGTAGACGACCGCGATGACGACCAGTGCGAGCAGGTCGTCGACGACGAAGACGGTCAGCAGGAACACGCGCACGCGATCCGGTACGCCGCGACCGACGAGCGCGAGCAGACCGAGGGCGAGCGCGGTGTCGGTGGACATCGCGACACCCCAACCGTGCGCGCCCGGGCCGCCGGCGTTGAAGGCGAGATAGATCAGCACGGGCGCGACCATGCCGGCGATCCCGGCGAGCATCGGCAGGATGAACCGGGTCCGGTCGCGGAGGTCACCGAGATCGAACTCGCGACGCGCCTCCAGCCCGACCACCAGGAAGAACAGCGTCATCAGCCCGCTGTTGATCCACTCCCGGAGATCCAGGCTGAGTACGCGGTCCCCGAGACCGATCGAGAGATGGGTGCGCCAGAGGTCGTCGTACATGCCCGGGAACAGGTTCGCCCACAGCAGCGCGAGAACGATCGCCGCCGCGAGTACCCCGGAACTGCCCGCCTCGGTCCGAAGAAAGGACCGCATCGGCGCGGCAACCTCCCGCCGCCAGTTAGTCCGCCCACTCAACAGACCAGTCAAGTCCGCCACACGCCAAACTGTAACCAGCCCCACCAGCAAATAAGTCGACCAGCCGGGAAGATCCCATCGCGGCGCTACGCGCGCCTCCTCCGTCGCGCGGAGCACCGCGGGGGTCTTCGCCGCGGTGCCCGGGGGTCTGCAACAATCTGCTTGGATTTCATGCATGGTCTCGTTTCGGTGGAGTGGCTAACGCTTGGGGGGCTGGGGGCTGCATGATTACCGTGCCTATTGCACGACCATGCCCTGGAGCCCCTGTGACAGAGCCTGACCTCGCTACGTCGGCGGATACGTTTGCCCGGCTGGCGATCGAGTTGCACGATGCGCCTGGTGTCGAGGAGACCATCGATGCTGTTGTGCAGTTTGCGTTACAGGCTCTTAACTGCACGTACGCGGGCGTGACCCTGTACACCCGTGGTTCGCGGGCGGAAGTCGCCGCGGTCACCGACCCGGTGGTCGCGGATGTGTACCAGCTGCAGATCGACACCGACAACGGTCCGCTGGTCACCGCGCTCCGCGAGCGTACGCCGATCCTGATCCGCGACACCGATACCGACGACCGTTGGCCCGAGTGGGCGGCGAAGGTGTCGGCGCTCGGAGTACGCAGCGTTCTCGACGTACCGCTCGCGACCGGTGACGCAACGCGACAGACCGTCGGCGTGCTGGGGTTGTACAGCCCGTTCCCGGACGCGTTCACCCCGGACGACGAGGCGATCGCGCACATCCTCGCGCGGCACGCGTCGGTCGCGGTGGCGTCCGCGCGGCACGAGGAGACGATGGCGCAGGCGGTCGACGCGCGGAAGCTGGTCGGCCAGGCGATGGGCATCCTGATGGAGCGCTTCGACGTGGACGACGATCGGGCCTTCGCGATCCTCAAGCGGTACTCGCAAGACACCAATACCAAGCTCCGCGACGTCGCCCAGCACCTGATCGACACCCGGAAGCTCCCGCGCTGACGGGCGGGGCACAATCTGACACCGTTGTCCAGGCTCCACGGCGCGAAATCCGTTGCATACTTCGATGAGAGTTGGGTACTGCGCCTGCACGGTGTTCACTCGATCCGAGTGGTGTGGACATCTGTCTGTCATTGGGTGAGCTTGACGCCGGGATTTGTGCGGCCAGAACCGCGGACCGGGTCACGTCCCGGCGTCCTCACCCCTAGCGCCATCGACTCGTCCGGCTGATTCCCCGGTTACCCTGACCGAGTGGGTGCCTGGCAGCCGTTGTCCGGCCCGTCACGGCAGGTAGCGCTGGAGATCCTGCTGGACGGGCCGTTGTCGCGCGCCGAGCTCTCCCGCCGCGTCGGCCTGTCCCCCGGCAGCCTGACCCGCCTGACGAAGCCGATGGTCGAGTCGGGCCTGCTCGTCGAGGTCGAAGGCGGTCCCACCGACGCCAGGGTCGGCCGCCCGTCGCAACCGCTCGATCTCGACGCGAACGCGCACCATTTCGTCGGCATCAAGCTCACCGGCGACTCAGCGATCGGCGTACTCACGACGCTGCGCGCGGACGTGATCGCGAGCGTCGAGCGTCCGCTCACCGACCCGACCCCGTCTGCGGTGGCCGATCTGGTCCTCGAGCTCCTGGACGAGCTGGAGGTCCAGGTTCCGGGCGGTACTGCGATCACCGGGCTCGGCGTCTCGCTCGGCGGTCGCGTCGCCGACGGATCCGAGGTCCGTTGGGGCCCGTACCTCAACTGGGTCGACGTGCCGTTCGGCGAGATCCTCTCGGCGCACACCAGCGTCCCGATCGTGGTCGCGAACGACCTGACCTCGCTGACCGAGGCCACGCACTGGTTCGGCGCCGGCCGCAACTCCGACCGCTTCGTCCTGGTCACGATCGGCGCCGGCGTCGGGTATGGGCTCGTCGTCCACAACCAGGTCGTCGACAGCCCCGACGTCACCATCGGCCTGATCGGTCATCACCCGCTCATCCCGGACGGCCCGCGCTGCGACCGCGGTCACCGTGGCTGCGCGCTCAGCCTGCTGACCGTGGGTGCCATCACCGACCAGGTCGGTACGGCGATCGGCCGGCCGGTCGGATACGACGAGGCGCTCGATCTCGCCGCGAAAGGTGATCCCGCCGCGCGCGAGGTGATCAGCCGCGCCGGCCGCGCTCTCGGCAAGCTGATCGCAGCCGCGGCGAACTTCACGATGCCCGAACTCGTCGTCCTCGGCGGCGAGGGCGTCCGGCTGGCCGAGGTCGCCCACGACGACCTGTTGGCCGGCCTGCACGCCGACCGGCACCCGTCGGCCGCGGAGCTGCCGATGGTCCTGCAGCCTGCCGACTTCAGCGAGTGGGCCCGCGGCGCCGCTGTCGTCGCGATCCAGACCTTCGTCCTCGGAACGACGTAACTGACTAATCCACGATAAACAGTTACACTCACGGCCATGGACCTCGTGAGGCGATGGGTGGAGGGCTGGCGGCTGTGCCGCGGGCTGGAGCCGGTGATCGAGTACGACGACGCCTACGCCGCCGTACTGCGTTTGCCCGGCCGCGAGCGGGAATTGTTCGCGCGCAGCGACGACCCCGAGACGGTGGATCGGCTCGTCCGGGGGCTCACCCCAGACACCTGGCTGACTGTTACCACACACGACGGCAACGGCATCGCGCGTCGACTCGCGGCCGCGGGGGCGCGGCCGTTCGAGGAGCAGAAGACGCTGATGTCGATCGACCTACACGAACACTCCTTGGCGGCCGCGGAGTGCGAGTCGGTGGGTCCGCTGGAGTACGCGCGGGTGCTGATCGACGGCGCGGTCGCGGCCCACGGCATGGTGGCGATCGTGGGCGACGATGCAGTGATGCATGACATCCAGACCGACCCGGCGTACCGGCGGCGCGGCCTCGGCAGCATCGTCATGGGTGCGTTGAGCCGGCGGGCACTCGAGCGCGGCGCGAGGACCGGTTTGCTGATGGCGACCACCGACGGGTTCCACCTCTACCGCAAGCTCGGCTGGTTGCCCGAGGCAACCATGGTGACGGCGTCAGGAGACACGCGCGCGGTGAGCGGCGACCTTGGTGCGGTTCTGACAGGCCGTTGAGCAGAACCGCTGCGTGCGGTTGCGGGTCGAGTCGAGGAATACGTCTTCACAGCGAGTGGCCTCGCAGCGTCGCAGGCGCTCGACCTCGTCGCTGCCGAGGAGCATCGCGACCGCGGTAGCGAGTTCGGCCAGCCAGCCGGCGGCCTCGTCCGCGCTGCCGAAGTGCAGGTGCCACGGTGCGCCGTCGCGGCGCACAAGTTGCGGCGCTGCCTTGGTCTCGCGGAGCAGCCTGTTGACCAGGTCGACGGCACCGTCCACGTCCGGCAGGAGGCGCAAAGCGTCGTACAAGATCTTGGCGCCGGCCGCGTAATCGGCGGCGTCGATCTCCGGCACGCGGTTGGTCGTCAGCCGGAGCGCGGCACTGACCGCTTCGGCGCCGGGAGTCGTCGCCGGACGGCCCTGGCGCGGGTCGGATCCGAAGGTGTTCGCCAGCGCGATCGCCGCGGACAGCGACGCCTTCAGGTGATCGGTGGCCTCCACTCCACCAGTATCCCCCGGAAAGTTCGGTCACCGGGACAAGTTCATTCATGTGGAGGAGGCCGGTCATACCAGGGTCGTAGACAGCGGCTGCGCAGATCCGTCCGCGCTCCGATGAAGCGGATCGTTGCCGGAAACAACAATGACTGACATGTTCCTGGTTCAGTCCCGCCACCGCCCGGCGCCACGTGGGATCGCCGGATTGTCGGAGGCCGTCGTCGACCTGTCCGCCATTCGCGACAATGTCCGGACGTTCCGGCAGCGAGTGCCGCAGGACGTCCTGGCCGTGGTCAAGGCCGACGCCTTCGGCCACGGTGCCGTACCGGTGGCTCGCGCGGCGGTCGAGGCCGGGGCGACCTGGCTCGGCGTCGCACACGCCGACGAGGCATTGCAGCTGCGCGCGGCCGGGCTGACCGTACCGATCCTGACGTGGTTGTACGACGCCGCGGAACTGATGCTGCTCGGCGATATGGACGTGGACGTCAGCGTCTCGACCGTCGCCGAGTTGCAGCGGGTCGTCTCCATCCCATCCGTCCAGTCTGTGCACCTCAAGCTGGACACCGGTCTCCACCGGGCCGGCAGTGCACCTGACCAGTGGATCGAGCTCACCCGAACGGCGGCGCACTACGAGGCGCTCGGCGCCGTCACGGTCCGCGGGATCTGGTCGCATCTCTCGCACGGCGATTCCGCCGACGCCGTGCAGAGCACGCGGCAGTTGCAGCTCCTGCGGACCGGGGTGGGTCTAGCGCACCGGGCGGGCCTACGCCCCAGCGTCGTACATCTCGCGAATTCGGCCGGCGCGATCACGCTCGACGCGCCGGATTGCAACCTGGTCCGGATCGGCGCCGGCCTGTACGGGATCGACGAAGTCGGCCTCGGGCTGCGGCCGGCGATGCGGCTGGTGAGCAAGCTGGCTCAGGTACGGCGGATCCGCGCGGGCGAGGGGGTTTCGTACGGGCACGACTTCGTGGCGGAGCGGGACACCACGATCGGACTCGTCCCGATCGGGTACGCAGACGGCATCCCGCGAGTACGGCAGGCGAGTGTGCAGTGCCACGGCGTACGGATGCCGGTGATCGGGCGGATCGCGATGGACCAGTTCGTCGTCGATGCCGGTGATATCGCGGTCGAGCCGGGTGAACCGGTCACGATCTTCGGCGACGGATCCGCCGGCGAACCGGCCGCCTCCGATTGGGCCGGCTGGGCGGGCACCATCCCGCACGAGATCTACTGCGGCATCGGATCGCGGGTGCCTCGTCGCTATGAGGAGGGCAACCGATGAAGATCGCGGTCGTGATGGGCGGGGCGAGTCCGGAGCATCAGGTTTCGCTTGCCAGCGGCAAAGGGATCGTGAAGGCGGTCGAAATCCTCGGCCATATGGCGATCCCGATGGTGATCGATGCTGATGGCAACTGGGTGGACGGGCAACACGAGGCGATCGAGATCCTGCAGGCGTGCGACGTCACCATCCCGGCGTTGCACGGTGAAGGCGGCGAGGACGGCCGGCTGCAAGGGTTTCTCGAACAGCTGCACATTCCGTACGTCGGCAGCGGTATCGCCGCGAGCGCTGTCGGTCTGGACAAGCATCTGACCAAGGCGGTCCTGCGAGCGCACGGAATCCCGGTCACTCCGGGCGTCACACTTCGCGGGGCCGAGTTGACCGACACCGAAGCAGGTCTTCAGAAGGTGAAGGCGGCCGGGCTGGACTTCCCATTGTTCGTGAAGCCGGGCAACGGAGGATCGAGTTTTGGGGTGTCCAGGGCAACGGACCTTCCGACGCTGCTCGTCGCGATCGCGGACGCCGCAGTACTCGATCCGCAGGTGCTCGTGGAGCGCGAGATGGTCGGCCGCGAGATCGATCTGGCGGTGCTGGAGTTCCCGGACGGGCGGATCGAGACCGCGCCGGCGTTGGAGATCCACCCCGACCCGCGGCAACCGTTCTTCGACGCGACGGCGAAGTACGAGAGCGCCGCGACGCGATTCGTCGTACCGGCGCCGCTGGATCCCGAGCTCGCCGAGCGGTTGCGGCGTACGGCGATCGACGTCTTCGAGGTCCTCGGGTGTGCGGGGCTTGCCCGGGTGGACTTCTTCGTGCCGAGCGAGGGAGACCCGGTGGTCAACGAGATCAACACCTTCCCCGGATTCACGCCGGCGTCGCAGTTCCCGCGGATGTGGGCCGCGGCCGGGCTGTCGTACGCCGAGGTCGTCGACACGCTGATCCGTACGGCGGTGGCGCGCGGATGACCGTATTACTGAGCGACGACCGGATCACGAGCATCCCGGCGATCGAGAACGGCGAACCGCTGGTCGAGCTGTTCTCGCGGGATGTGGCGACGACCGGTCGGCAATTCGCGCGGGAGAGTGTCGCGGACCGACTCGCGCTGGCCGACACGTTCCTGCCGGTGGGGATCCCGTTGCACGTCGTCGAAGGACTCCGCCCGGTCGAGAGCCAGCAGGAGATCTACGACCGCTACCGCGCCGAGCTGGAACGGCTCCATCCCGGCATCTCCGACCACGACGTGCACGTGCTTGCCAGTCGGTTCGTCTCACCGATCGAGGTCGCGCCGCACGTGGCCGGCGCAGCAGTCGATCTCACCCTGGTCGGCGCCCATGGCCCGCTCGACCTGGGCACCTCGATCGACGCCACCCCCGAAGAGAGCAACGGCGCCTGCTTCTTCGCGGCCCCCAACATCAGCCGCGAGGCCCGCACGAACCGCGCCCTGCTGGCCGACGTACTGACCGCCGCCGGCCTCGTCAACTACCCCACCGAGTGGTGGCACTGGTCCTACGGCGACCGCTACTGGGCCTACACCGAAGGCCACCCCGCCGCGCTCTACGGACCGGCGTACTGCACGACGTGATAGCTGCTGCCTATCGCGCGATAGGCAGCATTGCTTTGACCGGGTGGCGTTGGCGACGGAATGTTGTATACATGACGAGTGAGGTCGTGGTTGCCGCCCCCGTCCCGGCTCCCGGGCGTGCCCAGCGAGTGCGGGAGATTGCCGGTGAGCTGCGGGGGATGCGTGGGGCGTTAATCCCGATTCTGCATGCGGTGCAGGAGGAGCTCGGGTACGTTGCGCAGGACGATGTTGCGGTGGTGGCCGACGTACTTAACTTGTCGGTGGCCGAGGTGCACGGGGTGGTCACGTTCTACAAGGACTTCAGGCGGACCGCTCCGGGGCGTACGACGGTGGCCGTCTGTCAGGCGGAGGCCTGTCGGGCGGTGGGGGCGGTCCAGTTGGCTGACTACGCCCGGCTGCGTACCGGTTGCGGATTCGGCGAGACCTCTGTCGACGGGCGTATCACGCTCGAGGAGGTCTTCTGCTTCGGGAATTGTGCGCTGGGGCCGACGGTGCAGGTCGGTGAGAAGTTGCACGGGCGGGTCACACCGGCTCGACTGGATGCGCTGCTGGGGGAAATGCGATGAGGGTCTATGTACCGCGCGACTCGGCGGCTCGCTCGGTGGGAGCGGACGAGGTGGCTGAGCGGATCGCGGCGACCGGGGCGAACGTCGTGCGGACCGGATCTCGCGGGATGTTGTGGCTCGAGCCGTTGGTGGAGGTGGAGACGGCCGCGGGACGGGTCGGGTACGGACCGGTGGCTCCTGAGCATGTGGATGGGCTGATCGCGGCCGGGATGCTCGCCGGCGAAGGCGAGAGTCTCGGGCTGGTGGAGGAACTGCCGTGGATGCGGCGGCAGGAGCGGTTGACGTTCAAGCGGGTCGGCGTGATTGATCCGTTGTCGGCCGAGGACTACGAAGCGCATGGCGGGATGAGCGGGTTACGACAAGCGCTCGCGATGACGCCGGCCGACGTGGTCGAGGCTGTGGTCGAGTCGGGTTTGCGCGGACGCGGCGGCGCGGGGTTTCCGACCGGGATCAAGTGGCGGACCGTGCTCGGCGCCGAGGCGGATCTCAAGTTCGTGTGTTGTAACGCGGACGAAGGCGATTCCGGCACGTTCGCGGATCGGATGCTGATCGAGGGCGATCCGTTCACGTTGATCGAGGGGATGACGATCGCGGCGTACGCGGTCGGCGCGGCGGAAGGGTACGTGTACCTGCGCTCGGAGTACCCGGACGCCGTCGCGACGCTCAAGGCAGCGATCGAGCGGGCGCAACAGGAAGGCTGGTTGGGGCCGGACATTCTGGGCTCAGGGTTCGGCTTCGACCTGCACGTCCGGGTCGGCGCGGGTGCGTACATCTGCGGCGAAGAGACCTCGATGCTCGAGAGCCTGGAGGGCAAACGCGGCATGGTCCGCGCCAAGCCTCCGATCCCTGCTTTGCAAGGGCTTTTCGGCCGTCCGACCGTGGTCAACAACGTGTTGTCCTTGGCAACAGTCCCGACGATCCTCGCGCACGGGGCCAAGACTTACGCCGCCTACGGCTCCGGTCGATCACGAGGTACCAGCGTCTTCCAGCTGGGCGGGAACGTCGCGCACGGCGGGATCGTCGAGACGGCGTTCGGCATCACGCTCGGCGAACTGGTGAACGACTTCGGCGGCGGAACTGCCAGCGGACGGCCGACGCGAGCCGTTCAGGTCGGCGGCCCGCTGGGCGCCTATCTCCCGGTCGAGCAGTTCGGCCTGCCGATGGATTACGAGGCGTTCGCACAGGCCGGCGCGATGGTCGGGCACGGCGGGATCGTGGTGTTCGACGACACCGTGGACATGGCCGCGATGGCGCGGTTCGCGTTCGAGTTCTGCGCGGCCGAGTCGTGCGGCAAGTGCACGCCGTGCCGCGTCGGCGCGGTCCGCGGCGTCGAAACCATCGACCGGATCGTGACTGCAACAAACGGGACCGACCGGGACAAGAACCTGGTGGTCCTCGAGGACCTGTGCGAACTGATGACCGACGGCTCGCTCTGCGCGATGGGCGGCCTCACCCCGATGCCCGTACGCAGCGCCGTCCGCCACTTCGGAGAGGACTTCACCGCATGACCTTGCTCAAGGAACCAGACTTCGGTACTCCGGCCCGCCCCGGCGCGGCAACCATAGAGCTGACCGTCGACGGCGTGCCGGTCAAGGTTCCACCGGGTACGTCGGTCATGCGTGCCGCGAAGCAAGCCGGTGTCGACGTACCGAAGTTGTGCGCGACCGACAACCTCGAGGCGTTCGGGTCGTGCCGGCTGTGCGTGGTCGAGATCGACGGAGTCAAAGGCACTCCAGCCTCATGTACGACGCCGGTCCGTGACGGCATGAACGTCCGCACCCAGAACGAGCGGCTCGGCAAACTGCGCCGCGGCGTGATGGAGCTCTACATCTCCGACCACCCGCTCGACTGCCTGACCTGCTCGGCCAACGGCGACTGCGAACTGCAGGACATGGCCGGCGTCACCGGACTGCGCGAGGTCCGCTACGGCTCAGGCGTTCAAGCCGGCGCGAATCACATGGATCTCGAGACCGACACCTCCAACCCGTACTTCGACTTCGAGGCGTCCAAGTGCATCGCCTGCTCGCGCTGCGTCCGTGCCTGCGACGAAGTACAAGGAACTCTGGCGCTGACGATCGAGGGGCGTGGGTTTGATTCCAAGGTCGCGGCCGGTGCCGGGGTGCCGTTCTTCGAATCGGACTGCGTGTCGTGCGGCGCGTGCGTACAGGCGTGCCCGACCGCGACGCTGCAGGAGAAGTCGGTGGTCGAGCTCGGGATGCCGACGCGGACCGTCCTGACGACCTGCGCGTACTGCGGTGTCGGGTGCTCGTTCAAGGCCGAGCTGCGCGGTGACGAGCTGGTCCGGATGGTCCCGTACAAGAACGGCGGCGCGAACGAGGGCCACTCGTGCGTGAAAGGCCGGTTCGCGTTCGGGTACGCATCGCATCCTGACCGGGTGCTGGAGCCGATGGTCCGCGACACGATTGCCGACGAGTGGCGGACCGTGTCCTGGGAGGAGGCGATCGCGTTCACGGCACGCCGGCTGCGCGAGATCCAGGCGCAGTACGGCCAGGGGTCGATCGGTGCGATCACCTCGTCGCGGACGACCAACGAAGAGGTGTACGCCGTCCAGAAGATGGTGCGAGCCGTTTTCGGCAACAACAACGTCGACACATGTGCGCGCGTATGTCACTCGCCGACCGGGTACGGGCTGAAACAGACCTTCGGCGAATCCGCCGGCACGCAGGACTTCCGGTCGGTCGACGAGTCCGACGTGATTCTCGTGATCGGTTCGAACCCGACCGACGCGCACCCGGTGTTCGGGTCGCGGATGAAGCAGCGGATCCGCCAGGGCGCGAAGCTGATCGTGATCGACCCGCGGCGGATCGACCTGGTCCGATCGCCGCATGTGGAGGCCGCGCACCACCTCGAGCTGAGGCCGGGGACGAACGTCGCGATCATCAATGCGCTCGCTCACGTCATCGTCACGGAAGGACTTGTGGATCGCGACTTCGTCACGAGCCGTTGCGAGGACTTCGAGACGTGGGAGGCGTTCATCGCACGGCCCGAGCACAGTCCCGCGGCCATCGCCGAGATCTGCGGCGTACCGGCTGAGGAGATCCGGGCCGCGGCGCGGTTGTACGCGACCGGCGGGAACGCGGCCATCTACTACGGTCTCGGCGTCACCGAGCACAGCCAGGGCTCGACGATGGTGATGGGGATGGCCAACCTCGCGATGGCGACCGGCAACATCGGCCGCGCCGGCGTCGGCGTGAACCCGATGCGCGGCCAGAACAACGTGCAGGGTTCGTGCGACATGGGTTCGTTCCCGCACGAGCTCCCCGGGTACCGGCACGTGTCCGACGACGACGTACGGTCGATCTACGAGCACCTCTGGGGTACGCCGATCCTCAACGAGCCGGGGCTGCGGATCCCGAACATGTTCGACGCCGCGATCGACGGATCGTTCAAGGCGCTGTTCGTGCAGGGCGAGGACATCGCGCAGTCGGATCCGAACACGCAGCACGTCTTCGCGGCGCTCGGCGCGCTGGATCTGCTCGTGGTGCAGGACCTGTTCGTCAACGAGACCGCGAAGTTCGCCCACGTTCTGTTGCCGGGAACATCGTTCCTGGAGAAGGACGGGACGTTCACGAACGCCGAGCGGCGGATCAACCGGGTGCGGCCGATCATGGCGCCGCGGACCGGGAAGCAGGAGTGGGAGATCGTCTGCGAGATCGCGCAGGCGATGGGATACCCGATGCACTACGACTCGGCCGCGCAGATCATGGACGAGATCGCACTGACGACGCCCACGTTCATGGGCGTCTCGTTCGCGAAGCTGGACGAGCTCGGGTCGATCCAGTGGCCGTGCAACGTCGAGCACCCGGACGGTACGCCGATCATGCACGCCGACGAATTCACCCGCGGCAAGGGCCGGTTCATGGAGACCATGTACGTGCCGACGTCCGAGCGCTCGACCCGGAAGTTCCCGTTGATCCTGACGACCGGGCGGATCCTCTCGCAGTACAACGTCGGTGCGCAGACCCGTCGTACGGCGAACGTCGCGTGGCATGCCGAAGACGTGCTGGAGATCCATCCGCACGATGCCGAGGTGCGCGGCGTGACGGACGGCGACCTGGTCGCGTTGTCGAGCCGCGTCGGGCGGACCGAACTGCGGGCGAAGATCTCGGACCGGATGCCCGTCGGCGTCTGCTACACGACGTTCCACCACCCGGTCAGCGGGGCGAACGTCGTCACCACGGAGAACTCGGACTGGGCCACCAACTGCCCGGAGTACAAGGTCACCGCGGTCCAGGTGGATCTCATCCCGGCTTCGGTCGCCACGGACGCCGTACCCGAGCCAGTCGTTGCAGGAGGCAACCGATGAGCGGCGGCGTGCCGCCGTACGTGCGATTGGCGAATGAGATCGCGGCCCAATTCGCGCACCGCTCTCCCGAGGACGCGGCGGCCGTGATCGCCAACCATATGAAGGCGACGTGGGATCCGCGGATGAAGCAGGCGCTGATCACGCACGCCGAGTCCGGTGCCACCGACCTCTCCCCCGCGGCAGTCCTGGCTGCCCACCGCCTCCAGGCCGCTCGGTGACCCATCCCACACAGTCCGGCGGGCCGGATGCGTTCGACAACCGGGTGTGGGTTGGAGAGGGTAGTCGTGTGGAGGACGAGGGCCGCGGTCTTCGAGCCCGGCGAGCAGCCGTGGCCTGGGATCTGGCCCGGGTACTGGCTCACGCCGCGGCGCGACCTGGCAAGGCGGTTTCGCGCGGGCTGGCCGAGGCGGACGGCTGCGTCCTGGGTACGCCGTTGGTGTCGCCGGGCGCGGTCCCTCCGGTGGACCGGGCCGCGATGGACGGGTACGCCGTACGTGGCCCTGGTCCTTGGCAGGTGAACGGACATGTGGAGGCCGGCGCGGCCGATCCAGGGACGTTGGCGGACGGGCAGGCGACCGGAATCGTCACCGGAGCGGCGCTACCGACCGGCACGACCTCCGTGGTGCGCTCCGAAGACGCGGTGGTGACCGGCGATCGGCTGGAGGGACCGGCCGAGGACGGCCGCCACATCCGGCGAGCAGGTGAGGAGTGCCGGCCGGGCGAACAACTGCTGCCGGCCGGCGTCGTCGTCGACCCGGCGGTGCTCGGACTGGCGGCAACTCTCGGGCTCAACCGGCTGACTGTCATCCCCCAGCCAACTGTCGCCGCGCTCGTGACGGGCGACGAACTGGTCCACCGCGGACCGTCCGGCCCGGGGCGGGTGCGGGACGCGATCGGACCGATGTTGCCGGGTCTGATCACGCGCGCGGGCGCGCAGCTGGTCGGCTCCGGCGTGCCGTCTGTGAGGCATCTGCCGGACTCGCTGGACGAGCTCACCAAGGCGCTCAGCGAGACACGAGCTGACCTGACCCTCGTCTCCGGCTCGTCGGCCGCGGGGCCTGCCGATCATCTGCGGCCCGCGCTCACCTCGCTCGGTGCGGAGTTCGTCGTGGACGGCGTCGCCTGCCGCCCCGGTCATCCCCAGGCGCTGGCGCGGTTGGCCGACGGACGTCTCGTCCTGGGACTGCCCGGCAACCCCTTCGCCGCCCTCGTTGCCTTCCTGACACTCGGCGTCGCGACCATCACCCGCATGCGGGGCCTCCGGCTTCCCGAGCTCGGCCATATCGCCGTACCCGGCGGTGTCAGCTGTCACCCGACCAGCACCCGGCTCGTCCCAGTCCGGCTCACGGCACACGGCGCCGTACCGATCGGCCATGGCGGCTCCGCCATGCTCCGCGGGCCTGCTGTCGCCGACGCCCTGGCCGTCGTCGCCCCCGGTCCAGCGGAGGCGATCGCGGCCCGGCTCCTCCCCCTCGATCCGGGAATCACGTAAATGTCGAGGCCGGCGAGAGGCGTCCGACGTCCCGGGCATGAATGACTACGGAGTGACCGGCTCGACCACCGACGTCGAGGTATTGATCAAACTGCCGATCCGCGAGCTGTGGTCCGGCATCACCGCGATCGACCGGTACGGCGAGTGGAGCCCGGAGTGCTATTACGGCGCCTGGCTCGACGACCGCATCGAGAAGGGTGCCCGCTTCGAGGCACGCAACCGCTTCAGGGACGGGTTCGAGACCTACGTGACCTGCACGGTGACCGTCGCGGAGGCGCCGTACCGCTTCGGCTGGGACGTGTACGGCGACGAGGACGTGCCGCTCGCGCACTGGGAGTACGAGCTGGAGGACCAGGGCGTCGAGACGCTCGTGCGGCAGACGTTCGTCCACGGCCCCGGCGAGAGCGGCCTGCGGATGGGCGCGGCCCAGAACCCGGAGCGCGCCGCTGAAGTCATCCAGGGCCGGCTCGATGAACTGGCGGCGAACATGCGATCGACGCTCACCGCCATGGAGTCAGCACTCAGGAAGCCTCGCTAGTGCCGGCCCGGGACGGCCCCACCCACAGACACTCGGCCGTGCCGGCCTCCAGGTGCTCTTCGTAGACGCCGACCTTGTGGCTGATGACGTTCAGGCACTCGGTCAGGTCCTGGATCTGGGACGTGACGTGATCCTGATGGCTGCGGAGCAGGGCCAGCCGGTCCTGCTCGTTGCCAGGGCCTTGCCGGACCAGGTCGGTGTACTTGCGGATCGTGTCGAGCGGCATCCCGGACGAGCGGAACTTGATGCACATGTCGAGCCACTCGACGTCGTCCTCGGTATACACACGCCGGCCGTTCGACTCACGCCGGACCGGATCGGCCAGCAGGCCCTCACGCTCGTAGAACCGGAGGGCGTGCACGCTCAACCCGGTCCGCTCCGCCACCTGCCCGATACTCAATCCACGCATGGGGCACCCTAACGCCCGGACCGGCTCTCAGAGCAGGGGTTTGAGGGCCTCGAGAGCGTGCTGTACGTCGTCATCCGTCGAGTAGATGTGGAACGAGGCGCGCAGCTTCCCATCCCGTACGGCCGCCCGGATGCCCGCGTTCGCGAAGGCCTCCTGCGCTCCGGGGAGGCTGGTGCTGACGATCGCACTGTTCGACGGTTCCAGGCCGAGGCCGGCGCGGAACGCGTTCGCGAGGTCGAGGTTGTGGCGGTTGATCGTGTCGACGCCGATCTGTTCGATCAGCTCGAGCGCCGGCGCCGCGCCGACGAAACTGAACCAGGCCGGCGACTGGTCGAATCGCCGCGCGCCCGGGTCAAGCTCCATCACGGGTCCGTAGTACGAACTGTGGACGTCGCGGGCGGCGTACCAACCGGCGGCGACCGGGCGGCAACGCTCCTGTAGGCGCGGCGAGAGATACCCGAGCGTCGCGCCACGCGGTGACATCAACCACTTGTAGCTGTGCGCGATCAGCGCGTCGATGCCGTCGACCCGCATCGGCAGCCAACCGAGCGCCTGCGACGCGTCGATCACCACCCACGCGCCGATCTCCTTGCTGGCGGCAATGACCGCCGGCAGGTCGAGCACGACGCCGGTGGAGGACTGCACCGCGCTCACGGCCACCAGGTCGATCCCCGGCTTGATCGCCGCCACCAGCTCGGAGCCCGGTACGGCGATCACCTCGATGCCGCGATCCGCGTGCACCTGCCACGGGAACACGTTCGACGTGAACTCGACGGCGTCGGTCAGCACCTTCGCGCCGTCCGGCAACGCCGCCGCGATCGGCACCAGCGCCGCGGACACCGTGCTGCCGACGAAGACGTCCACGGCGTCCGCCCCGATCAGCCGGGCGAACGACTCCCGGGCCCGTGTCGTCGACTCGTCCCACGGCTCCCAGCTCGTCCTACCGACCCGCCAGTCCGCGAGCGCGGCCTGCAACGCCTCCCACGCCGGTTTGGGCGGCAGCCCGTAGGACGCGGTGTTCAACCAGCCCGGCTCCGGATCCCACAGCCCTGCAATGTCCATGCCCGCTACTTTAGGAAGATCCGCAAGTATCGTGGCCTCACGAACCAACTGCCAGGGAGGGCGCGATGAGTTTCGACAGGCCAGGTCTGCCACATCCCGGTCACGAGATGGATCCTGCCGTGGACGACGTACTGCGTGAGGAGGGGGTGGAGCTGGACGACGACGACGAGCCGGACATCCCCGATCACCCGGGGAGCCGGTCGGCCGGCCCGCAGCCGAACCCGCCACGCCGTCCGTCGCACGACGAGGCGGCCGCGCAGGAGTGAGCTCTGCACTACCGTGGCTGCCCATGAGGGAGATGCCATGGCAGTGACGATGCGCGACGTCGCGCGCGAGGCCGGCGTGTCTCCGAAGACGGTCTCGAACGTGATGAACGGCTATCCGTACATCCGCGCCGAGACGCGGACCAAGGTGCTCGCGGCGATCGATGCCCTCGGCTACCGGATGAACATCTCCGCCCGGAACCTGAAGTCCGGGCGGACCGGCGTCATCGGCCTCGCCGTACCGGAGCTGAGCAATCCGTACTTCGCGGAGCTCGCCGACGCGGCGATCGCGGCCGCCGGCGAGCACGGCCTGACGGTGATGATCGAAACCACCGGTGCCGACCGTGAACGGGAGCTGACCGCGCTGGCCCGGCCGCGCGGGCACCTGGTGGACGGCCTGCTGTACAGCCCGCTCGGTCTCGGCCCGGAGGACGTCGATCAGCTCCGCACGCACACACCGATGGTGCTGCTCGGCGAGCGGATCTTCCACGGCCCGGTCGACCACGTGATGATCGACAACGTCGAGGGCACCAAGGCCGTCGTACGGCATCTCCTCGACCAGGGCCGCCGGCGGATCGCGGTGATCGGCATCCGGCCCCGGGAGCGCGTCGGCACCGCGGCCATCCGGTACGGCGCCTACGCCGAGACGCTGGCGGAGTACGGCGTTCCCGTGCCGGAGGAGCTCGCCGTATCGGGCGGGAAGTGGCATCGGTCGAGCGGGGCGGACGCGATGGCGGAGCTGCTCGGGACCGGGCAAGAGTTCGACGCCGTCTTCGCTCTCAACGACACCTTGGCGCTCGGCGCGATCCGGGCCCTCGCCGCGCGCGGCGTGCGGATCCCGGACGACGTGGCGGTCGCCGGCTTCGACAACATCGACGAGGCCAGCTACAGCAGCCCGACCTTGACCACGGTCGATCCGAGCCGGGTTCACATCGCCCGGACCGCGGTCGAGCTCCTGGTCCAGCGGATGGCGGGCGACGCCTCGGAGCATCACGAGATCGTCGCACCCTACGAACTCCACACCAGGGAATCCACCCTCGGCCCGAACTGAAGTCTTGACGGTCCCGGAGCACTCGGGCATCCTCTCTACACCGATGTAGTACATCGGTGTAGGAGTCGTGCTCCACTCCGCCCTGGAGGACAGATGACTGTACTGATGCCACGCCTCCGGCGAGGCGGGCCATGCGGCTGTAACTCCCGGTCTTCCCTCGTCGCTCCGGTCGCTTCGCTCCCTCCGCTCCTCAGTCCAGGCCGGGAGGCCGCATGACCAGTGACGCCCCGCCCTTCCGACCGGGGCGCCGAGCAGTTCTTGGTGGTCTGCTCGGCGCTCTCACCCTGACCGGCTGCGGCGCTCTCGGCTCCAAGCCGAGAGTCCGCGAATGGAACCTGTTCGGCGGCGGCGACGGCGCCCGCCTGCTGCAGATCCACGACCAGTACGTCGCCGAGCACCCCGACGTCGCGTTCCAGGCGCACACGCTGGCCTGGGGCCCGCCGTTCTACACCAAGCTCGCGATGTCGGCGGCCGGTGGCCGCGCACCCGAGGTCGCGACCATGCACATGTCCCGGCTGAAGGGCTTCAGCCCGACGACGATGCTCGACCCGATCCCGGTGGATCTGCTCGAGAACGCCGGCGTCCGCCAATCCGACTTCCTGCCGGCGACCTGGGACCGCTGCGTCATCGACGGCAAGCTGTACGCCGTACCGCTGGATCAGCATCCGTTCGTCCTCTACTACAACCTGGAGATCTGCAAGAAGGCCGGGTTGCTCGGACCGGACAACAAGATCAAGCCGGTCAAGGGCGTCACCGCGTTCCTCGACATGCTCCGGGCGGTCAAGGAGACCACCGGCAAGTACGCCGTCTCTGTCGACACCACCAGCCCGTGGCGGCTGTGGTGGACGCTCTACGGCCAACTCGAAGGCAAGTTCTTCAGCCCTGACGGCAAGGAACTGGTGATCGACGATGCCAAGGCACTCGAGGCCCTGGACCTGATCGCCAAACTCGCGAGCGAAGGCCTGTCGCCGCGGTCGGCGAACTACTCGGCAATGGTCGCCCAGTTCAGCAACGGCGAGGCCGGGCTGAGCTTCAACGGCGAGTGGGAGGTCACGACGTACCAGACCGCGAAGCTGCCGTTCAGCATGGCGCCGTTCCCGGTCGTGTACGACGTACCGAAGTTCCAGGGCGACTCGCACACGTTCGTGTTGCCGCACCAGGCGCACCGCAACGCCGACGACACGAAGGCGACGGTCGAGTACATCGCCTGGATGCTCAAGCACAGCGTCGAATGGGCGGCCGGCGGCCACATCCCGGCGTACCAGCCGGTGGTGAAGAGCCAGGAGTACCTGGATCTCAAGCCGCAGGCGGAGTACCGCAGCGTCGCTCCGAACGTGTTCTACGACCCGGATGCCTGGTTCAGCGGGTCGGGAGCACAGCTGGAGAACGAGTCCGCGGCGGCCTTCAGCGGGATCGCGACCGGTCAAGCCACGCCCAAGTCTGCGCTCGCGCAGTTCAAGGCTGCCACCCAGAAGCTCCTCGACACCCCGTCCCCGGTCTGACAGGAGAACGCCCATGCAAGGACCGGATTGGAAACAACGCTGGGGCGGCCTGTTCTTCGTCGCGCCGTTCCTGCTGCTGTTCGCACTGTTCATGCTCTGGCCGATCGCTTCCGGCTTCTGGAACAGCTTCTTCAACACGAGCCTGGCCGGCGTCAAACACGAGTTCCTCGGCCTGCAGAACTGGCGGGACCTGTTCGGCGACCCGGCCGTCTGGTCGTCGCTGAAGAACACGCTCGTCTTCACCGCGATGAGTACGCCGCCGCTGGTGATCATCGCTCTACTCATGGCCCTGCTGGCCAACCGTAAGGGCATCCTCGGCTGGCTGCTGCGGTTCTCGTACTTCGCTCCGTTCGTCCTGCCGGCCACCGTGGTGACGCTGATCTGGGTGTGGATCTACCAGCCCGGATTCGGCCTCGTGAACGGACTGCTGACGGCCGGCGGATTCGCGGAGATCGACTGGCTGAACACCGAGAACCGGGCAATGCTCGCGGTGGTGATCACGACCGTCTGGTGGACGGTCGGGTTCAACTTCCTGCTCTATCTCGCCGCCCTGCAAGGGATTCCGGCGCAGGTCTACGAGGCGGCCGCGATCGACGGGGCGAACGGCCGGCAACAGCTGTTCCGGATCACGCTGCCGTTGCTGAGCCGGACCACCGGGCTGATCGTCGTACTGCAACTGGTCGCGTCGTTGAAGATCTTCGACCAGATCTACCTGATGACCAACGGCGGCCCGAACTACGCGACCCGGCCGATCATCCAGTACATCTACGAATCCGGCTTCACCAGCTACCGGATCGGCTACGCGTCGGCGATCTCGTACCTGTTCTTCGCGATCATCGTGATCGTCGCGGTCGCCCAGTTCAAACTGTTCTCCGGACGGGGGGAGGCGGCATGACGACCACGACGATGCCGACCGAACGGCGGTCGGCCGCACCCGCGACCAAGCCTGCCCGCAGCGGTCCGGTGAAACCGCGTTGGACCTTCGCCGGAACGGCGACCGCGGTCGGCGCGGTCATCCTGGCGGTCCTCTGGCTCGTGCCGCTGCTCTGGGCTCTCGACACGTCGCTGAAACCGGAGCCGGAGACCACCCGGGCCCCGATCACCTGGTTGCCAGAGGCACCGACCGGCGACGCCTACCGGAGTGTCATCGAGCAAGGGGATCTGATCCGCTGGTTCCTCAACAGCACGGTCGTCTCGATCCTCGTGACCGCGCTGACGCTGTTCGTCTCGGTCCTCGCGGCGTACGGCTTCTCCCGGACCACGTTTCCCGGGCGGCGCGTGCTCTTCGGGATCATCATCGCCGGCATCCTGGTGCCGCCGCAGGTGCTGATCGTGCCGCTGTTCCAGGAGATGACCGGCCTCGGCCTGGTCGACACCTACTGGGGCATCGTGCTGCCGCAGGTGGTCGCACCGGTGATGGTGTTCGTGCTGAAGAAGTTCTTCGACGGCATCTCCCGCGACTACGAGGACGCCGCCCGGGTCGACGGCGCGTCCCGGTGGCGGATCGTCTGGAGCGTGATGGTGCCGATGTCGCGGCCGATCTTGGTTGCCGTCGGCATCTTCACGTTCATCGGGGCCTGGAACAACTTCCTCTGGCCCTTCATCGTGACCACCGACCCGTCAATGATGACGATCCCGGTCGGCCTGGCCAACGTGCAGGGCTCGTACGGCCTGCGCTACGCCCAGATCATGGCATCGGCCGTGCTGGGCGGCCTTCCGTTGCTGATCGTCTACGCCCTGTTCCAGCGCCACGTCGTCCGCGGTGTGGGCGACGCGGGGATCAAGGGCTAGGCAAAACCATGACAGGAGCCACCTGGTGCCCGCTGCCAACCTGACCATCGACCCTGCGTTCACGATCGCGCCCGTGAACCGCCGCACCTTCGGGACGTTCGTCGAGCACATGGGCCGGTGTGTCTACACCGGTATCTACGAACCCGGCCACGCGACCGCCGACGAGGACGGCTTCCGCAAGGACGTCCTCGAGCTGACCCGTGAGCTCGGCGTGTCCGTGGTGCGTTACCCCGGCGGCAACTTCGTCTCCGGTTACCGCTGGGAGGACGGTGTCGGCCCGCGGGAGGAACGACCGCGCCGGCTCGACCTGGCCTGGCACAGCGTCGAGACCAACGAGTTCGGTCTGGACGAGTTCAGCAAGTGGTGCGCGAAGGCCGGCGTCGAGCCGATGATGGCGCTCAACCTGGGCACGCGGGGTGTCCAGGAGGCGCTCGACCTGCTGGAGTACACCAACCACCCGGGCGGTACGGCGTTGTCCGATCTGCGCGAGCAGCACGGCGCATCGCCGTACGGGATCAAACTGTGGTGCCTGGGCAACGAGCTGGACGGGCCGTGGCAGGTCGGTCACAAGACGCCGACGGAGTACGGGCGGCTCGCGGCCGAGACCGCGCGGGCGATGCGGATGATCGAGCCGGATCTCCAGCTCGTCGCGTGCGGATCGTCGTCGTCGAGGATGCCGCTGTTCGGGACCTGGGAGCGCGACGTACTGCGGGAGACGTACGAGTTCGTCGAGTACATCTCCTGCCACGCGTACTACGGCAACGACGACGGCGACACTGCCTCGTTCCTGGCGTCCGCGGTGAACATGGACCGCTTCATCGAGTCCGTCGTCGCGACCGCCGATCACGTCGGCGCGGAGCTCAAGAGCAGCAAGAAGATCGACATCTCGTTCGACGAGTGGAACGTCTGGTACGGCGAACGCTCCCGCCGTACCGACGGGCCCCACGACCAGTGGGAGGTGGCGCCGCGACGGATCGAGGACGAGTACAACGCCACCGATGCCGTTGTCGTCGGCAACCTGTTGATCTCGTTGCTCCGGCACAGCGACCGGGTCGGGGTCGCCTGCCTCGCCCAGCTCGCGAATGTGATCGCCCCGATCATGACCGAGCCCGGCGGCGCGGCCTGGCGGCAGCCGACGTTCCACCCGTTCGCGATCACGTCCCGGCTCGCGGCCGGCCAGGTCCTGCGGGTCGAGACCGACTCGCCGCTCACCACGACCGAGAAGTACGGCGACGTAGCGGCGGTCGACGCGGTCGCGACGTACGACGACGGCAAGGTCGCGATCTTCGCCGTCAACCGGTCGACCGAGGGCCCGATCGAGGTCACCGTCGACGTCAGCCGCACCGGCGTCACGACCATTGCTGAAGCGCTGATCATGCATGCCGCGGATCCTCTGGCCGTCAACTCGGCCACCGACCCCGATCACGTGGTCCCGCAACAGCTCGAGACGGCCACCCTCGTCGACGGCAAACTCACCGTCACGCTCCCGGCCATCAGCTGGACAGCTGTTTCACTGACGACTGACTGACCCCTGCGGCGTCGGACTGGGTGCCCTTGGGCACCCAGTCCGATTTCGCTCAAGGCGGACCAGCACGACGGTCCGTTCACCGGTGTAGTAGGTCAGACTGTGTGCCCGTGAACACTCAGTCCGACCTCGCGGAGACCAACCGCCTGGAAGCGTTCAGTGACGGCGTCTTCGCGATCGCGATCACCCTTCTGGTCCTCGAGTTGCACAGTCCCGAGCTCGAGGAGGGGCAACGGCTGTGGCCGGCGCTGCTGGACGAGTGGCCGCAGTTCGCGGCGTACCTGACCAGCTTCGCGATCCTCGGCATCATGTGGGTCAACCACCACTCGATGTTTCGCCAGATCCAGCGCGCGGATCGCGGACTGATGTTCCTCAACCTGTTGCTGCTGTTGTGGGCGACGCTGCTGCCGTTCCCGACCAGTCTGTTCGCCGAACATCTCGAGGACCACTCGATCAACGCGAACGTCGCAGCCGCCGTCTACAGCGCGAACCTCACGCTGGCGGCGATCGCCTTCAGCCTGATCTGGTGGTACGTCCTGCGCCACCACCTGGTCGAGCACGACATGACCAAGTCGCAGATGCGCAGATCCCTGATCCGCTATTCGATGGGGACGGTGATCTACGGAGCCTGCATCGGCATCTCGTTCATCTCGGCGCAGGTGACGCTGCTGATCGTCTTCCTGCTCGCGCTGTACTACGGCTTCGAGCAGGTCAGGACCCGCGCTTGAAACGAGTGTGCCGTTGGGCCCAGAGCGCGGCCTGGGTTCGATCGGAGACGCCGAGCCGATGAAAGATGCTGGTCAGGTGCGCCTTGACGGTCCGTTCACTGATGCCGAGGCGCTGGGAGATCGTCCGGTTCGGCAAACCGGAGCCGAGCATCTCGAGGACCTCCTGCTCGCGGGTCGTGAAGGTGATCTCCTGAGCTGAGTGGCGCCTGCTGGTCAGGAACTCATGGGCCGCCTTGGGATCCAGCGGCGATCCGCCGGCGGTCACCTGGCGGATCGCGGTGAGGATCGTGTCGGTGCTGCTGTCCTTGAGCAGGTAGCCCTCCGCGCCCGCGTCGAGTGCGGCCATGATCCGTTCGTGGTCGCTGAATGACGTCAGCACCAGCACATGGGTGCCGGCATTCTCGGTGACGATGCGCTCGGTGGCCGTGACGCCGTCGGTACCCGGCATCGACAGGTCCATCAGGACGACGTCCGGACGCAGCTCGGCAGCCATCGCGACGCCCTCGTCGCCGTCTGCTGCCGTGCCCACCGGGTCGAGATCCTCGGTGCCGGCCAGCAACTGGCAGCCCGGTGCGGACGATGTCGTGATCGTCCACGACCAGGACGCGAATCATCCGACCGGGACCTCGACGTTCACGCTGGTGCCCTGGCCGGGCGCGGCCCGGACCCGCAGTACGCCGCCGCAGGCAGTCACCAGATCACTGGTCGACTGCAGACCGAAATGCCCGGCCTCGTGGCGTTCCAGCAGTCGGGCACGGTCGAAGCCCTGCCCGTCGTCCTCGACGAGGAGCGTCGCCTGCCCGCGCCGGCGGCCGGCCCTGATCAGTACTTCGTGTGCTCCGCTGTGCCTCGCGACGTTCCGGACGGCCTCCTGGGCTGCCCGGAAGATGAGAGTCGAGGTGCCGGGTGGCAGGCACTCTGTCCGCGACACCTCGAGCCGTACTTCCATGCCGAGACATTCGAGGGTCTCGGCCAGACGCTCGAGCGCGAGACCGAGTCCTTCGTCGCCCAGGTCGGGCGGGTAGTTGTCGAGCAACAGAGTCCTGAGGTCTCCGATGCTGCGTCGCAGCCGCAGTGCACTGTCGGCGATCACCTCGCCGTGCTGATCGGCGGACACCCCGCCCAGCCGCAGCCGTTCCAACGCGTAGTTGATTCCGGCGAGATCCTGGATCACCCCGTCGTGCAGCTCACCGATGAGCCGCCGGCGCTCGAGATCGCGGACGTACTGATCGCGGCGGCACAACCGCGCGCGCCGCATCCGGCGGATTCGTTCGAGCAGCACGCCACCTACGAGAATGGCCGGTCCTGCAATTACGGTCCGGCCCCAGAAAATAGCTCCCATCGTTCAGTCCCCCATTGTCCCCACTTCGGATGATAGGCGCATTCCTTCCGGCTGAGCAGTTGCCGGACGATTACGGATCGGCTGTGACTAGGGGTTCACGGCAAGCAACAGAATCCGCGAGGTGCTAGCCCAAATGTGCAATGGCGCAAGGGCGATCGCACCGGGATGGTGGAAAGATGAAGGCGCCGTTGAGCCTCAGCGTGGCGGGCCCATCGGTCCGTCATCACTCCCCGGCGCTGGCTGCTGCCGCGATTCTCGTCGTACTGCAGGTGGGCATCACGCTGTTGCGTCCGTGGCCGCTGGCTTTGGCAGTGGATTACGCCCTCGGCGGCAAACCGCTGACCGGACGCTTCGCATTCCTTTCCGGGACGGCGCCGGCCCGGTTGCTGGTGCTCGCGGGCGCCGCGTCCGTCGTTCTGATCGTGGTCGACGGCCTGCTCGAGCTGGTGATCATGCGAACCGCCGAAGGCGCGGCCGAGCGGATCGGCACCGCCCTGCGGGCGAGCATGTTCGAGCGGGCGATGACCCGATCGCTGCGGTGGCACGACCGGATGCGCAGCGGTGAGCTCGTGTCCCGGCTGACTACCGACGTGGGCCGGGTCCTGGACGGCGTGGTCGCGATCACCACCTCGTTCTTTCCCGACGCCGTCATGCTGGTCGGTGTCCTGGTCCTGCTACTGGCCTTCGATCCCGGTCTGCTCCTGATCGGCCTGGCGGTCGTGCCGGTGCTGGCCGGACTGGCTGTGCGGCAGCGAGCTCGGATCAGAGCCGCCCAGCAAGCCGCCCGGGCGGAGTCAGGCCGGCTGGCCGGAACGACCACAGACCTGCTGCGCAATGTTCGCGCGGTCCAGGCCTTCGGCCGGATCGACCACGCGACGGGCGAGTTCGCTCAGCGCAACCGCGCCGTACTCGATGCCGAACTGCATGCGATCAGGGTGGACGCCCGCTGGACCCCGGTTGCCGATGTGCTGCTGGCGATCGGATCCGCGCTGGTGCTCGTCGTCGGAGGTATGTCCGTGCTGAACGGCGCGCTGACCGTCGGCGAGCTGCTGGTGGTCACCGCTTACCTGCGCGATCTCTATTCGCCGGTCCGTGGACTGACTCGTCTGTCGGCCGTTCTGGCCAAGGCCGCCGCCAGTGCCACCCGGGTGCGGGAGGTGCTGGACTGCGACGAGGCAGTCACCGACCGCGTTGGCGCCTGGACCGCGCCGCCACTCGTCGAGGACGTCCGGTTCGAGCATGTCGGCTTCCGGTACGACGCGGACCAGCCGGTGCTCGACAACTTCAATCTCCGGGTCGCGGCCGGCGAGACGGTCTGCCTGATCGGGCCTAGTGGGATCGGCAAGAGCACGGTCCTCCATCTCCTGCTCCGGCTGTACGACGTCAACACCGGCAGGGTTCTCATCGACGGCGTGAACGTGCGCTACTGCAAACAACTCACGGTCCGCAGCCGGTTCGCCTACGTGCCGCAGGATCCCTGGCTGCTCGACGCGACGGTCGCGGAGAATATTGCCTTCGGCAACCCAGCGGCCACCCGGGCCGACGTACTCGAGGCCGGCCGGAACGCTCAGGTGGACGAGTTCATCGGCCGGTTGCCGCACGGCTACGACACGCCTCTCGGGGAGAACGGCGTCCGGCTGTCGGGCGGTCAACGGCGCCGGATCGCCATCGCCCGCGCCGTGGTGTCCTATGCGCCGATGGTGCTGCTGGACGAGCCGACGGCATCGCTCGACCCGCGGTCCGCCGCCGCCGTGGTCAGAGCGATCAAGACCGCCACGGCGCATCGCACGGTCCTGGTCGTCACCCACGACCGGGAGCTGGCCGCCATCGCGGACCGCGTCGTGAGCCTCGCCGGCACGACTGTCCAGGACCGCGTAGTGAGCTCTCGATCGTCACAGATGTCCGACACCGCACGGCAAGCGGAAGGGGGTGAACGTCATGCCGCGAATCGCACCGACGATGTACAACAAACGGCACCACAAGCACGGTGGCTCACGGAGCCGCAGCTGTAGCCGTAGTCGCAGCCGTAGTCGCAGCCGTAGCCGCTGCTGAGGTTCGGCGGACCGCCGGCCGGCGGGGTTCGTCGGCCGGCGGTCCACGTCCGTGGTTGGAGGAAGAACATGGTCGACCCTGAGGACGGCCTCCCTGTCTGGGAGTTCGCGGAGGGTTCTCCGCTCCCGGGCGGGAACCTCGCGATCGAACGGATGGGCGTGGGGGTGCGGTGTGAGACCTGGCTCGTCTGGAATCCCGGCCTGTGGAGCCCGGCTGTGCTCAAGCTGGTCCGTCCCCACCAGCTAGATCACCCGCGCGGATTGCGAACCTTGTGCCGGGAAACGGCCGCCCTGTCGGGAAACCTGCACCCCTCGGTGCCACGCTTGCTCGCGGACGGCACGAGGGATCAGGTGCCGCACATCCTGGTCGAGTACGTCGACGGGCCGGCACTGGACGAGGAGATCGACGAGAACGGCGCGCTCACGGCGGAGGAGGCCGCCATACTCGGTGCTCAACTGCTGCCCGCTGTCACCTCGCTGCACCAGCGAGGTCTGGCCCATCTCGACCTCAAGCCGGCGAACGTCGTACTGCGTGACGCCCGGCCCATCCTGCTGGATTTCGGGACCGCGCGGCCGATCGGCTCGCCACAACCTGCTGGTCATCCGGTCGGCACCAGGGGCTACGCCGCACCGGAGCAGGAGGCATGCGAACCGGTCTCGGCCGCGATGGACCTTTACGGGGTGGGAATGGTGCTGGCCGAAGCGGTGGCGGGCGTACCGCTCGCGGACGGGGGCGAACTCCCGCAGTCGCCGCTTGCCCCTGTCATCCGTCAGTTGCTCGCCGAGCAACCCGGTGAGCGCGGCACGACCGCTGACCTGCTGGTCGCCCTCGCGGAGGTCGCCGGCGAGCTCAGGCCCTGGCCGAAGTGGCTGGATCGGTACGCCGCCGGCGGAAGTGTGTGATCTGCGTTCCCGGCGCGATCGTGGTGCGGCCGCTCTCGACGTACCCGCGCGACTTGTAGAGATTCACGGCCGGGGTGTTGGCCGAGCCGGTCGAGACCAGGCTGATCGGTCGGGGTTCGAGCTGGTCCAGGTAGTCAAGGAGGGCCCTGCCGTGGCCGCGGCGGGCGTGGGCCGGATCGACGACCAGGCGGGAGATCTCGACCGTGTCGTCGTCCGGGAACTCATAAGCGACCGCGCCGACCAGCGTGCTTCCGTCGTACCTGCCGAGCCAGTGCTCCGTGGACTGCATGAGTCCGGCGAGGTCTTCCTGGAGAGGCGGGATGCCGTCGAAGCCGATCAGCTCGGCCTCTATCGCGTACGCGGCGTGCTGGATCTGCAGCAACCCCTCGGCGAGGGCGTGGTCGGTGACGTCGAGCGGCGTGATCACGCCGGCAAGGTTACGCGGCCTTCCAGTAACCGAGGGACTTCACGCGGTGCTTCGGCACGGCGAGATCCTTCAGGACGTACGACGTGAGCGTGCGCGTCGTCGCCGTGTCGCACGCGATCCAGACGAACGTGTCGGGGCCGACTTCGTCTTTGAGCTCCGTCGTCACCTGCTCGACCAGCTGCGCCCGCGGGACGGTCCTCAGGTCGTGGTGCTCCTCGGTGCGGAACGGCAGCTCGCGGTCCAGGTCGTGGGTGGTCTCGAACCAGATCGTGGCCGGCAGCTTCGGGGCGGCCGCGAGCAGCGAGTTGATCGCGGGCAACGAGGCAGGGTCGCCGATCACCAGCATCCGCGGCGGCAACGGGTCCGGCACCTCGAAGCCGGTCCCCTGCACGGTCGCCTCGATCGTGTCGCCGGGCTCGGCCTTCCGGGACCAGTCGCTCGCACATCCGTCGTGCAGCGCGAACTCCAGGCTGAACGTGCCGGCCTCGAGCTCCGGATCGACCAGCGTGTACGCACGCTGGTGCGGCCTGCCTGCGTTGTCGAACCAGAGCCGCACCCACATCGTGGGGTGTACGCCGATCGCCTGCAGCAGACCGCCGTCGGTGAAATGCACCCGGCGGTAGCGCTCGGTGACCTGTTCGGCGCCCGTCACGGTGAAGACGAAGTCCTTCCCGCGGAACAGCTTGAGCACCACGCCTTCCCAGCCGTGCCCCACTCCACACCTCCAGCGACAATTGCCCTTGCGGCGTCAAGTCGTTGCTGCGTAAGTTAGTGCAGCCTAACCTAACTGAAGCGAGGCGCGTTGTGAATGCGAGAGTGTTCCGGGACACGTACGGCGTGCCGCACCTCCAGGCCGGCGATCCTCTCGCGTTGGTGTATCTCCAAGGGGTCAACGCCGCCCGGGACCGCGCCTGGCAGATCGAGCTCGAACGCCGCAGGTACCTCGGGACGAGCGCCGCGTTCCTCGGCCCGGACGCCGCCGGATGGGATGTCTTTGCGCGACAGGCCCGGCTGGCTGACACGGCCCAGCGGTGCTTCGAATCGCTCGACGACGAGACGCGCGAGTGGGTCACGGCGTACGTCGAAGGCGTGAATCATGCGCTGCCGGGCGGGGCCTCGCGGGCGCCGGAGTTCGCCGAGACCAGGTTGACGCTGCAGGAGTGGGAGCCGTGGACGCCGCTCGGGATCTGGCTGGCGGTCCATGTGCTGTTCGCCGGCTTCCCGACGAAGTTGTGGCGGACCCATGTCGCGCGGCAGCTCGGCGAGGACGCGTTGGATCTGTTCACGTCCGAGGGGCCGCATGGTGCCGGAAGTAACGGGTGGCTCATCCCTGGGTCGCATACCGCGTCGGGTCAGGCGATCGTGGCAGGTGATCCGCATCGGTACATCGAGAGCCCGGGCGTCTACCAGCAGATCCGGCTGACCTGTCCGGAGTACGACGTACTGGGTCTCGCTGTGCCTGGCATTCCCGGTCTGGCGCACTTCGGTCACACAGGCGGTGTCGCGTGGGCGATCACGAACGCGATGGCCGATTACCAGGATCTGTACGCCGAGCGCCTCCGTCGAACGGCTACTGGGGTGGAGGCACTGTGCCCGGACGGTTGGAAGCCGGCCGCCGCACATCGTGAGGTGGTCGAGGTCGCCGGGGCGGACCCGATCGAGGTCGAGGTGATCGAGACCGAGCGTGGCCCGATCATCCAGGACGGCATCAGTCTGCGGTATCCACCTCGGGTGACCGGTCGGCTCGGGTTCGAGGTGATGGCTAAGTTGCTGCGGGCAACCACTGTCGCAGACGTCGATTCCGCGTTCGACGAGTGGGTCGAGCCGGTGAACGTGGTCCTGGCGGCTGACACCGCGGGTGGGCTGCTGCATCGGACGGCCGGGCTCGTGCCGCAGCGGCATGCGAGCAACCGGATGCGCGTCGTACCGGCTTGGGAGGCTGAGCATCAGTGGGAGGGGTGGTACGACCCGATGCCGCGGGAGGACGTGAACGGTCCCGTGGTGATGGCGAATGCTCGTGAACTGGCGGCGCCGTTGGGCGTCGAGTTCGCGGCGCCGCACCGTTCGGACCGCATCCGCGAGCTGGTCAACGCTCGCGATGACTGGTCTGTCGACGACATGCCGTCGATCCACAAGGACACGTTCCTCGGCTCAGCCGGCTTCGTCCTCGACCTGCTGATCGACCTCGAAGACCTCTCCACGCAAGCCGTTGCCCTGCGCACCGAATTGCTCGCCTGGGACCGCCACATGGACGCGGAGAGTACGACGGCCTCGTCGTACGCCGCGCTCCGCAAGGCACTGATCGCGCGACTCACGGATCACTTCACGATCCTCGAGGACGCCGAGGTCGCGGAGCTGTTCGCGCCGTGGATGGATCCGTTGACGCACGTCTCCTACGCGCTCGAGAACCTGGTTGCGGCGAACCTCCCGGAGATCAACTTCGGCTGGCTGGCGCGGGAGGCGCTGGAGGAGGTTGCCGCGCACAAGCCTCGGCCGCCGTGGGGTGAGACGCATCAGCTCTCGCCGCTGCACGCGTTGCGCGGGCCGGTGTTCGCGCGGGACGAGGAGCCGTACGACCTGGCGCTCTCCGGCGATCACCACTGCGTTATGTCCACGTCAAGCCTGCCGGGGCTCACCGACATGTGCATCCGCGCGTCGGCGGCGCGGTACGCCTGGGATCTTGCCGATCGTTCAGCCAGCAGGTGGGTCGTGCCGCTCGGCGCGTCCGGCGTACTCGGAGATCCACATCATCACGACCAGCTGCCGTTCTGGTTGAGCGGATCGTTGGCCCCTGCGGTCGCTGCGACCAGTCGTGAGGATCGCGGTTACTCGGTCGAGGTGGACGGGTTCGGCACGGTCCGGCTCGAGGAGGCCGATCCGGAGCGGGACCTCGACCTGATTCACGAGTGGGTGACGGCGGAGCGGGCGACGTACTGGGGTATGGGCGGGCTGTCGCGCGACGAGATCGCGGCCACGTATCGCTTCCTGGATTCGGTGCCGACGCATCACGTGTACGTCGTACGGCTGGACGATGCACCGGTGGCGCTGCTGCAAACCTACGACCCGCAGGCGGATCCGGCCGGTGCGGCGTACGACGTCAAGGCCGGCGATCTCGGGCTGCATCTGCTGATCGCGCCCGGTGATCCGCAGCCGGGCTTCACCGGCAATCTGCTGCAGGCCCTTGCGGAGTTCGTGTTCGTGCAGCTCGGGCATCCGCGCCTGGTGGTCGATCCCGACGTACGCAACACCCGCGCTATCGACCGCTTCCACCGCACCGGCTTCACGCTCGGCCCGGAAGCCAAGATCCCGCAACCTGACGGCTCGACCAAGACAGCGCAGTTCGCCTTCCTTACGAAGGCGCAGTTCCTGAGCTCCAAGCGTTCGGGGACACGGGACTACAGCTAGCACGGTCCTGGACGAATTCTTGGTGGCGGTGTCGGATCGGGGCGGGGCTGTTCGTTGCAGAGTTGAGCGGCCGCACGCTCCACCGCACGGACAATCAAGGAAGGCGCCATGAAGCTTCTGCTGACTTCTGCCGGGATCCACAATCCGAGCATCCAGGACGCGCTGGTCGAGCTGCTGGGCAAGCCGATCGCCGAGTCGACTGCCCTCGTCATCCCGACCGCCATCTACCCGTTCCGCGGCGGGCAGTTCGCGTCGTACCGGATGATCACCGGCAACGGTCCGTCGCATCTGGCCGATCTGGGCTGGAAGTCTCTGGGAGTCCTCGAGCTGTCGGTGCTGCCGAGCATCGAAGAGGATGCCTGGGTGCCGACGGTCCGCGAGGCCGACGCCTTGCTGTTCTGGGGCGGCGACCCGCTGTTCCTCGCCAACTGGATGCGCCGTTCCGGCCTCGCCGACCTCCTGCCGACGCTGCGCCCGGAGGCGGTGTACGTCGGGGTGAGCGCCGGGAGCATCGCCGCGACATCGACCTTCGTGGAGACGTACACCGAACAGCCCCGCGGCACCGACGGACCGCTGAAGTCGGAGGACATCGTCTTCAGCACTCCGGAAGGCGACCTCCACCGCCTGCTGGTCACCGGCGAAGGAGCCGGGCTCGTCGACTTCGCGGTCATCCCGCACTTCGAACACCCCGACCACACCGACGCCTCGTTGGCCAACGCCGAGAAGTGGGCAGCACACATCCCCGCGCCGACATACGCGATCGACGACGACTCGGCCATCAAGGTCGTCGACGGCACAGTGGAGGTCGTCTCCGAAGGTCAGTGGAAGCTGTTCACGCCCTAGACCCCTGCCCGGTCGCGTGCCAGGATCTCCGAGTGCGGGACGGGTAGAGGTGCAGGCGGCGCGCAGCCGACCGAGCGGACAGTGAACTGGGCCGTCGATTCGATCGGCGGCGGTGCCACGATCAGATCGGTGCAACCGCTCCACGACGATCAAGGCCCCTGGCGGCTGAGTGTCGACGTACGTGGTCGTGCGAGGCATTTCGTGCTGCGTTCGATCACTCCGCGCATCGATGCCGGGTTGATCGCTACGGGTGCGGCCGCGCTCGAGGTTGCCGAAGTACACCGGTTGCGAGCTCCGCGGCTCGTCGCGAAGGACCTCGCCGGCCGCGCGGCCGGCGTACCGGCAACCCTCGAGACTGTTGCTTCAGGCAACACAACCTGGCCGCGAACGCTGCCTGTCGCACGCCTACGCGCCGCCGGCGCAGCACTCGCCCAGGTCCATGCGATCCGGCTCGCCCCCGGCCCTCACCTACCGCTCCGGACACGTCCCATTGCGGTCGACGATTTCGCCGGAGACCGGCGGCTGGGTCGGATGCCGACGTCGCCACTCCTCAGACAAGCAGACGAGATGATCCGGAGCATCCCCCAGCCGCAGGGCGACAACGTCTTTGTGCACGGCGATGTCTGGCCCGGCAACATGGCCTGGACGGACGATGTCGGCTGCACGTTGATCGACTGGAAGACGGCCGGTGTTGGCAACCCCGGCGTCGATCTGGGTGAACTGCGCAAGCAGATTGCCATCACGTACGGCGCGACGACCGTGGACATCGTGGACGCCTGGGAAGAAGCCTCCAGTACGGCGGCCGCCAACATCCCGTACTGGGACGCCGTCGCCGCACTCAACACCCCGACAACTCTGTACAGCCGCGAGGCGACCGCGCGACGTGATGCGTTCCTGCAGGCAGCCCTCGACCAGCTCTAACGCGATGAGTCGAGTGCTTCTCGGAGCTCGGCGAGGCCGTCGAGACCCATCTGTCGGCCGTTCGGGAACTGGTCTCCTCGATCCCAGCGCCACGTTGTGACCATCGCCAGGACGAGGATCCGGCAGACGCTGACCAAGTCTTGATCCGCACCCGGGTACTGCGCACTGACTTCCTCCGGCGCATGAGCGACATCGAATTCGATCGGCCCACGACAGCACGTCTCGAGGTCGATGAAGAGAGGCCCGTGCTTCGTGTTGAGCAGATTTCCCGGGTGCGGTTCGCCGTGCAGCAGCTGCTCCGGCGCGCCGCGCTCGACGATCGTCCGCCGGAGGTAGCGCAATGCGTCGTCGAGAAGCTCCCGGCCGGCGTCGTCGAGCTCCGGCGTACTGTCGCGGTTCGCCACGAGTTCCTGGGCCTCTGCGATCCGATCCGTGAAATGCGGCGACGGGAGATCGACCTTGCGCATACCGGCATGCAGCCGTTCGAGCGCGTCGGCGTAGTCGGCCGGCGCGATCGCGTCGGGCGCCACGGACTCGTAGTACGTCCAGAACGTGACCACGAAGCCATCACGCTGATAGGCCCGCGGCTCCACACGAGGCTCGAGAGCCGCCATCGGACTCGCGAGTTCGACGAGCTGCTGCGCGAGATCGATCTCGAACTGTGCATTCTGCTCGTCCACAGGCGCCACGCGGGCCATCACGTCACAAGGCAGCAGGCGAAGCGCCAACTTGTTCGAGTTGTGCAGAAAGCTCACATCGTCCACTGCCAGATCCAGCGACGAAGCGATCACCTTGACCGCATCCACCGCCCGCACAACCTCAGCCGCCTCCATACCGCGCCGTACCCCTATCAGTCGCTACGCTCCCCGGAAAAGCCAGAAGCCTAGGAGCATCATGGACGCTCATGACTGACAATGCTCGCGAATATTCGGCACGCAGCGGCGCGGCGGACCCGCGCCAGCAGGCCCTGATCGAACGGGCCGAACACGTTCTCAGCCAGGACGATCGAGTGCTGGGCGTGTGGCTGGTCGGTAGCTTCGGCCGGGGGACGGACGATCGGTTCAGCGACGTCGATCTGTGGGTCGTCGTCGCCGCGGACGATGTCGACAGCTTCTGCGACGACTGGCCGAAGACCTCGGACGAGATCTCGCCGACGGTGTTCCGTCGCGCGCTCGGCCCGCGGGTCTTCAATCACATCACGCCGGAGTGGGTTCGCTTCGACGTCTCAGTCGGTACGCCGGACGCGATCGGCAGCCGCACCCGGTCGACCGCGAAGCCGCTGTACGACCCGCACGGCCTGAGTGCTGATCTCGCGGCACCGGGCGCACCGAAACAGCCGGACCCTGCGCGTGTCGAGTTCATCACCGTGGAATTCCTCCGCGTACTGGGCCTGCTTCCGGTCGCCATCGGACGCGAGGAGTACGTCGTCGGCGAGTCGGGCGCCGGTCTGCTGCGGCAGATGCTGATCGACCTGATGCTCGAAGACGTCGCCGTCGAAGACCGCGGCGGCGTCCTGCACCTCGACCGCCTACTACCCGCCGACCGTCAGCAGATCCTCGCCGGCCTTCCACCGCTCCAGGCCACCCGCGAATCGGTCGTCACCGCCAACATCACCTGCGCCACGCACTTCCTGCCGCTGGCCCGCGCCCTCCACGCACGATGCGGCCTGCCCTGGCCCCAAGAGCTCGAAACGGCAGCCCGCCAACACCTGTCCACATCCCTCGCGATCGACCTACCTGCGTAGTTCGATCACCGCGCTGAGGTGGGTGCGCGGCGGCGCTAGCACCTAGTTCTTGCGGGCCAGCACCGCGGCGATCAGGCGCTGGTAGTCGTTCGGGTCTTCGGGGGCGTCGTCGTTGCGCCACTCCGACGCCGGCACCAGGCCGGGCTCCAGGACCGTGAAGCCGTCGCCGAACAGCGCGAGGATCTGGTCGTCGGTGCGCCAGCGGCCGCGGCCGAGCGAACCCTGGAGGAGGGCCTCGAGCTCCTGGCTCCGGGGGTCGTTCTCGCTGCGGAAGTGGCTGATGAAGACGAGGCTGCCGGACGCGATCCGGTCGTGCCAGAAGCGGACGATGCCGGCCGGGTCCTCGTCGTCGTTGACGTGGTGGAGGGTGGCGCTGAAGATCACGCCGACGGGCTTGCTGAAGTCGATCAGCCGCACGGTGTCGGGGTGCTCGATGATCGCCTTCGGCTCGCGCAGGTCGGCCTGGATGACGGTGGTGTTGTCGTTCTCGGCGAGCAGCGCCCGCCCGTGGGCGAGCACGATCGGGTCGTTGTCGACGTACACGATCTTCGCGTCCGGGGCGTACCGCTGGGCGACCTGGTGCACGTTGTCGGCGGTCGGCAGGCCGCTGCCGAGGTCGATGAACTGCCGCACCGGCGTGTTCGTGACGATCTCCTGGACCGCCCGGATCAGCGCGCCGCGGTTGTCGTACGCGATCATCCGCGAGCCCGGCAGTTCGTTGATGAACCGGTCCCCGAACGCGCGGTCCACCGCGAAGTTGTCCTTGCCGCCGAGCAGGTAGTCGTACGTCCGGGCGATACTCGGCTTCGTGGTGTCGAAGGGGTACGGCGAGTCCACCTGGTCGTCTGCGTCAGCCATCGCGCGGAGTCCTTCCTCTCGAGACAGCTGTCACTCTATGCGACGCGGAAACTACCTCGCTCCGGACCCCGGCCAGTCATGTCGTCAGCGGCCGTCCGGGTGAGTCCAGGACGGCCGCTCAGGCGGCTGTTTCAGAACGGTGACCTGGTCTGGCGGGCCCTGCCACCGGTTGTCGTCAGTTCAGCGTGGTTTCGGTACGTCGTGGTCGCGGCCGGACGCGCGCCGCTCGTGGGTGGTGTCGTGCACCGCGTGGTCCGCGGTACGTGGGGCCGGGCACACCGGGCCGCGACGGATCGGGCCGCCACCCAGCCTCCGGCTCTTCCACTGCTTCTCTTCGTAGTCGTAGTAAGTGTCGACGCCTCCGACGGTCATCCGGACCTCCCTGTGACCCCCCGTCCCCTGCTGGCCCATCAACGGTCCGTCACAACCGCGTCACCAGACAAGCGATTCCGGGAATCACCACGGATCAACACGCTCGAACGCCGGGATCTGTTGGTTTGCCCTACATATGTGCAGCGTTGGAAAGTCTCAGACGGAGACGATCGCGACGCCGTGACCGGGCAACCACAGGCCGCCCTCGGCCAGTTCGGCCGCTCCGAACGACATCACCAGGTACTCCGGGGGCACGTCCACCGGCACGATCGCGTCGTCGGCGGACAGGTTCGCCACTACCCGCAGGCTGCCGCGCGTCACCACGAGCCAGGCCCCGGCGGGGTCGAACGAGATCCCGACGGACTCGAGCCGGTCGTCGCGCAGCTCCGGCATCCGGGCCCGGAAGGTGAGCAGGTGCCGGTACCACATCAGCACCTCGCGATGCGGTGACTCGTCCGGCTCCGACCAATCTAGGACCGAGCTGCGCCAGGTCTGCGGATCCTGCGGGTCCGGGATCTCGTCGGCGTCCCAGCCGAACTCGGCGAACTCCCGCCGGCGCCCGGTCCGGACCGCCTCGGCCAGCTCCGGCTCACCGAAGTCGGTGAAGAACCGCCACGGTGTCGAGGCGCCCCACTCCTCGCCCATGAACAGCATCGGGGTGTACGGCGACGTCAGGACCAGCGCGGCGCCGATGGCGAGCTGCCCCGGCGTGAGCGCCGGCCGGTCACCGAGAGCCCGGTTGCCGATCTGGTCGTGGTTCGACGTGTAGACGAGGAACTGACCGCCGTGTTCCTTCTGCGGATCGACCGGATGTCCCCAGTTCTTGCCGCGGAACGTCGAGTACGTCCCGTCGTGCATGAACACCCGCGTCAGCGTCTTCGCGAACACCGCCGGGTCGCCGAAGTCCACGTAGTACCCGAAGCGCTCGCCGGTCAGCAGCGAGTGCAGGGCGTGGTGGAAGTCGTCGCTCCACTGTGCGGTCATGCCCATGCCGCCCTTGGACACCGGCTCGACAGTGCGCGGATCGTTGAGGTCGGACTCGGCTACCAGGCCGAGCGGTCGTCCGAGCTCCTGCGAGAGCTCCGCGGTCTCGTCCGACAGTTGCTGGAGCAGATGCTTCGGGCTGTCGTCGACCAGCGCGTGTACGGCGTCCAGTCGCAGCGCGTCGAGGTGGAAGTCGCGGAACCAGCGGAGTGCGTTGTCGCAGATCCACCGGCGTACCTCTGTGCTGCCTGTGTCGTCGAGGTTGACCGCCGGACCCCATGGCGTCGAGTGGCGGTTGGTGAAGTACGGACCGAAGTTGGCGAGGTAGTTCCCGCTCGGGCCGAGGTGGTTGTAGACGACGTCCAGACAAACGGCCAGTCCAGCCTCGTGACACTGGTTGACGAACCGCTGCAATGCCTCCGGTCCCCCGTACGGCTCGTGGACGGCGTAGAGGTCCACACCGTCGTACCCCCAGCCTTGTACGCCGGGGAACGCGGCGACCGGTAGCAGCGAGACGACCTCCACGCCCAGCACGGCCAGGTAGTCCAGGTGCTCTGCGGCCGCGTCCAGCGTGCCGTCTGCGGTGAAGGTGCCCAGGTGCAGCTCGTAGAAGACGGACCCGCGGACGTCGCGACCGGTCCAGTTGTCGTCGGTCCACTCGAAACGGTCCGGCTCGAAGACCCGGCTGAACCCGTGGACGCCGTCCGGCTGCCACGGGCTGCGTGGATCGGGCATCGGGTCGCTGCCGTCGACGGAGTACGCGTAGTCGGTGCCGTGATGGGCCTCGACGACGTGCCGTTCCCACCAGCCGTCCGGCGCGAAGCGCATCGGCAGCACGCCGTCACGCAGGACCAGGTCGACGTTGGTTGCCTCAGGCACCCAGACGCGGAAGTTGTGCATGTCAGCTCCTGACCAGCAGGGCCACTGGAAGGTCTGTCAGCAGGTCTTCGATTCTGGCAGCACCACTGCCGACCTCGCGACCGGTCAGCACGTTCTTCCACTGCCCGCTCGGCAGCACGACCGTGCTGTCACCCCAGCCACCGAGACGCTGCAGTGCGGCCGGCAGTCTGGTCGCCACGGTGATGACCGCGTCGCCACGCGCGAAGGCGACCGCATGCCCGTTGGAGGTCGGGAGCGGCGTGTAGCTGCCGGCGAAGGCCTCCGGGTACTGCCGGCGGAGGCGCAGGGCACGTGAGGTGATCAGCAGCTTCTCGTCGGACAGGTCCTCCGGCTTGCCACCACCATCCAGGTGCTGCAGCCTCTCGATGCGTCGCTGGTAGTCCACCGGCCGCCGGTTGTCCGGGTCGACCAAGGACAGGTCCACCAGCTCGGTGCCCTGGTAGACATCCGGTACGCCGGGCATCGTGAGCTGCACGAGCTTCTGCCCGAGGGTGGCTGCCCTGATGTAGCCGGTCTGGTCGTCGGCGAAGCGGCGTACGGAGTCGAGCACGCTCTCGTCGTGCAGGACACCGCTGACGAAGGCAGCGACCGTTTGCTCGTACTCCTCGTCCGGTGAGGTCCAGGATGTGTTGCGCTTCGCCTCGCGGATCGCCTTGAGCAGGTAGGCCTGCATGCGGTCCTCAGCGAGCGGTCCGTCGTCCCAGGTGCCGAAGAGGGTCTGCCAGAACAGGTACTCCGTGCTGCCGTCCAGCAGGGGACTGCGGTGGTCCTCCGACAGGCGACGCCATTCGCGGACTGCCTCGGACCACGCGGCGGGCTGCTCGGACAGGACGCCGAGTCGCGCACGCACGTCCTCGGAGCGCTTCGTGTCGTGAGTCGACAGCGTGGTCATCGTCTTCGGCCAGTTCTTGTTCAGCTGGGTCGCGTACGCGTGGAACTCCTCCGGCGTGACGCCGAAGTGCTCCGGATCCCCACCGACCTCGTTCAGCGACGTCAGCCGGAACCACCGGTAGAACGCGGTGTCCTCGACGCCTTTCGCCATCACCGGACCACAGGTCTGCTGGAAGCGCACGATCAGCTCGGCCCGCGCGCGCTCGTCGATCGTGCTGGTCTCCCGGCCGAGCAGGAGGTGCAGCACGAGGTCGAGCGTGGCCTGCCGGTCCTCGTCGAGATTGCTGCGTGCCTTCTCCGCTGCCCGCTCCATCGCAGCCACTGCGGTCGGTGACGGCTCCTCCCCCGGTACGACGTACGCGCGGTAGACGTCGAACTGCACCAGCAACTCAGCCACGACCTCGTGGAACGCGCGCCGGGTGTGATCACGCAGCCGTACGTCGTCCTGGCAGATGCGCGCGAGCAGCTCGACGAGACGATGCACCTCGGCGTACTGCCCGTGCTGGACGATCTCGCGCTTCGCCTCCTCGACGATCGGCGCGAAGTCAGCTGGAGCGCCAGTGAGCTCGGAGTGCAGGGCGGTGAGTGGTGCGGCACCGGAGGGGTCGACGAACAGACCTCCGACGCGCAGGAGAGCGTCGTACCCGGTCGTACCGGCGCAGGGCCAGTCGCGCGGGAGCTCTTCGTCGCCCTCGAGGATCTTCTCCACTACTACCCACGCGCCGCCGGTGCGTTCGGCCAGTCGACGCAGATAGCCGCGCGGATCGGCCAGACCGTCCGGATGGTCGATGCGGAAGCCGTTGAGCTTGCCTTCGTTCAGCAATGCCAGCAGGAGCTGGTGGGTCGCGTCGAAGACCTCCTGCGTCTCCTGACGGATCGCAGCGAGGGTGTCGACGTCGAAGAAGCGCCGGTAGTTCAGCTCCTCGTCGGCGACCCGCCAGTGCGCGAGGCGGTACCACTGCTCGGTGACCAGCTCAGCGATCGGCAGGTCCTCGGTCCCCGGGCGGAGCGGGTACTCGTGGTCGTAGTACCGCAGTACGCCGTCCTCGACGGACAGCTCACCGTCGGCCAGCACCTTGCCGATCCGCTGACCCAGCACCGCCATCAACAGCGGCTGGTTGCCCGAACCCCAGTCGACATCGAACCACTCCGCGTACTGCGAACCCGGGCCGAGCCGCAGTACCGACCAGAGCGCCTTGTTCAAGCTGGCCGGAGTCGGTACGGCGACATGGTTCGGCACGACGTCCGCGATCGCGCCCATACGGCTCTCGGCCAACCGGGCCGACAACCGCTCGAACGCCGGCCGGCCGCCCATCGGCTCGGACAGCCGGCTGTGGTCCACCACGTCGTACCCGTGCGCGGAACCGGGCGCCGCCTGGAGGATCGGGGACAGGTACGCGTGGGAGATCCCGAGGCTCTCCAGGTACGGGACTACCGTCGCGGCGTCGTCGAAGCCGAACTCCGCGCGGAGCTGAAACCGGTAGGTGGCCTGTGGGACCCCCCTCATCCGGCGGCCTGCCTCGGGCGGGTCAGGACCAGGGTGCTGCGCGCCTCCAGCTGGATGGTGTTGCCGGCCACGTACGGTTCGGTGGTCACTCCGCCGGTCGCCTTCGTCGTGTCCACAGCCACCGTCCAGCTCTCGCCGTACTCCTCCGGCGGAAGGAGGAAGTCGACGGGCTCGTAGTTGCTGTTCATCAGGATCAGGAACGAGTCGTCGACCACCGGCTCGCCGCGGGGATCCGGCTCGGAGATCGCGTCGCCGTTCAGGAAGACCCCGATCGCGCGAGCGTCGTTCTGCTGCCAGTCTCCGTCCTGCATCTCGGTGCCCTTCGGCGTGAACCAGACCAGGTCACCGAGCCCGTCGACGCCGGTGTCGCCGTGGAAGAACCGGCGGCGACGCAGCACCGGGTGGTTGTTGCGCAGCCGGACGACGGAGCGGGTGAACTCGAGCAGGTGCTTCTGCGGTTCGGTCAGCTCCCAGTTGACCCAGGAGAGCTCGTTGTCCTGGCAGTACACGTTGTTGTTGCCCTGCTGCGTCCGGCCGAGCTCGTCGCCGTGAGCGATCATCGGCACGCCCTGCGAGATCAGCAGCGTGGTGAGGAAGTTGCGCTGCTGGTTGGCCCGCAGTCGCAGTACCTCGGGATCGTCGGTCGGGCCCTCGACGCCGCAGTTCCAGGAGCGGTTGTGGCTCTCGCCGTCGTTGCCGCCCTCGCCGTTCGCCTCGTTGTGCTTCTCGTTGTACGAGACCAGGTCGTGCAGCGTGAACCCGTCGTGGGCGGTGACGAAGTTGATGCTGGCCAGCGGCCGGCGACTGTCGTCCTGGTAGAGGTCCGACGAGCCGGTCAGGCGGGACGCGAACTCGGCCAGCGTGTACTGCTCACCACGCCAGAAGTCGCGCACCGTATCGCGGAACTTCCCGTTCCACTCGGTCCACAGCGGCGGGAAGTTGCCCACCTGGTAGCCACCGTCGCCGACGTCCCACGGCTCGGCGATCAGCTTCACCTGACTCACCACCGGGTCCTGCTGGACCAGGTCGAAGAACGCCGACAGGCGATCGACCTCGTGGAACTGACGGGCCAGGGTGGCCGCGAGATCGAAGCGGAAGCCGTCGACGTGCATCTCCGTGACCCAGTAGCGCAGCGAGTCCATGATCAGCTGCAGCACGTGCGGGTGCCGCATCAGCAGGCTGTTGCCGGTGCCGGTGGTGTCGTAGTAGTGCCGCTTGTCCTCGTCCACGAGCCGGTAGTACGCCGCGTTGTCGATGCCCTTGAACGACAGCGTCGGACCGAACTCGTTTCCCTCAGCAGTGTGGTTGTAGACCACGTCGAGGATGACCTCGATGTCCGCCTCGTGCAGCGCCTTCACCATCGCCTTGAACTCGGTCACCTGCTGGCCGAGCATGCCGGTCGAGGAGTAGGCGTTGTGCGGCGCGAAGAAGCCGATCGTGTTGTAGCCCCAGTAGTTGGACAGACCACGCTCCTGCAGCGTCCCGTCCTGGGCGAACTGGTGCACCGGCATCAGCTCGATCGCCGAGACCCCGAGCTCCTTGAGGTGCTCGATCGTGGCGGGGTGACCGATACCGGCGTACGTCCCGCGGATGTCCTCCGGGAGACCCGGGTGGGTCTTGGTCAGGCCCTTGACGTGCGCCTCGTAGATGACGGTCTCGTGGTACGCGTGGCCCGGTGGGCGGTCGTTGCCCCAGTCGAAGAACGGGTTGGTCACCACGGAGTGCATGGTGTGCCCGCTGTTGTCCATCGTGTTCAGCTCGTCCGGCTTCTCGAACCGGTAGCTGAACAGCGACTCGTCGCTGTCGATCTGCCCCTCGATCGCCTTGGCGTAGGGGTCCAGGAGCAGCTTGGACGGGTTGCAGCGGTGCCCCTCGGCCGGGTTGTACGGCCCGTGCACACGGAAGCCGTACCGCTGCCCAGGCTGCACTGCCGGCAGGTACGCGTGGTGCACGAAGCCGTCCACCTCGGTCAGCGGCACCAGCTGTTCGGCGCCGTCGTCACCGATCAGCGCCAGATCTACTCGTTCAGCAACCTCCGAGAAGAGCGCGAAGTTCGTCCCGGCGCCGTCGTACGTGGCGCCGAGAGGGTAAGGACGACCAGGCCATTTCTGCACCTGACGACAGTAGCCACCTCCACCCCCAGACGCGGCATCGCGGGGTGATTTCCGCCCAGAGTTCGATACGCAGACAGTTGCAGCAAGCTGCAATAGGCCGAACGTCCCAAAACTGTCTCGACTCGGTTAAGCTCTCGCGCTTGTGAGACCGCCTTCCGCTCGGCGGCCCGTTTTCCTCGATTCGACCGGGCGACGCCGCCGTACCATCCGCAGAACCGGCGCACTCCTCGCGGTGCCTACCGTCGGTTACCTCATCCTCATGGGCAGTAGCCTTCTCGGCGGACCGCGCCTGGACACGCCGCTGATCCCGCTCCCCGAGGCCGCCAAGACTCAGCACCGCCCGGCCACACCACCTGCCGAGGCCGCAGGTCAGACTCCGCGGCCGACCGGCAACCAGACCGTGACACCAGGTGACGGACCGACCGAGAGTTCCTCGACGCAGCCGTCGTCGACCACCGACTCCACGACCCCGACCGGCGCTCCGACGAGCGTCCCGACGACCGGGGCCTCCACGCCCGTCGTCCCGCCGGGGACCGTTGCGCCTCCGACTCTGACCGTCGCCCCGACGACGGCACCGACGGCATCGACCACGCCGCCCGGCCGGACCAACTCACCGACAACCGCGGCCCCCACGGCGACGACGACCACCACGCACGGGAACAAGCCGACCACACCGCCCGGGCGGACCAAGACGCCGAACAAGCCGTGAGCAGACCGGTCGCACGGCGGGCCAAGCAGGTCCCGCTCCGCACGCATTGGATCGTGCTGACGATGCTGCTCGTCTGCCTGTCCACCATGCTGCTGCTGAACGGCTACACGCACCACATGTTCGGCGCGGAGCCCGACGGCGCGGTCAAGTCGGCCGGCGGATCCAGTACGGTCCCGCGGTCGATCGTGACCGGTGGACCGGTCATCGACGCCGGCCCCGGCACCCCGCGCTCGGTGTCGCCGCACGCTCGTACCATCGCGCTCACGTTCGATGACGGGCCCGACCCGGTCTGGACGCCCAAGATCCTCGATCTGCTCCGCGCGCAGAAGGTCCACGCGACCTTCTTCGTCGTCGGTACGGCGGTCGCCGCGCACCCGGACCTGGCCCGCCGGATAGTCGACGAAGGCCATCAGATCGCCGTCCACAGCTTCACCCACGCGAATCTGTCGACCACCGCGGGCTGGCGGCGCTCGCTCGAACTCCGCCAGAGCCAGCTCATCCTCGCCGGCGCCACCGGGGTCAGTACGACGCTGCTCCGTCCGCCGTACTCGTCGGAACCCAGGGCGCTGACGGATCGCGACTGGGCCGCGCTGCAGCAGATCCGCCAGGCGGGATACCTCACTGTCCTGACCAGCCAGGACAGTGAGGACTGGCGGCGGCCGGGGACCGACCAGGTGATCGCCAACTCGATGCCGCGCAGCACTGCCGGACAGGTGCTGCTGATGCACGACGCGGGAGGCGACCGCAGCCAGACCGTCGCGGCGCTGAGCAAACTGTTACCCCGGCTGAAAGCCCGTGGCTTCCGGTTCGCCACGGTCAGCGATGCGGTCGGTCTGCCGGACCCGACGCGCCATGCCGGTCTGCTCGACCGCGGCCGCGGTCTTGCGGTGATCTGGGTGATGCGGATCAGCGATGCGGTCCTGTCGTTGCTCACCTGGCTCCTGTACGCCGCCGGCGCGCTGAGCGTGTTGCGTGCGATCACCACCGTCGTCGCAGCGCGGCGGCACGCCCGGATGCGCGACTGGACCTGGGGACCACCGGTCACCGAACCGGTCAGCGTGATCGTTCCGGCGTACAACGAGAGCGCGGGGATCGAGGCGGCCATCCGGTCCCTGGTCGCCTCGGACCATCCGGTCGAAGTGATCGTCGTCGACGACGGGTCGACCGACGGTACGGCGGACCTGGTCGAGGCGCTGATCAGGGACGAGGGCCTGCCCTGGGTCCGGGTGATCCGGCAGCCGAACGCGGGCAAGCCGGTCGCACTCAACACCGGCCTACGCGCCGCGCGGTACGAGTTGATCGTCATGGTCGACGGCGACACGGTCTTCGAACCCGACGCGGTCCGGAATCTCGTCCAGCCGTTCGCGCATCCGGGTGTCGGGGCGGTGTCGGGCAACGCCAAGGTCGGCAACCGGCGCGGCCTGCTCGGCCGCTGGCAGCACATCGAGTACGTGATCGGGTTCAACCTCGACCGGCGGCTGTTCGACCTGGCCGAATGCATGCCGACCGTTCCCGGTGCGGTCGGCGGATTCCGCCGTACGGCGCTGGAGCGGATCGGTGGGCTGAGCGACGTGACCCTCGCGGAGGACACCGACCTCACCATGGCGCTGTGCCGGGACGGGTGGCGGGTCGTCTACGAGGAGAGCGCGGTGGCATGGACCGAGGCGCCTGCCTCGCTCGGCGCGCTGTGGCGGCAGCGGTACCGCTGGTGCTACGGCACTCTGCAGGCGATGTGGAAGCATCGCGGCGCGATGGTGCAGCGCGGTACGGCCGGGAAGTTCGGGCGACGCGGGCTGACCTACCTGATGCTCTTCCAGGTGCTGCTTCCGCTGCTGGCGCCGGTAGTGGACGTGTTCGCGATCTACGGCCTCGTGTTCCTCAACCCGGTCCGCGTCCTGTCCGTGTGGCTCGGCTTCGTGCTCCTGCAACTGGTCATGGGTTTCTACGCGTTCCGTCTGGACGGCGAACGTGCCGGTCCGCTGTGGACGCTGCCGCTGCAGCAGTTCGTCTACCGCCAGCTGATGTACCTGGTCGTCATCCAGTCGGTCTTCACCGCCCTGGCCGGCACCCGCCTCCGCTGGCAACGCATGGAGCGCTACGGCAGCCTGCAGGCACCGACCACTTCGTGACTGCTGCCGCAGGACTGCCTGGAGCGCGGCGTGGGGGCTGTGGGCGATTGTGCTCGGCGTGGGAGTTTACTTGCAGCGATCATTCTCTCACGTGGAGTAGTAGATGTTGAAGCGAGCTGCACTTGTTGTCGGGGTTCTGCTGGCCGTCACGGCCGGCGCTAAACCAGTCGTCGTCGGCGGGACGCTGGCGAGTGCCACCGAGGCGCCGTGGGCGATCGCGCTGAACAACACGCAGTCCGCGTCGTCCAGCGGGCGGTACTGCGGCGCCGTGCTCGTGAAGCCGAACAAGATCGTCACGGCAGCACACTGCATGGACGAGGACATCTCGACGTACTACGCCGTCCAAGGGCGGGCGAATCTCGCTGACGACTCCGTGGGGCAGACGTCGGCGATCAGCAAGGTGTGGATCCATCCCGGGTACAACACGAAGGACAACCGCTACGACTTCGCCGTACTGACGCTGGCGAAGCCGTTCACCGGAGTGCCGGTGCTGCCGCTGGAGACGCGGGCGCGGGCGGACCGCAACGGCGTCGTACCGACGGTCTACGGGTGGGGTGACACGGAAGGGACGGGGATGGACGACACGCTACAGAAGGCGGCGGTCCCGGACCTCGGGGACAAGACCTGCCTGGCGGTGAAGAGCTACGTCACCAACGGGTACGCCGCCGCGACCAACGTCTGCGCGGGCTACCTCAACGGTGGGATCGACGCCTGCCAGGGCGACTCCGGCGGCCCGCTGGTGCTCAACGGCCGACTGCTCGGCGTCGTCTCGTGGGGACAGGGTTGCGCCCAGCCCGGTAAGCCCGGCGTGTACGCCGAAACCGCCGCCGTCGCGAAGGCACTCGCGCCGCAGTTGGCTCGCTGAGCCGGGTTACAGCACCGCGCCGCGTGGAGCGATCTCCAGAGCCGCGACCCCGCGCGCGTACAGCACGAGAAGCCGGTCGCCGTGTCTGCACCGGAGCGTGCCGGTATCGCCGGAGAGTGCTGTGATGGCGTGCTCGACCACAACGTCGTCCGCCACCTGCGGCTCCTCGAAGGTGACGTCGAGCTGGTCACCGCTGATGAGCCGAACTCGCAACACAATGCTCGCCATCTCCGCAGCCTATGCCGTACACACTCACCGACGTGCCCACTTGAGCCGGACGGAGGAGACTGACCCTATGGCTGAACCTGTTCGCGTGATCAAGGCCGGCGACCTCGTCGCCGCCGATCCCACCGACGGCATGCTCCGGATGCGAGCCTTCGAACTCCCGATCCTGTGGGCCGGCCAGGTCATCACCCAGCCCGGCGCGATCTCCGGCTGGCACCACCACGACAAGAACGAGAGCAGCCTCTACATCGTCCGCGGCGTACTCCGCCTCGAGTTCGAAGGCACCGACGAGTACCTCGACGCGGTCGCCGGGGACTTCGTGCATGTCCCCGCCTTCACCATCCACCGGGAGAGCAACCCCAGCTCGGACCCGTCCTTCGCAATCATCGCCCGAGCCGGCGGCGGCATCCCCACCGTCAACGTCGACCCGCCTACAGCAGGCCCGTCGTCTGACCGATCTCGATGAGGTATCCGTCGGGGTCACGCAGATAGCACCGCACCTCCGCCTGGCGGTCGATCGGCGCGGTCAGGAACTGCCCGCCCTTGGCAACGGCGTCCGCGTAGAACGCGTCGATGTCGGCGACCCGGACGTTGAGGAACGCCGACACCGGGTCACCCGGCTCAGGCGCGGTCAGCGTCACGTCGGGTTTGTCCGAGGTCGGTCCGCCGCCCGGGTTCATGATGATCCAGGTGTTGGCGACCTTGACGGTCGCCGGATTCTCGGCGCGCACGACCGTCCCGCCGAAGATGTTCGCGTAGAACTCCCGCGACACGGCGACATCGCGCACCGTCAGGAAGTGCGTGACCAGCAGTCCCTCCACTGGCGCGGGGAAGTCGTTGCCGTCTGCCATCGATATCTCCCAACGTCGGGTCCTCTCCAGTAAAGACCGAACGCCACCACCTTCTGTGACCGGCCCGGTCCGCTGTCTGTGCGTGCAAGGGTGTCGGCGGATGGTTCGGCGCGGCGGACCACGTCGTACTAGCGGAAAGCGCCATGTGGACGTCCCCGCGTGCACCTCCCCCTCTCGCCGGTGCTCTGCCGTCACCGATCGACGTAGCTGTCGTAGTCTTGCCGTCCCTGCCTACGTTTCAGGAGCCCGCTGATGGATGACGAGATTCAGCTGATCAGTGACGGCGAAGGGTTGGCGGTCATCGGGGATCCGGCGGCCGTCGAACGCTTTCTCGTCTCGGAGGGACTGCAATCGAAGGACCTCGGACTGCCGCGGCTCGGATCCGTCCTCAGTACGGGAGCTGCAGCCGCACAGGCAGGTTCAGAGATTGCGGCCAACTCGGGTCGCTGGTTAAAGATCACCAAGGACTCCGCGCGGCTTATCGAGAAGCACGGGCTGAGGAAGAACTCGAAGACGGGTCTCGACACCGCTGTCCTGAAGGGGAGCCACGGCCAGATCAAAGGGTTCGTCGAGTTCGTGAAAGGGCCTGGCGCTCTTCTGACCAACCCGGCGCTTCTGGCCGGTGCGGCGGGGATCATGGCGCAGCTTGCTATGCAGCAAGCTATGGACGAGATCACCGACTACCTCGCCACGATCGACAAGAAAGTCGACGACGTACTCCGCGCCCAGAAGGATGCCGTGTTCGCGGACCTGATCGGCGTGGACTTCGTGCTCCAGGAAGCGATGACCATCCGGGAGCAGGTAGGCAGGGTCTCAGAGGTCACGTGGTCGAAGGTGCAGTCCACCACGCTGACGATCGCATCAACCCAGGCGTACGCGCTGCGTCAACTCGATGCACTTGCGGAGAAGATGGAAGGCGAGTCCAAGATCGGTGAGCTCGCCAAGACGGCCAAGGAAGCGAAGGCCAAGGTTCAGGAATGGCTCGCCGTTCTGGCCCGCTGTTTCCAGCTGCAGGACGCGATCGCGATACTCGAACTCGACCGCGTCCTGGACGCCTCTCCGGACGAACTGGACCGGCATCGCCTCGCCCTCCGCGCCGCACGCACCAACCGGTTGGATCTCATCTCACGGAGCACCGAGCGCCTGATGGCTCGCATGGATGCGGCCGCTGGTACGGCCAACACAAAGGTGCTGCTCCACCCGACCTCCTCCCGGGAGGTGGTGGACTCGAGCAACCATGTCGCGCAGAACGTCGTGGAGTTCCACGGACGGCTAGGGATCGAGCGCGGTCGGGAGTCATTGGAAGCGAGACGGTGGACGGAGGCAGCCACGGAGGTGCGAGACAAGGCCTTCGACGCTGGAGCAGACGGCGTCGATGCCGCCCGACGCCTCGGCAACGAGACCTTCGACCGAGCCAAATCCACCACGGGCAAACTCTCCAGCCACCTCACCAACCGAGTACGCCGCCGCCACACAGACAACGAGGAAGCCGACCAGGCAGAGTGAATCCGCGCCAGCTCTGAGTAAGTCAAGGCTGGAGTTGATGTGCGGCGAGGACACCCCCGGTGGGCTAAAGCCCGCAAGTCCCGCGATAGCGGATGATCCCGGTATACGCCGGCACGTCCGCGACAGCGGGGAGATCCCCGCCGGAAGGATGCACGGGCGATGAGCCGGCGGGTGGGTGGGGAGCGCGCGGAGCGGTCGCGCCGAGCAGCGAAGCGACGAGAGGCGACCGCGGAGCACGCGGGGCTTCCACCGGCGGTAGCCGGAAGATCCCGGCGGTAGCCGGAAGATCCCGGCGGTAGCCGGAGAGGATGCACCGGCGATGAGCCGGGGGGCGGGCGGGTGCGGGCGTAGGGGGCGCGCCGAGGAGCGGAGCGACGAGAGGCGACCGCGCAGCACGCGGGGGGCTTCCCTGGCGGGGGGCTTCCCCGGCGGAAGCCCCCGCGGTTCCGAAAGGCGGTGGATCTTGTCAGTTGAAGCGTTCGTATGCCGGGAGGGTCAGGAAGTCGATGTACTCGTCGGCGAGGGCGACCTCGAGGAACAGGGAGCGGGCTGCCTCGTAGCGGGCGGGGTTGCCGAGCTTGTCGATCTCCTCGTCTGCGATGCGCTCGACGAGATCCGTGGTTACGGTCTCGCCGGTGTCGAGGACGACCTCGTTGCGGCGCCACTGCCAGATCTGCGAGCGGGAGATCTCGGCGGTGGCCGCGTCCTCCATCAGGTTGAAGATGCCGACGGCGCCGGTGCCCTCGAGCCAGGCGGCCAGATACTGCACGGCGACGCTGACGTTGTTGCGCAGGCCGGCCTCGGTGACCTCGCCCGGCGTGGAGGCGACGTCCAGCAGCTGATCGGCCGTCACAGCAACGTCCTCGCGGAGCTTGTCGAGCTGGTTCGGCTTGTCGCCGAGGACCGAGTCGAACACGGTCCGGCAGGTCTCGACCATGCCGGGGTGCGCGACCCACGAGCCGTCGAAGCCGTCGCCGGCCTCGCGGGTCTTGTCGGCCTCGACCTTCGCGAACGCCTGCTCGTTGACCGCCGGGTCCTTGCTCGGGATGAACGCCGCCATCCCGCCGATCGCGTGCGCGCCGCGCTTGTGGCACGTCCGCACGAGCAGTTCGGTGTACGCGCGCATGAACGGCACCGTCATCGTGACGCTGTTGCGGTCCGGCAGCTGGAAGTCCTTGCCGCGGGTCCGGTGCGTCTTGATCACGCTGAACATGTAGTCCCAGCGCCCGGCGTTCAGCCCGGCGGAGTGGTCGCGCAGTTCGTACAGGATCTCTTCCATCTCGAACGCGGCCGGGTAGGTCTCGATCAGCACGGTCGCCCGGATCGTCCCGCGCGGGATCCCGATCGTGTCCTGCGCGGTCACGAACACGTCGTTCCAGAGCCGCGCTTCGAGGTGCGACTCCATCTTCGGCAGGTAGAAGTACGGTCCTTGCCCGCGCGCGATCTGCAGCTCCGCACACGCGGCGAAGTACAGCGCGAAATCGACCAGCGAGCCGCTGACCGGCTCCCCGTCGACCTGGATGTGCTTCTCCGGCAGGTGCCAGCCCCGCGGCCGTACGACGATCGTCGCCAGCTCCTCGTCCGGCTTCAGCGCGTAGCTCTTCGCGTCGGTGCTGAAGTCGATGCGCCGGCTGATCGCGTCGAGAAGGTTCAGCTGGCCGCCGACCACGTTCTCCCAGGTGGGCGTGTTCGCGTCCTCCTGGTCGGCCAGCCAGACCTTGGCGCCCGAGTTCAGCGCGTTGATCGTCATCTTGCGGTCGGTCGGGCCGGTGATCTCCACCCGCCGGTCGACCAGGCCCGGAGCGGCGGGCGCGACCCGCCACTCCGGGTCGTCCCGGACGTCCTTCGTCTCCGGCAGGAACCCCAGCGACGCCCCGGCCGCGATCTCCGCGACCCGCTGCTCGCGGCGCTCCAGCAGCTCCTTGCGCCGCCCGTCGTACGTGCGGTGCAACGTCTCGATGAGTCCGAGCGCACGCTCGGTGAGAATCTCGTCGTACCGCTCGTTCATCGGGCCGGTGACGTCGATGGACACGTGGCGCTCCCTTAGCTCAGTACTAGGACTTCATGATCGGTGATCCGGTCTACCTCGACCGTAATCCAGCCGTTCTGCTCCTTCACTTCTACCTCATCACCCGAGACGAGAAGTCGCGCTCGCGACCCGGTCACCCTGACCGACACAGTGAACGGTCCCGCGGGCGTGAACTCCTCCAAACGACCGCGCCAGGCGCCACCCTGATCGAGATTGACCAGGTGCAGGATGTGCCGGTCACCCTGCTTGTAGAGCTGACAATCCAGTACGCCGGCACCGTCCACGCGCAGCGGGATGCCGTCGTGCCGGACCAGGTTCGCGAGCACCTTGCCGTGATCCGGGTGGTGATGCTTCGCGTACTGCCGATCAAGGTCCGCCGCGAGGTACGCCGTACGCTCGCCGAGCACCAGCGCCGGGGTATCGCTGCGCGGCTCCTCCATCCACGACTTCTCCGGCGGATAGATCGGGAACGGCGGGATCCAGGTCAGCGCAGGCTTGCCGGCCTCCACCACCTCGACCACCTCCAGCTGCCCGCCGAACGGCAGTACGTCGGTGTCGCCGTCGAAAACCGATCGGTCCTCGATCCGCAGGTAGCTGTGGCTGTCGTAGTTCTCCCAGTCGTTCACCGTCCCATCGCCCAGCCGCTTGCCCGCGTGCCGGACTCCCAGCAGGTCACCCAACGCCCAGTCGTCCCGGCGGTCGCCCCACTCGTCGTAGAGCCCCGATTCCCCGGTCACGACAAGGCGGCCGCTGTAGGTCTGCAGCTGGGCGATCTGCTCGTCGGTCAGCACACCCACGTTCGGCACGACAAGCACCTTGAAGCGTTCATCAACCTCAGTCGTGGGCAAGTACGGGATGCGTGCCCGGACCAGCGCATCCACCCACCCACGGTAGGGCAGCTGACTCACCGTCTCCGGCTCGTCCTTGCCGTGGAAGTCCACACTGCGCTGACTCCACAACAGCCCGACAGTAGCAACCGGCTCGCGATCGACGAGAAACTCCTCATTGGCCTCATGCCATTCGAAGAGCGGCTGCGCCGTCGCATATTGCCGCCGATCGTCATGCACCGATCCGATGTGGTGCCACCACGGCTGGATCCCGCCGGCCCACCCCTCGATCGCCCACATCCGTGCCTCCGGCTCGGGCTTACTCCCGAGCCGGAACGTCGGTACGCCGGCGTCGTACATCGCCGTGCTCTCCGGGATCAGCGTGTCCCAGCCGAGCAACCCGTGCAGGCGCTTGCCGGAGTCCGCGTTCGCCTGGAACCCGGACTCCTCGTGCCGCCACTGCGAGTCCAGCATGAAGATCGACGCCCGCTTGCAGATCTCGACGTCGTCGCGCAGCCTCTTGCTCTGGGCAACGACCTCGCCCCCGTTCATCCCGATCCACAAGCAGTCCGGACCGCCCGCGCGCCGCGTCACCTCGTTGTTCAGGTCCCAGACCGCGAGCCGCTGGTCGTAGCTCCAGCGAATCCATTGCCGATAGACCGGATCGGCCCAGTCCGGCGACGTCGGCAGGTCCTGCCCGAAGCTGTCGCGACAGTTCGGGCAGTAGCAGATCGAGTCCCGGCCGAGGCCGCTCCAGCTGTTGTCGGTCAGCCCGTCCGGCGAAGTCCGCTCGATGATCTCCTCGAGGATCCCGGTCAGGAAATCCTTGTAGTACGGGCCTGTGACGCAGGCGACGTACAAGTTCCCGGCCCGATAAGGGTTGCCGTCGGCATCGATCGCGAACCAGTCCGGATGCGCGTCGTACAACGGCTGGTGCGCCCGGTTGGAGTCCATCCGGGCCAGCACCGTCAGCCCGTCCTCCTGCGCGAGCTTGGCGATCTCGCCGTACAGATCGCGATCACCGAGGTACTCCGCCCGGTGCTGCAGCTCGAACTTGCTCGGGTAGTACGCGACGATCCCGCCGGCGTTGACGATCACTCCCTGCACCTTGGTGCGACGCCAGTGCTCCCGCCACCACTCGGCGTCGTACCGGGCCGGATCCTTCTCGGTGAGATTCGTCTGCGCCCACCTCAAAGTCCTTTGGTACCAAGGCTTCACGGGAGACTCCGGACCGCGTCGCCGGCTCCGGACAGGTTCTCCAGCAGCATCTCGGAGTACTTGCGGCTGAGTACGACGCCCTCCGCGCCGCCTTCGAACGCGGCCAGCGTCGCGTCCCGCACGGACTCGCGCGTGCAGGCGGTCAGCTCGCCCTCGTTGTCGTCCCAGTTGATCTTGGTGCCGACGTCACGCGGCTTCTCCAGCCCGCGCTGCTTCGCGACGCCGACCGGGATGTCGATGTCGATGCCCGGGTAGATCGCGCTCTGCCCGCCGACACCGGCCACGGCCCGCTCGGTCTCCCGGCGTACGTAGTCCGCGGTGAAGCCGGTCTGCGGCAGCTTCTCGTACGCACCCTCGTCGAGCTGTAGCAGCTTCATCATCAGCGGGTACACGTCCTCGGGCTCCGCGTCCGCGAACAGCGCACCGCAGATGCTCTTCACCCAGGTGAAGAACCGCGGGCCGGCGCAGTTGTTGTAGATGACGACCTTGATGAAGTCCGAGAACTTCGCCATCTCCGTGTAGTCCTGGTCCGCCCGGTAGAACGGGCTGAAGGAGATGTTGTGGTAGACGTGCCAGCCGACCTGTACCTCGGGCGAGATCGCCTTGGCGACACCGTAGATGTCGCGGTACAGCTGCCGCTGGCTCTCGGTCCACAACGTCTGCCAGGCCAGTACTTCGGGGAAGTTGAGCAGGATCCGCCAGAACGTCACGAACGCGCCGTCCACCGGCCGCTCGCCCGCGCCGACCCGCTGGTTCCACTCGACCAGCTCGCGGTATCCCTGCATCGCCTTGTTGACGTCGATGCCACGCTCGCGCGCAACGGCACGGCAGTGCGGGCAGAAGCAGCCGATCTCGGACACGTCGACCGTGCCCTGCATCAGCATGTTCAGCGGACCGGGCCGCTCCGAGCACCAGGCCAGGCCGTCGAGCTCGTAGCTCTGCACGTAGTCCTCGACGAACCCGAGGTGCCAGTTGCGGTAGTCCGGGTTGTTGAAACACGGCCGTCGGCCCGGGCGTCCCCAGGCGTCGACCTCGAGCACCTTGGCGAAGTTCGGGTACGTGCGCAGTTCGCGCGCGCCGCCGCTCTCCTCCATCCACGCGAACGACTTCATGCCGCGCTCGCGGGCCTTCGGGATCACCTCGCCGAGCAGGTCCAGCTCGGGGTGCTCGGGTGCACGGCCGACGTCGCCGAGCACGGTGTTGCCGTAGTACTGCGGATGCGGGGTCGCGTAGTTCCCGCCGACCCAGCCGAGGTCGTACTCCTGGACGCCGTGGTCGGGGATCGGGTAGCCCGGAATCTGCCGGCCGCCGGTTCCCCGGGTCCAGGTCGGTGTGGCCAGGAACAGCGCGTTGACCGCGCCGCGCTCGGCCAGGATGTCGAGTGTCTGGTCGACGCCTTCGTCGACGAACGAGATGGCTCCGATCTGCATGGCAACGACCCGATCGGGCACGATGCTCACCCCTTCATTCCTGTCATCGTGATGCCTTGGATGAAATAGCGCTGGGCGAAAAGGAAGACGGCGATGACCGGTACGACGGAGATCGTCGCGCCTGCCATCAGCAGACTGATCTTGGTGAAGTACTCGCCCTGGAACTGCGCGAGTGCCACCGGCAACGTCTGCAGGTTCTCGGACGTGATGTAGATCAATGGACCGAACAGGTCGTTCCACGATTCGAGGAACGTGAAGACCCCGATCGCGGCGAGCGCCGGTTTGGTCTGCGGCAGCATGATCCGCCAGTAGATCCCGAACGTCGAGGCACCGTCGATCTTCCCGGCGTCCTCGAGCTCGTTCGGAATGGTCAGGAACGACTGCCGCATGAGGAAGGTCGCGAACACCGGTGTGAGCACCTTCGGCACCCACAGCGGGTACTGCGTGTCCACCCAGCCGATGTGCTGGAAGACGATGTACTGCGGGATCAGGTACGCGATACCGGGGATGATCGACGTGGCGAGCAGCACCATGAACGCGATGTCCCGGCCGGCGAACCGCAACCGCGCGAACGCGTAGCCGGCCATCGACGCGACGATCAGAATGCCGATCACGTTCAGCCCGGCGAGTTTGACGCTGTTCCACAGGAACACCGGGATCAGGTCGAACACCTCGCCGTAGTTGCTCCACTGCGTGTCCGTGGGCAGGAATTTCGGCGGCGAGCTGAGCACCTTCGCCTCGGGCCGCAACGATGCGCTGATCATCCAGACCAGCGGCGTCAGGAACGCCACCGCGAACAACGTCATCACGACGTACTGCGAAGTCTTTCCGACGATTCTCATGTGTAGAACACCCACCTCTTCTGCAGCTTCCACTGCAGGAAGGTGACGGCCGCGATCACCACGAACAGGATCCATGCCATCGCCGAGGCGTAGCCGACCTTCCCGTAGCTGAACGCGTTCTGATAGATGTTGTAGATGTAGACGCTGGTGGCGTGGCCGGGCCCGCCCTTGGTCATCACGTAGATCAGGCCGAACACCTGGAACGACGAGATGAACTGCGTGATCAGCAGGAACAGGAAGTGCGGCGTCAGCAGCGGCAACGTGATGAACCGCAGCCGCTGCCATGCCCCGGCGCCGTCGATCTTCGCCGACTCGTAGAACTCGTTCGGCAGGCCTTGCAGGCCCGCGAGCAGGATGATCATCGGGTAGCCGATGCCCTGCCAGACGCTGACCAGGATCACCGCCGGCATCGCCCAGCTCGAGCTCGACAGCCATTGCGGGCCGTTGATCCCGACCTGACTGAGCAGACCGTTGATCACACCGTTGTCCGGCTGGAAGAACCAGAACCAGACGAACCCGATCGCCACCACATTCGTCACGTACGGCGCGAAGTACGCCGTCCGGAAGAAGGCGACGCCGCGGATCGGACGAGCGCACAGCAAGGCCAACACCAGGCCGATGCCGATCGTCAGCGGGATGCTCGCGAGCGTGAAGTAGACCGTGTTCTTGAACGTCTGCAGGAACAACGGGTCGTCGGTGAACATCTCGCTGAAGTTCTTCAGGCCGATGAACTTCGGCGCCGAGATGCCGTTCCAGTCGGTCAGCGACGCGGCGATCGAGACCAGGATCGGGAAGAACTGGAACGCCACCACCCCGACCACGATCGGGCTGATGAACAGCCAGCCGGTCAGGTTCTGCTTCCGGCGAGCCCGGCGTACGTCGGCTGTGTTGACGGCGTCGGAGGTGCCGCGCGTCATCGTGATGGTTGCCATCGACATCAACCCTTCAAGGCGTTCTCCACCTGTGATTTGACGCCTTGCAGAACGTCGGCGACCGGCTTCTCGCAGTTGTAGGCCGTGTCCAGCGCGGGCCGGTACAGCTCGCGGGCGCCGATGGTGTTCTTGGTCTGGTTGGTCGCGGTCAGGTGCTTCGCGGCCTCGGCGAACAGCCCGATGTGCGCGGGCGCCTTCCCGTTCGGCGCCAGCCCGGCCGCCGCCTTGAGGTTGATCGGCGTGAACGCGCCGCCCTGCAGCAAGATCTTGCCGCCTTCCTCACTGGCGAGATACTTCAGCAGGTCCCAGGCCGCATCGGGGTTCTTCGCCTTCTTCGGGATGCAGAACACGATCACGCTGGACTCGGTCTTCTGCTCCACCTCACCAGGCGGCGGAGCGACGTCCCAGGTGAAGTCCTTGACGGTCTGCCGCATGTAGGGCACGGTGCCGAAGGTCGCGAACATCATCGCGATCTTGCCCTGGGCAAACATCTGGTTCTGGATGTTGTCCTGCTGCAGCGCGGACCACGGCGGCTGCACCTTGTCCTTGCAGGTCAGGTCGGTCGCCCACTGCAGCGCCTCGGACTCCTTCGGGTCCGACAGCGTGAACTGCGTGCCGTCCTTGGAGAAGATGCCCGTCTGGCTGCCGTGGTTCACCGTGAACGTCTGCTCGTAGCCGGTGTCCAGGTAGACCAGCGCGCCGTACTGCTTCTTCGCCGGGTCGGTGAGCTTCTTGGCCTTCTCTTCGAAGTCGGACCAGGTCCAGCCTTCGTCCGTCCAGGTTGTCGGCGGCAGCGGCACTCCGGCCTGCTTGAACAGATCGACGTTGTAGAAGATCAGCCGCGGCTCGTAGCCGAGGACCCACGCGGTGTGCGAACCGTCGGGCTGTTGCGGGAAGTCGAACGTCTCCTTGGCGAACTGCGACGTGTCGAGCTTGTCCTTGTCGATGTACGGCTTCAGGTCCAGCAGCGCTCCCTGCTGGGAGAAGCCGCGGACGAAGTCGTCGTTGATCCGCATCACGTCCGGCGGACTGCCGCCCGCGATCAGCGTGCGCATCTTGGTGTCGTACTCCTGGGTGACAGCGGGCTGGATGGTGACCTTGGTCCCCGATTCCTTCTCGAACGCCTGGATCGCCTGCTCCAGCGGGTTGCCCTTGACCTGCTCCCAGTTGAGGAAGGTGAGGCTCTTGCCCCCACCACCACCTGCATTGCCGTTGCCACCACAGCCTGCCAGTACTCCGGCGGCCGTGAGTCCCGTCAATCCGGCGAGAAACCTGCGGCGGCTCACGTTGGAGAGTTGTGTCTGCACCGGAATCTCCCATCCACTTAGGGATGAATACGTATACAATGAATACGTATACACACTGGCTTCGGCGTGGTCAACGGCTTGGGGCGAGACTCTTGAGTAGGGTTCAGCATTTGGACGATGAGGGGAGGCGGGGTCGATGGCACGACCACCGACGAGCAGGGACCTGGCCCGGCTGGCAGGGGTTTCGCAGGCGACGGTCTCGCGGGTGCTGACCAACAACCCGAAGGTCAACCCGGAGACCCGGGCGCGGGTCCTGCAGGTGCTGAAGGACGCGAACTACACGCCGAACGCGTTGGCGCGCGCGATGAAGACCGGACGGACCGACACGATCGGTGTGTTCATGACGCGCGTGACCAGCCCGTTCCACGCCGAGCTGCTCGACGAGATCGGGCGCGTGCTCAGTTCGATCGGTCTGCACATGATCCTGTGGAACATCGAGCACGATCGGGAGGAGACGGTCGCCGAGGTGCTCCACCAGCGCCTGGTCGACGGGTTCCTGCTGACGTCGGCGACGTACGACTCGAAGCTGCACACGATGGCGCTCGCCTCGGGTACGCCGACCGTGCTGGTGCATCGCGGGATCGACGGGCTCGACTGCGACCAGGTCGTCGGCGACAACTGGCAGGGCGCGTACGACGCGGGGAAGTATCTCGTCGACCACGGCCATACCGACATCGGACTCGTCACGCTCGTTCCCACCGGGAACACGTCCCGCGACCGCGACCTCGGTTTCCGCGCGGCACTCGCCGACGCCGGCGTGAAGATCAAGCCGAGCAACGTGGTGACGGTCGGCGTACCGCACGCCGACGGCCACGCCGCCGCGAAGAAGCTCCTGTCCCGGAAGAATCCACCGACCGCGATCTACACCGTCACGGACCTGCTCGCGTTCGGCATCCTCGACGGCGCCCGCGCGGTCGGCGCCCGAGTTCCCGACGACGTCTGGGTGATCGGCTTCGACAACACCGAGATGGCCGCCTGGGAAGCCTTCGACCTCACCTCGGTCGACCAACCCACCCACACCATCGTCGAAACCGGCGTGGACCTCCTCCGCCAACGCATAGCCGACCCCGACCGCCCCACCGAGGTCGTCACCCTCCCCTGCCCCCTGGCAATCCGAGGCTCAACAGCCAACCGGCACTAGCCCAGCTTCGGCAGCACCTCGGCGAGAACGTTGGCGTGGTCTTGTGGTGTGGCCAAGCCCATGTTCATCGTGTTCACGCACAGGTGGGTGGCGCCGAGGTCGCGCCAACCGTCGACGAAGGCTTCTCGGTCCTGTTCGGGGACGGCGGCGAGAGTGAGTCTTGCCTCGATGCCGATGGATTGCGGATCGCGGCCGGCTGCCTCGGCTGCTTCGCGGATCATTGCGATCTGCTGTTTCGCTCGGTCGTCGGGTGGTGATTGCGGCATCCACCCGTCGCCGATCCGGCCAGTACGTCGCAGTACGGCATCTGCGCTGCCGCCGAACCAGATCGGGATCTCCCGGCCAGGCAACGGGTTGAGGCCGGCCTCGACGACCTCGTGGTACCTGCCCTGGTAGGAGATCACCGGCTCGGCCCACAGCCGGCGCAGGAGGTCGACCTGCTCTTCCAGTAGTGCCCCACGCTGTTTGAACGGCACGCCGAGCGCCTGGTACTCGACCTGGTTCCACCCGATGCCGACACCTAGGCGCAGCCGGCCGTTGGACAGCACATCGACCTCAGCGGCCTGCTTAGCCACCAGCGCCGTCTGCCGTTGCGGCAGGATCAGTACGCCGGTCACGAGCTCGAGCTCGGTGGTGATCGCCGCCATGTACCCGAACAGCACGAAAACCTCGTGGAACAAGGACTTGTCGGTATACCCGGTCCAGCCCGGACGGTTCGTGGGATCCGCGCCGAGCACGTGGTCGTAGGCGAGCACATGGTTGTACCCGGCCTGCTCCACGGTCGTCGTCCAGTCGCGCACGACCTTCGGATCCGCGCCGATCTCGAGTTGGGGGAACACCGCACCTATCTTCACTTCGTAGCCTCCGGCAACAAGTCGATCAATCCCTGGACAGCCAGCTCGAACGGCTCCACCGAGCCCGCCGCACGAGCCAGCACATACCCACCTTGCAGGACGGCCGCAACCGTCGCCGCGATCCGCTGCGGATCCAGCGAATCCGGGTACTCACCCGAACGCTTGCCCTCCGCAACCACCTCGGCCAGCCGCGTCCGCAACCACTCGAACGTCTCCGCAACCGGTGCCCGCAACATCGGATCCGCAATCACGTCAGGATCCGCGGTCAACCGGCCGACCCGGCATCCCTTGAGCACATCCCGCTCCCGCTGGAGATACCCCGCGATCCGCTCACTGGCCGACCCTTCGCCGGCCAACTGCACCTCAGCCGCAGCCCTGAGCTCAGCCCCCGACCGCTCGATAGCAGCCTTCGCCAACTCCGCCTTCCCCGCGAAGTGGTGATACATACTCCCCTGCCCGGCGTCGGCCGCCCGCTGAATAGCCTTCGGCGAGGTCCCGACGTACCCCCGCTCCCACAACAACTCCTGCGTACTCCGAATCAAGCGCTCCACCGTCTCCACCCCGCCCACTGTACCCACAGGTACAGCCGCGGGAAATGAAGCTGGGGAGGATCCTGCGCCTGAATCGGAACAGGATCCTCCCCACCTCGTTGACGTCAGCTGACGGTGACGATCTTGTTGACGGTGTACGCCGGGGCGTGATCGGCATCGCCGGGGAAGTACACGCGATAGGCGATCTGACCGCGAACGGCCGGCTTGATGCCGAAGGCGTACTTGCCGGAGGTGCTGAGCTTGACCGAAGCGATCGACTTCCACACCTTGCTGCCGTACTGCTGCAGGTAGACGGTCTGGCCGTAGTGCGCCGGAGCGACGTACCCGCTGAACGCGGTCGTCCCGCCGAGCCGGATCGACGCCGGCGACAGGGTCGCCGAGATCGTCGGCTTGACCTGCACGGTGATGTCCGCCGTGCGGGTGCCCATCAGGTCGGCGTTGCCGGGGAAGGTGAGCATGTACACCGACGACACCAGCGGCTTGTGCGTGAGCGCGAGCGTGCCCGTCGACGACGTCTTCAGCGCCGCGAGCAAGGTGAACTTGGTCGAGTTCTTCGGCCGCACGTACACGTTCACCGGCAGACCGGCGTACGCGACGTTGTCGATCCGCAGCGTGCTGCCCTTGATCGTGATCGACCCGCCGTAGTTGATCAGCGTGGACGACGTCGAGATCCCGGACTTCATCCCGAGGAACGGCTTGGCCACGGGCAGCCCGTACTGCCCCTTCCGGTCCCTGGCCCAGGCGGCGTACGTGTACGTCGTCCCCTGCGCCAGCCCGGTGTCCTTCACCGACGTCCCGGTGCCCGCGTAGACGAGCGTGCCGGTCGTCAGCGACGGCGCCTTTCCGCCGGCGATGCGCCGCACGATCACCTGGTCGAGGTCAGGCGTCGGCGGGATCGTCCAGGTCAGGTTGGCCGCCAGGTACGCGCCGCTGCCGCCGAACCCGATCAGCTTCTTCGGCGGGTCGTCGGACGTGAGGAAGACACTGCTCCACGGCAGCAGGTTCGTGTCGGAACCGGCATGCCGCACACCGTTGACGTCGATCCGGTACGGCGTGCCTTCGAGCAGCGGCGCCGTCGGGGTGATGACGACCTGGCGGGTGGCCGGGTCGTACGCGCCGAGCGTGGTCGGCACCACCGCGCCGGTCTTCCCGTTCAGCAGCCTCACCGTGTTGGTCCCGATCGAGAACGCGTCCATGTCCTGGGCGAACGTCACGCTCAGCGTCGAGCTCACCGAGACCTCGAGCCGGTTGTCGTCGGGGACGACGTTGCGCATCTGGTACGCCGGCGGAACGGCGCCCGGGTTGAGGGTGCCGCCTTCGGAGTAGCTCAGGGTGTACGGCCGGACGTCCCGCGAGCCGTTGTCGTTGCGCACGGCGATGAAGACCTCGCCGGCCGGCGCCGTGACCGTGGTGCTGGCCGTCTGCGGTCCCCAGATCGGCATCTGGGTGTTCGGGTCGATGTCCGGGTACGCCTTCACGGCCGAGCCCAGCCCGTTCAGGTTGGCGTCGTACACCTCGATCCGCGGGCCGAAGTTGACCGAGTAGTTGTCCTCGTTGAACTCCGGCCCGGTCAGGGTCAACTGGAGCGTGCGGGGCGCGGTCGGCGGCACGCGGTACCAGTCGACCTCGCCTTCGGTGTTGATCGTCGAGCTTCTCGTGCCCGGCGAGATCGTGATCGCGCGTGCGGGCTGGTCGTTGCCGTCCGGCTGGTTGACGCCGAAGTCCGTCGTCGTCTTGCCACCGAGAGCGGCGTACGCGTCGACGATGCCGTGTCCGTAGTACGGGTCGATGCCGCGCGGGCCGGCGTCCCGGGACAGGACCTCGAGCCGCTGCGCGATCTGCGCCGGGGTCAGCGTGGGCCACTTGTTCTTCACCAGGGCCGCGATGCCGGTGACGATCGGCGCCGAGCAGGAGGTGCCGGTGCAGTACCAGTACGGCTCGTAGCCGGGCGGGGTCAGCGCCCGCGAGCCGGTGGTGAGGATGTCCCAGCCGGGCGCCGCGACGTCGACCCAGTTGCCGTACGAGCTGAAGTCGGTCAGCACGCCGCCGGCGTTCGTGGCCGCGACGGCGATCACCTCGGGGTACGCCGCCGGGTACTGCATCGCGTCGGTACCGTCGTTGCCAGCCGCAACAACCACTGTGACGCCGCTGTTCACCGCGTTGATCACCGCGTTGTGCAGGACCGCGTTGTCACCGGGGCCGCCGAGCGACATGTTGATCACCTTGGCGCCGTGGGCAACGGCCCAGTCGATGCCTTCGGCGATGTCCGCGTCGTAGCCCGAGCCGTCGGCGCCCAGCACCTTGACCGGCATCGCCTTCATCACGTTCCAGCCCACCCCGGCGACGCCGGCGCCGTTGTTCGCGGCGGCGGCGATGATGCCGAGCGTCATCGTGCCGTGGCCGTTGTCGTCCACCGGGTTCGGCCGGGTGCTGGACACCGCGTTGTACCCCGGGACGAGGTGGCCGACGAGATCCGGGTGGCCGGCGTCGACGCCGGTGTCGAGTACGGCGACGATCTGGCTGCCGGTGGTCTTGGACACGTCCCACGCCTGGGGCATCCGGACCGTGTTCATGTACGTCTGCTGGTCGGTGCCGTAGTACTCGTCGTTCGGGACGGCCGAGATGTAGCGCTTGTAGTTCAGCGAGGCGAGCTCGACCGCCGGGTCGGCCTTCATCTTCTTCAGCAGGTCCGGCGCGGACTGCTCGCCGGTGATCTTCACGATCGGCGACGTGACCGCGTCCTCGGCGGTCGCGCCGGCCTTCGAGACCGCGGCCCGGCGCGCCGAGGACGTCGCCTTCGGCTTGAACTTGACCATCACCGCGTTCGGTTCGAACTCGGCCTTGGCGCCGTGCGGCCGCGAGGCGAAGGGCGGCCGGTAGGCGCCGGGCTCCGCGGCGCTACCGGACGAACCGGTAACCGCGACCACCGACCCCGCGACCAGGGCAGCCGGCACAGCCAGCCGCAGCAAACGAGCAGTACGGAACACCAAAACTCCCATGAATCGGGCGGACGGGACCAGACGTGGTCCCGGCCATAAATCGCGCGATTGACTACCGGCGTTACAGCTCCTGCAGCTTCCTGCAATTCACCCATACGAACCGGCCCGTCCGACCCGGCGCGGCGGCATGGGCCCCCGCACCGCGGCGCCCGAGCGCGGGTTCGCAGGCCGCGCCCAAGGCGCCGCTAGAACTGCCTGCGCGAAGCGGCGACCACCATTCGGCTCAACCACCTCCCCTCGCCGAACAGCCGAGCGCCTGTCCAGCGTCCGCGCAGCGCCGAAGGCGCCAACAGAACAGCCGCCGCGGAGCGGTGTCCTTTCTGCGTGGCGGAGCGGTGTCCTTTCGCCTTTCTCGCGCGCCGTCCGACCGATCTGACACCAGTTGGATGGGCGGTGGTTGGGTGGGACCGATAGTCTCGGGCGCCATGAGCACCAGCGTCGCCATTGCGGTGATTACCTTCAGGCGACCTGCTCTGTTGCGGGGGTTATTGACCAGTTTGCAGGCTCAGGAGCTGCCCGCGGACTCCGATTATGCGATCCGGATCGTGGTTGTGGACAACGACGCGGACGGGTCGGCGGCGGCGGTGCTGGAGGAGTTCGGCGAGGGTACGCCGTACCCGATCGAATCGGTGGTCGAACCGGAGCCAGGAATCCCCTTCGCCCGTGAGAAATCGGTTGAGCTGTGCTGGAACGACGACGCTCTGATCTTCGTGGACGACGACGAGACCGCCCCTCCCGGCTGGCTCGAGAAGCTCCTGCACGCCTGGGAGTCCACCGGGGCCGACGTCGTCACCGGCCCGGTGAAGGGCAACCTCCCGCCCGGCGCCCCGCCGTGGAACCACTACAGCGACGTCCATGACTCGACCGGCAAGCACACGACCGGCGAGGAGCTCCGCAAGGCGTACACGAACAACACGCTGGTCAGCCGCCGCGTCTACCACACCGTCACGCCCGGATTCCATCCCGCGTTCCGCTACACCGGCTCCAGCGACCTGCACTTCTTCCTCCGCGTACACCGGGCAGGGTTCCGCATCGTGTGGTGCGAGGAGGCGTGCATCGCGGAGGAGGTGCCGGTCGGCCGGACCACTCTGCACTGGCTGGTACGCCGTGCCTTCCGCTCCGGCTCCGGCGACACCATCAGTCGCCTGCTGATCCGCCCGGGCGCAATCAGCTACGTGCTAGTGCTGGCCTATGCTTCGGCCCGGGTGATCTCGGCGGTCGGGTTCGCCCTCGCCGGGCTGCTGCTCGGCCGGAAGACGCACCTGCTGAAGGCTGTCCGCCGGTTCTTCTCGGGCGTCGGCAGCCTCGCGGGGATAGTAGGGATCAACCATGACGAGTACCGGGAACGGCACGGGTCCGGCCACGGCCCCGGGCCGGCCGACGGTGGCGGGGCTGTGCCGGGCGATCTGGCAGGTGGAGACGGAGCTGGGGCTGCTCGAGTGGCAGACCAAGGGCGCTCACCCCTGGCCGATCATCCGGATGCGCGTCTTCCATGAGCTGACTCGCCGCACCGGCATCCACGGCGCCCCGCATCCGGTACGACGCACGCCGTACGACAACGCCGCTCTGGTCGCGAGGCATGTCGCCGGGATCGTCACCCGCTCGCCGTTCCCCGGCCGGTACGACGCCCTCGTCGTACCGCACCCGCGGAAACCGAACGGTGTCGAGATCTACACCGACGTACTCCGCGCAACGCTCGGCGACGACGCCCTGATCCTCGACTCGGGGATCAACGGCACCCCGCTCCCCGGCAGCAAGAATCTCGACTTCTTCACGTCCGCGGCCGGCGCGATCCATCCCCGCACGACGGACGACCGAGGCATCGGCGCAGCGCTGGAGAAACTCACCGGTGCCCGCGTCCCGGTCGGCGCGATCCTCGCCCGCGAAGTACCGAAGCACGTACGCCTGCGCGCCTTGTACCGCGCGCTGCTCAGGCGGCACCGGATCAAGACCGTGTACGTCGTCGTCGCATACTTCCACCAGCACATCGTCGGCGCGGCTCGCGACCTCGGGATCCGCGTGGTCGAGCTGCAGCACGGCGCGATCAGCCCGTTCCACCTCGGCTACAGCTACCCCGGCCGGCCGACGGTCGCGGATCAGCCGGACGAGCTGTGGTGCTTCGGGTCGTACTGGACCGATGTCGCGGACCTGCCCGCCGGCATGCGGACCGAGGTGATCGGCGCGACGTTCCTGCCGACGCCGGGGCCGAAGGATCCGCGGCGGGTCGTGTTCCTGTCACAAGGCACCGTCGGGGCTGAGCTCGTCCAGGTCGCGGACGCGGTGGCGAAGGAGGATCAGGACCTGGACGTCGTCTACCGGCTGCACCCGAGCGAACGCCCGGAGGACTACACGATCCCGTCCGGCGTACAGCTGTCGACCGGCGGCAGCACGCTCGAGCTGCTCGCGACAGCGACGTACCAGGTCGGTGTCTCGACGACGGCGCTCTTCGAGGGCATGGCGCTCGGCTGCCGTACGGCGGTCGCGGACCTGCCCGGGCACGAGTATCTGGCCCCGGCAATCGCCCGCGGCCACGCCGCACTGATGACTCAGCCGTCCGATCTGCGCCAGGCCCCGCTCTGCCCTACTCCCGAGATCTACTACGCCCCCAGCCGGCTACGGCTGGCGACCGAGCAGCCCCAATAGACGATCCTGCAGCGGGGCGTCCGGCGGGACAGGCACTTCGGCGCCGTAGACCTCGATGCCTTCGCCGAACGCGCCAGGCGTCCGGTACTTCGCCATCAGGTCCGGCGGGATCGTGACCGCGGTCGCCCAGAGCCGTTCGATGTCGACCGGCTCGATCGTCTCGTCCTGATCGGTCGCGCGGGCCAGATCCCAGCCGTGCAGAACGAGGTCGTCGGAGACCACCTGGTCGATGTGCTGCTCGACCGTCATCCGCCCGCCCGGTGTATCGCTCTCCGTCAACGCGGCAATCGGGTCGTCCAGAACGTCCTCGATCGCAGCACGCGCCTCCTGGAACGCGGTCAGCGGATCGTCTGCCGGCACCAGCTTCCGGAAGACCGGCGTCAGCATCACGCCGTGCATGGTGACGACGTGCTCGACCACGTCCCGCGCGGTCCACTTCGCGCACGGCGACTGGTTCTCCCACTGGTCCGGCGCCACGGCCGCAACCTTCCGCTCGAACGCCTCGGCCCGCCGCCGATACCGCTCCGCGATCTCACCCATCCCCGCATCTTCCCGCCCGCCGCAACCCGGCGGAAGAGTGCGGATCGCTACGCCATCACAATCGCCTGGCACCCGCCGAGCCCGCGGAGAGGCGCGTCGATCGCCCGGTTGTGATGGCCTGGGGATCCGCCGAACTTGTCGGTGGGGCCGCATAGCGTCGCGGTATGCGGACGGTGGAGCTGGGGCGGACGGGGTTGCGGGTCAGTCAGTTGGGATTGGGGCTCGCGTCGATCGGGGGGATGTTCGCGGCCGTTCCGCAGCTGCAAGCGGTGGCGACGATCGATCGGGCTTGGGAGCTGGGCGTTCGTCTGTTCGACACCGCGCCGGTCTATGGCTACGGCTTGTCCGAACAGCGGGCCGGCCTGGCCTTGCGCGGTCGATCACGCGGCGAGTTCGTGCTCTGCAGCAAGGTCGGGCGACTGATCGAACCGGGCGGCCCGGATCTCCAGCCGATCTGGGCCGAGCCGCCGGCCGGGCTCGGCCCGAGGCTCGATTTCTCGTACGCCGCGACGATCCGCTCGTTCGAGGCGAGCCTGGAGCGGATGGGCATCGACCGGATCGACATCCTGCACATCCACGACCCCGACCTCGACTACCTGACCGCGTCGACCGAGGCGTTCCGCGCGCTCACCGAGCTCCGCGGACGCGGCACGATCGGGGCGATCTCGCTCGGCGTCAACCACGCGGACGTGGCGGCGCGATTCCTCCGCGAGACCTCAGGAGTCGACTGCGTCCTGCTCGCCGGTCGGTACACGCTTCTCGACCAGACCGGCGAGGACGAGCTCCTGCCACTGTGCGAGAAGCTCGATGTCGCGGTGCTCGCCGCCGGGGTGTTCCATGGCGGCGTCCTCGCCGACACCGCGAACGGCGCGCCGCACGGATACGAGCGGGTCCCGAAGGACGTGCTCCGACGCATCGACGGACTGCGTGAGCTCTGCCGGCGGTACGACGTATCGCTGCTGGCTGCCGCAGTGCAGTTTCCGCTAAGGCATCCCGCCGTACCGGCGGTGGTCGTCGGGGCGCGGAGCCCGCGGGAGATCACCGAGATCGCGGCGTGGCTCGATTATGAGATCCCTGACGCGTTCTGGGGCGCATTAGGTCCTGTCTGGTGATCCAGCGCCTAAGGTCTCGGCTATGAGGTACATGCTGCTGCACAAGACCAATGACAGTCTCGAGGCGGGCAACCCGCCCGATCCGGAGATTCTGGAGCGGGCGGACGCCGTACTCGAGGAGATGCGTCAGGCCGGAGTCCTGGTGCTCGGTGAGGGGCTGATGCCGAGCTCGCGTGGTGCGCGGGTCACGTTCCCGGTGCCGGGTCAGCCGCGGGTGATCGACGGCCCGTTCGCCGAGACCAAGGAGCTCGTCGCAGGCGTCTCGATCATCCGCGTCGACTCCAAGGAGGAGGCCGTCCAATGGGCCCTCCGCTTCGCCGAGGCCGACCCGTACACGCCGATCGATATCCTCGAGATCGCCGACTAACGCTTCAGGTGCAGGATCGGGTAGGGCTTGCCGGTGGAGTCCTTCCCACTGCGGGAGACCTGCACGAAGCCGTGGTGCTCGTAGAAGCCGATGGCCTGCGGGTTCTGTTCGTTGACGTCGACCGAGGTGGCGGCGAAGTGCGCGAACGCGTGCTCGAGCAGCAGACTCCCGCCGCCTTGACCGCGGTACGCCGGGTCGAGGAACAGCATCTCGACGTTGCCGTCCTCGACCCCGATGAATCCGATCAGCAACCCGTCGTCGGTCCGTAGCCCCGCGAGCTGCCCGATCTCGCCGAACGACGCCCGCACCAACGGCCGGAAGACATCCAGATCCGCCTCGGTGACGAAGCCGTGCGTCGCTCGCACCGACGCCTCCCACAACTCGGCGGCGCGGTCGAACTCGGCTGGCTCAATCCTGCTGATCTTCACCCGGCAAGAGTGCCCTCTTCGGCCACGACGAGCGAGTCAATTGCTGCGAAGAACCGAGCGATCCCGGGCAGGTTCGGGCCCTTCTCGCGCGAGGCAGCAAAGTCCTCCGGCGTCGCCCAGTCGACGATGTCCAGCCACTCGTTGTCCGGCAGCCGCACCAGCCGCGCGCCCAAGAACCCGGTGCGGTCGCCCTCGAAGTCCTTCAGCATCTCTGCGCGAGCGGCCAGCAGTTCCTCGGTCTTCTCGGCCAGCACGCGGAAGCGGGTCAGTTCGACGGTGCTCATCGGATTCCTCTCACGTCAGGTTTGTGGATGCCCAGTTGGTGATGTCCTCGTGCCGGATGGCAGCGGCCATCAGGTCCGGGAACAGGTCCGGTGTGCAGGCGAACGTCGGTACGCCGAGATCCGCCAGCGCCGCGGCGTTCTCGGCGTCGTACGACGGGGTGCCCGAGTCCGCCAGCGCCAGCAGAGCAATCACCTGTACGCCGGACTCCACCAAGGAACGCGCCCGCCGCAGCATCTCTTCCCGTACGCCGCCCTCGTACAGGTCCGAGATCAGTACGAGCACCGTCTCGGCCGGCTTCGTCACGAGCTCCTCGCAGTACGCCAGCGCGCGGTTGATGTCCGTCCCGCCGCCCAACTGCGTGCCGAACAGCACGTCGACCGGGTCCTCGAGCTGATCCGTCAGGTCAACCACAGCGGTGTCGAAGACGACCAGCGACGTCCGCAGCGTCCGAATCGAGCCGAGAACGGCGCCGAACAGCGAGGCATAGACCACCGACTCCGCCATCGAGCCCGATTGGTCGATCGCCAGCACGATGTCCCGCTGCACGCTGTGGTTGCGCCGCGCGTAGCCCACCAGTCGGTCCGGCACGATCGTGCCGAGCGTCGGCGAGAAGTGCTTCAGGTTGACCTGGATCGTCCGGTCCCAGTCGATATCCGAGTGCCGCGGCCTCGACGTACGGCCGGCCCGGTCGAGGGCGCCCGTGACCGCGGCCCGCGTCCGCTCCGCCAGGCGAGCCTCGAGTTCGGCGACGACCCGGCCGACCACCTCCCGCGCGGTCTGCTTGGTCTCCTCGGGCATCACCTCGTTGAGCGCAAGTAGCGTGCTGACCAGGTGTACGTCGGGCTCGACCGCGCCGAGCAGCTCCGGCTCCATCAGCATCCGCGTAATGCCGAGCCGCTCCACCGCGTCGCGCTGCATGACCTGTACGACGGTGCTCGGGAAGTACTGCCGGATATCGCCCAACCACCGCGCCACCCGCGGCGCCGACGAACCCAACCCCGACGACCGCTGGCTGCCGGCCTCGCCCTCCGCGGCGTCGTACAAGGCGGCCAACGCGGCGTCGACGGAGCGGTCCTCGGACGACAGCGTCGTACCTGTCTCTTCCTCGGCCTCGCCTCCCAGCACGAGCCGCCAGCGCCGCATCCGCTCGTCGTTCATGAGACCCCCAAGAGCTGCGCAACGACCGGCAGCGCCGTCGCCGCCAACTCGGCGTCCAGGTCGTTGTCATCAGCAACGACGATCGAGGCCGGATCCGCCAGCACCCGAGCCCTCGCGCCGATCGAGCGCCGCTCCGGCGCCGCGAAGGTCCCGAAGGTACGGCGCAACAGCGGCAGCACCTCGACGAACGCATCGTCCGGGATCGCGCCCAGCCAGTCATCCACCAGCGCGAGCAGCCGCTCGTCGTGCACGAGCAACAATCCGCCGCCGGCAAGGAATCCCTGGACGTACCCGGCCGCCTCCGCGGTCGCCGTACCGGGAGACAACGCCCGCCCCAAACGCAGCGTGACCTCATGATCCGGCAACCGCGACGTGTCCAGCATCAACCGCGTCAACCGACCCCGGATCAGCGGCGGCACCGAAGCGCGATCGCTCAACCCCTCCAACGTGTTCAGCCACTCGGCGCGCACGTCCTCGGCCAGCAGCACCGTCGCGTCCTGCACCCCGTCGATCAGCTCTTGTACGGCGGTCGCCGCATCCGGATCGAGCCCGTGGACCGTCCGGCCGAGCCCAGCGCACACCCGCGACACCATGCGCCCCGCGACCAAGGCGAGTCCGGCGGTATCGGTCCCGCGTACGTCGCCGTACCTGGAGGCTCGCGCGAGAGCAGGGAGCGCAGCCATCAGGTGGCCGACATCCGCATCGGCGGCTGCACGGGTGTCGATCCCTCGGAGCAAGGGTGGAAGTGCGTCGGCAAGATCGGCCAGCAGCGACCTCTCCAGCGCGGCCGTGACGTCGGCCAGCGTTGGCGAGTCGGCGGCCTTCAGCATCACGGTCGTCGCGGCGCCGAGGACCGTCGTACCGTGCGCGCCGGCGGCAACCAACTCGACCTCGAGTCCCGGATCCCACGCCAGGCGCCACATCTCGCGGAACGTGCCCTGCGCCCGCCGTTCGTCGACGGCCGGAACGCCCCAGTGCACACCGAGAATCCTCAACCTGTGCAGGAGTCTGGACTTCTCCAGGTCGTTCGACTTCCGCAGGTCGAGTTCGATCACGCGCTCGGTCGCGTCCCGCTTCATCCGCAGCCGCCGCGCGTGCGCGGCCAGGTCTGCCGCGACCGGCGCCTGCGGCGTCTCACCCGGCACGGACCCGAGCAGCTCACCAACAACGGCTTCCCGCGTGACGAGATCCAGCAGTACGTCATTCCCGCCGCAGAGCACAGCCCGGGTCGCCTCGGTGACCTCGCTCAGACCGGCGAGCGGGCGTTCCCTCAAGGCTGCCAGGGTGTCCGCTAGTCGCACCGCCTCGATCACGTGTGCGCTGGAGACAGGCAAATCCTCGTCCCGCAATACCTGGGCGACCTTCGACAGCCAGCGTGTGGTGATCTGATCGGGGGCGGTGAACAGGTGGTGGTACCAGCCGGGTGACGTGATGCCAGCGCCGTACCCGCTCGTTGCCGCCAGCCGCCCATGCGTCCACGGCACCCAGGTGCAGGCGACCTTGCGCTTCGGCATACCTTTGAGGATCCGTTGATCATGTGTTGCCGGAGGCAACGGCAGTTCGAGGGCGGGGACGTGCCAGGCGCCGCAGACCACCGCGATCCGCTCGAAGCCCTCGCGAATCGCCTTGCGCAACACGGTCCGCATGTAGGCTTCGCGCTGCGCTTCGCGGCCTTTCGCCTCCGAGTCGCGACGCAGTTCGCGCATCGCATCGGCGATCACCGTGAACGGCTCGGCGCCGTCGCGGCGCGACTCGATGACGTCGTCCCACCAGCGCTCGGGATCGTCGTACCCGCCTGCCTCGGCCAACGTCGCCAGCGGATCCATCGACGCGGACCGCCCACCGCTCGAAGCGAACATCTGCGCCGCCGGCAGGTCGCAGAACCGCACCGGGACCCCGGCCGCCAGTCCGTACTTGATCGCCTGCCACTCGGGACTGAACACCGCGAACGGCCAGAACGCGGCCCGCGTCGAGTCGTCGACGGCGTACGCGAGCAGCGCGACCGGCGGCTCCATCTCCTCCGAGGCCGCCAACTCGACGATCTTGTCGGCCTCCGGCGGTCCTTCGATCAGCACCACGTCAGGCTGGAACTCGGCCAGCGCGGTCGCCACCGCGCGCGCCGATCCCGGCCCGTGGTGCCGGATCCCGAGCAGGTGAACGGTCATCCGGAGATCTCTCGGCAGGCCCGGTAGAACGGCGCCCAGTCGTCGCGCTCGCGCACCACGGTCTCGAGGTACTCCGACCAGACGACCCGGTCCGCGGCAGGGTCCTTCACCACCGCACCAAGGATGCCGCCGGCAACATCCGTCGGCCGCAGTACGCCGTCGCCGAAGTGGGCGGCGAGGGCGAGGCCGCCGGTGACGACGCTGATCGCCTCCGCCGTCGACAAGGTGGCCGACGGTGACTTGACCGCCGTCCGTCCGTCCTCGGTCCGGCCGGAGCGCAGCTCGCGGAAGATCGTCACCACGCGGCGGATCTCCTCGAGCGCGTCGTCCGGCTGCGGCAGCTCCAGCGCCGAACCCAGCTGCGCGACCCGGCGCGAGACGATCTCCACTTCGTCGTCCGCGGATTCGGGCAGCGGGAGTACGACGGTGTTGAACCGCCGGCGCAACGCCGACGACAACTCGTTGACGCCCTTGTCGCGATCGTTGGCGGTGGCAATGACGTTGAATCCCTTACGGGCTTGGACTTCCGTGGCCAGCTCGGCGATCGGCAGAGCCTTCTCGGACAGGATCGTGATCAGCGCGTCCTGTACGTCGGACGGCATGCGCGTGAGTTCCTCGATCCGCGCGATCTTCGCCTCGGCCATCGCGCGCTGCACCGGACTCGGCACGAGCGCGGCCTCACTGGGGCCCTGGGCAATCAACTGGGCGTAGTTCCACCCGTAGCGGATCGCTTCCTCGGCAGTGCCCGCCGTACCCTGCACGAGCAATGTCGAGTCCCCGCTGATGGCGGCCGCGAGATGCTCACTCACCCAGGTCTTCGCCGTTCCTGGTACGCCGAGCAGCAGCAGCGCCCGATCCGTGGCGAGCGTGGCAACCGCGACCTCGACCAGTCGCCGCGGTCCGACGTACTTCGGTGAGATCTCGGTGTCGCCCGCCTTGCCGCCGAGCAGGTACGTGACGACAGCCGACGGCGACAGCTGCCAGGCAGGCGGACGTGGTTTGTCGTCGGCGGCCTTGAGCGCCTGCAGTTCGTCGGCATACTCGACTTCCGCGTGCGGGCGAAGGACTTCGGTGGTCGCCAACTCTGTCATGAGAGCTCCTCGTACATTTCGCGGCGGAAGGTCAAGGTCTCGACCAGGCGGCGACGCCAGGTGTCTTCCTCGCCGGTGGATTCGCGGGTGATCGGATGGTCGAGTACGTCGGGTGGTACTGCGCGGGCCGCGATGCTGGCGAGGCGGGCCCAGGCGCGGTTGGAGCCGACCTTGGCGAGCTGGTCGAGGATCATGCTCGCCAGCGACGCCGGCCAAGGGACCGGCAGCCCGCCGACGAGCTCGGTGACGTCGACGGTCTTCCGCAGTACGTCGACAGCGCGGGCCCACTCGTCGGCGGGTAACAAGCGCAGGAGCTCCGCGGGGCTGCGGTCGCCGGTCGAGGCTTCCGACTGCAGGAGGGCACGCGCCCACTCGGCGGACCCTTCACGGATAGCAGCCTCGGTCCAGCCCGCTTGGAGAATGTCGGGCGCGCAACCTTCGACAGGTGTCTGCAACCAGGCGAGCTCCATCGCGGACAACGGTGTGTTGGCAACGATCTGCAGGAACCACCAGGCGCGTTTGCCGATACCTTCCGGATTCTGCGAGTCGATGCCGTCGCGTTCCATCGACTGCGACAGCCTCTTCGGCAGATCGACCGCGAGTACGCCCTGGCTCGGGACGAGGTGCGAGTGCAGACGCTCGGTCATGCGTTCGCCGTACTTGGAGCCTGGTATGCGGGCGAGCAGGCGCGCGGCGCCTCGACGTACCTCACGGGAACGATCGTCAAGCGCTGACTCCAGGAAGTCTTCGTCCTGCAAGGACAAACCGTCGGTGAGCAGGCCGAGGAAGTCGGCTCGGGTTGCCGCGGATTCGGTCGGCCAGACCTCCGCCAGGGCCTCGCGTGCCGCGTGCGGGTCCTGCTGGCGGAGGGTCCGCAGCCAGGTGCGTCGCTGGATGGCGTTTCCGTGGGTCCAGTACTCCGGGTCGTTGCTCTCAGCAACGGCGGCGTGGAGGTAGCGCCACTCGGGGTTGAGATCGGCGAGCCAGCGAGCACGCCGACCGGCGGCTGCGATCACGAGCGGACGATACTCGGCGCGATGACGGGCGTAGTCCGCGAGTGCAGGCAAATGCTCGGGTGGCACACCCCAGCCACGGGCGTCGGCCGCACGCAACCACTCGCCGAGCGCGGAGGTCTGGAACCCGCCGAGCATCGCAGCGAGCCGCCGGATCGCCACCGGCCGCGGCAACGGCCGGTCTTCGCCTGGCGCGGCGGGGATCGGTTCGAGTTCGCGAAGCGGCTTCCGGCCGGCGCGCTTGTACACCGTCGCGAGCGCCGCGGCGTCGAGGAGGCCGCCGTCGCCGAGACGCTCCTGGATGTGCTCCGGGAGCTCCTCGAAGTGTGCCGGCCTGCGGTCGGTGCCGAGCAGCGCCGAGCTGACCAGACCGTCCCAGCCCTTCACGATCGCCCCCGCCGATCTGCGCTCACAGGATCACCGGCCGGTCGTCGCGCCAGCACGTCATCGGTCGGAGTCCGGCGCGGTTCCACTCGCCCGCGACCGTGATCGGGTCACCGGCGGACACCGCCAGCAGTTTCCATGCGTCCCATGCTGGCAGGAGCTCTAGCCCATCACCGTCCGCGTCGACCAAGGCCCACCCGTCACCATGCGCGGCCGGTCTTACGTCCTGGAGGACCAACGGCCAGCGTTCGTTCCACGGGTCGGCGGCGAGCGATTCGACGTACGACGCCAGCGCTTGGTGGGCTGTGAGACCGGTCGGGCGGGGTGCGGGTTGGCGGGAGTCGGTCTGGGTGAGGAGGGCGCGCATTGGGAGGGCGCCCGGGTAGAACGAGAGCGTGCCGGGGACGTACTCGCCGGGCCGGGCGGGGAGTGGGTCCAGTGGGCGGCCGGCTGCGGCGAACGTGAGGATCAGGCCGAGGCGGCCGGTTGTTGCCCCGCGCAACCAGACGCGGCGGACGGTGAGGCGGTCGTCGGGCTCGATGACGCGACCGAGCACGAGCCAGTCGTCCTGGACCTTCTCGCCTTCCGCGAGGACGCGGGCGGTCTCGGTCGACCAGCCGATCCTGCTCAGCACGGTGTCGGCCAGCGAGGGCGGGAGGTCGGCGAGACGGTCGTGGGCGGAGACGATCAGGTGAACGAGGGAGAGCTCCTCGAGTAGCTCGCCCGGCCATCCGTGACCGCGTCCGACGACGCCGGCTGCACGGCGTACAGCTCCTGCGACGCCTGGCGCTTGGGCGTCGACCATGTGGGCGGCGAGGCGGCTGAGCTCGGTGTACGCACGCTGGTCGAACCCGCCGAGGCCGACGCGGACCTGATCGTCCAGCCAGCCTTTCAGCTCGGCCATGCCGCTCGAGACCCGATCCGCACGACGTGCGGCGCGCTGCTGTGCCGCTATCGGGTCGGCGACCTCGCCGGGCTTCCGCTCCGGCTGGTCGGCGCGGGCGGCACGCTGGTCCACCCAGGTCTTCACCCAGTCGACCTCATCAGCCGACCGCACCTCACCCGCCGCGTGGAGCAGCAGCAGTCCTAGTGCGTGTTTGCAGGGGAACTTCCGGCTCGGGCACGAGCACTTGTACGCCGGTCCGCTCAGGTCGACCGCAGTCTGGTACGGCTGCTTGCCACTCCCCTGGCACAACCCCCACACCGCCCGGTCGGACGACCCGGCCTCCGTCCACTTCTCTACCCGAGCCAGCCCCTGCCCAGCCTTCGCGGACGCAGCATCAGGCGCCAGCCCAAGCACCTGCTCCACGTCCCACAACCCCACACCCCTCCTAACCACCGCCGTACCCGAAGCATGCCACCCCCCACCGACACCCCCACCCGACCACCCCACACGACCGGCCCGCGGTCCGGCCGGCGGTCGAGTCGGGGTAGCCGTTGCCAGCCGAGCGCGGAAGGTACAACGCCGAGCCGCCTGGACTGAGGCTCAGCCGAACGGCTGGCGGTCCGGGCTGGCGGTGGGGTCGGGGTAGCCGTTGCCGGTGGCGTGCGGAAGATACGGCGCCGAGCCGTCCGACGGGAACGGAGGCGGCGTGTTTGACGGCGAGTCCGTTGGCGCAGGCTGAGTGGCCGGGTCGGCCGCCGCAGCGGACGCGGTGCCCGGCGTACTTGGCGTGGATGGTGGGGGTGGGGTGGTGGAGAGGGTGTCGCGGACGGTGGCTAGGAGGCGTTCTTCGACTAGTTGGAGTTCAGTTATGCGGGCGCGGATTTCTTGTTCCTCGGACTTGGCTTCGGAGAGGAGTTGGTCGGCTTCGGCGCGGGCGGTGGCTCGGAGGTGGTCGGCGGTGCGCTGGCTGGCGCTCAGGACGCTCAGTTCGTAGCGGCGGAGCTCGTCGACCAGCTCGCCCTGGGGGCGCTGGGAGTCGAGGATCGCGGCGGCGGGTTGCGGGATCGCGGCGCCGGGGAGCGTGTCCTCGAGGTCCGCGATCTGCTGGTCGACGCGGGTGAACAGGTCCTTCACGTCGGTACGCATCTGCCGGATCACGGTCGCGGCCGCCTGCACCCGCTCGTTGGCTTCGCGCTCACGCTCACGCGCCGTCCGCTCCGCCGACGTGATGACGTCGAGCGCCACCACCGCCGCACGTTCGGCGGGGTCATCCGAAGCCGCGGCCGCGCCGCCCATGCCCGAAGCCGCGCTCGCGCCAGCCGTGCCCGAAGCCGACGTCGCGCCAGACAGGCCCGAAGCCGACGTCGCGTCCGACAGGTCCGAGGTCGGGTCCGACGCAGTACCGTCCGCGCCCATCGCGACAGTCTTCCGCAGCGGCACCTCGCGGATGAACAGCACCGCCAGCAGACTCACCACCGCAGCACCAGCCGCGATGACGAAGATCCGCCCGGTCGCGTCGCCGTACGCCTGCCGCACGATCTCCGCGACCGGCGCCGGCAGCGAGTTCACGTCCAGCACGCTCCCCGACCCACCCTGCGCCGCGGCGGCCGCCGCCGGACCGAGCTGGCGAAGGTGCTCACTGATCAGATCCGTCACCCGCGTCGCCAGCACAGCGCCGAGGACCGACACCCCGACCGCACCGCCGAGGCTGCGGAAGAACGTGACCGACGCGCTCGCCGCACCGACCTCGCTGACGTCGACAGTGTTCTGTACGGCGAGCACCAGGTTCTGCATCATCATGCCCATCCCGATGCCCATCGAGAGCATCCCGAGCCCGATGTACCAGTACGGCGACGTGTGGTCGATCGTCCCGAGTACGCCGAGCCCCGCGGTCAGGAACAACCCGCCGAGCACCAGGTACCGCTTCCACTTGCCGAACCGCGTGATCAGCTGCCCCGACCCGACCGACCCGAGGAACGACCCGAACATCATCGGGATCGTCAGCAACCCGGCCTCGGTCGCGCTGTACCCGCGCGCCACCTGGAAGTACTGCCCGAGGAACACCGCGCTGCCGAACATCGCGATCCCCACCGAGAGGCTCGCGAGGATCGCCAAGGCGGTCGTCCGCTCCCGCACCACCCGAACCGGTACGAGCGGCTCACGCGCATGCACCTCGACGACCACGGCCAGCAGCGCGAGCACCGCCGTACCGCCGAGGTATGCGCCGGTCTCCCACGACCACCAAGGGAAGTGCTCGCCCGCGAACGATACCCAGATCAGCGGCAGGCTGGCGGCGCCCGCGATCAGCAGCGCACCCAAGTAGTCCATCTTGACCTTGCGCTTCACCACCGGCAGGTGCAGGAACCGCTGCAGGACGATCAGCGACAGTACGGCGAGGGGCACGCACACGTAGAAACACCAGCGCCATCCCAGCCACGAGGTGTCCACGATGACGCCACCGACGAGCGGCCCGGACACGGTCGCGAGCGCCATCACGGCACCCATGTAGCCCGAGTACCGGCCGCGGTTCCGCGGCGGGATCGCCGCGCCGATGATCGCCTGCGCGAGCGCCATCAGCCCGCCCATCGCGAGCCCCTGCAGGACGCGCGCGCCGATCAGGAACGGCACGTTCTGCGAGGCGCCGGCCAGCACCGAGCCGGTGACGAACATGACGATCGCGAGCTGCACGAGCAGCTTCTTGCTGATCAGGTCCGACAGCTTGCCCCACACCGGCGTCGACACGGTCATCGCGAGCAGGCTGGCGGTGACGACCCACGTGTACTGCGTCTGCGAGCCCTCGAGGTCCGCGATGATCGTCGGCAGCGCGTTGCTGACGATCGTCGAGCTCAGCACCGCGGTGAAGAGTGCGGCGAGCAGCCCGGCGAGGATCTCGAGGATCTCCCGGTGCGAGAGTTCAGCGGCGGCCGTCGGCGGAGCCGGAGGTGGTGGGGGTGGCGCTGCCGGCGTGGGGTCCGGCTCTCCCTCGGCGTACCGGGAGCGATAGCGGTGCGGTGTGCCGGCCGAGGGTGTGGCCGGCGAGGTCTGGGTGGTGGCAGACATCAGTTTCCGTTCGTACGGCGGGATCGCGACGACCGAGGCAGTGCCGTGCACTGTCCCGGGGCGGAAACGGCTGACTTGTCCTCACACCAGCCCGATATTTTGGTTGCAACTACCAACAATATCCCCGCAGCGTCAGCAACCGCTCACCGGGAGCCAGCAACCGTTCGCCGAAAGAGCGTGGCTAATTATGAGACGAGGCCTCCTCGGAACAGGCTTTCCGCCGTACGATCCCGTGTTTGTTGAGTAATCAACACCCCTCGGCGGAGCTGTCAGGGCCCGCCGGGGGGCTCATCGCCGAACGCCTCGGCGAGGACGCGAGCACACTCATTCCGCCCGGCCCGAGCTACCAGGTTGCCGGGCGCGGTGCCCGCCGGATTCAGCCGGCCCATCCACAGCGCACCCTCGGCAGATTCACAGGCTGTCCCGTAGACGACGGTCCAGGCCGGCAACCCCGTCGACATCTCAACGACCGCCGATTCGAAGTCCTCGATCGGCCGACCGATCAACGGCTCGAAGCCGGCCTCACGGCATGCGGCCACCAGGTGGTCGCGCAGCCAGGTGTCCTCGGCAGGCACCCGGAGCGGGAGCCCCGCGAGGTCGATCAGCTTCACGCCGTCGTCCGACCGGTACGCCGTCGGGACCAGAACGGACAACGGATCGCGCCAGAGCTCGATGACCTGCAGATCGGCGGCCGCGACGTCGCCGCGGACGAAGGCGATGTCCAACTCCCCCGAACGCAGCGCAGCCAGGTACTCCGCCGTCGAGCCGACGCTGAGCTTGATCTCGAGGTCGGGCGTGCGGACCCGGAGGGCAGCCAGACCGCGTTCCAGCCGGTCCCGCAACCCTGGCGCGGTGCCGATGCGGAGTACGCCGGAACGCCCGGAGGCGAGCTCCGCGGCGACCTCCGCGGCTCGGTCCGCGGCGGACAGGACAGCGCGGGCCTCGCGCAGCATCCGTTCGCCGTCGCCGGTCAGCCGCACGTGCCGCGACGATCGGTCCAGAAGTCGCAGGCCGAGTTCGCGTTCGAGGCGGGCGACCTGCTGGCTGACCGCGGGCTGCACGATATTCAGTCGCTCGGCGGCCCGCCCGAAGTGCAGTTCCTCGGCGACGGTGACGAAGTACCGCAACTGACGCAGCTCCATCAGCGATCACGACTCCTTATCGCTGTACAGCGTAACTGCGTCTGGGTCGGCGGCCTCGAGCCTCGTTGACTGGTGGACATGAGGATCGGACTGTGGATCGACGAAGAGGGCAAGACCATCGACGAGATCGGCGCCGCCGCGAAGGCCGCCGAGGACAACGGCATCGACCGGGTCTGGTTCAGCCAGCGACTCGGCTGGGACGCGCTGACGCTGATCGCCGGCGTCGCGCCGTACACCTCGACCATCGGGTACGCCGTGGGCGTCGTTCCGGTGTATCCGCGCCACCCGCTCGCTCTCGCGGCGCAGGCGCTCAGCGTGCAGGCGCTGGCCGGCAACCGGCTGACACTCGGCGTCGGCGCGAGCCACCCGCACATGGTGGAAGGGATGCTCGGTCTCTCGATGGACCGCCCCGCCGCATACGTCCGCGAGTACGTCGAAGCGCTCGGACCACTGCTCGCCGGTCAGCCGACCGACTACTCGGGCGAGCGGCTGACCGCCCGCGGCCGGCTCGCGATCGCCGGCGCCGAGGCGCCCGAACTCATCCTGGCCGCGCTCGGCCCGCGGATGCTCAAGACCGCCGGCGAACTCACTGCCGGTACGACGACCAGCTGGGCCGGTCCTGAGGTCATCGAGAGCTTCATCCGCCCGACGATCGACGCAGCGGCGACCGCCGCCGGGCGGCCGCAGCCCCAGGTGATCGCGGGCGTCTGCGTCGCGGTGACCGACGATCCGGACGCGACACGGAACTGGATCGGGTCCCACTACGGCGCGGCCGGCGACATGCCGTCGTACCGCGCAGTCCTCGATCGCGGCGGCAAGGCCGGACCTGAGGAGACCGCAGTACTGGGCGACGAGGAGACGGTGGCCAAGGAACTCCAGCGCTACGAGGACGCCGGTACGACGGAATTCCTGGTCTGCCCGGTCGGGACGGACGCGGAGGTGGAGCGCACGGTCAGGTTCGCGTTGGATTATGCATAGATGGTGTCAAAGGCTCCGGACCCGCTCCGACGTACCTGTATGGAACTTCAGGAGGTAGTGCAGAGGCGGATCGACGAACTGGTCGAGACGGAACTCGGGCTGCAGGTGGCCGTGTACCGGCACGGTGAGCTGCTGGTAGACGCTGTCGCCGGCGAGGGCGTGACCTCGGAGACGTTGTACTACGCGGCCTCGACCGGGAAGGGAGCGTCCGCAACGGTCGCGAACGTGCTGGTGGATCGCGTGGTGCTCGACTACGACCAGCCGATCGTCGACATCTGGCCCGAGTTCGGTGCGCACGGGAAGGACAAGGCGACGCTGCGGCACGTGCTGACGCACTCGGTCGGCCTGCCTGCGCTGCCGCCGGACGCGACCCACGAGTCGTTCCCCACGATCCCCGCCTACCTGGCTGCCGCAGAGCCGTGGTGGGAACCCGGCACGAAGATGACGTACCACGCGGAGACGTTCGGCCTCCTGGTCGGTGAGATCGTCCGGCGCGCGACCGGCCGGTCGATCTCCGACGTACTGCGGGAGCTGATTACCCCGCTCGGCATCGAGAACGATGTGTTCTTCGCGCTCCCGTCGGACCAGCGGGACCGGCTGATGCCACTGGTCGAGCCCGAGGGGGCCGACGAGACGTTCGCGATGCTTGCCGGGATGTTCAGCAAGGTTGTGCCGCCGTCGATGCAGCCGCGCGCCGCCGGGCTGAACCGGCCCGAGCAGCTGGCGATCGAGGACCCGTCGAGCGCGATCCTGACCGCCCGCGGCATCGCCACGTTGTACGCCGGGCTGATCGGCGAGGTGAACGGCGTACGGCTGGTCCGCCCCGAGGCGGTGCCTGTGATCACCGGCCCGGCTCTGGTCGCGCCGGACGAGTTGCTCGGCAATGCCGCGACGATGGCGCTCGGCTACTCGATCGGCCGGCTGGGATCCACGGCGGAGGAGAGCCCGGCGACGTTCGGGTGGCCGGGCATGGGCGGCAGTATCGCCTGGGCTGACACGCGCTCAGGCGTTGCGTTCGCACTGACCAGGACGCTGTTCGACCCGACCGGTTCGGCGTCCGCGGTCGAGATCGGCAACCTGGTTGCGAAAGCTCTTTGCTGAAACCCCTTAACCGTAAGGGCTTTCAGCTTTCAGGACTCGCGGACAGAACGCTGGTCGACCCAGACGAGATGACCGTGGTGGCTGACGAGAACCTCGTCGGCCCCGGTCGTCCCGGTCCGTCGACCGAGCTCCTGGCCTGCGATCCAGCGTCCGGCGATCAGGATCTGGACGGCGATCGGCCGCGCCGGTGAGGGGGCTACGGGCATGGCACCTGCTTCTGGACAGGGGCGGATGTGATGGGAAGGTTGTGGGGGCTGGTTTCCCAACCAGACGCAAGCCTACAACTGCATCACGACCGACCGTTAGTTGTAATTCAAAATCCTCAGGAGCCTGATGCCGAAGCCGATTTTCGTCGTTCAGCTGCACGATGCGAGGCGGCTGCACTACGACGTACGGCTCGAAGTGGACGGGGTGCTGAAGTCCTGGGCGGTGCCGCGCGGTCCGTCGCTCGACCCGATCGTCAAGCGGCTCGCGGTGTTCACCACGGACCACGATCTCGAGTACGCGTCGTACGAGGGCGTGCACCGCGACGCGCAGTACGGCAGCGGTGCCGTGATCGTCTGGGACGCCGGCGTCTACACGAATCTGACCCGCGACGACCGGCACCAGCTCGTCGATCCGGCCGAGGCGATCGAGCGCGGGCATTTGAAGGTGCAATTGCACGGCGTGAAGCTCAACGGCGCCTGGGCCTTCACCCGGACCGGCGCCGATTGGCTGCTGGTGAAGGTGAAGGACGCGGACGCCGATCCGGGGCTGGACCTGACGGTGACCGAGCCCCGTTCGGTGCTGAGCGGGCTGACCATCGAGGAGATGGCCGCCTCGTGATCACCAGCCGTCGACGTGGAGAACTTCGTCGAGCGGCTGGCGCGCGGCCGGCTTGAAGTCGGTCCCGATCGTGTACGCCGTCGGGATCAGCACCGTCTGCCGGATGTCTTCCGGAAGACCGAGCAGCTCGGACACCTCCTGCTCGAAGCTCAGGTGCAGCGTGGTCCACGCCGTACCGAGAGCACGGGCGCGGGCGGCCAGCATGTAGCTCCAGGCGGACGGCAGGATCGAGCCCCAGAGACCGGCCTGGTTTCCCGCCGGCAGCGAACGGACCTTCAGACAGGGGATCACCAGGACCGGGACCTGGCCCATCCGCTCGCCCAGGTAGGCCACGCTGTCGCCGACCCGGCGCTGGACCGGGCCACGCTCGGGGTCGTCGGCGTGCAGTTTGCCCGCCGCACCGGGACCGGCCAGGTACTCCTCGACCGAGCGACGGTAGTACTCGCCGATGGCTGCACGCTTCTCGGCGTCGGTGATCACCAACCAGTGCCACGTCTGCCGGTTGCTCCCTGACGGCGCCTGCAGGGCGATCTCGATGCACTCCCGGACCAGCTCCATCGGCACGGGTCGCTCGAGGTCGAGGCGCTTGCGGACGGTCCGGGTGGTCGTCAGCAGCTCGTCGGGGTTCAGGTCCAGGGTGTAGGTCACGTCGGACAGTGTGTCAGCAGAACTGCGAGGCCTCACTCGAACGGGGCCGGGTCTCCAGCGCCGACGCGGACCAGTTCCGGGACGTCCTCGGAGAAGTCGACGACGGTGGTCGGCTCGGTGCCGGCCTCGCCCTCGATGACGGCGTCGATCTGGTTGTCGAGCTCTTCCTTGATCTCCCAGCCCTGGGTCATCGGCTCCTCATGGCCGGGGAGGAGCAGGGTGCTGGAGACGAGCGGTTCACCGAGCTCCGCGACCAGGGCCTGGGTGACCACGTGGTCGGGGATGCGCACGCCGACGGTCTTCTTCTTCGGGTGCAGCAGCCGGCGCGGGACCTCCTTGGTGGCCGGGAGGATGAACGTGTAGCTGCCCGGCGTGGCCGCCTTGATCGAGCGGAAGACGGCGTTGCTGATGTGCACGAACTGCCCGAGCTGGGCGAAGTTCTCACAGACCAGCGTGAAGTGGTGCCGGTCGTCCAGCTGCCGGATCGTCCGGATCCGCTCGATCCCGTCCCGGTTCCCCAGCTGGCAGCCGAGCGCGTAGCAGGAGTCGGTCGGGTACGCGATCAGCCCGTCCTCGCGGAGCAGGTCCACCACCTGCCCGATCGACCGCCGCTGAGGGTTCTCGGGATGGATGTCGAAATACCTGGCCATGACCGGGGAGCCTACCGGTCTACTTGGCCAGGCCGATCGGTGTCGCGGTGACTACCAGGTTGTCCTCGTAGCCGCCTTGGGAGGCGTCGTAGGCGCCGGTGCAGGTGATGAGGACGAGGCGATGGTCGACGGTCTGGTCGAAGGCGCCGCTCTTGGTCGCGAGGGCGTCCTTGCGGACCGACTCGATCGACACGACCCGGTACGCCGCCGTGTGGCCGGAGCCGTTGAGCACGACGGTCTCGCCCCGACGTACGCCGAGGAGACGGGCGAAGAAGCCGAGACCCTGATTCTTCGAGTCGACATGACCGGCGAGCACGACCGAGCCGAACGGGTCACCGGCCTCGGCGCCGCCGTCCCACCAGCCGACCCATTGCGGTTTTGACGGCACCTGGAGCTGCCCGCCGACGGTAGTTGCCGGCAGTACCGGTGCGTCCTTGCCGCCCGGCAGCACGACCTGTTGCGGGACGAAGCGCACGCGCTGACTCGGAGCGGGCGTGCCGATCCGTCCCGGCGGTGCGGACAGCGGCTCCGTCGGAGTTGGCACAGCGGACGGTGTGCCCGCGAACGTAAAGCCGAACGTCGGGGTCGGCGTGGGCGTCGACACCGCGCCGTCTGCCCCGGCGGCACAACCCGCCAGGGCAAGACAGCACAGCGCCGTACCGACCAGTCCGCTCTTCAGCGGCGGACCACCTTCCGGGCAGTGACTACCGCGACACCCAGTGCGGCGAGGAACACCACGACCCACAGTCCGGACTGCCCGGCAGGGCTCTGCGCCTGGTCGAGCCCTGCTGCCTGTCCACCTGTTCCGGTATTCACCACACCCGGTTTCGCCGACCCGGTGGCCGGCACCTTGATCGTGCCCAGGGCAACGGTCATCGTCTTCTGGCTCGGTGCGCCGATCGCGAACACCCGGGTCAGGTAACCAGCTTTCACCGGCAGGTCCAACGGACCGAGAACAACGGGTGACGTTGCGCCGGTAGGAACGATATCCACCTTGTAGGTAGCCGCCGGAACGACCACGTCGAGTGATTCACCGTTCGCTACGTTACGGAATAGCACCTTTCCGTTGACCCGAATGTCGGCCGGCCCGACCGCCGCGTCGTGCGCGACCCGCAAGCCGGCTTTGTCCGCCGGCACCGCGGTCAGCTTGTTCGCGTACGTCGTGATCAGCGGCTGGCCCGTCGGCGACACCGGCTGGTGGATGACGACGTCCAGACTGGCCCCGGAACCGGCCGAGACCTCACGCTGGACGACCACCTTGCCGCCTTGCTTCGCCGTGATCATCCGCTTGCCGGACGCAACGCCGAAGGGCCCGACCAGCTTCCCACCCGCGACTCCGGCGGCGACCCGGTGACCGTCGACGCTGATGTCCAGACTGCGTCCGGGCAGACCCTGGACGAAGTACAGGTTGGCCCCCGCGGCAGCCTGCGCCGGCCCCGCCAGGACTGCCGGCGCCGCCGCCACCGTTACGGCGAGCAGCAGCGACAACACCCTGCGAATTACCGGACCTCGAATTCTCGAAATACCTAGGGATACCGCCCGGAATTGCCCGGACACGCTCCGTTCCTGCATTTCCTTCCCCCTCCGACGTTCGCCAAGAAATAGCGTAAGCATTTCCCTGCCCCACGAATTCGGGCGTATCGTAAGCGCAAGTCCGACCTGTCCGGAAGGGGCCGCGCTGGTCTCGATTATGGCCAGGTCCGTTATGGGGAGACGGTGACTCGTGTCAGGACCTGGCTCGCGGCTGTTTCACGGGTTCCTCCCCGAGCGGACATCGGGGGCGGAGGAGACCGGACGGACGGGAGTTCGAATCCTGGCGACGGTCGCGCTGATGCTGGGGTACAGCGCGACCGTCGCTTGTTCGGGGGCCGGTGCGCTCCCGGTCGCGCCGAGTCCGGGGCTGAACAGTTCGCGGCCGTCGGGCAGTACTCCGGCGCCGAGGCCGACCACGCCCGGGCCGGGCGAGACCGTGCCCGGTATCCAGCTGATCGCCGTACCGCAGCGAAACGGCTCGTTCGATATGACCGAGAACGTGATGTTGCCCGCGGCCACCGACATCCTGCCGCTGCAGCTGCCGTCGTCCGGCGACCACCTGCCCGGAATGATGGCCCGGACAACACCGCGCGTCACCAACCTGAAGGTGGTCGCCGACGACCAGGCGGTGCCGATCCAGCACACCACAGTCACAGCCCCGGGTGACCTGCCGCTGACCGTCTCGGCCACCCGGATCAAGCTCACGTACACGCTGTCCGGATCGGCCGTCCTCGCCACTCCGTCGACGTCGACGCGAGCCGGTGCAGCCATCCGGCCGTTGACCTCTGCCGCCGGTGGGAACCTGCCGACCGACGTCACCGTGACCAGCGGGCTGCTCAACGCGGTCTGCCCGCTACTGACCGAGACCCGGTGTGCCGTCGGCGATCCACCCATCCTCGGGATCCAGCCCGGCATCCCGGCAAGCAAGGCCCTCGTCGTCCTCCAACTGGATCTGCCACGCTGACTACATGACGGATGAGCGGATCGCTCTGGGTACAGCCCGGGGCCGATGGGTGCTGGCGGCGACGGCGCTCGGGTCGGGAATGGCGTTCCTGGACGGAACGGTCGTCAACGTCGCGCTCCCGGCGATGGGCGAGGACCTGAACGCGGACGTCGCGGGCCTGCAGTGGATCGTCAACGGTTACATGTTGATGCTCGCCTCGCTGGTGCTGCTCAGCGGTTCGATCGGCGACCGGCTGGGGCGACGCCGGACGTACGTCGTCGGGGTGATCTGGTTCGCCATCGCGTCGGTCGTGTGCGCGATCGCGCCGACCCTCGAGGTGATGATCGCCGGCCGGGTCCTGCAAGGCATCGGCGGTGCGCTGCTGACACCGGGCAGCCTGGCCATCCTGCAGACCTCGTTCCAGCACTCCGACCGCGGCAAGGCGGTCGGCGCCTGGTCCGGCCTGACGTCGGTCGCGGCGGCGATCGGACCGTTCGTCGGCGGCACCCTGGTCGACAGCGGCTACTGGCAGCTGATCTTCCTGCTCAACGTCCCGATCGCTCTCGTCACCGTCCTGGTCACGCTCCGCCATGTGCCCGAGAGCCGCGACGAGAGCGCCGGCGGCAAGCTCGACGTCAACGGCGCGATCCTGGCCACCCTTGGCCTGGCCGCCCTCACGTACGGCCTGATCAGTGCCGGCGACCACGGTTTCGGCGATCCGGTCGTCCTGGCCAGTCTGGCGATCGGTGTCCTGTCCTTCGCGGGGTTCATCGAGGTGGAACGCCGCAGCTCGCATCCGATGCTGCCGCTGAGCATCTTCGCGAACCGGCGCTTCACCGGCGCGAACCTGGTCACCGTCGTCGTGTACGGCGCGCTCGGAACGGCGACGTTCCTCGTCGTGGTCTACCTGCAGACCGGACTGCACTACTCCGCATTGTGGGCCGGCGCGTCGTTGCTGCCGATGACCCTGCTGATGTTCTTCCTGTCCGGATACGCCGGCGGTCTGTCGGACCGGATCGGCCCGCGCATCCCGATGACGGTCGGACCGTTGCTGATGGCGGGCGGGTTCTTGCTGATGCTGCGGATCGACGACGAGTCCAGCTACTTCGGTGCCGTGCTGCCGGCCGTCGTACTGCTCGGGCTCGGTCTGGTCGCGACCGTCGCACCGCTGACCGCGACCGTCATGTCATCGGTCGCGGACCACCACGCGGGTATCGCCTCCGGCGTGAACAACGCGGTCGCCCGGTCGGCACAGCTGATGGCCGTCGCCGCGATCCCGGTGGCGGCCGGCATCACCGGCAATGCGTACCGCGATCCCGTTGCCTTCCACAACGGATTCGGCAAGGCCCTGTGGATCTCGGCGGTGCTCGCGGCGTCCGGCGCCCTGATCGCCTGGATCACCCTCGGCGACCGTTCCGGGAAGCGCCATGTCCTGCCGGCCGAGCATCACCACCGGCACTGCGCGCTCGAGGCGCCGCCGCTCGCCGACGCCCACGCCAACCTTCCGCGTCCGAGCTGATTTGTCGACTTTTGGTCAGCGCAGCCCGAGGTAGTGCTTGCGGCTGACCTGGTCGAGACGTTCGATCGCGTAGCGGAGCATCGTGCGTGGCATCCGGGTCGCGTACTCGTCGAGGAAGTCGCGGAGCTCGGCCTCGGAGACGCGTTTGCCGGCCTCGCGCAGCATCCAGCCGGACGCCTTGTGGATCAGGTCCTCCCGGTCGTCGAGGACCTCGGCGGCCAGCTTGAAGGTGTCGTCGATCTGGCCTCGACCGATCAGGAGCTGCGTGGCGACGAGCGCGATCCGGCGTTCCCACAGGCTGCTCGAACGGATCAGCGTGTACAGCTCGTCCCGGGGCTTGTCGAGCAGGTACCCGCCGACGACCTGCGGAGCGCTGCAGTCGACGAGATCCCAGTTGTTGATGTACGCCGTACTGCGGAGGTACAGGTCGTGGATCGCGGCGAGCTCGTCCGGGTTCGCCGTACGCGGCTTGAGGGCGCGAGCGGCGCGATCGGCCAGCAGGCAAAGGACTGCCAGGCGATGCTCGTGAATCGGACTGGTCAGGGCGTGTTCCAGCTCGGGCAGCGGCAGACCGACCTGCAGGTACGGCTTGAGGATGCCGCGGATCGTCGACAGCTTCACGCCGACCATCTGGTCACCGTGGCCGTAGCCGCCGGGCTGGAGCTGGAAGTAGCGCGCGAGCACCTCCGCCACGGCCGGATCGGCGGCGGCGTCGACTGCCTCGAGCAGATCCTTGGTGATCAGACCAGCATCCCTCCGGACGCCCGGAGGTTCTGACCGGTCATCCACCGGGCGTCCGGGCCGGCCAGGAACGCGACCACGTCCGCCACCTCGGCGGGCTCGCCCATCCGGCCGAGCGCGGTGATGCCGACCAGCGCATCCTGGACCGGCGGCGGGTTGTGATCGTGGAACATGTCGGTGTCGGTCGCTCCCGGCGACACCGTATTGACGGTGATCGCGCGCGGACCGTACTCGCGGGCGGCGATCTTCACGAATTGCTCGAGGGCCGCTTTGCTCGCGGCGTACAGCGAGATCCCGGGACCGGGCACCACCGTGTTCAGCGTCGACAAGGCAATGATCCGGCCGCCGTCGGGCAGGACGCGGCCGGCCCGCTGGATGGCGAAGTACGGACCTTTGACGTTGGTCGCGAACAGCTGGTCGTAGTCCTCGACCGTGACTTCGGCGATCGGCTTCACCATCGCCTGCGCCGCGTTGCAGACGAAGATGTCCAGCGTCCCGGTCGGGTCGGCCGCCTGCTCGAACAGTCTGTCGATCCCGGACAGGTCCGACTGATCCGCCTGTACGGCGATGGCCTCGCCACCCGCGGCTTTGACGTCGGCGACCACCTGGTCTGCCGCGTCCGCGCTGCTCGCGTACGTGAACGTGACGACGGCGCCGTCGGATGCCAACCGGCGTACGATCGCCGCCCCGATGCCCCGCGAACCGCCGGTGACCAATGCCGCCTTGCCGTCGAGAACGCCCATAGCGCCTTGTCTATCACCGTCGTGGGTCTGACGTTTGCTTTACTCTGAAGCGCTTCCGGAGTGAGGTCACGCTCCGGGGTCGATCACCCGGACACCCGTTGTGACGGCTGTGCGTTGGGGCATACGGTGAGACGAAGGGCAGTCCAGTTTCCGCCAGGACCCGCGTTCATGGCGCTACCCGGGGGAGATACCCGCGTGACAAGCAATCCAGACCCGCGGGACGGCGACATGATCCGGACCACCTTCGACGCTGTCACCGACCAACTTGAGCCGGGTGTCCTGCTCGTCCGGATGTCCGGTGAGATCGACATCGCCACCACCGACTTCGCCGCCGAATCGATCCGCGCCGCGGTCGCCCCACCGGCCCGCGTGGTGCTGATCGACGTCTCCGCGGTCACGTTCTGCAGCTCCGCCGGCCTGGGCAATCTGGTCGAGGCGCGCAACCTCGCGGGCCGGCACAACATCACGCTGGCACTGGTCGGCGTCGGCCGCCCGGTCGACCGGCCACTCAGCGTCACGGGCCTCGGCGGTCAGTTCCGCATCTTCGCGACGGTGGCGGAGGCGCTGCGCGAGCTGTGAGCGGCTCCGGCCGAGTGGAATCGATTCCAGGTCTGCCCGTAGGGTGATGGGCGTGCTGGTCCACGCCATCGAGGACACCTGCGTCGTGTACCTCCTCGTCGATCCCTCGTCGCGGACGGCGGTAGCGATCGACGCCGGAAGTGGACGCTGGCTGGAACGGCTCTCGTCGTACGGCGTCGACCGCGTGACCGATGTGCTGGTCACGCACCACCACCGCGACCAGGTCGAAGGGCTGCCGTTGCTGGCGGCCACCGGGACGCGGATCTGGGTCCCGGAGAACGAGGCCGAACTGATCGCGGACGTCGATCAGCACTGGCAGCGCCGAAGCGTGGTGAACAACTACGACCTGCACACAGACAGGTTCTCCTTGCTCGAATCGGTGCCGGTGGCAGGGGTCATGAAGGACTACAGCACCTCCCTGATCGGCGGGATGGAGGTCCGCACTCTGCCGACGCCCGGGCACACACCGGGCAGCGTCAGCTATCTGATCGACGGCTACGCCTTCACCGGCGACCTCATCCACAGCGCCGGCAAGGTGTGGTCAGCAGCCGCCCTGCAGTGGTCGTACGTCGGCATGGAGGGCGCCGCGATGACCATGGCCTCGCTGATGCAACTGCTCGACCACTCACCCCGGGCGTTACTGCCCAGCCATGGTTCCCGGATGGACAACCCGGTGGAGGCCGTACGGGCGACCTGCGCGGCGTTGCAGGACCTCATCACCGTGCGACTCGGCACGCCGAGCGGTCTGCTCGACAAGCTCGAGGCTCCGTACGTCGAGCTCAGTCCGCACCTGCTGATGAACCGCACCAGTGAGTCCCGCAGCTACGTCCTACTCAGCGATTCCGGTACGGCGCTGTTGATCGACTATGGCTACGACCTGACCACCAGCATCCCCACCGGTGGTCCGCGGCATCTGGTCCGGCCGTGGTTGCCGAGCCTGCGCGCGCTCCGGCGGGATTACGGGATCGACCGCGTCGAGGTCGCTGTCCCGACGCACTACCACGACGACCACGTCGCCGCGTTCAACCTGATGCGCGACGTCCACGGCACCGAGGTGTGGGCCTCGGATCCAGTCGCACATGTGCTGGAGAATCCGACGCACTATGACCTGCCCTGTCTCTGGTACGAGCCGATCCCCTGTGCGCAGCACATCGCGAACGGCGCCGGGACCCGGTGGCGTGAGTACGAGCTGTCGTTCCACGCGCTACCGGGCCACACGCTGTATGCGTCGGCCATCGGGTTCGAAGTGGACGGACTCCGCGTGCTGGCGACCGGTGACCAGCAGACCGGCAGCTGGGAGCCCGGTGGCGCCGCGGAGGTCCCGAACTTCCAGTACGCGAATGCCTTCGCCGCCTCGGACTACGCGGCATCGGCAGCCCTCTATCAGCGGTTGCAGCCGGAGCTGATGATCTCCGGTCACTGGGACCCGCGGACCGTGACGCCGTCGTACCTCGATGAGCTGACCCGGCTGGGCGACGAGGTGGCCCGGGTTCATCATGCGCTGCTGCCGGCGTCGGACCCGGTGTTCGCGGGTGCGGTCCGGATCTCGCTGTACCGGGTGCGGGCGGTCAACGGTGTGCCCTTCACGGTGCGCGTCAGCGTGCCGGCCGACCTGGTGGTTCCCCCGGGATGGGAGTGCCGGCGGGTCGACGCTTTCGAGTTCTCAGTGGTGCCCCGGGTGGAGCATCCGGTACGCCGGGCGCGGATCGCAGCCGGCATCACCCGGGACGGTGTCTACCTCGGTCAGCTCGCCGAGGCTCTGGTCGACGTACACCTTTCGTGAGAGGAACCCTGTGGACTACTCCGTCGACGTGAACGCCGCGAAGGCGTACGCCACCATCAGCCGGCACGGGCAGGTGCTGTTCAACCTGCGGCTGTTCGCCTCGCTCGACACCGTCGGCGGGCTTGACGACAGCGCCTCGCTGGACGTCGACACCTCGTCGAACGACGTCGTCACCGTGACTGCGCACAGCTCGGTCTGGGAGAGTCGCGTGACGACGACCCGCTTCTTGCCGGACCGGATCGAGACGCAGACCACCGTGACCGGGCAGGGGCGCCTTACGGACGTGCATCTGCTCGGTGGCCGACGTACGCCCCGCGGGTTCCTGCCGAGTGGGTCGCGGTTGCAGTGGGTGTACTCACCGAACCCGGATCGTCCGTCACGGGTCACCCGGCCGGCGGTGGAGCCGGCCACGATCAGCGTGTGCGGTGAGGGCGGTGAGCCGGGGATCGAGCGCTGGCTGTTCACTCCGGCGCCGTGGTGCTTCGCGGCGGCGGTCGACTCGGACTGGGTCGGCTTCAGCCTGGTGGAGCCGATTGCGGCGCAGAACTTCACCAGCTATCACTACCAGCCGGTGACCGGGGGTTTCAGCCTTCGGCTGGACTACGAAGGCCAGACCGCTGTCGACGGCACCTTCACGACGCCACTGCTCGTCGTGCACCTTGGTGGCGAGTCGCCGGAAGATGTGCTGGTCCAGCATCGTGCGTTGCTGGATGCGGCGGGCGTCGTACCTCCGCGGACCGCTGAGCGACCGGAGTGGTGGTCGGGGACGATCTTCTGCGGGTGGGGCGCGCAGTGCGCCCTCGGTGTCCGGACCGACCGGGCGCCGCAACCGTTGGCCACCGAGGCGAACTACGACTCCTTCCTGGAGACTCTGGCCGCGCGGGGGATCGTGCCCGACACCGTGGTGATCGACGACAAGTGGCAGGCGTCGTACGCGACCTGTCGACCCGATCCAGCGAAGTGGACGGACCTGAAGGGGTGGATCGCCAAGCGGCACGCAGGCGGGCAACGGGTGCTGCTCTGGTGGAAGGCCTGGGATTACGAGGGCGCACCGCTATCGGCTTGCGTGACCGATGCGCTGGGCTCGCCTGTCGGCCTGGATGCCGAGTCACCGGCCGGCATCGAGCTGATCACCGATGCCGTCTCGTACATGTTGTCGGCCGACGGACTGGACGCGGACGGGTTCAAGATCGACTTCACCGCGCGGACCCCGTCCGGATCGTCGTTGCGGCACGCGGGACCGCGCTGGGGCGCCGCATTGCTGCACGAGCAGCTCCGACTCGTCTACGACACCGCCAAGCAGGTCAAGCCGGATGCTTTGGTCGTCACCCACACGCCGAACCCGTCGTACCTCGACGTAACGGACATGATCCGGCTGAACGACGTACTGCACGACCACGAGGCCGAGCCGGGCTATGTCGCTCGTCACATGGCCTACCGGGCCGGAGTGGTGCGTTCGGCGCTGCCGGAACTCGGCATCGACACGGACGGCTGGATGATGCCCAATCATGCGGAGTGGCGTAGCTACCTGCAGATTCAGGACTCACTGGGAGTGCCGGCGCTGTACTACGTGGATGGCACCGACACAGATCGCTATGACTTCCGCAGCGAGGACTTCGACGCCGTGAAGGACACGTGGAGCCGGTACAGAGCGCGACTGAGCATCTAGACTGCGGGCCATGAGTCCCCGGGGGCAGGCAGCACGGGCGATGCCGCAGCCGGCAGAGCCGCCGGTCCGCCGTCCCACTGTGCAGGACGTCGCCCGGGAGGCCGGCGTCTCGCCCTCGACCGTGTCCCGGGCACTCCACACCCGCGGCTACGCATCCCCTGCGGTGCGGGCCCGCGTGCAGGCGGCGGCCGAGCGGATCGGGTACGTGGCCGACCACAATGCCCGCAACCTGCGCAGCCGGACGTCGACGTCGATCGGTGTGCTCATCTCGGACCTACGGAACCCGTTCTACGCGGACCTGGCCGCGGGGATCGAGGAGGAGCTGCGGGCCGCGGAGTACCAGATGGTGCTCGTGAACGACAACGGCGACCCGGCCGAGGAGATGCAGGCCGCTGAGACGCTGCTGGCGATGCGGGTGCCCGGGGTGATCGTGACGCCGGTGACCGCGAAGTGCCCACAGGTGCTGCAGGACAACGGGGTTCACGTGGTCTGTGCGGACCGCGAGCTCGGCCGGTCGAACAGTGACGTCGTACTGAGCGACAACAAGGCCGGTGCGCTGGAGCTGACCGAGCACCTGATCGCCCTCGGTCATACCCGGATCGGGATGCTGATCGACGAGACCAAGTGGTCGACCGGGGCCGGCCGGCTTGCCGGATTCCGTGCCGCGCATCTGGACAACGGGCTCGTGATGAACGAGGACCTGATCGCCTACACCAGCTTCGACGCGAACGCGGCCCGGCAGACGACCCGCAGGCTGCTGAACGACCACGAGGTCACCGCGATCATCTCGGCGAACAATGTCCTCGCGCAGGGTGCGCTGGCGGAGCTGAAGGACCGCCGGGTGAAGATCCCGCGGCAGATCAGCCTGGCGGCGTACGACGACGTGCCGTGGATGTCGCTGGTGCAGCCGGCGTTGACGACTGTCGACCAGAGCACGGTCGAGATGGGCCGCAGTTGCGCGCGACTGCTGCTGGCCCGGATCCGCGGTGAGCTGCCCGCGAAGCGCCGCATCGTCAAGGTGCCGGCCCGGCTGATCGTCCGCGGCTCCACCGGTCCCGTGCCGCGCTGAGTTGTCCACAAGGCCGTCGCCGACGTCTTGACGAGCCGCCGATCCCGCACTTACGGTTCCTGCAATCCGGGAATGTGGCATCGATGCCACATTCCGCCGCTCGTCCCCTGTCGACGTTAGGAGCAACTCCATGAAGCACCTGCGCGTTCCCGTGGTGCTCGCGGCCGGAGCGCTGGCCCTCACCGCCTGCGCGGGCGTCGGCAAGAAGGACGCCGGCAGCACGAGCGGCGATCAGGCGTCTGCCGGCGCCACCCCGTCCGGGACCCTTAAGGTGATGGGTTTCAGTGGCGAGGACGAGGTCGCCCAATCCCGCATCACCGCGTTCAAAACCGCCTTCCCCGGCGTCACGGTGCAGAACAACAAGGGCGACTTCGACGCCCAGCAGTTCCTCACGGCAGTGTCGAGCGGCAACCCGCCGGACGTCGTCTACATGGACCGCAAGCTGGTCGGCACCTATGCCGCGAAGGGTGCGATCCAGCCGCTGGACGACTGCATCAAGAACAGTGGAATCGATACCACACAGTATCGCGACGCCGCGATGAACGAGGTCAAGCTGAAGGACAAGACCTACGGCATCCCGGAGTTCTACGGCGTCTCGACGAACCTAATCAGTCTCCCGGCGCTGAAGTCCGCCGGGGTGGCCGTCAGCGACATCCAGACGACCGACTGGACCAAGCTCGAGCAGACCGTGAAGAAGCTCTACAAGGCCAAGAACGGCAGGCCGGCCCGGATCGGGTTCGACCCGAAGATGCCGGAGTTCTTCCCGCTCTGGGCGATGGCGAACGGCGCCGAGCTGGTCAAGCCGGGCGGCGAGCCGAATCTCAACGACCCGAAGGCGGTCGAGGCCCTGCAGTACACGCTGACGCTGATCAACGACCAGGGCGGCTGGTCCAACTTCAAGACCTTCCGCGACACCTTCGACCTGTTCGGCGCGAAGAACCAGTTCACCAAGGACCAGCTGGCCGCGTTCCCGATCGAGAACTGGTACTTGAACGTCCTGCTGGATGCGCGGGCCAACGGGTTGCAGCTGCAGTCGACGCCCTTCACCGACAAGCAGGGCAAGCCGATCAGCATGCTCGGCGGCTCGGCCTGGGTGGTGCCCAAGGGAGCGAAGAACCCGAACGCCGCCTGCCAGTGGGCCAAGACCATGACGTCGGTGGAGACCTGGCACAAGGCCGCCGAGGCGCGGATGCAGACCGTTGCCAAGAACAAGAGCTTCTTCACCGGCCTGTTCACCGGGAACAAGAAGGCCGACGACGAGATTAAGGCGCAGTACCTGAAGCCCACCGGTGACGAGGGCTTCGACGCGGCGATCAAGAACTACTACGACGTGCTGGAGACCGCGAAGCCGCTGAACCCGTCACCGGCCGGCGCCGAGATCGACGCCGCCTGGCAGAGCGCGGTCGCCAAGGCCCTCGCCGGGAGTGCCACTCCGCAGGCTGCGCTCGACCGGGCGCAGGCAGACGCCAAGGCCGCGTTCGACAAGGTCAGCCAGGGCTGATCGCAATGACGACCACTGTCGAACGTCCGACGGCGCCCGGGCACGCTGAGCCCGAGCGCCGGCGGCGGCCGAAGCGGAGTCCGTTGGCCAAGCGGGAGGACCGGGCGGGCTGGCTGTTCATCTCCCCGTGGGTGATCGGGTTCCTGATCTTCACCGCGGGGCCGATGATCGCCAGCCTGGTGCTGTCGTTCACCGACTACCAGATGATCCAGGCACCGCACGCGGTCGGCCTGGACAACTACCGCCAACTGTTCGACGACCCCCGCGTGCTGAAGTCGCTCAGCAACACCTTCGTGTACGCGGCGATGTTCGTGCCGCTGGGCACGATCTTCGCGCTGGTGCTCGCGCTGATGCTGCAGCGCGTCGGCCGCGCCGGGGGCTTCTTCCGGACGGCCTTCTACCTGCCGGAGATGACGCCCGCCGTTGCCGCCGGGGCGATGTTCCTGCTGCTGCTCAACGGTCAGCAGGGCTTGGTCAACAAGGTCCTCGGCTGGTTCGGCATCAACGGGCCCAACTGGACCGCGGATCCGAACTGGCTGAAACCGTCGCTCGCGATCGTCAGTCTGTGGACCGTCGGCGGCACCGTCGTCATCTACCTCGCGGCGTTGAACGGCGTGCCCAAGCAACTCTACGAAGCGGCCGAGCTCGACGGTGCCGGCCCGGTGACCCGCTTCTTCAGGATCACCGTCCCGATGATCTCCGGAGCGTTGTTCTTCACGGTGATCACCCACACGATCGCCGCCATGCAGATGTTCGACCAGGCCTACACGATGTTCTACGGACCGCAGCAGAAGGCGACCGCGTCCGACGAATCGCTGGTGTACATGGTCTATCTGTTCCAGAACGCCTTCCAGTTCTTCAAGATGGGCTTCGCCTCGGCGATGGCCTGGCTGCTGTTCGTGATCATCATGGCGATCACCTTCATCCAGGTCCGGATCGGCAACCGCTATGTCTACTACCACGGGGAGCGCTGATGGCGATCCGTTGGCGGCGGCTGCCGTTCTTCGTCTTCCTGACGCTCGCGACGATCGCGTTCGTGTATCCGCTGGTGTGGCTGGTGTCGGCGTCGTTGAAGCCCCGGTCGCAGGTGTTCGACAACCGGCTGATCCCGGAGATCTTCCAACCGTCGAACTACGCCCAGGTCTGGAACGCCGCACCGGTGCTGCGGTGGCTGACCAACTCGTTGACCGTCGGATTCATGGCCGCCGCAACCGTGACGCTGTCGAGCGCGTTGGTCGCGTTCGGGTTCGCGTACTTCCGGTTCCGCGGGCGAAACATCCTGTTCGGCGTGGTGCTGTCGACGATGATGCTGCCCGGCGCGGTGACGATGATCCCGGTCTACCTGATCTGGAACAAGCTGGGCATGATCGACACCCAGATCCCGCTCTGGGCGCAGAACCTGTTCGGCTCCGCGTTCTACATCTTCCTGCTGCGCCAGTTCTTCCTCGGCATCCCCCGCGAACTGTTCGAGGCGGCCCGGGTGGACGGCTGCGGGTACTTCGGTCTGTTCCGGCGGATCGCGTTCCCGTTGTGCAAACCGGCCTTGGTGATCGTGTTCGTCTTCGAGTTCAAGGCGAGCTGGTCGGACCTGATGAAACCCCTGATCTACCTGCAGACCCCGGAGTACTTCACGATGCCGCGCGGCCTGAAGCAGATCATCGACTCCTTCGCCCTCTCCGGCCATTACGAGTGGGAGATCGCGGTCGCCGCCAGCGTGATCGCCGTGGTGCCGATGATCGTCCTGTTCGCCTTCGGCCAGCGCTACATCCTCGACGGCGTGGCCACGACCGCGCAGAAAGGCTGAGTGTGACCCAGCCACAGCCCGTTCTCGCCCTCGACGTCGGCGGGACCAAACTCGCCGCCGGCGTAGTCGCCCCCGACGGCGCCGTCCGGTCGTTCGTCCAGATCGAGACCGCGGTCGACGAAGGTCCGACCGCCGTCGTCAAACGCCTCCTCGACCTGGGCGAACAGGCTCTCGCCGAAGCCGGCGGATCGGTCGGCGCGGTTGGGGTCGGATGCGGCGGCCCGCTCGATCCGGCTACCGGGGTGATTCTTGGCCCACCGGGCTTGCCCGGGTGGGACTCGGTGCCGCTCGGGCACCTCGTGGCTGAGCGTTTCCAGCTCCCGGCGTACGTGGAGAACGACGCGACCGCGGCGGCGCTGGGCGAGTACCGCTGGGGCGGCTGGGACGTCGAGAACCTCGTCTATCTGACGGTGTCCACCGGCTTCGGCGGCGGGATCGTTGCCGACGGCCACGTCTTTCACGGCGCCGCGGGACAGGGCGGCGAGCTCGGCCACGTGGTCGTCGACTGGCAAGGTCGGCAGTGCGGATGCGGCGCCCGCGGCTGTGCCGAGGCTTACGTTTCCGGTACGTCGATCGCGCGCCGGGCCACCGAGGCCGTCGCCGGATCGGACTCGACCCTCGCCGGTCTGACCATCACGGCGAAGGACGTCGCAGAGCAGGCGCGCGCGGGCGACCCGATCGCCCGGGACCTGTGGGACGAGACGACCGCGATGCTCGGCCGGATGGTCGCCGTACTCATCAACGTCTGTGAACCGCAGCTCGTCGTCCTCGGCGGCGGCGTGACCCGGGCCGGGGCACAGCTCCTCGACCCGGTGCGGGCCGCCGCGTTGCGGCAGGCGATGCCTCCGGCCGCGCGCGCCTGTGACGTCGTGCTCAGCAGGCACGGCGATGCGGTGGGCGTGCTGGGCGCTGCCGCGATCGCCTACGAACAACTGGAGACATCGTGACCACGAGCTTGCACGGTCTGCTCGACGGCCAGCTGGACCGGCACTCCGAAGTCGCGGAGGCGATGCGAGCGCAGCTGCCACAGGTACAGGCCGTCGCCGACGAGCTCATCCAGCGGCTCGGGCGCGGCGGAGTGCTGTACACATTCGGCAACGGCGGCTCCGCGGCCGACGCCCAGCACCTGGCCGGCGAGCTGATCGGCCGCTATCTCCGCGAGCGGCGACCGCTGCCCGCGGTCGCCCTGATCGGCGATGCCGCAGTGGTGAGCTGCATCGCCAACGACTACACGTACGACGAGGTGTTTGCCCGCCAGGTCAGCGCGCTCGCTCGTCCACAGGACATGGTCATCGGATTCAGCACCTCGGGCACGTCGCCCGGGGTGGTGAAGGGTCTTGCGGCCGCGCGAGCTGCCGGGGCATGCTCGGTCGCGTTCACGTCGATCCGCGGGAAGGATCTCGCCGCGGCCGCCCACCTCGCAGTCGTCGTACCGGCCGAAGAGACGGCGCGGATCCAGGAGATGCACGTCCTTGCCCTACACCTGGTCAGTGAGCTTGTCGACCGCTGGGCGTCCAACCACGGGGAGCATGCATGACGGCACGCGGACCGTTGTACATGATCGGCAATGCGCACATCGACGCGGTGTGGCTCTGGCGGTGGCAGGAGGGGTATCAGGAGGTCCGGGCGACGTTCCGATCGGCACTCGATCGGATGGACGAGTATCCGGACTACGTCTTCACGGCCGACTCGGTCGCGTACTTCAGCTGGATCGCGGAGCATGATCCCGGCCTGTTCGAGCGGATCCGCAAGCGCGTCGCGGAGGGCCGCTTCGAGATCGTCGGCGGATGGTGGGTCGAGCCCGACTGCAACATTCCCGGCGGTGAGGCGTTCGTCCGGCATGCGCTCTACTCGCAGCGCTGGCTGGCCGAGCATCTCGGCGTGATTGCGACCGTCGGGTGCAACGTCGACCCGTTCGGCCACAACGCCACGCTGCCGCAGCTGCTCAGCAAGTCCCGCCTCGACTCCTATACCTTCCTGCGACCGCAGAAGCACGAGCGCGAGCTGCCCGGCCAGAAGTTCTGGTGGGAGGCGGCGGACGGGTCGCGAGTGCTTGCGTACCGGATCCCTCACGAGTACTGCTCTCCCGGCGGCGAGATCTCCGGTCACGTCGCCAAGGCGCTCCAACAGTTGCCGGTGACAACCGACCCGCTGATGGTGCTGTACGGCGTCGGCAACCACGGCGGTGGCCCCACGATCGAGAACATCGAGTCGATCAAGCAGCTCGCCGAGCGGGATCTCTACCCGGACATGTTCCCGTCCACGATGCGCCGGTTCTTCGACGAGGCGCGGACCTTCGACGACCTGCCGGTGCACGCGACCGATCTGCAACCGCACGCGATCGGCTGCTACGCCGCGCACTCGGGCATCAAGCGGCAGAACCGCCTCGCCGAGCAGGCGCTGCTCGCGGCCGAGAAGTGGGCCACGATCGCCTCCGTGGTGAGCGGCATGCCGGATGCCACCGCCGAGCTGACGCACGCCTGGAAGCAGGTGCTGTTCAACCAGTTCCACGACATCGCGGCCGGCACCGCGATCGAGCCGGCGTACGACGATGCGCGCGACCAACTCGGCGAGGCGAAGTCGATCGCGGCCCGGCTGGCGAACCGCTCGATCCAGTCGATCGCTCGCCAGGTCGACATCCCGGCCGAGTCCGCGATGGTGCCGATCGTCGTCTTCAACCCGCACGCCTGGCCGGTGACCTCGACGGTCGAGCTCGAGCTGGGTTATCCGGCTCCGTTGCGTGGTGCGATCGCGCTGCGGGAAGGGCTCGACGGACGGCTGCTCGAGGTACAGGAGGTCCGGTCCGCAGCGACAGCCAACGGACGACGACGGATCGCCTTCACGGCCGGCGTGCCGCCGCTCGGGTATCAGCTGTTCACGATGCGTCCCGACGAGGCGTCGTATCACCTTGGTCAGCCTTCGGACGACCGGCTTGTCCTCGACAACGGACGCGTCCGGGCGGAGGTCGACCGACGCACGGGTTGGCTGTCGACGCTGGCCTGCGGCGACGGGCCGAACCTGCTGGCCTCCGGAGTTGCTCATGCCCAGGTGATTCACGACGACACCGACACCTGGAGCCACGGCGTCAGGTCTTTGTGGAAGACGATCGACTCGTTCCACGTGACCCGGGTTCGACGGCTCGCCGACGGACCGGTGCGGCAGCTGATCCGGGTGGAATCGGCGTACGGCGACTCGCGACTGATCGAGGAGTTCGTCCTCGACGCGCAGGCCGACGCGGTCGAGGTCCGTGTGACCGTCGATTGGCGGGAGCAGTTGAAGGCGCTCAAGCTGTGTTTCCCCTTTGCGATAAAGCGCTCCGAGGCGACCCACGAGATCCCGTACGGACATCTGGTTCGCGAGCAGAACCGGGAAGAGGTCCCGTCACACGCGTGGGTCGACATCTCCGGACCTGACGGCGGCGTCGCGGTACTCAACGACGGGAAGTACTCCTTCGCCGTCGACGGCTCTACCGCCGGCCGGTCCGTGCTGGCAATGACCGCGGTGCGATCCCCGGTCTACGCCTGGCACGACCCAAGGGGACTGGACGACGACGGCGTCTACTCCTATGTCGACCAGGGCATCCAGCACTTCACCTACCGCCTGCAACCCCACGCAGCTGACTGGCGAGCGGCCCAAGTGGTCCGCCGTGCCTCCGAGCTGGGCCAGCCGCTGACGCCTCTCATCGAGTGCTTCCACGACGGCCCGCTCCCGGCCACCCATTCGTACCTGAGCGTTGCGGGCGCCGACCACGTGATCGTCTCCGTCCTCAAACGCGCGGAGGACAACGACGGCGCCACGATCCTGCGCGCCTACGAGACCGCCGGCCGGCCGGCCGAGGTGAGGATCGAGCTGCCGTTGCTCGGTCATTCGTTCGAAGCGACCTTCGATCCGCACGAGATCAAGACCCTGCGCCTGCCACCCGACGGCCCGGCAACGGAGCTCGACCTGCTCGAGTGGGATCCGGCCAAGCCGCCGCCGAGTGAGTGAGATGCGGGTATCCCTCGACCGGCCAGCGTCGCCCGGGAAATGACGACCGTCAACTGGTGACCTTCTGCCATGGACGCGCGTGGGTGTGGACGATGTCGGCGATCAGGGACAAGCGCTCGCGGCAGGTCGTGGAGAGCGACGCGACCGCATCGTCGGCTTCCAAGGCGGGGGTCCACAGAGCCCGCCCGGCCAGAGTGCCCGAGGCGCCGCCTTGGCAGGCTAGTTTGACGGCGTGGGGGAAATCGTCGCGGGCGACACCGTTGGACAGGACGACCCAGGGGGTCGGCAGAGTGTCGGTAAGTTGCTGGCAGGTGGCGATGATTGCGGCCGGATCGCCGATGCCTCGGCTCGGGACCTGGGCCTTGTACAGGTCGGGTCGCAACCGTCCGAGAGCTCCGGCTGCATCGAGGATTGCCGTGTCCAGGTCGAAGTCGTCCTCATCGGCGGGCTGCGCGACCGGCTCCAGGACGGACAGCAGACCGGCTGCCGCACAGCGCCGGACGAACTCTTGCGCCATCTCCACTCGGCGCGCCTGCTGACCGTCGCGCTTCCAGATAACCAGCAGTTTCAAGGCGACGGCGCCCGCCTCACGTGCTGCCACGGGATCCACGGAGTCGTCGAGGTGCGTGTCGGTGACGGGGCCGCCGCGTTCCTGGGTCAGGGTGTCGACGGCGAGAATCCAGCCGGGTCGCCGGGGAGCGTCGTACCCCTTGTCGATCAGGAAGCCGGAGGCCAGTGGCGCCAGGTGCTCGGCGACGGCGGCCTTGAAGGCCCTGATCGCCTCCGGGTCGTCGAGGCGGCCGTGATCGGCGAGCATCGTCCGCAGACTCTCACGTTGATCCATCGCCACCATGGCGAACGTGCCGTCCGGGTACGCGAGTGCATCCAGGCTCATGTCACCAGCTTATGGAATCGATGCCAGAACGCGCCATCCCAGATCTCACCCAGATGTGGACCAACCTCCACAACCCTTGCGCGCAAGGGTTTGTCCACCACCCCGGACACCACCGAGGCCGCCATCGACGCGGCACCCTGCGCAGCGGTCGCGGCGCCGTCGAGTACGGCGAAGGCCCGGCCGCCCGAAGCATGAGCTTTCCGTTCCATCCATCCGCCCAATCGCACCGGGCCTCCGAACGCGACGGTGCTGCGCCAGTCGATGCCGAGCAATCGGGTCTGTTCCTCGGCCATCCACCGGGCATGGAAGCTGAGCGCATCCGCCAAGGCCCGCAGCTCCTCAGCCGGATCGTCCGCCGGCCGGCTCACGTCGTACGTCGACGTCGGATCCGGCTCCGGCGCCTGGCGACCTTGTGGATACGGGGCGATGAAGATCTCGCTCGGCTCGCCGACGGGCCGGAGTACGTCCTGCAGCCAGGAGTAGGAGCGCCCGAGCGCGGCGAGTCGCTGCTCAATCAGTCCCCCGGCGGCGCCGTTCCCGGAGACTGCGCAGGCGTCTTGCCCGTCGACGTACCAGCCCATAGAGATGCCCTGCCGGCGAAGTTCGTCGTCCAGGACCAGCCCCGGACTCGGCGTGATGATCGCCTCTGCCGTACCAAGGCTGTCCGCCACCTGCCCCGGCTCTCGCACCCCAGCCGCCCAAGCGCCGACCAGGTGGTCGTGGCCGCACAGCACGACGGGTACGCCGTCCGGCGTCGTCCCAGCCACCGTCATCGGCTCCACGACCTCGGGCAGCCGATCCAGGCCGCCGAACCGCAGCAACTCCTCGTCCCAGACGCGCCGACGCAGATCCAGTACGCCGAGACGCTGCGCGTGCGTCAGATGCATCGCGAACCGGCCTGTGAGCGCCGCGAGCGCCAGATCGGGCGCACCGGCCCACAACCGCGTCCGAGCCAGCAACTCCGGCCGCGTCTCCAGCAGCCACCGCCACGTCACCACGGGCAGCTTCGGGCTCGTCCGTAGGCCGGTCCGCGCGTAGAACGCCTCCGGACCGACCTCCGACGCCAGCCGACGGGCCTGCGCCACCCCGGGTTGGTCACGCCACGTGATCAACTCGGTCAGCGGCTTCAGGTCCCGGTCCAGCGGTACTCCGGTCTCCGCCATCGCCGTTATGCCGACAGCATCGATGCGCTGTCCCTCGGACAGTTCCGCCACCAACCGCCGTACGTCGTGCTGCAAGGCGTCGGCGTCGTCCGGCGTACGGACCGAGCGCATCGAGCCGTCGGGAACTCGGTGCACCTTCAGGTTCGTCGTACCGATATCGACACCGAGTGCTATCACCTGCACGACCCTAAACCGGAGATGCGATAGCGTCCGGTGTCTCCGACAAAGGAAAGTCATGGGTGAGCTAGCCAAGATCGTGGTCGTGGTGCCGACCTACAACGAGCGGGAGAACCTGCCCGTGCTGGCCGGACTCCTGTCCGACCTGAACCTGCCCGGCCTGGAGCTTCTCGTTGTCGACGACAACTCCCCCGACGGTACGGGCGACATCGCCGACGAACTGGCGAAGGAGTCGCCGGAGAAGGTCGGCGTACTGCACCGGACCGTCAAGGACGGCCTGGGCCGCGCGTACGTCGCCGGGATCACCCGTGCGCTCGACGAGGGTGCCGACATCGTCATCCAGATGGACGCGGACCTGTCCCACCCGGCGTCGGTGATCCCGACCATGGTCGAGATGCTGCGGACGACGGACGCGGCCGTGGTGATCGGCTCGCGGTACGTCCCGGGCGGATCCGCGGCCGAGGAGTGGGGCTGGCACCGGCGGGCGCTGTCCGCCTGGGCGAACTTCTACGTGAACGCGATCCTGCGGCTGCACGTGAAGGACGCCACGGCCGGCTTCAAGGCGTGGAAGGCGGACACCCTGCGCTGGATCGACGTCGCGTCGATCGGGAGCAACGGGTACTCGTTCCAGGTCGAGATGAACTACCGGACGGTCAAACGCGGGCTGAAGATCGCCGAGACGCCGATCCGCTTCGAGGAGCGCACCGAGGGCGTCTCGAAGATGTCGCTGAAGGTGCAGCTCGAGTCGGCGCTGATGCCGTGGAAGCTGCTCTTCAACCGCTGAGCCTGCTCAGCCCACTTAGCCGTAGCCGAGTTGGTGGAGCCGGGCGTCGTCGATGCCGAAGTGGTGCGCGATCTCGTGCACCACTGTGACGTTCACCTCGTCGAGAACCTCGCCGAAGGTCTCGCAGATCCGGAGCGTCGGGTTGCGGTAGATCGTGATCCGGTCCGGCAGCACGCCGCCGTACTCGTGCCCGCGCTCGGTCAGCGGGATGCCCTCGTAGATCCCGAGCAGCTCCGGATCGCCCGTCGGCGGATCGTCCTCGACGAACACCGCCACGTTCTCGATGAACGCCGCGAGCTCCTCGGGTATCTCGTCCAGCGCCTGCGAGACCAGCGCCTCGAAGTTCGCCCGGCTCATCTCCATCACGGGTCCAGCGTAGTGACCTACAGCCAGCCCTGACGCGACGCTTGTACGCCGAGCTGGAACCGCGTCTGCGCTCCGAGCGCCTCCTGCAGCCGGCCGATCCGGCGCGCGATCGTCCGCTCGCTGACGCCGAACTCGCGGGCGATCGACTCATCGGTCAGTCCCGCGCTCAGGTACGTCAGCAGCCGCTTCGACTCCAGGCTCGGCGCGGCGTTCACGTCGTTCAGCTCGGTCCCACCGGTGATCGGTACGGCGATCCGCCACAACGCCTCGAAGATCCGGGCGAACCCGCTGAGCAGCGGGGAGTCGTGCACCACCAGAGCAACGAACCCGGGGCCTTTCTGCCCTTCCGCCCTGGCTCCGACCAGGGCCCAGCGGTCGTCGACGATCGTGATGTTGAGCGGCACGTGCGGGAACACGCGGGCCTGCTCGCCGGCCTCGATACAGGACTGGACCAGGTGCAGCGCGTTGACGTCCTGGAGGACGTGCGCGCCGTAGATGACGTCGTACCGGACGCCGCGCTCGAGCGCCTCGAACATGCCCTCGACGATCCGCAGTTCCCGCGCGGCGAGGTTGCCCATCGTCATCGCGCGGACTTGCTCGCGGGCGTCGTCCTGAACGCTGTTGAGAACCGCTTGCGAGGCGGCGTACGTCGGGAGCACCTCCAGGTAGTCCTGCTTGCCCGCAGCGGCCTTCCAGAGCTCGTTGAGCATCTCAGCGCTGTCGCGGGCGAGCGCTGCCTGCCTGGTGTGACGCTCGGCGAGCGCATCCATCGCCCGTCGGGGCGGGCGGATCACCAGCTCACCGTCGGACCGCTCGACCAGGCCGAGGGTGAGCAGCTCGGCGACGGCCGCCTCGTCGTCCACCGGCTTGTCGTGCAGGAGGTCGACGTACGCCGTCTCCGCCTCGGCCGACAAGCCCAACGCCCGCAGCGGTTCCATGCCCCTGTGTACCACCGGGCGACAGATTCCCGCCATGCCGGATTCTGACAGCGCCAAACGCTCGTAGCGGGCTCCTGGGGCTGCTGATACTGAGGCCTCCCCCGTCCATAGGAGTTTGTATGAGGAAGAGCATTGTCTGGTCGGCCGTCGCCGGTCTGGGCCTGTCGCTCGGCCTGCTGACCGCCCCGGCCTCTGCGGTTGGCGTCGCTGCCGCTGCTTCACCGGTGGCCGCTGCTTCACCGGTGTCTGCCGAGGCTCAGCAGGTGATCGACCACCTGCCGGAGATGCGCGCGCAGGCCGACGCCGTCCGGGAGCGGCTCGGGCTGCCGGACAACCCGGTCCGCGACGCGTTGCTGAACGCGATCGACCCCACGCAGTACGAGTGCTCCACCGCGACCCCGGCGGTGCTGACCGCGATCCTGCCCGACGTGGCGTCGATGACGACCGACCAGCTGACCGCCCTGCTGACCATCGTGATCTACGACATCCCGCTGATGGATGCGCTGTACTTCCCGCAGCAGGGCCCGTTCACCTTCGGCGCGCGAGGTGAGTTCACTCACACGGTGAACAAGACCTTCCAGGGCCTCAAGGGGTTCTGGGACATCCCGTCGAGCGACGTCGAACTGGTGCCCGCACACGGCCGGATCATGCTGGACGCCGAACGCGACTACCGAGTGTTCACCGTGCTGTACGGCGCGAACCCGGCGCAGTCGCGATTCTCCGCCGACCTGATCGCGCGGGAGCTTCGCAGCCCCGTGCTCGGGTGGGGCGACCTGCCGATCTTCTCGTTCAACGCGTTCGCGGCGCCCGGCGGCGAGGACGTTCCGGGGTACGGGAAGTCGCACCGGCGGATCGCGTACGGCGACGGCGTACTGGACGGGTTCGCGCTCGTTGGCCTGGCCGATGTGGCGCCGTCGGCCATCCTGGCGCACGAGTTCGGCCACCAGGTGCAGTTCTCCGACGGGCTCATGCGGCCCGAGCTGCCGGCGCCCGAGGCGTCACGCTGGGCCGAGCTGGAGGCGGACGCGTTCAGCGCCTACTTCCTCACCCATGCGCGAGGCGAGTCGATGAACTGGAAGCGGGTGCAGGACTTCGGCCAGATGTTCTACCAGCTGGGCGACTGCGGGTTCACCAGCGCGGGCCACCACGGAACACCGAACCAGCGGATGCGCTCGGCACTGTGGGCCGCCGGACTGGCCGCCTCGCTCCGGCCGCGGGGCTTCATCCTGCCGTCGCGGACGTTCAACGACTACTTCACAACGCAGTACCCGCAGCTGATCGCGCCTGACGCAACCACCTGACGTCAGGCGCTTCCCGGCCGGACGTCTCCCCCCGGCCCAGGGCGCCGTACGCTTTTCCCGGCGTACGGCGCCCTCGTTCTTGTCGTGTGCGTCACCCGCCCGGAACTCGTTTTGGACAGGCGGCCCAACTCCTCTATGCTTACGGCTGTCCCTGGAGCTTCGGCTCCCGCGGGTCCGAGTCCCCATCGTCTAGTGGCCTAGGACGCTGCCCTTTCAAGGCGGTAACGCGGGTTCGAATCCCGTTGGGGATACGGCCGAAAGGCCGGTGCAAAACCTAGCTCGAAGATGCTGTACGATCGTCGAGTCATTTGGCCCAGTGGCGCAGTTGGTTAGCGTGCCGCCCTGTCACGGCGGAGGTCGCGGGTTCGAGTCCCGTCTGGGTCGCCAGGAGAAGGCGGCGGTGTCCACAACACCGCCGCCGCCGTTTCTCCCCGGTCAGGTAGCTCAGCTGGTAGAGCGTCCGCCTGAAAAGCGGAAGGTCGGCGGTTCGAGACCGCCCCTGACCACCCTGCTGACCTGCACGTTTGCGTCGGAGACGATCCGAATCACTCACCCTACTGCAGCAACGACGTTGCTGCAGTAGACCGCAGATGAGGGTTCCTGCAGCCGCCCGAGGGCTTCTCCTGCGGTGACGCGTGCGCACAGGGCGTCCGGTCTCCTTCAAGGTGCGGTGCAGTCCGTGAGCTTGGCGCTCTCGACTCGAAGATCCTCGACCCAAGTTCCTCAGCGGCTAAGCCGTGCGACTCATACACAGCCGCTCGCTGCGCGACGTGATTAGGCGGCCCCTCGTTCCGGATCGCGGCAGTTGAGTGCGTTAGCCGCGCCCGAGCGGGTCAGTGCGTTTCGACGTGCGCGAGCAACAGCTCGGCCGCCTCTAGGAATCCCGACCCCTCGCCCGACCAATCGTCATCGAGGCAAAGCACGGTGACGGTCGAGCCGTCCTGCGCCGGAATGAAGTGGGCGCGAGCTCCCCGAGACTCGATCGCGTCGTAGGGGATGGACGTCTTCGAGCCGTTCGGCAGCCGCACCAGCGCACGACCGTTCCTATCCTCAATGAACGTCGCGACCACACGGCACAGTTGCCCAGGCTTCACGCCGCGACTCTCTCACGGTGCCGAGGCGCGTGCTCAACCATCGGCAGTTCCGAGCTTCTCCGACAGCGGCAGATCCGGACGTTTCGCGATGCCGCAGTCCACGGGCATGCTATTGCGATGAGCGGGACTGAGGATCCGGCGGGTGACGGCCGACGCCAGGCCATCAAGGACGGGTTGGTCGACCTGCTCCGGTTCGATGAGCACCACCGCGGCCGGTGGCTGGACCGTCGTCAGCCGGCGCCGAATGAGCGAGCCAACTGGTGGCTGTATCTGTTGTTGGTCATCGATCAGCAGATGGATGGGCAGTCGCGCCGACGGGCGGAATGGACCGAACTCAAGCTCTGGCTGCTGCGCCAGGGGCAGGCACGGGCTGTGTTCACCGAAGCAGACAGCGCCGAGCAGCTTGCGTACTTCACGATGAGGATGCGGCGTGCGGGTATCAACTTGGCGGTGCTGCCATCGGCTGACGAGATCGTCCGGGCGTGCCTAAACGCCCTCCCGGTCCATCTGGACGATGTCGCGTTACTTGCTGACCGGCGCGACCTGAGCGGCCTTGACCGTGCGCAAATGCGCCAGTCCCGGCAGGCGAAGAAGCTGGTCAGCGCCGCCCAATGGCACCTGGACGAAGTCCAGGACGCGGCGCTCGCCTCTCTGCTGCGCGAATGGATCGTCGTCAAGTCGCAGCTCGTGTAGCGACCCGCGTCGTCCGAGCGCGTTCAACGGGAGCCCTCGCCCTGGTAAGTCGCTCGATTGGCTTCGAGCGTCCCGCTCGCGCGTGATCCCGTCGCACTGTCTGCGGCATGTGCGGATGTTTCAGCCCGGAACGTGGGCTAGCGCCTCGGATGCCAGGAGCCGGAGTCTGGACCACCGGGCGGCTTGGAGGTCTTCGCTCCACAACGGGTCGCCCGGCGGGACCGACAGCTCCGCGCTGATGAGGTCCAGCACATGCCACGCGACTGGATCCAATTCATCGCCTCGGGCCTGAGAGACCTCGTAGGAGTTTGCGAAGTCCAAGGCCAGTTCGTCGCGGATTACCATCCCCGCCAGCCGCTGCTCTTGTACATCGGGCTCTGCCGCGAGGTCCATCAGCGCCTCGCACAGGAGCCCAAAGGATTTGCCGGCCATCGACCCAGAATGACAAACGGAGGCGCTGCTCTTCGCACGCACTCAGCGGCCGATCGCATCATCCGCGGTGGTCGGCCGAGGGACTCGGTTCAGGTGCTCTCCGGTGAGTAGATGGTTGGCGGCCACTCACCAAGGCCGTCCCAGAAGACGTGAAGTCGTCCGCACTGATCGCATCGGTACGCGAATCTGCTTCGCCTTTCGACGTCGTCGGGGCTGACGTCCTGTACGTGATCGTCGAAGAGTTCACTCAGATCGGCGTCGGAAAGAAAGTGCCACTCCTGCGGGTTTGGGATCGCGCCACTGGACCTGATCTGGTTGCCGCACGGGCAGAGCCACTTCGCCATGCGGCGATTATCCAGGTGTTCGCACGGCGCGTCCGCGCATGGCCAGTCGCGGATCGCGGCATGAGCGGGCGTTCGCCTAGCCGTTCGACGGCGCGACGAGGTCGAGCCTGGTGTCGTCGTTATCGGCTGGTGCGGCCGCCTTCACGAGCCAGTCGGCCCGCGATTCATCGAGCGCGAATGCCTCCCACTCGCACTCGCCGACCACCGTTAGGCGTCCTGTCACCGTCACCCGAGACCCGGTCGGCACATCACGTGCCCAGCCGTCCGTATCCACTTGGTATCGGTCAGACCCGACTGTTAGGACGAACTCAGCGCCAGCGTGCTGTCTGCCACGTCCGGTGTCCACGTCAAAGTCCCTGGGCGCACCCGCTCGGCCGGTCAGCCGGTACATGACCTCATGTGGGTGCCCGTCCTGGGCCTCGGCGATTCCATCCGGCGAGTCGGGTGGTGCAGCAGTCACTTCACCATGCACCTGTAGACCAACACCCGTGAGGAGGGAGCCGACGTTTGGCAACGGAGGTTCCCCGTCGGCGATCATCCAGTTCATCAGCCGAACCCACATATGCCCATCATCGTGCGTATTGCGGATCGCCCGCACATCGGCAGATCCGGACGAGTGCTGTGGCCTTCAATCTCCTGGTTACGTCTCGTCGGTCCGCTCCGGGTGCGGTGAGTTGGTCGGCGGCCGGACACCTGAGGTTCTCCATGCGCGCTGGAAGTCGTCGCTTGTGAATCGGTTCGGGATCCGGCTTGGACAGCCTTGACGACCTGGGTCGGGCCCAGTTCGCCAGCGCCAACGACGTTGCGCACGCGCTCCTTGATGATCACGTTGCTGCCACCCTCGCTCCCCTATGTCCCAGCCATCGCTGGCCAAGGGCTGGAACATAGGAGAGAGATGAGCGGCAGGTGTAGCAGTCGGTGTAGCAACATAGGACTACTGCTGCCCCTCTTCCTGACCGCCCAGCGACCGCAGCCGTAGTCATCGCCGAGATGGTGCGCCAGGGTTTCGCGACCTGAAAAGCGGAAGGTCGGCGGTTCGAGACCGCCCCTGACCACCACCACCCTCTCCGCTTCACCCGGGGAGGGATTTTTCTTTCCCACGCCCGCTACGCGGGTGCTTCCTTCGTCGCTCCGCTCCTCAGCGCACCTGCTTCCCGAGCTCCCACCCACCCTCCGGCTCATCGCCGGCATCTTGCGAGCTATCGCTCGGTCTTGCGGGCTTATCGCCGGCATGCACGCGCTCATCGCGCGACCGACGACGCATGCCAAGCAACCCCGCACCGTGAAGCTGATCACGCCCAACGCAGGCTGTCCCGCGAGCCGATCACGCGCCTTCCGCTGGACCTCCAAAGAAGCGCGGTCGTAAACCGTCATCGTCACGTGAACGCCCGCGTGCCCGACGATCGCTTGGACGATGTGCGGCGGTACACCGAGCCGCGGCAGCAACGTCACACACGTGTGCCGGAGATCGTGGAGGCGCATCACGCCCAGCCCGGCCGCCTCCCGCAGCGGATACCTTCGCCGACCCCAGTGGGAAACCGGGTCGTCTTGTGGGAGACCGCAAGGTGACCGGACTGAGTCGGTCAGCGCACCAAACCTCGCTGCTTGAAGGGTCGAGAAGGGGAGCGGATACTCGGCGCCATGGTGGGGAAGGTGTGGTTGGGGGTGGTGCTGGTGCTCGCTCTCGGAGGGTGTGGGTTCGAGGCAGCCCCGGGCTCTGGGCCTAGTAATAAGTCGTCCCCTCGGCCGGCGTGGAAGACACCGGGCGGTGATCTGGTGCCGCAAGCTCAGCCCACACAAGCGTTTGTGGAGCGCGCGGGAGTGGTGGCGCGGGTCGTGCGGGCAGCGGGGATTCCGGCGCCGGTGACCGGGATCTTCTTGTACTCGACGCGGACGCCGGGGCTCGGGTTCGACACCTGGCAGCAGAAGAACTCGTGGTCGTCCGGACGGGTTGCCTTCGCGGACGGGGTCCAGTTCGCGGCAGGTGGTACGACGCGGGTCGATTTCGCGGATGGGTCGAACGAGACGATGCAGGTGCTCGCAGCTCAGCAAGCTCTGACCGAGGCGATCGGGCCGCCGAACGACATCTGCGAGAGGATGCCGAGCTGCGAAACGCTCACGATCACCGGCGGCTCCTTGACGACGACCGACGTGGAGACCAGCCATGGTCAGGCGACCGTGCCGGCTTGGTCGTTCACGGTGCAAGGCCTGTCGAGACCTGTTGTCGCCGTCGCAGCCCCCGCGGGCGTGCTCAAGTCGCTGCAGTGGCCGAACCCGCTACCCGGTCTCGCCCGGCTCGAGCAGGGTCTGCTCCGCGTCGGCGTTCTCGACTGGGTCGACGGCAAGACCCTCAGTTTCGAGTTCAGCCACGGACTCTATGAGACCGACCTCCGGGCCCACGTCGTTGAGTACGACGATCTGGTGGTCATCGGCGGCAGTCACGGTCCATTGCTCCCGGGCGGTGCGGACGTCGGGAAGACATCGACCGCGGTCGTCACCCTCGGCAAGCCGCTCGGCGACCGGGCCGTCATCGCCGCGGACACCGGCGTACGTCTCACGCCGTACCCGTACCTCAGAAAGTGATGGAGGTGAAGACTCAGGTTTGGTCGGTGAGGGGCTCGTTCGACGGGGAGGCGTCCAGGGAGGAGGCGCCGTAGAACCGTGGATGCCGGTGGTTGTGCGGAGGACACACTCGACGTAGGCGGGTTCGGCGACCGGGCCGGCGCAGACCAGGGCTCGGATCTGATGACCGCAACCGGGACCGCAACAGCTGGCGACCGCAACCATCCGAGCCGACCGATGAGCCTTGCTCTGCAACACCCGTTCCATGGAGCCCAAGGGCCGCTGTCGAACTGAAACCGAAAGGTCGGCGGTTCGAGACCGCCCCTGACCACCACCGCCCTCTCCGCTCCAGCTGCGGAGGGATTTTTCTTTCCCACGCACCCTCCGGCTCATCGCCGGCATCTTGCGAGCTATCGCTCGCGTCTTGTGGGCTCATCGCCCGCCCGCCCGCGCTCATCGCGCGACCGACAACGCATGCCAAGCACCCCCCACGGTGATGCTGATCACGCCCAACGCAGCCTGTCCCACGAGCCGATCACGCGCCTTCCGCTGGTCCTCCGGAGAAGCGTGAATGCAAGCTGCATCGCCAAATGAACGCTCGAACCATGCGCGGCGGTACGTCAAGCCATAGGAGCAACACCACGGCTTGCGATCAACGCGTGCGCGCCATCAGCGGAAGGCGAATGCATCGTACGGTCGCCTGATGCGACACTGCCCGCGTGCGGATGGAAGTGAGGAACCAGGTCACCATGCTCGGCAACGCGGTGGCCGCCGAGGTCGTACAGGAACGCCAGTCTCACCGTCGGTGGATGTGCCTCAGTCCCGTTGACGAAAGGGTCCTGTTCGTAGAGGTCGAGGTGCCCGTTGGAGTGGATCCAGTCGAATGGCCCAAGGATGACGACGACTACGTCGTGGTGGCCCAAGTACGTTTCGATTCGCTCGACATGGCGCTCGACTTCGTACGAGGGCCCGGCATCAACACTGATACTTTCGATGCGCTCTGGAAGTCGGAGAACCCGTTCTGATCGCACGCCCTCCATTCGGCATGCGCGTGCGTTAATTGGTACGCCACCAAGCTTCGACCCTGCCGCACATCCGTTGGCAGGCAGAGGTAGCGGATGTGTTTGTTGCGTGTTCCCAGCCAGCTTGGTGGACGTCCGGCCACTCGTATGGCGATCTCTCTCAAGCACGTAACTGCCCGCCTCTGCGCGCGTATCGCGTAGCTGGCCACGCGCGGCGACCGCGTCGGGCACGGCTCGAACTCTGGGGTGGGTTTGGGCATCCCATAGGTGCGGGGCGTGGGTCTTGTGGCGTGGTGGATGGGAGGACTTGTGGTTTTGCCCGGGCCGGTGCGGGATTTGTGTGAGCGGTATGTGGGGTTGGTTGAGCAGGAGTTGCCTGGGTTGGTGACTGGAGTTTATTTGCGTGGTGGGGTGGTGTTCGGGGAGTGGGCGCCGCGGCAGTCTGATGTGGACTTTGTGGCGACGGTTGCTCGGCGGCTGGAGGCGGCTGAGGTCGAGGTGTTGCGGGGCGTGCATGCGCAGCTGGCGGCGTACTCCTCTGTTCACTTTGATGGGCCGTACTTGCTGGCCTCTGATCTGGCGTCTGATCCGCGGACGGTGCCGCCGGTGCCGGAGATGATGCATACCGGGAAGCTCGAGGTGCTTGCGTCGCCGACGTGGATTATTGCCTGGCATGAGCTGGCGCGGGCCGGGATCACGATCTCTGGACCGGAGCTGTCCACACTCGAGATCTGGACTGACGAGAAGGCCCTGCGTGCGTACACCGTGGAGAACCTCGACACCTACTGGCGCCGCAACGCCGAGGGGCTGACCCGCGCGACTCCTGCCGACCTCCCGACGGATGAGCGGGAGCGGGACTATCTGCTCTCACACTGCATCGTCGGCTCGGTGCGCCTGCACCACCTGCTGGTCACCGGCGAGATGACCGCAAAGTCCCGCGCCGCCCGCTGGGCACTGACCTGTTACGACGAGCGCTGGCACCGGGTGCTGACCGAGGGCCTGCATCTACGCGAAGGCACCGGCGCCTCGACGTACGACGACCAGACCGAACTACTCGCCGACATCCGCGACTTCCTGGCGTACGTCGTTGAGGCTGGCACTGGCCGGCCTGTGGTGCCGGCCGACGCCCAATGACGAGCCACCTCGGCCAGTTGTCGGTCCAACCTGGAGCCGAACAGATGCATCGCAGTGGTGTGGATAACTTCGGTCCGTGGCGCGTTGGCTCGGATAGTCTGTTGGTATGACAGCTCAGCCGATGCAGAGCTCGCCGGATGATCCGAGCGAGATCCTCCGGCTGCTGCCGGCGAGGTGGCATGAGCAGTTCCTGGCTGAGTATCACAGCGCGCTCGACGCAGCCCACGAGGTCTGGCGTTTTCAGCAGTTGCGCGACGTCTTGCAACTCTGGCATTTGCGAGCAGTCGCCTACTCTGCTCCGGGCTTCGACGAGGCGATGCAGGCCGCCCGGGACGATCGCTCCGACGAGTTCGTCCCTGCCGAGCAAGTGATCCCAGGCTGGTCCGATCGCCAGTGACCTATCGCGTGGAGTTTCACGCGTCTGCATTGGCCCAACTACAAGGACTGCCTCCGTCGGCATTCGACGGCTTGGTAGAGCGTGTCACCACGCTGGTTGGCGCTCCGTGGGAGACGCAGATCCTCGATCAGGATGAGCCGAACTTCCGCCAATGCATCTTCGGTGGACTTGGGCTGCTGTCATTCCACGTCGACGACAGCCGAGAGCTGATCAGGATCTTCGACGTGACTTGGGCCGGTTGAGGCCTGGCTGGGCTCCGGGGTGCGGATGTCAGGTCGGTGGTTACATTCGGGCTCGGAGTACGTCGAATTCGCAGCCTGGGGAGTTGGGGTCGAAGCCGTGTTCTACGAGCCAGCGGGAGGCTCCTAGGCTTCGGAGGGACCACCAGCCGCGGATTACGTCTAGGTCTACGTCGGTGCCGTAGCCGGCTAGGAGGTCGGGGAGGCATTCTTCGTGGCCGAGGGTGAGGGTGGCCAGGTCGAACAGGGCGTCGCCTTGGCTTGCCTCGGACCAATCGATGATGCCGGTGACCTTGTCGTCCTGGACGAAGATGTGGGTGATCTGCAGGTCTCCGTGGATGAAGACCGGCGTCCACGGGCGGAGTGCGGCCTCGGCGACTTCGCGGTTGCGCTTGACCAGGTCCGCGGGAAGGGTGCCGCTCGAGATGAGCCAGTCGCATTCGCTGTCGAGGTGCGCGGTGATGTCGTCGAGGTTCTTCCCGGGCCAAGGTGGCAGTGGCGCGTCGTGCAGTTTTCGGATGGCGGCGCCGGCCGCGGCCCATGCGGCCGGCGACGCGGGCGACGGCTCACCCAGCACGCCGAGCGCCATCCCGCGGACGGCTCCGAGCGCGAGTACTGGAGGCTTGCGCCACAAGATCTCCGGAGTCGGGACCGGCGCGAGCGCCATCGCCTCGACCTCGACATCGATATTCGTCTGATCGGCGTCGATCTTCAGGAACACGTCACCGACTCGCAGCGTCGCTCGTTCGCTATGGGCAACGACAACCTTGACCTCATCCACGCGCGCCATCCTCGCGGTTAGGACCACCGGCGTCACTGGAATATCGGGCCGACTGCTGAGACAGGCCCGAGATGAGGGCGGATTTCGGCGTATTGTGCGGGTTCAGTTGGATTCAGGTCGAGTTCGGTACTACGGTAGAGCGATGGTGTACTGCGCTCGGGGTGCACACACTGTGATCGGGGAAACGCAGGGAGTCGACGAATCTGAGGCTCGCGGGGCATCGGAAGATCTTCAGTGCGGGGTTCAGATGTAGTCAGTGAAGTCGGGTAGAGCGGGTATAGGATCAGCCGGATCCGTGAGCCCGTCGTTGGCTGAGCAGATTCGGGAGTGACAGTGGCCCCCTCACCAGAGGCCGTACGACTCGCCAGGAGACTCCGGGAGCTCCGGGAGTCGCAGCGATTGACCCAGAAGGATCTTTCGCTTGCGCTCAGCTCGGACACGCGCGTGGCGGTCGCGACGATCAGCTCGTGGGAGTCACAGGGCAACCCGAAACTGCCACCGGAGGAGCGGCTGCGGTCGTATGCGCTGCTCTTCGCGAAGTCCGTCGTACCAGCCGGCACGACCCGACTGCCACGTGAACAGGACCTGACCGCGGCAGAGCGAGAGCGGTTCAACACTCTGCAGCGTGAGCTCGTCGCACTGCGGGACTCTGTGCGCCATCAAGCTGACACCTCACCTGTTGGCGGCTCATACACGTTCGACTTCGAGACCGGGCCGATCACCCTGGTCTGTCCGGAAGCTCCGGTAGATGGACGTTCTCCGCTCGCCGACGAGGACAACCCGAACTACACACGGCTGTACAGATACGCCGATCTCGACGCACTGATCGAGATGTGGGGCCATGTGCGCGCCTCCAACCCCGAGCTGCGTACACAGCACCTCATCCCTTCCGAGGTGAGTGCGGACAACCTCTCCGGTCACCTCATCCTGCTCGGCGGCATCGCCTGGAACCAGGTCACGGGCCGCCTGCTCCGAGTGCTGGATCAATTGCCGATCCGGCAGATGGCCGTGGCGGACCTTGCCGACGGCGAGATCTTCCGATCGCGCGACGGCCGTGAATACCGGCCGGTGTGGGAAGAGCGGAAGGATCTCGACCTCGACGCTCCGTCGCAAGAGGAGCTCGAGGCGGTCCAGGCGCAGGACGCCTGGAAGGGCGAGACTCCTCGGGAGCTGATCGAGGACGTCGCTCTCCTCGCACGGCTCCGCAACCCGTTCAACCACAGCCGGACCATCACCATTTGCAATGGCGTCTACAGCCGCGGCGTCCTGGGCTCAGTACGCACGCTCACCGACAATGCCGTCCGCGAACGTAACGAGGCCTATCTGGCCAACAGGTTCCCGGGCGGGATCTTCGGTTTGCTCCTGCGCGTGCCAGTGATCAACGGCGAGGCCATTACCCCTGACCTGGAAATCTCGGAGAACCGCCTCTATGAGTGGTCCCCCGAGGAGGAGGACGACGAATGAGCCGTCAGCTCACGCACGGCCCGTCCCACGAGTCGCTGTTACGCGATGTCTCCGCAGCCGCGACACCGGTGGCCCGCAGTCGGCTGGACGCGATCGTGGTCCCTGCTGCCCGCCCGGCATCGGCCCTGCAAGACGTCATCACCCTGTCTGCCACCCTTTCCGTGCCGCTCGTCATCCTGTGCAGCCGGCAGGCACAGGTCGGACAGGTCGTACGTCGGGTGGAACGGACATTCGGCGCCAGAGCACTTGTCGTCGACGTGCCTGAGAACTACAAACTTCCGTACGACGCTCCGCTGACGTCAGGCCCCGAGTTCAAGATGGCCTCGGCCGGCCGCTCGAGCGACCTCAGCGCCAAGCGGAACATCGGCCTGCTGCTCGGCCGGATGCGCGGCTGGAACAAGATCCTGTTCGTCGATGACGACATCAGCCAGTTCAACCCGTGGGATGTCGAGCGGCTGTCCGGGACCCTTGACCGGAACCCGGTCGCCTCGATGGTCAGCCGGCACTTCCCCGACAACTCAGTGGTCTGTCATGCGCGACGGCTCGCCGGCTTCAAGCAGGACGTGTTCGTCAGCGGAGCAGCACTGGGAGTCAACCTTCAGCAGCCGGGTTTGTCGTTCTTCGCCGACGTCTACAACGAGGACTGGTTCTTCTTCGCGCGGCACGCGGCCGAGCGGTCGCTGCCGAGGATCGGTGAGGTACGGCAGGCGAAGTACGCACCGTTCGCGGACCCGGGACGTGCGGATCGCGAGGAGTTCGGCGATCTGCTGGCAGAGGGCCTGTATGCGCTTTTCGAAAGCACACCGAACTGGACCTTCAAGGAGCAGCTGGCGGCCGCTACCCGGACGAGTCTGTGGCAAGAATTCATCGATGTCCGGCTGGAGACGATCGAAGAGACAATCGCTGCGTTGTCCCGCGCCCAGCTCTCAGCCAACCCAGTCGAATACCTGCGGATGCTGGACGCGCACGAATCCTTGCGAGTCGCAGAGAAGCGGGCCTCGAGCATCAGCCCGGACCTGTGCGTCGACTTCATCGAGAAGTGGCAGGAAGACGAACTGTGGTGGGAGCAGGTGCTGTGGCGCTACACAGGCGACCTTTCCGACCGCGACGCCTTGGCCGAGCTCGGGCTGCAGACCTGGGCCTCATGTGGGTACGGCGTATCAGCCACATCCGCGCGGGGCATCGAAGCGCAGACGAATCTCCAGCCGACCGGAACCGTCGGCTAGCGGCTGCCACTCACCTGTGGGGCTGAAGCCGAGACGCTCATAGACCTCGCGCGCCACGGAATTCGTATCCAGCACCCACACCCGCCACTCCGTGACGTCGGGCTCGACCTCGGTCAGATACCCGAAGATCGCCCGCAAGATCCCGGTACGCCGGTGCCGCGGATCGACCCACACCGACTCGACGTGCCGCTCGCACGGCGGCCGGCCGTCGACCCGGACCGAGCTCGCCAGTCCGATCACGCGCGCCTGCTCCCGGGCGACGACCCATCGCATCCGGGTGAACCGTTCCCGCCAGCCGGATTCGCCGACGGCCACCTCGTCCTCGTACTCCGAGATGTACGCCGACGGGGAATCCTTGAGCGCCCGGAGGCGAACTTCCCGGGCGATGGGCCAGTCGTCGGCATCGAGCGTGGCGAGTTCCAAGGTCCCGGTCCCCCTCGGTCGACGGCAGCAACGCATCCATCCCAGTGTCGCCGTTTCGCCGAGCGGCCAAACCGATTGCCGGACAATCTCACATTCCCAGGGCATCTCCCGGGAAGCTCCGGGTGGGGTGGATCCGGTAGGTGAACACACCTGCTCGCACCCCAGGATCGTCGTCCATGATCCGTCGTACGTCGTCCGCCGTACCCGGGAAGATGCCGACACCGCAGAGCGTCGAGTCGTCCCGGATCGGCAGGACGATGTTCAGCAGACCGTCCGCGCGCAGCTCGAAGTTGCGTCGGCCGTGCTCCCAGATGATCGCGTCGGCCCCTTCGGTGCCGTACTGCGGACCTTCCTCGAGGAGCACGACCGTGTACTCCCGGGTCGTGCTCATCGCTGCGCGCATCTGCTCGTCCGTGAATCGGGTCATGCGGTCAACGTGTCACGAGCAGAACGCCTTGTCGAGGAACGTGTTGACGGTGTCGTCCGGGTTGGTCGGCAGGTGCGGCGTGACGGCAACGGTTGCCTGCCGGCGCGTGTCGGCCGTGGAGAACGAGTAGGCCTGGTAGGCGAGGGCATCGCCGTCGTTGCCGTAGACACGGATATGGCAGGCGGTGTCGTGCCACGACAGACCGAGGCCGTACGCATTGGTCTCGGTGCCTGGCGTCTTCATTGCCTGGAGCAGCCGCGCCGGGAGCAGCTGCCCACCGAGCAGGGCAGAGAAGAAGCGGTTGAGGTCGTGAGTCGTCGAGATGATGTCGCCGCCGGCGCCGAAGAGGGTCGGGCTCATCTCGGTCCAGTCGAGCTGCCCGCCGTCCTTGGGTACGTATCCGTGCGGATGCGGACCCGGGATGCGCGTCGACGTCCGCGGCATGGTCGTACCGTGCAGTCCGAGCGGGCGGATGATGCGGCGCTCGATCTCGTCGGAGTACGTCCGGCCGGTGACCTTCTTGATGATCTCGCCGACGAGCAGGTAGTTGGTGTTGGAATAGTCGTACTGCGTACCCGGCTCGTCGAATACCGGCGGATGCGCCAGCGCCCGCTCGATCTGCTCGCTCGCCGTCCAGGTCCGGTACTGCAGCGCGTAGAACTCCTCGTTCGGCGGCATCGGCAGCGTGTTCTTGTAGTCGTACAAACCGCTGGTGTGGTTGAGCAATTGGCGCACGGTGATGTTCTCGCCGTTCGGCACGACGCCCGGCAACCAACGCTCCACCGAGTCATCGAGCCGGATCCGTCCTTCGGCAACCAGTTGCAGTACGACGGTGGCGACGAATGTCTTCGTGATGCTCCCGGCCCGGAATCGCCCGTCCACCGGAACCTTCCGGGAGGTCCCCAACTCCGCGACCCCGCTACTGCCACGCCAAACCTGCGCCCCGTTCCGCACCTCGGCCAGCGCCCCGATCGCCGCCACCCCATCAAGGCTCTTCTGCAATTCACCACCTCTGGAAGGCGAAGCCGCGGCCGGCACCACCGCCGTCATCGCAGCCGTCACCAACGCAACCATTCCCCGAACCAGCATCCCGATCTCCTCTTGTCCGTCCGAGCCTCCAACCCTCCCTTCGACGGACAACACAAACATCGGGGATCGCCCGGGGATTCACCCCGTCAGTCGACCGCTCAACCCATCCAATTGCTCAGTGGTTGCCCCGGAATTCAGCAGATAGGCAGCCGTCCCGCCGTACTGCGTCCGCACGTGATCGAGCACCCGCACGATCGTCTCGCGGGACGCCCCGGAAGCTTCGTAGTCAGCGGCAACCAATTCACGGGGCACCCCGACCAGAGCAAGCGTCAACGCAACGACGACCCCGGTCCGGTCCTTACCTGCATGACAACTCACCACCACACATCCAGGCGGCGCATCCGCGATCGCCACGATGGCCGCCGCGACCCGCTCGGCGTAGTCGTCGAGGAGAATCCGGTACTGCTCGAACAACCCGAGCTCCGATATGTCCGGGTCGCCTGGGTCCCAGAGCGGTACATTCACCAGCCGCGGATCGTCGACATACGGAGATCGGAACGTCTCGCACTCCCAGGCACTGCGGAGATCCACGAACCGGCTGATCCGAGCAGCGTGTACGGCGGCGAGGCCGGCGGGGGTGAGCTGGTCGAGATTGTCGCTGCGGATCAGGCGGCCCGTCCGGATCTCACCACCCGTCGCCGGTAGTCCGCCGAGATCCCTTGTATTGCGGCAGTCCGGCCAGGCTAGGGGTTGCATGGCAACCACCGTAGTCGGGCCGGACGTTGCTGCGGGCAACTTATGCGGCGGCTGTGGCCTCGGTGAGTTGTTCTGAGGTGGGCTGGAGTTGGGGCGTTGCCATGGTCAGGAGGACGTTGGCGACGGCGAAGGCGGCGGCTGCCAGCAGGCCGCGTTCGTAGCCTGACTGCAGGGCCTGCAGCTGAGTCGCGCCGTGAGTGAGCTCGCTGGTCGTGTGGCTGATGGACAGGGTGGTGACGATCGCCAGACCCAGCGCACCACCGACCTGGTACATCGCGTTGACCACACCGGACGCCGCACCGGCCTCAGCGGGCCGGACCTCCGACACCGCGTTGATCTGACCAGGTACGCCGACGCCGATGATGCCGAAGCCGAAGATGATCAGACCGGGCAGGAGCTGCGAGCTGTAACTGCCGGACGCGTCAGCCTGCGAGAGAAGGAGCAGGCCGATGACGCTCAGGACCGCACCGGCCATCTGGACGGTCCGCGTGCCGAGTCGCTGGACCAACTGCGACGCCAAGACCGCACCGACGATCGCCGCGCCGCCCATCGGCAGGAAGTGAACGCCGGCCTCGAGCGCACTGTCGCCACGCACCTGCTGCAGGTAGATGGCAGTCAAGAAGAACATGGACAGGAACCCAGCGCCGTTCAGCGCCAGTGTCGCACCGGACACGCTCAGCGCCCGCGACCGGAACAGCCGCAGCGGCACCAGCGGAGCAGCCGACCTCGACTCCACCACCACGAACGCGACCAGCAGCAGCACCCCGGCGGTCAGTACGCCGACAACCTCGAACGATCCCCACCCGGACGGCTCAGACCGCACCACGCCGTACACGACCGACATCAAACCAGCCGTGCCGAGCACCGCGCCGAGGGTGTCGAACGTACGTCGACCCGTCGAGTGCCGCAGGTCCGGGACGAAGACCGGGATGAGGGCGATCAGTGCGATCACGATCGGCACGTTCACGAAGAAGACCCACTGCCAACTGAGGGAGTCCACGAGTACGCCGCCCGCAACCACGCCGAGCGTGCCGCCGAGACCGGCGAGACCGCCCCAGACGCCCATCGCGATGTTGCGCTCGCGTCCGTGCGCGAAGGTCATCGTCAGGATGGCCAGCGCCGCGGGTGACAGCAACGCTCCGCCGAGGCCCTGGATCGCCCGGGCGCCGATGAGGAACTCCGGCGAGTTGGAGAGGCCGGCGACGAGGCTGGTCGCGCCGAAGAGCACCAGACCCGCAGTGAACACCCGGCGCGGACCGAGCAGGTCGGCCATCCGCCCGCCGAGGAGCAGGAAGCCTCCGAAGAGCAGTGTGTACGCGTTGATGACCCACTGCAGGGAATCGGCGGAGAAGTGCAGATCCGCCTGGATGTGGGGCAACGCGACGTTCACGATCGTCACGTCGAGCACCACGATGAACTGCGCTAGAGCCAGCACCGCCAGGGTGGCCCAAGGACTGCGTCGCATTGCCGTACCTCGCTCAGTTGAGAGTCTACGCTGTATGTATACGCCGTAAGCTTACGGAGTAGACACTAGGTCTACGGTGTAGACTTGTCAACGTGATTACCAAGGAGACCTCCCGCCGCCTCGATCCGGAGAAGGTCGTCGACAGCGCGCTGGCCATCGCCGACGACGAAGGACCGGCCGCGGTCTCGTTCCGGAAGCTGGCCGCGCAGCACGACGTCACGCCGATGGCGCTGTACCGGCACTTCAAGGACAAGGACGACCTGCTGGCCGCGATCGGCGACCGCATCCTGGCCGACGTCGTTCTCCCGGCGCCGAACGACGAGCGGTGGGACGAGCAGCTCCACACCCTGCTGACCGCGTTCGTGACCGCGCTCCGCGGACACCCGCGCCTTGCAGACCTGACGCTGCCGCGGATCCTGATCACCGAGCCCGGCCTGGCGCTGTCCGAGCGCGCACTGGAACTGCTCGTCCAGGGCGGATTCACCGTCGACGACGCGGCCGAGGTCGGCCGGCAGGCGATCTGCTCACTGATCTCACTGGTGACCACGGACCCGATCGCCCGCGAGGTCAGCGACCCCGAGGCTCGCGAGGCCTCCCTGCGGCGCAAGCGCGCATCCTTGGGCGCGCTGTCCCCCGAGCGCTACCCGCTGATCACCTCCGCCGCCGGCGCACTGATCTGCCCGGAGTCGAGGGACCGGTACTACGAGATCGGCCTCGACCTGGTCGTCGCAGGCATCCGCGGCATCCGCGAGTAGGCAGACGCTCTCGTAGGCGTGTACGCACCCCACCATCGGCCGGAGGGGACTACGCTCCGAAACGGAGTGATCACATTTTCTATGGAGGTACACCGATGGCGGGGAAGTTCGAGCTGTACGAGGACAAGTCCGGCGAGTTCCGGTTTCGCCTGAAGGCCGGCAACGGCGAGGTGATCGCGACCAGCAGCGAGAGCTACAAGACCAAGGCCTCCGCGCTGAACGGGATCGACTCGATCAAGCGGAACGCCGCCGACGCGAACATCGACGACCAGACCAGCTGAAACCTCAACAAAACAAGGGGGTTCTCCACAGTCCGTGGAGAACCCCCTTCGTTGCGGAGCGGTCAGAGAGCGGTCAGAGCGAGCGGTCAGAGACCGTCCGCGAACTCGACCCCGCGGACCTCGACACCGAGGCCCTCGATCGCCGCGTCCGGGATCATCGCGGCCAGCTCCAGCGCGCGCTCCCGGGACGCCACGTCCACCAGGTAGTAGCCGCCGAGGAACTCCTTCGACTCCACGAACGGCCCGTCGGTCACCGCCGGCAGACCGCCCCGGACCGTCACGACCGCGGACTGGGCCGGCTGCTGCAGCGCGACCGTGCTGTGGAACTCGCCCGACGCCTTGATCGTGTCCATGAACTTCTGGTGCCCGGAACCGATCGCCTCCTGCTCGGCTTCGGGCAGCGCGGCGATCACGTCGGGGTTGATGTTCAGAACCAGTAGGTACTTCACGGTTTCTCCTTCACCCGCGGCCCCCGGAGTGGGTGCCTCTCGTCCATCAGTACGGAGCGGGTCGGCGCACTTTGACATCGCCCGCGGATAACGTCGGATCGTGCTGAGTCTCACAGATGTCCGGGCCGCCGCTGAGCGCCTGAAGGGTGTCGCCCACCGTACGCCGGTCCTCACGTCGCGGACGCTCGACGACCGGGTCGGGGCTGAGGTGTTCCTGAAGGCCGAGAACCTCCAGCGGATCGGTGCCTTCAAGTTCCGGGGCGCGTACAACGCGATCAGCCGGCTCACGGCGGAACAGCTCGACGCGGGCGTCGCGGCGTACTCCTCCGGCAATCATGCGCAGGCCGTCGCGCTGGCGGCGCAACTCGCCGGGACGACCGCGGTGATCCTGATGCCGGAGGACGCGCCGCCGACGAAGGTCGCGGCCACCCGCGGGTACGGCGCCGAGGTGGTCACGTACGACCGCTACACGCAAGATCGGGCCGCCCTCGCGCAGGAGCTGGCGACCGAACGCGGGCGCACGCTGATCCCGCCGTACGACAACTACGACGTGATGGCCGGGCAAGGGACCGTCGCGCTCGAGTTGCTCGAAGAGGTCGGGCACCTCGGCGCCCTGCTTGTCCCGGTCGGCGGCGGCGGGCTGATGGCCGGTTGTGCGACCGCGGCGACGCTCATCTGCCCCGGGATCCGGATGATCGGGGTCGAGCCGGCGGCGGGCGACGACCACGCCCGCTCACTGGCCGCGGGCGAGCGGGTGGAGATCGCCGTACCGCGAACGATCGCGGACGGGCAGGCGATCTCGACGCCCGGCGAACTGACGTTCGCGGTGAACCGGCGGCTGGTGGAGTCGTTCGAGCTGGTCAGCGACGAGGAGATCGTGGCCGCGATGGCGTTCGCGTTCGAGCGGTTGAAGATCGTGCTGGAGCCGAGCGGGGCGAGCGCACTGGCCGCAGTGCTGGCCGGACGGATCCACGGGATGCCGGAGCGCGTCGGAGTGGTCCTGTCGGGCGGCAACGTGGGCCTGGAACGGTTCCCCGAGCTCCTCGGAAAATAGCTGAATTCGCAAGGATTTTAGGGTGCCCTGACCACCCTCTGTGCTCGTTGTCACAGATAGCCACCACCAATTGTGACCGAGCTCACACCGAATCCCTCATTTCCCGCCTGAGCCCCGCTCAGACGCGCTCAGGACCCCTGGTGTTCACCCAGGCTCGCTGATCCGTCAGATGCCCTCTCAGGAGCTTTTGAGAGGGTCTTTGTGGATCTGAGGGTTTGCGTCGTGATCGTTCTGTTATACAGTCGTCGGCGGTTCGGTAAACAACACGAACCGCACGTGGGTCAACGCCGAGCCCTGCCAGGGCCCATGTGCTCCCCTCGAACACCATGGCAGGGGTGGGGGACCCAGGAAGTTGGGTCTCGACCGTGAGTGGTCGAAACCCTGGGGTGAAGTCCGCGGGAGCGGACCGGGCTATGAATCCCAGCCCGAACCCGACAGCTAACTTCACAGGCGTCGGGAGACCACCATGCCCGTCACTGCCCGACGGACGTCGCTTTCGCGCGCCGTCACCCAGCTTGCCAGTACCGACCGGCCGACCGGCCGGACCCTGGCGAAGCACCGTAAGACCAGCAAGCCCAGCGCCGCACCTCGCGCCGCAGCCGCCGTTCTGTCGGTCGGCCTCGCTGTCGGCGGTGGAGCCGCCCTCAGCATCACCGCCAGCCCGGCGACCGCCTCGGCGACCACCATGACCGCTGCCCAGCAGCGCGGCCACATGAGCATCCCGAGCCGGCCGTTGCTCCGGCTGGGTGACTCCGGTCCGACCGTGAAGTACGTCCAGAGGGCCTTGCACCTCGGTCCGGACGGCTACTTCGGCAGCAGCACCGTCCGCGTTCTGAAGAAGTTCCAGACGTCGTGGGGCCTGAAGGCCACCGGCTACACGGACAAGAAGACCTGGGGTCGGCTGACCTGGGCCGCGAAGCACAAGGTGCTGTACGGCAACCACGCCGCCGCGAGTGGCACCACCACCTTCCGGGCCAAGGTGCTCCGGGAGGCCGCGAAGCTCAAGGGCACGCCGTACCGCTACGGCGGCACGACCACCCGCGGCTTCGACTGCTCCGGCTACACCGGGTACGTGTACAAGAAGGCCGGTCACAAGCTGCCGCGTACGTCGCGCCAGCAGTACAGCGCGACCAAGCACATCAGCCGCAAGGCCGCCAAGCCGGGTGACCTCGTGTTCTTCCGCAGCGGTGGCGGCGGTGTGTACCACGTCGGCATCTACGCCGGCGGGAACATGCTGTGGCACGCCTCGAAGCCGGGTCGCCCGGTCGCCAAGGCGAAGATCTGGACCAGCAGCGTGGCCTTCGGCCGCATCTGAGTCCTGACCGGTCGGCACCCCTCCCCCCATCGGGTGCCGCTGGTCGTCAGCGTCCTATCCCCCCAGGCGCGCTGACCATGAAACCGGCCGGGCCGTCGACCCCCCACCCCTCCGACGGCCGGGCCGGTTTCCTTTGTGCACGCCTGCCGTTCACCCGACTTCCCTACGCTGCCCGCGAGGCAACGGAGGGTCGATGCGGCGACTGATGGTCCTGCTGTGGGTCGTCACAGTTTCGACGGGTTTCTACGGCACGGTCCGGGGCGTGTCCGAGAAGGCCGAGGAGACCGGGAAGTCCTTCTGGCGGGTCTTCTTCTCCGGTCAGGAGAACTTCGTCTGGCACGCTGCGCCGGGGTGGTACTACCCGGTCTGGATCGCGCTGACGCTCGTCACGGTGGCCCTCACCGCCTGGTACTTCTTCTCGCGCGACTAGTTGTCGAGCAGACCGGCTTCGTACGCCAGAATCGCTACCTGCACGCGGTTCGTGGCATCGAGTTTCACCAGGGCTCGGGAGACGTGCGCCTTCACGGTGGCCTCGCTCATGAAGAGCTTCCGGCCGATGTCGGCGTTCTGCAGGCCGCGGCCGACCTCGACCAGCACCTCGCGCTCGCGGTCGGTGAGCTTGCTGATCCGCTCTCGCGCCACCCGCCGCCGGTCCGTCCGAGGGTCGCCGGCGAAGTGCCCGATCAGACGCCGCGTCACCGCGGGCGACAACATCGCGTCCCCTGCCGCGACGACCTTGATCGCCTGCACCAGCTCGCGCGGCGGCGTGTCCTTGAGCAGGAACCCACTGGCCCCGGCCTGCAGAGCGCGGAACACGTAGTCGTCCAGGTCGAAGGTCGTGAGTACGACGATCTTCGGCGGATCCGGCAGCGCCTGAACCTCCCGGGTCGCGGCCAGCCCGTCCAGCCGCGGCATCCGGATGTCCATCAGTACGACGTCCGGCCGATGCTCCTTCACCATCGCGGCGGCGTCCGCGCCGTCCTCGGCCTCGGCGACCACTTCGAGCTCGTCGTCCGACTCGAGGATCATCTTCAGCCCGGCCCGGACCAGTGCCTCGTCGTCCACGATCAGCAGCCGCGTCATCGTTCCCCTTCGTCGCGATTCGACGCCGTGTCCACGAACACCGGCTCGGCATCTTGTTTGCGGTCATCCCACGGCAGCCAGGCCTCGACCCGCCAGCCGCCCTCGACCGTCGGTCCGGTGGTCAGCCGGCCACCGACCAGCTGCACCCGCTCGCGCAGCCCGACCAGGCCCGCACCGGCGCCAGGGAGCAGTGAATCAGCAGCCACCGGCCGCACGTTCGTCACCCTCACCGTCACGCCCTCGCCCAGAGCGCCGTGGACCCACACTTCGGTCGCTGCACCGCGCGCGTGCTTGTGCACGTTGGTCAGCGACTCCTGCACCAGCCGATAGACGGTCCGCCCGAGCGAATCCGGTACGTCGGCCGGCAGCGCAACGTCGTACCCGACGGTCACGCCGGCTTCGCGGGAGGCCTCGATGAGCCGCTCGAGATCCGCGGCGTGCGGCACGGGCGACAGGTCCGCACCGGCCACGCTGACGTCGGACCGGAGTACGCCGAGGACTTCGCGGAGGTCCTCCATGGCCTGCCGGGCGGTCTCGCGGATGAGCTTGGCCGAGCCTTCGACCTTGTCCGCGCCGACGGCCGGGTTCACCTCGAGACCGCCTGCGTGCAAGGCGATCAGCGAGACCTTGTGCGCGAGTACGTCGTGCATCTCCTGCGCGATCCGGGATCGCTCGCCGAGCCGGGCCTGCTCGCTGCGCAGCTCGCGCTCGGCCTCGGCACGCTCGGCCCGGTCCCGCAGCGATGCCATCAGGTCGCGGCGCGCACCGACGTACGCGCCGACCGCGATCCAGCTTCCGACCAGGAACGGCCCGGTGAAGATCGAAACCCAGATCGATCCCTTGCCACCCCAGGTGTTCAGTACGTAGGCGGCGTACGACGCGAGACCGAGGATCGCCAGGGCCAGGTCGCGGCGACGGATGGAAAGGGTCAGCAGGGCGAGACCCATCGGAACGAAGATCCCGCCGGTCAGCATCGCGACAACGGCGATCGCGGTGACCGTGACAGGGAACCGCCGGCGCCAGAGCAGCGCCACCGAGGCGACGATGCCGGCGCCGAGGACGTACCAGTCCTTGGGGCTCCAACCGCCTCCGCCGGACGCGGCCTGCGCGACGATCGTGAGCAGACTGAAGGCGACGTACAGGAAGTCGCGCACGCGCGGGGCATGCCTGACCCACCAGGCGTACCACCGGCGCAACCGTCGCATTCCGTCACTGTAGTTCGACGGCCGATGCGATCACGTCCCCCTTCCGGGTGGGTTCCGGGGGTATCCCGGACGACTTTCGTAGGGGGTCGCCGCAGCCCCTCGTCCGATGTGCGAGGGGGGTCGCCGACGGTTGACTCGATGTCATGATCACCGTCGAGAACCTGACCAAGCGCTACGGCAGCACCACGGCTGTCCAGGACGTGTCGTTCACCGTGCAGCCCGGCAGCATCACCGGCTTCCTGGGCCCGAACGGCGCCGGCAAGTCGACCACGCTGCGGATGCTCACCGGCCTGACGCCGCCGAGCTCCGGCACCGCCACCATCACCGGCAAGCGGTACGCCGACCTGCCGAACCCGGGCCGGGTCGTCGGAGTCATGCTGGATGCCGCGGCGCAGCACCCGGGCCGGACCGGCCGCGAGACGCTGCTCCTGAACGCCAGCCTGCTCGGCGTGCCGAAGACCCGCGCCGACGAGATGCTCGAGGCGGTCGGACTCAGCCACGCCGCGAAGCGCCGCGTCGGTCAGTACTCGCTCGGCATGCGGCAGCGGCTCGGGATCGCGGCCGCGCTGCTCGGCGACCCCGCCGTACTGATCCTCGACGAGCCCGCCAACGGGATGGACCCGGAGGGCATCCGGTGGATGCGCGGGCTGCTGCAGGACTTCGCCGCCCGCGGCGGCACCGTGATCCTGTCCAGCCACTTGCTCGGTGAGGTGCAGGCGACCGTCGACCGCCTGGTCGTCATCGGCGGCGGCCGGATCGTCGCCAACGGCTCGCTGGACGAACTGCTCGCCGGGACCGGCACTCTCGTCCGCGGCCTCGACCCGATCCGCCTGAACGAGGCCCTGACCGCGGCCGGCCTGAGCCTCGAGCCGCTCGCCGACGGCTCGCTGCGCGTCGATGCCACCGCCGAGCAGGTCGGGCGCGCCGCCGCCGCTGCCGGTCAGATCCTGATCGAACTCCGCCAGAGCGACGGCGCCGGCCTGGAGGACCTGTTCTTCCAGTTGACCGCAGCGCCGACCGCCGCGGCCGCCTGATCACACCCACTTCTTCTTCTGGAGCTCATCGCTATGACCACCGTGACCGAAGACATCCCGACCACTGCGCCGGCCAAGCACCGGGCCGAGGTAGCGACCACGCTGCCGCCCGCCCGCGGCCAGTCGTTCCTGAAACTGGTCGCCATCGAACTCCGCAAATCCGTCAACACCCGCAGTGGCCGGGTCCTGATCGCCGCGATCCTGCTGATCGCGGTGGCCGCCCTGACCTGGCAGATCACCCACCTGCCGCAGGGCGCAGCCGGCTTCGACGGCTTCCTCGGCGCCGCGTCCACCGGCGTCATGTTGTTGCTGCCGGTGATCGGCGTGATGGCGATGACGTCGGAGTGGACGCAGCGGACCGCGCTGACCACGTTCACGCTGTCGCCGCGCCGGGTCCGGGTGCAGCTGGCCAAGTTCGTCTCTGCCGTCGTACTGAGCGTGGTCGTGATGACCGGGGTCGTCGCGCTGGCTCTCGCCAGCACCGCGCTCGCCGGTGGCATCACCGACCACGCTGCGTCGTACGCCGGCCTGGGCGGGCAACTGGCCGGCGCCTATCTGACTGTGGCGCTGAATGTCGTGATGGGTGCCGCTTTCGGTGCGGTCATCCCGCAGACCGCGGTCGCGATCCTGGCCTTCTTCATCGCGCCGACGGCGTGGTCGCTGGCCGGGCCGGCACTGTTCAAGGACAACGCGAATTACCTGGACGTGTTCGGCGCGTTCGGCCGGATCGCGGAGCGGGATCTGCACGGGATGGTGCCCGAGACGCTGACCGCGGTCGGGGTCTGGATCGTCCTTCCGACGATCGTCGGACTGTGGGCTAGCTCACGTCGCGAAGTGAAGTAGCGGGGGCCGGACGCGGTGAGGTGGGCCGGTTTGAGGGGATCGGCCCGCCCGCCGATGCTGTGATCGGACCTCTGGGCGGGGGCGGTGCGTGTGTCGATCCCGCGCTCCGGGTATCCTTGAACCACGATTACTGACGACTGATCCGTGGGCGCCACGCAGCGTACCCGGTTGACTTGTGCGAGGGGGTCGACGCTATGGGGCGCGGCCGTGCAAAGGCCAAGCAGACGAAGGTCGCACGCGACCTGAAGTACCGCACCTGGGACACCGACTTGGACCAGCTCAAGCGTGAGCTGTCCGGTGACCAGGGTGGCGACCGTTCTGCGAACGGCGAGAACGACGGCGACGGAGACGACGCCGACGACTACCACCCCCGTCGGTAAGCATCAGCCCGGCTGAGCTGCTCAGGCGCCCTTCGGGGTGACTGAGCAGTTCACCGTGCGTCCGACGAGAACCACCACACCAGCACCACCTGGGAGCGGCTCTGGAACGAGCTGCCCGAGGCGTCGGACAGCTCGTTCCAGAGCCGCTCCCAGGTGGTGCTGGATGCGTGCCTTACTTGGCGTAGGCGCCTTCGAGGGTGACGGTGCCGCCTGGCGTCGCAGTGACCTCGCCGCATACCCAGGCGGGGATGTCGCGGGCGGCCAGCGCCTGGATCGCGCCATCGGCCGCCGACGGGTCGAGCACTGCGACCATGCCGGCGCCCATGTTCAGCGTCTTCTCCAGCTCCGGCAGCGCCACATCGCCGAGCAGGCCGACGAGCCCGAAGATCGGCGCCGGCGTCCACGTCGACCGGTCGATCCGGACCGACAGCTCGGCCGGGATCACGCGCGCCAGGTTCGCGGCGAAGCCACCGCCGGTGATGTGCGACATCGCGTGCAGCGGCCGCCCGTCCCCGTCGTTCAGCTCCTGGATCAGCTCCAGGCAGTGCTTGGCGTACACGCGGGTCGGCGTCAGCAGTACCTCGCCCAGCGTCGTACCGAGCTCGGGCACCTCGCGGTCCAGCGTCCACTTCGCACGGTCGAAGAACACGTGCCGCACCAGGCTGTACCCGTTCGAGTGCAGTCCCGACGACGCCATCGCCAGTACGACGTCCCCTGCGCGCACCCGCTCCGCGCCGAGCACCTCGTCCGCCTCGACCACGCCGGTCGCGGCGCCGGCCACGTCGTACTCGTCTGCCTTCAGCAGACCCGGGTGTTCCGCGGTCTCGCCGCCGACCAGCGCCGTACCGGCCTCGACACACGCCTCCGCGATGCCCTTCACGATCTGCGCGATCGTCTCCGGGACCACCTTGCCGGTGCAGATGTAGTCGGTCATGAACAGCGGCTCCGCGCCGCACACGACCAGGTCGTCGACGACCATCCCGACCAGGTCGAACCCGATCGTGTCGTGCTTGTCCAGCTTCTGCGCGATCGCGACCTTGGTCCCGATCCCGTCCGTCGAGGTCGCCAGCAACGGCCGGCGGTACGACGTCAGCGCGGTCGCGTCGAACAGGCCGGCGAACCCGCCCAGCCCGCCGACCACCTCGGGGCGGGTCGCCTTCGCCACCCACTCCTTCATCAGCTCGACGGCGCGGTCACCGGCCTCGATGTCGACCCCGGCGGACGCATAGCTCGCGCCTTCGCTCACGTTCTTCTCCTCGGTACGGCGGTACTCCGGGCGCCCGGCGTACCGCCGTCTTCCCGGGGACTGGATTACGGGCTGGTCAGCATCACGGACGGCTGAGGGCGTCGGCGGCACCGCCACCGCCGGAGACCGTGGCCAGGCCGTCGGCGTCGGTGGCAACCGGCAGCTCGAGCAGGTGCTTGCCGAGCTGCTCCGGGTCAGGCAGGGCGACCGGGTACACACCGTCGAAGCAGGCGCGGCAGAGCTTGTCCATCGGGACCGTGGTCGCCTCGACCAGGTTGTCGAGGCTGATGTAGCCGAGCGAGTCGGCGCCGAGCGAACGGCAGATCTCCTCGGTGTTCAGCCCGTTGGCGATCAGCTCGGCCCGGCTGGCGAAGTCGATGCCGTAGAAGCACGGCCATTTCACCGGCGGCGCGGTGATGCGGACGTGGATCTCCTTGGCGCCGGCCTCGCGGAGCATCCGGATGACCGCGCGCTGGGTGTTGCCGCGGACGATCGTGTCGTCGACGACGACCAGGCGCTTGCCCTCGATCACCTCGCGCAACGGGTTCAGCTTGAGGCGGATGCCGAGCTGGCGGATCGTCTGGCTCGGCTGGATGAACGTGCGGCCGACGTACGCGTTCTTGACCAGGCCGGAGCCGTACGGGATGCCGGACTCCTCGGCGTACCCGATCGCGCCCGGCGTGCCGGACTCGGGGGTCGCGATGACGAGGTCGGCCTCGGCCGGGTGCTCCTTGGCCAGCTTGCGGCCGATCTCGACGCGGGTCGAGTAGATCCGCTGGCCGGAGATCTGGGTGTCCGGGCGGGCCAGGTACACGAACTCGAACAGACAGCCCTTGGGGTCCGGCTGGGCGAACTTGGTCGAGCGGAGACCGTCGGCGTCGATCGCGACGATCTCACCCGGCTCGACCTCGCGGATGAACGAGGCGCCGACGATGTCGAGGGCCGCGGTCTCGCTGGCGACCACCCAGCCGCGCTCGAGCCGTCCGAGAACGAGCGGGCGGATGCCTTGCGGGTCGCGGGCGGCGTACAGCGTGTTCTCGTCCATGAAGATCAGGCTGAACGCGCCCTTGACCTTCGGCAGGATCTTCGCGGCGGCCTCTTCGATCGTCAGGTCCGGGTATCCGGCCAGCATCGAGGTGAGGATGTCGGTGTCGGACGACGCACCGTGCTTGGCGTTCGCCTTCGCGTGGTCGACGTCGGCGTCGAGACCGAGATCCAGGTCGCCCTCGCCGTTGAGGCTGGCGGCCAGCTCGCTGGTGTTGGTCAGGTTGCCGTTGTGCCCGAGCGCGATCGAGCCGGTCGCCGTGGACCGGAACGTCGGCTGCGCGTTGGCCCACACGCTGGAGCCAGTCGTCGAGTACCGGCAGTGGCCGATCGCGATATGCCCCCGCAGCGAGGCCAACGTCGCCTCGTCGAAGGCCTGGCTGACCAGCCCCATGTCCTTGTAGACCAGAATCTGCGACCCGTTACTGACCGCGATCCCCGCCGACTCCTGCCCCCGGTGCTGCAAGGCATAGAGTCCGAAGTAGGTGAGCTTGGCAACCTCTTCACCAGGCGCCCAAACCCCGAACACCCCACAAGCATCCTGCGGACCCAGATCCTGCGGGTCGAGTTCATGAGTAAGCCGACCATCGCCACGAGCCACAGGAGCAGTCTACGGGACGCCGGACAGTGGCCCGCGTCACACGGCCTCAGATCGGCTCAGCACCGCATGCGGTCACCAGCAGGTGAGGATGCCGCACGCGGGCTCAGCGCCGGCCGCGGCCACCGCGGGCACTGAAGCACCAACGGCCAACACCAGACTCAGGCCAACTACGGCCAGCAGCTTCTTGATCACAGCGCGTCCCTTCAGAAATAATCCGGAACCTCTTTTGAGTGCTCTTTGTCGACGCTCTCTGTATATGGTCGGTTCCGACAAGTTTCTGGAGGAGGAGATCGTGTTAGAGCCGCTGGGGGTGGACGAAGCCACCTTTGCGGTCTATCACGCCCTTCTCAGCCACCCAGACAGTACGCCCGACCAGATTGCCGCGCTAGCAGACTTGTCCCCTGAGGTTGTCCTGGAACTGATGGACAGACTGCGGAAACTCGAACTGCTGGTGCCGACCTGGACGAATCCCGGCGGAGAGCACGCGGTCCACCCGCGAGTAGGACTCACCGGCTTGGCCGAGAGACGTCGCAGTGAGCTCAACCGGCAACTCAGCGAGCTACGCGAAGCCGAGGCGTCAGCCGAGGTCGTGGCAGAGCAGTACAACGAGCTCCTGACCGCCCGCAGCAGCGGTGACGTCGAGATCCTCAAGGGTCGGTCGAACGCCTCGCGTCGGATCGAGGAGCTGGCACTGAAGGCGCGCGACACCTTCTGGGGACTCGTCCCGAGCCACATCGACGACTCGATCCGCTCGATCGACGATTCACCGGACCTGCCGCTCATCGAGCGCGGAATCAAGCTGCGTACCGTCTACCTGCAGAGCATGACGGCGTCGAAGCAGGCGATGGAGTACGCCGCTGCGGTCCACCGACTCGGATGCGAAGTCAGGGCGACCCCGACGCTCCCGATGCGACTCCTGATTCTCGACCAGGAGATCGCAATCATGCCGATGGACCCGGACAATCCGACTGCGGGCGCGGTCATTCATCGCAGCCCGGCCGTGGTGTCGGTAGCGCTCGCACTCTTCGACTCCTACTGGTCGAAGGCAACCGAACTGTTCGACCCCGACGACCGCGATGACGACGCTCCGCTGACCCCGCACGAGGCCGAAGTACTGCGGCTGCTGGCCGGCGGGGCCAAGGACGAGCAGGTTGCGCGTCTTCTCGGCATCTCTCTCCGCACCGCCCGTCGCATCACCGCCAACCTCTCCGAACGCCTCGACGCCGCCAGCCGCTTCGAACTCGGCGTAGCAGCCGCCAAGCGCGGCTGGGTCTGAGTGCCCCGACCGGCCGTTCCTTGAGAGCGGTATTGATGTGCGTTACCTCGTAGCTGAATCCCAGCCGAAGAATTGCGCACCCAGGGATGGTTATTCCTATTAGCTTCAGCAATATGACGCAATGGTTCGTACTGCTCCGTCGACACCGATGAATTCAGTCGGCGCGGTCGTTCATCACGGCCGGGCGGTCGTTAATCTGGCACAGGAATTGTTTCTGAAGTATTGGGCGGCTGCAGACGACGCATTCATCCGCTCGGCGCCACGCGAACGCGACGGGATCCCAAGCTGATTGACTGAGCAGGTGGGGGCTTCGGGGCGGTTGACCGGGGGTGACCAGGGGGTGCTGGGCTGCTTACCGGACTGGACCTGAGTGGGGGCATTTCGGGCAGGAAGGTGTCAGGTGGTTGCGCGAAAAGGGCGCGGTGTGGTTTAGTACGCGGCTTTTCGGATGACAGCGTTTTCCGGGGTCAGACGGTCTTGAGGGCGCCCAGGAGTTTTGTGAGGGAGTCGCGGGCGTCGCCGAACAACAGGGTTGTTCGGGGGTCGTAGAGGAGTTCGTTCTCGATGCCGGCGAAGCCGGGGCGCATCGAGCGTTTGAGGAAGATGACGCGTTGGGCCTCGTCGGCGTTCAGGATCGGCATGCCGTAGATGGGGGCCGACGGGGTGTTGCGGGCCGCCGGGTTGACCACGTCGTTGGCGCCGACGACCAGGACCACGTCCGTGGTCTTGAAGTCGCCGTTGATGTCGTCCATCTCGCGGAGCTGCTCGTACGGGACCTGGGCCTCGGCGAGCAGGACGTTCATGTGGCCGGGCATGCGGCCGGCGACCGGGTGGATCGCGTAGTCGACCTTCACGCCGCGCGACTGCAGCTCCTCGACCAGATCACGCAGGACGTGCTGCGCCTGGGCGACCGCGAGACCGTACCCGGGCACGATGATGACCTTGTTCGCGTACCCGAGCAGGATCGCCACGTCCTCCGGGCCGCCCGAGATCACCGGTCGATCGGACGCCGTACCTGCACCGAGCGTCGACCCACCCCGGATCGCGCCGAAGAGGATGTTGAACACGGACCGCCCCATCGCGTCCGCCATCAGCTTGGTCAGCAACGTACCGGCGGCGCCGACCAGCGTGCCCGCGATCAGCAGCAGCGTGTTGCCCAGCACGTAACCGCCCGCGGCCACCGTCAGACCGGTGAATGCGTTCAGCAACGAGATGACGATCGGTACGTCGGCACCACCCACCGGCAGCACCAGCATCACACCGATCGCGAGCCCCACCAGACAGAGCAGTACGCCGACCCACACGCGCGGGTCCGACACCAGCCAGACACCCAGCGCCAGCCCGCCGAGGATCGAGGCGACGAACAGCACCGGCAGACCGGGGAACGTCACCGGCCGCGTCGTCATCAGCTCCTGCAGCTTGGTGAACGTCACCACCGATCCGGAGAAGCTCACCGCTCCGACGAGGATCGTGAACGCCGAAGCGATCGCCGCCACCGTCGCATCGGACGAGACCTCGTCGAGCTCGAGCAGGGCGACCAGCGCGGCCGCGCCGCCGCCGACACCGTTGAACAAGGCAACAAGCTGCGGCATCTGGGTCATCTGCACCCGCCGCGAACCGATCACACCGCCGATGGTGCCGATCACCAGCGCGATCAGGATCGGCGCGAGGTGGTCCGGCTTGTACGCCGCGAACGTGATGAGGACCGCGAGCACCGCGCCGGCGGCACCGATCAGGTTGCCGGTCCGGGCGCTGCGCGGCGACGACAGTGCCTTCAGCGCGACGATGAAGCAGACCGCGGAGACCAGATAGCCGATCTGGGCCCAGGTGGGGATCACTTGTGCAGCTCCTTCTTACGAGCCGCCGGACCTTTGAACATCTCCAGCATCCGGTCGGTGACCACGAACCCGCCGACCATGTTCACGGTCGCGAGGACGACGGCCAGCAGCCCGACGATCACCACGATGGCGGAGTCGGCCGAGCCGGTGACGATGATGGCGCCGACCAGGATGACACCGTGGATGGCGTTCGCCCCGGACATCAGCGGGGTGTGCAACGTCGAGGAGACCTTGCTGATCACCTCGACCCCGACGAACGCCGCGAGGACGAAGATCGTCAGCAGCGCAATGGACTCGGTCATCAAGCCTGGCCTTTCAGGAGCTCGCGGGTGGGCTCGTGGAGCACGCTGCCGTCGTGGGTGACGCAGCAGCCGCGGACGATCTCGTCGTCGAAGTCGGGGTCGAAGGCGGCGTTGCGGGTCATCAGCCGGATCAGGTTCGCGATGTTCTGACCGTAGAGCCGCGATGCCGGACCGGCCATCTGCGACGGCACGTTCGCGCCGCCCCAGACGAGCGCCTGGCCGATGGTCAGCTCGGTCCCGGCGACGGATCCTTCGACGTTGCCGCCCTGCTCCGACGCCAGATCGACGACGACCGATCCGGGCTTCATCTGCTCGACCATCGATCGCGTGACCAGCAGCGGCGCAGTACGACCGGGCACGGCGGCTGTGGTGATGAGTGCGTCCGCTGCGGCGATGTACGGCGTGAGCAGTTCTCGCTGGAGCTGTGCGCGTTCGGGTGTCATCTCGCGGGCGTATCCCCCGGGTCCGTCGAGGGTGCCCAGTTCGAGCTCGATCGGTACGGCGCCCATCGACGCGATCTCCTCGGCGGCCGCGGTACGCACGTCGTACGCCTTCACCACCGCGCCGAGGCGTTTGGCGGTCGCGATCGCCTGCAGACCGGCGACGCCGGCTCCGAGTACGACGACCTGCGCCGGCGGGACTGTGCCGGCCGCGGTCATGTTCAGCGGGAAGAACCGCGGGAGCCGTTCGGCGGCGACGATCGCGGCCCGGTACCCGGCGACGAGCGCCTGGGAGGACAGCGCGTCCATCGACTGGGCCCGGGAGATCCGCGGGATCAGCTCCATCGCGAACGCGGTCAGCTTGGCGCGAGTCGCGGTCCGGACCACGTCCGGCGGGTTGGTCGGCAGGAACGACATCAGCGCCGTACCGGCGTGCAACCGCTGCAGGCGCTCGCGTTCCAGCGGCTGGACCGATGCCACGATCGTGGCCGCGTGGTCGGCGCCCCAGGCCACTTCGGCGCCGGCATCGCGGTACTGGTCGTCGGAGAACAGCGCGCGCTCACCGGCGGCCGGCTCGACCGCGACCGTGTAGCCGAGCTCGATCAGTTTCGCGACTTGTTCCGGCACCAGCGCGACCCGGCGCTCCGCCGGTCTCGTCTCCCGTACGACTGCGATCTTCACTCGCCGAAACCTATGCCAAACACTGGGTCGCCGGAAAGCCCGCTCACGCCTGGTTGGCCAGGTTCTGAAGCAAGAGGGCTTCTGCGAGGCACACCTTCGAGAACTCGGCGAGGTGCAGGCCCTCGTCGATTCCGTGGGCGCGGGTGTCGGGATCCTCGACACCGGTGACGAGGATCGTTGCCTGTGGGAACGTCTGCTGGAACTCCGCGATGAACGGGATCGAGCCGCCCATCCCCATGTCCACAGGCTCCACGCCCCAAGCTTCCTGGAACGCCGAACGGGCCGCTTCGTAGCCGGCGCCGCGCGCGTTCACACTGCACGGCTGGCCGTTCTGGCCCTCGGTCACGGTCACCTGCGCACCCCAGGGCGCGTGGTTCTCCAAGTGTTCACGCAATGCTGCGCTGGCCTTGATCGCGTCGTCGCCGGGCGCGACCCGCAGGCTCACCTTGGCCCGGGCGACCGGCACCAGCGTGTTGCTGGCCTCCGCAACGGACGGCGCGTCGATACCGACGACTGCAACGGCCGGGCGCGTCCACAGCCGGTCCACGAGCGAACCCGAACCGGTCAGCCGGACGGAATCGAGCACCGAGGACTCGGCCCGCAGCCGGTCCTCCGGGTAGACCACATCCGCCGCGCGGGACGCGTGCAGCCCATCGACCGCGACATCGCCCTTGTCGTCGTGCAGGGTGGCAAGCAGCCGGCACAGCGCCGACAGCGCGTCCGGGATCGGCCCACCGAAAAGACCGGAGTGTACGGCGTGATCGAGCGTCCGCACCTCGACGTACGCCTCGACCAGGCCGCGCAGCGAGACGGTCAGGGCCGGCGTACCGACCTCCCAGTTGCCGGAGTCCGCGATCACGATCGCGTCCGCGGCGAGATCCTCGGAGTACTCGTCGAGCAGTTGCAGCAGGGTCGGCGAGCCGATCTCCTCCTCGCCCTCGACGAACACCGTCACGCCCACCGGCAGATCGTTGCCGAAGGCCCGTACGGCGGCGAGGTGCGCGGCGATCCCGGCCTTGTCGTCGGCGGCGCCGCGGCCGTACAGCCGGTCCTCGCGCTCGGTCGGCTCGAACGGGTCCGAGGTCCATTGCTCGACCGGTCCGGTCGGCTGGACGTCGTGGTGCGCGTACAGCAGCACGGTCGGCTTGCCGGCCGGGGCCGGCTTCTTCGCGATCACCGCGGGCGCGCCGTCGCCGGCGCGCACGATCTTCACCGTGAAGCCCTCGGCCTCGAACAACGCGGCGGTCGCCTCGGCGGACCGCTGGACGTCGGCCGCACGGGCCGGTTCGTAGCTGACCGACGGGATCCGGATGAGGTCCTCGAGGTCGGCACGGACGCTGGGCAGAACGCGGTCGATCGCCGCGGACAGATCGGTCATGCGACAACCGTACGGCGTCCGTTCGCCGATCTGCCGCCCGGTGAGCCCTCGCTTGTTACTCACTGCCGATTTACTCTGAGTTTCTCGTAGGTTTCCGCCCAACCTCCAGAGGTCACCATGCGCATTTTCGCCCTCCCGACCGCCCTCCTCACCACCGCCGCCGCCCTCACCGCAGCCCTCACCTCAGCCCTGCCGGCGCACGCCGCGATCAGTTGCGACACCGCTACTACCGGCGGCGCCACGTTCTACGACGGGCCGTCCGCGTCGAAGAAGTACGACGCCCGGTTCAGCAACAGTGCGAGCATCCCGAACCTCAGCACGTACACCCCGCAAGGTGCGGGCACTTGGTACAACTGGGACGGCTCCGGCAAGGATCTGCTCCTCGTCGCGGCGTACCGCGAAGGCGCCGACTCCGAGATCTACGGCATCGACCCGTCCACTGGCTCGACGGTCGGCGTGGTCGCGATCGCAGAGTCGCACGTCGGTGGGATCACCGTGAGCAAGGGCTGGGCCTTCGTGGCCGGTCAGGGCAGCAGCATCCGCAAGTACCGGCTGACCGAGCTACGCGACGCCCTGAAGGCCGCGGGTACGCCGTACCTCGCACAGGTCGGCACTGCGCGCGATGTCGCCGGCTCGTCCTTCATCGGGAGCTACGGCGACTCGCTGTTCGCCGGGACGTTCAACGACACCGGCCGCGGGACCATGTACGAGTACAAGATCGCCGACGACGGCACGCTGACCACTCAGTCCGGTGCGTGGGAGATCCCGACCAAGACACAGGGCCTGACCGTCACCGCGAACCACTTCATCTACAGCACGTCGTACGGGCGTGGGAACCGCAGCAACATCTATGTGGTGAAGCGTGGCCAGAAGGACCTGGACGCGGCCGCGCTGAGCTGCTTCCGCGCGCCGAGCATGACCGAGGGCATCACGGAGTACAACGGGACGGCGTACCTGGTCTACGAGTCCGGCTCGTACCTGTACGCGTCCGACCCGGCCACGCTGAATGTCATCCCCCGCCTGCACAAGGCATCCATCTCGTCGCTGACGTCGCTGGTGCCTTAAGGCTTGTACGCCGCTGAGTCGAGCACGTCGGTCCGGGTCTTCTCGTCCGATGCTCGCACCTGGATCCGGAGCAGCGTGCTCGCGTTGACCTGTCGGTACTGCTCGACGATGCCCGGGTTGGATCCGCAGCTGAGCTGGAATGTGACTGCCGCCTGACCGCCGATGGTCTTCTGGTCTCCGGAGCTCGCGGTGCAGCCGTCAGGCGCCGTGACGCTCGTCGGCAGCGACGTCGCGTTCACCACGCCGACGAAGACGCCCTCGACGCTGGAGTTGGTCTGCCACGTGGACGTATTGGTGCTGACCAGGAGCGACTGCTGTCCGTCAACTGCCTTCTGCTTCCACGAGCGTGGGACCTCTACCGACAGCGGTTTGTCGTCCACCTTGATCGGGCGGGTCAGGACGTACTCGTAGCCGCCGTACCCACCACCTGCCGCAAGAACCAGCGCCGCGAGCGTGGTGATCACTGCAGCACGCCTGCGGCGCTTGGGCTTCACCGGAACGGTTGGCTCGTTCGAGCTGGCCAGTGCGGTCGCCTGGTCGACAGGAGCGGCCGGCGGTGCAGGTGCAGGCATCTCCGCGGCCGGAACCAACCCAGCCGGGACCTTGCCCGTGGTGTGAGCTTCTCGCAGCGCATTGAGGAAGCTGTCGAGGTCAGGCCAGCGCTGATCGCGGTCCGGCTCGAGAGCACGCCGTACGACGACATCGATCGCGTCCGGTACGTCCTCGCGAAGCGTGGTCATCGACGGCGGCGGTGCGTCGATCTGCATCACCGCACCCAGGCTGGCAACGCCATGCGGCGCCTGGCCAGTGAAGGCGGCGTACGCGACGGCGCCTAGTGAGTACAGGTCTGCCCGGTGGTCCAGCCGGTCGCCCATCACCTGCTCCGGGGCGACGTACGCCGGAGTGCCGCCGGGCATCGTGATCCGCGACACCTCGGCCAGCGACTTGCCCAGTCCGAGGTCGGACAGCATCGCACGATCGCCTGCGGCGGAGTCGGTGCGGAAGAGTACGTTGGCCGGCTTCACGTCCCGGTGCAGTACGCCGCGGGCGTGCAGGTGCTTCAGGCCGCGCCCGACCTGCGTGATGATCCGGACCGCCTCGCCGAATTCGAGCGGCCCGGCCTTGATCCGCTCGGCGAGCGTGCCGCCGTCGGCGTACGTCAGCACCATGAACGGGCGGCCGTCGTCGGCCTCACCGATGTCGTGGACGCCGACGACGTACAGCGAGTCGACCTTGCGCAGGAAGCGGCCCTCGGCCAGGAAGCGACGGCGGACGTCCTCGTCCTCGACCCAGTTCTCGGACAGGATCTTGACCGCGACCTCGGCGTCCAGCTGCTCGTCCCGCGCCAGCCAGACGGTCGCGAAACCTCCGGCACCCACCCGGCGGACCAGGGAGTACCGGCCGATCCGGGGTGGCTGGTCCATGGCGCAATTATGCTCGATCCGTCCTGCGACTCGTTCGCTGGAGTGAACAAAGCGGTGTTTCGTGACGTCAGATCCCCCGACAGCGGGCCCCTGGGTCCCGCCCGGCCGTGGTCCCGCCGCACGGTCCCCACCAGCCGTGCCATGACCAGGTTCGTTTGTTAGGAGATCGCCGATGCGAGTGCAGAACGGCCGCCTCGTCGCCCTCGTCGCAGCCGTCGCGGTGGGTGCTATCGCGAGTGGCGGAGCTCTCGCCTACCGACAGGGCCCGCAGACCGCCGAGGCCGAGGCGGCCCCGCTCTCCACCTCGCCGTCCCCCGCCGCCGGCAACCCGACGACGGCCAAGCCGACACCGACGCCCTCCAAGACGCCGACGCCGAGCAGTGCGCCGGCCGGACCGTTGAAGACGAAGATCGTCCTCGACAAGCTGCCGACCGGCCGGGCGCCGCAGATCGCATATCTCACCGGCCGGACGATCCGCGGCGGCGCCGGCGGAGACGTCAAGGTCCCGGGCACCGCCGACATCCAGGAGGTCGCCCGGCTCGGCTCGTCGGCCCTCGCTGTGGTCGCCAAGGGCTACGGCACCGAGATGCTGACGATCGACACCGACGGCAGGATCACCGCCAGGACCCCGGACATCACCCAGATCGTCACCACCGACGACGGCCTCGGCGCGGCGTACATCGGCTCGCGTCTGAAGGACACCGGCGAGTCGATGGCCGGAGCGACCATCTACGCCGCGCAGGACCAGGGCCGCGCCGGCGTACAGAAGGTCTCTGTGCCGGGCGTGTGGAACACCTCCCTGCTGGGCTATCTCAACGGCAAGGTGTACTTCGACGCCGGGACGACCCAGGACGGTGCGACGAGCCTGTACGAGTGGTCTCCGGGTGAGTCGAAGGCGACGCCGCTCAAGTCAGTCCCGAGCGCGATGGCTGTCTCCAGCGTCGGTACGGCGGGCTCGCTGACCACGCTGGCCGACCAGAACAGCTGCAGCAGTCTCCTGACGGTCCCGGGAGGCAAACGGCTCTGGCGTACCTGCGACTACCAAATCGTCGGCTTCACCCCGGACGGCGCGACCGCGATCGCCGGTCCGATGTACCAGGACGGATACGGCAACGGCATCGCGGCCGCACTGGACGCCAAGAAGGGCACTCTGCTGCACGAGTGGTCCGGAGTGTTCCGCCAGTGGGTCCCCGAAGACGACCAGCACCTGCTCCTACTTGCCGACACCGGTGAGGACACCCCTGCTTCCATCATCCGCTGCACTGTCTCTACCGGTGCTTGCGAACTCGCCACGCCCCTTGCCAAGGGCGCACTACTGATCGGGGACTGAGTTGACGACTCCGCCCAAGCGGCAGCCGAACGGCCGTCTGATCGCTGTCGTCGCGGCCATCGCTGTGGCTGCTGTCGCGGTCGGCGGAGCCCTCGCCTACCGCCAGCGCCCCGAGGCAGCCGCCTCGGCCCTCGCCGCACCACTGGGCGGCGCCCCGAGCCCCACACCGTCACCGACGCCCTCGATGCTCACCTCGACGCCGGTCGTCTTACCCAAGCCGACCCCGACGCCGAAGCCATCACTCACGCAGAAGTCGACGACGACACCAGAGACGCCCTCAGGCCCGGTCGCTCTCGAGGCGGCCAAGCTGACGCAAGGCAAGAGTCCGCAGCTGACGTACTGGGTCCACCGCACGGTGCTCGGCGCCGGCAAGGAACTCAAGGTCCCAGTCAGTGCAAGCCTGATGAGCGTCGTCCGGCTGGGCAGCAGCGTGCTCGCAACCAGCGCCGGCGGTGAGCTGCTGAAGGTCGACTCCACCGGAGCGGTGGTACGCCGTACGCCGCAGGTCATGACGCTCACCGGGACCGCCGATCAGACGGCGGCGGCGTACGCGGCAACCCCGCCGGTGGTCGTCGGAGAGCAGACGTACGGCGCGACGCTCTACTCGGAGACCGGTGGCTCGCAGCAATCCGTGAAGCTCCCGGACGTCCAGAGCATCCACGTGCTCGCGTACGCGAAGGACAAGATCTACTACAAGGCCAACGTCAAGGGCGCCTTGACAACCATGAAGCTCTACAGCTGGACGCCGGGCGCCGCGAAGCCCGTTCTGATGAAGACCGTCACCGGAGACGTGATGGCTGTCTCGGACGACGGTCGCCTGGCGTCGACGCAGCCGTGGAACAGCAGCGCTGACGGCTGCTCCACAGTGGTCGAGATCGCCACCGGCAAGAAGCGATTCACGACCTGCGACTACCACGTCACCGGGTTCACGCCCGACGACGCCGTCGCGATCGGCACACCGGCGTACGGCGACAGCTACTGCAGCAACATCATCACCGCGCTCGACTCGCACAGCGGCGCCGTCGGACGCCAGTGGAGTGGCTGCTTCTACCGGGCTGTTGCGGAGGACGACCAGCATCTTCTGATGTCCACGGTGGTGACCGGGGGTGGTCAGGACCCGAACACCAAGACCACTGTCGTTCGCTGCACCCTCGATACCGCGAGGTGCGAACGGGCGACCGACGTCGTCGCCGCCAACCTGATCGACTTCGCCCGGTGATCTGCTCTGAGCAGATGTCCCTTCGTAGCAAAGGTTTTCGCGGCAGACTGCGGGCATGACGACGATTGCCGTACTGGCTGACATTCATGGGGTGCTGCCTGCACTGGAGGCGGTGCTGGCCGACGCTCAGGATGCTGATGTGATCGTGCTGGCCGGGGACATCGCCAGTGGGCCGCAGCCGGTGGAGACGCTGGATGTCTTGACGGCGCTGGGCGATCGGGCGGTGTGGGTGCGCGGCAACGCGGACCGGGAGCTGGTCGAGATGGCTCGGGGGACGTACGACGCCAAGCCGCCGGACGAGGTGAGCCGGTGGGCTGCCGAGCAGCTGCGGCCGGATCAGGTCGAACTGCTGGCCGGACTGCCCACGACTGTGACGATCGGAGACGCGCTGTTCTGTCACGCCACTCCGCGCGACGACGAGGAGATGGTGCTGGCCGACAGTCCGATCTCGCGCTGGTCCACGGTCTTCAGGGGTTTGCCGGCCGACGTCAGGACGGTGGTGTGCGGTCACACGCACATGCCGTTCGCGCGTCAGGTCGATCGGCGCCTGGTAGTGAACGCGGGCAGCGTCGGCATGCCGTACGGCGCACCCGGTCCGAGCTGGGCGCTCCTCACCGCAGACGGCGTGCAACTGCGTCGATCCGCGCTGGACGCGGCTGCGGCCGCCGACCGGATCGTGCGCGAGTCGACGTACCCAGGACGGGAGGCGTGGGTTGCGGAGTACCTGCTGAGCACGTACTCCGACACGGAGGCGCTGGAGGCGTTCAGGCCGCGTGCGGAGGGCTGAGCGGTTACCGTCAGGGGGTGTTCGCGCGGCGGAGGAAGCATTTCGGGACTCCGGCCGACAAGGCGACGTATGCGACCCTGCATACCGCCTCGTTGGCCAGTCCGCACCTGCGCGAAGGCCTGACCCCCGCAGCGGCAGGCAAAGCGAGCCGCCACCTCAGGGACCTCCTCGGTACGGCGGCCATCGCGATCTGCGACTCGTCCGGCGTACTCGCGTGGGACGGCGTCGGTGGAGCGTACGAGAGCAATCACCGTCGTGACGCCAAGGACCGCGCGGCGCCTACACTCCGCTCGGGCCGAACCGCAGTACTAGGTGCACATGACGTGGCCTGTGGCGATCCACAGTGCCCGATCCGTACGGCGGTGGTCGCACCGATCGTCACAGAGGAGCGCGTGGTCGCCGCGCTGGTCGCGTACAGCAACAACACCTCCGCTGCACTGGTCAGGGCGACCGAAGAGGTCGCCCGGTGGGTGTCCGGCCAGGTGGAGCTTGCCGAGCTCAACAAGGAACGTACGCGGGCTATGGAGGCCGAGCTGCGGGCATTGCGCGCCCAGATCAGCCCGCACTTCATCTACAACGCTCTGGCCGCTATAGCGTCCTTCGTCCGCACTGACCCCGAGCGGGCGCGTGAACTGCTGCTGGAGTTCGCCGACTTCTCCCGCTACGCACTGCGGCGTGGCGGCGAGTTCACCACGCTTGCCGACGAGCTACGCAACGTGGAGCGTTATCTGGTGCTGGAGCAGGCCCGCTTCGGTGATCGGCTCAAGGTGTCGCTGCAGATCGCGCCGGAGGTGCTGCCGGTGGTCATCCCGTTCCTGGTCGTCCAGCCGCTGGTGGAGAACGCAGTACGGCACGGGCTCGAGGCAGGGGCCGGATCGATCACGATCCGCGCACGCGACCGGATCAACGAGGCTGAGATCAGCGTGGAGGACGACGGCGCCGGCAGCGACCCCGAGGTGATCCGGGCCGCCCTGTCCGGCGAGACCGGCAGCGACTCGGTCGGCCTGGGCAACGTCGACGCCCGGCTGCGGCAGGTCTACGGCGACGCCTACGGCCTGGTCGTGGAGACGGCCCTGGACGCCGGAACGAAGGTAACTTTCCGAATCCCCAAATACTCCTCAGGAGTGCATGCCTCGCCGTAGTGTTCGCCTATGGCCGACACTCCGCTGCGCGCACTGGTCGCGGACGACGAGGAGCCCGCCCGTGCCGAGCTGGTGTACCTGCTCAGCCAGGACCCCCGGATCGGTGACATCCAGACCGCATCCGACGGCCCGGAGGCACTGAAGATCCTGCAGGCCTCCGACCTGGACGTGGTGTTCTGCGACATCAAGATGCCCGGTCTGGACGGCATCGACCTGGCCAGCGTGCTGTCCAAGTTCCGCCAGCCGCGTCCTCGGATCGTCTTCGTCACCGCGTACGACGAACACGCCGTGGCCGCCTTCGAGCTCGACGCGGCCGACTACGTCATGAAGCCGGTCCGGGCCGAGCGCCTGGCCGAGGCGGTACGCCGCGTGGTCACTGCCGGCGCACCGGCTGCGCTCCAGTCGCCCGACGAGACCGAGGACGAGACGATCTCAGTGGAGCTGGCCGGCGTCACCCGGTTCGTCCAGCGCTCCACAGTCCGGTACGTCGAGGCGCAGGGCGACTACGCCCGCCTGCACACGGGCCAGAACTCGCACCTCGTCCGCATCCCGCTCAGCACTCTGGAGGAGCGCTGGCGCGACGCCGGATTCACACGGATCCACCGCAGCACACTGGTCGCCCTGGCCCACATCGACGAGATGCGCGTCGACGGCGGCCGCTGTGCGGTCCGGGTCGGCAGCGACTGGCTTCCGGTGAGCCGACGGCACACGCGCGAGCTGCGCGACCTCCTGGTCCGATCGACCTCGCTGCGATGAGACGGCGTCGTAGATGAGTACTCCGGAGGGACCGCGTCGGGTCCGGGTCACCAGCCCGCGGACCAGCGCGGCACGGCGTCCGATCATTCCCACCGGCACCCGCGAGATCGACGAGCAGACCAGGCTCGGTGAGATCTACATGCTCTCGCTGGTGCAGTCGCAGCTGCGGCTGACGCTGGCCGTCATCGCCGGCGTACTGCTCGTCCTCGGCAGCCTCCCGCTGCTCTTCTGGCTCGTCCCGCCGACCCGCACCCTGTCCATCTTCGGCCTGCCGCTGCCCTGGGTGATCCTCGGCATCCTGGTCTATCCGGTCGTGTACGTCGCCGCCCGCGTCTACGTCCGCAACGCCGAGCGGATCGAGGCCGAGTTCACCGAGTTCGTCGGACGGAAATAGTGCCTGCCGGCGGGGAGGGTTCGAGCGATTGCGGTGGTCAGGTGCGTGCATCGGGGTGCTTGAGGAGCGTCCTCGATGCGGAGCATCGTGGGCGGTCCTCAAGTGCCGCGAGGTGCGTGCCTGGGCGCCGCAAGCGCCGAACCATCCCCGCCGGGAGGCACTAAATGTCGCCGGCAATTAGTTTGAGTGCGATCGGTTTGGTGGTCGCGGCAACGATCGGGATCGGGCTGTTCGGGCTGCGGATCTCGCGGACGACGAGCGACTTCTACGTCGCCAGCCGCGCGGTCAGCCCGCGCTGGAACGCCTCGGCGATCAGCGGCGAGTACCTGTCGGCCGCGTCGTTCCTCGGCGTCGCCGGTCTGGTGCTGGTCAACGGCGCCGACATGCTGTGGTTCTCCGTCGGCTACACGGTCGGCTACCTGATGCTGCTGGTCCTCGTCGCGGCTCCCCTCCGCCGGTCCGGTGCGTATACCTTGCCCGACTTCGCCGAGACCCGCTTCGAGTCCGACGCCGTACGCCGGATCTGCGCCGGTCTCGTGGTCGGGATCGGGACGCTCTATCTCCTACCGCAGCTGCACGGAGCCGGTCTCGCCGTCCAAACCGTCACCGGCGCACCGCCGCAGGTCGGGGCGATGATCGTCGCGGTGATCGTGGTGATCAACGTCGCCGCGGGCGGGATGCGCTCGATCACGTTCGTCCAGGCGTTCCAGTACTGGCTCAAGCTGACAGCGTTGGCAGCGCCAATCTTCGTGATCCTGCTCGCGTGGCACCAGCCGACCGGCGTACTGGACTCACTGCACGGCGCGGCCGCCGCCTGGGCCGAGCCGCTGTCCCGCGCGGGCGGTCGCGACCATCCGCTGTACGCGACGTATTCGTTGCTCTTGGCCCTTTGTTTCGGGACGATGGGGCTGCCACATGTCCTCGTCCGCTTCTACACCAACCCGGACGGCCGCGCGGCCCGGCGTACGACGGTCGTCGTGCTCGCGTTGCTCGGCCTGTTCTACCTCTTCCCGCCGATGTACGCCGTACTCGGGCGGACGTTCGCGCCCGATCTCGTGGCCAGCGGCGGGGACACCGTCGTACTCGAGCTGCCTGGGCGAGTTTTCCCTGGTACAGCAGGGGATCTGCTCGGTGCACTGGTCGCTGCCGGAGCGTTCGCCGCGTTCCTGTCGACGTCGTCGGGGTTGACGGTCGCGATCGCCGGGGTGATCGACCAGGACCTGTTGCGGAGCCGGTTGCGCGAGTGGACCGGCGGCGATTACGTCGCGGTGAACAGCTTCCGGATCGCGGCGCTGATCGCGATGGTCGTGCCATATCTGGCGTTCACGGTGACGGGTGCGTTGAGCCTCGCGGACACCGTCGGGCTCGCGTTCGCCCTTGCTGCGTCGACGTTCTGCCCGCTGCTGGTGCTGGGGATCTGGTGGCGGCGGATGTCCACCACAGGAGCGGCGGCCGGGCTGGTCGTCGGCGGGATCGCGGCCAGCGCCGCCGCTCTGATCCACGTGGCCGGTGCACCGCAAGGAGGCTGGCCGCGGGCGCTCGTCGGTCAGCCGGCCGCGTGGACGATGCCGCTCGCGTTCATCACTGTCATCGTGGTCTCGAAGCTCACCCCGGACCGCATCCCGGCCGGGACTGCCCGCAGCATGGTCCGCCTGCACACCCCGGAGGCCGTCGACGTCGACCGCGGCCTGCCACCTCGCTGAGACCGTTCGTCGTGTGATTCCTACCGCTCGGCGCAGTCGAGTGATCCACCGAACGACTGGTCTGCTCCGCTGAGCGCTCGATGCCTGCCGGTGCTGTCGCGGCCGCCGTGACCCAGGCCACAGTACGACGCAGCCGGCCTCTTCCGCCCGGCTCGATCCCTCCTGGAGGCTCGCGATGAGTGATACACGCGATCCGGACCTGACGACCTATCGGGACGTCCAGCTTTCGCCGGACTTCTCCGAGCTGCGTCGCAGGTTCCGGCGATTCGTGTTCCCGATGACCGCACTGTTCCTGGTCTGGTACTTCGTCTACGTCCTGCTCGCCGACTACGCACACGGCTTCATGTCGCACAAGGTCGGCGGCAACATCACCGTCGCCCTGCTCTTCGGACTCGGCCAGTTCGTGTCGACGTTCGCGATCACGCTGATCTACGTCCGCTGGGCCGACCGCCGGCTCGACCCCGACGCCGAGAAGCTGCGCCGCCAGATCGAGGGAGAAGCACAGTGACCGCCCCATTGATGTTGCCGCTGGCAACTGACATCGGAAACCCGACCGTCAACATCATCATCTTCGCGTTGTTCGTCGTGGCCACGCTGGCGATCGTGTTCCGGGCCTCCCGCAACAACAAGACCGCGGCCGACTTCTACGCCGGCGGCCGGTCCTTCACCGGCCCGCAGAACGGCATCGCGATCTCCGGCGACTACCTGTCCGCCGCGTCGTTCCTCGGCATCGCGGGCGCGATCGCGCTGAACGGGTACGACGGCTTCCTGTACTCGATCGGCTTCCTGGTCGCGTGGCTAGTCGCACTGCTGCTAGTTGCCGAGCTACTGCGGAACACCGGCCGCTTCACGATGGCCGACGTGCTGTCGTTCCGGCTCAAGCAGCGGCCGGTCCGGATGGCGGCCGCGATCTCGACCCTCGTCGTCTGCTTCTTCTACCTGCTGGCGCAGATGGCGGGTGCCGGCGGTCTGGTCGCGCTGCTGCTCGGCGTCAGTCACCGGGCCGGACAGAGCATCGTCATCGCCGTGGTCGGCATCCTGATGATCACGTACGTCCTGGTCGGCGGCATGAAGGGCACCACCTGGGTGCAGATCGTCAAGGCCGTGCTGCTGGTCATCGGCGCCGGCATCATGACGATCTGGGTGCTCGCGAAGTACACCTTCAACCTGTCCAGCCTGCTCGGCGCAGCGGTCGACAAGAGCCCGGCCGCCGGCGAGAAGCTGCTGTCGCCCGGCCTGCAGTACGGCGCCACCGGCGTCACCAAGCTCGACTTCATCTCGCTGGCTCTCGCGCTGGTGCTCGGCACCGCCGGTCTCCCACACGTGCTGATGCGCTTCTACACGGTTCCGGATTCGAAGGAAGCCCGCCGCAGCGTCAGCTGGGCGATCTGGATCATCGGCATCTTCTACCTGTTCACCCTGGTCCTCGGGTACGGCGCTGCCGCGATCGTCGGACCGGACCGGATCAAGGCCGCGCCGGGCAAGGCGAACTCGGCCGCCCCGCTGCTCGCCTTCGAACTCGGCGGCGAGGTCCTGCTCGGCGTCATCTCCGCGGTCGCCTTCGCCACGATCCTCGCCGTGGTGGCCGGGTTGACGATCACCGCGAGTACGTCGTTCGCGCACGACATCTACGGTCAGATCATCAAGAAGGGCCAGATCAGCGGCGACGGCGAGGTCCGCGTGGCGCGCTACACCGCGGTCGTGATCGGCATCGTCGCGATCATCGGCGGCATCTTCGCGAACGGCCAGAACATCGCGTTCCTGGTGGCGCTCGCGTTCGCGGTCGCGGCGAGTGCGAACCTGCCGACGATCCTCTACTCGCTGTTCTGGCGGCGCTTCAACACCCGCGGCGCCCTGTGGAGCATCTACGGCGGCCTGGCCTCGACGATCATCTTGATCGTGTTCAGCCCGGTCGTCTCCGGCAAGGTCGACAAGAAGACCGGCGCGAGCCTGTCGATGATCACCGACACCGGCATCGACTTCCACTGGTTCCCGCTCGACAACCCCGGCATCGTGACGATCCCGCTGGCCTTCGTTCTCGGCTGGCTGGGAACCATCACCAGCAAGGAGCCGGTCGACGTCGACCGCTTCGCCGAAATGGAGGTCCGCTCCCTCACCGGAGCCGGCGCCGAGAAGGCAGTCCAACACTAAGACCTGTCAGGCAGGCCCTGCTGATTCGACGCGGACCTGCCTGACAGCCCCAACCCCAGACTCCGGGCGGCCAGGTAGGCGAGTACCTGACCGCCCGGCTCACGTTCCTGCAAGACCGTCAGAACTTGAGGGTCGGCCAGAGTTCGTAGAAGGCGGCCCGAGAGGTGTTGCCGCAGGCTTCTTCGATCGCGTGCAGGCGGCCGAAGGTGAACGGGTTGCCGCCGTCGGCGAAGACTTCGAGGGCGAGGCGGTGGAGGAGGTCGCGGGAGACGACGGAGTCCTGGTGTTCGCCGAGGATTTCCTGGACCTCCTCGGCCCGAGCAGCCAGCTTCGTCGCGTCATCGCCCAGGACGGGTTCGGCGGACTCCGCGGCGTACCGCAGGCGCTTGGCGGCCTTGCGGACCTCGTGAAGCTCATGGTCCTGCTTGGCGACGGTCTCCGCGGCCTTCGAGCGCTTGACCGCCTTGCGCATACGTTTGCGGTCATGGGCGAGGATGTCGTCGATCTGTTTGCTCGCCTTGCGGTCGTCGCCGGTCACCGGCGGCTTCGCGAGCAGTTCGTCCAAAGCATCGAGCAGCCGGAAGTACCGCGGGCTCTCCAGCGCCGCGAGCGCACCCGCGCGGCCGTTCTTGTAGACCCCGCGCAGGTGATCGTCGATCCGCCCGGCCACGCGGCCGATGACCAGTTCGACCGGCTGCGCAGCGACCTCGGCCGCGAAATGTTCGCGCTGCACCTCCGCATCGCGCGCGACGCCGAGTTCGCCCGCCAGCCACTTGAGCTCCGTGCGGATCTCGTCGCCGGCCTCGCGGTCGATCACCGGACGGTACGTCGCGAGCGCCGACCGCAGTCGCCGCGTCGCGACCCGGAACTTGTGGATCGAGTCCGGAACATCACGCCGTACCTCGGGGTCGCGCTCGTGGATCGCCTTCACCTGCGCAGCGGCGTACGCGCGGAACAGGTCCGAGGTCAGCGGCTTCTTCGGCAAGCTGATCGACTCGGTCGACGGCACCCGGTTGCCGAGCGCCCGCGCCAACTTGCTCGGACCGCTCGCGGGACGCGCGCCGGCCGACTTCAGCAGCTCACCGGCGTCCTCGAGCAGCAGCCTGTCACCGTCGACCAGCTCGACCTCCCACTCGCGCCAGCTCTCCGGCTCGTCGCCCTCGACCGTCGCGGTCACGTTGTCATCGGCGACCTCCGCGAGTACGTCGCCGTCCGCGTCGAGCAGGCGGTGGACGACGCGTCTCGTCTGCAACCTCACGACCGGGACGAGTGCGCGGTCGCGCACATACACGCGGACCGTGCGAACGACCGCACTCGGCACGCTCTGCACCGATCGGCCCAGTGGGTGATGAACCTCGAGTCGTTCGCCCGACGAGACCGGGAACTTCACATGCCAGCCGTCGTCCTCACCACCGGTCCGGCGGCGCAGCGTCACCTTGTTCGCGGCCAGGTCCAGGTCGGCGGTGTCGTAGTACACCGCCTCCAGGTCGAGCTCGACCGGTTGAGCAACGCTAGCGACGCCGGGCAGTTCGTGCATCGCCGGCAGGATCACGCTGTCGTCGACGTCGTACTTCGTCTCGATCTCTAGCTGCTCAGTCGGGGCCATACTCCCTGTTTACCAGGCGTTCATGAACTGGTCAGCTGAGTGCGCGCAGATCGGCCACAAGCCGTTGCAGGTCACGGTCCTCCATGCCGTTGAGCATCGGGCGGATCTGCCTGCGCTGGTTGCGATTCAGGGCCCGGCAGACCGCGGCGACGAGGACGAGCAGAGCGATCATGTTCGACCAACTCCCTTGAAGAACGTGTAGTGGAAGGTGCCGCCGGGCTCGGCGGTCTTCTCGAGGTCGCGGATGCCCGCTTCCCATTCGGCCTCGGTCCGTCGGCCGGCCGCGAGCGCGCGTTCCCGGACCGACTCGACCATCGCGATGAACGTCTTGCGGGTGAAGCCGTCGACGAGATGCGGGAGCGTCCGATCTGCGTACACGGTGCGCGGCTCGACGTGCACGTCGTCGTACCCGGCGTGTTCGAGGAGCGGCTGGAGGCGTCGGCCGATGAGCGAGTCGCCGCCCGCTTCGGCCTGAAGGTCGACGAGGCAGTCGACGGCGGCTTGGGCCGACGTACTGCGCGGGTGGTAGATGGCGGAGCCGTGGTCACCTTCGATCACCGTGATCGTGCCGCCGGGGGTCAGGAGGTCGCGCAGGCTGACGAGAGCCTTGCCCGGATCGGCGAGGTGCTCGAGGACGAAGCAGACGAAGATGTGGTCGAACTTCTCGCCGCGCAGGTCGTGGAGGTCTGCGTGGCGCCAGTCGACGGTGACGTCCGGAGCGTGTACGGCGACGCGGGCCTTCGCCTGGGCGAGCGAGTCTTCGGAGACGTCCACCGATACGAGCTCGATGCCGGGGCTGCGGGTCACCAGCTGTACCGTCTGCGCGCCGACTCCGCAGCCCGCTTCCAGGACTCGGCTGCCGGGTGGGTAGGTGGTGCCGCCGTGGAGGAGGTCGGCGAGCGTTCCGGCCTGGTCCGTCAGGCGGCGGGTCTCTGCCGGGGTGTACCCGTGGACGTAGTCGGTTTTCATACCTCTACGGTCCGGCCACAATGGTCCTGTGAACAGGTCCAATCCGGGGAGAAGTGGTCGGTCCAAAACAGGCGCGGACTTCCTTCAGTTGGACCCGGCCGAGGCGCCGCCCGGCGGCCTCGCCGACTGGCTCACCGACCGCCTCCGCACCGCGATCGCCACCGGCCACCTCCCGGTCGGCACCCGCCTCCCCGCCACCCGCACCCTCGCCACCGACCTCGGCATCTCCCGAGGCGTGGTCACCGAGTCCTACCAACGCCTAACCGAAGACGGCCACGTAACAACCCACGGCCGCTCCGGCACCCAAGTAGCCCGAACCCCCCTCACACCAACCCGCCCCTCCCCGGCAACGCCGCATACCCAACCCCGCACACCCCAGACGACCCCGGACGCCGCCCACCAGCCCCATCCACCGGCCGGCACTCCCCAACCCCCACCACCCGACGGCACCCACCCAGCCCCGCCACCGGCCCAGGGCGGCCCAGGGCTCGACGTGTTTGATTGGCTGCGTGGGGAGCAGGCGCGGATCGACCTGACCCCGGGAGTGCCGGATCTGGCTGCGTTTCCGCGGGCGGCCTGGTTGCGGTCTGAGCGGGCGGTGTTGAGTGACCTGGAGTCGGCCAGCTTCGGGTACGGCGATCCGGCGGGGACTCCGGCCCTGCGACGAGCCGTCGCCAACTGGCTCGCGCGCAACCGCGGCATCGCAGCCGATCCGGAGGACCTGATCATCGTGGCAGGTGTCGCGCAGGCGATCGGGCTGGTGGCGCAGGTGCTCGCGCAGCGCGGCGTACATGAGATCGCCGTCGAGGATCCCGGCTCGCTCGGATCCCGGCAGCACCTGCAGAACTGGGGCATGCAGACCCCGCCTATCCCCGTCGACGACTGCGGCCTACAGGTCGACGTACTCCGAGAATCCACCTCCAAGGTGGTCATGGTGACGCCGGCACACCACTTTCCGACCGGCGTAGTGCTCGACGGTGAACGCCGTCGGGAGCTGATCCAATGGGCCGCGGACGGCGGGCTGATCATCGAGGACGACTACGACGCCGAGCACCGCTACGACCGCCCGCCAGTGCCGGCAATCCGCGCGATGCTCGCCGACCATGTGATCTACGCGGGCAGCATCTCCAAGCTCCTCGCCCCGTCGCTGCGGATCGGCTGGATGCTCGCGCCCCCGCAGTACAAGGACGAACTGATCGGCCGCAAACGCCTAACCGACCTGGGCAACGCGGCGCTCCCGCAACTCACGCTCGCCCACCTGATGGAGTCCGGCGAGCTCGAGCGCCACCTCCGCGTCCTCCGCCGCCGGCACCGCGTCCGCCGCGACGCGATGGTCACCGCCATCCACAACTACTTGCCCACCGCAACCATCCACGGCGCCGCCGCCGGCCTGCACCTCACGATCACCTTCGACGATTCCACCGACGACGTCGACCTGGCCGCGTCAGCCCTGGCCAAAGGCGTCAAAACCCACCCTCTGTCCTGGCACAGCCAACTCCCGCACGCCCCCGGTCTGGTCCTGGGCTACGCCGCCCGAACCCCCACCGAGATCAGCGAAGCGATCGCCACCATCGCCGAGGCCCGAGAACTGGTTCAACGGGTGTAGAGCGAGGACATCGCGAGGGCGAACTGGGTCATCAGGTCCGGGTTGATCGCGCGCGCCGGCAGCGGCACGAGGTCGACGATCTTGTCGTCGCCGACGCGGATCGTGGTGCGGCCGGTCGCGGTGTCGACGTACCCCTCGTCGCCGAGCGGGAGGGACTGCGACGTCGCGGCCTTGCGGATCGGGACCATCAGGGCCTTGGCCTGCGAAGTACGGCGTACCGAGGTGTACAGCACGCTCGTCGAGGTGACCCAGCCGCAGACCGGATCGCCGAGGGTCGTTTCACCGTCCCGCCGGACGATCGCCGGCCCGCCCATCACCTTCTCGGCCGCGGACGAACCGCGCTCACAGTCCTGCCGGGTGATCTCCAGCTGCGGCTCCGGCAGGCCCGGCGCCTGCCGGATCACGTCCTGCCCGAGCACGACGTACTTCGCGAGCGTGGCCTTGGGCCCGGCGATCCGGTAGAGCCTGCCGCCCAGCAGGAATACGACGAACGTGCTCGTCCCGTACCCGCCGTCGCCCAGCAGTGCGGGCTTGGCAGGCTCGCGCTTCGTCGCCGCGTACGCCTTCTGGGTCGCCGCCAGCGTCGCTTTTGTTGCCGGAAGCACCGAAGTTTCGACGTTCAGCACCGGCCCGTTCGGAGCCGTGCTGAGGGTCAGCTGACAGACGTCGTACGTCGGGATGCCGAAGTCGACCGGCGGCGTCTCCGGATGGATGTTCGCGACCGGCACCGCAAGCGTCGACTGCACCAACGAGGCGTCCATCCGCACGCACAGCGTCTCCGCGAGCTTCGAGCTCGACGACGGTGTCTCGGACGGCGTTTCCGACGGGGTTTCCGAAGGCAGCTGCGAAACCGACACCAGCGGCGGCGCGCTCGGCGCGTCCTCCTGACCGGGACCGCTACAGCCCGCGAGCAGTACTGCGGCCAGCCCGGCGGTCACTACACGGCGGATACGCATGATGACTCGAAGCCTAACGGGCCGCTCGGAGGTCCCTTTCGCGGACGGCGTGTTCGTCTGTGCGGGCGTCGTACCGCCAGAACTCGCGCAGCCAGGCAGCGGTGCCGACCACTCCGATGACACACAGAGCACCGCCGCTGACGATCGCAGTACGGACGCTGGTGAGGTCGGCGACGAGACCGGAACGCGCCTGGCCGCCGAGCGGGCCGAGGGAGTATCCGAGCATTTCGATCCCGGCCAGCCGGCCGCGCATCTCGTCGGGGATCGTCTGGTTCCAGATCACCGAGCGGAACAGCACCGAGACCATGTCGGCCGCCCCGGCCAGGGCGAAGAACCCGATCGCGAACCAGATGTTCGGCGCCAGCCCGGCGATGCCGACCGAGGCGCCCCAGCCGATCGTGGCCAGCACCACCGCCCGGCCCTGGTGATGGACGTGTTTCGCCCAGCCGCTGGTCAGGCTCGCGCACATCGCGCCGATCGCCTCGGCGCTGTACAGGAGACCGAGCAGTTTCGGCTCCTTCAGTACGTCCGTCGCGAAGGCCGGGAACAGCACGATCGGCATCGCCAGGAACATCCCCACCATGTCCACCAGGTACGTCGCCAGCAGGTCCTTGCGGCGGTACGCGTACATGATCCCGCCGCCGATCGCCCGCAGACTCGGCGCGGTGGTGTGGTCGCCCGCCTTGTACGAGCCGAGCCGGGTGTAGAGCAACGTCGCGAACACGATCCCGGTCAGCTCGACGGCAAACGCCCAGGTCACGCCCACAGAGCCGACCAGTACACCACCCAGCGCCGGACCGGCGAGCTGGCCGACCTGAGCGGTCAGCGAGCTCAGCGCGACCGCCGCCGGGATCTCCTGGTGACGGACCACACGCGGCAGGAGCGCCTCCCGGGAGGGCCGCTGCAGTGAGGAGGCGATGGCGTTCAACGCGCCGCACACGTAGATCAGCCAGATCTGCGGATGGGCCAGCAGGGTGTTGGTGACCATCAGCGCGGAGATCACGACCTGGGCGATCCCGGTGCCGACGAGCAGTTTCCGCCGTTCGACGTGGTCGGCCAGCGCACCGCCGTACAGGCCGAAGACGACGAGTGGGGCGATCGTGACCAGGCCCATCGCGCCGACGGCGAAGTTCGACCCGGTGAGTTGGTACAGCTGGTACGGCAGAGCGACGTACCCGACCATTCCGCCGAGGAAGAACACCGATCCCGAGACCAGCAGGATGCGGAAGTCACGGGAACCACGCCACGGGGTCAGATCGACACGCAACCGGGCCAGTCGCGTGCGGAGACTTGCTGCCACCGCAACATAGTGACAGGTCCTACCGGTAGGAACGAACCTGGTTTCCGGTCACCCTTTCGATCACCGTCGAATCTTCCGGCCGCGACCCTCCGAGCGTCGTGGCGTGGCACCGATTGGTTGCCCAGGGCGTCAATCTCACGCCCGGACCAGAGGTAGCAGGCCGGTCAGGTCCGTGCGCTCGCCGCTGGCGCGAAGTCTGCCGGTCAATCGGGCTTCGGCCCAGGTCGTGCGGCCCAGTGCGACGTCGATCCACAGGTCCGGCGGGAGTTCGATCACGGCGCCCGGCGTACCGCGGGTGTGTCGCGGACCTTCGATGCATTGCACCGCGCCGTACGGCGGGACGCGCACCTCGACGGCGTGACCTGGCGCCTTTGCCACCAGGATTTTCAGCAGTTCCTTGGTGAGCAGTTTCAAGTCGGCGCGCTCCGCCGTACCGTTGTCGTAGCGCTGCAACGCCTGCTGGAACGCGGGTTCGGACATCTCCACGACGTGCCAGCGTACGCGCGGGTTTGCGGTGACGCCCCTCTCGTCAGCGATAATCGGCCGGGAGAGAGGGAAGCGAGGTCGGGATGCTCACGCCCAGGCACCAGGCGCTGCTGATGACGCTGGCGGGAATGACCGTCGGCGTAGCCGTGTTCGGCGCGGTGCTCGCCATCAACGGCGGCAATCCGTTCGCCACCGACAACAGGACCTCGGTGGGGATCGTGAGCTCGGCCCCACCCAAAACTCCGACCTGTGCCGGTTGTCTCGAGCCGGGCTCGCTGCACTACGTCGTGCAGGACTTCGGCACCGACGACGACCCGGTGTCGGCAGAGGTCCCGGCCGGCTGGAAGAGCGCCCAGGCCGGCACCCGGCCGAAGTTCCTCGACCCGACCGGCGTCTGGCAGGTCCGGTTCGACACGCGCGGCAGCAAGCAGACGCCGGATCAGCTGGTCGCGGGTCGCGAGCACAGCATCGACGAGCGCAACCTGAAGGTGCTCAGCCGCGACAACGGCACGCTGGTCTACACGTACACCGACCAGGCCCGCGGGCCACGGATGGGCCTCTCACGCTGGATTTCGCTCGACGGCGGCAAGACGTCAGCCGTGGAGATCACCGTCGGGGGCCGCCCGCAGGACGAGGCAGGCCTCCGCGCCGTACTCGAGCATGCGACCGACACCCTCAAACTGCCGGTCGCACCGGGCGACACCCGCCCCAACTAACACTTGATGTCGGTGGCCGGGGTGTTGCCCTGCACCAGGTAGCTCTCGACGACGTTCTTCACACACGCGTTCCCCGAGAGGTACGCCGTGTGCCCGTCGCCGTCGCGCGTGACCAAAACACCGCTTTCCAGCTGGTGTGCCAGCCCGACGGCCCACTCGTACGGCGTGGCCGGGTCGCGCGTCGTACCGACGACCATGATCGGTTTCGCGCCGGCCGCCTTGATCTTGTGCGGCTGGTTGACCGGCTTCACCGGCCAGTTCGCGCACGACACCGACGACCACGCGAGGAACTCGCCGAACCGCGGTGACGCCGTCTTGTACGCCGGCAGGTTCGCCTCGATCTGCGCGATCGAGGTGAAATCGGGGTGATCGAGGCAGTTGATCGCGATGTTGACCTCGTTCGAGTTGTCGGCGTACCCGCTCTTCTGACGGTCCGTGTACTCGTCGGCGAGCGCGAGCAGGCGGGCGCCGTTCCCGGCGAGCCCGTCGGCGACGGCGTCCTCGAGCCGCGGCCAGAAGTCCTTCAGGTACAGCGGGTAGATCAGGCCGAGGATGACCAGGGCCTGCGTGACCTTGCGGTCCCCGTCGCCGGGCAGCGGATTCGCGTCGCTGTCCTTGATCAGCTGATCGACCTTCGCGAGCACCTCGGTCTTGCTGCTGCCGAGCTTGCAGGACCGCTGCGCGCAGTCCTCCGCGAACGCGTCCAGCGCCTTGTCGAAGCCCTTCGCCTGCGCGATCCCCATCTGCTCGTTGGTGATCGACGGGTCGACCGCGCCGTCCAGCACCATCCGGCCGACGTTCTTCGGGAACAGCTCGGCGTACGTCGCTCCGAGGTACGTGCCGTACGACATCCCCAGGTAGTACAGCTGGGGGTCGCCGACGATGCCACGGAGTACGTCGATGTCGCGGGCGGCGTCCTTGGTCGACACGTGCGGCAGGAGCCGGCCCGAACGTGTTTCACAAGCGGCGGCGAAGGTCTTCGCCTCCTTGTCGAGGTCCGCGATCTCGGCCGCGTTGTCCGGGCTGCCGTCGGCGGCGATCATCGTGTCCAGCTGCTCGGTGTCCAGGCATTTGACCGGCGTGGACTCCCCGACGCCGCGCGGGTCCCAGCCGATGATGTCGAATTTCCGCAGCAGCGAGGCGCCGAACAGCAGCGGTGCCTGCCCGGCGAACTCCTGCCCCGAGGCGCCCGGACCGCCCGGGTTGATGAACAGCGTGCCGAGCCGACCGCCGCGGTCCCGGGCCAGCACCTTCCGCGCCCGCAGCTCGATGGTCTGACCGGCCGGCTGGCTGTAGTCGAGCGGGACCAGGATGGTCGCGCACTGCTGGTTGGAGCCGCAGCGTTCCCAGTCGGGCTTCTGCTGGTAGAACTTCTCCAGCCCGGCGGGGATCGGGCCCACAGGTGCACTCGGCGGGTTGCTGCCGATACCGGGCACCTCGGTGCCGCTACCCGCGTTCTGCGCGCGACTGGCCACCCCGCATCCGCTCGCCAGGACCGCAAGAGTTGCCACCAGTACGGTCGACCTGCGGAATCTCACTGCCCGGTTTCTCCCTCGTCGTCATGGTGCAGGCGGCGGCGCCGGCGCGGTTTCCGGACCCGCCGCTCCTCGCGGGTCTCGTCCTCATGCTCTCCCGGTACGACGTCCTCGGCGGGCGCCGGGTCCTTCTGGGGCTCGGCATCCCTTCGGGGCGCGTCCTTTCGGAGCGTCGCGTTCGTTCGGGGTGCGGTATCCGTCTGGGGCGAGGCTTCCGGCGTACCGACTGGTTCGATCGGGGCGGCGTCCGGGGTCGTCGTACTGGATGCTTCGTACTGCTGCCGCGGCGAGCACACGTCCGCGCGACTGCAGGCGCAGCGCCGGCCCGAGGCTGCCAGCCGGACGACCACGGTGTCGCTCGGCACGTTGTGCCCGACCACCACTCCATCACCCGCGGGGGTCTCCACCGCGGTCCCGAGGGCCGGGGCCTTCGCGTTGAACTCCTGGTAGAGCGGGTGCTCGTACTTCAGGCAGCACATCAGCCGGCCGCACGCACCGGAGATCTTCAGCGGGTTCAGCGGGAGGTCCTGGTCCTTCGCCATCCGCACGCTGACCGGCTCGAAATCCTTCAGGAACGTCGCGCAGCACAGGTCCCGCCCACACGGCCCGATCCCGCCCTGCAACCGCGCCTCGTCGCGGGCACCGACCTGCCGCAGCTCGATCCGCGCCCTGAGCGCCCGCGCCAGGTCCCGTACGAGCTCGCGGAAATCCACCCGGTGCGGCGCCGAGAAGTACACGATCACCAACTGGTCGACATCCGGCCGCCGGTCGACGAAATCGATCCCGACCACCTTCATCGGCAACCCGTGCTGCCGGATCGTCCGCTTCGCAATCACCCGCGCATCAGCCCGCCGCTGCCGGTTCTGCTCGTCGCGATCCAGGTCCTTCGCGGTGGCGATGCCCTCGCACAGCGGCAGCCCACCAATCTCCTCGGTGACGTACTGCGGCGCCCACACGCACTCAGCCACTTCAGGCCCGTCGTCAGTAGGCACGAGCACCTTGTCCCCCACCCGGGGCCGAAACTCACCCGGGTCCAGGTAATAAAGCCGCCCGTACCGCTCGAACGACACCGCCATCACCATACCCACGCCGTCAGACTACTTGCAGAACCACAATCCGCGACCCCAGCCAGCCCCCGCGCGCAACCAACAGAAGGACAGTCTGCTGAGGACCGGGCTGAGAATTGTTCGGCTAGCCCCCCAACGTCGTGGGTGGGTTGTTCGTCTGGGTGGGTGAGAGGGGGTGGGGTGGTGGCTGACTGGGAGCCTGCGTTTCGGGCGTTGGTGGCTTCGCGGGGTGGTGCGCTTCGGAGCTATGCCTATCTGCTGACCGGCGACGCGACTACAGCCGGCGATCTGGTCCAGGAAGCGCTCACGCGGGTGTTCAGTCGGCGGCGGATCGGTGGGGACGTCAACGAACTCGAGGCGTACGTGCGGCGCGCGATGCTCAACCAGTACATCGACAGCCGCCGCCGACTCAGGCGCTGGAACGCGACCCGTCACCTGCTGGTCGACCTCCAACACCACGACGACGACCGCCTGGCGGTGGCCGACGAGGTACGCCGGGCGCTGGCGACCCTGTCACCGAAGCAGCGGGCATGCGTCGTACTGCGCTACTACGAAGACCTGCCGGTCACCGAAATCGCGGACGAACTCGGCTGCGCCGAAGGCACCGTGAAGCGTCACCTGGCCGACGCAAGAGCAAAGCTCGCCACGCAACTCGGCGTCACCGAGGAGAGCACGCCATGACAGACCTACAAGCCCTACTCCGAGCCACAGCCGCCGAGGGAAGCGACGCCGTCGACCTAGCGGAGGACGCCGTCGCCGACCGCATCCGACACCGCCGCACCCGAACCCGACGCCTCACGATGGGCGGTACGACGCTCGCCGCCGCCGTGGTGATCGCGGGTACGACGTGGGCCGTCCACCCCGGCGCCGAACACCCGCCGACAGCAAGTGGGCCGTCGGCAGCAGCTGTCCCACCTCGGATCGTCACGTCCGACGTCGCTGGTCCTAGCGGCATGGAGGCGCTCCTCGTAGGCACCCTGACCGCCGACGCGAACGGCTGCGTTCGAGCGCAGGCGGGCCAGTCCATGGTGACTCTCGTATGGCCCCGCGGGTACACCGTCCGCGGAGACTCGCAATCTTTCGAGATCCTCGACGCCATCGGCAAGGTGGTCGCGCGATCCGGCGTACCACTCAGCATCGGCGGCGGAGCCGCAGACAGATTCCAGAACACCTGGACAGGCCGGGAATGCGCCACCGGCGGCCACCTGTGGATGGTCGGCACCATCAGCACCCGGCGCTAGCTAGCTGTACTGACCAGGCAGGTTAGTTAAGCGGGTGATGGGTGGGACTTTGCCGATCGCGGTGTGGGGTCGGTGGTGGTTGTAGTGGTGCAGCC
>NZ_JBFAPF010000014.1:0-275408 GCF_040675555.1 Kribbella sp. NPDC049584
CAGCTCCACTCCACGCCGGGAGGTCTTCACCTATCAAGAACATTCACTTCGTGTCGTCGCACGATCTCGACCAACGTGCCTGGTCAGTACAGCTAACTACTGCCTGCCGCGACGCCCGGCTCAATACTTGACACCGGATACTCGTGAGCTAATACTCGATTTCGAGTAATCGAGATCGAGGAGTCCTCATGGCCAGGCGCAAGGTCGGCAATCCGCTGGCGTTCGCCGTGCTCGGGTGTCTGGGCGAGCGGCCGATGCACCCGTACGAGATCTCCACGATGCTCAAGGCCCGCGGCAAGGACCAGAGCATCAAAGTCAACTACGGCTCGCTCTACTCGATCGTGTCCGCGCTCGAGAAGCACGGCTTCATCGAGGCGCTGGAGACGGTTCGGGAGGGCAACCGGCCGGAGCGGACCGTCTACCAGATCACCGCGGCCGGTGAAGCCGAGTTCACCGACTGGCTGACCGAGCTGGTCGGGACGCCGTCGCGCGAGTTCCACCCGTTGGAGGCCGGTCTCGCGTATCTCCCCGGTCTGCCGCCGGATCGCGCCGTCGAGCTGCTCGAGCAGCGGCTCGCGGTGGTCGACGCGGAGATCAAGGAGATGACCGCTCTGCACGAGCAGATGACCGCGACGGAGTTCCCGCGGATCTTCTGGGTCGAGTCGGAGTTCCGGTTGGCCCTGCTCGAGGCGGAGTCGGCGTACGTGCACCAACTCGCCGAGGAGATCCGCACGGACGCACTCGGCGGCGCGGTGTACTGGCGGCAGGCGTGGAAGCTCTTCCTGGAGAAGGGCATTACTCCGGCCGAGCAGTTGAAGGATCCGGTCAAGTACTTCGGTCAGGAGTTCGCCTGGATGAAGACGATTCCGCCGGAAGCCCAATAAGAGATGCGGCCCTCGACTCATCGGTGCGGCAACACCAGGAGTCAAGGGCCGCGGTTCCTCGAGTCGGTCCGAAGACCTGGCACCCAAGGCGCATCCATCAGGATAGCCAGCTCGGACCGGCTCCCAGCACACAAGGGAGTCACCTGATGGCTACGCATGCCCTCGAAGCGGTCGACCTGGTCAAGACATACCCGGCCGGCCGGAAGAAACCACCTCTGCGCGCGCTCGACGGTCTGACCGTCAGCGTCCCGGAGGGCGTCGTCCTCGGCCTGCTCGGGCCGAACGGCGCCGGCAAGTCCACCACCGTCAAGATCCTCACCACGTTGTCCCGGGCCGACTCCGGTACGGCGCGTGTCGCCGGGTACGACGTTGTTCGTGAGCAGGACCGCGTCCGGCGCGCGATCGGGTACGTGCCGCAGAAGTCCAGCTCGGACCCGATGGCGACCGGCCTCGAGAATCTGGTGCTGAGCGGTCGGATCTTCGGGATGTCCCGGCAGGACGCTGAGCGCCGGGCCGCCGAGTTGCTCGAGCGGTTCGGTCTGGCTGAGCACGGCGGTCGTGCGGTGAAGACGTACTCCGGCGGGATGCAGCGCAAGCTGGACGTTGCGCTCGGTCTCGTCCACCAGCCTCGCGTGCTGTTCCTGGACGAGCCAACCACCGGTCTGGACCCGGAGGCCCGGGCCGACCTGTGGAACGGAGTACTGCGGCTGTCCGGCCAGGAAGGACTGACCGTGCTGCTCACCACGCATTATCTGGAGGAGGCCGATCGCCTGGCGGGGCAGCTCGCGATCGTCGACCACGGCAGGATCGTTGCCGAGGGCACCCCGGAGGCGCTGAAGTCGGCGTTGCGGGGCGACTCGGTGCAGGTCGAGCTGATCGATCCGGATACCGACGGTTCAGTCCGCGCGTTGCTGCGGCAGTTGTCCGGCGTCGGCGAGATCGTTGTTGAAGGCAACACTCTGCGAGCGCGGGTGGATCGCGGGGCGACCGCGGTTCCCGCCGTACTGGGAGTCCTTGAGGACAAGGCGATTCCGGTGGTTGCGGTGACGGTGTCGCGTCCGTCATTGGACGATGTCTATCTGCAGCACACCGGTCGCTCGTTCAAGGTTGCAGAGGAGGCTGCGTGATGTCTCTTGCACACACAGGTTTGATCTTCGGCCGGTGGACGCGGGCGTCGTACCGGCAGCCGGCGTTGATCGCGTTCACGTTGATCCAGCCGGCGATCTGGCTGCTGTTGTTCGGGCAGCTGTTCCAGGGTGTCGTGCACATCCCGGGGTTCGGCGATTCGTCGTACATCGCGTTCCTGACGCCAGGGATCGTGATGATGACCGCGTTGATGACGAGCGGCTGGAGCGGTACGGCGTTCATCCAGGACATGGAACGTGGCGTGATGGATCGGATGCTCGCTTCGCCGGTGAGCCGGGGCGGTCTGATGGCGGGGCAGTTGCTCAGCAATGCGTCGACCACGCTGATCCAGACGATCCTGGTGTTCGCGATCGGCTTCGCCGCGGGAGCGCGGTACGACGGCGGGGTCGACGGCTACGTCGTCACCATCGTCGCGTCGATGCTGATCGGGACGGCCTTCGGGTCGCTGTCGAACGCGGTCGCGCTGCTGACTCGTCAGCAGGAGGCGCTGATCGGGATCTCGCAGTTCGTCTCGCTGCCGCTCACCTTCATGTCGTCGATCATGATCGACCCGGCGGTCGCGCCGCACTGGGTCAACGTGGCAGCCCGCTTCAACCCGGTCGACTGGGCCACGATCGCCGCCCGCGAGTCATTGGCCGCCGGCCCTGACTGGTCGTCGGTCTGGCGCCACTGCGGCTACCTGCTTGCCTTCACGCTGATCGTCGGCTGGCTCTCGACCCGAGCCTTCCGCACGTACCAGCGCTCGGTCTGACCGAGCCCCCGGACCTGTGTCACTGACCAACCTGCGTTTCCATCCAGTCCACGAGCTCACCCGAGCGTGAACCAGCGGGGTCGCACGCAGTTGGTCAGTGGCTCAGATCCGCTTCGGCGTACCAAGGCTTGATCACGTTGTTGATGATGGCGAGGCGTTCGTCGAAGGGGATGAAGGCGGACTTCATCGCGTTGATCGCGAACCAGCGGAAGTCCTCCAGCCCGTAGTCGAACGCCTCCGCCAGCAGGGCGAGCTCGCGGCTCATCGACGTACCGCTCATCAGGCGGTTGTCGGTGTTGACCGTGACCCGGAAGCGAAGCTTGGCGAGCAGGCCGATCGGGTGCTCGGCGATCGACGCGGCCGCGCCGGTCTGCAGGTTGGAGCTCGGGCACATCTCCAGCGGGATCCGCCGGTCCCGGACGTACGCCGCCAGCCGCCCGAGTTCGGCCTTGTCGCCGTCGGTCTCGATATCGTCGATGATGCGTACGCCGTGACCGAGCCGGTCGGCACCGCACCACTGGATCGCCTGCCAGATCGACGGGAGACCGAACGCCTCGCCGGCGTGAATCGTGAAGTGCGCGTTCTCGCGCTGCAGGTACTCGAACGCGTCCAGGTGCCGGGTGGGAGGGTAGCCGGCCTCGGCGCCCGCGATGTCGAACCCGACCACGCCGGCGTCCCGGTACGCGACCGCCAGCTCGGCGATCTCCATCGACCGCGCTTTGTGCCGCATCGCGGTCAGCAGCTGCCGAGCCACGATCGGCCGCTCGGCGACCGCCATCCCGTGCTCGAACCCTGCCCGCACCGCGTCCACCACCTGCTCGAGCGTGAGCCCACGCGTCAGATGTTGCTCGGGCGCGTACCGCACCTCGGCGTACACCACGCCATCCGCCGCGAGGTCCTGCACACACTCACTGGCCACCCGCCTGATCGCCTCGGCCGTCTGCATCACCGCGACCGTGTGATCGAACGTCTCCAGATACCGCTCCAACGACCCGGAGTCGGCCGATTCGACGAACCACGCCCCCAGCTCCGGCGCACTCGCCCGCGGCAACGGATGCCCGATCTCCCCCGCCAGCTCCAACACCGTCTCCGGCCTCAGCCCCCCATCCAGATGATCATGCAAAAGAACCTTGGGCGCCGCCTTCAGCTGCTCCGGACTAATCATCCAGCCATCTTCGCAGCGCCCCACCCCGAATCTGCCCCGAGATGCCCCAGGTTGCCCTGAGATGCCCCGGAAAGGCCCTCGGTTTTCGGGGTGTCGCCGCGAAAGCCTTGCTGCCATGAACGACAAGCCGCGCTTCGAGAGCGCCCCAGCCCGATCCGCCCTCCCCGACTGGTACCCGGACCTGCTCGACCGCATCTCCACGCACGTCGCCACCGGCCGCCGACGTGCCGTCACCGCGGCGAACCGGGAAATGCTCGCGAGTTACTGGTCGATCGGTCAGGAGATCCTGAACCGCCAGCACGAGCAGGGCTGGGGCAGCAAGGTCATCGACCGCCTGTCCACCGATCTCAAGACCCGGTTCCCCGGCGCGGCCGGATACTCGCCGCGCAACCTCAAGTACATGCGAGCCTTCGCTGCCGCCTGGCCGGACCCGGCGTTTGTGCAACGCACCGTTGCACAATTGCCCTGGCGCCATCATGTGGCCTTGCTCGACAAGCTCGACGACGCCGAGCTGCGGCTCTGGTACGCCGCTGCGGCGGTCGAGCGCGGGTGGAGTCGTGACGTGCTGGCGTTGCACATCGACGCCCGATTCCACGAGCGGTCCGGGAAGGCGGTTACCAACTTCGCCACGGCGATGCCGCCGGAGCAGTCCGATCTCGCTCAGCAAGCGACTTGCGATCCGTACCTCTTCGACTTCCTCGGCAGCACTGAAGGCTGGCGCGAACGCGAGCTGGAACAGAAGCTGGTCGAGCATGTCGGGAAGTTCCTGATCGAGCTGGGCCAAGGATTCGCGTTCGTCGGTCAGCAGGTCCGGCTCGAGCTGGACGGCGAGGAGTTCTTCTGCGACCTGCTCTTCTACCACCTCGAACTGCGTTGCTATGTGGTTGTCGAGCTGAAGGCGGTGAAGTTCAACGCGGCGTTCCTGGGTCAGCTCGGTCTGTACATGGCGGTGGTCGATGACGTCCTCGCGAAGGAGGGCGACAAACCGACCATCGGTCTGCTGCTCTGCCGGAACAAGAAGAAGGTCGTCGCGGAGTACGCGCTGAAGGGGTTCAAGGCGCCGATCGGAGTGGCGGAGTGGACGGACGCGATCAACAGCTCGCTCCCTGAGGAGTTCGAGTCCGCACTGCCGAGCATCGCTGAACTGGAGGCCGAGCTCGCCTCCGCCGCAGATGAGGACTGACCGGCCGTAGGGCCTCATTCCCGGGCGGGAATTGAGGGGTGTGGGGGTGTGGACGCACCGTTGGGGGGTGGAGACGATGAGGAGTTATCACATTCGGTACGGCGGTGGGATTGAGAGTTTGCGGTTGCGGGAGCATCCCGTGCCGGTGCCGGGGGTGGGCGAGGTGCTGGTTCGGGTGAAGGCGAACTCGCTCAGTGCGCGTGAGCTGAACATTCTGCGCGGCCGCTACCCGCTGCCGGTGGCTGACGACATCATCGCGGCGTCCGACGGAGCTGGTGAGGTCGTCGCGGTGGGGGCCGACGTGGATCGTGTCCGGGTCGGCGATCGGGTGATGGGGGTCGTGTTCCAGCGGTGGTTCGACGGCCGCTTCGACCTCGCCCGCGCCGACCAGCTCGGTGGTTCGCTCGACGGTCTGCTGACGGAGTACGCCGTACTCGACCAGGAGGGCGTCGTACCAATCCCGCGTCACCTGACGTTCGAGGAGGCGGCAACTCTGCCTTGCGTGGCGGTGACTGCGTGGAACGCTCTGGTCGGCGGGCAGGGTTTGGTGCCGGGTGAGCACGTCCTGACCCTGGGATCGGGCGGAGTGTCCCTCTTTGCTCTGCAGTTCGCCAAGCTGCTCGGTGCTCGGGTGATCGCGACCGCCGGCAGCGACGAGAAGGCGGCTCGTCTGCTCGAGCTCGGTGCGGATGCCGTCATCAACCACACCCTCACACCGGACTGGGCAAAGCAGGTACGGGAACTGACCGACGGCCGCGGCGTCGACCACGTCGTGGATGTCGCCGGCACCCTGAACGAGTCGTTGCGGGCCACGGCGACCGGCGGCGAGGTCGCCTTCGTCGGCTCACTCGGCGGCGCCGACCCGATCGACCCCGGGCTGCTGTTCACGTCCTCGGTCACGCTGCGCCCGATCGCCCTGGGACACCGGGCGCACTTCCAAGCGATGAACGAGGCCATCGCCGCAGCCGGCCTGAATCCCGTGATCGACCGGGTCTTCCCCTTCGAAAAGACCCCCGAGGCATTCCGTTACTACCTGGGCGGCGGCGGATTCGGCAAGGTCGTGATCTCGCACGCAGCCTGATCCTCGCGATCCGGCAAACGTCCAAGAATTTGGTCGGTGGCGGGTGGCATGGTGAGGGGATGGTGAAGCGGCTGCGTCGGCGACCTGAGTGGCAGTTCTTTGCCGTGTTGCCGCGAGCTGATTCGACGTTGGCGGCGGCCTGGTGGGTGCTGCTGCTGGCGCGCGGAGCTCTACCCGCGGTGTTTGCGATCGCGATGGGGTTGGTGGTCGGCGCCGTGCAGCATGGGAGTGCGCTGGCGGGGCCGCTGAGTTTGATGGGCGTGACGTTCATCTTGCTGCAGGTGCTGACGCCGGTGCATCAGGCCGTCAGCGCCAACCTCGGCAGCCGCGTCTCGGCGTACCTGAATGATCGGCTGGCTGAGGCCTGCGTCGGCCCGCCGGGGATCGGACACCTCGAGGATCCGGGGCTGAGTGAGGACCTGACTGTGGCCCGGGAGTTCGATCACGGGCAGACCGGACCACCGATGTATCTGAACGTCGATTTCGTTGCGGGCAGCCTGGTTGAGCTGGTCGGCGGGGCCGCGTCCGCGGTCGTGCTGTTCGGATTCAGTTGGTGGGCGCCGCTGCTGCTCGTTGTCGCCTGGGGATCGACGCATTGGCTGCTCCGCGAGAGCGGTGTCTGGAAGGACCGGAACACGGCCGAGGTCCGGTCCGCCCAACGGCATGCCAAGTATGCCTACGAGTTGGCGGTCGAGCCTGATCCGGCGAAGGAGCTGCGGCTGTTCGGCCTTGCGGACTGGACGGTGCAGCGCTTCACCGAACGACGTCGCCGGCTGTTCGAGCTGCAGTACGCCGCAACCCGTTTGCGGGAGCGACCAATGATCTGGAGCCTGCTGATCATCGCCGTCGCCAACGGGCTGGTCTTCTGGGCCCTCGGGGCGGCGGCGATCGACGGCCGGCTGGAGCTCGACCGGCTGGTCGTGTTCGCCCAGGTCGCGATCGGCGTCGGCATGATCGCGTTCGGCGGCTTGAACTGGGCGCTCGACGGAGCAGCCGCGCCGGTCGCCGCCGTACAGCGGCTGGAGCCCGCGATGGCGCCGGCCGGTGCGCTGACGCCCGGACGCCTCAGCGTTCCGCGCGGCGCTGTCGAGCTCGATCTCCGCGGACTGAGCTTTCGTTATCCACAGGCGGGGCGGCCGGTGTTCGACGGGCTGGACCTGACCATCCCGGCCGGCTCGTCGCTCGCGGTCGTCGGTCAGAACGGTGCCGGGAAGACCACCCTGGCCAAGCTGCTCTGCCGGTTGTACGACCCGGACGCCGGCACGATCCGCGTCGACGGCGTCGACCTGCGCGACCTGGACGTCGACGCCTGGCGGACGCGGACCGCCGCGGTCTTCCAGGATTTCCTCAAGCTCGAGCTGCCCCTGCGGGACAACGTCGCACCGGGCGGTGCGCCCGAGGCAGATATCCGTGCCGCGCTCGCCGACGCCGGTGCCGACCATCTGGCCGACCTGGACACCCGGCTCGCCACGGGGTACGGCGACGGCACCGATCTCTCCGGCGGCCAGTGGCAGCGCGTCGCCCTGGCGCGCGCGCTCTGCGCAGTACGGCAAGGCGCCGGTCTGGTGCTGCTCGACGAACCGACGGCACAGCTGGATGTTCGCGGCGAGGCGGCGATCTTCGACCGGATCCTGAATGCCACCCGCGACGTCACCACGATCCTCATCTCGCACCGGTTCTCGACGGTCCGGCATGCCGACCGCATCTGCGTCCTGGAGCACGGTCACGTCGTCGAGCTCGGCAGCCACGACGAGCTGATGCTCCTCGGCGGTCGGTACCGGACGATGTTCGACCTGCAGGCCAAGCGCTTCACAGCCGAGGTCGACGAGGAAGGCCTGAGCTATGACACGCTCTGAAGTCGAGGAGCCGAAGGCCCTCGCCGCGATGTGGCGGCTCTGCAAGCTGGGCTACCAACACGAGCCGTGGCTGCTGGTCGCCGCCTTCCTGATGACGCTGCTCGCTGCGCTCCCGGATGCCCTGCTCGCGTTGTGGCTGAAGGTCCTGGCTGACGGCGTACTGGACGACGACCGGCGAGCGACCTTGCTCGCCGCGACCGGTCTCGCGGTGTCCGTAACGGCGACCTGGTTCCTGCGGACGCTCTCGACCCGGATCTCGCGACGCTTCCGCGACCGCGTGACGATCATGCTCGAGGCCCACGTCGCGCGGTTGCAGGCATCCGTCGCCACGGTCGAGCACCACGAACGGCGCGACTATCTGGACCGCCTGTCCGTACTGCGCAAACAGGTCTTCGTGCTCGACCACATGTACATGTCGCTGTTCTCGACCTGCGGCTGGATCTTGCGCCTCGGCGTGACCGTCGCCTTGCTGATGTCGATCCATCCCGCCCTCGCGCTCCTGCTGGTGTTCGCACTGCCGACGGTCGTCAGCTCCAGCTGGCGTCCCGGCGTCGAGCGTCGGGTCGAGGAGCGGTACGCCACCCACAGTCGCCTGGCCGATCACTTGTTCAAGACTGCGACGACACCCGCGCCCGGCAAGGAGGTTCGCGTCCTCGGCATCGGTCATGACCTTGTGGACAACCGTCGCCGCGAGTGGGAGCAGTGGTACGGGCCGATCGCCTCGGCCCGTTGGGTCAGTGCCGGCTGGCACGCCGTTGCCTGGGCGGTGTTCGGCGCCGCGTACGTCGGTGCGGTGTTGTTCGTGGCGGCCGGATTGCACGGCTCGGTCGGCGACGTGTTGCTGATCCTCGCGGCCGGCGCGCGCTTGTCGTCGTACGTCGGCGCGACGGTCGGCGAGATCGGCTTCCTGCGGGGGATCTGGCTCGACGGGTCGCGGCGGCTGGTCTGGCTGGAGAACTACGCGGCCTCGTTGGACGGCACCGCCGATCTCCCCGCACCGGAACGACTCGCCGACGGCATTCGGTTGGAGCACGTCTCCTTCACGTACGCCGGATCCGACCGGCCGGCGTTGGAAGACGTCAACCTGCGACTGCCCGCAGGCAAAGTGATCGCGGTCGTCGGCGAGAACGGCGCGGGTAAATCCACGCTGGTGAAGCTGATCTGCAAGCTCTACGAGCCGACCGATGGAAGCGTGCTGCTCGACGACCAGCCGCTGGACCGGATCGTGACCGAGGCGTGGCGGCAGAAGATCGCCGGCGCGTTCCAGGACTTCTTCCGGTTCGAGTTCCGCGCGGCGCACAGCGTCGGACTGGGTGATCTGCCGCGGCTCGACGACGTACTGGCTGTCACCACCGCGGTTGGACGGGCCGGCGCCGAGGATGTTCTGGAGCGACTCGAGTCGGGGTTGGACACCCAGCTCGGTTCCACCTGGCCGGACGGGGCGGAGGTCAGTTTCGGGCAGTGGCAGAAACTCGCGCTGGCGCGGGGCTTCATGCGGGACCGGCCGCTGCTGCTCGTGCTCGACGAGCCGACCGCTGCGCTGGACGCCGAGACCGAGCACGCGCTGTTCGAGCGGTACGCGGCTGCGGCCAAGGACAGCACGGACGGCCGGATCACGATCCTGGTCTCACACCGGTTCTCGACGGTGCGGATGGCCGATCAGATCGTGGTCCTGGACGGTGCCCGGGTGGTCGAGACCGGTACGCACGACGAGCTCATCGCCCTCGACGGGCAGTACGCCGAGCTGTACCGGATCCAGGCCGCGTCGTATCACTAGGTCGGGAGGCAGGCACTCAGTTGATCCTGAAGACCGGGACGCCGGGGGCGATGTGGTGCAGGACCTCGTCGGGAGAGTCTTTCGTGACGTCGCCGTTGAAGAACATGCCGACCTCCCAGGCCCACTTCTTCAGGTACAGCCGCAGGGCGGGGATCTTGTCGGCGTCGGCGAGCTCCTCGGCGTGGAACGTCTCGACCTTGCCGCCGAGCTGCAGCCGGCCGGTGCCGCTGGCGCGCAGGTTCTTCACCCACTGGGTGTGACCGCGCGGCGCGACCAGGTAGCGCTGGCCGTCGATGACCAGCAGGTTGACCGGCGTACTGCGCCACTCGCCGGATTTCCGGCCCTGGACGGACAGGACGCGGCTGCCCATCAGGCTCAGACCCAGCTTCGTCATCCGGGCGACGATCTTGTTGAAGACCCGCATGCTGCCCTCGGAGGCGGTGATGACGCGCTTGCTGTCGTAGGTCTGCTTGTACTCCGTCATGGCGGTGCCTCTTTCTGCTTTGCGAGAGCGGTGCTCTCTGTTGTGATCAGTGAACATCAGATCGCTGATCCTTGTCAAGAGCACTGCTCTCGATTCTGTGGCACACTGGCTTCATGAACGCCGGACGTACTGCCCGTGAACGTGCCCGGGCCGAGCTGACCGAGGAGATCAAGGGCGCCGCACGCCGGCAGCTCGCGACCGTCGGGGCGGAGGCGCTGTCGCTCCGCGCGGTCTCCCGCGAGCTCGGTATGGTCTCGTCGGCGCTGTACCGGTACTTCCCCAGCCGGGACGAGCTCCTGACCGCGCTGATCATCGACGCGTACGACGCACTCGGCGAGGCGGCCGAGGCCGCCGCCGGCGGAGACGACCTGCTGGCGGAATGGGTTGCGATCTACGCTGCGGTCCGGGACTGGGCCCGCGCCCATCCGCAGGAGTACGCGCTGATCTACGGTTCGCCGATCAGCGGCTACAAGGCACCCCAAACGACAGTGGAGCCGGCGATCCGGGTGCCGCTGCTGCTGCTCGGGCTCTTGCAGCGGGCTCAAGCTTCAGGGCGGTTGTCGCCGCCGGGCGACGCACCCGAGCCTTCGGGCTTGCTCGCGCAGCAGACCGAGGTGTTGGTGCCGTTGGCACCGGATGTACCGCCGGCGGTGCTGGTGCGGACCGTCATCGTGTGGACGCAGCTCTTCGGCATGCTCAGCTTCGAGCTGTTCGGTCAGCTGGTCGGCTCAATGGATCCGGCCGACGAGTTCTTCGAGTCGGCGTCGCGCCAGATGGCCGCGTTCGTAGGCCTTACCTGAAAGCCTTCGGCAGCGGTACGTCGAGGGCGCGCGCAACGCGGCGTACGTAAGTCTCCCGCGGGATCGACACCGCGCCGAGCGTGGCGAGGTGATCGGTGACCCATTGGATGTCGAAGACCCGGTCGGCGGCGTACTCGTCGTCCAGCAGCTCGATCGTCCCGGCCACGGCCGCCTTCGAGCCGTCGGTCTTGTGGTGGAACATCGACTCGCCGGCGAAGAGTCCGCCGATCGCGACGCCGTACAGCCCGCCGGCCAGCTCGTCGCCGTCCCAGGCCTCGACCGAATGCACCCAGCCGAGCCGATGCAGCTCGGTGTACGACGCGATGATGTCGCGGTCGATCCAGGACCCGGGCCGACGCGGATCCGCACAAGCCCGGATGACCTGGTCGAACGCCGTGTTCACCCGGATCTCGAACTTCGCCCGGGCCCTCCGCAGCGAGCGGGACGGCTGGTAGCCGGCGATGTCGATCACGCCACGATCGACCGGCGACCACCACAGGATCGAGCCGCGGTGGTCCGGCATCGGGAACAGCCCCCGCCGGTAGGCCGCCAGCACGGTGCCCGGCGCCAGGTCCGCACCGCCCGCGACCACGTCACTCGCCCCGGCGACCCCCACGGGCGGGAACTCCCACTGCGTCGGGACTGGTTCAACTGGCACGGGACCATCCTGGACCATGCGGATCCCCAGGCCATCACAATGTGCCCATCGGCGCCCAGTCACACGGGGCGGGGCCCACGGGCTGCGATTGTGATGGCCTGGCGATCCACCTAGGGGACACCAAGGGTTTATCCCGAGTGGCGAGGATCGGGGAGGCACGTACAGTTGAAGCACGTCCGGGTTCTGACGCGTGGGGCCGGGCGGGAAGGAGCACCGTGGCCGGAGTAGCCAGGTTCGTCGCCAGTAGTCTCGCGCCCGCCGCCCAGAGGTTCGCTCCGGCGGCCGCGGGTGGTGTGCTGCGCCAGATCCTCGAGATCGCGATCGACGGGTACCAGCGGTTCCCCGGCGCGGAGCGGATCGCGGAGAACAAGCTCGAGCGGTGCGGCGGTGACCCGCAGCTCGCGATCGACGCGGTGATCGACCAGCACATCCGGCTGGCCGGCGTACAAGGTTTTGCGACCGGCCTCGGCGGTCTCGTCACGCTCCCGGTCTCGCTGCCTGCGAACCTGACCGGTATCGCGATCGTCCAGGCCCGCATGGTGGCCTCGATCGCGCACCTGCGCGGGTACGACCTGGACGATCCGCGCGTCCGGACCGCGGTCATCACCTGCCTGCTCGGCGAGGAGGGCGTCGCCGACCGGTTGAAGAAGGCGAGTCTGCCGACGTCGCCGATCGCGATCGCGACCGCCCCGGTTTTCGACCCGGAGCTGGACCGGCACGTCTCGAACGAGGTCGTCGCCGAGCTGATCGCCCGGATCAGCGGCAAGAAGATGGCCCTCACGATCACCCGTCGGATCCCGCTGCTCGGCGGTGCGGTCGGCGCCGGTGTGGACGGCTGGTCGACGTACCGGGTCGGTCAGTTCGCCGACAAGAGCCTGATCCGGCGGATCCGGCGCCCGATCGAGCCGTGACGGCACCGTTCTGGGGACCGACGCTGGACTGCCCTGATCCGGTGGCGCTTGCGGAGTTCTACCAGCGGGTGGCCGGAGGCGAGCTGGCAGTCGCGTCGGAGAGCTTTGCAGAGCTGCGGTTTCCCACGTTCAGCCTCGGCTTTCAGCGGGATCTGAACCACCGCGCGCCGACCTGGCCGGATCCGCGCGTGCCGCAGCAGTGCCATCTTGACTTCATGGCAGAGGATCTGGACGCCGAGCAGGCCAAGGTCGTCGCGGCCGGCGGGCGTCCGACCGCGATGCAGCCCGAGCCTGGGACCTTTCGCGTTTTCCTGGATCCGGCCGGTCATCCGTTCTGCTTGACGACCTGGCGGACACCGGGCGGCCCGGCTCAATCACGCTAGCCGGTCGGCCGGCTCCCTCCGAGTCTGCGGGAGTCTGGCGCGGGTGGTGTCGTCGGCTGGAGTCTCGACGAACAGGACCAGGTCCGGGTGGGCGGGGATCGCCAGCTCGGTGACGGTGAAGCGCAGTTCGCCGGCGGTTGGGTTGACGATGTGGCGCTCGCGCGGCGTACAGGCTGCTACTTCGTGGCGGGACCACAGCCGCGTGAACTCGGGGCTGATCGCCTGCAGGCGCTCGAGGTCGGTCTCCCAGTCGGGGTCGCCGATGTGTTCGGCGTACGCCGAGCGCAGGCGACCGACGATGTACGGGACCTCGGTGTCGTAGTTCAGGAGCTGGGCGCGGGCGGAGGGCTCGGTGATGATGCACCAGAGCAGGTTCTTGTGGATGCACGGCAGCTGGTGCCAGTCGTGGAACAGGTCGTTGTAGGCACGATTCGCCCGGATGATGTCGAACCGGGTGTTGGTGATCAGTGCGGGCAACGGGTCGAGCGCCTCCACAATCTCGGCGAAGACCGCCTCGCTGGCGCAATCCGTCGGACGCGGTAACCGCACCGGCGTCGCCTCTGCCAAGCGGTACAGATGTTCGCGTTCGACCGGGCTGAGTTTGAGCGTCGTCGCGACGGCGTCGAGCACCTGGCCGCTGGCGTTGATCGGCCGCCCCTGCTCGAGCCACGTGTACCACGTCACGCCGACGCCGGCGAGCTGCGCCAGCTCCTCCCGCCTCAACCCAGGCGTACGCCGCCGCCCGCCCCCAGGCAGCCCGACGTCCTCAGGCGCAACCCGCGCCCGCCGCGCCTTCAAGAACTCCCCAAGCTCAGCCCGCTGCGCACTCACCCACCCAGTCTGACCCGCACAACCGACAGTTTTGGGCGACAGCGCCCGCCTGTGGACAACTCCGACTGGGCGGAGGCCACGTCGATAGACTTGAAGCGGAAAGGTCAGGGGCGAGGCGAAGCGTCAGCCGGCGAGAGCCTGCACCACTCGGCTTGGGGAGGGTTTGCCGAGTTGGTCGGCCATCCAGACGCTCGTTTCGACGAGTTTCTGCAGGTTGACGCCGGTTTGGATGCCTAGGCCGTCGAGCTGCCAGAGCAGGTCTTCGGTGGCGAGGTTGCCGGTCGCGCTCTCGGCGTACGGGCAGCCACCGAGGCCGCCGGCGGAGCTGTCGACCGTGGTGACTCCTTCGCGGAAGGCGGTCAGTGTGTTGGCCAGCGCTTGACCGTAGGTGTCGTGGAAGTGCATGGCGAGCTTGTCGACACCGACCCCAGCCGCACCGAACGCGGTGATCAACGCGGTGACCTGGCCCGGGGTGGCGACGCCGATCGTGTCGCCGAGGGAGAGTTCGTGGCAGCCGAGCTCGACCAGACGCGCACCGACCTTGACGACCTGGTCGATCGGTACGTCGCCCTCCCACGGGTCGCCGTAACACATCGACACGTAACCGCGGACCGGCAGGCCTTCCGCCAGCGCCCGCTGGATGGTCGGCGTGAACATCGCGAACTGGTCGTCGAGCGTGGAGTTGAGGTTCTTCGCCGCGAACGTCTCGGTGGCGCTGGCGAAGATCGCGATCTCCCGTACGCCGGCCGCCAGCGCACGCTCGAGTCCGCGCTCGTTCGGGACCAGAACCGGGGCGCGGACGCCTTCCGGCAGGTCGATTCGCTCGAGCAGTTCGGCGGCGTCGGCCAACTGCGGGACCCATTTCGGGTGCACGAAACTCGTCGTCTCCACGGTCGTCAGCCCGGCCTCGACGAGCCGGTTGATGAACTCGGCCTTGACCGCGACGTCGACGATCGCCGACTCGTTCTGCAAACCGTCCCGCGGCCCGACCTCGTAGATCGTGACCCGGTCCGGCAACCCCTCGGCCTTCACCAGCTGCGGTTTCCGCATCGTGCTGCCTCCGTGGCGTCTGAGCGTGACACGGGATCTCCGCGACAATGCTCGTGATGACAACTCTTGCTGACATTCTGCGTGGCGTCGAAAACGGCGTCTTCCCGGCCCCGGACCTCGGCATCAGCGTCGTACCGGCGCCGTCGGAGCGCGAGTCCGCCGTGGTCGCGTTCACCGGTCACATCGTCATCGCCGCAGACGTGAGCCCGTCGTGGGTCGCCGAGCAGGTCCCTGCGGGCGACCTGGCCGCGCCGACCAACCCGCCGTTCCTCACGGCCCTGGCCGAGCGGACCGGTCGCCACGTCAGCTCGAATGACGCGATGCTCCTCGCCCCAGCCATCACGGACCCGGCCGCACGCGCCGAGGTCGTCAAGGACCTCGCTGTCCTCACCGACCACAGCCATCCCCGCGTCCAGCGAGCGCTGGAGTATCGAACCGACGTCCAGGTGTACGGCGACGTCCACGGCGGCCTCGTAATCATCGGCCACGGCCTCGCCGACCGCATCGAATGCGCCATCGAGCTCCCCGACGCCCACCAGAACCAAGGCCACGGCCGCCACCTGGCCCGCGCCGCCCGAGCCCTCATCCCGCCGAAGACCTCGATCTGGGCGCAGATAACCCCCGGCAACGCCGCCTCGCTCCGCGCCTTCCTGGCCGCCGGCTATAAGCCCGTAGGTTCCGAGGCCCTGCTCGTCAAGTGACCCAGAAATGAACAGGTAGTGCATTGTTGCTGGCAGCACCGAATGCACAGCTGTGGAAAACCCTGGGGATAGTTGGGGTCAGGGGGTGCGGCGGTGGTAGCCGAACTCGGTGTTGTTGTAGAGGTCCGTGCGGTAGATGCCGTGGATGATCTCGGCTTCGTAGCCGTCCAGTTCGGGCATGTCGAGGGCGCGGGCGATGGCCAGTTCGGCCTGGGCGTCGTACGGGACTCGGACGAACTGGACCGAGAACGGCGCCGGACCGGGTGAGTCGACGACGCCTTCGAGGATCACGTAGATCGGTGTCGGGTCGCCGAGGCTGTTGCCGACCGAGCCGGTGTTGAACAGCGTGCGGCCGCGGTCCTCCTCGAAGTACGCGTCGTGGATGTCGGCGTACCCGACCATCGACGGCACCGGCCCGTCACCGGTGGCCGGTGTGTTCTCGAAGAAGCTCAGGTACTGCGTTTCGTCGTGATCGAACGAGATCCGGTGGTGAACGCTCGTCGACGAGGCGTGGAACAGCCGCACCTGCCGACCACTCATCAGGAAGTCGTGGGAGAACGGCAGCGCTCGCAGCCAGGCCCACTGATCCTCGCGCAACTCGTTGTTCCACCACCTGAGCGCTTCGCGGTCGTCGACGCGGTCGGGATCGGGGAGGAGGTCGTCCCAGTTCCCGAGGATGTTCACCTCGCAGACCTCGCGGCACCGATCCACCACCGCCTGACCGCGCGGACCCTTCCCGACGTTGTCGCCAAGGTTGAAGATCCTCGTGATCCCCCGCGCCGAGATGTCGCCCAGGACCGCCTCCAGCGCCGTCAGGTTCCCGTGCACATCGGAGATCAGCGCAATCCGGTCCATCGCATCATGCTGTCATCCGCCGAACCGACGGACATGGACCGGGCCTGCGGCGCTGGGGGCCTCAGCATTCCGGACGTACTGCGCGATTCCTGCGGCCTGGGCCGGGCCTGGCGCTGGGCGGCGTTGCGGGCCCGGAAGCGCTGGACAGTCACTCCCGGGCCTGGAAACGCCCGCAGTGCAGGCCGGCGGCCCCAGAAGCGCCGCGGCCCAGGCCCGGCCTGGGAGCGCCGGGCGGTGAACGCCCAGCACTGCAGCGTGGCGGCAATTGTGATTAGCCGGGGCCCGTGGGACCGACGGGCTCGGGGGTGGTGCGCTGGTGTGCGGGCGATTGGTGCGGTGAGAGCGAGACTCCAGCGGCCGGACATCGGGCCGCGGGCGGAGGCCGGCCTGATCGGGCCGGGACGGACGCCGGGGTGATCGCGCCGGCTTCGGACTTGCCGGCGGTGGCGGCGAGGGTGGTCAGCCGGCGCCGGATGGGCCGACGGGGTCGGGGGTGCGCTGGTGTGCGGGTGGAGTGGTGCGGTGGGGGCGGGAGGCCGAGCGGCCGGACATTGGGCCGCGGGTGGAGGTGGGGGTGATTGTGCCGCCTCCGGATTCGCCGGCTGAGTGGGATGCGGCTCCGGCCACGGAGCCTCCGGCCTTCCGGGCGGCTGCGAGGCCGATGCTCGCTGGTCCCGCGACTGCTCCGGCGGCCTTCGCGCCGACCGACTGCGCACCGGTCGCGCCGGAAGCACCAATCGAACCAGACACACCGGCGCCGCCGGCCGAGCTGCCGGCGCCTCGTCCGCTGCCGAATCCCGGGCCGGAGCTGCCGATGTTGATCGCACCGGTCGCCATCCCACCGGGATCCGCCACCGAACTGCCCATCCCGGCGCTCCCGCCGGCCACAGCCGCGGTGAGCGGAACCATGAAGCGCATCAGCGCCGGCAGCGCGAAGATCGCGAGCAGGAGCATCATCATCCCGCCCATCGCCTGCACCACGCTTGCACTCCCGCTCGATGGCTGGTCGTGAGCCATCTTCATGGCAGCCGCGTAGACCAGCGCCGCCGCAGGCTTGTACGCGACGAAGGCCAGCGACCAGCCACAGAACTTCTTGAACCAGTTGCGCCCGATCTCGGTGTTGGTCGCGGCAGCCGCCAAAGGGAACGCTCCGGCGAGCAGCACCAGCATTGCCGAGCGGATCAGCATCAGGACGATCTGGACCGCCGAGGCGACGATCACCGCCAGGCCGGTCATGATCGCCACGAACGAGGGCATCGCCGTCGCGAACAGATCATGCGAGGTCCCGCCGAAGGCCGCCTGCAGCTTCATGCCGCCGGCCACATGATCGATGACGTCCACCGAGAACCCGTCCGACCACGACGCCAGCACCTGCAGCGTGGCAGTCCCGGCCGCCCCCACAACCACGAAAGTCACGACGGCTTTCAGCAACTCCTGCAACGGTCGTGCTCGCTGCTCCCAGGCGATCCTCATCCCGGCCACGAGCACCGCGACGACGAAGACGGCTGCCGTGACGCTGAGCAGATTGCTCTGCAGAAACTCGACGGTGCCGCTGTTCGTCCAAGAGTCGCCGTGCTGCGTGCCCAGCAGCTCCGGGGTTGCCGGCTTCAGCCAGAACGTCATCGCGTTCAGCGTATTCAGCGCGCCGTCGGTGATCGCTTGCTGGAGCTGGTCCATCGCATTGGTCGCGACCGACTGGAAGCCGTCCTGGATGTAACAACCGAGGTCCATTTTTCCGCACATCAGACACCACTCCAGGCAACGAAGTCGGACAGGTCACGGTGCTGGGCGAACGGCGCGCCGACCGGCTCGCCGGCCGCCGGTGGCTGCAGGCGCCAGTCGCCGTCATGCCAGACGAGCGTCAGCGTGAGACTCATGTACGCCGAGCTGACCGAGGTGGCGAGCATCAGGCTGACGCGATCCGGACTAGCGTCGATGACGCGGTACCCGGCGAGCTGCGGCACGGTGTATCCGCTGGCCGACTGATCGGTCTGCAGCTCGTGGATCAGCGCGTCCGTACCAGGGCCGGGCACCATCAGCTTGCGCGCCGTCGCAACCACCTTGTCCTGATCGGCCATAGCGGCGTACGCGCTGTAGGCGGCATACACCGCGCCGGTCGGCGAGTGGGCGAAGCACCGGCGGAACCCATCGGCGTCCGTCCTGGCCGGGCCATAGCCGGACGAACGCGGTACGACGATGCGGCTGCTCACCTCCCAGCCGTCCACCGCGGGCGGCTGCTGGGGCACCGACTGATCACCAGTACTGCGGTTGCAGCCGGTGGTGTTGACGGAGCGAGAGTTGACCGGTCTCGCGGGCGCCGCCGGCTCCGACTGAGCAGGCTCGGTCGGCACCACAGCTTGCTGCTCGGCCTTGGCGACCGGCGAAGCGGCAGGGGCGGACGACCCGAAGCTCCCGATCAGCAACACCGCCCCGCAGACCACCACCGCGCCGATGACGATGCTCGCCGCGATGAACCCCCGGCCGAATGGTGACTGTTCCTCGCTGCTGTCGCTCATCTGACTCCCCGATCCGCCGGTGGACATCCTCACGGGAGAAGCCTGGCAAAAATCGCCCAACCGCCGCGGAAGTTATCCACAGGCCCTCCATGGACCCTGACTCCGCGCTAGACCGGATGGTCCGTTAGGCTCGAGGAGCTTGCGATTGGCGGTCGATCTGTAGCCGAAGAGTCACCCCGTGTAGCGAAGTGACCTAGTCAGCTAATAGAGTCCGCGCATGACCATCGCGCCTTCGCTTTGCTCGCCCCTAGCGCTCGCCGATGCAGAACCCACTCGCGCCGCCGAACCCTGGGAAAGCGACGTGCTGACGGCCTATGGGCTGCTGCGAGAAGCAGCAGCCGAGCTGGATCAGCTGATGCGCCATTCTCTGAAGCGCAGTGGACTGCAAATGGCAATGTTCGAACTGTTGCTGCGGCTTGCCCGCAGCCACGGGGAGAAGCAGCGTTTGACCTCCCTTGCCCGGGAGCTGACCGTCACCACCGGCGGCATCACCCGCTTGGTGGACCGAGCCGAGAACCTCGGCCTGGTACGCCGGGAGCCCTGCCCGGACGACGCCCGCGGCTCGTTCGCCGTCCTGACCGAGGAGGGGAAGCGGCGGTTGCGTGAAGCACTGCCCGACCACCTGCTCGAGATCGACAGCCTCTGGATGTCCCAGTTGGCCGACGAGCGGGACCTCGTCCTCGGCAAGCTCCGCCGGGTCCGGGACAACGCCCGCCGCTGGCCGAACGGCCGGCCCGGGCTCGGACCCATCACCCCTGACCGAATCTGAACGATCATTACCCGCGACTAACGAATGGGGCGCCCGGCTGGTGTCGGGCGCCCCGTCGCGCAATTGTTGAGAAGTGAAGCAACAAGCTGACCCGAAGGCACCCAGCGGCACCAGGTGGCGCGGAGCCGTCGGCGGCATCCTCGCGGCACTCGCAGGACTCGCGGTCGGCAGCGTGGCGGCCGGCATTCTCGGCACCCCGCAGACGCCGGTTGTCGCGATCGGGTCGGCGTTCATCGACCGGGTGCCGCCGTGGTTGAAGGACCTCGCGATCTCGTGGTTCGGCACGCACGACAAGACCGCGCTCCGGGTCGGCATCCTGATCGTCGTGGTGATCCTCGCCGCGGTCGGCGGGATTCTCGCCGTACGGCGGTATTGGGCCGGCGCCCTGATCACGATCGGGCTGACCGCTGTCGCGATCGCCGCCGCGTTCACCCGCGCGGACTCAGGGCAGACCGGTTTCCTTCCGTCGGCGTTGGCCGGCGGCACCGCGCTCCTCATCCTGCGCATGTTCAGCCGTCGGCTCGAACCGCTCATCGACCATCCTGACGACGGCGCCAGCCGCCGCGGGTTCCTGCAGCTGTCGGGCGGGGTAGCGCTCGGCTCCGTGGCGTTCGCGCTGCTCGGCAAGGTCGTCGGCGGGAACCGCGCCGCGGTCGCCACCGCGCGCAAGCAGCTCCAGCTTCCGCAGCCGCCGTCCCTTACTGCGCCGGCCGGCGTTCAGGCCGATGGCGCCGTACCGTGGGCGACTCCGAACGACGACTTCTACCGCATCGACACCGCGCTCTCCGTGCCGCAGATCGCGCCCGCGGACTGGAAGCTGCGCATCCACGGGATGGTCGACCGTGAGATCACGCTGTCGTTCGACGACCTGCTGAAACGGCAGGTTATCCACAAGTGGGTGACGCTGACCTGTGTGAGTAACGAGGTCGGCGGCGACCTGATCGGGAACGCTCTCTGGTCCGGCGTGGTCCTGAAGGACCTGCTCGAGGAGGCCGGACCCTCCAAGGACGCGGACGCGATCCAGTCGACGTCGAAGGACGGATTCACCGCCGGTACGCCGCTTCCGACGTTGCTCGACGACCGGCAGGCGATGCTCGCGTTCGCGATGAACGGGCAGCCGTTGCCGGTCGAGCACGGGTTCCCGGTCCGCATCGTCGTACCCGGGCTGTACGGCTATGTGTCGGCGACGAAGTGGCTGGTGGACATCGAGGTGACGCGGTTCGACCAGTTCCAGGGGTACTGGACGCCGCGCGGATGGTCCGAGCTCGGGCCGATCAAGTTGTCGTCGCGGATCGACGTACCCGGCGGCAAGAAGCTCGACCCGGGTCCGGTGACGGTGGCCGGGGTGGCGTGGGACCAGCACGTCGGCGTGTCGAAGGTCGAGGTCCGGGTCGATGGTGGCCCATGGCAACAAGCGACGCTGGCGACTGACGCGTCGATCGACACTTGGCGGCAGTGGCACTGGACCTGGGACGCGCCACGCGGCAACCACGTACTGCAGGTGCGGGCGACCGACGACAAGGGCAACGCACAGGTCGAGTCCTCGGCGCCGCCGGCCCCGAACGGCGCAACCGGCCTTCACACCGTCAATGTGAAGGTCGGCTGACCGCTTCCAGAACCATCGGCAGGAAGGTGCGCTCGAGCTCGCCTGACGGTAGTTCGCGGGGCTCCAGGAGACTCTGTGAGCGGGCACCTTCGTGCAGGGCGATGACCAGGCGGACGAACCGTTCCGCCGGGACGCTCAGGGTGAGGCCGCTCGTCTCGACGATCTGCTCGACCATCTTCGTCAGGCTGTCGCGGAACATCGCGCGCTGCTGGTTGAGCGCCCGCGCCGCGTCCGGGTCGCGGAGCGCGTGCAGGGTGAACTCGGTGGAGATCAGATGCCACTGCCGCTCGTCCGGGGCGGTCTCGTCGAGCAGCCCTAGTACGGCGTCGAGCAGCGTGCCGGGCTGGTTCGCCAACTCCGGGAGCAGCGCCTCGATCTGCTCGAGCAGCCGGTCGGTCGTGGCCTGGAAGAGCGCGAGGACCAGCTCGTCCTTGGACGCGAAGTTCGAGTAGAACGCGCCGCGGGTGAAGCCGGCGCGCTCGCAGATGTCCTCGACCGACGCGCCGTGGAACCCGCGCTCGGCGAACACCTCCAACGCGCCTTCGAGCAGGCGGGCCCGGGTGTTGGAACGGCGGCGCTTGGGCGTTTCCATACGAGTAGGATACAGTTCTGTATTGAATACACAACCGTATTGAATCGGGGAACGCAGGATGGAGCTCGAGGCCGCCAGGATCAGCGTGCAAGGTCCGCACGCGACGATGCTGCACACCACGTCGGTGTCGGTCGCAGATCATCAGGTGGCGCTGCTGACCGGATACCCGGGCGCTGGGCACGTTGCAGCCGCGCTGGCTCTGTCCGGTCGGCTGAAGCCGGACACCGGGACAGTGCGGCTCGACGGGCAGGCTGATCCGGCTCTCCTCCGGCGACGGGTCGCCGTGGTCGACGCGCCAGGCATCACCGAGCCGGATGACGCTCTGCCCGTTCAGACGGTTGTGGGCGAGGAATTGGCCATCGCCGGTCGTAAGGCGGGCCGGAAGGCCGTGCTGGAGTGGCTGGACGAGCATGACGCCGCAGAACATGCCGGCAAGCGGTTCGAGCACCTGCCGGTCGCAGTACGGACCAGACTGCTCACGGAGCTCACGGTGGCGCGTCCCGACGTACAGGTGGTCATTCTGACCATGCCGGATCGACATGGTGGTGATCCGCACGGGTGGTTCGCGCTGGGACGCGATCTGGCCGCGCAGGGATACGGCGTGATCATCACGTGCGCTGACGCGTCCGCCCGGCTGCTGGACGTGAAGGCGGCGCAGCTGGGAGAGACGGACCAGCCTGACCCGGTGCAAGTCACTGCGATCGCTCCGGTTGCTCCGATCGATGCAGTTGAGGAGGAGGACGAGTGACCGCGCTGAGGATGGCTCTGAGCGAGTTGCGGCGTCTGACGGCCGGGCGGCTGCCCAAGTTGGCCGTGGTCGCGCTGCTGCTGGTGCCGGTGCTGTACGGCGGCCTGTACCTGTACGCGAACCACGATCCGTACGGCCGGCTGGACAAGATCCCGACGGCAGTCGTCGTCGAAGACGCTGGTACGACGCTGGCGACCGGCGAGAAGCTGAACGTCGGACCGGAGGTCGCCGCGGAGCTGGTGAAGTCGAAGAGCTTCGACTGGCACAAGGTCGACCGCGCGGACGCGACGTCGGGGGTGTCGGACGGGACGTACGAGTTCGCGCTGGTACTGCCGAAGTCGTTCTCGTCCGATCTTGCGTCGAGTGCGGAGTTCACGCCACGGCAGGCGCAGCTGGAGCTGCTGACGAACGACGCCAACAACTACATCGCGCACACGATCGCGAACCAGGTCGTTGCGCAGGTGACGAAAACTGTGGCGTCCGAGGTGAGCGAGACCGCGGCGTCGCAGCTACTCACGGGGTACAACACCATCCACAAGCAGGTGGGTTCTGCGGCTGCTGGTGCCGCGCAGCTGGAGAAGGGTCTGGCGTCGGCGGCGACAGGGGTCGGCAAGTTGCAGACTGGCGCTGCCCAGCTCAACACTGCGCAGAAGCAGCTGTCGGCTGGTGCGACACAGTTGGCGACGGGTACTGCGCAGGCGTCGCAGGGCGCGAGCTCGCTGGCTGCCGGTGCCTCCAAGCTGGACAACGGTCTGGGTACGTTGAAGCGGAAGACGGCGACGTTGCCGAAACAGACAAAGTCGTTGGCGGCCGGCGCGGATCAGGTTGCCGATGGCAACGAGAAGATCGCGGGCGCTGGAAAGCAGGTCGCGACCGCGTCGAGCACGCTGGTGAAGAACCTCTCGACGTTCGACGGCCAGCTCGCTGCGCGATTGAAGGCGCAGGGCTTCAGCCAGCACCAGATCCGCGAGGTTCTGCTGGAGACGGCGAAGCTGCGCGCTCCCGTCGTACAGGCGAACACCAAGATCCAGTCGACGTCGAAGCAGCTCAACCAGCTCGCCGTCGGGGCACGGAAGGTGTCGAACGGCGCGGCTGCGCTGGCGGACGCGACGCCTGCGCTGACGAGTGGGATCCGTACGGCGGCTGATGGGGCGGATCAGCTCAGCAGTGGCGCTGGTCAGCTGAAGACCGGGCTGGGGAGTTTGCAGACCGGTGCGCAGCAGCTCGCCGGCGGGGAGAGGCAGGCTGTCATCGGACAGGGGCAGTTGCTGACCGGCGTGAACAGTCTTGCCACCGGCGTGGGTCAGCTGAAGACCGGTGCAACGCAGCTGAACACCGGGCTGGCCAAGGGCGTCAAGCAGATCCCCAACCCGTCTGCCGACCAGCGCAAGGCTGTTGCCGAGACGCTGGGAGCTCCTGTCACCCTGCAGAACGTCTCTCAGGCGACGGCCGACAGCTACGGCGCCGGTCTGGCTCCGTTCTTCCTCAGCCTGGCTTGCTGGATCGGTGCGTACGTCCTGTTCCTGCTCGTCCGACCGCTGTCGCCGCGGGCGCTCGCTGCACTGCAATCGCCGTTCCGCGTTGCTCTTGGCGGTTGGTTGCCTCCGGCCCTCTTCGGTGCGATCCAGGCGACGCTCGTGTTCGTCGCCGTCGTTCTCGGCCTGGGGATTCACGCTGCTCATCCGTGGCTGACGGTCGGCTTCCTGATCCTGACGTCGTTCACCTTCGTCGCGATCCTGCACGCGCTGTCGGCCTGGTTCGGTGCTGTGGGCAAGTTCCTCGGTCTGGTGCTGGTGGTCGTTCAACTGGTGAGCGCGGGCGGTACATTCCCGTGGCAGACCATCCCGGAGCCGTTGTACTTCTTCCACCACGCGCTACCGATGAGCTACGCCATCGACGGCGTACGACACCTCATGTACGGCGGACCCGGCACGTCCCTCGGCCGCGACCTCCTTGCGCTGGGAGCATGGTTCGCCGTAGCACTGGCCGCGTCGACCCTGGCCGCCCGCAAACAACGCGTCTGGCCCGCCAAGAAACTCCAACCAGAACTGGTGCTCTAAATGGAAGACCTGGTTCGTACCGCGGGCGAACGCGAGATTCTGGAGGCGTTCCTGGAGTCGCATCGGGAGGTCACGGCAGACAAACTCCGCGGCCTCTCCGAGGCGGATGCACGCCGCCGGCTGGTGCCGTCGGGAACCACGCCGATCGGTTTGGTCAAACACCTCACCGGAGTCGAACGCAACTGGTTCCAGCACATCCTCGCCGGCCGCCCACGCGCCGAGATCTCCGGCGAGTCATACGGCGGCCCTGACAGCTGGCAGGTATCCGACACCGAGACGATCCCCGGCGTGATCGCAGCCTTCGAAGAAGCCTGCGCAGAGTCCCGCCGAATCACCGCCGCCCTACCCCTCGACCACCAGGTCCCCCACCCCGCCGGCGGCGACGTATCTCTCCGCTGGATCTACACCCACCTCATCCGAGAACACGCCCGCCACAACGGCCACGCCGACATCCTCCGCGAACAGATCGACGGAGCCACTGGCGCCTGAGCTCCGCAGTGCTGACCGGCAGGTCCTGGACGCGTACGCCGTCCTGAACCCGATTTCGAACCCGCACAGGGCGAGCACGGTTGGGGGTGACGCGCTGCCTGCAGACCGCAACAAGATGCCGACGCGGCAGAGGTGAGGATCGACCACGACCGCGCTGTCGGGTACGCCGTCGACCACGCTGATCGCTAGGCAACGCGGTCAGCGTCCGACGCGGTCGTGTCGCCCCACACAACTCCGCTCACCCCACGACCGACGTCCCGAACCTTGGGCGATGGCTCGGGCGGATGGCCTGGGGATGGCTCTGCTCCCCAGATCTCGGTGTCGATCGCGGTGCGCAGTTCGACGGTGTGGATGTTCTCGCGGCCGGTTGATTCGCGGAGTTTCCGGAGTACCTTCCGACCGATGGCCGATTCACGTACGGACGTGCTGAGGTTCGGGGGCTTGTCGGCGTCGCATCGTGCATCCGGCGGTTGCGGAGCAGGTCGAAGTACGGCCGGGGTGCTTGCCTCCTGCTGGTGGTTGTGGTGGGCGAGGGCCGGCTGGGATGGGATCTGGGCGGTGGTGGGTCGGCCCAGGCCGGGCGGACTACCTGTACGTCGCCGTCGACGATCGTGATGCACCAATGGCCGGCGTGGAGGTCGATGTGATGTCGGCGGCACAGGAGCACCAGGTTGGTCATGCTGGTCTCGCCGCCGTCGATCCAGGAGATCAGGTGATGGGCGTCGCACATGACCGGCGGGGCACCGCAGACCACGCAGCCTCCGTCTCGGGTGTTGAGCGCGCGACGCATCGCGCGAGTCACCAGGCGCTCGGAACGGCCGACGTCCAGCGGCTCGGACCTCGATCCGAGTACGAGCGGAATGATCTTCGCGTCACAGGCCAAGCGCCTGATCGCGGCCGCGGACAGCCCATCGCCGTGAACCGTATCGCCAATTGCGTCGGCGGTCGCGTCCTTTCAGATCCTGGAGATCGATCGTGACGGTGACGTTCGCCTTCGCCCCGAACCCGGGCACCGAGTCAGCGACTACACCGGCCGCACCACCTGAGCCAGACGCCTGGCTGTCTGCATCGTTCGGACGGGAGATGGCAGGGCGGGAGAGGGTTGGGCTTGGAGCGCCGGCGTCGAGGGCTGTGGCGGCAAGTGTGAGGGCCGTGGTGAGGGCGTCGGCTTGGCGTTTGTCCTGGGGGCGGGGGTCCGGGGCGCCGTCGATGGTTTTGTGTGGACGGGCGCCGGCATGGATCAGGGTGCGGAAGAGTTCGGCGTTCTCGTTGGCCAGGTAGCCGCGGAACTTCACGCCTCGGTCAGCGGCTGAGAGGGTCAGAGATTCGCGGGCGTAGGCCTTGTGTTCCTCGGGTTCTGGGCCGTCGGTGTCCAGTACGTCGCGGATCCGGGTGCCGGCGCGGCGGAGCTCGGCCGGGGAGAGGTGGCGGGCCAGGCCGACGAGTTCGCGCTCGGCGACTGCCAGATCCTCGACGGGGACGGTGTTCGGGACCTTTTCCAGGGCGGTCACGATCGCTTCGGCCTGTGCTGTCGACAACAGCACCCCGGCGATCACATCCGCATCGGCTTCCGCGTCATGAGCTTCCGGAGCCTGGACTTCTTCGATCTGAGTTTTGGCCGTGGTGGGGAGGGCTGCGGTGACGGCGGGATACTTCGGGAGGGACTGAGCCAGGTGGACGTCGCGGCGAGCTCGGGTGCGGTCGAGGCGGTAGCGGAACTCGAGGAGCCTCGCGGTGTCGTGGGCACCGACTTCTTGGGCGTGGCCGATCGTTTCCAGGCCGGCGAGGAGCTCGAGGCGGCGGGTCTCGTGGCGGGCGAGGAGGGCATGCAGGTGGTCGAGCTCGGTCAGCATGTCACTGCCGCTCATCGACCACACTGGTCGCAGGCCTGGCTCTTCCATACCCACAACCCTAGCCTGGCCCACCGACAGTTTTCGATCCCAGAACCCCTTGATTACAAGGAGATTCTGGATGGGAGTAGATTCAGGATGTCGTCCACAACCTGATCCACCTGTGGACAACTACTTGAAGTTGCTGCAGGCAACTATTGTTGACCGACGGTGCGCCGAGGAGTGGGCGAGCGGCGGCCACCCCACCCGACGGTACGCCGGGGGTGGAGCGGGCGGCGGCCGCGGGACGAGCGGCGGGTGCGGGTACTGGGCGGATGCGGGCGGACGCGGGCGAGCGCTGGACGCACGCTGGACGGCGGGTGTGGGTGCTGGGCGGAGCGACGTGGGCTCATGGCGTCAACGAGGTAACTCCACGCCAGGGCGCCGACGACGGGACAAGTGCAACGGTGCGGGTGGAGCGGCGCGGAGCGGGTGCAGAGCGTGCGGGGCTGACCACCTGGGGTGCTTCGGGCAACGGGCCAGACATTTCCCATCACCCCGCCCCGCCGGCCGCAGGTGTCGAGCAAGCATTCGGTCGCGCGATAAGCGCGCACCGCGGGCGGCAGCCCGCAAGTCCCGGCGGCAGCCGGAAGACCCGGCGATAGCCCGGAAGGTCCCGGCGGCAGCCGGAAGGTCCGGCGATAGCCGGAGGGGATGCACCGGCGATGAGCCGGGGGGTGGGTGGGTGCGGGCGTAGCGGCCGCGGGAGGAGCGGAGCGACGGAGCGGGTGCGTAGCACGCGGGGTTGAACGCACTCCCCTGGCTGGCGGGTTACTGGTTGACGAAGGTGGCGGTTTCGGTGAGGAGTTGGTTGGTGGTGGGTTGGTCGAAGAAGGTTATGAGGGCCTCGTAGGTGCCGGCCTCGGCGGCTGAGGGGTCTACTACGTAGCCGTAGTAGCCGTCGGTGTAGCCGATTACTCGGGTTATGGGGTGGGTGCTGTCGGACTGGAGGCAGGCTCCGTGGACGGCGAAGAGTTCTACGGGGAGGTTGATCCAGCAGACGTCGCCCATGGTGACCGCGCTGACGGGCAGGTCGAGGGTCGGGGGAAGCGTGGCGGCGGCCATCAGGGCTTGGCCGCGGGCGCCGTCGAGGCGGGTTTGGGAGATGCGGCCGGACGGGTCATCGGCGGCGGCTTGGGCGGTCGTGGTGGCTCCGGATGCGGTTGTGGTGGGTCCGGATGCCGTCGCGGCATGCTCGCCGGCGGTGACGACCTTTTCGACGGCGGTGGCGAGTTTTTCGGATTCGTCGGCGGGTGGGATGTTCCGGACCGGCAGCGTCAGCGTCGTACGGCGGATCTTGGGAGGCGACTGAGGCAGGTCCAGGCCGGGGCCCGCCAACGCCTCGCGGACGCGCCCTGCCAGCAGACTGCCCAAGCGGGTGACTTCGGCGGCGCCGCGGCCCTGGCGGGTGAAGCGGGGGCTGACGTCGCCGGCGGCACCTTGGAGGAAGCCGACGACGGCGGGGGCCAGGGCCGCGCGAGCCGCGCCGGGCCAGTCGGCGGAGTACCGCAGGTTCTCGGGGCCGTACGTCGTCGGGTGGCACGCGAAGTCGAGCAGCACCGCCTCGAGCGAGCCCGACAGCGAGTGCAGCGCGAGGATGCCGGCGGTGTTGTCGTGTGGACCGTTGCGGCGGTGCCGGTTGGTGCCGACGCCGATCACCTCGACCGACCGCCACGACGCGGTCACCGGCTGCCGCTCGAGCTCGGCGCTCCGCACCACCCCGACCAACGCGTCGACCAGTGAGCGCTCCTGCTCAGCTGGGATGACGGGATGAATCTCGCCGGTCCATCCCGCCGGCCCCGAGTGGGTGTGCGACGCGGAGACGACCACGTGCGACGGCGGAATGCCGGCCGCGGTGCCGGCGGCTTCCGCGAGTTCGCAGGAGAGCGCGGAGCTGACCGCGATCGAGTCGAGGGTGAGCCAGAGCACACCGGGGTCGTCCACGCTCGACAGCCAGATCAGCGTGGCGCACAACGGGTCCGCAGTACCGGTCGCGACACCGGCGCGGGCGGAGTACCCGTCGAGCCGGTGGCCGGGCGGCGGGGTGACGTCCAGCGACGTCGCGGCCAGGAGGAGTTCGGTCACGAGGGGGCTCCCACAGTCGTACCGGCACTAATCTGACGATGGAAGCCAAGATAAACGGTCAACACCGGAATTATCGAGGTCGTCTCGGCGAGGGGCCGCGTACGGCGGTCGAGCAGGCGCATACGACAAGTGTCTATCGGACCGGAAGGGCGCCGACCAGACGGGCCGTGATCTCCATCGGATTGGTGATCGCGGTCCCGACCACGACGGCGTACGCGCCCGCATCGCAGACGGTACGGACGTCGTCCGGCGTACGGATCCTGCCTTCGGCGATGATCGGGCAGGTCAGTCGCGCCGCGAGCTGACGGACCAGGTCGATGTCCGGCCCGGTCGGCGTACGGCCGTCGGTGTATCCCGACAGCGTCGTGGCGACGAAGTCGGCGCCCGCGTCCTGGGCCGCGAGACCAGCGTCGAGGCTGTCCACGTCGGCCATCACCGGCACGCCGAGCTCGTCGTGGATCCGGGCGATCTGCCGGTCCAGCCGCTGTCCGTCGGGCCGCGGCCGGAGGGTTGCGTCGAGCGCGACCAGGTCCGCACCGGCCGCGACCACACCGGCGGCAGACTCGTACGTCGGCGTGATGAAGACGCCGGCCGGATCGCCGAGCTTGTGCAGTCCGACGATCGGCAGATCGGTCACCGCGCGGATCGCGGCGATGTCGTCCGGCCCGTTGGCCCGGATCGCGCCGGCGCCGCCTGCCTCGGCGGCCTGCGCCATCAACGCCATCGCGGCGGGGCCGTGGATGGGGTTCTCGGGGCCTGCCTGGCAGGACACCACGAGGCTGCCACGGGCAAGAGTTCTCATCGGCGGTGCGTCACGATCAGGTCGGCGTACGTGCCGGTGGCTCCGGTTGCGAGTCGTTCTGCACCGTCGAGCGAGTTTCCGGCCGCGGGCGTGAGCCGCGCGCGCGGCGGGAGTGCGTCACGGACCGGGGCCAGCAGTTGCTCGCCCGCGCCGTTGAAGAGCCCGCCGACGCAGGCGACCGGCACGGAGCCCTCACCGGCCAGTTGTGCGACGGCGGCGCCGATCGTCTCGGCGATGTCTTCAGCCGCGCGTACGACGAGATCGTGCGCGACCGGATCGCCCTCGCCCGCACACCGCAGTACTTCGGGAGCGAACCGGGCCACGTCGTCGACCAGCGTCGATGAGCGGTAGAGCGTGACGGGATCGAGCGCTGTGTCCGCGAGCTTGGTGACCGGCCCGCGACCATCACGTGAGCGCTGTACGGCGACCAGACCAGCCCGACCGATCGCGAACGCACTGCCGGCGTCACCGAACAGGTACCCGTGCCCGTCGAGCTTCCGCCACGTGCCGTCCCGGTCGACCGCGAGACAGACCAGGCCGGTGCCGGCAGCAACCACCACGCCGTACCCCTCGGGCAGCGCTCCGGCGTGCGCGGTAACCATGTCCTGGGTCAGTCGCACCTCGTCGGCGTTCAGTAACTCGCCGACATCGGCCGCAAACTTCTCCGCAGCGCCGGGGCCTTGCGGGTACCCAGTGAGACCGAGGGCAGCGATCTCGATCCGCCCCGTCACCTCGGCCTCCGCCGCAGCTGCGCCGATCGCGTCGAGCATCTTCCTCAGCGCATCCGGTCCGTGCGTGTAGCCAGGCCCCTTGCCGGTCCGGCCAGACGGGAGAACACGGAGTCGAAGGGCGGACTGACCGCCATCGATGGCAATGCGGCTCATGCGGTGATCCAGTACGACTAGTCGGTGCCAGTGGTTCACCGCAGCGTACTCACGAGCCTCCCCGGCGCCATAGGGGGAGGAGAGGCGCTAGCCGGGAAGGACTGCTTCAAACTGATCCAGAAGCGTCGCCAGCGGTACGCCGGTGAGCTGGATGCTCGGCTGGACCCAGTCGTTGAGGATCGGGTCTTCGGTGGCCAGGTGGCCGGAGAGCTCGGTCTGGCTCAGCTCGAAGACATGGGCGGGGTTCCCGGTGAGGTCGACGACGGTCTGCATCAGCCGGCCGACCTGCTCCTCCCACAGCACGTCGACGAACTCGTGCCGGTCCGGGCGGATGAGCAGCAGGTCCACGTCGCTGTCCAGGTCCCCGTCGCCGCGCGCGATCGCGCCGTACACGCTGGCGTGGACCGGCGGGATCCGCCAGCCGCTGATCTCGTCGGCCAGCCGGCTGACCAACGTACTGCGGAGGTTGGCGAGCTGGTCGACGATCGGGGCCAGGATGTGCTTGCGATTGAGGCGATAGAGCAACGAATTGCCGAGATCGTCGACGTGGACGAGCCCGGTCGCTGCCAGCCGTTGGAGCACGAGCCGCACACCCGCGACACTTCCCGACTCCGCGAGCTTGTGGATCTGGCGGCCGGACAGCCCCTCCTCGGCCCGCGCGAGCACCAGCAACACCGGCCCGTCCAGGGACGGCACCACTGTGCTGATCGGGCTCTTCAGATCCATAACCCGTCTCACCCTAGTGATCACCCGACAGCTCAAGTAATCACCGTGACGCGTCAGTGACCCTGCACGTCGGCGCGGCGCGACGGAGTGAAAACAAGCACGCTTGATTCTTTTTGGTGGGCGTGGGACGCTCGGCGCACGGTCTCCTGGTGAGGGAGTGCAGCGTGCAACTGGATGACGTGCTGGCTGATTTGTGGGCCGAGAGTGCGGAGCTGGATCGGTTGGTCGGTGGGCTGGCCGCGGACGAGTGGGCGACGCCTACGCCGGCCGAGGGGTGGACGATCGCGCACCAGATCGCACACCTCGCCTGGACGGATGAGGCGGCGCACTTGGCCGCGACCGATCCGGAGGGGTTCCAGGCCTCGCTGCGTACGGCGGCCGCCAGCCCCACGACGTACGTCGACGAGGGTGCGGCGGAGACCGCGGCGCTGCCGCCGGAGCAACTGCTCCCGTACTGGCGGGAGACCCGCGCGGAGGTGGCCGAGGCGCTGAAGAAGGTGCCGGCAGGCGAGAAGGTGCTCTGGTACGGGCCGCCGATGAGCCCCACCTCGATGGCGACCGCGCGACTGATGGAGACCTGGGCGCATGGGCAGGACGTGTTTGACGCCCTCGGCGTACGACGGCAGCCGAGCAACCGGCTGCGCCATGTCGCGCATCTTGCGGTGCGCACGCGGGACTTCGCGTACCTGCTCAACGACCGCACGCCGCCGGCCGAGCAGTTCCGCGTCGAGCTGACCGGACCGGACGGTGATGTCTGGTCCTGGGGACCGGAGGACGCGACTCAGCGGGTGGGTGCCCCGGCGCTGGACTTCTGCCTGCTGGCGACACAGCGGCGGCATCGCGACGACCTGACGGTCGAGGCCGAGGGTGCTGATGCTGAGGAGTGGCTGGGGATCATCCAGGCGTTCGCCGGGTTGCCCGGGAAGGGTCGGCGGCCGGGGCAGTTCGCATGACCGAGCCGATCCGCATCGGGAACGCGTCGGGGTTCTACGGGGACCGGTTCAGCGCCGTGCAGGAGATGCTGACCGGCGGCCCGCTGGACGTGCTGACCGGCGACTACCTGGCTGAGCTGACGATGCTCATACTCGGCCGGGATCGGCTGAAGGACCCAGCACTGGGATATGCACGGACCTTCCTCAAGCAGCTGGAGAGCGGGCTTGGGGAGGCGCTCGACCGGGGCGTGAAGATCGTCAGCAACGCGGGCGGTCTGAACCCGTCTGGTCTGGCGCAGGCGATCGCCGAGTTGGCCGACAAGCTTGGACTGCATCCGAAGATCGCGTACGTCGAAGGCGACGATCTGCTGCCCCGCGCCGCGGAGCTGGACCTCGGACAACCGCTGACGGCCAACGCATACCTCGGTGCTTGGGGGATCGCCGAAGCGTTGCAGGCGGGAGCGGACGTGGTCGTGACGGGACGGGTCACCGATGCGTCGGTGATCGTCGGGCCGGCCGCCGCGCACCACGGGTGGAAGCGGACGCAGTACGACGAGCTAGCCGGCACGGTCGTCGCGGGGCACGTGATCGAGTGCGGCTGCCAGGCGACCGGTGGGAACTACGCGTTCTTCAGCGAGATCCGTGACTTCGGCCGGCCCGGGTTCCCGATCGCGGAGATCCACGCGGATGGCAGCAGCGTGATCACGAAGCACGACAACACCGGCGGCGCGGTCACGATCGACACGGTCAAGGCGCAACTGCTGTACGAGATCACCGGCGCCCGGTACGCCGGTCCGGACGTCACGGCCCGCCTCGACACGATCGAGCTCTCCGCCGACGGCCCGGATCGCATCAAGATCTCTGGCGTCCGCGGTGAAGCCCCGCCGCCGACGTACAAGGTCTCGTTGAACAGCGTCGGCGGATTCCGCAACGAGGTCGACTTCGTGCTGACCGGGCTGCAGCTGGAGCAGAAGGCCGAGCTCGTCCAACAGCAGCTCGAGCAGGCGCTCCCGCAGCGGCCGGCCGAACTGAAGTGGACGCTCGCGTGGACCGAGAAGCCGAACGCTGAGTCTGAGGAAGAGGCGAGCGTCTTTCTCCGTTGTGCGGTGAAGGATCCGGATCCGAAGGTCGTCGGCCGCGCGTTCAGCAGCGCCGCGGTCGAGCTGGCACTCGCGAGCTACCCGGGCTTTCACGTCACCGCGCCGCCCGGCGACGGTTCGCCGTACGGCGTGTTCCGGGCCGGGTACGTCGACATCCACGAGGTCGAGCACGTCGTCGTACTCCCCGACGGCACTCGCACCGTGATCGAACCGGCCGCCGAGACCCAGCCGCTGGAGCCCGTCGACGACATCGAGGAGCCGATGCCGCTGCTCCAACTGTCGAGCGGACCGCCGCGGACGCGCGAGGTCCCGCTCGGCCGCATCGCGGGCGCGCGCTCCGGCGACAAGGGCGGCGACGCGAACGTCGGCGTGTGGGTGCGCGACGAGAAGGCGTGGCGCTGGCTCGCGCACACGCTGACGGTCGACCTCTTCAAGCAACTGCTGCCCGAGACCCAGCCGCTGACCGTGACCCGCTACCTCCTGCCGAACCTGTGGGCGGTCAACTTCGTCGTCGAAGGAATGCTGGGCGAGGGCGTCGCGGCCCAGGCCCGGTTCGACCCGCAGGCCAAGGCGGTCGGCGAGTGGCTGCGCTCCCGGTACGTCGACGTACCGGAGGTCCTGCTGTGAACTCCTTCCGGGACTCGGTCCGGCGGTTCATGGACGCCGAGGTATTGCCCCAGCTCGGCCAGTGGGAGCGCGATGGTGAGCTTCCGCGAGAGCTGCACAAGAAGGCCGGGGCGATCGGCCTGCTCGGGGTCGGCTTCCCGGAGGCGGTCGGTGGCGGCGGCGGATCGTTGCTCGACGCGATCGATGTGGTCGAGGAGATGCACTACGCCGGCGGGTCCGGCGGCTTGGTCGCCTCGCTCCTGACCTGCGGAATCGCACTGCCGCATATCGTTGCTGCGGGCAATCACGAGCAGATCGAACGATGGGTTCGGCCCACGTTGAACGGCGAGCTGATCGGCGCGCTGGCGATCACCGAGCCCGGTGGCGGATCGGACGTGGCCGCCATTCGTACGACGGCTCGGCGTGAGGGCGACGTGTTCGTCGTCAACGGCGCGAAGACCTTCATCACCTCGGGCTGTCGCGCGGACTTCGTGACGACCGCGGTCCGCACCGACGGCCCGGGCGCCCACGGGATCAGCCTGCTGGTGATCGAGCAGGGGTTCGAGGTGTCGCGGCGGCTGGAGAAGATGGGGTGGCTGTGTTCCGACACCGCTGAGCTGTCCTTCACCGACGTGCGGGTTCCGGTGGGCAATCTCGTCGGAGCGCAGGGGTCCGGGTTTGTGCAGCTTGCGGTGAACTTCGTTGCCGAGCGGCTGACGCTCGCCGTGCAGGCGTACGCCGGGGCTCAGCGGGCGCTTGACCTGACAGCGGCTTGGTGCCGCGCCAGAGAGACGTTCGGCAGGCCGCTGATCTCGCGGCAGACCGTGCAGCACACGTTGACCGAGATGGCTCGGCGGATTGATGTGGCGCGGGTGTACGTGCGTTCGGTGGCTGAGCGGGCAGACCGAGGTGAGGACGTGATCGCCGAGACCTGCTTCGCGAAGAACACCGCGGTCGAGGCCGGCCAATGGGTTTGCGACCAGGCGCTCCAGCTGCACGGCGGACTCGGCTACATGCGGGAGGCCGAGGTCGAACGCCAGTATCGGGACCAGAAGATACTCGCCATCGGCGGCGGCACCACCGAGATCCTGACCGGCCTTGCCTCCAAGAGACTGGGGTTCACTGCATGAGCAACCGTGAGGCGATGCTGGAGAAGCTCGTCGCCCTCGATGCCGAGCACGCGAAGGCGCTGGCCGGCGGCGGCGAGAAGTACGTCGATCGCCACCACAAGCGCGGCAAGCTGCTCGCACGGGAGCGGATCGAGCTGCTGCTCGACCCCGACTCGTACTTCCTCGAGCTGTCGCCGTTGGCCGGGTGGGGTTCGGACTTCACCGTCGGCGCGAGCCTGGTGACCGGGATCGGCGTCGTCGAAGGTGTCGAGTGCCTGATCACCGCGAACGACCCGACCGTCAAAGGCGGCGCGAGCAATCCGTGGACGCTGAAGAAGGCCCTCCGGTCGGACGAGATCGCCCGGGCGAACCGGCTGCCGGTGATCAGCCTGGTCGAGTCCGGCGGCGCGGATCTGCCGACGCAGAAGGAGATCTTCATCCCAGGCGGCGCGATGTTCCGCAACCTGACCCGGCTGTCGGCCGAGGGGATCCCGACGATCGCGCTGGTGTTCGGCAACTCGACCGCGGGCGGCGCGTACATCCCCGGCATGAGCGACTACGTCGTGATGGTCGACGGCGGCGCGAAGGTGTTCCTGGCGGGACCGCCGCTGGTGAAGATGGCGACCGGTGAGGAGGCGGACGACGAGTCGCTCGGCGGCGCGTCCATGCACGCCCGGCAGTCCGGTCTCGCGGACTACTTCGCGGTCGACGAGCAAGACGCGATCCGGCTCGGGCGGCAGATCGTGTCCCGGCTGAACTGGCGCAAACAAGGCCCGGCACCCAAGCCGTCGTACGACGAACCGCTGCTCGACCCGGACGACCTGCTGGACATCGTGCCGGGGGATTTGAAGATCCCGTTCGATCCGCGGGACGTGATCGCACGGGTCGTGGACGGCTCGATCTTCGACGAGTTCAAACCGCTCTACGGTTCGTCGCTGGCGACCGGGTGGGCATCGGTGCACGGGTATCCCGTCGGCATCCTCGCGAATGCGCGCGGCGTCCTGTTCAGCGAAGAGTCACAGAAGGCGGCGCAGTTCATCCAGCTGGCGAACCGCGCGAACACGCCGCTGATCTTCCTGCACAACACCACCGGCTACATGGTCGGCCAGGAGTACGAGCAGGGCGGGATCATCAAGCACGGCGCACAGATGATCAACGCGGTGTCGAACTCGACGGTCCCGCACATCTCGATTCTGATGGGCGCGTCGTACGGCGCCGGGCACTACGGGATGTGCGGACGGGCGTTCGATCCACGGTTCCTGTTCGCGTGGCCGTCGGCGAAGTCGGCGGTGATGGGACCACAGCAGCTCGCCGGCGTCCTGTCGATCGTCGCGCGCGCGGCCGCGGAGGCCAAGGGGCATCCGTACGACGAGAACGCCGACGCGCAGATGCGGGCGTACGTCGAGGGGCAGATCGAGGCGGAATCCCTGCCGATGTTCCTGTCCGGCCGGTTGTACGACGACGGCGTGATCGACCCGCGTGACACCAGAACGGTCCTCGGCATCTGCCTGTCCGCCATCCACTCAGCCCCGGTCGAAGGCACCTCGTCCTTCGGCGTCTTCCGGATGTGAGGCGCATGTTCACGACTGTGTTGGTGGCGAACCGGGGCGAGATCGCCCGGCGGATCTTCCGTACGGCGCGGTCGCTGGGGTTGTCGACGGTCGCGGTGTACTCGACCGCCGATGCTCGGATGCCGTTCGTCGACGAGGCGGATGCCGCGGTCGAGCTGCCCGGGAACACGCCGGGTGAGACGTATCTGCGGGCGGACCTGATCGTCGAGGCGGCGGTGCGGGCCGGCGCGGACGGCGTACATCCGGGGTACGGATTCCTTTCGGAGAACGCCGGGTTCGCGCAGGCGGTGATCGACGCCGGGCTGACGTGGATCGGGCCGCCGGTGGATGCGATCTCGTCGATGGGGTCGAAGATCGAGGCGAAGAAGCTGATGGCGGCAGCCGGGGTGCCGGTTCTGGCCGAGCTCACGCCGGCCGAGGTGTCCGCCGACGATCTGCCGGTGCTGGTCAAGGCGTCGGCCGGTGGTGGCGGGCGCGGGATGCGGGTGGTCACCGAGCTTGCCGACCTGCCCGGCGAGATCGACGCGGCGTCGGCCGAGGCGTTGTCGGCGTTCGGCGACGGGACGGTGTTCTGCGAGCGGTACCTGGCGGCCGGTCGGCACATCGAGGTGCAGATCATGGCCGACCAGCACGGGACGATCTGGGCGGTCGGGGAGCGCGAGTGCTCGATCCAGCGCCGCCACCAGAAGGTCGTCGAGGAGGCACCGTCGCCACTGGTCGAGCGGATCCCGTCCATGCGCGCGCCGCTCTTCGATGCAGCGCGGAAGGCCGCTGCCGCGATCGGGTATGTGGGAGCTGGGACGGTCGAGTTCCTCGCGGACGAGGAAGGCAACTTCTACTTCCTCGAGATGAACACGCGCCTGCAGGTCGAGCACCCGGTCACCGAGGAGACCACTGGCCTGGACCTCGTGGAGCTCCAGTTCGCGGTCGCGGCCGGCGAGCACCTCCCGGCGGATCCTCCACCCACTGTCGGTCACGCGATCGAGGTCCGGCTGTACGCCGAAGACCCGTTGAACGACTGGCAGCCGCAGACGGGCACGCTCCACCGCTTCCGGGGGGAGCGAGGAGGCGCCCTCGCCCCTCCAGCAGGCGCGGCGGCGCGGGTGCGGGTGGACTCCGGGGCTGAGGATGGGTCGGAGGTGTCGCCCTACTACGACGCGATGTTGGCGAAGGTGATTGCGGCCGGGGCTGACCGCGCTGCGGTCGCCCGTCAGCTGGCCGGCGCGCTGCGGCGCTCCACGATTCACGGGATTGGGACCAACCGGGATTTGCTCGTGTGGATCCTGCGGCACCCCGCGTTTCTGGCCGGCGACACCGACACCGCGTTCTTCGACAAGCACGGGGTCGGGAAGCCGCCGGACGAGGCGGTGGTGCGGGTGTCGGCGCTGGCTGCGGCGTTGGCTGATGCGGCCGGACGTGAGGCGCCGGTGCGAGTGCCGAGCGGCTGGCGGAACCTGCCGTCGCAGCCGCAGCGGAAGAGCTATCGGGTCGGGGAGGTCGTGCATGAGGTCGCCTACCGCATGGCACGAGACGGTTTGGTTGCTGATGGCAACGTGCGGCTGGTGGAAAGTGCGCCGGAGCGGGTGGTGCTGGAGGTTGACGGCGTACGACGAGTGTTCGACGTGGCGGCGTACGACGGGGTGACGTGTGTGGACTCGTCCCTCGGCAGCGTCGCGCTGACTCCGGTCGAGCGGTTCACGGATCCGGCGCGGCAGGTGGCGGCGGGGTCGTTGGTGGCGCCAATGCCGGGGACGGTGATCCGGGTCGGCGTGCAGATCGGCGACAAAGTTACCCAAGGGCAACCGCTGCTGTGGCTGGAGGCGATGAAGATGGAACACACGATCGCTGCGCCGGTCGACGGGGTGGTCGGTGAGCTCACAGTGGAAGCGGGACAACAGGTCGAGGTCGGCGCCGTACTAGCGGTTGTTGGGGAGGAAGCATGAGCTTCGTGGAGTCCGAGGAACGCCGGGAGCTGCGGAAGGTCGTCAGCGAACTCGGCAAGAAGTACGGCTACGAGTGGTTCAACCGGCAGGCGCGGTCCGGCGGGCACACGACCGAGCTGTGGCTGGAGGCCGGCAAGCTCGGCTTCCTCGGCGTCAACCTCCCCGAGCAGTACGGCGGTGGAGGCGGCGGCATGGGCGACCTGTCGATCGTGCTCGAGGAGCTCGGCGCGGCCGGCTGCCCGCTGCTGATGCTGGTCGTCTCACCGTCGATCTGCGGCACGGTGATCTCCCGCTTCGGCACCGACGAGCAGAAGCAGACCTGGCTGCCCGGCCTGGCCGACGGTACGACGATCATGGCGTTCGCGATCACCGAGCCCGACGCCGGCTCGAACTCGCACCAGATCACGACGACAGCCCGCCGTACCGACGACGGCTGGTCGCTGAGCGGTCGAAAGGTCTTCATCTCCGGACTCGACGTCGCGAAGGCAGTGCTCGTCGTCGGCCGCACCGAGGACGCAAAGACCGGCAAGCTGAAGCCCGCGCTGTTCATCGTGCCGATCGGCGCGCCGGGCGTGGAGTTCCAGCAGATCGAGATGGACCTGATCAGCCCGGACAAGCAGTACGCCATGTTCCTCGACGACGTACAGCTCCCGCGGGAAGCGCTCGTCGGCTCCGAGGATGCCGCGCTGATGCAGCTGTTCGCGGGGCTGAACCCCGAGCGCATCATGGCGTCCGCGTTCGCGATCGGGATCGCGCGGCACGCGCTCGACAAGGCAACGGCGTACGTGAAGGAGCGACAGGTCTGGAAGGCTCCTATCGGCGCGCACCAGGGTCTCGCGCATCCGCTCGCGCAGATCAAGATCGAGCTCGAGCTGGCCCGCCTGATGATGCAGAAAGCCGCCGCGCTGTACGACGCGGGCGACGACATGGGCGCGGGCGAGGCCGCGAACATGGCGAAGTACGCCGCCGGCGAGGTCGCCGTCCGGGCCACCGACCAAGCTGTCCAGTCGCTCGGCGGCAACGGCATGACGGTCGAGTACGGCGTCGCGTCGCTCGTCGCGGCCGCCCGGGCGACCCGGATCGCGCCGGTCAGCCGGGAGATGATCCTGAACTTCGTCGCACAACACAGCCTGGGACTGCCGAAGTCGTACTAGAAGGAGTGGGGCAATGATCATCACCAGTGAGTTCCCGCCCGTCGAGGTGCTCGACGTGCCGATCCACGAGGCAGTTCTCGGCAGAGCGCAGGAGTACGGCGACCGGCCGGCCATGGTCGACGGAGTCACCGGGAAAACGCTCAGCTACGCCCAGCTCGATCACATGACCCGCCGGGTCGCGGCCGGGCTCGCCGAGCTCGGGATCCAGCATGGTGACGTGATCGCGCTCTACAGCCCGAACACGATCCTCTACCCGGTGGTGTTCTACGGCGCCACTCGCGCCGGCGCGACCGTGACCACGGTGAACGCGCTCTACACCGCGGACGAGCTGCACAAGCAGTTGATCGACTCGAAGGCGAAGTTGCTGGTGACGATTTCGCTGTTCCTGCCGGTTGCGACCGCGGCTATCGGGGGGACGGACGTCTCGGAGATCTTCGTCTGCGACCAGGCCGACGGGTACCGCTCGGTGGCCGAGTTGCTCGCGTCGACCGCGCCGGAGCCGTCAGTGACGATCGATCCGGCCGAGGACGTGGCCGTGCTGCCGTACTCGAGTGGGACCACCGGCGCGGCCAAGGGCGTGATGCTCACGCACCGGAACATCGGGACGAACATCTCCCAGGCGGAGGTGATGATCACGCTCGAGGAGGAGGAGCGGATCATCGCGATCCTGCCGTTCTTCCACATCTACGGGCTGTCCGTGCTGATGAACCTGCCGCTGCGGCTCGGCGCGACGGTTGTCGTCCTGCCGAAGTTCGAGCTGCAGCAGTTCCTGACGACGCTCGATGAGCAGCGGATCACGCGTGCGTTCGTCGCGCCGCCGGTCGTGCTGGCGCTGGCCAAGCACCCGGCCGTGGACGGGGTGGACCTGTCGGCGTTGAAGCACGTGACGTCCGCGGCGGCGCCGTTGGACGGTGAGTTGGCCGAGGCGTGTGCGAAGCGGCTCGGGCTGCACGCCGTACTGCAGGCGTACGGGATGACGGAGTTGTCGCCGGGCACCCACGCCGTACCGCAGGACGACCCGGAGCCGCCGCCCGGTGCCGTCGGCAAGCTGTTCCCGTCGACCGAGATGCGGCTGGTCGGTGCCGATGGCAACGATGCGGACGAGGGCGAGATCTGGATCCGCGGACCGCAGGTGATGAAGGGGTACCTCGGCCGGCCGGCCGACACCGACGCGACGATCGACCGGGACGGGTGGCTGCACACCGGCGACATCGGGCGGACGGACGCGCGCGGATATCTGTACGTCGTGGATCGGGTGAAGGAGCTGATCAAGTACCACGGGTACCAGGTGCCGCCGGCCGAGCTCGAGGCGGTACTGCTCACCGATGACCGGATCGCCGACGCGGCCGTGATCGGGGTCAGTGCTGACGGCAACGAAGTACCGAAGGCGTTCGTGGTGCCGATGCCCGGTGTCGAGCTGACCGAGGCGGACGTGATGGAGTACGTCGCCGCGCGGGTCGCGCCGTACAAGAAGATCCGGCAGGTGGAGTTCATCGACGCGGTCCCGAAGGCGGCGTCGGGGAAGATCCTGCGGCGGGAACTACGTGCTCGCGAGGCCGCGCGTGAGTGAGGTGCTCAAGGCGCCGCAACAGGACCGCTCGCGGGCGACCCGGCAGCGGTTGTTGGAGGCGGCGGTCGAGTCCCTGGCCGAGGTCGGGTACGCCGCGACGACGGTGAGCGTCGTGGCGACGCGGGCCGGGGTGTCGCGGGGAGCGGCGCAACATCACTTCCCGACGCGGGCGGATCTGTTCGCGGCGGCGGTCGAGTACATGACCTCGGTGCGGCTGGCCGAGATCCGCGAGCAGGCGGCGGCGTTGCCGGTGGGTCCGGGGCGGACGGAGGCGATCGTCGGGATGCTGGCGGACGTGTACACGGGCCCCTTGTTCCGGGCGGCGTTGCACCTGTGGGTGGCGGCCTCGACCCAGGACGCGCTGCGACAGCAGATCGTGCGATTGGAGTCGCATGTGGGGCGGCAAGCGCACCGGGCGTTGCTGGAGGTGCTGGAGGTCAGTGAACGCACGCCCGGCGTCCGCGAAACCGTCCAGGGCGTGCTGGACATGGCGCGCGGGCTCGGCCTGGCCGACTTGCTGACGGACGACAGCGCCCGCCGCCGCGGCATAGTGCGCCAGTGGAGCCGGATCCTCGATCAAGCCCTCCGCGACCCGGGTGTGTGACCGAACGCCCGCCGGAACGTGTCGATGAACGCACTGGCCGAGGCCCATCCGGTCCTGTGCGCCACGCGAGTCACCGACTCACCGTCGGCCAGCAGAATCAGCGCCTCATGCAACCTGAGCTGAGTCCGCCACTGCGGAAAGCTCATCCCGAGCTCCGCCTTACACAGTCGGCTCAGGGTGCGCTCACTCGCGCCAACCTCCCACCCCAGCTCCGCCAACGTGCGCCTGTCGGCTGGGTCGCGCCGCAACTGCTCGCAGACCGCTGCGAGCCTTGGGTCCCGCGCAGCGGGCAGATACGTAGCCCGCTGATCTGACCGCTGCAACTGATCGAGCAGCACGCCCCGCAAACGCTCGCGCTCCGCAGACTTGCCACGCTGCAGGCGGGCTGCGGACCCGCTGGGCGCTCCTGCGCCGCCCTCCTCCTCATCCGATGTGTAGGCGAGGAGGAGTTCGCGGAGGAGCGAGCTGACCACAAGTGCTGACGGAGCCTCCAACTCGAGCGGGTTCTCTTCGAGGCCGACTGTGTGGAGGGTGGTTTCGCCGTAGGCGCGATGTTGGTGGAGGGTGCCGGCCGGGATCCAGATGGCTCGAGTGGCCGGGGCTACCCAGCTGCCGGCGTCAGTGGTGACCGAGAGGACGCCTCGTCCGGCGTACACGATCTGGTGGCGGTCGTGCCAGTGCGCCTCGATGCCGCCGCCGGCTTCGATCGGGCGGTGGCCTATGGTTGCGGGACGGTGGCGGGTTTCCGGCATAGGCTGTCATTTTATCGGAAGCCGGACAACCCGCCCCGCGACAACGATCGAGTGGTGAGAAGACTTCGACCGATCGGACTGATGGCGACCGGCCACGCGTGTGTGGACATCTACCAGGGCAGCGTGCCGGCACTCGTCCCGTTCCTGGTTGCCGAGCGCGGTCTCGGGTACGTCGCAGTGTCCGGCATCACCTTGGCCGCGACCCTGCTCTCGTCCGTCGTCCAGCCGGTGTTCGGCGTACTGACCGACCGGCGTCCGCTGACCTGGCTGATCCCGGTCGCGATGACCACCGCCGGCCTCGGCATCGCACTCATCGGCGTCGGTCACACCTACATCCTGAGCTGGCTCGCGGCCGCACTCTCGGGGCTCGGCGTCGCGGCGTACCACCCCGAGGCGGCGCGGATGGCCCGCGTGGTGAGCGGTGGCAGCCACGTCGGCATGAGCTGGTTCTCGGTCGGCGGGAACGTCGGGTTCGCCCTCGCACCCGTCCTCGTCACCCCGATCATCGCCGCCGGCGGCCTCGCGCTGACCCCAGTGCTCGTCGTCCCCGCGCTCTTCGGCGCGGCGATCACCTCCTGGGCGATCCGCTCACGCGTCACCGACGCGGTCACCCGCCGAGAGGCAGAAGGCACCGACGACTGGCCGTCGTTCCTGCGCTTGTCGGCGATCATGATCTGCCGCTCGGTCGTCTTCGTCGGCCTCGGCACGTTCATCGCCCTGTACGCCGGCCGGCGAGTCGACGGCAGTACGACGACCGGCGGCGTCGCCCTGTTCATCCTCTTCGCCGCGGGCGCACTCGGCACCTTGATCGGCGGTCGCCTCGCCACCCGGTACGGACGCGTCCGCACGCTGCGCTCGTCGTACGCCGTCGCAGTGCCGGCGATCGCCTGTCTGGTGTTCATCCCCGGCCCCGCATTCTTCGCCTTCCTGGCATGGACCGCGATCGCGATGTCGATCCCGTTCTCACTGCACGTGACGCTCGGGCAGGACTTCCTCCCGGGACGCGTCGGCACGGCGGGCGGCATGACCCTCGGCCTCGCCGTCAGCATCGGCGGCGTCGCCACCCCGGTCCTCGGCATGATCGCCGAACACACCTCACTCCAACTCGCCCTGAGCACCCTGATCGCGCTCGCCTTCTGCTGCACCCTGATCGGCCACACGATCTCCGAGCCGACCACGGCGCGCGTCGCCGTCCAGTAGGCGGGCGGCGCGTGGGGAATTGTTGTCGGTTCACATAGATTGATCAGTAATATGACCACGGAGCGGATCGACCGGACGAGTGTGGGGCTTCGGTCCGAGCGGGGACCGATCCTGCTGGCGGTGATGCTGAGCGTCGGGCTGGTCGCGATTGACGCGACGATCCTGGCCACCGCCGTACCGTCCGTCGTCGACGACCTCGGCGGCTTCACACAGTTCCCTTGGCTGTTCTCGATCTACCTGCTCGCGCAGGCGGTGTCGGTGCCGATCTACGGCAAGCTTGCCGACCAGCGTGGGCGGAAGCCGATGATGCTGCTCGGCGTCGGGCTGTTCATTCTCGGATCGGTGCTCTGCGGGTTCGCTTGGAGTATGCCGGCGCTGATCGCGTTCCGGCTGGTCCAGGGGCTCGGCGCGGGGGCGATCCAGCCGATCGGGATGACGATCGTCGGTGATATCTACACGGTCGCCGAGCGGGCCAAGGTGCAGGGGTACATCGCCAGCGTCTGGGGTATCTCGTCGTTCGTCGGGCCGACGCTGGGCGGCGTGTTCTCGGACTACATCTCCTGGCGGTGGATCTTCTTCGTGAACATTCCGCTCGGGATGGCGGCCGCCTGGGTGCTGGTCCGCCGGTTCGAGGAGAAGGTCGCGAACAAGACCAGTCACCAGATTGACTACGCCGGCGGCATCCTGCTCGCGGTCGGCGGTTCGCTACTGCTGCTAGGGCTGCTCGAGGGCGGTGTGATGTGGAGCTGGGACTCCAGCAGGAGCATCGTGATCCTGGCCGCGGCGGTCGTACTGCTGATCGCGTTCGTCCTGGTCGAGCGCCGCGCCGCTGAGCCGATCCTGCCGTTGTGGGTGCTCGGCCAGCGGGTGCTGAACTCGGCGAACTCGGCCGCGCTGCTGATCGGGTTGCTGATGATCGGGCTGTCGACGTACGTCCCGCTATATGCGCAGAGCGTGCTCGGTACGTCGGCCCTCGTCGCCGGATTCGCCTTGGCTGCGATGACCTTGGGCTGGCCGATCGCTGCTTCGTTTGCCGGACGCATCTATCTGCGCGTCGGCTTCCGCACCACGATGCTGATGGGCTCGATCATCGTCGTCCTCGGCGCCGGGCTGCTGCTGACGGTCGGGCCGGGGAGCTCCGTCCTGCACCTGGCCGCGGCGTGCTTCGTGATCGGCGTCGGCCTCGGCTTCTCCGCCTCGCCTTCGGTCGTCGCGGCACAGTCGTCGGTGGACTGGCAGACGCGCGGCGTGGTGACCGGCGCGAACATGTTCTCCCGTTCGGTCGGCAGTGCGGTCGGTGTCGCGGTGTTCGGTGCCGTGGCCAACGGGGTGGTGGCCGCGCGTCTCGGCGGTGACCACGAGGACCTCGAGAAGCTGCCGAGCGACGTACTCGCTCCTGCGATCCACGATGTGTACTACGGCGCCGCGGTCGCCGCCGTACTCCTCGTAGCCGCCGTCGTCTTCATGCCGAACCGCGTCGTCGAGCGCCCGCTGTCCAACGGCTGACTAAGTTGGTCGCATGCGTGCGGTCGACTGTGTTGGGGCACTGATCCGGGACGAGCAGCATCGCGTCTACCTGCAGCGGCGTACGGCGGAGCGTCGGCTGTTGCCCGGGATCTGGGACATCGTCGGCGGACATCTAGAGCCAGGCGAGTCGCCGGAGCAGGCGTTGGAGCGTGAGGTCGAGGAGGAGACGGGCTGGAAGGTCCGCGACATCGTCTGGACCGTCGCGGACTGGGAGTGGGAATGGGAGGGCCGCGTACGGCGGGAGGTCGACTACCTCATCACCGTTGACGGCGACCTGACCAAGCCTCGTCTCGAAGCGGGCAAGCACGACGCGTCCGCGTGGGCCGGACCGGACGACCTGGACCTTTTGATGGTCAACCGGACCGACGGCGACCGGCGGCTGCGCGACCTGGTGGCGCACGCGGTCCGGACCAGGTTCACCGACCGCCTGCGGCTGGAGCCGATCACCGGACCTAACGGTGTCCTACCCGGACATGCAGCGGACCTGGCGGAGGTCTTCGCCGATCCCTGGGTGGCCCGCTGGTACGACGCGCACTGGGCACCAGAGGAGGTCGCTGCGCAGGTCGCGAGCATCCAGGCGGGCTGGGAGCGCGACTCCGTCGGCAAGTGGATCGCGTACGAGCGGACCGGCCCCCTCGCCGGTCGGGGCGGCCTCTCGCGGATCCCGGTCGACTCGCCGAGGACCGCGGCCATCGCGGACCTGGTCGGACCGGAGTGGGCGGTCGACCGCCTCGAGCTCGGCTGGGCGTTGAAGGAGTCCGCCCGCGGACGCGGCCTGGCGAGCGAGATCGGCCGAGCCGGACTGGATTTCGCCTTCAACACGCTCGGCGCCCAGGCCGTCATTGCGCTGACCGAGCGCGTCAACACCGCGTCTCAGGCGGTCATGAAGCGCATCGGCATGCAGTACGCCGGTGAGATCCGCGCTGAAGGCTGGGCCGAGGGTTCACCCGACGTACAGCCCGACGCCCCGTTCGCCGTCTACGTCGCCGACCCGTCGGTGCGACGGCGGGAGGTGGACGAGGTGGTCGCCGCGGCGGTCCAGTGGGCGGAGGGTCAGCCGGAGATCCGCGGGATGGCGATGGTCGGATCGTGGGCGCGCGATGCGGCAAGGATGACGTCGGACGTGGACCTCGTACTGCTGACTGACGTACCGGATAAGTATCTGGCCGACGACGACTGGCTGACGGCGTTCGGCGCCGCGGCCGTCGTACGCCGGCAGCAGTGGGGTCCGTACCTGACCGAGGTCCGGATCGCGCGGCCGTCCGGTCTCGAGATCGAGCTCGGCGTCACGGCAACCGCCTGGGCGAACCTCGACCCGGTCGACGCGGGCACTCGGCGAGTGGTCGGCGACGGGATGCGGATCCTGCACGACCCGGACGGGATCTTCGCCCGCCTGCAGCGCGCCTGCGCCGGACCCGAAGCGGACATCTAGCGGTCCACCGCGGTCACGAACCGGGCCAGGGGACCCGGCCGAGCTCGCGACGGTGACGAATCCGCTGGTCGAGCGCGAGTGGCTGACCGGTGACGAGCTGACGGCGGCCGGGTCCAGGGGCTCCGAGTGTGACCGCCCAGGCGCGGCGCTCACACTCGGAGCCGGCCACCTCAGGGGGAGGCTCCCGGTGAGGTGACGGGGGCCTCCGGTGTCCTACCGCCCAGGACACTCGGCCCTGCCTGGCCCGAGGTGTCGGCCAGGAGGTGGTTGGAACGGCTGGGCGGCGGCGATACAGGGAACTCAACCGCCAAGCCCAGCCGGGTTCGGGAGGGCGGTGCGGTCCGGAGCTGAGGAGTGCTCCGGACCGCACCTCGGGTTTCGTCCGGGACTGAGGAATGTCCCGGACCTTCCAGAGCTGCCCCTGAGCGTGAGGAGACCCCAGGGCGCAGCGGACCGGGTCTGAGGAGGACCCGGACGCCTCAAGGTGGTGCGGCTACTACGGGTGTTTCAGTCGGTGGACTCGAGCGGCCCGAGCAGGTCGTTGGTGACCTTCAGGCCGGCAAAACGGCGCCGCATTGCTTGTTCGTAGCGGGCCGCCAGTGGCGCCTCCGCGACGTACTGTGCGATCACGTGCTCGCCGAACCAGACCCGAACCCTGCGCCGGTGCTGTCTCGACGTCACTTCCGCGATGCTCACTACCTCTCACCCCGTAACTCTCAGGCCTTGCAACCAGTTGGACTTACTGGTTGTCATGGCAGTAATGGTGCACGAGCCCACCGTGACCGCTCTAGGACCTGAACCGGACCTTTGCCGGACCTCTTCCGGTCCTCTGACGGACATCTGGGGGACAGCACCTTGTCGTGGGGCATGAGTCGAGACAACGTCTGTACTGACGTGAACGGGAGGAACGATGGCGGGTAGGTACGCGCCAAAGACGGTCCTGGCGCACCTGATCCAGCGCCGGAACCAGACCTACTCCGAGATCGTCGCCGAGTTCGTCGAGCTGGGTGGAACCATCACCGAGCGGCACCTGCGTCGCCTCGCATCGGGCGAGCGCGCAGGGACCACTCCTCAGACCCGGCGCACCCTGCAACGCATGTTCGGCAAGCCGGTCGAGGAGCTCCTCGCGCCGTATGTGCCCGAACAGGCCGCCCAGGTGGTGCCGGCACCTGCCGCGAGTGGACGGATCACGACAGGTAACGAGATGGAGGTTCTCGACATGGCTGCCAGCCGCGCGAGGGCATTTGCCCTCGCGGCCCAGTCCGGCCTCGGAAGCGAGGCCATGGAACAGGTGTACGACGATGTGCGCCATGCCGCCCAGGCGTACCCACAGCGCCCGCTGCCGGAGATCCTCGGCCAACTGGTCGAGACGCAGGACCTGGTGTTCGGCCTGCTGGAGAGCCGCCAGCGCCCGGAGAACCACCGACAGCTGTACTTCCTGGCCGGCGTCACCGGCGGCCTGCTCGCCAAGGCGTCCCACGACCTCGGCAACCCCCACGCCGCGCTGACCCAGGCGCGGACCGCGTTCATGTGCGCCGACAACGCCGACCACCACGGGCTGCGCGCCTGGGTGCGCGGCCTGCAGTCCCTGGTCTCCTACTGGGCCGGCAACCCGCACGACTCGGTGCGGTACGCACAGCTCGGCGCCGGGTACGCCGAGCAGGCCAACAGCACCACCAGCGTCTGGCTCCCGGTCAGCGAGGCCCGTGCGTGGGCCGCGCTCGGCAACCCGGAGGCCACCCGGGCCGCGCTCGAGCGGGCCGAAGAGGCGTGGAACTCGGTCCACAACGACGACCTGGACGACATGGGCGGCCTGTGCACCTTCGGCCGCAACCGCCAGCTGTACTACGCCGCGGACGCGCTCGCGCAGCTCCCCGGCGAGGTCGAGCAGGCCCAGCGGTACTCCACCCAGGCGGTCGACGCCTACACCGACCAGAACCACCCGGAGTGGGCCTTCGGCGACGCCGCCGGCAGCCACGCGGCGATGGCGATCACCCGGATCTCGAGCGGTGAGCTGGACGGCGCGGCCGACGCGCTGGCTCCGGTGCTGACCCTGCCGACCGAGCGCCGGATCAACGGCGTGGTGCACTCGGCCCGCCGGGTCCACCAGGCGCTGCGGCAGTCGGGTCGTGCGGACGACGCACGGGAGCTGCAGGAGGAGATCGAGACCTTCACCCGGACGCCGATGCAGACCTACCCCCGGTAGCCTTCGCGAATGGAACCGCTCAGCGGTGAGCTGACTACACTGCGTGAATTCCGCACCACCGACCTCGAGGACTACCTGGCCATTGCGGGTGACGACCGTGTCACCACGTGGATGGCGTTCGACAGCTACGACCGGGCGAAGGCCGAGCAGAACCTGGCCGGCATCGTCCAGCGGTCCGCCCAGGCGGACCGCCCCGATTACATGCTCGCCGTCACCCGTCCGGACGACGACCATGTGATCGGGTTCGCGCGGATCGCACCGAGCGGTGCCTGGGGCGCCAAGCTCGGGTACGCGATCGGCGCGGACCACTGGGGCCACGGCTACGCGACGGACGCTTCCCGGGTGCTGCTGCGATTCGCGTTCAGCACGCTCGGGCGGCACCGGGTCACGGCCGCGATCGGCCCCGAGAACGAGGCCTCGATCAAGGTCGTCAAGCGCCTCGGCTTCACCTACGAGGGCCACCTCCGCGACCACGTCTTCACCAACGGCGACTGGCGCGACTCCCTGCTCTACTCGCTCCTCGCAGACGAGTACTCACCACGGCCGTGACCTCGTTCGCCTGAGGGCTTGGAGTGGCGGGGAGACTGGGCGTATGGCTGGTTTGACCCCCCTGCGAGATGGTCTGGCGCGGATGATCCTGACGAAGGTCGCAGGTCCGGATCCGCATGCCGAGCGCGACCGGGTGCACAACACGCCCGGACCGCGCTGGTTCGCGCCGGACCGGCCGATTCGCCGGGTGCACGGTGACGCGTCGATGTTCGCCGGCGGACTGCGGGCACTGCTGCTGCAGTCCCTCCATCCGCAGGCGATGGCGGCGGTGGCGGCGCACTCCGGGTACCGGGGCGACCCGTGGGGACGGCTGCGTCGTACGAGCTATTTCCTGGCCATCACGACGTACGGCGCGATCCCGGACGCCGAGGCGGCGATCGAGCATGTCAGGTCGGTGCACGAGCGGGTTCGCGGCACCAGCCCGGACGGGGTGAAGTACCGGGCGTCCGACCCGCACCTGCTCAAGTGGGTGCATGTGGCGGAGGTGGACAGCTTCCTCGCCGCCCACCAGCGGTACGGCGCCCATCCGCTCGACGCGGCGGAGCAGGACCTGTACGTCGAGGACGCCGCGCTTGTGGCTCGCAAGCTGGGCGTGATCGACCCACCGACGACGGTCGCTGAGCTGCAGCAGTTGCTGAACGAGTACCTGCCCGAACTACGCGGTACGACGGAGGCGCGGCAGGCGGCTCGCTTCATGCTGGTGCACCCGCCGGTCCCATGGGCGGCCCGCCCGGCGTACGGCGTACTGACGGCTGCCGCGGTCGGATTGCTCCCGTGGTGGACCAGACTGCCGCTCCGACTCCCGTACGTCCCATTGGCCGAGCAGACCGTCGTACGAGCCGCCGGCGACGGCCTCACCAGAACCATCCGCTGGGCTCTCGCATCACCAACACTGGCAGAAAGCGGCGCGGAGGTATGACGCGCCGACGAGGTTGTCTGGGCTTCCTGCGCCGTAGCGAGCAGGTGCTCGGCGGGCACAGCGCCGCGCAGTAGGCGCAGGAAGCCCAGACATCCTCTAGGTTGTTCTCGTGCCGTTGCGTCCTCATCGTCCTCTCCCTCTGGCTACGCCGGCGGGAGTCGAGGTGCTGACCAGGATTCTGACCCAGGGTCCGATCCCGCGGGTGGAGATCGCGCGCCGGACCGGGCTGTCGCAGGCCGCCGTCACGAAGGCGGTCGCGCCGCTGATCGACGCCGGGTTCGTGACCGACCAGGCGGCATCGCCGGTGGACGGGGACAGCCAGCTCGGTATCGGGCGGCCCGTCAGCCCGCTGACCGTCGTACCGAGCAGCGTCTCGGTGATCGGGGTCAAGGTGACGCCGACGAGCCTGATCGGGGTCACCACGGACTTCACCGCGGGCATCCTGAACATCCGGCACGAAGAGCTCGACGACACCGATCCGGACGTGGTGATCGACCGTCTCGCCGCACACGTGAAGGCACTGATCAACTCGCTGAAGTCCGGTACGGCGGTGGCTGGTCCGCTCGCCGGTATCGGGATCGCGGTGTCGGGTGATGTCGACGCTGCCCACGGCGTCGTGCGGGACTCGCCGCTGATGGGCTGGCGCGGCGTACCGGTCGCGGAGCTGCTCGGCGAGCGGGTGCGCGTGCCGATCGTGGTGTCGAACGACGTACGTGCGCTCACTGTGGCCGAGCACTGGTTCGGCGTCGGGGTGAACGCGGACTCGTTCGCGGTGGTGACGATCGGCTCCGGCATCGGATGCGGGCTCTACATCAACGGCGAGGTCGTCTCCGGCGCGTACGGCGTCTCGGGCGAGCTCGGCCATCTGCCTCTCGCGCCCGGCGACCTGGTCTGCACCTGCGGCCGGCGTGGCTGTGTTGAGACGGTGGCGTCGTCGGACGCGATCCTGGCCCGGACCCGCGAGACGACCGGGCGGGCGGACCTGGACCTCGCGGGTGCGATCAAACTCGCGCACGAGGGCAACGAGCAGGCCCGCGAGGCGTTCGACCGGGCCGGTGAGGTGATCGGCTCCGCGCTGGCCGCGATGGTGAATCTGGTCGGGCCCGAATTGGTCGTGATCGCCGGCGAGGGCGTCGCGGAGTACGACCTGTACGAGGACCGGATGCGGCGCGCCTTCGCCGAGCACGCGTTCGGCGCGGCGGGCGACTGCCGGTTGATGCTCCGCTCCCACACCTTCGACGACTGGGCCCGGGGCGCGGCAGCTACGGTGATCCGCTCGTACGTCCGCGGCGAACCACCGCTGGACCGCTGATCCCCGCGACCAGTTGACGGTCGCGGGGAATCTGCATCAGCTGCGGGCGGCGGCGAGGATCTTCCGCCAGACCTTCTTGTAGGACTCGAGGCCGTCGGCCGCGAGTGGGCCCGTCGGACCGGCGGTGATCGAAACGCGCTCAGGGATGGTGCCCCAGACCGGGATGCCTTCCTGCGCGTACTGCTGCATGGCGTCCTGGTACGAGCGGGTGTAGGTGCGCGCCGAGCAGATCACCAGCCCGGCCGGCACGCCGTCCGGGACCAGCTCCAGCACGGCCTTCACCCGGGGTGTCTCGACACCGCCGACGCGGGTCGGGATGATCACGATCCGGGCCCGTTCGAGCGCCTTGTTCAGCAGGCGTTCGTGCGACGGCGGCATGTCGACGATGCCGATACCCTCCGGCGGCACCTTGTCCAGCGCCTTGTTCAGCAGGCGCTCGGTCGGCGCCTCGGCGATCTCGATCCGGTTGAGTTGGTCGTCCTTGGACTCCGCGATCCAGTCCGCCGCGCTGCCCTGCGGATCGGCGTCGATCAGAGTGGATGTACGACGGTTGGAAGATGCCAGCGCGGCCAAATACACCGACGTGGTTGTCTTTCCGACCCCGCCCTTCAGTGCAGCTGTCACGATGATCATGAACAGAACTTACCCGGTTTTGTCCGATTTCCGGCGTGTCATCGGCGTTGCTCGCGAACATCGTGATAGTTGCCCCCGGCCCGTGTGAACAAGCTCAAGCCCGCTTCAGCCCGGGGTGCCGGAGAATTCCTAGCCCTTCCCCAGCCAGGCGTTGACCTTCGACTGGTTCTGGTCGACCCACTTCTGGGCGGCCTGGTCAGGGGTCAGCTTGTCGACCGCGATCATCCGGGCCACGGCGTTCTGGTCCTCGTTGGTCCATTTGAAGTTCTTGACCAGGTCGTACGCCGGGCTGCCGGAGTCGGCGAACTTCTTCGAGACGATCTTGTCGAGGTCGTACGGCGGGTAGTCGCAGGCGACCTTCGCCGGGTCGGCGTCGCAGCCGGCCTTGTACGCGGGCAGGTTGATCTTCACCAGCTTGACCTCGTTGAAGAACCACTGCGGCTCGTAGAAGTACGCGAGCAGCGGCTTCTTGTTCTTCTCCGCGTCCCGGAACGCCTGGATCAGCGCGGTCTCGCTGCCACTCTGCACGACCTTGTAGTTCAGCGACAGGTTCTTCACCAGCGCCTCGTCGTTCGTCACGTACGACGGGTCGCCGTCGAGCAGCTGCCCCTTGCCGCCGGACTCCGACGTCTTGAACAGCGAGGCGTACTTGTTCAGGTTCTTCCAGTCCGTGATGTCCGGGTACTTCGCGGCCATCCACGGCGGCACGTACCACCCGATGATGCCCTTGACCCCGGTGGATCCGGCCTCGACCGCAACCTTGTCGTCGGTGATGTACTTCTTCTTCAGGTCCTCGTGTCCCCAGTTCTCCAGGTTCACGTCGACCTCGCCGGTGGAGAAGCCCTGCCAGGCGATCTCCTCCTTGAGGTCCTTCTTCACGACCTTGCAGCCGAGATCCTTGGTCGCCACATACGAGACCACCGCGGCGTTCGCCTCATACCCGACCCATGGGCTCACCGTCAGGTTGAACGTGCCGCAGTCCTTCCCCGCCGCGGCCGGCTTGTCCTCCCCGACCTTCTGGCCGCCGCACCCGGTCAGGGCCAGCGCCACCGCCGTCAGCACACCGGCGTACCGGAGCTTCTTCACCGCTTGTCTCCTCTGGTTGTGAAATTCTCGGTACGGCGAGCCGCCGCCTGGGTGATGCGGTCGAGCATGACGCCCAGCAGGACGATAGCCAGCCCGGCAGCCAGCCCCTTGCCGTACAACTCGCTCTGCGCGAAGCCGGCGGCCACGTCGTACCCCAGCGCGCCCGCGCCGACCAGCCCGCCGACGACGACCATCGAGAGCACGTAGATCAGGCCCTGGTTGACCGCGAGCGTGATCGCCCGTCGCGCCACCGGCAACTGCACCTTGCTGATCACCTGCCAGCTGCTCGACCCGACCGAGTTCGCCGCCTCGACCGTCGCGACCGGCACCGCCTTGATGCCATCAGCAACGATCTTCGTGGTCACCGGTACGGCGAACACCACCGCGGCCGCGATCGCGGTGAACCGGCTGGTCCCGAACAACGCCAGGAACGGCACCAGGTACACGAACGGCGGCATCGTCTGCCCCGCGTCGAGCACCGGCCGGATCCAGGTGTCGACCCGTCGGTTGCGCCCGGCCCACACTCCGAGCGCCAGCCCGACAGCGACAACGACGACGGTCGCGAGCAGCGTCGACGCCAGCGTGACCATGCTGTCGTGCCACACCCCGGTCGCCACCAGCAGGCCCAGGCACACCGCTGCCGGTACGGCGCCTCGCCAGCCGCCGAGCACGAACGCGAGCGCGACGACGACCACGGCGACCAGCCACCACGGCGATCCCGTCAGCAGTCCCTCGAGCGGGTTGAGCAGACCGTTCGTGACCGCGTCGCGCACGCCGTACGTGAAGCCGCCGAAGACGTCCTGCACCCAGTTGGTCACGTCCGACGCGATGATGGCGATCCGCGATCCGATGTCGACCTGCGACGGGAACTCGGCCGCCCAGACATAGGTCCGCGAGAACCACACCGCAACCAGCACACCCACCGCTCCGGCAGCGAGCAGCAGACGGCGCCGACGGTTCGCCGTACGCCAGGGACGGTCGCCGGCCGCGGTCGTCACGCGGTCGAGCACGATCGCGATCACCACGATCGCGAGGCCGGCGTTGAACGCGACGCCGACGTCGAGCGTCTGCAGCGCCTTCAGCACGGTCTGGCCGAGGCCGGGCGCATCGATCAGCGCGGCCACGGTCACCATCGAGAGCGCGGCCATGATCGTCTGGTTGATGCCGACGACAACGGTCGACCGCGACATCGGCAGCAGCACCTTGGTCAGCGTCTGCCCGCGCGTCGATCCGAGCGACCGCGCCGCCTCGACGCTCTCCGGCGGCACCGAGCGGATCGCGTGCGCGGTCAGCCGTACGGCGGGCGGCGCCGCGTAGATCAGCGTGGCGATCGTCGCCGCGGCCGGCCCGATCGCGAAGAACAACGTCAACGGCGCGAGGTACACGAACGTCGGCAGCGTCTGCATGAGGTCGAGCACCAGCGTCGCGACCTTGAACGCACGGTCGGACAACCCGGCCCAGATCCCGAGCGGGATCGCGACCAGCAGCGAGAGCAGCACAGCGGCGATCGTCAGCGAGAGCGTGTCCATGCTCTCCTGCCACAACCCCTGCAGCCCGACGAAGCCGAGCCCCGCCGCGGTCAGTACGGCGACCTTCCAGTTGCCGAACGCCCAGGCGCAGTACGCCGAGATCGCGATCACGCCGAGCCACCCGACCACCGGGACCGGGCGGTCGAACGACGGCTGCGAGATGAGGTTCTGCAGCAGGACGACGAAGTGGTCGACGGCGATCCGGATCGCGTCGAAGAAGACGTTGCCCTGGCCGACATCGTCGCGGTGCTCGGTCAGCCAGCGGTGCAGCGCGGTCGTCTCCTGACCGCCGAGGACGAGCGTGTCGATGCCGCGCAGGACGAAGTACAGCGCGACCCAGACGACGAGCAGCACGCCGACGACGACGCTGCGGCGGGGTCGTCGTACCTCGATCTCGACCGAGCCGGTGATGGAGGCCATCAGTTCGTGTCCGCGACGACGGCGAGGATCTCCTCGTCGCCGATCACCCCGAGCAGCGTGCCGGCGTCGACGACCTTGACCGGGCGATCGGACTCGAGCACCAGCCGGGTCGCCTCCCGGACCAGCACATCCGGGCCGAGCTCCGGCCCGTCGAGTAGCTCGTCCGGCCGCGGCTTACGGACGATCCAGCGCAGCGTGAGGACGTCGGCCCGCGGTACGTCGCGGACGAACTGGCGCACGTAGTCGTCGGCCGGCGCCCCGACCAGCTCGTCGCCGGTGCCGAGCTGGACCGCGGCGCCGTCGCGCATCAGCAGGATCCGGTCGCCCAGCTTGAGCGCCTCGGACAGGTCGTGGGTGATGAACACCATCGTCTTGCCGACCTCGCGATGCAGCCGCACCACCTCGGTCTGCATCTCGCGCCGGATCAGCGGGTCGAGCGCGGAGAACGGCTCGTCGAACAGCAGTACATCGGGGTCGTTGGCAAGTGCCCGCGCCAGCCCGACTCGCTGCTGCATGCCGCCGGACAGCTGCTCGGGGTAGAGGTGCTCGTTGCCGGCCAGGCCGACCAGGTCGATGACCTCCTGCGCGCGCCGGCGCCGGTCCGGCTTGCTCTCGCCGCGGATCTCCAGGCCGTACGAGACGTTGTCGATCACCTTGCGGTGCGGCAGCAGCCCGAAGTGCTGGAAGACCATCGAGAACTTGCTCCGCCGCAACGCCCGCAGCCGCTTCTCGTCGGCCGCACGCAGGTCCTCACCCTCGAAGACCAGGCGGCCGGCGGTCGGCTCGATCAAACGCGTGAGACAGCGGACCAGCGTGGACTTGCCCGACCCCGACAGACCCATCACGACGAACACCTCACCGGGCGCGACGTCGAAGCTCAGGTCGCGCACCGCCGCCGTACAGCCGGTCTTCGCGTACAGCGCGGTGCGGTCGAGTGCGGCGAGGTCCGGACGGCGGGGAACGCGCTGCGCCTTCGGTCCGAACACTTTCCACAGATCCTGGACGGACAGCAGCGCGTCAGAGTCCTGGATGTCGGGGTATTCAAGCTGAGCGGTCACAGGTAAACCCTCGCATCCCCGCAGGCGGACACAGCGTGAACCGGGACTTTACCCAACAGCAAGGCCCCCGACTCACGTCAGGGCTGGTACGGCGGCGCCTCGCCCCAGCCCCAGTGCGGGACCGGCGCCTTCGGCGGCGGGGTCGCGCCCGGCTGGGAGTTGGCCAGCGCGATCCGGGTGCCCCACTCGATGTAGGCGACGAAGGCCGAGCGGAACTCCGGGTCGTCGGGGAGACCGGCCGGATCGGCGCTCTGGGCGATCAGGGCCGCCCAGCGGGAACGCTGCTCCTCGGTGATCCCGAGGTTGAGGTGATGCCCGAGCATCGCCGGGTACCCGCCGAGCTCGTCGGTGTAGCGGCTCGGGCCGCGGAACACCTCGCTCAGCCAGATCGCCACGTGCTCGCGATGCTTGTCGCTCATGTGCGCGAAGACCGGTGCGAGGATCGGGTCCTCGAGCACCTTGTCGTAGAAGACCTCGGTCAGCCGGCGCAGCGCGTCGTACCCGCCGGCCCAGTCGTACAGCGTGGGAGTAGTCACGTAATTATGTAATCACGCGAGGAGGGCATCGGCGACCGCTTTGAGCTCGGCCTCGATCCGGGTGTCGCCGTCCTCGGTGAACCAGAGCACGTTCTGCAGGATCCGGCCCGCGGTCCACCCCAACGCACGGTCCCGGTCGATACCGGTCACCTCCAGCATCAGATCGAACCGGTCCCGGATCGCCTGCGAGAGATCGCCGGTCGCGACCAGATCGTCCCATCGGTTCCACACGGCCGGCATCAGCTCGAACGCCGGGTCGCCGGCCAGTGGCTTCGGATCGATCACCAGCCACGGCTGCCGCTTCGCGGCCATCACGTTCTCGTAGTGCAGGTCCCAGTGCAGCAGGCGGTCGCCGGGCTCCGGCAGCAGCTCGGTCATCTGCGCGACGAGTCGCCACGTCAACGCCTGCTCGGCCGGATCGGCGAGCATCGGGATCACCCGGGGCGCATCCTCGATCATCCCGGCCGCGATGTCCGAGAGGCGCCGTACGCCGGACGGCGCGGGCACGACCATCAGGTGGGTCAGCAGCTCGGCGAGGATCCGGGTCGCCTCCGTCGCATCCGGCAGGTCGTTGAGGGTCCGCGGCTCGAGACGTTCGAGCAGCAGGGTCGAGGTCTCCGGGTCGTCCTCGTAGACCTCGACCACGTCGTCGTGGTTCCAGGTCCGGAGCGCCAGCGCCTCACTCTCACTCTCGTCGTCGACGCGCTGCAGCTTGAGCATCGCGTCGGTGCCGTCACGCCGTACGACGGGCACGATCAACGACGCCGCCCCGCTCATCAGGTCGCCGGAGACGGTCAGCTGCCACTGGTCGACGTACCGATCGAGGGTCCCCGGAAGACTGGCCAGCCAGTCGGGAGAGCTCTTGCTGTGGGTCCGGATGAGCTTCGCGGGAATCTCGATCACCCTCGGCACAGTAGGACGTTCGGGCGGGATGTGCTTGGGTTTTCCCGTGGAGAGCAGGCATCGGCGGGTTCAGCGGTTGGTGGCAGTGATCTATCTGGGGATTCCGGTCCTGCTGCTGGTGGCCGTGGGGTTGATCGCATCGACCGGGTCGGCGCTCGCCTGGATCGGTTGCGTCGTACCGCTGGCGATGCTGGTGACGGGCTTCGTGCTGCGGCGGCGGCATCGGTACCAGCCGCGCTGGTGGCTGGGAGTCGCCGGCCTGTTCGGTGGTCTGACCGGCCTGATGGTGACGCTGTTCCCGCTCGCGGTCGGGGTGTGGTGGCCGGCGATTCTCGCGCTGCCCGGTCTGATCGTCGGGATCGTCGCCGGTCTGGCGCTGGCCCGCGCGGCCGATCGCGCCCTGCTGGTGCCGTTCGTGCCGGAGCTCGCCGGTACGCCGTACGAACTGGTCTTCCGGCTCCGCGGCATCCCGCTGGCCGCGGTCCTGGTCGGCGCGGACTCGGTCACCATCCAGTCGCACCCGATTCCGCGCTCGGAACACCAGTTCCGCACCTATCCGCTGACCGGCATCACCGGCACCTACGAGTTCTCGCTCTCAGGTGCCGAGCGGCTCAAGTTCCCGATCGCCGTCACGCACGCGGTCGCCAGCGAAGGGCCTGCTGTCATCCTGCAGGCGGACGGCGAGGACTGGGTCCTTCCGACGAACCAGTCCTCGACGCTGATCGACGTGTTGACCGAGCGGCGCGAGAGCTAGGTCCGGTTCTGCTTGGCGGTCTCGGCCTTCTCTGCCTGCCAGCCGTCCTCGTTCTTGCCGAGGCGCCAGTAGCCGGACAGGGAGACGCGGTCGCGGGCGAGGCCGCGGTCCTGGTACAGATTCTTGCGGATGCGGAACACGAACCCGGCCTCGCCGTGTACGAACACCTGCGGCGTGCCGTCCGGGAAGTCGAGCGCCTCCACGGCCTCGACCAGACCGTCACCGCGCTCACCGGAAGCTGCGGACCGGTGGAACCAGCGCACGTCGACGTCACCCGCGCCGCCGAGCTTCTGCTCCTCGGTCTCGTCCCCGACCTCGACCAGAACGGTCGCCCGGGCACCCGGCGGCAGCTGCTCGACCGCGGACCCGATCGCCGGCAGCGCGCTCTCGTCGCCGACGAACAGGTGCCAGTCGGCCGCCTCGTCCGGCGAGTACGCACCGCCCGGACCGTTGAACCAGAGCACGTCACCCGGCTGCGCGGAAGCCGCCCACGGGCCTGCCACACCCTCGTCGCCGTGGTAGACGAAGTCGATGGCGAGCTCGCGCGACGCCTCGTCCCAGCTGCGGACGGTGTAGGTCCGCATCGTCGGCCACTGCTCGGCCGGGTACGTCTCGCGCACGACGCCCAGGTCCAGCGGCTCGGGGTACTCGACGCCGTCCTTGCAGAACAGCAGCTTCACGTAGTGGTCGGTGAAGCCGTTGTCGGCGAAGTCGTCCGACGTGAGCACGACCCGGATCATGTGCGGGGTGATCCGCTCGGTCCGGAGTACGACGGCGCGCTTGCAGACGCGGTTACGGCGGGGTGCGGGGCTGGTCACGCGACCACAGTCCTCTCGGGCGGATAAGTTAGGCCTACCTAAGTAAGCCTAACCCACCCGCCCGAAGCGCTCAGGTCCCGCGGATGTAGAAGACCTTGCTGACGCCGGCCTGGAAGTTGTAGCAAAGCGGGAAGTACACGCGGTACGGGATCAGGCCCTTGTACGCCGGTTGCGCGTTGAGCACGAACTTGCCGCTGTACGAGCGGATCCGCCCGGCCGGGCTGACCGTCTTCCACTGCGTCGCGCCGTACAGCCGCTGCAGGTACACCTTGCAGGCCGACGGAGCACCGGCGACCACGCCGTTCACCGGAACGATCGTGCCGACCGTCGCGCTTGCCTTCGACGGGGTCGCGGAGATGATGGCCGGGCGTGCCGGGACGAGTCCGAGTCCGCCGTTCGACGACGGGTTGCCGGGCAGCAGCAGGCAGTTGACGAAGTCCGCCAGCGAGGCCGGGTACGACTTTGTCACCGTGCCGGCGATGTCGGTGAGGTTCGTGTAGCCCGGCCCGACGTACTCGGCGCAGGTGTTGTCGTTGCCGAGCACCACGCGGAGCCGACTGCCGTACGGCCTCCCGGTCTGCGAATCGATGACCGCCCATTTGATCGAGTACGGCTTGCCGAACGGCACGACCTTCGGGATCACCGACGCGCTGATCCGCGGGACATGCGTCCCGGTGACCGCGAGCACGGGACCGCTGAACGGCGTCGGCTCGGTCATGTCACCGCTGCCCGGGAAGAACGGACCGTGGATCACGCCGGTCACCTTGAAGGTGCCGTTCGCCGTCGAGGGCACGTACAGCCGGCCGCTCCAGGTCCCGTTGGCGAGCCGCGGCAGGCTGGTCGAGAACAGCGTCGTCTGCGAGCCGGAGCCGCCGGTGCGCTGGAGGATGACGAGCACCGGCGTCTTCGCGTCTTCCGCGTCGATGAACTTGCCGGTCACCGTGACCGTTACCGCGGCGGTGTTGAGGCCGCTGACCGCGACGGCCGGCTGGTTGATCGCCACTGCGTCGATCTTCAGGTTCGGGTCCGGGCTGGCCTGGGCTGTGATCGGCACCGCCGCGAGCCCCAGCACGAGCAGTGCGGCAAGGAGTCGAGCCTTCATGGTTCACAGCCCCCTGATCGTGAACGTCTTGGTGACGGCCGCGACGTACGGCTGGCAGGCGGGGAAGTAGACGCGGTACGGGATCAGACCCTGGTACGACGGTTGCGCGTTGAGCGTGAACCGGCCGGACTGCCGGACCGAACCGGAGCTGACCGTCTTCCACTGCGTCCGGCCGTAGAGCCGCTGCAGCTGCACCGGGCAGGACCCGATCAGGTTCGCGACCGAGCCGTTGACCGGGACGATCGTGCCGACCTTGGCGCTCGTCTTCGAGGGCACCGCGGCGATGACCGTCGGCCGCGCCGGGAACAGCCACTGGCCGACGATGTAGTACGGGTCCGTGTAGATGTGCGCGCAGTTCAGCGCGCCGGCGTCGTTCGCGGTGTACGCCTTGGTGATCACGCCGTTCGTGCCGGTCTTGTAGATCGGGCTGCCGCCCTCGGCGCAGGGAGTGTCGACGCCGAGGCCGATCGGGATCCGGGTGCCGTACGGCTTCCCGGTCGCCGTGTTCGTGACCGCCCACGTGATCGTGTACGGCTTGCCGAACGGCACGATCCGCGGGTTCACCGCGGCGGTGATCTTCGGCTGGTTCGTGCCCTTCACCGTGATCGTCTGGCCGGCGTACGGCGTCGGGTCGACCGGCGTGCCGGGATCGGGACCGCCGTACGGACCCCTCATCACGCCGGTGACCTTGAACGTGCCGTTCGCGGTCGACGCGACGTTCAGCCGTCCGGTCCAGGTGCCGCTGGCAAGGTTCCCGGCGGTCAGCTTCAGGTCGGTCGACACGATGTCGCTCCGCCCACCGGTGCCGCCGGTCCGTTTCAGGATCACGTTCAGCACGACGGTGTCGCCGGGCTCACTGGAGCGGTAACCGCCCTTGACCGTGACGTTGATCGGGTAGGTGTTCAGGCCGGACACCGCGACCGACGTACGGTCGAGGGTGACCTGCGTGACGGTCAGGTTCGGATCCGGGGCGGCCTGCGCCGCTGCCGGAACCGCACCGAGCAACAGCCCCGCCAGGGACGCTGCCGCCAGCGTCGCCATTACCGGTTTGATTCGCATGTGCTGAGGGTGACAGCGGTACAGCCGGCTTCCAACCCCTGCGGCTCAGGACTGCTCGATCGGGCCGCGCGTTGTAGACCGGTTGAGCGGCCGTCAGATACTGGCGCGATTCAACTGCCGGGAGGCGATTGTTAACCGCGCAGTCATGTACAGACCGTGTCGGGTACGGGTACGGTCCGCACGCTGGTCCAATGAGTTCGGTCTTCGGCAGCGATCGGTACCCGGCGTACTCGGTCATCCGAACCGACAAGGTGGGCAACCCGATCTCGCTCGGCGACACCCTGCCCGAGAGTCAGGCCATTCTCTTCACCGGTCCGCCCGGCATGGGCAAGACCTCGGAGCTGTACCGCGCGGAGGACCTGGCCGCGACCAACGGCTGGTCCACGATCCGGATCAACGCGTCCGCGAACGCGCCGCTGGAACACCAGCTCACGATCGCGATCCGGTCGAGCATCGACGAGCTGCGCAAACGGTTCAGCCGCCGCGCTGTGCGCAAGCTGGACAACACCGTCGGCCAGTTGACCCGCAGCGGCGGCAACAAACGGCTGGGCGTCGAGCTGCGCTTCGGCGGCGGCCCGTTCCCGATGGAGTACGTCGGAAAGATGGAGCGGGACACCACGGCGTACAGCGAGCTCGGCACCACGCTGACCGATTTCGCCGACGAACTCGGCAAGCTGACCGGGGACAACGGCCGGCCGATCCTGCTGCTGGTGGACGGGATCGACCAGGCGCTGGAGAACGACCAGGCCGGGCTGAACGAACTGGCGATCCACATCGAGCAGATGGACCTCCCGGTCTGGCTGGTCGCGGCTGGTGGAGCGCGGTCGACCTGGTCGCTGATGAACGCCTCCCGGCGGATGTCCGGTATCGCCACCACGATCAGCAACCAGTTCGACGTCCGCGAGCTCGGACCGCTGCCCGACGACCAGGTCTGGAAAGCCCTGACCCTGCCGCTCCAGGACGCCCGGATCGCGTACGAGTACGACGCCATCGAGCGCCTGGTCGCGTCCGCGAACGGCGACCCGTCCCGGCTGCGGTCGCTCAGCCAGGCCGCGGTCGCCTATCAGGACCAGCAGGCCGGGATCACGCTGAGCTCCGTCCAGGCGGCGATCGCCCACGTCAACGCCGCCGCGGCCGAGACGTACCAGGACCACTGGAACCAGAAGAGCACCACCCACGCGCAGAAGGATCTGCTCGTCCTTGTCGCGTCCCAGGGGCCGAACAGCGTGTACATGCCGGCCGTCACCCAGGCCGCCGGCCCCGGCAAGTGGCAGGAGATCGACCAGGCCCGCCAGCAACTCGTTGCCCGCGGCATGCTGCGTGAGCACGGCGGAGGCGTCGTCACGATCCCCGACGAGGGATTCCGGGACTGGATCAACGACTACGTCGGGCAGACGCCGGAGCCGGTGCCCGAGCTGACGAACCCTCCAGCCGTCTCCCGCGGCGACGTGGCGCTCGCGCCGGTCCACCCGACCAGTGACCGCGAGCTGGTCAACCAGGTGTTCGGCATCTCGGGTCAGCTCGTTCACGAGGTCAAACGGACGGACGCACAGGGCCGGCCGATCTCGCTCGAGGACCGTGGCCCGACCGGCACGTCACTGCTGTTCACCGGAGCGCCCGGGACCGGCACCAGTCACGAGCTCGCCCGGACCAAGGCGATGGCCGACGCGGAGGGCTGGATCGCGATCCAGCTGGACGCGTCCCGCCGGGAAGGCCTCGAGGCCCGGTTCATCCGTGCCGTCCAGGGCGAGATGGACGCCATCAAGCAGCAGTACCCGGCCGGCCAGGTGCGGGAGCTGAAGCAGCTCCTGAACCGGATGGCGGTCCGGACCGCCAACTTGATGAAGACCAACCAGCTCCGGTTCGGCCTCGCGCCCGGTCCGAAGGTCGGCATTCACAGAAGCACGGTTGAGGGCGTCAAGAAAGACTCGGTCGGCACGACGCTGAACGAGGTCGCCGAACACCTCGGCAAGATGGCGCACCCGCGCAGGACTCCGATCCTCGTGATGGTCGACAACCTCGACGCCGCGTCGAAGGAGGACCTGTACGTCCTGACCTCGCTGTCGGCACACCTGAAGGAAGTACGGCATCCGATGTTCCTGATCGCGGCCGGCGGCGAGGAGGCGACCAGTCGGTTGCTCGAGGCATCGGGCGGGCACGCCGGCACCGAGACCAAGGAGGCCGGCAAGTTCGACGTACGCCGGCTGCAGCCGATCCACACGGACGAGTTGCGACAGGCGCTGACCGTGCCGCTCGACAAGGCCCGGGTCAAGTACGAGCCGGAGGCCATCGACAACCTGGTCGCGGCGGCGAACGGCAATCCAACCCGGCTGCGCACCCTGGCCGCCGCGGCGCTCGAGCTCACCGACCAGGGTCAGGGCATCACCGCCGACGTCGCCGCGACCGCGACCGCACGCCTGAACGCACAGTCGCGCGCGCTGTACGACGCGGCCTGGTACAACTGCTCGCCCAACGAGAAGGAACTGCTCGCGAAGACGTCCGTGCAGGGGTCGAACGGGATGGTCATCCCGTCCCGGTCCGAGCCGCCGGGTCCGGGGCGGTGGGATCTCGACGAGGCATCGCACAAGCTGATCTCCCGCGGGCTGCTGACCCGCACCGGCTATTACATCCGGGTCGCCGATCCCGGCTTCCAGGACTGGGTGCAGACCCGCCTCGGCTTCGCCGCGGCGCAGTCGGGCATCGCCCGTCCGCAGGTCGTCGCCGGACAGGTCGAGTCGGATTCGCCCGCGACCCGGCCCGCCCTCGGTCAGGGCGGGCCCAGGCGCGAGGACCTGCAGGCCAACCGGCAGTTCTGAGGTCTAGTTCGGCCAGATCGAGCTGATCCACTCCGGGTGGTCGATGAACGGGTTCCGGTTGTGCTGGAACTGGGTGTAGATGACCTCGTTGCGGTTCTTCTCGAACGCGTCCGGCGGGTCGGCCGCCGCCCACGCCTTCAGCACCGAGAGCTTGCCGATGTACGGCGCGGTGCCGTTGCCGACCGAGTTGTTCACCTCGAGGTTCGGGAACCCGTCGTCGCCCTCGTACCGGACGGCCATGTAGAAGATCATCCGGGCGACGTCGCCGCGGGCCGCCTGGCGCGGGGCGAACGAGTCCGAGTCCGCCGTACAGCCGGAGCACTGGGCGACCGCCGTACCGCCGTTGTCGAAGTCGAGGTTGCCGCGGGCCGAGTTCACCGAGACGTCCTCGGGGCGGAGGTGGTGGACGTCGGTGCCCGGGCCGGTCGCCGTACCGAAGTCGCCGTGGGACTTGGCCCAGACGTGCTCGCGGTTCCAGTCGTCGACCCCGCCGCCCTCGCTGCTCTTCGCGATCGAGCGGCCGGAGTAGATCTCGATGACGTTGCTGCTGTTGTTCGGGTCCTGGTCGGTGACCTCGAGCGCGTCCCAGACCTGGTCGTAGGTCAGCTTGGTCTGGTTCGAGATGATCGTGTGCAGCGCGGCCTTCAGCGCGGCGCCGGTCTTGCCCTCTGCGCCGGCGTAGTAGTCACCCGGATCGCCGGGATCGGACGAGCCGCCACCGCCGGTGAACGCGGTCGCGTTCTTGAGGCCGGGATGCGAGAAGTACGCCGCCAGCGTGCCGGTGACGGTGATCTGCTTGCCGAGCAGGCCGGGGTTGCTCTGCAGTCCGTACGACGCGCGGAACGCGGACGGGATCTGCACGTAGAGCATGGACGACGTGCTGGTCTGGGTCGCGGAGTCGGCGAGGGCCAGCGCGTAGTCGTTCGGGAAGTTGCTGCGGACAACGGTGCTGGTGGCGGTCGGCTGGCCGACCACGTAACCGGTGACGGACGCCGTGGAGTTGTCCTGGCGGCCGATCGCCGTCGCGACGGTGATCGTGGTGGCGGCATTCGACGGCGTGATGCCGAAGCCGAGCAGTGCGAGAACGGCGGTGACGAGCAGCGCCGGACGGAAGGGGCGGGACACGGCTACTCCCAGGGGCGGTTGGGGACCGGACGCAGGTCAGTCTGCCCAGCTTGCCGGGCCGCGGAACATCCGGAGTACGAACACCCGATGAAGGTTTGAACCGGTGGGGCGGTGAACGAGTGAGTGTCGTTCATCGCCCCACCTGGGTGGATAGGCCCCCATCAGGCCGTGACTGTCCGCCGCAGCCTGCTCTGCCCGTCCACCAGCGAGGTACTACTGGCGGGCAGTACCTCACCGACGAGGGTGGCGTGATGGCGGACGCCGTTTACGGACCGTACTCATTCCGGCACGCGTTGTCCATGGCTCGCGACCGCGATCTCACCGTACTGACAGGTCACTGACGCGTCAGGCGGTCACCAGGGCGGTATCGGTCTTCTGTGCGCGCTTCAGCCCGTACAGCAGCAGGCCGATCGAGATCGCGCCGACGACGGCGTACGTGATCGTGCCGCCGATCCCGTCCCAGGTGGTGTGCAGCGCGACGGCCAGCGCGTACATCCCGACGAAGCCCGCGAAGTGCTTACCGCTCGGCGCGATCACGAACCGCCACAGCCCCCAGCAGGCGAGCCCGGTCCAGGCCGCGTGCCCGGCCGGCGACAGCAACCCGCGGATGAACAGCGTCTGCTCGGCGGCGCCGACGTTCCCGTCCGACTGCAGTAGCGCGACAAACGCGTACCCCATCGTCTCGAGTACGGCGAACCCGGTGCCGACCGCGACGCCGATGACGATCCCGCGCCCGATCGACGTGCGGTACCGATGCCCGAAGAAGATCACGAGGACGGCCGGTACGACGAGCTTCGCCGCCTCCTCGATCAGTCCGACTCCGACCATCGGCAACGTCCCGAGCCGCCGCATGGCGTCGTACTCGAGCAGGCCTGCGACCACCACGCCGACCACGCCGCCGAAGAGCAGGCACCCGCCGAGCGTCGGCCCGTCGATCAGCCAGCGGCCGGACCGACCGGCCGCGAACGTCACGAACGTCAGCGGTACGACGAGCGCACCGAGCAGGATCAGCGTCGGGAACAGGTTCGGGTTGCCGGTATCGGTGAGGACGGCCAGCACCGCGAGGTACAGCGCGGTACCGACCAAGAACGTGCCGATCCACCCCCACCTACGTACCACCTGAGCGGTCATGGGGCCCTCCCGGCCTGGACTGAGGAGTGTAGGGAGCGAAGCGACCGGAGCGACGAGGGAAGGCCGGGAGCCAAGGGCCCCATGACCCGCCGAGCCGGAGGCGAGGCCAACAGTATGGCGTGGTTGCGCCATGTCGCAGCTACGGCAGTGATGGACAGGGCCGATTGCTGTGACCTGATTGCAAACTCTGTCGGAAGAAGAGGTGGTCCTGCCCCGAACCTCTCGAAGGAGAATCCGCCTATGTCCCCCACCCGCCTCACCGCCGCCACCCTCGCGGCGATGCTGACCCTCGGCGCGCTGTCGGCGATCCCGGCCGGCGCAGCCCCTCCCACCGGATCCACGACGCTCAAGACCTCTGCCGTCACGTTGATCACCGGCGACGTCGTCCAACTCACCGACGCCGGCGGCGGCAAGAAGGCTGCCACCGTCACCCCGGCGCCCGGGCGCGAAGGCGTCTCGTTCCACACCATCGAGGTCGACGGCGGGCTCCGGGTGCTGCCGAGCGACGCCGTCCCGTACATCTCCACCGGCGTCCTCGACGCGGACCTGTTCGACGTCGACGAGCTGATCGCCGACGGGTACGGCGCCGCCGCCAGCCTCCCGCTGATCGTGAAGGACACTCCCGGCCTCCGGGCCGAGCAGAATCTCGCCGGTACGACGACCACGCGCCAGCTCCCGTCGATCGGCGGCCGGGCTGTGGACGCGGCCAAGGACCAGCTCCCCGCCCTGTGGAAATCGCTGAAGCCCGCCGCGGGCGCCCGGTCGCTGAACAGCGGCATCACCAAGATCTGGCTCGACGGCAAGGTCCGTCCGGTGCTCGACAAGAGCGTCCCGCAGATCGGCGCGCCGGACGCCTGGAAGGCCGGGTACGAAGGCACCGGCGTTGAGGTCGCCGTACTGGACACCGGCGTGGACGCGACGCATCCGGATCTGGCCGGCAAGGTCAAGGAGAGCGTCGACTTCTCCGGCAGCCCGAGTGGCACCGTCGACCACTTCGGCCACGGCACGCACGTCGCCGCCACGATCGCCGGCACCGGTGCGGGCGCGGGCGGTACTCGCAAGGGCGTCGCGCCGAAGGCCGACCTGCTGGTCGGCAAGGTGCTCGGTGACGACGGCTACGGCTACGACTCCTGGATCATCGCCGGGATGGAGTGGGCCGCGGCCGAAGGCGCGAAGGTCGTCAACATGAGCCTCGGCGGCGGAGCCACCGACGGCACCGACCCGCTCAGCCAGGCCGTCAACGACATCACCGCCCAAACCGGCACCCTGTTCGTCGTTGCTGCAGGCAACGAAGGCCAGGACGAGACGGTCGGTACGCCGGGCGCCGCCGCGTCCGCGCTCACCGTCGGCGCCGTGGACCGCAACGACCAGCTCGCGGACTTCTCCAGCCGCGGACCGCGTCTCGGCGACGCCGGCCTCAAGCCCGAGATCACCGCGCCCGGCGTCGGCATCATCGCCGCCCGCGCGGCCGGCACGATCATGGGCGACCCGGTCGACGAGCTCTACACCTCCGCCTCCGGTACGTCGATGGCGACGCCGCATGTTGCCGGTGCAGCCGCACTGCTCGCGCAGCAGCACCCGGACTGGAAGGCCGACCAACTGAAGAACGCGCTGGTCAGCACGGCCAAGACGCAGCCTGAGCAGACCGTGTACCAGCAGGGCGCGGGCCGGGTCGACCTGACTCGGGCGGTCGCACAGAAGGTGACCGCGAGCGGCGTCGCCGACTTCGGCGTACAGACTGCCGAGGCGGGCACGCGGACGATCACCTACCGGAACTCCGCGGACGCCCCGATCACGCTGAGTCTCTCGATCCAGGTGACGAACCTCGACGACAAGCAGTCCGAGACCGACGGGTTCAGCCTCCCCGCGACCGTCACGGTCCCGGCGCACGGCAGCACCGACGTACCGCTGGCATTGGACCCGGTGAAGCTCGGCCGCGGTCAGTACAGCGGGTGGATCGTTGCCACTGGCCCCGATGGCGTCGTCACCCACACGGCGGTCGGCGCGCTCCGGTCCGGTCCGAAGCACAAGGTGACGCTGCGCGCGGTCGGCCTGGACGGACAGCCTACCGGCGTACCGGTTATCTCCTTGTTCGGTGACAACTCCCGGTCCGACGTCCTGGCGTGGATCCCGGACGGCGCGTCGTACACGGCCGAGATCGAGGAGGGCACCTACCTGCTGCACTCGCTGGTCGAGAACTCGGACCCGCAGGACGAGCAGGTCAGCCTGTTCACCGACCCGAACATCGTGGTCACCAAGGACACCGAGATCGTGATCGACGCGCGGAAGGCGGTACCGATCACGATCGAGACGCCGAAACCGTCGGAACAGCAGGCCGTGCTCAGCTATTACGTGCACCGCGTGTACGCCAACGGCCGCTCGATCAGCCACGGCGTGATGCACTTCAGCACGGTCAAGCAGGTCAACGTCACACCGACCAAGCCGGTTAAGGACGGCACCTTCGAGTTCTCGTCCCGCTGGCAACTGGTCGCGCCGTTGGTGCAGGCGGCCGTCCCGGGGGTGCCGGGGCCGCTGGACATCAATCTGCTGCACCAGTCGCCGTCGTACGACGGTAAGAAGCGGTTCCCGCTCGTCTATGCAGACTCCACGCTCAAGGGCGTGAAGGGCGCGGTCGCCGTGCTGGACTCGAGCGAGGACGGCTGGGGCAACGGCAGCGAGCACGACCAGATCGTCGCGGCCGCGAATGCGGGTGCTGCGGGGGTGATCCTGGTCCGGCCACCGGACTGGTCCGCCTGGACGGTTTGGCGTCCGGTCGGCGACCGGGAGCCGATCCCGGCGATGGTCACCACCTCGAAGGACGGTCGCAAGCTGATCGACCGCGCCCGTCGCGGCAAGGCGACCATCGACCTGACGCTGACCACCTCGAGCCCGTACCTGTACGACGTACAGCAGGTCTCGACCGGGTCCATCCCGGCGAAGATCGACTACAAGGTGACGCCGGCCAACAGCGCCCGCATCACCACGCGGTACGCCGACAACGGCGGGTTCAACTGGGCCAAGGAGCAGCGGTTCGGCTGGCGTCCGTGGCAGGAGTACTCGTGGAACGACGCGCAGCGGTTCGTCGAGACGCCCAAGGTGCGGGAGGAGTGGGTCACGACCGGCGACTCGCTCTGGCAGCACCGGGTGCACCACCTCTACACCTGGGACGACATGAACCCGCTGGCCGGCGGGATGACGTCGGCACCGCGCTCGTACCGGACCGGTACGTCGGACGAGACGTGGTTCGGTCCCGTCGTACGCCCGGCTGCAGCCCCTGGTGTGCAGTCCACCCGTACCGGGGACCGGCTGTCACTGCGCATCCCTTCGTTTGTGGATGCTGCCGGGCACTACACGGTCGGCGAGACCACTGCGTCATCGGCGACCTTGTCCCGCAACGGTCAGGTCGTCGCCGAGCTACCGGACGCCTGGGAGGACGTCATCACGTCCAGCGACGACGCGGCGTACAAGCTGGACCTGACCACGGAACGCAAGGACACCGAGGGGGAGTGGAACTGGGGTACTCACACCGAGACCTCCTGGGAGTTCCGCTCGGCCAAGCAGCCTGACGACAAGGCTGTCGCGCTCCCGCTGCAGCAGGTCAACTACACGGTCCCGGTCGACCTGACCGGTCGGGTCGCAGCCCGTACGCACGCCATCAGCTTCGAGTCGCCGCGGGCGACCTCGTTGCAGGCCTGGGCGTCGTACGACGAAGGCAAGACCTGGACCCGCCTCGTCGTGGTCGGTGCCCTCGGCCACTACCTGGCCGTCGTACCGAACGCCCATGACACGGTGTCGTTGAAGGTCACCGCCACCGGTCCGAACGGCGCCAAGATCACCCAGACCGTGATCCGCGCGTACGGCGTGAAGTAGCGCTCAGAGCCAGTCGCGCTTCGCCGCCTGGAACGCCAGACCGGTCCTGGTATCTACACCTGCCAGAGCCATCAGGCGATCCAGGCGGCGTTGCACGGTTCGCCGGCTGATACCGAGCTGGTTCGCGATGGACTTGTCCGGAACGCCCGCGACCAGGAGTGAGAGCAACAAGCGCTCGGAGTCGTCCAGGCCTTCGACGGGCTCAGCGGCGTCCGCCTGCAGCCGCACAGGAGTCGCCAGCTCCCAGTAGCTCTCGAAGAGCGCCAGCAGCGCGTCCAGGAGCTGGCCGCGGTTGATGATCGCGGCAGACGGTTCTCCGATGCTCTCGTCGTCGCGAACCAGCGGGCAGATCGCGGTCGACCGGTCCACGATCGCGAGCCGCACCGGCAGCGTCGGGAGCACCCGGGCTTCCTCGCCCCAGCTGACCCCCTCGGCGATCGAATCGAGCTCGCCGGGCGTCTCGATCAGCGCCCGTTCGTAGATGGCGCGGTACCGCACGCCGCGCGACAGGGCGCCGTACTCCTCGGTGTTGTCGGCGCCCTGCATCGCCAGCGGGTTCGCGCGACAGAACCAGAGGATCTCCTCGCGGGCCGCGTTCTGCAGGTCGCGCAGCCGTTCCCGAAGCGTGGTGGCGCCAACGATCACCTCGACGAGGTGGTGCGCGTCCCGGCGGCTCGCGCTGGCCCGGAACTCCTCGCTCAGCGCGGCCACGGTCTTCCGGGCGGCCTCGAGCGACTCCTGTCGGCGCAGCAGCGTCGTACCGAAGGCCACATCCGGCGGGAGCGGGCTGAACACCGGCTCGTCGGCCGCCTGGACTGTGACCAGCCCCTTCGCCTGCAACCTCTGCAGCACCTCGTCAGCCTCGTGCTGCGGGAGCTCGGCGACCTCGGCGAGCTCCGCGGCCCGCGCGGCGGACAGGCCGACCAGCAGCCGATACGTCTGCTCCTCCCGCGCATCGAGCAACGAGCCGTCCTGCATCCGCCCCACCTCCGGGCACCACCCTTTCAGGAATCCGGCCCTTTCCTATTGGCACTGTTCAGCCACGACACTCCCGTGCCATCACGGAAAGGTTGAGCGTCCGTCACTTTGCGGTCAGACGCCAGCGGAACTCGCCGCCGCCGAGCCAACCGCCCTGGAGAAAGAACCCGATGATGAGCATGACCGACTATGCCGGGATCGCCGGCCTGATCGCCGCGGCCGCAGTCGCCCTCTGGATGCTGCGCAACCACCGGACCATCGCCCCGACCGCGAGGCACCGAGGGGCGCCTACCCGGCGGCTGCCGCGACCGACGCACCCGGAGCGCGCTTCTTCGCGCGGTAGTAGGTAAGCCCACCGAAAGGCGTACATCGACAGGCCCAACGCGGCCATCAGCACAATCACGACCCACTGCCACGGTCCGGTCTGGTAGAGAGCCAGGAACCAGGACCGCGTGTCGTCGTTTCCGGTCAGCTTGAAGATCGCCGGTACGACGGCCTGCGGGAACAGCGGGATCGCCGCGAACCCGAGGCACAGTCCCGCCATCGTCCGCTTCCACTTGGGCAGTACGTCGAGCCCCGCGGTCTTCCTCGCCTGATCAGCGGGCGATCGGCCATGCCTGAGCAGCGTGAGCAGCTCGGGACCGCGCCGATCGAGACGCCGGATCGCCAGGCGCCCGAAGTACCACCACGCGAGTACGCCGGACAGCACTCCGATCGGCACGCCCCACCAGCCGACGTTGAGCGCCACGATCAGAGCCGGGGCACAGGTCGACGCGACCAGCACGAGCATCACGTAGACGATGCCCATCGTCTCGCCCTCGTTCTCACCGGAGTTCAGCGGATTACCGGACCGCTTGTGCGCATCGGTCGTCGGTACGGCGGCGTACACCGAGCTGGCCACGACCAGACCGGCCGCACCCCCGAGCAGTGCGGGCAACACGCTCAGCACGAGCGGCCAGGCGCCGGCGTAGCCGGACCACCAGGTCAGCAACAGGGTGATGACCAGCGTGATGGGACCGAAGACCAGCAGGAACGCGCGCTGCCGGGCGCGCACATCCGGCCCATTCGCGCCGGGCGTCATCAGTGTGGTCCACAGCGCCGTACCGTCTGCGCCGTACAGGTTGGCAGACATCGCAGCGGCCATCACGACGGCGGCCGGACCGGCCCACGGCAGCATCGCCTTCCAGCCCAGCGCCAGCGGCATCATGCAGAAGAACAGGCCGTAGCTGATCGCGAAGACCGCCTTGTGCCCGTAGAGCAGATCGCGGGTCCAAGAGCGCAGCTCCTTGGCGGCTGCACCACTCCGCGGATCGGTCCCGCCCAGCGGGCGTCGCACCTTGCCGCCGACTCGCGAGGCAGTTGTCCGGCGCACCAGCAGCGCCGACCAGGCCACGAGCATCACCACGCCGAGGACGACCAGTCCGGCCAGTGACGCAAGCACTCTGGGCCAGTCACCACGTCCGGCCGCTTCTACAGCCACCACACCCCAGCCGGACGGCGCGATCCGCGCTGCCCTGGCCATCGTCCCCTGTACGTCGGTGGACACGAACGCAACGATCAGCGCCCAGCCCTGCGCCGTGAACGCGAGGATGAACGCGTTGACCAGCGCCGCAATCACCGCCCCGGCCCGCACCTGCAGTAGTACGCCGTACACCGCGACGGCGAGCCGGGACGCGAGGATGAAGCAGAAGAGCTGGAGTAGCAGTGCCGGCACTGCGACCAGAGCGGCGGCGACGTTCGCGCCGGCGATGACGAGACTGAGCAGAGCGATCAGGCTGATGATCGGTGCGACGCCGGCCAGCGCAGCCACCAGCAGGCCGGTCGACAGCGTGTGCGGCGACAGCGGCAGCATCATGAAGTACTCCGGCTTGAGCGTCTCGTCGCCACCGCCCGCGAACAGCGGACCGACCACCCAGCCGAGCATCCAGACCGCGAGCACCACGGCCAGTACGTCGTTGTCGCCCTTGGCCGCGACCCAGATCGTTCCGCCCGCGAGCACCAGGCCGACGAACCCGCCGGTGACGATCCAGGTCAGCCGGAGCTGGTCCTGCAGCGCATGCCGGAATGCAGCCAGTCGCATCCGGACCAGCGTGTGCGAGGTGTTGTACGTCAGTGCGAGAGCCACGTCAGACCGTCCGCTCCACGCGTCGACGCGCCGACCAGCGACACGAACGCATCCTCCAGCGTGCCGCCGGCCCGCACCTCCGAAACGGTGCCTGCAGCAACTATCTTGCCGTCCGCAACCACCGCGACGCGATCGCACAGCTGCTCGACCAACGCCATCACATGACTCGACATCACCGCCGATCCGCCACCGGCGATGAACCGGTGCAGGATGGTCCGGATCGTCGCCGCCGACACCGGATCGACCGCCTCGAAGGGCTCGTCCAGCACGAGCAGTCGCGGCGCGTGCAGCAGCGCGACCGCGAGGCCGAGCTTCTTCCGCATTCCGGTGGAGTACCCGATGACCTGCTTGTCGTCCTCGTGATCGAGCTCGAGCACCTCCAGCAACTCGGCGCTCCGCCGCCCGACCTCGTCCTCGGGCAACCCGCGCAACAGGCCGAGGTACGTCAGCACCTCCCGCCCGGTCAGCCGCTCCGGCATCCCCAGCCCGTCCGGCAGCACCCCGACCAGAGCTTTCGCCTTCGCCGGCTCCCGCCAGACGTCAACTCCGAAGATCCGCGCCGTACCGCCGTCGGGCCGCAACAACCCGACCGCCATCGACAACGACGTCGTCTTGCCCGCCCCGTTCGGCCCCAGCACCCCGAAGAACGACCCACTCGGCACACTCAGGCTCAGCTCGTCAACCGCCCGCTCGTCCCCGAACACCTTGGTCAGGCCCACGAGCTCGAGTGCTTGCTCCATGCCGAACACTTTCCCACCGGGCACCGTCCCCGGACTTCCGCCGGACGGCTGATGGTCCCCATCCACCAGATGGCTCCCGGCTACCTTCCGTAGCCGGAAGTGACGGGTGACACAGCCCTGGAAAAGAAAAGTCCCGGTCGATCGACCGGGACATTCTTTGTGCGCGAGGGGGGAGTTGAACCCCCACGCCCTTTCGGGCACACGGACCTGAACCGTGCGCGTCTGCCTATTCCGCCACCCGCGCGCAGTCGCCGGATACTGCTCCCGGCGACGAGAAGGAACATTAGCACGGGTTGTCCGGGTGCTTCACATTGCGGGTTCGGTCGAACCTCCCGATACGATCGATCGTCGTACCCGGTGTGTCCGCCTCGACCGGTGGACGATCTTTGGCGTACCGACCGTGGAGGAGGAGGCGTGCGACCGCTACAGCGCTTCGAGCGACGCTTGGAAGGCATTGTCAGCGGTGTCTTCGCGCGCGCTTTCAAGGGTGACGTCGAGCCGATCGAACTCGCGGCGGCTCTCAAGCGTGAGATCGACAACACCGCGCGGATCCTGTCCCGGGACCGGCGGCTGGTGCCGAACCACTTCATCATCGAGCTCGGTCCGGACGACTTCGAGCGACTGAACGCCTACGGCCGGACCCTGAACCACGAGCTCGCCAACGAGCTCCGGGACCACGCCGACATCCAGCGGTACACGTTCTCCGGGCCGATCGACATCGAGCTGGTTCAGCAGGACGACCTCCCGACCGGTAAGTTCCGGGTGGTCAGCGAGACGGTCGGGACGCCACAGCGTCGCCCGGCCGCCTACCAGCCCGAGCCCCAGCCCTACCAGCAGGAGCCCTACGTGCCGCCCGAGCCGGTCAGCCCGCCGCAGCCCCAGTACCCGTCTCCGTACGAGCCGCAGTACGAGCCGCAGCCGTCCCCGCGCCGTGGTCACCCGCAGGTGATGCTCGAGGTGAACGGGCGTCGCCGCCCGGTCAACCCGCCCGGCGTCGTGCTCGGCCGCGGCACCGACGCGGACATCCAGATCAACGACCCGGGCGTGTCCCGGCGGCACGCCGAGATCCGGCTGATGCCGGAGGGCCCGGACGGTATCCGGGTCGTGCTGGTCGATCTCGGCTCCACCAACGGCACGCTGGTGAACGGCCGCCGCAGCACCGAGGCGGAACTGGTCGACGGTTCGACGGTGCGGATCGGCAACACGACCATGACCCTGCGTCTCGCGGACGAGCCGATGGCCCAGCCGCCGAGCAGCGGGTGGTGACCGGAAGTCCATGTCGGAACTGACCCTGACCCTGATCAAACTGGGGTTCCTGGCCCTGTTGTGGATGTTCGTCCTCGCGGTGCTGTCCGTGATCAGGTCCGACCTGTTCGGCGCGAAGGTGGACAGCCGGGCCGCAGCGGCCGTCGTACCGCAGAACTCCCGGACGCCGAAGACCGCCAAGCCTTCCAAGAAGCGCAAGGGCCTGCCCGCGTCGGTGACGATCGCGGACGGGCCGCAGGCCGGTGTCGGCGCCTCGCTGACCGAGGAGCCGGTGATCATCGGCCGCGGCTCGGACTGCCAGATCCGGCTCGACGACGACTACTCCTCCACCCGGCACGCCCGGTTGTTCCTGTCCGAGGGCCAGTGGTGGGTCGAGGACCTCGGCTCCACCAACGGCACGTACCTTGACGGCCAGCGGGTCACCCGCCCGGTCCCGGCCGAGATCGGCGGTTCGATCCGGATCGGCCGGACGACGCTGAACATCGCGAAGTAGGCCTGCCTCGATGACCCTCTCGCTCGACTACGCCACACTGTCCGACGTCGGACGGGTGCGCCGCAACAACGAGGACTCGGCGTACGCCGGTCCGCACCTGCTGCTGCTCGCCGACGGAATGGGCGGCGCCGCGGCCGGTGAGGTGGCCAGCGCGGCGGCTGTCCAGGTGATCCGGCGGCTGGACACCGCCGAGATCGGCGGCGAGGACATGATCGAGGCGCTGGCCGGCGCGGTCCACCGGGCCAACGAGCGGCTCTCCGAGCTGGTCGAGGAGGACCCCGAGCGCGAGGGCATGGGCTCGACCGTCACCGCGCTGATGTTCGACGGCAAGCAACTCGGCCTGGCGCACCTCGGCGACTCCCGCGCGTACCGGATGCGCGACGGAGTGCTGTACCAGCTGAGCCACGACCACACCTTTGTGCAGTCGCTGGTCGACGAGGGCCGGATCTCCCAGGAGGAGGCCTTCTCCCACCCGCACCGCAACCTGATCCTGCGCGTGCTCGACGGCCGGCCGGACTCCGATCCGGACCTGGAGATCCTCGACGTCCAGGCCGGCGACCGGCTGATGCTGTGCAGCGACGGCCTGCCCGACTACGTGAGCGACGAGGTGATCGCCGCCTCGATGGCCTCCGGTACGCCGGACTCCGTCGTCGTCGAGCTGATCACGCACGCGCTCGAGGCAGGCTCGAACGACAACGTCACCTGCGTGGTCGCCGACGTCGTCGAGACGGAGCCCTCGAGCGGCGTCCAGCCGCAACTGGTGGGTGCGGCCGCCGAGCTGGCCCAGGGCAGCACGGGTCGGGGCGAGCCGACGGTCGCGATCCACACCGGCGGCAGCGGGCACGGCGGTGGTGGCCACGGCGCCGCGCTGGACCCGGAGGAGCTTCGGTACGCACCGCGTCCGCCGAAGCGGTTCCCCTGGCTGCGGCGGATCGCCGTACTCGTGATCATCCTCGGGCTGATCGGCGGCGGCGGCTGGTTCGCGTACAGCTGGACCCAGAAGCAGTACTACGTCGGCACCGACGGCGACTACGTGGCGATCTTCAAGGGCGTCGAGGCGGACCTTCCGGGGCTGGACCTGTCGAAGGTCTACGAACGTCAGTCCCTGCAGGTCGACAAGCTCCCGACGTACAGCCGCGAGCAGGTGGAGGGCAACATCCAGGCGGACAACCTGGCCGGCGCCCGGTCGATCGTCGCCGAGCTGCAGCAGACCGCTGCCGAGTGCGCCGCGAAGACCAAGCCGACCCCCACACCGACGCCGAAGCCGAGCACGCCCGTGTCGAAGCCCCCGGTGTCGAAGCCGCCCGTCTCCAAGCCGCCGGTGACGACTCCGGTCGTGCACCCGTCGACGACACCGACCAGCCCGGGCAGTTCGACGACGCCGGGCAGCCCGGACGACTGCGACGGAGTCCGATGAGCTACGCCCCTACGTCGGTCATCCAGATCATTCCGCGCACCCGGCGCGGAGTGGAGCTGCTGCTGCTCGTGATCGCGATCGCGGTCTCGGTCGGCGCGTACGTGAACATCGGCATCACCGTCCAGAACGAAGTCCCCGCCAGCACCGGGTACTACGCCGCCGGCATCACCCTGCTCGCCCTGATCGCTCATTTCGCGCTGCGCTACCGGGCGCCGTACGCCGACCCCGTGCTGCTGCCCTGCGCAGTGTTGCTTAACGGTCTGGGCGTCGCGATGATCCACCGGATCGATCTCGGCCTGGCGCTGGTCGCCGAGGCGAGAGGCGCGACGCCGAAGTCCCCGGCGGCGCCGCAGCAGATCACCTGGACCGCGGTCGGTGTCGTGCTGTTCCTGGTCGTCATTCTTGTGATCAGAGATCACCGCCGGCTGCAGGCGCTCACCTACACCGCCGGCCTGGCCGGTCTGGTGCTGCTGGTCCTGCCGCTGATCCCCGGCCTCGGCGTGAACCTGAACGGCGCCCGGATCTGGATCCGGCTGGCCGGCATGTCGTTCCAGCCCGGTGAGTTCGCCAAGATCTGCCTGGTCGTGTTCTTCGCGGGCTACCTGGTGGTCAAGCGCGACGTGTTGACGCTGGCAGGGCACCGGTTCCTCGGGCTCGACCTGCCGCGAGCCCGCGACCTCGGCCCGATCGGCATCGCCTGGGGCGTCAGCCTGGGCGTGCTGGTGTTCGAGAGCGACCTGGGTTCGTCACTGTTGTTCTTCGGCCTGTTCCTGTTCCTGCTGTACGTGTCCACCGAGCGGGCCGGCTGGCTGATCATCGGTGGTCTGTTGTTCGTCGGCGGCGCGTACTTCGCGTACGCGACGTTCGGCCATGTGCACCGCCGCGTCACCGACTGGCTGGACCCGTGGGCGATCGACGGCGGCCAGGTGAAGCTCGGGCTGATGGGCCAGGCCTGGGGCGGCATCCTCGGCCGCGGTCTCGGCCAGGGTCACCCGGAGGCGACTCTCTACGCGCAGAGCGACATGATCATCTCCTCGTTCGCCGAGGAGCTGGGCCTGACCGGCCTGATCGCGATCATCCTGGTCTACACGCTGATCATCGAGCGCGGTCTGCGGACGGCGCTCGGCTGCCGCGACATCTTCGGCAAGCTGATCGCGACCGGTCTGGCGATGTCGTTCGCGCTGCAGGTGTTCGTGATCGTCGGCGGGGTGACCGGGCTGATCCCGCTGACCGGTCTGGCCACGCCGTTCATGGCCCTCGGCGGTACGTCGCTGGTCGCGAACTGGGCGATCATCGCGCTGCTGCTGCGGATCAGCGACCAGGCCCGGCGGCCGCAGACCCCGGCCGCTCCCGTGTCCGACGAAACGATCGCGATGGCGGTGCAGAAACAGTGAACTCGGCGATCCGACGTTTAGCGGTTGCGGCAATCATCCTGATGCTCGCGCTGATGGCGAACTCGACGTACCTGCAGGCCTTCCGGGCGAACGAGATCAACGGCCGCAACGACAACAACCGGGTCCGTGACTCGCAGTTCTCGGTGAACCGCGGCCCGATCCTGATCGGCAGTACGCCGGTCGCGCAGAGCAAGCCGTCCAACGACCGGTTCAAGTACCAGCGCACGTACCCGTCCGGCCCGGTGTACGCACCCGTGACCGGTTTCTACTCCTACCGGTTCGGCCGCGCCGGGATCGAGCTGACGATGAACTCCGAGCTGAACGGCTCGGATCCGTCGATGGCGTTCCGGCGGATCATCGACGTGATCAGCAACCGGCCCCAGCAGGGCGGCAGCGTCACGTTGACGCTGAACGCCGCGGCCCAGCAGGCGGCGTACAAGGGGCTGGGCTCGAAGACCGGCGCGGTGGTGGCGATCGAGCCGAAGACCGGCAAGATCCTGGCGATGGCGACCACGCCGTCGTACGACCCGAACCGGCTCGCCTCGCACGACAGCACGAAGGTCGACGCCGCCTGGAAGAGCCTGACCGAGGACAAGGACCGGCCGCTGTCGAACCGCGCGGCGCAGGAGCTGTACCCGCCCGGCTCGACGTTCAAGTTGGTGACCGCGGCAGCGGCGCTGTCCAGCGGCAAGTACACGCCGGACACCAAGGTGAACTCGCCGGCTGAGCTGCCGCTCCCGCAGACGACCGTCCCGCTGGTGAACGAGGACGGCAAGAACTGCGGCGGCAGCAACAACGCGACGCTGACGGTCGCGCTGCGCTACTCGTGCAACACGGCGTACGGCAGCGTCGGCCTGGCGCTCGGGCCGGACGCGCTGCGCGAGCAGGCCGCCAAGTTCGGCTTCGGCGCGCGGCCGCTGGCCGAGCTGCCGAGCGTGGCCACCAGCCAGTTCCCGGGCGACCCGAACGAGCCGCAGACCGCGCAGTCCGCGATCGGCCAGTTCGACGTCCGCGCCACGCCGCTGCAGATGGCGATGGTGGCGGCCGGGATCGCGAACAAGGGCGAGGTGATGAAGCCGTACCTCGTCCAGAGCGTGAAGACCCCGGACCTGAAAACGGTCTCGGAGACCAAGCCGGAGTCGCTGCACCAGGCGGTCACGCCGCAGGTCGCCTCCCAGCTGACCGCGATGATGGTCGACGTCGTCAACAACGGCACCGGCAAGCCGGGTCAGATCAGCGGCGTCCAGGTAGCCGGCAAGACCGGTACGGCGCAGACCTCGAAGGACCGGCCGCCGTTCGCCTGGTTCACCGCGTTCGCACCGGCCGACGACCCGAAGATCGCGGTCGCGGTGCTGATCGAGAAGGCCGACATCGCCCGGGACGACATCGCCGGCGGCAAGCTGGCCGCGCCGATCGCCAAGTCGGTGATGGAGGCGGTGCTGAGCCAATGAGCACGATACGGAATGATGCCGTCACGGCGCGTCTTTCCAACGGGGAACCACGTGTGGCGGCCGCTACCGTGGGCAAGTTGAGTGTGTTTTTGTGTCTCACAGACAGGTTGGAAGGCTGAGGTCATGACATCGCAGGCACGTCTCGTCGGCGGCCGATACGAAGAAGGCGAACCGCTCGGCCGCGGCGGCATGGCCGAGGTCCGCAAGGGTGTGGACAACCGGCTCGGCCGGTCGGTCGCCATCAAGCGGCTGCGGGTCGATCTGGCCAGTGACGCCACCTTCCAGGCCAGGTTCCGCCGGGAGGCCCAGTCGGCCGCCTCACTCAACCACCCGACCATCGTGTCGGTGTACGACACCGGCGAGGAGCCCGATCCGAACGGCTCCGGCGTCACGATCCCGTACATCGTGATGGAGCTCGTCACCGGCAAGACGCTGCGGGACCTGATCCGCGAAGGCCGCAAGATCATGCCGGAGCGCGCCCTGGAGATCACCTCCGGTGTGCTCGAGGCGCTCGACTACAGCCACCGGGCCGGCATCGTGCACCGCGATATCAAGCCCGGAAACGTGATGCTGACCCCGCAGGGCCAGGTCAAGGTGATGGACTTCGGCATCGCCCGCGCGGTCGCCGACACGTCCTCGACGATGACCCAGACCGCGGCCGTGATCGGCACCGCGCAGTACCTGTCCCCGGAGCAGGCCCGCGGCGAGACCGTCGACGCCCGCTCCGACCTCTACTCGACCGGCTGCCTGCTGTACGAACTGCTCACCGGGCGTCCGCCGTTCGTCGGTGAGTCGCCGGTGTCGGTGGCCTACCAGCACGTCCGGGAACAGCCGCTGCCGCCGTCGTCGTTCGACCCGGACATCCCGCCGGAGGTCGACGCGGTCGTCCTGAAGGCGCTGGCGAAGAACCGCGAGGAGCGGTACCAGAGCGCCGCCGAGATGCGGGCCGACATCCACCGGGTGCTGGCCGGCCAGCAGGTGACAGCGCCGATGGCCGCGGTCGCCGAGACGCGCGCGATGGCGCCGACCACGGTCGCGGCAGCTGCCACCCAGGCCTACCGCCAGACCGCGGGCAACGACATCCTCCCGCCGGGCGGCGACGACCTGGAAGAGGAGGACGACGGGCGGTCGCGGCGCAACCGCGGCCTGGCCTACTTCCTGCTCGGCCTGGCGATCGTGGCGATCGCAGTCGGTGCGTATGCCCTGTTCACCCACTTGGGCAAGGACAACAACGCCGGCGGTGGTGCGACGAACACCCCGGTGGCGAAGGTCGCCGTGCCGGACGTCACCGGCAAGTCGGTCGCCGAAGCGACCGCGTTGCTGACCGACAAGGGTCTGAAGTTCGCGCAGGGACCGTCCGAGACCAGCGACACGGTCGGCCGCGGCTCCGCGATCCGGCAGACCCCCGCGCCCGGGACCGAGGCCGAGCAGAACTCGACGGTCACCGTCGTGTTCTCGTCCGGGCGGAGTGCGTTCCCGGTGCCGGACGTGATCGGCAAGTCCGAGTCCGCCGCCCGCAAGGCGCTCGAAGGCACTGCCGCGAACTTCAAGGTGAAGGACAAGGTCGTCGAGCAGGACAGCGACGAGAAGAAGGGCACCGTGCTCGCGGTCAGCCCGGACCCGAACGGGCAGTACCCGTCGGGTCAGGAGTTCACGCTGACGGTCTCCAGCGGCGTCACGAACGTCGACGTACCGAACGTCGTCACCCAGTCCTACGACGACGCGAAGCTGACGCTGGAGCAGGCCGGCTTCCGGGTCGGGTACGTGTTCGGCCACGACCCGAACGCGGCCGACGGCCAGGTCCTCCAGCAATCGGTGAAGGCAGGCACCAAGGCGCCGAAGAAAACACTGATCACGCTGACGGTCAACAAGCAGGACGAGCCGAGCTCGCCGCCGCCGAGCCAGCCGACGGACACGCCGCCGCCCAGCACTCCGACCACGCCGGGCATCACGATCGGCGGATAGACGACAGAACCCCCGGGGCGAGCTGAACTGGTCCCTGGAAGTTGGACTTGTTAAGTAGAAGGTTATAGAGGGTTTCTAGGCTGGGAGGGTCTGGGTCCGGTATTGCACCGGGCTCAGGCCCTCGAGTCTTGTTGAGATGCGGTGGTTGTTGTACCAGCCGATGTATTCGTGTAGCGCTTCGGTGAGGGCGTCGACGGTGGTGTGCCGGGTGTGGTCGAAGAGTTCTTCTTTGAGGTGTCCGAACCAGTTCTCGATGACGGCGTTGTCGTAGCAGTTGGCTTTGCGGGACATCGACTGGGTCGCGCCGGCGCCGGCGAGCAGCCGCCGCCAGGAGGGGTGCTGGTATTGGAAGCCTTGGTCGGAGTGGACCAGCGGCGCCTGGCCGGGGTCGCGGCCGGGCTGGAGGGTGGCCAGAGCGTCGCGCAGTGAGTTGTTGGTCAGGGCCAGGTTCGGTGAGTTGCCGATCGTGTAGGCGATGATCTGGTGGTCGAACAGGTCCATCACCGGCGACAGGTAGAGCTTGCGGTCCCCGGTGCCGCCGAGGCGGAACTCGGTGACGTCGGTGACCCACTTCTGGTTCGGGGCGGTCGCGGTGAAGTCACGAGCCAGCAGGTTCGCAGCGGTCCGGCCCGCCTCGCCGGTGTTGCTTCGGTAGGAGTTGTAGCGCTTTCTGCGTCGTACTGGGCAGTCGAGTCCGAGGCGGCGCATCAGCTTCAGCACGGTCTTCTTCGCCACCCGCCAGCCCTGCCGGACCAGTACGGCGTGGACGCGCCGGTGCCCGTAACGGCGATGGCTGTTCTCGAACACGTCCCGGATCGCGGTCTTCAGCTCGGCCTGCGGATCCGGCCGGAGCAGACGGTCTTGGTGATAGAAGAACGTGGACCGGGCCAGCCCGGCGATCTGCAACAACAAGTCGAGTCGATGTTCAGCCTTGAGAGAGATGACGGCCTGCGCCCTCACCGCCGTTCTTGCTCCCTCAAGGCCTTCAATTTTCCCAGGTAGGCCACCTGCGCCTTCAACAGCTCGTTCTCCCGCCGCAGCCGCTCCAGCTCCGACTCCGAACCTGACCCAGGAGGCGGCGTCTCCCGGTCCACTCGCGGCCGGCCTTTCGGCTTCGGCCGCAACCCATCCGCGCCCTCACGTCGATATGTCCGAGCCCACGTCTTCACCAGCTTCGGCGAGGACAACGCGTGCTCAGCCGCCAGCTCCATGGCCGACTCACCGGCCAGGAACCGCTCGACCACCGCCAGCTTGAACTCGAACGAGAACGCCCGCTTCCCCGGCTGGGCCACCAACGCTCCTTCACCATGGATCCGCCACCGCTGATACAGCAACTTGACCGGGTCATGAGCCGCCACCAGCCGCGTCGCCACAGCCCACGACCCCATCCCCTCCTCGAACAAACCTACCGCCACCACCCGCTGCGCCCCGGTCAACGAACTACGTCCATCCATACGAAAGCTCCCCAGAAGTCGGAACTGAATTTCTCAGTCCAACTTCTGGGGAGCTGTTCAAGCGCCCCGGGGGTTCTTCGTTCCGAGCTCTAGCTGACGACCGGGGCCAGGCCGACGGAGCGGGCGACCGCGTCCTGGTCGCCGCAGATCGCGAGCCAGTTGGCGAGCATCCGGTGACCGCCCTCGGTCAGCACCGACTCCGGGTGGAACTGCACGCCTTCGACCGGGAGATCGCGGTGCCGGGCCGCCATGATCACGCCGGCCTCGGTGCGTGCGGTCACCTGCAGCTCGTCCGGCACGGTGTCCTGCGCGATCGCGAGCGAGTGGTACCGGGTCGCGGTGAACGGCGACGGGAGTCCGGCGAGTACGCCGGCGCCCTCGTGGAACACCTGGCTGGTCTTCCCGTGCAGCAACTCGTCCGCGCGGCCGACGACCCCGCCGTACGCGACGCCGATCGCCTGGAGGCCGAGGCAGACCCCGAAGATCGGGACCACGCCGCCCTTCTCCTTGACGATGTCCACGCACGCGCCGGCTTCTTCCGGCGTACCGGGACCGGGGGAGAGCAGGACACCGTCGAACTCACCCGCCTGGTCGGGGGTGACTTCGTCGTTGCGCAGCACGGTGGTGTCGGCCTGCAGCTGCTGCAGGTACTGCACCAGGTTGTAGACGAAGGAGTCGTAGTTGTCGACAACAAGGATCCGCGGCATGCGGACCATTGTGACAGCTACCGGCCGGTGACCGATGGACTGGCCGACGGGGTCTGTGGATAACCGGGCACGGTGGCGCTCTGCAGGTCGAGGGTGCCTTCGTAGGCAGGCATCGAGATCGAGGACTCGTTCTTCACGTCGTACCCGAGCTGGAACTTCACCACGTAGTCCTGCAGGTTCTCGATGTACTGCGAGTCGTCGAGCGCCTTCTGCAGTTTCCGCCGGTCGCCGATCGCGCTGATCGTGTACGGCGGGAGGTACGGGACACCGTGCAGTACGACGGAGTTGCCGACGCACTTGACCCCGGTGGTGGAGATGACGCGCTGGTTCTGGATCGTCATCGCCTCGGCGCCACCGGCCCACAGTGCGTTCACCACGGCCTGGATGTCCTGCTGGTGGATGACCAGCCAGTTCTCGTCGACGTCCGGGTTCTCCTTGACCACCTCGGGCGGTGCGTCCCGGAGAGTGACGGTCAGCCCCGGGCCGACGACCGGACGGGTGCCGACCTGCTCGGACAGGTCCTCGAATTGCTTGGCCAGCTTCGGGTCGATCGATCCCTGCTGCGCCTGTAGCGCCTCGATGTCGTGGGTCAGTGCCGCGTGCTGCCGGACCAGGCTGGCGCTGCGGCGGCTCTGTTCCTCCACCAGGCCCGCGAGCGTAGTGTTGCGACTGGGCCGCAGGTCCGTGCCCCGGGCGTTGGTGGCACTGGTCGCGAACAGCAGACCGGCGCACAGCAGCGCCAGCGGCGCACCCACGCGCCACAGCGAAATCCGCCTCAACCTACGCACCAGTGATCTCCACATTGCTGTCTGCACTACGCTAACCCGGACCGACCCGCACAGGTCGTAGCGGTCAGCTTATGCGTCCGTCCTTACAAGGAGTTCAGTCGTGCCCGAGTCGAGCAGTCGCAACAAGAAGAAGACCGAGAAGGTCAAGGTCGAGAAGACCCCGAAGAGGCCGCGTACCACCAGCCGCGTGTGGGTCGCGCCGCTGATGCTGTTCTGCTGGCTGCTCGGTCTCGCCTGGCTGGTCGTCTTCTACGTGGCCGGCCAGGACATCCCGGTGATGAAGGACCTCGGCAACTGGAACCTGCTGATCGGCATGGGCCTGATCGCGGTCGGGTTCGTGGTCTCCACGCAGTGGGTCTGACCCCGGTCGTCGGAGAGTTATCCACACCCGTATCCCCAGTTGTGCACACCGATTCGGGCGAGTTATCCCCAAGCTGACCATCACTTCTCCACGAAAACCGCCCCGAAATCGCTCAAATCTGTGGATAAATCAGGTTTGAGTGGATGAGTTTCCACACTGTTCACGTTGGCAGCGGCCGGTTGTCCACGACCTTCTTCATCACGATCGTCGAAGTCATCCGCTGGACACCCGGCAGCCGCGCCAGCCGCTCGTCGCGCAGCCGCTGGAACGTCGCGATATCCGCCGTGGCCACCCGGACGAAGTAGTCCGGCTCGCCGAACAGCCGCTCCGCGTGCACCACCTCCGGGATCTGTTCGAGCCCTGCCTCGAACCCGGCCACCGACTCCTCCCGGTCCATCGTGACCGCGAGCAGCACCTCGAACCCGTGTCCGACCGCGCCCGGATCGACCACGGCCCGATAGCCGGAGATCACCCCGCCGCGCTCGAGCTCCCGCAGCCGCCGATGACACGGGGCGGCACTCAGCCCGATCCGCTGGGCCAGTTCGGTCACCGTCAGCCGCCCCTCGGCCTGGAGCACCGCAAGGATCTTGCGATCAATCGCATCCATGCCAAGAATCTTATCCTTCACGCGTCTCCTTGAGCATGAAGTTGCAAGATAAGTTCGCGGATTCAGCAGTAATCTTGCGCCATGCTCGACCTTCTGCCTATCGCGGCGGCCTGCTTCGGCATTCCGCAGTACCTTCCGCAGATCCTCAAACTCCGCCGGACCGGGGACACGGCCGGAGTCTCCTGGTCGTGGGCGACGCTGACGAGCATCAACAACGCCGCCTGGTTCTGCTACTTCATGGCCTCCGGCTACTGGACCGCGAGCCTTCCCTCGACCGCCGCGAGCACCCTGGCCGGCACCGTCTCGGTGATGCTCGTACGCCGCGGCGTCCTCAACCGCCAAGCAATCCGCTGGATCTGCGGGTGGGCAGGAGTCCTCGCCCTTGCTGCAGCGCTCGGCGGACGGGTCGGCCTGGGCACGCTCCTCGCGGCCGCCTCGATCGTCCAGGTCGCGCCTTCCCTGTGGACGGCGTACCGCACCGCCCACCCGACCGGCATCTCGAAGGGCACCTGGGCGCTGGTCTGTGGGGAACTGTCCTGCTGGCTCCTCTTCGGCCTGTGGAAAACCGATCCCCGACTGATCACCCTCGGAGCAACCGGCGTCCTGGCCGGGATCCTGATGCTCGCCCGCGTCCACCGTGCGGGCGTACCGTCGAACTGCAAAGTAGCGGCCTGAGAGACGGGGAGGGTCTCACCATGTTCGTTCAGGTCATTCAGGGGCAGGTCACCGATGCCGAGCAGGCGCATGCCGCGATGGATCGGTGGATGGAAGAGCTGGCGCCCGAGGCATCCGGCTGGCTGGGGACCACGGCCGGTGTTACCGCGGACGGACAGTTCATCGCGCTGGCCCGCTTCGAGTCCGCCGACGCAGCGCGGCGGAACAGCGAGTCGCCGGGGCAGGACAAGTGGTGGCACGAGTTCACGTCGCTGCTCAGCGGCGACGCCACCTTCCACGACACCGAGGATGTGGTCACCGACATCCAGGGCGACCCCGACTCGGCCGGCTTCGTGCAGGTCATGCAGGGCGCGGGAAGCGATCCTGAGCACGCGCGTGACGTGATGGGCCGGCACCGCGACGAGTGGGCCACGTTCCGGCCCGAGATTCTCGGCAGTGAGGTCGCCATGTACGACGACGGCGACTACACGATGGCGATGTTCTTCACCACCGAGGCCGCGGCCCGCGAAGGGGAGCAGAAAGAGGTCCCGGCCGAGCTGCAGGCCGACATGGACGAGATGAACAGTCTCGCCGCCGGCCCACCGGCCTTCTTCGACCTGAAGCAGCCCTGGCTGTACTCACCGAGGTAGTCAGCCTTCAAGCCGCCCGCGACGATCAACGTCGCGGGCGGCTCCACGTCTACGTAGAGATATATGTAGACATGTGCGTAGCCTTCTGCGTATAGTTCTACGTAGGAGGAGAGCGATGCCTAACAAGACGATCTACGTGTCCGACGACGACCTGCCGCTGTACAAGAAGGCGCAGGAGCTCGCCGGGAACCTGTCTTCGGCGATCTCGATCGCGCTGCGGAAGTACGTCGAGCTCGAAGAGGGACGGCTCGAGGGGTACGACGAGATCACCGTGCGGGTGGGCCGGGGCGCCGGCCGCAAGCAGCGGTTCTCCGGCGTACTGCTGGCCGAAGGCGGGCGGTCGAGCAGCACCGGGTACGAGGCCTTCAAGGTCTACCGGAGCCGGACCGGCAAGTTCGTCCTGCACGCCGATCGCCGCAGCCAATACACCATCAGCGGCGACGACGAGCGATATCTGTCCGGCTGGCGCTCCTGGATCGGCAACTGGAGCAGCGACCAGTCCTGGAGCATGGCGCAGGGCGAGGCCACGCTGAACATCGTCGAAACCGTCGAGGAGCTTCGCGAGCTGATCCCCGAAGACCTCTACGAACTGGTCGAGGAAGCCGCCAACCAGCCGGCGGTCGAGGACCTCGACATCTAGAACCCCCACGACAAAACGAACAGAACGGCGCCTTCGGCGCCGGGAGTGGGGCGCTGACTCAACCACCGGCGACCTGAGCTAGGTCGCGGGGCGGTCGAACACGCCCTGAAACAACCCCTTGGCCACCTGGGGGCAGGTTCCCCCTGCCCGAAACCTGCGAGGAACACTCATGTCAGCTGCGATCGACGTCATCGGACTGCGCAAGTCGTACGGCGAGAAACTCGTGCTCGACGGCATCGACCTGAACGTTGCCAAAGGCACCATCTTTTCCCTGCTCGGCCCGAACGGCGCCGGCAAGACCACCGCGGTGCAGATCCTGTCCACCCTCGTCACCGCCGACGCCGGCGAGATCCGGGTGGCCGGCCACGACCTGCACCGCAACCCCGAGGCGGTCCGCGCCGCGATCGGCGTCACCGGCCAGTTCTCCGCGGTGGACGGCCTGATGACCGGCCGGGAGAACCTGATCCTGATGGCCGACCTGTACCACCTCGGCAAGCAGGAGGCCCGCCGGCGGGCGGACGAACTGCTGCAGCAGTTCGACCTGATCGAGGCCGGCAAGAAGCTGGCGATGACGTACTCCGGCGGCATGAAACGCCGACTCGATCTCGCCATGACGCTGGTCGGCCGCCCGCAGATCATCTTCCTCGACGAGCCCACCACGGGTCTCGACCCGCGCAGCCGGCACAGCATGTGGGCGATGATCCGCGAACTGGTCGCCGGCGGCGTCACTGTTCTGCTCACCACGCAGTACCTCGACGAGGCCGACCAGTTGGCCGACCGGATCGCCGTCCTCGACCACGGACGATTGGTCGCCCAAGGTACGCCGGAAGAGCTCAAGCGGCTCGCACCGGGCGGCCACATCCGGCTGCGCTTCACCTCGCCGGACGCGTTCTCGCTGGCCGGACAGGTGCTGCCGACCGCAGTACCGAATCAGGAATCGCTGGTCCTGCAGGTGCCGAACGACGGCAGCGTGCACGCGCTGCGCGACCTGCTGGCCCGGATCGACGACGCCTCGCTCGAGGTCGACGAACTCACTGTCCACACGCCCGACCTGGATGACGTCTTCTTCGCCGTCACCGGTCAGCCCACCGAGAAAGTTGCCGCGAAATGAGTTACGCCCTGCAGGACACCGGCACCATGCTCCGCCGCAACCTACGGCACGCCCAGCGGTATCCGGGCCTGTCCCTCGGCGCCCTCGGGATGCCGGTCATCATGATCCTGCTGTTCGGCCTGATCTTCGGCGACACGTTCTCGAACGGTCTCGGCGGCGGGGGCGGACGCGGCGACTACATCAACTTCCTCACCCCGGGCATCCTGCTGATGTCGATCGCCTCCGGGACGATGTCGCCCGCGGTCGCGGTCTGCATGGACATGACCGAGGGCATCGTCGCCAGGTTCCGGACGATGGCGATCTTCCGGCCGGCCGTGCTGACCGGGCACGTGCTCGGCAACGTGATCCTGACCATCGCGAGCCTGGGCCTGGTCGTCGGCTTCGCGGTCCTGCTCGGGTTCCGGCCGGACGCGTCGGTCGGTGAGTGGCTGCTCGCGGCCGGGTTGCTGATCGCCGTGACCGTCGCCCTGACCTGGTTCGCGATCGCGCTCGGGCTGACCAGCAAGACGCCGGAGAGCGCGAGCAACATCGTCCTGCCGATCAGCCTGCTGCTGCCCTTCCTCAGCAACACGTTCATCCCGCTGGACGCGATGCCGAGCGGCATCCGGTGGTTCGCGGAGTACCAGCCGTTCACCCCGATCATCGACACCCTGCGGCACCTGCTGCTGGGCGCGCCGATGGACAACGGCGACGGCTGGCTGGCCCTGGCCTGGTGCCTGGCGATCGCGATCGTCGGCTACTTCTGGGCCCAGAAGAACTACAACAAGGGGACGGTCGCCTAGCTCGGTGCGCCCATCAGGTTCGCGCGGGTGCGGACATGGGCAGGCACCAGCAGGTCGCAGTCGGGATTGTTCTCCGGTTCGCCGGCGACGACGTGTAGCGGGATCACGCCTGTCCAGTAGGGCAGGTCGAGGTCCTGCTCGTCGTCGTTGGCGGGCCCGTTGCGGGTCTTGACCGACGCTTCGGTGAGCGACAGGGCGAGCACCGAGGTCTTGGCCAGCTCCTTGCGGTTCGGCGGCCGTACGGCGGTCGACCGGCCAGGGACGAGATGGTCGACGATCCGGTTGAGACCGTGCAGCTTCTCCTCCGGGTCGGTGATCAGCCGCGGTACGCCGAAGATGACCGCGGACCGGTAGTTCACCGAGTGGTGGAAGGCGGACCGCGCCAGCACCAGCCCGTCGGTGTGGGTGATGGTCACGCAGATCGTCTGCTCCGGCGCCGCGACCACGCTGCGCGCGGCGACCGAGCCGTGCAGGTACAGCGTCCCGTCCGGCCCGCGATCCAGGTCCACGCCGTACGCCGTCGGCAGGACGAGCGGAGCGCCGTCGACGACGACGCCCAGATGACAGAACATGCCCTCGAGCAATACGTCGTACAGCGCCTCGCGATCGGTCGCGGCCCGTTCCTTCGAGCGGCGCAGTTGTGTCCGGGCGGTCGGCTGCAGTGGACTGGTCATGTAATCAGGGTCCTGTCGGGAGTGGCATGCTGGCACGGTCCATTCCCGTTCGAATCAGGTAGTCCATTCGTGGAGAGCTCGCTCCCGCTGACCATCGACCGCGCTGCCGGCCTCCCGCTGCATCTGCAGCTGGCGGAGCAGTTCCGGGCCGCTGTCCTGGACGGCCGGCTCCAGGCAGGCCACCGGCTCCCGTCCACCCGCGACCTCGCCCGGGACCTGGCCGTCTCGCGGTCGGTGACACAGGCGGCGTACGACCAGTTGCACGCCGAGGGCTGGATCGAGGGCCGTATCGGCGCCGGCACGTTCGTCACGGACGTCGTCCCGCTGCAGCCGGCCGTACGACGCCATACCCCGCACCCCGCGAATCCCGACGCCGAGCTGCTGACACTGCGTCCAGGTATCCCGTACATCGCGCCGACGCCTGATCCCGGGTGGCGTCGCGCATGGCGTGAGGTGTCGACGCAATCTCCGCCGCGCGGGTACGACGACGCCGCGGGCCTTCCCGCCTTGCGCGCCGCGCTCGCGGACCACGTGGGGCGGGTCCGCGGAATCGCCTGCGCACCCGAGAACGTGCTCGTCACGAACGGCACCGTGCATGGACTGCGCCTGCTGCTCTCGGTGACCCGGCAACCCGGTGACCGGATCGCGATCGAGGATCCCGGCTATCTCAACGCGGTGGTCGCCGCGCGCGACCATCGGCTCGAGATCGTCGACGTCCCGGTCGACGAGGACGGTCTGCAGGTCGGCGCGCTGACGGACAACGCGGCCGCGGTTTACGTCACGCCGTCGCACCAGTACCCGCTCGGCGGCCGGCTACCCGTTGCCCGACGCAACGAACTGATCCGCTGGGCGCGTCGCGCCGGCGCACAGCTGATCGAGGACGACTACGACAGCGAGTTCCGGTACGACGTCGCGCCGTTGCCCGCGCTTGCGCAACTGGACCTGGAGCGCGTCGTCCACCTCGGCACGCTGTCGAAGACGATCAGCCCCGCGCTCCGCCTCGGTTGGCTGGTCGCGTCCGAGGAGACGGTCGACCGCCTCGCCACGTTCCGCGCCAACTCGGGCGACTGGCCCGGCTGGCCGATGCAGGCCGCCTTGCTCGCGATGCTCCGCGACGGCTACCTCGACCAGGCCGTACGCCGCGGTCGCCGCTTGTACGCAGACCGGCGTACGCACACGGTCGCCGCGCTCTCGCCGTACGGCCAGGTCATCGGCCAGGACGCCGGCCTGCACGTCACGTTGCTGCTGCCCGACGAGGCCGACGATCTCCGGATCGCTGCCGCGGCTCGGGAGGCTGGTGTTGTCGTCGCCCCGCTGTCGGAGTATCGGCGCAGCGTGCCAGGACCGCCAGGGCTGGTGATCGGCTACGCGACGCCGTCGACGTCCGATCTGCACCGAGCCCTGACGATCCTGACCGAGGTCCTTACTCGCCGTTGAGCGGGTCGATGTCCGGGGTGCTGCCCCAGCGGAACTTCACCGTCGCGCTGTACCCGGATGGGGACGAGCTGACATGGTTGATCACTGTGGCAGTGCCGTTGGCGTGGCCAACGGCATACCAGTGGACGGTCCTGGTGTCCTTGTCGATAGCGACGAGCAGCGTGCCGTAGTTGCCGCACTTGCTCGCGAGCAGCGTCTCGAAGCCCTGCCAGGTCCTGGTGCGGACCGGCTTCACGATCGGCTTCATCGTCGCGGCGGTCGGAATGTGGATGGTGTAGAGCGCGCCGCCGCGGGTGTTCGCGAGGAACGTGTCGTACGTCGCCGTCTTGCTGATCAACGCCATCGACTTCACCGCCGCGAACCCGGTCGCCGACCCGGCACTCCGCCAACCACTGCCGATCACCGACCAGCGGAACAGCGTGCCGTCGCTACGCAGTCCGTACGCCGTCGTCCGCGCTGTGGTCCGGGAAACCTCCACCGCGGTGAAGTTCGACCACCCGCCGCCGATCCGTTGCGTCACGTTCGGCAGGCCGGGCACGAACTCGTTCATCGTGTCGATCGAGTAGATGCGGTAGTACAACGAGTCACCCTGCACCACCCAGCCGTCGTTCGTGGCGCCCAGGTTCGACGCATCGCTCGTGAAGGTCGTACTGAGCCGGACCGCGCCCGGCGCGAACACGCCGAAGATCGGTCCCGGCAAGCCGACGCTCCGCGCCGGATAGCCCACCGTGATCCCACCGTTGTCCTGTGCCCCACTGTCGAGCACAGACCCCGGCGCAAGCGAGCATGCCCCGGTCGCAGCCGACCCGGCGGCGTGTGCCGATGGCACCAACACCGCCGCAGCCAACGCAACCGCCCCCGCCAGGCTGGAGACAATAGTCCGCCGCATAACGATCCCTCCCCAGATCTGGTCCTCCCACAGATCCAGATGCGGCCGGGCCCGGAAAGGTTACGTCAGTGAGGGTCCGGTGAGCGTCAGGGTTCAGCGGGGTTGTTGCGTAGCGGCGGTTGGACGACGGGGGTGTCGCCGTGCCAGGTCAGTTGGGAGAGCCACATGGTGCGGCCCTTGGGGTCGGTGCCTACCTGGGTCGGGTTCCAGGCGTGGTAGACGAACCAGTCGCCGAGGACCATGTTGTGGCCTGGGCCGGCGGCGTCGGCGCTCGACGACAGGATCGGGTCGCCGGACTTGGTGCAGGGGCCGGTCGGGGAGTCGCAGAGGGCGTGGCCGACGGCGTACATCGGCTTGTCGAACGCGTTGCCGGAGTAGAAGAGGTGGAACTTGCCGTTGCGCTCGACCATGTATGGCGCCTCGACGAGGTTGCCCTCCCAGGGCAGGTCCTGCTTGATCATGCGGTGCACGGGACCGGTCAGCGTGAGGCCGTCGGCGGACAGTTCGGAGACGTAGATCCAGGTGTCCACGCCGATCGCGTTCCCGTCGTTCTTCCAGTACAGCCAGCGGCGGCCGGTCGAGTCCTGGAACGGCGATGCGTCGATCGAACCGCCCTCGTCGGCCTGACTGATGAACGGCCGTGGAGATTTGTCGACATATGGACCTTGGGGTGTGGACGCGACCGCGACGCCGACGCACTGGTGACCGGACGCGAGATCGCGCGTCGTGTAGTACATGACGTACCGGTCCGCCGCGTGCACCGCGACCTCGGGCGCCCACACCCTTCCGGGCGCGGTCCAATCCGGTAACGACGGCAGCGCGTCACCGACCTGCCGCCAGGACACGAGGTCCGTCGACGTCAAAGTCTGAACGTTGCCGAGCGGCCCGTTCGTCGCGAAGGCGTAGTACTCGTTGCCCACCGCAATGATCTGCGGATCGGCGAAGCTGCCGTCGTACACCGGATTGGTGAACATCTACTTGCTCTCGTAGAACTTCAGGTAGTCGACGGTTGCGACCGGGGGCGGGTTCGCGCCGGTGAACTCGCCGTGGGCGTAGAGGCCGATGCGTGCGGCGGCCGGGAGGACCCAGGACGCTCCCCAGGTCCAGTTCTTCCCGTCGACCGAGGTGCCGGCCCGGTAGACGTGCTCGCCGGCGGCGTTCTCGTGGTACGCGATCCGCATCCACATCGTCGGCGCGGTCCGGCCGATCGCGGCAGCGCCGTACGACGTGGCGCCGTCGGAGGGCCGCGCTACCAACTCGCGCCCGTACTCCGTCTGGCGGGTCTTCCAGATCGCGACATCGCCGAGGCGCGCGAAGTCGTCGTCGTTCAGGTAGACGATCATCCCGGCCTGCTGGTAGTTGCGGACGTCATCGATGCCCGTGTCCAGGTGCAGCTTGGTCTCGGCGATCCAGCTCTTCCCGGCCGGCGTCGCGTGCAGGAGGAGACCGGCGTTGTTCCCGCTGCCGACGAGGTCGGCGTTCTCCAGCGGCCAACTCAAGTTGCCATTGGCAACAGTTGCCTTGTCGTCCGGACGCACCCAGGTCCAGTCCGCTCCGAGCGCGCCGTCGAAGTCGTCGCCGGCGAGCAGCTTTCCGGTCCGCGGTACTGCGGCCGGCTTCGTCACCGGCTTGGCGACGGGCCTGACGGTCAGGTTGTCCACCTCGGCGTTCCCGACCCACCGCACCGGAGCCGACGCCAGCCTCAACCCGGGCACGCTGAGCTGCGCCTCTGCGTAGACGTCTCCTAGGCCGGCGTCATTCAGTCGTGCTGTCACGGTGGATTCGCTCGCCTGCACGGACAGCTTGTTCCACTGCGTGCGGTCAAAGTCGGCGGGCAGGTTCACAGACGTCGTACGCCGTCCGACCGCCAACGTCAGGCGGTTGTTCGCAACAGACGCGACCACCTGATTGCCCAGGACTGTGGTGAAGGTAGTGCCCAGCTTGACGTCCGCTTCGACGCGGAGGGAACCGCCGGGCGCCGAGGCGCGGGTTTGGGCTGCCCCCTGGATCGAGGCCGTGGGACCGCCGACCGCGTCGCCCGGGTTGGCTGTTGCACCTAGCAGGCCGGCGGCGGGGTTGGTCGAGTCGATGCCCAGCGACGAGCCGGTGGTGGGTGCGGGTACTGGGCCCTCCGATGGGCCGAGGCCGGCGCGGGTGCGGGGCCAGCCGTTGATCCAGTCGATCCGGTCGATCAGCATCGGGCGCCGGTTGATGCCGAACGGGTCGGTCAGCCACGGCGTACCGCGGTCGATGGCGTGGTACACGATGTGGTCCTGACCGGCCGCGTCGGTGATGAACGCGTGGTGGCCGGGGCCGATCCACTTGTTGCCGTTCTGCGTGATCACCGTCGTACCACCGACCCGGGAGTCGGTGAGCTTGGCGCCGTCGGCGTCCACGAACGGCCCGCGCGGGGAGCGGGACCGGCCGGCGAAGACGGAGTACCCGGTGGTCGGGCCGGCGCAGCAGTTCATCGACGAGCCCATGAAGTAGTACCAGCCGTCGCGGTAGACGACGTACGAGCCCTCGTAGCGGTCGCCGATCGTGACCTGGGTTGGAGCGCCGACCGCGTGCATGCCGTCGGCGCTCAGTTCCGTCACGGAGATGCCGCCGTTGAAGCCGCCGTAGTACAGGTACCGCTTGCCGTCGGCGGCGGTGAGTTCGGCCGGGTCGATCGTGCCGAGGTAGCCACCGTTGCCGTCGGGCCGTGGTGCCACGACGGGGCCGTCGCTCGCGGTCCATGGTCCGGCCGGCGTCGGCGCAGTCGCCACGCCGATCGCGGGATCACCACCGGCGTTGGCGGTTGTGTCGGTGACGGTGAAGTACATGACGTAGCGGCCGCCGAAGTACCGGATGTCCGGCGCCCAGAAGAACGAACCGGGTGCGGCCCAGGCCGGCTTGGTCTGGTCGTTGAAGACCGTGCCGAGGTACTCCCAGGAACTGAAGTCCTTGGTCCGGGCCATGTGCATCAGGCCGAACGGGCCGTTCGCGACGAGCGGGTCGGAGGTGGCGTACGCGTACCAGTAGCCGTCGCGGCCCTGGATGATCGACGGGTCGGCGAAAGAGTCGGCGAAGCTGGATGTGACGGGATTGGTGGTGGTCACGACCGGCGCCGCGGTGGCGGCCGACATACCGGCCGCTACCGCGACGACAGCAAGTGCTGTGGCGAGTAGTCGTTTCGAAGGCACAGGGCGGTCCCTTCAGCTCAAACGGATCAGATGCCACGAAGCGGGCGGCAACGTGGCGGTGCAGACACCGTCGACGATCTCGGTGCCATCCACGGTCCGGGGCGTCACCCGGTCCGGGTGGTCCGCGGTGTTCACCGCGGACCGGTCCTCGTCGTACAGAGCCAGGTGCTGGATCAAACGTCCGGTCACCGGGATCTCCAGATCGATCTTGTCGGTCTCGCTCCGGTTCACCACGAAGATCGCGGTCTCCCCGGTTGTCTCGTCGTACGTCGCTGTGCTCCACAGCGCCGGGAGCGTGCCGAAGGCGGCGGTGTGGATGTCCGGTCCGCCGGTGATCGCGGTCTGCAGCACGGTCGGACCGGCGTACCGCGCGGTCAGGGCGAACGGGTGGAAGATCGTCTGCCGCCAGGCGCGGCCGCCCGGCTCGGTACGGATCGGGGCGATCACATTGACCAGTTGCGCAAGGCAAGCAATCTTCACCCGGTCGGCGTGCCGGAGCAGCGTGATCAGCAGGCTGCCGACCACGACCGCGGCGTCGACGGTGTAGCTGTCCTCGATCAGCGGGCCGACCTCACGGATGCCGAGACCGAGCTCGCCGGGGAAGTGCTGCTGGTACCAGACGTTCCACTCGTCGAACGACAGCGTCAGTTCCTTGTCGCTGCGCTTCAGTGCCTTGACGTGGTCGGCGGTCGCGATGACCGACGAGATCATCCGGTCCATCTCCTCGGCGGCGGCCAGGAAGCTCGCCTGGTCGCCGTCGCGCGGTTCGTAGTACGCGTGCAGGCTGATGTGGTCGACGAGGTCGTACGTCCGCTCGAGGACGACGCGTTCCCACTCGCCGAACGTCGGCATCGTGGCGTTGCTGGAACCACAGGCGACCAGCTCGAGATCGGGTTCGACGCGCCGCATCGCGTTCGCGGTCTCCTCGGCGAGCCGTGCGTACTCGTCGGCCGTCTTGTGGCCGATCTGCCAGGGACCGTCCATTTCGTTGCCCAGGCACCAGATCCGGATGTTGTGCGGCTCCGGGCTGCCGTTCGCGACGCGGCGGTCGCTGAGCGCGGTCCCGGCCGGGAGGTTGCAGTACTGGAGCAGGTCGACCGCCTCGCGGATCCCGCGGGTACCGAGGTTGACCGCCCAGATCGGCTGTACGTCGGCCTTGCGCGACCACGCGACGAACTCGTCGGTGCCGAACTGGTTCGGCTCGATCGCCCGCCAGGCCAGGTCGAGCCGCCGCGGCCGCTGGTCCTTCGGGCCGACGCCGTCCTCCCAGTCGTAGTTCGAGACGAAGTTCCCGCCGGGGTAGCGGACCGCGGTGACGCCGAGCTCGCGGACCAACTCGAGCACGTCCTCCCGGAACCCGTCCGCGTCGGCCCGCGGATGCCCCGGCTCGTAGATCCCGGTGTAAACGCACCGCCCCATGTGCTCGACGAACGAACCGAACACCCGCCGGTCCAACTGGCCGACGACGAACGCTGGGTCAACCGTCAGCCGTGCCACAGGGCCTCCCCAGAGTCGTTTACAACGTTTAACGTGGTTGTCTACAACGATTGACAATCGCTGTAAAGAGTTCGCGGTGGCAGACTCGGGCGACAGGCCGGCGACTGGAGGTTCTCGGGATGGCGACCAGGCTGAGTGATGTGGCCGCGCAGGCCGGCGTTTCGGTCAAGACCGTGTCGAACGTGATCAACGACTACCCGCACATCACCGCCCGCACCCGGGCCAAGGTCGAGGCCGCGATCGCCGCCCTGGGCTACCGGCCGAACGTCAGCGCCCGCTCACTGCGCAAAGGCCGTTCGGACTTCATCGCGCTGGCGATCCCGGAGATGGCCTCGCCGTACTTCGCCGAGCTCGGCGCCGAGATCAGCCGGGCCGCGAAGCGCCGCGGGATCACGGTGCTGATCGACCAGACCGAGGGCGAGTCGGCGGCCGAGAAGGTAGTCCTGGACGGGATGCGCGGGCAACTGATCGACGGCATCATCTTCTCCCCGATCACGACCGTGCCGGCCAAGTTGACCGTGGCCGACGTGGGGAAGCCGCTGGTCCTGCTCGGCGAGCGACCGGCCGGCGGCCAGTTCGACCGGGTCGCGGTCAACTCGGTCCAGGCGTCCTGCGACGCCACCACGCATCTGATCTCGATCGGCCGACGACGGATCGCGGCGATCGGTGTCGGCGGGACGAGCACCGGGGCGGTACGGCGCAAGGGGTACCGGAAGGCTCTCAAGGCGGCCGGCCTGCCACACGATCCAGCGCTCGAGCTCGCCGGGACCGGATACCACCGGGAGGACGGCGCCGCGTCGATGCGCGAGCTACTGGCGCTGCCCGAGCCACCGGACGCGGTCTTCTGCTTCAACGACCTACTCGCCCTCGGAGCATTGCGAACGCTGGCCGACGCCGGCCTTCGCGCCCCGCATGACGTCGCCGTAATCGGTTTCGACGACATCGAGGACGGCCGGTACCACTCGCCGACGCTGTCCACGATCTCGCCCGACAAGGAGTGGCTGGCCGACAACGCGGTCGCACTGCTCCTGGACCGGATCGCCGGAAACGGTGAGGCCGCCCATCGCGACCTCACCGTTCCGTACACCCTGCAGATCCGCGAATCGACCGCCGGTTAACGCCTGTCCTATCGCTCCGGGAACCCGGCGAGTTGCTTGGCCAGTCCGTTCTGCGTCTTGCCGAGGCGACCAGCCAGCCCGAGTACGGCGTTCCGCACCGGACGAATCGCCCGGGGGACATTGGCCAGCCGGGTCAGGCGGTGTGCCAGCCCGATCACCCGGACCGCCTCCGCGCGGCTGTTCGTCGCGTAGGCATCCAGGCCTGACTCGTCACCGGCCAGCGCCGCCGAGAGTGCGTCCGCCAGAACGACTGCGTCGCGGAGGCCCAGGTTCATGCCCTGGCCGCCGGCCGGGCTGTGCGTATGCGCTGCGTCGCCGGCGAGAAGCACGCGCCCGGACCGGTACTTGTCCGCGACCCGCTCGTGGATCCGGAAGCGGGAACCCCAGACGACCTCGGTGACCTTCGGGTGCGACTTCCGCGGACCGCGGTCGTCCACCAGGTGCTGCGCGAACGCCAGGTCGGGGTGCTCGGGCGCATCGTGCACCTCAGCTACCAGGCGGAAGCTTCCGTCCGGCAAGGGTGCGACGACGAGCAGTCCGGCCGCCGCGAAGTACAGCGCGACCTCGTCGGTCGGCAGTCCGCTTGCGACGCGTACGTCGACCAGGCTCAGCGACAGCTCCAGCGTGTTGCCAGGCATCCGCAGGCCGGCCAACTCGCGGATCGTGCTGTGCATGCCGTCAGCGGCTACGACGTACTGCGCGTGGATCACGTCGCCGTTGTCGAGCGTGACCTCCGCACCGTCGGGGGTCTGGGTCAGCCCGGTCGCGGCGTACGGGCGGAGGACCGACCCGCCGAGCTCCTCGAGCCGGTCGAGCAGGACCTGCTCGGTGACGGGCTGCGGAATCATCGTGACGAACGGGTACGCGGTCGGGAGGTCCTCGAAGCCGACCGGGATGAGCTTGCGGTCGCCGGCCCGGATCGCGAAGTCCTCCAGCTCCAGCCCGCGGTCGACGAGCTGCTTGGTCACGCCGAGCGGCTCCAGCACCTCCAGAGTCCGCGGATGGATCACGCACGCCCGCGAGGTGTTCGTGCCCTCGGCCTGCTTGTCGATCACCACCACGTCGTGCCCGTGCAGCCGGAGACCGACCGCCACCGCGAGCCCGACCGGACCCGCCCCCACCACCACGACCTCTGCATTCCGCGGAGTCATCGTCGCTCCTTTCATTTGCCAACGCTTGTTGACTTCTACGCTAGAGCTACGTCGGGCGAAAGTCAACAAGTGTTGGCATATGCTGTGAGGCATGGCAGAGAAGAAGTCGGACCGGACTCGGGCGTCGATCCTCGCGGCGGCCCGGGAGCGGTTCGGTGCGGACGGGTACGAGCGCGCCACGATCCGGGCAATCGCGGCCGACGCGTCGATCGACCCGGCAATGGTGATGCGGTACTACGGCAGCAAGGAGAAGCTGTTCGCGGCGGCAGCGGAGTTCGACGTACGACTGCCGGATCTGCGCGACGTACCGCGCGAGCAGGCCGGAGAAGTGCTCGTGCGCCATCTGATCGAGCGGTGGGAGGAGGACGACACGCTACGGGTGCTGCTGCGTACGGCGGTCACCAACGAGGCCGCGGCCGAGCGGATGCGTCAGGTGTTCGTCGGGCAACTCACGCCCGCGTTCGAGCGCGCCGCGATGGACGAGCCGGCCGTGCGGGCGGGATTGATCGCGACGCAGGCGCTTGGCTTCGCGCTGTGCCGCTACATCCTCGAATTCGAGCCGATCGTCGGCCTGTCCACCGACGACGCGGTCGCGTGGCTCGGCCCGACGATCGCGCGCTACTTGACCTCGCCGGTGCCAAGTGCACCGCCTACGGGACACTTAACCAGGTGTGAACGGCGGGCAACGTCTCCGCCAGCGACGGCAGCTCCGGGTGCCACTTGAGCTCCCACTCCAGTGAGAGCGGGTAGTCGGTCCCGTCGAGCGTCTGCAGCAGCTCCTGGATCGGGAAGTCGCCGGCATCGATCGCCACCGGACGGTAGTCGTGCTGCGAGTCGGCCTGTTTGAACTGCACGACGTCGACCCACGGCTTCAGCAGCGCGAACGATTCGGCCAGGGTCTCGCCGTGCGACCAGGTGTGCGAGCTGTCCCAGATCGCCTTGACGTTGTGGCCGGGGACGTCGGCGTCGAGCAGCGCGCAGAACGCAGCGACCTGGCGGGCGGTCGAGTGCGAGTCGTGCGTCTCCAGGAGGATCGGGACGTCCCGCGGTGCGGTCGTCACGCGATCGAGCGCACGGATCTCGCCCGCACTGGGGGATTCCGCCGTACCGGTGTCATCGGCCGGGTCGTCGCCGGGGAAGACGCGGACTCCGCGCGCGCCGAGGTCTCCGGCCAGCTCGAGATGGGCCTCGAGGGGCTGGTCCTCGACGGCGCAGAGCTTCACGTAACTGCTGACCGCGAAGATCTCCAGCCCGGCATCCTCGATCCGGGTCCGCAGTTCACGCCGCTCGGCCGCGGTCAGGCCGGTGTGAGTGAACTCGTCCGGCGCGGCCCGCAGTTCCAGGCCGGTGAATTTGTTGCCCTGGGCAAGCGCCAGGACCTCGTCGAGTGGAGCTCCGGGACAACCGAGAGTGGCGAAACCTAGACGCATACGACTATCGGCTCAGGCCCAGCGGCCGCGGCGCGGGTGGGTCCGCGGCGGGGTCGGCTCGTCGGGGTCGGTGGACTGCTCCTCGTACGAGTACGGGGGCTGCTGCTGGTACTCGGTCTGCTCAGGCTCGGGCGAGTAGTGCGACCCGTACGACTCGGAGGCGTAGTTCGGGCTGTACGTCTCGTACGACTCGGTGCTCGTGTACTCCGACCCGGTGTTGGTGCTGTAGGCGTCGTACTCGTAGTTGCTCGAGCTGTAGCTGTTGCTGCTGTACTCCGAGCTGTACGGCGAGTAGTCCGAGGTGTACGACGTCGACTCGTAGCTTGTGTATCCCTCGTCGTTGTTCGACGAGTACGTCGGCTCCGGGCCGTACGACGGGACCGGCGGGAGCGGCTTCGACGGCGTCAGGAAGTCGTCGGGCTCCTGGTGGCCCTGGTGGCCCTGGTGGCTCGGTGCGGGGGCCGGCTCGTAGTACCCGGAGGACGCCGACACGTGCGACGACGGCTGCGTGTGCTCGGACTGGCCGTAGACGCTGTGGTCGGAGTACGACGAGTAGCTGGTGTGTTCGGACTCCGCGCCGTACGTGGAGTGGCTCTCGACGGCCGGCTGGATCGCTGACGGGCTGTCGACCGCGACCCGAGCGGCCCGGCGTCCGGCGCGCGCAACTGGCGCGGGCTCAGGCTCGGGTGCGGTCTGCGCCTCCACTGGGGAGGACGTGTAATCGGTCTCGTACGAGTACGGCTCGGAGTAGCGCGCGGCCCACGGCTGCTCGGCCGGCTGCTGCGGCCCAGACCGGGGCGGTGGGGTGGGGAAGGTATCTGGCGCAGCCGGGTAGGCGTACGGGTCGGGCTGGACGACGGTCATCGGCGCGGCCTCGTCGAGCCAGCTGCTCGCCGTACTCGACGTACTCGTCGTGCCGAGCACGTCATCGGAGCTGCGGTAGTCGCTCCAGGACGGCTGCGACTCGTACGTCGTCTCGGCGGCCGGCTTCTCGTCGCGCCAGGACTCGATCGGGCTGAACTGCTCGGTCGCCGGACCGGTGTCGTTGTCCTGCCACCTCTCGACGACCGGAGCGAACGGGCTCCACTTCGGCGACTCCTCGACCACCGGGTCACCCGCGAACGCGGCCGGTGCGGCGGCGCCGTCGCCCGGGAAGCCCTGCGGCGCGGGCTGTACCGGCGCGGTCGGGGCGAAGGGGCTCGATGCGGGAGCCTGCGGAGCGAAGGGACTGTCTGCCGGGGCCTGATGGCCACCGGCCAGCTGCAGCTGCGGCTCGCGGACCAGACCCACTGCCGGCGATGCGGCGATCGGCTCGGAGATCGCGGGCTGCTCGTCGGTGTCGTCGTTCGCGTACGACGGAACCTGGGTCACCTCGTACGACGGGACTGCGCTCAGCTTCGGCGCCTGGTCCCACCACGGCACCCACGCGCGGGTGGTCTGCATGTGGTTGATCTTGCGAATCACCATCGTCGCCGCGACCGCAGAAACAGCGGTCAGCACGAGGGACGCAGTACCGGCGAGGGCGATCCCGCGCAGCGAGCCGACTGTCGCTTCCATCCACATCAGGAACCGGCGCACCACCACGTCGAACGCGAGAGCGCCGATCCAGGCCACCCACCACACCGAGGTGAGGCCGGGAGTCCTGAACCGGCGCAGGTCGTCGGCGTACACAGGGGTCTTCGGATCGCTGGCGAGCCAGACGTCGTCGACGATCTGCTTGGGGTACCAGAGGTTCGGGCCGGGGCAGAACCAGCTCGCCAGCACCCAGCCGTGGCTGCGGCGGTGGTCGGCCTGGCAGAACACCTCGGAGTTGACCCGGGCCCGCCAGAGCCAGATGACGAAGACGACCGCGGCAGCGACCGAGATGATCACGTTCGGGATCGCGGTGACCTTGGCGATGGCGTCGGCGCGGTTCAGGTCCGCGTCGTCGACGTTCGGCATCCCGCCGAGATAGCGGTGGACGACCGAGTAGGTGTTCCAGTCCGACCAGGTGGACAGCAGGTGGGTGACCGTCGACGCACCGAGCAGTCCGATGGCGATCTTCCCGACCGTCCCGACCTGCTGGAACTCTTCAGCCGCGTGCGGCTGCCACTCTTCCTGATCGTCGACAGCAGTCAATAATGCCTGCGGGTGGCTCACGTCTCGCGTCCCTCGCGTCGCTGGAACTCCGTCGTCTGTTCGGCGCTTCGGCCAGGTCTTGCCCCCGCATGACCGAGCCACATTGATACCACGAAGTAGGTACGCCAAGGGAGCCGGCCCCAGCACGGAGGGTGTCGACTTAACGTGTTCTTTTCGTACGCCCATCACCAGTGGTAACGAGGCATTGGACGGGGCGTGACGGTTTGGTTTACCGCGCAGGAGGTTGGAAGCCGTTGTGCGGTGTCCCGACCGCCCACCACGGCACCCATGGACGCATGCTCTGCAGTTCGTCGATCCGCTGGATCAGGAGCACCGCGAGCACGGCCGCGCCGGTGGTGAACAGCGCTGAGACGGAGGACAGTATGACGTTGGTCCGCAGGTCTCCGAGCTGCGACGCGCCGGCCAGTACCCCTCTTTGCACGATGTTCCCGGTGACCAGTCCGATCACCCAGCTGATCCACCAGGCCCAGACCAACTGGGTGCCCGGGATCTCCTTCAGGTTCACGGTGTGCGGATCGGTCCGTGGATCGCTGGCCGCGACGATGTCGTCGACGACCTGCTTGGGGTACCAGAGGTTGACCACCGGGACGAGCCAGCAGCCGAGCACCCAGCCGCGGGTGAAACGGTGCTGGCCGCGGCAGAACATCTCCGCGTTCCACCGGACCCGCCAGAGCCAGACGATGAAGACCGCCGCAGCCGCGAACAGCGCGAGCGCGGAGATGATGCCGAGCGAGCCGGAGATCAGGTCCGCCTCGTCCAGTTTGTCCGGGGCGGCGCCGTACGTCTTGAGCGTGCGGTAGGAGTACCAGTCCGACCATGCGGTCGCCCACGTGGTGACCGTGACCAGTCCGATCAGGATCGACGCGCTGACGCCCATCGGCCGCTCAGAACTGAACCACCGGTCCAGCGGTACCTGTGACGCCGGCATGGATCACACATAGCACAACACCGCGTGACCGGGCGAGAACATCACGTTGTCATCGGTCGGTGGCGTATTTCCGCCAGAAACTGTCGGTGGCCGGCGGCAGGATGGTGGCATGCGCTGGTCCGTGATCGATTCGCCCATCGGCGAGCTGACCCTTGCGGTCGACGACACCGGGCTGTGCCGGCTGCACTTCGGTGCATCAAGCACAGCCGGAGCGGCCGACCGTCCGGTCACGACCGACCCGTTGCTGACCGAGGCCGCCGAGCAGCTGAAGGCGTACTTCGCCGGCGAGCTCCAGGAGTTCACGCTGCCGCTGTCGGTCCGCGGCGGCTCCGACTTCGAGCGCGCGGTCTGGGCCCAGCTGACCCGCATCCCGTACGGCGAGATGCAGACGTACGGCGACGTCGCCAAGATCGTCGGCGATGCCGGCGCGGCCCGCGCTGTCGGCACCGCCTGCAACCGGAACCCGATCGCGATCGTCGTGCCTTGCCACCGGGTCGTCGGCGCCGGCGGCAAGATGGTCGGCTTCGGCGGCGGCATCCCGACCAAGCGTCATCTGCTCGAGCTCGAGGCACGGGTCACGCTCGAGACGCTCTGGACCTGATCGACTTCAGAGCTGACGAAGATCTGACACTCGTTCGGGGTAGATCGGGGCGCAGTGGGAACGCTGGGGCACTAACGTTTGAAGCGAGTGATTCAGTGCTGTTCGTAAACCCACCCCACCACCCGATTCAGGCGCCTCCCACCTGCCTTGGAAGACATACAAATGAACAATGACCGCACCACTGACCACCTCCACCCCGACCTCAGTGCCCTGATGGACAAGAGCGCCGAGGAATGGTCGGCCCCGGAGATCCAGGGCGCTGCTCGCGCGGCGCTGCAGACACATGCTCCGGATCGCGAGCCGATGACTTGGATCAGGCGCTTCAAGGTCGTCCCCTGGCTGCACCGCAACGACGCGGTCTGCCTGAGCTGCGGCGGCACCTACCCGTGCATCACCCATCGGTACGCCACGCAGTTGCTGTCCGCCGGCCGCTACACGATCACGAAGGCCGACGCCGAACCACAGGCGAGCTGACTGTCACAAAGACGAAGGTCCCGCACCCAGCAGGGTGCGGGACCTTCGCCGTTGCGGTGGAGTCAGGAATCGGTGGGCTTGGACTCGCTCGAGCCCGTCGACTTCCTGGTGGTGGTCTTCTTCACGGCGCCGTTCGACGCGGCCTTCACCTCGTCCTTGGCCTCATCTGCCTTGGCGTCCGCCTTGTCATCCGGCTTCGCGGTCTCCGGCTTCGTCTCGGCCTTCGGGGCATCCGGCTTCGCGGCGTCCGGCTTGGCGTCGGTCTGGCCGTTGGACGACGCCGACGTGTCCGCCGGGCGTGCCGTCGTACCGGCCGGGGCGGAGCTGTAGTCGCGACCGCTGGTCGGGGTGGACTGCCAGGCCGGCTCCGGCGGGGTCAGCAGCTTCTTCACCGCTGCCGCGGCGAGTGCGCCGAAACCCAGGAACAGCACGAGGTTGCGGAGCTTGTGGCTCTTCTTCGGTAGGTCGAGCTCGCCCTTCAGCGCGGCCTTGGTGGCCTTGCCGCGACGGGCGGTCTCCTCGACCACGGGCTCGGCGGCGGCTGCGAGGGTGGCCAGTGCGGCGGTCACCTTCGGCAGCAGGTCGTCGTTCAGCCGCTCGCGGGCCTTCTCGGCGGCGTGCTCGGTGGCTGGGCCGACCTTGGCGAGGGCGTCGTCGAGCACCGGGCCGGCCTTCTCGACCGCCTGGTGGGCAAGGGTCGCGCCCCGCTCGACGGCCTTCTCGGCGTACGGCGACACCTTCTCCCGTGCGGTGCCCACAGCGGGTCCGAGGTGGTCCCGGACCTGGCCGACGGCCGGTCCGAGCTTCTCCGACGCCGACTCGGCGAGTGGCCGGACCCGGTCCTTCGCGACCTCGACCCGGCCCTTGGACTTACTCAAACCCACGGTTCCCTCCTCGGTGCGGCCCGCCCCAGCGGACAGCTCTCCCGCCCATCGGCGACATGGGCACTTTCCGGTCACAAATCTGGACAAATCCGGCTGCATCTGCATCGTACGACGTTCCAAGCCATTCCTCCGGTGCCCCCACCCCACCTTTCCCACACATCTCCCACCCACCACCAACCCCTCACCCCTCTAACCGCTCTCCCACCCTGCCCCATCCACCCGGCGCATGGGCGCCTTCACCTCCGCCACGCGCTCCGCCGCCCCTCCGCCCACGAGCTGCGGACCTGCGCCCCCCGACCGGCGCGCGCCTGAGCGCGACCTCGGCTCACCTCGGGGGCGGCTCTTCCTCCTTCCCCGCCCCGAGCGGAGCGAGGGGCGGGTTGTTTCTGGGTTTCTTGGGGTGGCATGACAGGATCGAGGGGTAAGCCGTAATCCGACTAGGAGTGACTCCCGTGGCCGAAGAGCTGTACGCAACCCTGCAGACGAACAAGGGCGACGTCGTCATCAGGTTGTTCCCGAACCACGCGCCGGCGACGGTGAGCAACTTCGTCGGCCTGGCCGACGGCAGCAAGGAATGGACCGACCCGCAGACCGGTCAGCCCACGAACAAGCCGTTCTACGACGGCCTCACGTTCCACCGCGTGATCGACGGGTTCATGATCCAGGGCGGCTGCCCGCTCGGCACCGGCACCGGCACACCCGGGTACCAGTTCGACGACGAGATCCACCCGGAGCTCCAGTTCGACCGTCCGTACCTGCTCGCGATGGCCAACGCCGGCATCCAGTACGGCCACGGCACCAACGGCTCGCAGTTCTTCGTGACCGTCGTGCCGACCCCGCACCTGAACCGCAAGCACACGATCTTCGGTGAGGTCGCCGACGACGAGTCGAAGAAGGTCGTCGACGCGATCGCCACCGCCGACACCGCGCCCGGCGACCGGCCGCTCGAGCCGATCGTCATCAACAAGGTCGTCATCGAGCGCAAGAACGCCTGACTGATTCTCCGCGGGGCCGGCACGCCACCGGCCCCGTCTCCGAAGCTCCAACGAAGGACGCACCCGCGTGACCGACACCGTCTGCTACCGGCACCCGGATCGGCCCGCCGGGGTGCGCTGCCAGCGCTGCGACCGGCCGATCTGTCCGTCCTGCATGAACAGCGCCGCCGTCGGCTTCCAGTGCCCGAGCTGTTTCAACGAGGGAGTCCGCTCGGTCCCGCGGACCAGGACCTCACTCGGCGGCATCCAGCGCGCCAACCAGAGCGTTGTCACCTACACGATCCTGGCGCTGAACGTGCTCGTCTTCATCGCCGTACACGTCGGTAGCCCGCAGATCCTGCAGGACCTGGTGATGGTGCCGGTGCTGGCCGAGAGCGAGCCGTGGCGGCTGCTGACGTCGGCGTTCACCCACGTGCAGATCTTCCACATCTTCTCGAACCTGTTCATGCTCTGGCAGCTCGGTCCGCCGCTCGAGCACATGCTGGGCCGGCTCCGCTTCATCATGCTCTATCTGCTGTCCGCGCTGGGCGGCAGCGTCGCGGTGTGGATCCTCGCGGCCCCCGGCTCGGCAACCCTCGGCGCATCGGGCGCGGTCCTCGGCCTGGTCGGCGCGCTCCTCGTGATCAGCCGCGCCCGCGGGCTCGATATCACCTGGATCATCATGTACGTGGCGATCACGGCCGTCCTGTCCTTCGCCATCCCCAACGTCTCGTGGGAAGGCCACCTGGGCGGCTTCGTCGTCGGCGCGGCGCTGGCGTGGATCTTCCTGCAACTGTCCAACCACAAACGCCGCGACAAACAGGCCGCCTGACAAGCAGCCCGCGTCCGGCCGCAAAACTGGTTGCACGTTAAACGGACTAGGCCACAACTTCTGTTCGGTTGGGTTAAAGGGGATGACAGGCAGGGGGCAGTGCTCGTCTAATCAGGTGACGTCCCGACGGGGGACCGAAACTGGTTAGGACAGCTGATGAGCCCACGTGCGGTGGACAAGCGGGCGCGGCCCGGTAATGAGCGGCATCCGTTCGCGCGGCCGGCGGAGTCGCCGAGCTGGATCAATTCGCTCGAGCATGAGCCGGGCCGGAAAACCCCGGAACGACGCGCGAACGAGACGGTCACCGCAACCCGGTCCCGCTGACCGAGGCTCGACTTCGCGCCGCTGATCCTCGGGACGACGGCCTAACCCCTCAAGAGCAGGGCGCTGTCTCCGAACTCGTGCCAGAGGTAGTGCTCCTGTACGGCGGCGTCGTACGCGCGCTGTACCAGCTCAGGGCCGACAACGGACTCCAGCAGGAGCAGATGCGATGCCTCAGGCGCATGCCAACCGGTGATGAGCCCATCGACAACCTGCGGCGGACGGTCGGGGCTCAGAACCAGGTCGGTCCACCCGTGCGACGTGTTGACCGACGTATCCGCGGCCGACTCGATCGCTCTGACAGCCGTGGTGCCCACAGCGATCACTCGTCCGCCGTTCGCCTTGACCCAGTTGACCAAGCGGGCCGTGTGCGCGGGTACGTCGTACCGCTCGGGCTGTGGTGGTTCGTGGCTCTCCAGCGAGGAGACGCCGCAGTGCAAGAGGATCGGTGCGATCAGTACGCCCTGCGACGCCAGCTGGCTCACCAGTTCGAAGCTGAACGGCCTTGCTGCGCTTGGCATCTCTGCACTGCCCGGCTCGCGCGCGAAGACAGTCTGGTACGCCGCCAACGGCCAGCGCTTGCCGATGTAGTTGTAAGTGATCGGACGCCCGTGCCGCTGCAGATAGCCGAGTACGTCGGAAACCGGCGGCCTCGCGATCCACAGGCGATTGCTCTCCGACTGGTACGGCGCCAGCAGCGTCAACACGCCCTCCGGCAACTCCACCTGCTGACCAGCTGTAGCGTCGAAATTCGGCGAGCCACCGTCGCGCAGTTCGACCACCCAGGTGCCGTCGTCGAGTGCGGTGGAGAAATGCACGGTGACCGACGTACCGTCGACCGCCGCGGGCAGGGTGCCGGACGTGTTGACCAGCAACAGGTCTCCGGGCCGGAGATGCTCGCCGATCCGGTCGAAGCGGGTGTGCGTGACGGTCGACCCCTCCGCGACCAGCAGCCTCACCTGATCCCGCCGCAGGCCGCGCGCCTCCGGTGGTTCGCCGGCGTTCAGCGCGTCCGGGAGGACGAACCTGGTGTGCGGGTGCACTTTCACGACGCCACCGCCGGCGCGAACTCGGCCGCTCGGTACCGTCCACTCGCCGGGCGGCTGTCCAGCAACTTCAGGAAGGCGGGTACTACGGTCGCCGGCTCCGGCCGGTCCGAGATGTCCTCGCCAGGGAACGCTGCCTGGTGCATCGCAGTCCGCAGGTCGCCCGGATCGACGGCGTAGACAGCCAGCGTGGGCTGCTCGGCCGCAAGTACTCGCGTGGCGTGGTCGAGCGCGGCTTTGGCCGAGCCGTAGCCGCCCCAGGTCTCGTAGGCCTCCACTGCGGCGTCGGAGCTGATGTTGATCAGTACGCCGGACGCTGCGGTGAGTGCGGGCAGCAGTGCCTGCGTCAGCGCGATCGGTGCGAGTACGTCGACCTCGTAGACGCGACGCAGTTCGTCAAGGTCGGCATCGGCAATTGCTTGTAGCGGACTGGGGCCGAGATAGCTGGCGTTGTTCACAAGGAGGTCGAGGCGGCCGAGCTGGTTCACCACATCGACCAGGTCGAGGCGGTGCTCGGGGTCGGCCACGTCGCCGGCGAGCGGGACCACGTCGGTGCGGTTGGCGAGGGCATCGGCCGCGTCCTTCAGCGGACCGGCGCCGCGAGCGTCGATCACCAGCGTCCAGCCACGGTCGGCCAGTCCGTGGGCCAGCGCGAGCCCGAGTCCTGCGGACGCACCGGTGATCAGCGCGACAGGACGGTTCGAGGTATCAGGAGTCATGCCGACACCGTCATACCTCAAGCAAACTTGAAGTCAAGGGAGTCAGATCAGGATGCCCGGGTTGAGGACTCCGTCCGGGTCGAGGGTGTGCTTGACGGCCTGCAGGGCTTCGACCGCGAGCGACCCGATCTCCGCGTGGTACGCCGTCCGGTGGTCGGTGCCGACGCCGTGGTGGTGGGAGATCGTGCCGCCGGCGTCGGCGATCGCGTGGTTGGCGGCGTACTTCGCGGTGAGCCATTGCTCGACGGGATCGTCGGACTGGGCGCAGATGACGGTGAAGTAGAGCGAGGCGCCGGTCTCGTAGACGTGGGAGACGTGGCAGAGAACCAGCGGCGGGGTCGCGCTCAGTGCGTTGACGAGAGCTTCGGTGACCGCAGTCTTGAGGGCGGGGATGCGGGACCAGAAAGCAGCCGTCTCGAGAGTCTCTACAAATGCGCCTTCGTCGAGGAGCGGGTCGCGGAGGTACGGCGCACGGTAGCGGCCGGTGCGCCAGGTTTCACCGGGACCTTCGCCGAGGTTCTCGCCGCCGGCTGCCGTGAGGACGTACGCGGTCGCCTGGTTGTACGGACCGTCGAAGCCGATGATCGCGAGGACACCGCCGGAGCCGCCCCCGAGGACGTCCGGGTCGGCGAGATTCACCGCGGTTTCTATCTCGTCCGACAAGCGGAGGACTGTCGGCAGCGGCCCGTCCTGCGCGAGCCGCCGTACTGCGGTGAGGCCGGCGTCGAAGCTCTCGAACCGCCAGCCTTCGAAGTGGCGCTCGGTCGGCCGGGGGCGGATGCGTACGACGACCGAGGTGATGATGCCGAACGCACCCTCGGAGCCGAGGACCAGCTGGCGCAGATCCGGCCCGGCTGCCGACATCGGTGCTCGGCCGAGCTCGATCGTGTCGCGGGGTGTTGCGAGGGTGAGGCCGACGACCATCTGGTCGAACCGCCCGTAGCCGGCCGAGGACTGACCGCTGGAGCGTGCTGCTGCGTAGCCGCCGATCGAGGCGCCTTCGTAGGACTGGGGGAAGTGGCCGAGCGTATAGCCGCGCTCGGCCAGTAGATGCTCGGCCGCCGGGCCGCGTACGCCGGCTTGCAGGGTGGCGGTCCGGGAGATCTCATCCAGCTCGACCAGCTGATCCAGCCGACGCAGGTCGACGGTGATGAACCGGCCCGTCGGAGCGAGACCCCCGACGACGGAGGTCCCGCCGGAGTACGGCACCACTGCCAGGTCGTGCTCCGCACAACCTGCGAGCAGCGCGACCACCTCTTCGTGCGAGGCGGGATAGACGACCGCATCCGGCATGTCCGAGGCGTCGCCTGCGCGGAACCGCAGCAGGTCTGTCGTGGAATACCCCCGCGTGTGGGCCCAGCGAGAGTCCAAGTCGGACGCCACATGGTCAGACCCCACGACCGAGGCAAGGAAGGCCAGCTGCGCCCCGGTGAGCTCAGGCCGATCCGCCGCCCCGGCGGGAGCGCTCGCACCCGGCGCCTCTGCACCCGGCGCCTCCGCCGCAGGAGCCCCACCGCCTATCCCCGCAGGCGCACTCGCGCCGCCCGGACGCTGGATGCCGAGGTGTTTGAGGGCATCGAGCGCCGCGGCGGGGAGTTCGACCATCTGGGCGGGGTCACCCCACCGGCCGGGCGTGAGTTCTGCCACCGGGAGGTCAGATTCGGTCATGGGTGGCTCCCTTTCGGCGGTCCTGCGAGGTAGCGTCCAGGGGAGGTGGAACCCCCTGGCTCCCACCTCCCCTGGACAGTTCCGGGATGCCGAAGTCGCTGATACACTTTGGCATGTGATGTCTCAGCGTAGCAGCGAATCGGATCAAGAGACCAGCAGCCGGCCCACGCCCGCGAATGCGATCGGCGAGGAGCGGATCCTGGATGCGGCGTACGAACTGCTGCTGGCGATCGGGATGCGGCGGATGACGATGGCCGACATCGCCCGGCACGCGGAGGTCTCCCGCGCGACGCTCTACCGGCGCTGGCCCAACGTGCAGGCCGTGGTCGCGGCGCTGATGACCCGCGAGTGGACCATCGCGCTCGTCTCGGCGTTCCAGCCCGATGCAGCCGACGGCCGCGCGCGGCTGGTCGAGGGTGTCGTCGAGGTGGTGGCCAAGACCCGCGTCCACCCGTTGATGCGCAAGATCATCGAGCTCGACCCCGAGTTCCTCACGCCGTACCTGCTGGAGCGGCGCGGCAGCAGCACGGTGGCGCACCTCGCGCTGGTCGAGGAGGGCCTCCGCCAGGGTCAGGCCGACGGCTCGATCCGCGACGGCAACCCGGTGTGGCTGGCCCGGCAGATCATTCTGGTCTCGCTCGCGTCCGCGGTGTCCGGGCCGGTGATGGCCGAGAAGGACGAGTACACCAAGCTCGACGAGGAGCTGCGGGTGATGCTCACGAGGTACTTGGCCCCGTGATGACCGTGGGCAACGCGAGTCTGAATGCGGCCCGCCGGTCACGCGAGCTCGACTCGCTGACGAGTGTGGATGTGCTCGTCGTCGGCGGCGGGGTCACCGGCGCCGGCGTGGCGCTCGACGCGGCCGCCCGCGGACTCACTGTTGCCCTGGTGGAGAAGCACGACCTGGCCTTCGGCACCAGCCGGTGGAGCTCCAAGCTGGTGCACGGCGGCCTGCGCTACCTCGTGTCAGGCCATGTCGGGATCGCCTATGAGAGCGCGGTCGAGCGCGGCATCCTGATGAAGACGACCGCGCCGCACCTGGTCCACCCGATCCCGCAGATCGCGCCATGGTTGCCGCAGGCAAAGTTCGCGCAGGCCGCCATGCTGCGCTCGGCGTTCCTCGGCGGCGACGTCCTGCGCACGTTCGCGCGCACCAGCGACGACTACCTGCCGCACTCGCGGCGGGTCAGCTCCGCCGAGCTCCTGCGGTATGCACCGACGCTCAGACCCGAGGGGATGCGCGGCGGATTCCTGACCTGGGACGGCCAGCTGTACGACGACGCGCGGCTGGTGGTCGCGATCGCGCGCACCGCAGCGCAGTACGGCGCTCGCATCCTGACCAGGGTCGCCGCCACCGAGGTCACCGGGCGCGGCGCCGTCCTGGTCGACCAGCTGACCGGCGACCGGCTGACCGTGGATGCCCGGATGGTGATCAACGCGGCCGGGATCTGGGCGGATCAGGTTGCCTCCGGCATCAAACTCCGGCCGAGCCGCGGGACCCACCTCGTCCTGCCGCAATCGGTCTTCGGCGGCCTGTCCGCCGTGCTGACCATCCCGGTCCCGGGCGAGCTCCGCCGCGTGGTGATGGCGATCCCCGCACCCGACGACAGGGTGTACGTCGGCCTCACCGACGAGGACGCGCCCGGCCCGGTGAACGACGTACCGCAGGCGACCGACGCCGAGATCGACTTCCTGCTCAACACGATCAGCTCCGCGGTGCAGCAGCCGGTGACGCGCGCGGACCTCCTCGGCACGTACGCCGGACTGCGCCCGCTGCTCGACACAGGCCACCACAGGGGCGAGGACAAGACCGCGGACATCTCCCGCCGGCACGCGGTGATCACCAGCCCGGACGGCGTGGTGACGATCGTCGGCGGGAAGCTGACGACGTACCGCCGGATGGCGCAGGACGCGCTCGACAAGGCGATCGAGCAGTCGTCCCTCGACGTACGACGGCCGTGTGAAACGCACCGGATCCCGCTGGTCGGGGCTGCCGACCGGGTGCGGCTGGCCGCGGTCAAGGCGCCGGCGCGGTTCGTGCAGCGGTACGGCGTCGAGGCGCCGCAGGTGATCGCCGGTCCGCCGGAGTTCCAGCAGCCGATCGCGCCGGGGCTGCGGACGACGTACGCCGAGCTGCGGTTCGCCGTCCGGCACGAGGGAGCGCTGACCGAGGACGACGTCCTCGACCGCCGAACGCGGATCGGTTTGTCGGCTGCCGATCGCGAGCTCGCGTTGCCCGCAGTCCGGGAGACTTTCGCCGCGGTGTGAGTCGGGCGTGGGGTTAACTTGGCTGCGGGGAGGTGGAAGGGTGACTCAGCCTTATCCAGGGCCGTACCAAGGACCAGGTCCGTACCAGCAACGGCCGTATCCGCCGCTGCCGTATCCGGCGCCGATCGTGCCGCGGTACCGGCCGTTGCGGAAGGTCGCGATCGTCAGCATCGTGCTGATGGGGCTGACCTCGCTCGCGGCGGTGATCCAGTCCGTGCTGCTCTGGCGTTCGTACGACGAGGTCAAGCGCCTCGTGTACGGGCTGCTCTCCGAGGAGGAGATCGACCGCGGCGTCGAGTCGATCTCCGGCACCGGCCCGCTTCTGAACCTGGTCAGCTACCTGCTGATGGGGACCGGGATCGCCTTCCTGATCTGGCTGTGGCAGGCCCGCGAGAACACCGACTTCCTGTACTCACCCTTCGCGCCGCGCCCGGCCTTCCCCGCCGACCCGGTGCGCGGTCCGCACCGGCGCGCGAGCGGTTGGGTCGTCGGTGCCTGGTTCTGCCCGATCGTGCAGTTCTGGTACCCGTTCCAGATCGTGCAGGACATCACCAAGGCCAGCGAGCCGCCTGAAGCGCCGCGGTCCGGCCGGGCGCGCACGCTCCTGTACAGCTGGTGGGCGACCTGGACCGCGTTCTGGGTGATCCTCGTCGGCGGCGGCGCGGTCGCGGTGATCGGGTTCATCGTCTGGTTCATCCGGCTGGTCCAGGTATCGGAGAGCAGCGACGCGGGCAGCCCGTACGTCGACATCTACGACATGCAGGACTTCATGGTCCGCGTCGCGCTGGGCGTCGACATCGGCTTCACGGTCGCGACCGTCCTGCTGATCGTCGCCGCTGTCGCCGCGTCGTTCCTGATGCTCCAGGTCACCGACTGGCAGCACACCCGCGCCACCCCTCCACCGATCCAGGACCAGCCGCGGCCGTTCGGGCCTCCGCAGTACGCCCCGCGGTACCACCGCCCCGGCCCGAACTTCCCGACCTACGGACCCTGAAGCAGGACGACGCTCGCATCGTCGTACCGCTTGCCGCTTGACGTGGACGCGCTGTCGTACTGCCGCACGCGGTCGATCAACTGCCGCGGACCTTCGCTCGTGAGTACGTCGAACAACTCGTCCCACGAGTGCCCGTACCGCTCGGTGTAGCGCGAGGCGCCGTCCGTCAGGAGCGCGATCGCCTCGACGGCCGCGCGATCCGTCGTACCGCTGATCGCCTCGTACGCCGCCTTGGGCTCGGTGCTCGCGACCCAGAAACCGCCGGGCTGATTGCGTAAGCGCCGTACCGTCTCGAGAGTCCGATCCGGGAGGAGGTCGACGCGATCGTCGCTGTGGACGGTGATCCGGCCTTCAGGCGAACGCATGACGATGGGCGAGTCGGCCAGGACGAGATGCTCGACGTGGTCCGAGTCGAAACGGACCATCGCGACGGTGGACGACGGGCTGTCGGGGTTGCTGACGTCGCAGGTATCCGCGTGGGAGCCGCGGACCGCGGTGATCGCGTCGGCGAGCAGGTCGGCCAGCGGGGCCGACGAGTGGGTCAGGAGCGGGGTCGCGAGCTCGGTTGCCAGCCGCATGACCAGCCAGGCCACCGTGTGCCGGCAACCGGAATCCACGAAGACCCGGGGAGCGCTGGCGCCGTCGAGGACGAGCGCGAAGTCGGGTCCGGTCAGGACCAGGTCCTCGTTGACCGCGGGTGGTCGCCGATCCGGCGCGCCCTCACTGATCGAGCGGATCTCCACCTACCTATTGTCCCTATTGTCCAGATGCCCAACTGTCGGCGAGGGACTGGTCGAGAGCGATCTTCGGCGACCACCCGAGCTGCTCGCCGATGAGCGTGGTGTCGGCCTGCTGCCACGGTGCGCCGAGCGCGGTCTCCTGGTCGGCGTCGTCCACGATCGTCGCCGGCTGACCGCTCAGCTCGAAGAGCTGTCCGGCGACGTCGCGGGCCAACGTCGCCCGCCCGGTGCCGACGTTCAGCACCGGCGGCAGCGTGGCGTCGGCGAGGGCGACCGCGAGTACGGCCTCGGCCACGTCCCGTACGTCGACGAAGTCGCGCCACACGTCGAGCGACCCGACCTCGATCAGGTGCCGCGAGCGGAGGTCCTCGATCACCCGGCCGGTGAGAGTGCTTTCCGGCGCTCCCGGCCCGATCACGTCGAAGATCCGCAGTACGACGGCATCCGCGCCGCCGCGCTGGGCCCGCTGGACCAGCTCCGAGCCGGCCAGCTTGGTCAGCCCGTACGGACCGAGCGGACGAGGCGCGGCCTGCTCGTCGAGGCTCGTGCCGTGCGGCGCACCGCCGTACTCCGCCGCGGAGCCGAGCTGGACGAACCGGGCGTGCCCGGCGTTGTCCCGGACCGAGGCGAGCAGCGCCTCGACGGCGATGACGTTCGCCCGGACCAGCTCGGCCGGCTCACCCAGCGTGGCGCCGACCGCGTTGATGATCACGGTCGGCTTGTACATCCCGATCTGGGTGTCCAGCGCGTACGGATGCATCGCAGCCAGGTCGCAGCGCCGGTACGGCTCGCTCCGGGTCCGGCTCAGACCGCGGTACTCCACCCCGCGGTCGTCGAGCAGCGCGCAGATCCTGGCACCGAGGAAGCCCCCGGCGCCGAACACCATCACCCGCTCTGTTCCGGTCACCCCTCCATCGTGCGGTCCGTATTTGTCGGTGGCCCTACCGTTCTCCGTCGTCAGCATCACAGTGTCGGCACGGCGTGACAGGCTGAAGGCCCGAATACGTGAGGGAGAGACATGGCTGACCGACGTCGAGGTGTGCCGACCGAGTCGACGATCCGGGACTGGGACGACGCGGACCCGTCCGGGCAGACCTACCGGCGGGTGTTGTTCGTCGACTCCGACCTGACCGAGGTGGACAACCACGGTGGGGTGTTCGAGGAGTGCACGTTCCGCGGGGTCCGGTTCAACGCGTCGACGCATACCGACGCCGCGTTCGTGAACTGCACGTTCGTCCGGTGCTCGCTGTTCGACACGACGTTCACCCGCTGCAAGATGGTCGGCAGCTTCTTCGACGACTGCACCTACAACCTGCTGAAGGTGAACGGCGGGGACTGGTCGTTCACCGCGCTCCCGGGCGCCGACCTGAAGGGGACGGAGTTCAGCGGGGCGAAGTTCCGCGAGGCGGAGCTGACCGGGATCCGGGCGGCGAAGGCGTCGCTGCGAGACCTCGACCTGTCCGGAGCCAGCCTTCAGCGGGCCGATCTCACCGGCGCCGACCTGCGCGGATCCGACCTGTCGACGCTCGATCCACTGACCGTCACCCTGCGGGACGCCCGGATCGACATGACCCAGGCGATGGTCGTCGCCGCCTCCCTCGGCCTGGACGTCCGGCCGTGATCCGGGGCGGTGGGCATCGGCGCTGTGGATATCCCCAGGTAATCACGCGGTCATCCCCTGTTTTATCCACAACCTGTGGATAACTATCCGGATAACTGTGTGTTCGTTCTGTGATATCTGACCGGTGCGCCCGGCCGGTTCGCCGGGACGAGGGTCCCGCGCCGATGGCGGGCCGACCGCCGCGATCGCCGGACGACGAGGAGCGCGGCGTGCTCGACGACGTACGGCGGGGTGACAACCAGGTAGCGGCTCCGGGTCAGGCTCTGCAGACCGGCTGCGAGGCTGACTCCGCAGACGGCGCCGATCGAGTTCGCGATCAGGTCGTGCAGTTGGCACGAACGGCCCAACTGTGGGATCAGCGCCTGGACCGCCTCGACCGCGGCCGACATCCCGACCCCGGCGGCGATGCCGTCGCCCGGACGGCCGCTGGCCAGGGTGAGCATGCCGGCGGCCGGGACGAACAGCAGGATGTTCAGCAGGCCCTGGAGCGAGGTCAGCCCGCCGGTCGTGGTCAGGTGCGTGCCGCACTCGCCGATCTGGCTGAGGCGGTGCGGGGTCGGGCTGAGTGTCGCCGCGATGATCAGCGCGAACGCGGCCGGCATGCAGAACGCGGCCAGCCGGGGGATCAGGTCGCCCGGACGGCGGAGCGCGGAAATGGCGATCGGCAGGGTCATGCCGGTGAGCACGAGCCAGGTGTCCAACAAGTGCGGGATACCGCGATAAGTCTCGAGCACGCGTCCGGACCCTCCCGTGGTCGACGGCTGCCTCGAACCTTCTCCTCGTCGATGTCGTTGCCTGACTCGACAATCTGCCGACCGATCGCACCGCCGCCAGAGGTGTCCGGACATCTGCACGCAGCCGCAAACTCTCCGTGACAGTCCGTGCACAAATTGACACGGAAGAAAGATGCTTAGGGCAACGATCATGTGCCTGCCCGGGCTGGGTACCAGGAGTTCGCACCCGACTCGGAAGGAGCCGCCGTGGCCGATCCACAGCTTCGCGCGATGACCTGGAACATCTGGTGGCGGTTCGGTCCACGCTGGCGGGAACGGCAACCCGGGATCCTCGCGACGATAGAGCGGTTCGATCCCGACGTGATCGCGCTGCAGGAGGTCTGGGCCGCCGATGGGACGACGCAGGCGCACGAGTTCGCCGCGGCGCTCGGGTTCCACGCGGTGTTCGCGGCACCGTCGTACCCGCGGACGCCTGAGCGGATCCTGACGCCGGATCACGACGGCGTGGAGCTCGGCGTCGCGCTGTTGAGCCGGTGGCCGATCGTCGAGCACGACGCGATCCCGATGCCGGCGCGTCACCGGTCCTGGGATCCCGTCGTACTGCGGACCCGGGTGGCTCATCCGGCCGGGCCGCTGCCGATCGCGGTGGCGTGCCTCGAGCATGCGACCACCTTCAGCGACGACAGGCTGGCGCAGGCGGCACTGCTGGCCGACCTGGGGACGGATCCGTCCACCGACGGGCCGTGCCCATCGCTGGTGATGGGCGATCTGAACGCGGCCGCCGACAGCGCAGTACTGCGTCCGCTCCGCGACGTCCTGATCGACGCCTGGGTGGCCGGCGGAGGTACGCCGGAGGCTGTGACGCTGCCGTCGACCCATCCGTCGGCGCCGCTCGAAGCCGGTCCGGAACTGGTCGACCAGCGGATCGACCACATCTGGTACCGGCCGGGTCACGAGGATCAGCTCGTCAACGTCGAGTCGGCTGTCCTCGCGGGCGACGCCGTGGACGGAATCTTCCCCTCCGATCACCGGGCCGTCGTGTGCGATTTCCGTTGGCGGCACCGCTCCGCCTGAGCGCGGGATCAACCGATCGGTGGAGGGCGATCAGGCCGGCTGGGCGATGTGGGGTGCGGGGCCGTCACGGGAGAGTCGGGGTATCGAGAGCGACCCCGAAACGGAGACCGAAGATGACCACCCCGGTGAACGTCGAACACCCGCGGAGCGCGGCCGCGTTGCGGAGCGTGCAACTGCTGGTGGCCGGCTACCTCGCAATCAGCGTGCTGACCCTGATCGCGATCATTGCCCTGCGCAACCACACGTCGATGGTGAACGACGCGGTCTGGACCCGCGGCACGATCGTCGTCGGCAGCGCGCTCCTGACCTTCCTGTTCGCCCGCAGCGCGGCGCGCGGCTCGCGGCGCGGATACCTCCGGCTGCGGATCGTGTCGGCGGTGATGCTGGTCGCGATCGTCGTGATCATCTCGCTGCCGGGCGTCTTCCCGCTGTGGATGAAGGGCGAGCAGGCGGTCTGCGGACTGCTGCTGCTCGGCGTCGCCCTGCTGGTGAACGGCAAGCACCTCCGCTCGGTGTTCACTAGCTGACATGACGGAGCAGGTCTGGCCGCGGCGGCTGACGGTGGTGCCGTACGTGTTGCTCGCGTGCATCGCCGCCGTCACCGTGCTGATCAAGCGCGAACAGCCCGGGTCGCTGACCGTCGACCTGGTGCTGTGCGCGCTGATCGCGCTGTGGACCCTCGGGATGTTCACCCTCCGCCCGGCGCGACGGAGCGAGACCCGTCCGATGGCGATCTTCATCGCCGGCTTCGTCGTGCTCCTCGCCGTGCTCGTGGTCCGCGATCCGTGGTTCGGGTTCCTCACCCCGGCCGGGTACTTCTACACCTTCATCCTGCTGTCGTGGCCCGGCGAGCTGATCGGGATCGGGGCCGTCGCGGTCATCGCGGGGTGGGCACAGTCGTACGACCTCCCCAAGACCGACGTGCTCGGCCTGCTCGGCTGCGGCGCCGTCATCGGGGTGAACGTGGCAGGGATGTGTCTGGCCGCGTGGCTCGGTCGGCGCGGCGACGTACTCAGCCAACAGCGGCAGGACGCGGTCGACGCGCTGACCGAGACCAATCGCCGGCTCGAGGCCACCCTCGCCGAGAACGCCGACCTGCACGAGCAGCTCCTGACCCAGGCCCGCGAGGCCGGCGTCACCGACGAGCGCCAGCGGATGGCCCGCGAGATCCACGACACCCTCGCGCAGGGCCTGACCGGGATCGTCGCCCAACTCCAGGCCGCCGAGCACGCCGACGACTGGCGGCGGCACGTGTCGACCGCGGTCGGCCTGGCCCGCGAGAGCCTGACCGAGGCGCGGCGCTCGGTACACGCGCTGCGTCCACAGCCGCTGCAGTCGGCGACGCTGAGCGAGGCGATCGCGGACGTCGTACGGCGGTGGTCGGCGCTGCACGGCATCGACGTACAGCTGACCACGACCGGCACGCCACGGGTGATGACACCGGAGGCGGAGTCGACTCTGCTTCGTGCGACCCAGGAGGCGCTCGTGAACGTCGCGAAGTACGCGCAGGCGACCCGGGTGGGTGTGACGCTGTCGTACATGGAGAAGGAGGTCGCGCTCGACGTCCGCGACGACGGCGCCGGGTTCGATCCGTCCCGCAGTACTCCGTCCGTGGCCGGCGGGTTCGGGCTCGTCGCGATGCGCCAGCGGGTCGAGGCCCTGAACGGGACGCTGTCGGTCGAGTCGGAGCCGGGCCTCGGTACGGCGATCTCCGCGACCGTGCCGCTGCCAGGAGCGTCGGCATGATCCGGCTCCTGATCGCGGACGACCACCCGGTCGTACGGGACGGACTGGCCGCTATGTTCGCGGCCGAGCCCGGGTTCGAGGTGGTCGGCCAGGCGGGCGACGGCGCGGAGGCGATCCAACTGGCCGAGACGTTGCGGCCGGACGTCATCCTGATGGATCTGCAGATGCCCGGGGTGAACGGGCTGGCCGCCATCAGCGGCCTCACCGAGCGCGGCGTGACGGCCCGGGTGCTCGTGCTCACGACGTACGACACCGACGGGTACGTCGTACCCGCGATCGAGGCAGGCGCTACAGGCTACCTGCTCAAGGACGCACCGCGGGACGAGCTGCTCCGCGCGGTCCGCGCCGCCGCGGACGGGACGTCCGTGCTCGCGCCGTCGGTGGCGAACACCTTGATGAACCACGTCCGCACGCCGCCCACGCCGGACATCGTCAGTCCTCGCGAACTCGAGGTCATCGAGTTGGTCGCCGCCGGCAACACCAACCGCGAGATCGCCGCCCACCTGTTCATCAGCGAGGCGACCGTCAAGACGCACTTGCTCAACATCTACGCCAAACTCGGCGTACCGGACCGCGCCTCCGCTGTCGCCGAGGCGTTCAGACGGGGCCTACTCAGCGCAGCGGGCTAGGGCCGGTGGCGGCTGACCGCGGTGGCGGTGGGGTCTTCGCCGGCGGCGTGCAGGCCGTCGATCACTCCGTCGATGTCGGCGTCCGGCCGGTTCTGGCTGAGTTTGAACTTCGCCTCGATCCGGTGGATCGCGACCTCGACGCCGACGATCGCGCGCAGTTGCCCCTGCACGTACTTCTCCGGTGCGTCGTCGACCGACCACGGTTCGGCCCGACCGTGCTCGTGCAGGTCGGACAACCGTCGTACGACGTCTTCGACCCAGGCCGCGTCGTCGTGCACGGTCAGCTCGCCGTAGACGTGGGCGGTGACGTAGTTCCAGGTCGGTACGACGCGACCGTGCTCCTGCTTGGACGCGTACCACGCCGGTGACACGTACGCGTTCGGGCCGCGCATGATCACCAGCGCGTCGCCGATCGCCTCGCGCTGCCAGTGATCGTTGTTACGGGCAACGTGTCCGAGCAGTAGGTTGCGTGGGCGGTCGTAGATGAACGGCAGCATGGTCGCCACCAGCCCGTCGGTCGTCATCGTGATCAGATCGGCGGCGCCGTGGTTGGCCAGCAGTTCCTGTACTGCGTCGTCGTCAGGGGCAAAGTGCTTGGGAACATACACGGCACAAGTCTCCTCACCGCCCCGGTTGAACGGCAGGTCCAATCCGACCAGCCTTTCACCAGGCCACGTCAGATGACGATCTCCTCGATCCAGTCGGCGGGCGCCTGCTGGTGTAGACGCCAGTAGTGGTTGGCGATCTCGTCGGGCTCCCACCCGGTGCCCGGTCCGACGCCGCCGCTCACGGTGACGCTTGCCGCGTGGACGCCGGCCGCGCCGTACTGCTGGTGCAGGAGCGTGATGAGGGCGCGGACACCGGCCTTGCCGAGCGACAGGCTCACGTAGTCGGGCTTCGGCTGCGGCATCCCGCCGGTGATCAGGAACGACCCGCTACCACGCTCGGCCATCGCAGGGGCGAGATGCGCGGCGGTGGTGATCGCGCCGACCACGTTCACCGCCCAGGCATCACGGTGCTGCTGCGCGGTCAGGTCGCCGATCCGGTCGGACTGGATGAGGGCCGCGTTGTAGACGACGACCTCCGGTACGCCGTACGCCTCGACGATCCGATCGAGAGCGGACCGCAGGCCGGCCTCATCCGTCACGTCGGCGGTCAGCGGCAGTACGTCCGCGCCGGCGAGGTTCTCCGCGGCGGCCTTCACCGTCGACTCCGAGCGCGCGATCAGTCCGGCGCTCATCCCCTCCCGCACGAATCGCTTGGCCACCGCGAGACCGATCCCGGGCCCGACCCCCACCACCACAACTCCAGCCATAGTCCCGAGGGTAAAGCTGACGCGTCACCGACGTGGTGCAGGGGTCGGGGTCAGCTCGTAGGGATCCAGACGCGCATCGGGTGCAATCCTCGGTTGGCCCAGGTGTAGTAGGGGATGAGCGTCAGGTCGGCTGATGTGCTGTGGGCGGGTGCCGTCTTGGCGTGCAGAGTGGTGATACCGCCAAGCAGGTCGGTGCGAGCGGTGGTGACTGCTGCTGCGGGGTCGAGGCGGAGGTCCTCCAGCACCACGCCAGGCTGCTGGTCCGACTGCTCCAGCGCGTAGACCAGCGGACCGCGGGCAACGGCAACACAGCCGCGGGTCGAGTCGACTCGGTCGTCGGAGGTCAGTAGTCGCGGCGCCAGAGGCAACTGCAGTACTACCTCGTCCCCTGGTTCGAAGACGCGACGTAAGCGGGCGTAGTCGCCTGCCGCGACCGGCTTGTCGTCGACAGTCGCATCGGACGCCCACTCGGGGATGCGCAGCGCCAACTCAACTTCAGCGGTCGGTGCTTCCTTGACAGTCACCGTGACGCGCCCGTCCCACGGGTACTCCGTTTCGACTTCCACAGCAAGCGATCCGGCGCGGAGCGTACTCGCGGCGTACTGCTGGATCTGTAGGCCGTCCGCAGTACCAGTGGCAAGGTACGACGGCAGGCTGGCCAGGGTGCGCATCACGTTGGGCGGACAGCATGCACAGTTGAACCACGGGCGTCGTCCGTACGCCGGTGAGCGCTGCACGTCACCACGCGCGCCGGTCCGTCGGTGCAGCGTGTTCACGTAGAAGTAGTCCGCGTCCTCGAGCGACACCGCCGGCAGGATCGCGTTGTACAGCAGGAGTTCGATCTGGTCGGCGTACGACGGGTCGCCGGTTGCCAACAGCAATCGCCAGGCCCACTGCAGTACGCCGATCGCGGCGCACGTCTCGGCGTACGCACGGTCCGGTGGGAGCTCGTAGTCGTCGCCGAACGCTTCACCGTCCCACCGCGACCCGACGGCTCCGGTCACGTGCTGCTTGCGCCGGCGCATGTTGTCGTACTGCCGGCGTACTGCGTCCAGCAGCTCCACATCGTTGGTCTCGATCGCTACGTCGGTTGCACCGGTAGCGAAGTACACCGCGCGTACGGCGTGGCCCTCGAGTGTCTCGGCGTCGCGGACGGGGACGCGGTCGGAGTAGTGCGCCGGGTCGCCGTAGTGGGAGGGATCGAAGCCTGGCTTTGTTGCCTTGCCGTGGCCGCGGGCGTCGACGAAGTACTTTGCCAGGTCCAGGTAGCGGCCGTTGCCGGTCTCGCGGTAGAGCTCGACCAGTGCAGACTCGATGACCGGATGGCCTTCGAGTTCGGTGCGTCCCGATGGTCCGAAAGTGTCAGCGAGATGGTCGGCGAACCTAGTGGCTACCTTCAGGAGCGCGGTGTCGCCGGTGACTCTCGTTGCAGCGACGGCTGCCTGGAAGAGGTGGCCGGCGCAGTAGAGCTCGTGGCTGTTCCAGAGGTGGCTGTAGGGCTCCTCGCCGCGGACCTGGATGGCGGAGTTGAGGTAGCCGTCGGCACGCTGTGCCGCGGTGATCGTACGGGTCAGCTCGGCCAGCTGGTCCGGTAGCGAACCGTCCCAGGCCACGGCCTCCAGCCACTTGTAGACATCGGAGTCGCGGAAGCTGGCGCCCAGTGCGTCGCCGCTCGCCTCGCCTGCCGCGATCCGCAGGTTGCCGAGGTTCCCGGCGGCCTCGAGCCGTTCGCGGCCGAGCGGGATCGCGGCGCGGTTGGCGGCCATCCGGCCGGCCCAGAACCCGCCCGTCACCTGTGCCTCGGACACCGGGCGCAACGTCACTGCCGCGGCCGCGGTCGGTACCGCAGGGGATGGCTGCATGCCGGGACGCTAACCGCAGCCCGAGCGCCAACACCAGGTGCTAATGGGGATTAGCTGCTAATACCCAGCTAATCAATGCGACCTCTTGACACCTGCTCGAAACGCTCGCGAAACTTCCGGAACCGCTGTGGTAGGGCGTATTAGCAGGAAGGTCACCACCTTGAGCCGCACACCGGCGAAGAGACCCACGCAGGCCGATATCGCCCGGCTTGCCGGGGTCAGCCAGGCGACCGTCTCGCTGGTGCTCAACGAGCGCGACGCGAGTATCCGGATCAGCCCGGCAACCCGCGAGCGCGTGCTGACGGTGATGCGCGAGTGGGGGTACGTCGCGAACGCGTCGGCGCGCTCCCTGGCCGGCGGCCGGAACAAGATCATCGGCGTCTACACGTTCGAACCGGTGTTCCCGACCAGCGGTGTGGACTTCTACTTCCCGTTCCTGCTCGGCATGGAGCAGGAGGCGGCCGAGCTCGGCTACGACCTGCTGCTGTTCACCAGCGCGGGCGGTGAGCGGCAGATCTTCCGCGACGGATCGACCCGGCTCTGGCACGCGGACGGCGCACTCCTGCTCGGCCGCGATCCCAACGTCGAGGAGATCGAGCGACTGCGCGACTCCGGCTACCCGTTCGTGTACGTCGGCCACCGCGAGGTCTCGGGTCCGCCGGTCTCGTACGTTGCGGCCGACTACGCCGGTGCGACCAAGCAACTCACCGAGCGGCTGTTCGAGCTGGGACACCAGCGCGTGGCCTACGCACGGATCGGCAACGGCGGCGCACAACCGAGCCGTGATCGCGAGGGCGGGTTTCGCCAGGCAACGCCGTACCAGCATCTTGCCGGACCGGTGTGGACGCTCGACTCCGTTGCGGAAGTGGACGGACTGGTGGAGGAGTTGCAGCGCGGCGGCATCACCGCAGTACTCGCGGAGCAGCAACTACTGGCCGAAGAGCTGCTGGTCTGTGCGACTCGGCGCGGTCTGTCCATCCCGGATGACCTGAGCGTCGTCGAACTCGGTGATTCGACCGGTGCGCGACATGACGGCACTGCGTGGACCGGACTGATCGTGCCGCGCGAGCAGATGGGCCGTCAGGCGATGGGCCTGCTGGTGCAACTGCTGGAGGCACCTGACTCCGGTGCGCGCAGTGAAAGCGTCCGGTGCGGGTTCGCGCCGGGAGCGACGGTCGGGCCTCCCAAGGAGCTTCCATGATTCGCGTTGTGGTCAAGCGACTGCTGATCGGTGTCCTGGTGATGTGGGGCGCGGCGTCGCTGATCTTCCTCATCGTTCGGGTCGCACCGGGTGACCCTGTCTCGATCCTGCTCGGTCCGGATGCGACACAGGACCAGGTGAAGGAGCTGAGCGCTTCACTCGGCCTGCAACGCCCGCTGGCCATCCAGTACGTCGACTACCTCGGCCACGCCGTACGGCTTGACTTCGGCGACTCGTACCGGCTCGGGCACCCGGCGATGTCCGAAGTACTCGAGCGGTTGCCGGCCACGGCGGAGCTCATGCTGGCGTCCACTCTGATCGCGGTGGTGCTCGGTCTGACTCTCGGACTGCTGGCCGGCGGTCGTCCGGGCAGTGTGGTCGATCGAGTGGTGTCGGCGGCCGCGATCGCGCTGCAGTCGTTCCCGACGTTCTGGATCGGGATCATGCTGATCCTGGTCTTCGCATTGGCGCTGCGACTGCTGCCGAGCTCCGGCGCGGGTACTCCGCAGCATCTGATCCTGCCTGCCATCACGATGGCGCTTCCGTTCACGGCAATCGTCGCGCGGCTGACCCGGACCAGCGTTGCCGAGACCCTGCGCGAGCCGTACATCCAGACCGCGAAGTCCAAGGGACTCACCGATCACCAGGTCCTGCTCGGGCACGCACTGCGCAACTCACTGCTGCCGGTCGTCACGATCGTCGGGCTGCACATGGGCGGTCTGATGGGCGGGGCGGTGATCGTCGAGAACGTGTTCTCCTGGCCGGGCCTCGGTTCGCTCGTCGTCGACTCGGTGACCAACCGCGACTACGAGGTGGTGCAGGCGGCGACGTTCGTGATCGCCGGCATCGTGATGCTCTTCAACCTGGCCGCCGACCTCGTCTACTCCCAGCTCGATCCGCGCATCCGCCTGGAGGGCAGCTGATGGCCACGCTCGCGGTGACCCGTCCGCTCGCCGTACGCCGGGTCGGCACCTGGCTCGGCAAGATCCCGTACGTCGTACTAGCGCTCTACGCACTGGTCGCGGCGATCGGCCCGCTGGTGATCGACTACAACCCGATCCGCACCTCGCTCGAGGACCGGCTGCTCAAGCCCGGTTCGCACCTGTCCAGCGGCGGCACCGCGTGGCTCGGCACGGACGGCCTCGGCCGCGATGTCCTCGCCCAGGTCGTGTACGGCGCCCGCACGTCGATCCTCATCGGTATCGCGACCGTGGTCGTCTCCTGCGTCGTCGGCGTCACGATCGGCACCGTCGCCGGATACTTCCGCGGCTGGCTCGACACGTTCCTTGCCCGGGGCATCGACATCCTGCTCGCGTTCCCGGCGATCCTGCTGACGATCGTGATCGCCGGCGCGTTCGAGCGCAGCGTGCCGGTGGTCGTGATCGCCTTGGCCGCGACCGCGTGGATCTCGTTCGCCCGGGTGACCCGCAGCGTCTCGCTCTCGTTGCGGGAGCGCGCCTGGGTCGATGCGGCCCGGGTGCTCGGCGTCCGGCGTACGTCGATCCTGCTGCGCCACGTCGTACCGTTCACGATCGGTCCGGTGGTCGCACTGGCCACGCTCGAGTTCGCCCTCGTCGTCCTCGCGGAGGCCGGACTGAGCTTCCTCGGGATCGGGCTGCCGCCGTCGGCGGTGTCCTGGGGACAAACCATTGCCAACGGCAAGCAATACCTCGACAGCGCATGGTGGATCTCGGCCTTGCCGGGTGTCGCCCTGTCGCTGCTGATCGTCAACATTGGCATCCTCGGTGACCAGCTCACCGCCCGTTACGGACGCGGACACCTCAACTGATGACGCGTCGACTCCCGCGGAAGGCAGGAGAAACATCATGATCGCATTGACCCGGCGGGCGGCACTGACCCTTGCGGTGAGCGCCACCATGGCCCTGACGGCGTGCTCCAGCGCCACCAACGGCGGCAGCTCGAGCTCCGGCGGCGGTGAGGTGGTGATCGCCGGCACCTATCCGGTCGACAGCATCGACCCCGGCGGCCCGCAGGGCGGCGGCACCGGACCACAGATGGTCGAGCAGCAGCTGTTCAGCCGGCTGGTCCGGACCAAGACCGACGGTTCGGTCGAGGGGGACCTGGCAACCTCCTGGAAGTCCGATGCCACCGCGAAAACCTGGACGTTCACGCTCCGCAAGGGCGTGAAGTTCAGCGACGGCAAGGAGTTGAAGGCCGCCGACGTGGCCGACTCCTTCAAGCGGTTCACCGATCTCAAGGGCACGAACGCGGCGAACTTCCCCGGCTACACGATGACCGCGCTGTCCGACGACACCGTCGTACTCACGGCGTCCAAGCCGGACGCCGCGATCCCGCGCAAGCTCGCGGTGTTCTTCGTTCTGCCGTCGGGCGTCAGCGCGAACGACACCGCGTTCTTCGACAAGCCGGTCGGGACCGGGCCGTTCAAGCTGGACAAGTTCAGCCCGAACGAGATCGTCCTGGTGCCGAACCCGCAGTACTACGGTGGCGCGCCGAAGGTCACCAAGGTGACGATCAAGAAGATGCCCGAGCTCGCTGCCCGGCTGACCGCGCTCCGCACCGGTGAGGCGGACGTGGTCTGGGGGATCCCGGACGATCAGCTGCCCCAGGTGCAGAAGGACTCGACGCTGAACGTGCAGATCGTGCAGAGCTCCGCCGTCTACACGATGTGGTTCAACTCGTCGACGCCGGCTTTGAAGGACGCTGCCGTCCGCAGGGCGTTGTGGCAGGCGGTCGACTTCCCGACGATCATCAAGAAGCTGTACCCGCAGACCGGATCGCTGTCGGACTCCGTGGTGTCCAAGCAGACGCTCGGGTACGTCGCCCAGACACCGGTCAAGTACGACCCGGTAGCGGCGAAAGCAGCCCTGACGGCGGCCGGCTTCGACTTCGGCACCAAGCTGCGACTGCAGTTCGCGAACGCGGAGTTCCAGCAGTTCAACCAGGCGGTCGTGTCGGACCTGCAGAAGATCGGCGTACAGGTCGACCTCTTGCAGAAGGAGCAGGCCGTCTTCACCAAGGACCTGCTGGCGCTGAACTGGGACATCAACTTCCAGCAACTGTCGAACCCGATGCTCGACGCCGCGAACACCGTCGGCCGGCTCTACCCGTGCGCGGCCAAGCGCAACGGCTACTGCAATCCCGCGCTGGACAAGCTGATCTCCCAGGCTGCGGCCAGCACCGACGAGCAGGAGCGGGTCAAGCTGTACGGCGAGGCCGAGAAGATCATCTGGGACGACGCGGTCGGCATGTTCCCGATGGCGGTCAAGTACGCCTACGCCTGGAACAAGCGCCTGAGCGGATTCACCCCCGACCCGAACGGTCTGCCGGACTTCTCGAAGCTGCAGGTCAACTCTTGATTCGCGACGACTTGTCCGTCGGCACCGCGGTCGAGACTCTGCTGACGGTGTCGGGGCTCGCTGTCGACCTGCCGGGGCGGTCGGGTGTGGTGCGGGTCGTCGACGAGGTGTCCTTCGACATCCCGTCGGCGACCACCGTCGGCCTGATCGGCGAGTCCGGCTCGGGGAAGACGATGACCGCGAACGCTCTCATCGGTCTCCTGCCCGACGGCGCTGCGGTCTCCGGTTCGCTGTCGTGGCGCGGGGAGGAGTTGCTGACGGCAACTTCTTCCCGCCGGCGGGAGCTGCGCGGGCACGAGATCGCGATGATCTTCCAGGACCCGCTGGCCGCGCTCAACCCGACCCAGACCATCGGCCGCCAGGTCGGCGAGATCCTGCGTCGCTCCGGTCAGTCCCGGTCCGCGGTCCGTTCGCAGGTGGTGGAGTTACTCGATCGTGCGGGGATCCCTTCGCCGGCGGACAAGCTCGGCAGCTTCCCGCACGAGTTCTCCGGCGGCATGCGCCAGCGCGCCGTCATCGCGATGGCGCTCGCCGGGAGTCCTTCGCTGCTCCTCGCCGACGAGCCGACAACCGCGCTGGACGTGACCGTGCAGGCACGTATCCTTCGCCTGCTGCGTTCGATCCAGGAGGACGCCGGCCTGTCGATGCTCCTGGTCAGTCACGACCTGCGGGTGATGGCACACGTCGCCCACCAGGTCGTCGTCATGTACGCCGGGCGCGTGGCCGAGCGCGGCGCGACGTCCGACGTACTGCGGCAGCCCGCACACCCTTACACACGGGCGTTGGTCGACAGCGTTCCCGCAGTACGCACGAAGACTGCTCTGGCGCATCCCTTGCCTGGTACTCCGGCCACGCCCGCGAATCGGCCGGCCGGGTGTGCTTTCCACCCGCGGTGCCCGTTGGCGAGGGAGCGGTGCCGGACCGAACAGCCCGCACTGCGAGCGGTTGCGCCGGGGCGCTGGACCGCGTGTCACTTCGCTGAGGAGGTGCTCGATGCTTGAGGTCCGGGATCTGCGGGTGACGTTCGGCCCGCGCCGCAAGCCGTTCGTCGCGGTGGACGGGGTCAGCCTGACCGTCGGTGCCAACGAGACCGTCGGGCTGGTGGGGGAGTCCGGCTCGGGCAAGACCACGGTCGCCCGCTCGATCGTCGGACTCGTCCGGCCGGCATCCGGTTCGATCCTTTATGACGGGCGCCCGGTGCCAGCTGGCACTCGGCGGCCTGGAGAGCTGCAGCGCGCGATCCAGATGGTGTTCCAGGATCCGCGCTCGTCGCTCAATCCGCGGATGACTGTCGCGTCGATCATCGGCGAGGCGTGGCGCACCCATCCGTCGGCAGCCGACGCCGACCTTGATCAACTGCTGGCGGACGTCGGGCTCGATCCATCCGTTGCCGGTCAGCGGGCCAGTCAACTCTCCGGCGGTCAATGCCAACGCGTCAGCCTGGCCCGCGCGTTGGCCGTGAAGCCTCGGCTGCTGGTCTGCGACGAAGCAGTGTCTGCGCTGGACGTCTCGGTCCAGGCACAGATCCTTCGCCTGCTCGACGATCTCCGGCAACGGCACAACCTGTCGATGCTGTTCATCTCCCACGACCTCGGCGTCGTACACCAGATCGCGGATCGGATCGCGGTCATGCGTCGCGGCGTACTCGTCGAGGAAGGACCGGCCACCGACGTACTGAGCGCGCCGCAGCATGAGTACACCCAGAGCCTGCTGGACGCGGCTCTGGAGCTGAACAGCTAGTTCCGCAGTTCGGCTGCCTTGTCGTAGTCGCGGCGCCAGTCGCCGGTGGGCGGAAGGATGATGCGCTCCACGCCGGCGGCTTCGTACTCGGCCAGTTGTTCGGCGGGGTTGCCGTTGAGCTGGGGTGCGACCACGGTGGCCTTCAGTTGCTTGCCGTCGGCAAGTTCGTTGATGCGGTCGAGGTTGGTACGGACCTCGTCAGGGGTGGCCGCGATCGTCGCCCAGCCGTCGCCGTACCGCGCCGCTCGCCGATGTGCGCGCGGACCGTTGCCCGCGACAAAGATCGGCGGCACCGGCGAGCCGGGGGAGAGCGTCACCTCGAGATCCTGCGCGACCGTCGCGGGCTTGCCGGCGATCAGCTCCCGCAGTACGGCGAGAGCCTCGTCGGTCAACCGGCCGCGCTCCGCGTAGTCCACACCGGCGGCCCGCCAGCCGATGTCGCCATGCGCCGGATTCCCGGTGCCGACGCCGAGGACGAGCCGGGTGTTCGACAGCAACTGCAGTGTGTTGATCTGCTTCGCCGCCCACGCCACCGGCCTGAGTGCCAGGAGCATCACGTTGTACCCGACCGTGATCCGCTCGGTCACCGCTGCCGCGGTCGCGAGTACGACGGAGCTGTCGAGGAGCGGCGCACTCGCCACCAGATGATCCGTCGACCACACCGAGTCCAGCCCGACGCTCTCGGCGTACCTGGCGCTCTCCCGGACATCGCCGAGAATGGGGCGCTCGGGATCCGGCGTCGACGTCGGAAGGATGACTCCGATCTCAAGGCTCATACCTCGGGCCAACTCCGGCCCGGACGACCGTATTCCGTCAGCCGTTGGTCAAGGACCGGACCGCCGGGCCGAGCAACTCGACGATCTTGTCCGGATCGGCATCAGCCAGCTGGTCCAGTTTGAGCAGGTGACGACCGAGCACGACACCGATCAGCACCGCGCTCAGCACATCGGCACGAAGCGCGCCGTCGACGCCGTGGATCGCCTTGCCGATGTTGCTGCCGCGGACGTGTGCGTTGCCGCGGACCTCGTCGGCGGCATCGGGGTGCGTCAGCATCGAGCGCAACACCGCGAGAGAGGCGACCGGCTCGTCGATCAACGACTCGCGGAGCCGCTCGAGCAACTGCTCGGCGACCTCTTCGGCGGTGCCCTCGGTGATCGGCCGGCTCTCGGTCTCGGCCGCACGGGCGAACAGCTGCTGTTTGCTGCCGAAGTAGTGCATCACCAGACCCGGGTCGACCTGCGCGGCGGCGGCCACGGCGCGGATCGTCGTCCGGTCGTACCCGGTCTCGGCGAACAGTCTGCGCGCCTCGGTCAGGATCCGGTCCTGCGTCTCGATCCGGCGGCGGTCGCGGGTGGTCTCGTTCACCGAATTCATTCTACAGGTGTTGAATCTGTGGGAATTTCGTTCTACGGTCGTTGAATGACTCCTGAGGAAGTACTTGAACTGCGCCGCCAGTACCTGATCGATCGCGACTTCGAAGGCTTCGTGAGCCTGTTCGCGGAGGACGCCGTACTCGAGCTGCCGTTCGCCGTCCAAGGCCTGCCGGATCGTCTGGTCGGCCGCGAAGCGATCCGCGAGTTCTCGCTCCAGGCCGCCGCTCACGCCGTCGACATCACCGACCTGCGCACGGTCCAGCTCCACCGGACCATCGATCCCGAGGTCGTGATCCTCGAACTGGTCACCGAGGCGCGGCACACCACGACCGACGTACCGTTCCAAGCCACCTGCATCCAGGTCTTCCGGATCCAGGACGGCAAGATCAAGCTCTTCCGCGACTACGTGGGTGCACAGTCCGTCCCTGATCTGACCTGACTCGACCGTTGCGTCGGCCGAGCTTCTCGGGTGAGGTGGAGGGGTGAGTCTGACGATTCGGAACGTCGTGTTCGCGTGCCCGGGGGACACACCGGAGAGCTACGACCGCGGGGCTCGGCCGGTCGCTCAGTTCTACGCGGATCTGCTCGGGATGGAGATTATTCGCGAGGACTGGTTCGTCATCGGCGGTGGGGCGTCCGACCTGCAGCTCGCGTTCGGCGACGGTCCGATCGACTACCAGCCGCCGGGGTGGCCCGATGGTGCACAGCAGATGCATCTCGATCTCGCCGTACCCTCATTTGTTGCGCCGCCTGGGGCTCAGCTGCTGCGGGACAACGGCGAGTGGCAGGTGTACGCCGATCCGATCGAGCACCCCTTCTGTTTGTACTCCGGGCCGACCGACCGGGCGGAGATCCGGCGTATCGTCATCGACTGCCCTGACCCGCAAGCTCTCGCTGCGTTTTACAGCGCGCTGCTTGACCGGCCTTCACGCTTGCTCGACACGGCGTCCCGGGTGGTCCTCGCCGGTACGCCGGAGCTCGCATTCCAGCAGAGCACGTCACCCGCTCCGCGCTGGCCCGATCCGGCGTACCCGCAGCAGGTGCATCTGGACCTGTTCACGTCCGACGTGCCGGCTGCGCGCGCTCATGCTCTATCGGTCGGCGCGGAGGCTTTGCAGACGAGCGGTCCGGATCATCACGTGTACGCCGACCCGGCCGGTCATCCGTTCTGCATCTAGAGTCCCGGGGGTGAGCAGACGACTGGCCGCGTACGCCGTGTGCATCGAGGACGGACGGGTGCTACTGGCGCGGTACGTCTCGCCGTACGGCGACGGCACCTGGTGGACGCTTCCCGGCGGCGGAGTCGAACCGTGCGAGGACCCGTTCGACGCCGTGGTCCGCGAGGTCGCGGAGGAGACCGGCTGCACGGCAGTCGTCGAGCGCCTGCTCGGTGTCGACTCGCGTGTAATCCCTTCCGCCGAACGCCGTCTGCCCGGGCCCGAGGACCACCAGAACATCGGCATCTACTACGCCGTCCGCATCACCGCCGGCACCCTCCGCCCCGAACCCAACGGCGAAACCGCCGAATCCGTGTGGACACCCGTCTCCACCGTCCCCACTCTGGACCGGGCCGCCTTGGTGGACGTCGGCATTAACCTCGCCCAGTCCCTGCCGCCAACCGGGCACGTCCCACCCGCCGCCACCGCCGACGTCATCTGGGGCGCCAACGTGTAGCTGTCGATCGGGGCGGACCTCGAGCATCGAACAGGTATGAACGACATCGTGATCGAGAAGATCGTCCGCCCGGAGCGGACGTTGTCGGGGACCTGGCTGGAAGTGATCGCCTCGAACCTCGACTACCACCGAGCCGCATTCCTGTGGAAATGCGAGGGCCTCACTGATGCCCAACTCCGCCGACGCGCGATCCCGCCCTCGGACCTGACCCTGCTGTCCCTGATGCGCCACCTTCAGGGCGTCGAACGCTATTGGCTGCAACACCGCCTGGCCGGCACGACCCCGCAGTACTTCCCGTACCGAACCAACCCCGACACCGACTGGTTCGACGAATCAGACCCCACCCCCGCCCGGACCGTGTACGCCGACTACCTCTCCGCCTGCGCCGACTCCAGATCCCTGTTCCCACCCCAAGACCTCACCCGAATCATCCCCAACTCCGAATTCGGCCCAACCGACATCCACTTCATCCTCACCCACGTAATAGAGGAATACGCCCGCCACCTAGGCCACGCCGACCTCCTCCGCGAATCCCTCGACGGCACCACCGGCGAATAGGTTGGACGATGGAATACTCGGCGGCCATGGATGGGCTTCCGGTCGAGGACTCCGACGGGTCGACGCTGATCAGCTTCGACCGACTCCGTGAAGATCAGCTCGGCACGCTGGATCCGACCGTGCCGTTGACCGCATCCCTTGTCGTGCTGTGGTGCGGTCATGAGTGCCTGATGGTCTTCAACCGGTACCGCCAGGCGTGGGAACTCCCTGGCGGCATGCTCGATCCGGGCGAGTCCGCGCGCGAAGCCGCCGTACGCGAACTCGCCGAAGAGAGCGGCCAGCGCGCGGACACTCTCGATCTCGCCGGCGTCGCGAAGATCCGCGTCGCACCCGACGACCGACTCGAGTACCTCACGATCTACCGCGGCGAGCTCGACTCCCCCCAACCCTTCACCCCGAACGACGAAATGTCCGCCGCCACCTGGTGGACCCCGACCAAGCCACTGACCAACCTGCTCCCTATAGACGCCACACTCGCAACCCTCTGCCGCTAGCACACCCACCGGCCACCTCGTCGACTACCAAGTCGTCCACTAGCCAGGCGGCGGGAGATGCTGTCGGCATGACGGCGCTGGAGAGGTTCATCGTCAGCGATGGCTCGACTCACGCCGACGCGGCCCGGACAGTTCGCCTGACCTTGCGAACAGTGCAAGGCTCCGTGGACCGCTACGAGACGGACATACCGGTCGCTTCCGCGGACTGGCCGCCAGACGTCATATCCGCCGCCGAGGTCCTTCGCGGTGTCGCAGCTCGGACGGGTCGAGTCGAACGCGGCGGCTACGCTCAAACCGGCATCGTCGCCTACGCCGATGACCAGGTCTGGTCGGCCTTCATGGAGTTCGCCCCCTGGGCGTACGACGCGACTGTCTGGAACTCCGCCGGCGACGACATCGTCTCCCTCTCCGACGAGGCCCAGTCGATCGTCATCCGCGTCAACCACCCGCAGTACGACACAATCGCCGCCGCACTGGGCAACGCCTCGCTGCGCAGTACCTCTATCCAGTGATCCTGTCTGCGGACGGGCGGTTGATGGACGGCGGTCACAGAATCTCGAAGGCGTGGCTCAGCGGCCGGACGACGATAGATGCCGTCCGCTTCGCAGTCGACCCAGAACCCGACTACTACCAGTGGGACGCCACGACCTGAGTCCGCCCGTCAGTTCGATCCTTCAGAACTTCTTTGGGCATAGCGTCGGATTCGAGGCGCGTAGTTCGTAGTACAGACGAGAGGCGGTCGAGGCGGCCGCCGGGACATGGGAGTCGTGGGATGACGGAGTACTTGATCACGTTCAATGACGGCGCGATGGACCACATCCCCGCCGAGGACTGGCCCGACGTCGGCAAGGCCTCGCACGAGGTCGTCCGGGAGGCCGTGAACGCCGGCGTCTGGGTGTACGGCGGCGGCCTCGAGCGGCAGCAGGCAACCCTCGTCGACCCGGACGGCTTGATCACCGACGGCCCCTACCCGGAAACCAAGGAGGTCGTCGGCGGCTTCTCCGTCGTCAACGTACCCACCCGCGAAGAAGCCCTGAAGTGGGCCGCCAAGATCGCCACCGCGAGGTTGGCAGGCGGACGCAACCTGCCGACAACGCCTGATCGAGCAAGACCCCGCCACGTCCAGCCAATCCCCGCGCTCTGGATCAGGCGACTGGTGGTGACGATCGGCGGGACGTCACCTCGACGTCCCAGTACGGCGGGAGGTCGGCCGGTTTCCACGACGGATCGGGGCAGAAATCCGTGTACTGGCCGTCGAACGGGAATCGGCCGGCCTCGATGTCGCCGGTGATGCGCTCGGCGGCGGCGCGGATGCGGTCCGCCTCGGCTGCCGTCCAGTACGCCGGATGGTCGATACGCTCGGCCAGCTCGTCCTCGTCTTTCAGCGACCAGCTGCGATCGGGCGTGACCAGGATGTCGAGCGCGTGATCGAGGATGTCGATCCCAGCGGACCAGCGGCGTACCGGGGACTCCAGGTTCACGTACCAGCCTTCGAACCGCATCTCCAGGTCGAAGAACCACCACACCGAATGGTCGGCCTCGGGTTCGGTGCGGATCAGCGCGTGCCGCCCTTCCCAGTGCCGGGGCCAGAGCATGGACGGCGTACGGTCGCGCTCCGCCAGCGGCATCTTCCGGATCGACGCGCCGTCCCGAGTGCCGCGCAGCATGCAGTCCGATCCTGCCGCGGTCCAGGTGAGCAGCGCCTCCGCGTCGTCGCGCACAACCCGCGTGGTCTGCACCGCGGCGATCATCCTGTTGAGATGGACGTCGCGCCGGGCGATCGATCGACCAGGAGCGAAGACCATCGGGTCATGCTACGGCCGTCTCCAGTCCACGCCGCAGCCCGGCCATGCGGACTCAAAGACGCTGGGAAAGGCACTCGGAGCGCAGAGGCGGTAGCAGCGGCCGCGATGACCTGGCAGCATCGGCTCATGTCGAGCGACTACGGAGAACCGATTGGTCAGGTCCTGGGCGACAGTTTTCGAGTGCCCGCGCTGCTACCAGGCTGGACCGCCCTGGAAGGCATCGTGCTGGTCAAGGCCCTGGACGACGAAGGCCGTCCAAGCTGGGCGTTCCGCGAGACCGAAGGTATGAACGTCGAGGAGGTCATCGGCGTCCTCACCGTTCAACTCGACATCCTGCGCGAGCGGGCCGTCGACGCATTCCGGGTAGACGAGGACGACGACTAGGGGCGTCCGGCGGGGCGACCGGCCGAGCCCATTTCTGCTTGCTCGGGAGGGCACGTAGCGGGCACGACTTCGACTCCACGAGGGCAAGCTTGTCCGTTCAGCTCATCAGGCGCGCTGTCGCTGCCCCGAGCTCATGAGGGTCGACCGCTGTGATGAGCGCTGTTTCTCTGGCATGCGGCAGGTCGATGCGAATCGTGAGCTCGGCCGCCCTGTATCTCGCCACCCGCACATGCTGCCGGGCATCCTCGTAGTTCACGTCTGAGCGAGGCTTCAGACGGAACTGCATTACCTGCGTACAGGCGTCGCCCAACTTGCCGGCGAGCTCAACGAACTCGGAAGTACCGAGCAGGGCGTCGACTGTCACGCTACGGACGGGGACGCGAGTTGGCTCCATCGCTCCCTCCGGTGTGAGAGGGATGAGCGCGTCCTGCCAGTCGAATGCCTGAATTGGAGTGAAGCCTGGCAGGAGCACGAAGGGGGCGGATGGGTCGAAGGCAGCCGTGAGCTCAGGCCAGGTTGCTGGTCCTACGAGTGCCGTACTGAGACCGTCTCCGGCATCGTCATTGCGATTCCATATCTCCACGCGGAGATCCTGCCGTACACAAGGCTGCGACACCCACTCCTGGCCCGTCGCCCGGCGCCGCCCGCAGTCCGGGGCCCTTGATCCATAAGAGCCAAACTCGGCAGAGAGCACGTCGCGCTGCGTGGGGTCCGGAGTGCCTGACACGCAACCACGTGCACTATCGGCCCGTAGTTCCGACAGCCGCAGAATCTTAGCTCCGGATCGCCTCGGTGAGTTCGGCGATGTAGCCGATAACAGCGTCGGCTCCAGCAGCGGACAGGTCGTCAGCCTTGCCGGGCCCGGCTGCGGGAGGCTCGCGCCCAGGTCGACGAGGACGCGCGGGGCACGCAGGCTCTCAACGAAGCAAGAGAGGACGGCGGGGCGAGCGGCGAATCGCGCTCTGAGCTGCGCGGACTTGGTGGTGGAGACGAGGGGACTTGAACCCCTAACCCCTGCCTTGCAAAGGCAGTGCTCTGCCAGTTGAGCTACGCCCCCGTGAGGGTGGTCAGCGGCCCGGGGTTACCGGGTCGACGGCCTCGGCCCAGAGGTCCTTGTCGGCGCGGGACTGCTGGGTCTTCTTGTAGGCGAAGTATCCACCGATGCCGGCCAGCAGCACCAGCAGGAGCTTCTTCAGCACTGGGACTCCTCGGGAATCGGAGGTTTCACATACGTGAGGGTGGGCCTAACTGGACTTGAACCAGTGACCTCTGCCTTATCAGGGCAGCGCTCTAACCGTCTGAGCTATAGGCCCGCGTACTGCGGTGTCGAACCCGGGAGAGATTACCGCACCAAGTGCTCTACTCCCAAACCGGTTCCGGCCAGGCCCGACCAGGGCCCGGCCGGAGGAATCAGTCCTCCGACGCCAGCGTGACTTCGAGGCCGCCGAGCAACGTGGCGGCGATGTTGTAGAGGAACGATCCGAGCGTCGCGAGCGCCGTGATGATGAGTACGTCGGCGCAGGCCAGCAGCGTCGTGAAGCCCATCACCTTGCCGGTGTTGATGTAGTTCTCGACCCGGAACGGCTCGGCGGTCGGCGTACCCAGGACCTCTTGCACGGTGCTGTTGATGTTGTCGAAAACACCCGCCGCACCGATCGCGGACCAGATGATGAATACCGCGACCCAGGTGACGATGCCGAAGGCGATCGACAGCAGGAACGCCGTCTTCATCACCGACCACGGATCGATCCGGGACATCCGTAGCCGCGCCTTGCGGGTCTGTGGCCGGCTGGAGGTCTTGGCGTCCTTCTCGGCGAGCCGCGCCTGCCGCACCGCTTCCCGGTCGGCCTTCTCCGGCTTGGCAGCGGTCACCGCGGAGGCCTTGTCGAGCACCGCCTGACGCGCAGCGCTCACCCGGTCACCGAACGACTCAGTCTTCGCCCCGGCAGCCCCAACAGCTCCGGGAGCCCCGGGAGCCTCGTACGGCGAGGCGGCCGCGGGAGACGTCGTACCCGGCGGAGACCAAGGCTCCGGCCGGCCGGGCGTGCTGGGAGCAGGCTGCTGAGGACGCGCCGGAGCGCCGGCGCCGGGAGTGGCCGGCCGCGGCTGCGGGCGGTACTCCGACGACGAGGGGCGCTGACCGTTCGCAGTCCTCGGCTGGCCGCCCGGCGAACCATTGGAGCGACCGTTGGAAGCCGGGTTGGCCGGGGCGGCAGACGGCTTCCCACCCGGCGCGGTGCGCTGGGATTTGGAGCTGTCGGCCGCACCTTCAGGCCATGTCGGCCTCGCGCGGTTGGTCATCAGTCACCCTCCTGGCCGGCTTCGTCGTCTTCGACGGTAGCCGCGCCGTCCACGTCCGTCGAACGTTCGTCATCATTCTGGACGCTCTCAGAGGTGGATTCGGTTGTCGATCCGTCCACATTCTGGGCACCTTCGGTGACGGTACCCTCCTCGGCCGCCTCCGACTCCTCCAGAGCGACGGTCAGATCGGTGTTCCGCGCGATCGCGACGACGGCGTCGGACTCACCGACCCCGGCGAACCGGACGCCCATCGTGTCACGGCCCTTGACCGGCACGCTGTCGACCCGGCTGCGGACGACCTGCCCGCTCGCCTTGATCGCCAGCACCTGATCGTCCTCGACGACGATGATCGCGCCGACGAGCGAACCGCGCTCGTCGTTCAGCTTCACCGCCTTGATGCCGAGACCGCCGCGACCCTGCTGCCGGTACTCCGACACCCGCGAGCGCTTGGCGTACCCGGCGTCGGTCACCGTGAAGACGAACTGCGCGTCCTCCTCGGAGCCGGCCCGGATCACCGACATCGACAGCAGCTCGTCGCCGGAGCGGAACTTCATGCCGGTCACGCCGGAGGTGGCCCGGCCCATCGGCCGCAGCTGCTCGTCGTTCGCGGTGAAGCGGATCGACTGCCCCTTGCGGGACACGAGCAGCAGGTCGTCCTCAGCGGTAGCCAGGTCGGCGCCGATCAGCTCGTCGTCCTCCTCGCGGAAGTTGACCGCGATGATGCCGCTCTGCCGCGCCGAGTCGTAGTCCCGCAGCGCGGTCTTCTTGACCAGGCCCTTCTTGGTCGCGAGCACCAGGTAATCGGACTGGTCGTAATCGCGCAGCGTCAGAACCTGCGCGATCTCCTCGTCAGGCTGGAACGAGAGCAGGCCGGCGACATGCGAACCCTTGGCGTCACGGGCCGACTCGGGCAGCTGCCACACCTTGGCCCGGTAGACCCGGCCCTTGGTGGTGAAGAACAGCATCCAGTGGTGGTTCGTGGTGGCGAAGAAGTGGTTGATCTCGTCCTCGGCCCGCAGTGCGGCGCCGCGGACGCCCTTGCCGCCGCGGTTCTGGGTCCGGTAGAGGTCGGTCTTGGTCCGCTTCGCGTAGCCGCCGCGGGAGATCGTGACGACGACGTCCTCGTCCGGCACCAGGTCCTGCACCGACAGGTCGCCGTCGGCCGCGATGATCTCGGTACGCCGCTCGTCGCCGTACTTCTCGACGATCTCGCCGAGCTCGTCCTTGACGATCGTGCGCTGCCGCTCCGGGCTGGCGAGGATGTCCTCGAGGTCGGCGATGATCGCCTCGAGCTCCTGCAACCGCTCGATGATCTTCTGCCGCTCCAGGGCGGCCAGCCGGCGCAGCTGCATGTCCAGGATCGCCTGCGCCTGGATCTCGTCGATGTCGAGCAGCTGGATCAACCCGGTCCGCGCCTCGTCGACGTCGGGGCTGCGCCGGATCAGCGCGATCACCTCGTCGAGCGCGTCCAGCGCCTTCACGTACCCGCGGTAGATGTGCGCGTTCTTCTCGGCCTCGCGCAGACGGAAGCGGGTCCGCCGCTGGATGACCTCGATCTGGTGGTCGATCCAGTGCTTGATGAACAGGTCGACGCTCAGCGTCCGCGGTACGCCGTCCACGAGCGCGAGCATGTTGCAGCCGAAGGTGTCCTGCAGCTGCGTGTGCTTGTAGAGGTTGTTCAGTACGACGCGGGGCTGCGCGTCACGCTTCAGTACGACGACCAGCCGCTGCCCGGTCCGCGACGAGCTGTCGTCGCGGATGTCGGCGATGCCGTTGATCTTGCCGGTGTTGACCAGCTCGGCGATCTTCAGCGCCAGGTTGTCCGGGTTGACCATGTACGGCAGCTCGGTGACGACCAGGCTGGTCCGGCCCTTCGCGTCTTCCTCGATGTCCACGACCGCGCGCATCGTGACCGAGCCGCGGCCGGTGCGGTACGCGTCGTCGATGCCCTTGTAGCCGACGATCAGCGCGCCGTTCGGGAAGTCCGGGCCCTTGATGTTCTGCAGGCAGGCGTCGAGCAGCTCCTCGCGGGTCGCGTCCGGGTGCTCCAGCGCCCAGTCGACCGCGGCCGCGACCTCACGCAGGTTGTGCGGCGGGATGTTGGTCGCCATACCGACCGCGATCCCGGACGAGCCGTTGACCAGCAGGTTCGGGAAGCGGGCCGGCAGGATCACCGGCTCCTGCGACTTGCCGTCGTAGTTCGGCCGGAAGTCGACCGTGTCCTGGTCGATGTCGCGGACCATCTCCATCGCCAGCGGCGCCATCCGGCACTCGGTGTACCGCATCGCGGCCGCCGGGTCGTTGCCCGGGGAACCGAAGTTGCCCTGGCCCTGGATCAGCGGCGCCCGCATCACCCACGGCTGCGCGAGCCGAACCAGGGTGTCGTAGATCGCCGAGTCGCCGTGCGGGTGGTACTGACCCATGACGTCACCGACGATGCGGGAGCACTTGTTGAAACCGCGGTCCGGCCGGTAGCCGCCGTCGTACATCGCGTAGAGGATGCGGCGGTGCACCGGCTTCAGGCCGTCGCGGACCTCGGGCAGCGCGCGGCCGACGATGACCGCCATCGCGTAGTCGAGGTACGACTGCTGCATCTCGGTCTGCAGGTCGAGCGGCTCGACCCGGTCGTGGCCGGGCGAGGTGGGGGTCTCGGTCATGAATAAGTCCCGTTCAGATCAGTACGTCGGAGGGCAGCAAGATCAGATGTCGAGGAAGCGAACGTCCTTGGCGTTGCGCTGGATGAACCCGCGCCGGGCCTCGATGTCGTCGCCCATCAGCGTCTGGAACGTCTCGTCGGCCCGCACCGCATCGTCCAGGGTGATCTGCAGCAGCACCCGGTTGGCCGGGTCCATCGTGGTCTCCCACAGCTCGTTCGCGTTCATCTCGCCAAGACCCTTGTAGCGCTGGATCGGGTTCTCCTTGGGCAGCTTCTTGCCGGCCTCGGCACCCGCCTCGAGCAGCCCGTCGCGCTCCGCGTCGTTATAGGCGAGCTCGTGCGGCTGGTTGCTCCAGCGGATCTTGTAGAGCGGCGGCTGTGCGGCGTACACGTGACCACGCTCGATCAGCGGTCGCATGAACCGGAAAAGCAGCGTCAGCAGCAAGGTCCGGATGTGCTGGCCGTCGACGTCGGCGTCGGCCATGATCACGATCTTGTGGTACCGGAGCTTGTCCTCGTCGAAGTCCTCGTGGATGCCGGTGCCCAGCGCGGAGATGATCGCCTGGACCTCGTTGTTCTGCAGAACCTTGTCGATCCGGGCCTTCTCGACGTTCAGGATCTTGCCGCGGATCGGCAGGATGGCCTGGAACTTCGGGTCGCGGCCGCCCTTCGCGGAGCCACCCGCCGAGTCACCCTCGACGATGTAGACCTCGCACTCCTCCGGGTTGGTCGACTGGCAGTCGGCCAGCTTGCCCGGCAGACCGCCGCCGCCGAGCAGACCCTTGCGGTTGCGGGCCAGGTCGCGGGCCTTGCGGGCCGCGATCCGGGCGCTCGCCGCGGCGGACGCCTTGCGGATGATCTCGCGACCCTCGGCCGGGTTCTGCTCGAACCAGGCGCCGAGCTTGTCGTTGACGACCCGCTGCACGAAGCCCTTGACCTCGGTGTTGCCGAGCTTGGTCTTGGTCTGGCCCTCGAACTGCGGCTCGGCCAGCTTGACCGAGATGATCGCGGTCAGGCCCTCCCGGATGTCGTCGCCGGTGAGCCTGTCCTCCTTCTTCTTGATCATGCCCTGGTCCTCGCCGAAGCCGTTCACCAGCGAGGTGAGCGCGGCCCGGAAGCCCTCTTCGTGGGTGCCGCCCTCGTGGGTGTTGATCGCGTTCGCGAAGGTGTGCACCGACTCCTGGAACGAGCCGCTCCACTGCAGCGCGACCTCGAGACTCATCGTGTCGTCGGCGGTGGCCGCCTCGAACGAGATCACGTCGCGGTGCACGGTCTCGCGGATGCCGGTCAGGTACTTCACGTAGTCGACCAGGCCGTCGTCGTACCGGAAGGACTGCTCGAGCGGCTTGCCGTCCTCGTCGAAGTGGTCCGGACGCTCGTCCCGGATCACCAGCTCGAGGCCCTTGTTCAGGAATGCGTACTCGCGGAAGCGGGTGGCGAGCGTCTCGTAGGAGTACGTCGTGGTCTCGAAGACGTCCTCGCTGGCCCAGAACGTGATCGTCGTACCGTTCGAGGTCGAGGTGCCGATCTCGGCGAGGTCAGCGTCCGGGACGCCGTTGGTGAAGGACTGCGTGTACAGCTTGCCCTTCAGCCTGACGTCGACCTGGAGCCTGGTGGACAGCGCGTTGACCACGGAGACGCCGACGCCGTGCAGACCGCCGGACACCTTGTAACCGCCGCCGCCGAACTTGCCGCCGGCGTGCAGGACGGTCAGTACGACGGTGACGGCCGGCTTGCCCTCGGACTCGACGATGTCGACGGGGATACCGCGGCCGTTGTCCTCGACCCGGACACCGCCGTCGGCCAGTAGCGTCACGACGATGCGGTCGCCGTACCCGGCCATCGCCTCGTCGACCGCGTTGTCGACCACCTCGGTGACAAGATGGTGCAGGCCGCGCTCACCGGTGGACCCGATGTACATACCCGGGCGCTTGCGGACCGCGTCCAGTCCCTCCAGGACCTGGATCGCGCTCGCGTCGTACTCCCGCTCGACGACGTTCGACGGGATCTGGTCGAGCATCTCCGGGAGCGCCTCGCTGGGTGCGGGGTTGCCGATGGGGTCGGCGGACTGGTTGGCGTCGATCTCGATCGGCTCGTCGGTCACCGGTGGTTGTCCTCCTCGGACCCCGCCTTCGCGAGGCATCGCGGCACAGTAGAGCCGCCCTCTACGGTGATAGTAGAGGCGCGGCTCGCCCTACACGGTCCATTCTACCTGTCGACCGAAGCAGAACCTGCCACCAGCCGCCCGAAACTCGCATCAGGGCGTCTTTTCTCCCTCTTCTCCATGTCCCCTCTCGCGGGTGGGGGTCAGAAAAGCGCTCACGGCCGCTCAGTGGCCTCCGGGTGTTTCGCGACTGACCGTCCCGGACCCGACCGGTCCAGACCGGTTGACCGGCTCCGAACCGGGGTCCAACGCCCCGTGGACAAGCAGTGCCTGGCGCGCACCCACCGCCCCTTAGGATCGCTGCCGTGGAAAGTCTCGACGAGGTCATCGACGCGATGATCGCCGACCGGGTGATTCACCGGCACCGGCGAATCTGGCTGCTGGTGATCGCCCTCGTCGTGGTGGCCGTCCTCGTCATCCTGGCCACCGGCGGCTGGAAGGAAAAGAAAGGCCGCACAGTCCCCACCCTGACCGCCCCCACGACCGTGACGGCGGGCCGATTCGAGTACAGCTTCACCAAGGCCGAGATCGTCCGCACACCCAAAACGGAGTACGACGAGGCCGAGTCGAAGCTGAAGGTGTATTTCGACGCGAAGAATGTCGACACCGAAGAGCACCAGAGCAAGAACCCGGACAGCGACCTGATGGTTCTGGTTCCGGGCGGCGGTGCGGAGAACATCGAGAGCGACGGCGTCACCTGCCACGGCGAGATCAACTGGCAGCTCGTGTACGGACTTCCGCCCGAGAGTTGCTTCACCACGTTCAAGGTCGATCCCGACTTCGCGGCCAAGACCGTAGAGATCGGCGTTCTCGGCGAGTCTTACGAAGCGGTCAGCGGGGTGTTCGGCGCTAACGACAACGAGTTCTGGCAGGCCGAGGCGCCGGTTGCGGTTGTGCGGCTGGACCCGACCGTGGTGACCGACAACGGGGGCAGCAAGTGAAGCTCTATCGCCCCGCGACGATCCTGGTCGGCGTCCTCTTCGTGCTGCTCGGCGGCGTGACCCGGCTCGCGGCGCCCGACCAGGTGTACGACGAGCAGAACATCAAGGTCGTCCGCGGCACGATCGGTCAGGCTCTCGACTACACCGGCAGCGGATCGACGATGAAGATCACCCGGATCAAGTTCACCCGCGCGGTGATCGACAGCACCGACAGCGACAAGAAGCCGCTCGAGACCAACGGCATCTACGTTGCGATCGAATGGGACGCGGTCCGTGGCGCGAAGAAGCCCGACAACATCAACGCCACCCTGCTGGCCGACGGCGGCAGCGTGTACGAGCCGGTCGAAGGACTGTCCAACAGCGGAATCGACTTTCCGGACGCTGGCTTCGCCAAGACCGGCACGGTCGTGTTCGAGCTCAACCCGGCGGACATGACAGGCCTCACGCTGAAGCTGCACCCGACGATGATCTTCAACTACTACAACTCCGACATCGAGGTCGACCTCGGGGTCCCGACCGACGCCATCGCTCAGCAGATGGTCGACACCGCGGCCCCGCAGTACATCGTCGAGAAGTCGGTCACCAGGGTGGCATCGTGAGGCTTGCGAGCCGGGCGTCCCGGCTGACCGTTCAGATCGCGCTGCTGGTGGCCCTCCTGGCCGCCGCCACCATCATCATGCTGCGGCCCTATCTGACCGACACGGAGCGGATCTACGAACAGGGCCGGATCGACGAGGTCGTCAACCAGGGTCCGGTCACGGTCGCGCACGTGGAGTGGAAGCTCGACTCGCTGAAGGCGTACACCACCATCCTCGACAAGGACGACGAAGCGATCGACATGGGTGGGCCGGCAGGCTCCACGATCATCGTCGCCACGTTGACCGTGACGCCGCGCGAGGGTCTGTTCCTCAAGGACAAGGGTTTCACCTGCGAGGCGACGCTGCGCGACACCCACGGCAACACCTGGGACAGTGGGCAGCCGTTCGACTACCCGCTGCCGACGTACTGCGGCGACGACGACTACCCGTTCACGATGGACAAGCCGCAACAGATCGCGCAGGTGTACGTGGTGCCGAAGTCCGTCGTACCGGATCTCGCCGGGGTGACCATCGAGGACTTCTCCGACTACCGCCGGGTCCTGATCACGCCCTGAGGCCGATCAGACAGCGACGGGTGCCGGCTGCTCGGCTTCCTTCTTCTCCTTGGGCTGTGCGGCCGCGGCTGCCTCGTTGCGCCGCTGGATGCCGACCGAGATGCACAGGTCGAACGCCGCCGCCAGGAGTGCGATGCGCAGCGGCTCGAAGATGAGCCGCTCGATCATGCTCGAGATCTCCTGGTTCATCAGACCCCAGTAGTTGCCGTGGATACCGATCAGCCGCTGGACCAGGACGAACGCCCAATCGTCGGCCAGCACCCAGAGCGTGTAGACCATGCAGACCACGCCGAGGAAGACCGGTCCGACCCGAACCAGCAGCCGGAACGCGTTGATCGCCGGGTAGAACTTCTCGCGCAGACCGCCGAGCACCAGGTCCGGCGCCTTGTAGGTCAGCTCGACGAACCGGCCCCGCTGCGGTCCTTCCTGCTCCGCCTGGCCGCCGAGTCGTCGCTCGAGCCGTGTGCCGCGGAAGACACCGCCGCCGGAGAGCACCCGGTGGCCGAAGACGACCGTCGTGATGGCCAGCCAGGTCAGCGGCTCACCGACACCGAGCTTGAACAGCGGCCAGAGGGTGTCCCAGAAGAAGACCCAGAGGAACTCGATGCCGGCCGGCAGCGGGATGTGGATGCCGGCGAAGAAGTCCTTGAGGCCGTCCCACCAGTCCACCGACCAGTACCAGAAGGTCCGCTTCTGGAACCAGAGCTTGCCCTCGGCAATCGCGAACGGAGTGATGACGCAGGTCAGGAGCACGAAGAAGGCTTCGGCCCAGACCTGGGCGAACTTCACCGGCCTGTTCGGCCAGCGGTCGTCGACGGCCTGCAGCACGCGACGCAGCACCAAGAGGATGACCAGCGCGGGAAGGTAGCTGTGCCAGCTGTGGATGCCCAGCTTGAAGAACTGTGAGCCGGCCTGCGTTCCGTTCTGCACCAGGTTCGTCGCCGAGAGTTGGTTGATCTGCTCGTCGAAGAAACCCCATGCCGACCAGACCGCTACCAGCGGCAGCAGCGTGATGGCCAGCAACTCGAGCAGCCCGCGCTGCGTCGGGTCTGACGTCTCCTCGGCTTCGCTGGTCGCGGCATCCCGCCAGCGGTACAGCGACATCGCACAGGTCCGGATCATGCCAACAGAAGCTGTGATCTGCAGCAGCACGCCGACCGCGAACAGACCGGTCCCCAGGCTGGAGTGCTGATGCTTCCCCAGCCACATCGCGCCCTGCATGCACACCGTGAACCCGATGAAGCCCGCGACCCACCAAGTGGTCATGGGCAGCAAGTTTTTCCACCAGAGTCGGAAGGTGTCTCCGATCAGGTGGACCATCTCGCGAAAGCCGTCAACGAGCGTGCGCATCGCGCCCGATCCTAGGGCATCAGCGGTGCGCCGCCGCCCGCTACTTCAACGGGCTATTCTCTGCGACCGCAACTCGAGGTCAGGGCGATCACCCCGGTAGTCCCAGAACGACACGTCCGCGTACGCGGCCCCACCGAGCACGTCCGCAGGGAAGTCCAGTTGGAACGGCTTGGTCTCGTTACAGGCGATCGCGCTCTGCTTGGTGATTCCTAACACAGTCGCCTTGGTGTATCGACAGCCGCTGAGGGACGACTCTGTCGCATGTACCTCGCCTTGCACCCGGACAGAGCGGTTGTAGAAGATCACCTGGCCGGATGTCCAAGTGGCCCCGACCTCCATGCTGAAGTCCTTCGTGGGGTATGTGGTCTCGATGGCCTGAGCATTCGTGGGAACTGCTGTCAGGGCGGTGAGAACCACAGCTCCGCTGAGCCAAAGTGCATCAAGCCGACGCATCTGCGTACCTCATTCTACTGGGGCGGTTGTCCAGAGGATCCTTCCTTGGCAGACCTGACTGAAACCCTTTTGCAGCTTGTTGCAAGCGTCAGCCGTAGGTGTCGCGGGGGCCTCGGCCGCCGCGGATGGTTCGGGGGCCTTTGCGCCAGGAGGGGGTGTGGGGGCCTTGGACGTTGACGCGGGTGACGGTGCCTTCGCCGAGTTCGGTGTTCAGGCGGCGAACCAGGTCGGGAGCCAGCAGCTTCAGTTGGGTTGCCCAGGCGGTGGACGACGTGCGGACGGTCAGCACGGTGTCCTCGTACGACTCGGGCTTGCAGTGTTCGGCCATCTCGCGGCCGACGATGGACGGCCAGCGGGCCATCACCCCGTGGACGGCGACGTCGATTTCCCAGCCCTGGTCGCGCATCAGCCGACCGAGCGTGTTGGTCAGCTTCTGCGGGTCGCGGTCGTCGGGGCGGGCGCTGCTGATCTGGGCGCCGTCGATCCGCGGCCGGCGGCGGCGCTTGACCGGCATGATGCCGCCCTTGGCCGCCTGCTGCTTGAGTCGTCCCGCCAGCGACTTCGCCAGCTCGAGGCCCTGCTTGTCGTGCTCTTCCTCGCTCCCAGAGCGACTTTCAGGGCCGCTCTCAAGGTCGCTCTCGGTGCCGCTCTCAGAGGAATCCGGGGGTTCAGGCACGCCGAACGACCCCTTCACCGACCTCGAAGCGCGCACCGCTGAGCTCAGCGGGCACGTCAGCGCCGACGGCTGCGGTCACCAGCACCTGCTCGGCCGGCGCGACCAGCTCGGCGAGCCGGTCCCGGCGCTGTGTGTCGAGCTCGGCGAACACGTCGTCGAGGATCAGCACCGGTTCACCCCCGTCCGCACGGAGCAGTTCGTACGACGCCAGCCGCAGCGCGAGCGCGAACGACCAAGACTCACCGTGACTCGCGTACCCCTTCGCCGGCAAGTCCCCGAGCCCGAGTACGACGTCATCGCGGTGCGGACCGACCAGCGAGACACCGCGCTCGAGCTCGTCCCGCCGCTTCTCCTGAACCGCTTCCAGCAGTACGTCGGCCAGCTGCTCGCGCGACGTCACACCCGGCTCGAGCAGGACCGAGGACTTGTACTCCAGCCGCGCATCACCCTTGCCCCGGGCAACAGCGTCGTACGCGCTGGACACCAACGGGCGCAGAGATTCCAGCAGCTCCAACCGAGTCGCGAGCAGCTCGGATCCGACGCGCGCCAGGTTCGAGTCCCAGACCTCGAGCGTGCGCAGCTGCCCTTCGGCCGCGCTCGTCCGGTTCTGCCGACGGGCCTGCGACGCGCTCCGCAGCAGGGAGTTCCGTTGTTTCAGCACCCGGTCGTAGTCCTGCCGTACGCCGGCCATCCGGGGCGACCGCAGCGTCAGCAACTCGTCCAGGAACCGCCGCCGCTCGGACGGATCGCCCTTCACCAGCGCGAGATCCTCCGGCGCGAACAGCACGGTCCGCAGCAGCCCGAGCACTTCCCGCGGTCGCGGAACCGGCGATCGGTTGATCCGGGCCCGATTTGCCTTCCCAGGATTGATTTCAAGCTCGACGACCACATCCCGGTCGTACTGGCTGCGGATCTCGGTCCGCACGATCGCGCGGGTGGCGCCGGCCCGCACCAGCGGCGCGTCGTTCGCCACCCGATGCGAACCGAGGGTCGCGGTGTAGTGGATCGCCTCGACCAGGTTGGTCTTGCCGTGGCCGTTCGGCCCGACGAAGGCCGTCACGCCCGGGGTGAGCTGGACCTCCGCCTGCTGGTAGGACCGGAAGTCGAGCAGACCCAGGGCGGTGACGTACACCTCAGTGCTTGATCGGGGGCGTCGCATACGACGGGTCGGCGGCCTCGGCGCCCTTCACCGCGTGACCGCCGAACTGGTTGCGCATGGCGGCGATCGCCTTCATCGCCGGTGAATCGTCCTGCCGCGACGAGAACCGGGCGAACAGCGCGGCCGCGATGGCCGGCACCGGTACGGCGAGGTCGATCGCGGCCTCGACGGTCCACCGGCCCTCGCCGGAGTCGTCGGCGTACCCGCGGATCTTCTCCAGGTGGTTGTCGTCCTCGAGCGCGTTCACCAGCAGGTCGAGCAGCCACGAGCGGATCACGGTGCCCTCGCGCCAGGACTGGAACGCCTCCGGCACGTTCTCGACGACGTCGGACGCCTCGAGCAGCTCGTAGCCCTCGGCGTACGCCTGCATGATGCCGTACTCGATGCCGTTGTGGACCATCTTCGAGAAGTGGCCGGCGCCGACCTTGCCGGCGTGCACGAAACCGAACTCGCCCTCGGGCTTGAGCGCCTCGAAGATCGGCATCACGGTGTTGACGGTGTCGTTGTCGCCGCCGCACATCAGGGCGTAGCCATTCTCCAGGCCCCAGACGCCGCCGGAGACGCCGCAGTCGACGAAGCGGATGTCCTTCTCGGCGAGCTGTGCGGCGCGGCGGGTGTCATCGGTCCAGCGGCTGTTGCCGCCGTCGATCACGATGTCGCCGGGGGAGAGCAGCTCGGCCAGCTCGGTGACGACCGGATCGATGGCCTGGACCGGCACCATCACCCAGACGACCTTCGGCTGGCCGTCGGCGGTGAGCTTGCCGACCATGTCGGCCAGGTCCTTGGCATCGGAGATGTCCTGGTTGTGGTCGAACCCGACCACGGTGTGGCCGGCGTTGCGAATCCGCTGGCGCATGTTGCCGCCCATCTTGCCGAGACCGACAAGGCCGAGCTCCATCTGAATCCCCTTGTTCTATTGGCTTTCAGCTGTTGAGGCGGACCGGCATCAACACGTACCGGAACTCGCTGATCGGTTCGCCCTCGAAGTCCCGCACACCGGTCAGTTCGGCCGGCTTCGTCGCCTGCGTGAAGGCCAGGTGTGCGACCGGAGTCCCGATCGCGCCCAGGCCGTCGAGCAGGTACGTCGGATTGAAGCCTACGGTCACCGGCTCGCCGACGACCCGCGCCTCGAGCGACTCCGACGCCTGCGCCTCGTCACCGCTGCCGGCGTCCAGCGTCACGCTGTCTTCCTCGAAGGTCAGCCGGACGGGGGCGTTGCGCTCGGCGACCAGGGCGACACGCTTGACCGCCTCGACCAGGGTCGCGGTGTCGATCCGCACCCGGGTCGCGATCGCGGCGTCGGTCGGGATGATGCCGCGGACCTTCGGGAACTCGCCGTCGAGCAGCCGGGTGGTGGCGCGCCGGTTGCCACCGGACACCTCACCCTCGAAGCCGACGATGCCGTCCCCGCTGCCCGGGGCGGCCAGCGACACGATCACGTCGGAGCCGGTCATCGCCTTCGCGGTCTCGGACAGCACCCGGGCCGGCACCAGCGCGGCCGCGGACGCGTCGGGGGACTGCGGGTTCCACTCGAGCTCACGGATCGCGAGCCGGTAGCGGTCGGTGGCGAGCAGCGAGATCGTGGAGCCCTCGATCTCGACCCGGACACCGGTCAGCACCGGCAGCGTGTCCTCACGCCCGGCCGCGGTCACCACCTGGGAGACGGCCTGGGCGAAGACATCGGCCTTGACCGTCCCGCTGGCGGCCGGAAGCTCCGGCAGAGCCGGATATTCCTCTGTAGGAAGCGTCTGGAGCGTGAACCGCGAACTGCCACAGGTGACCTGAGCCTTCGCTCCGTCCACGGCGAAGTCCACGGGCTGGTTCGGAAGACTCTTGGAGATGTCGGCGACGAGCCGGCCGGAGATCAGGCACTTGCCGGAGTCCGCCACCTGCGCGGGCACGGTGACGCGGACCGAGGTCTCGTAGTCGAAGCCGGACAGAGTGATCTGCCCGTCCTCGGCCTCGACCAGAAGGCCGGCAAGGATCGGAACGCTGGGACGACTGGGCAAACTGCGCGCGGCCCAGGCCACCGACTCGGCCAGTACGTCGCGCTCGACGCGAAACTTCACCGCTGGGTGCCTCCTGATTCGGCTGTGTGCCAGGCAGATCCTGCCACGGACAAAGGTGCTGTGCGCCCATCGGGCCTGACGTGGCGCTTCGGGCGGGTCGCGTCGGCGTCGTGCTGCGGGTCGTTACGGGAACAGCCTGACAGGTCGGTGCGATCGACGCGAGATCGGGGTTTTCCCCAGATCGGGCCGCCCGTTCGTTTTGTGGCCTGGGACCTCTCTACAGATTCCATAGTGTTCTTCGCACCGGTGGATACTGTGGAAAAGCGACGAGTTCGCAGGTCAGACCGCATTTCTGGGTGGGGACGGCGTGTGGACGAGTCTCGGTCGTGCTGGGGACGCCTGCGGATGACGGATTCTGTCCCCACAGGGCGTCCACACGATTGACCGCTGTGTCCACGGCAATACCCACAGTTTTCCACAGCTGTGTCCCCAGCCTGTGCGGTTCTTCTACTGCTGCTTCGCCTGGTGTTTGATCCGGTTCGTCAGCTCGGTGACCTGGTTGAAAACGCTGCGCCGTTCGGACATCAGCTGCCTGATCTTGCGTTCCGCGTGCATCACCGTGGTGTGGTCGCGGCCGCCGAACTGCTGGCCGATCTTCGGTAGGGACAGGTCGGTGAGCTCGCGGCACAGATACATGGCGATCTGTCGTGCGGTCACCAGCACGCGGCTCCGGCTCGAACCGCACAGGTCGTCGATCGACAGACCGAAGTACGACGCGGTCTGGCCCATGATCATGCTGGCGGTGACTTCGGGCTTGCTGCCTTCGGGAATCAGGTCCTTCAGCACGATCTCGGCCAGGCTCAGGTCGACCGGCTGCCGGTTCAGGCTGGCGAACGCGGTGACGCGGATCAGTGCGCCCTCGAGCTCACGGATGTTCGTCTGCACCTTCGACGCGATGAACTCGAGCACCTCGGGCGGAGCCGTCAGCCGCTCGGTCGCTGCCTTCTTCCGGAGGATCGCGATCCGGGTCTCGAGGTCGGGCGGCTGGATGTCGGTGATCAGACCCCACTCGAACCGGTTGCGCAGCCGATCCTCCAACGCTTCCAGGCGTTTCGGCGCGCGGTCGGAGCTGATCACGATCTGCTTGTTCGCGTTGTGGAGCGTGTTGAAGGTGTGGAAGAACTCTTCCTGGGTCTGGATCTTGCCTTCGAGGAACTGGATGTCGTCGATCAGCAGTACGTCGACGTCGCGGTACCGGCGCTGGAACTGGGACGCCTTGTCGTCGCGGATCGCGTTGATGAAGTCGTTGGTGAACTCTTCGCTGGACACGTACCGGACGCGGGCGCCGGTGTAGAGGCTGCGCACGTAGTGCCCGATCGCGTGCAGCAGGTGGGTCTTGCCCAGGCCGGAGTCGCCGTAGATCAGCTGCGGGTTGTACGCCTTGCCCGGCGCCTCGGCGACCGCCACCGCGGCGGCGTGGGCGAACCGGTTCGAGCTGCCGATGACGAAGGTCTCGAAGGTGTACTTCGGGTTCAGCCTGGCTTCACCCTGCGCTTCGGTGGCCGACTGGGTGGGCGAACCGTTCGGCGGCGGTGCGACGGAGCCCATCGGCTGACCGAACTGCTGCTGCGGCGCCGGCTGCTGGAAGTGCTGCGGCGCTGCATCCGGACGCGGCTGGTTGTACTGCGGTCCGTTGTCCGGGTCAGTCAGCGCTGACTGGATGGTCGGCTGGTATGCGCCTTCGGTACGCAGCGGCTCGCGTACGGCGGGTTGCTGCTGGTGGTGCTGCTGTTGTGGTGGCTGCTGCTGTGCGTACTGCTGGGGCTGCTGGGCAGCGGCCTGTTGTGCGGCCTGCTGCTCGCGGAGCTCGGGGTCGAGGGACGGGTCGACGGTGACGGCGATCCGGATGTCGCGGCCGAAGCTCTCGGTGAGGATCCGCTCGAGGTCAGGACGGAGCCGGGTCTCGAGCTGACCGCGGGTGAAGTCGTCGGGTACCGCCACGATCGCGGTGCTCTCGTGCAGCGTCACCGGACGTGAATTGGTCAGCCAGGCGCGCTGGTTCGGCGGGAGGCCTGCGAGTACGCGGGTCCAGGCATCACCAAGATCCGTCACCGGTGCTGCCACCTCCTGCTGGGGCGCAGGCTGCTGCACCGGCTGTGGCGCTGGCTGGGGTGCGTGCTGCTGAGGGATCTGCTGGTGAGGCTGCTGCTGGGGCTGCTGCTCGGGAGCGTGCTGGATCGGGGCATGCTGCTCCGGGGTGTGCTGCCCGGGGGTCTGGGTCTCGGCGGGCTGCTCAGCATTCTGTTGAGTGGGCCGGTGATCCGGTGACCACTGGTTGCTGGTTGCGTTGTCCGCACGTCCATCACCCTCGTTCGCTGCCGAGCCCGCTCTGTCTCCGCTGCCTGTACCCCATTCGGGAGCGCTGCCCCAGGCGGTGTTCTCACCGGGGTAGCGGACATTGCCGATGGTCGGCGCCGCGCCGAAGTACGCCGTACCTACCGGCGGCTGTAGTGCCGGCGGTTGTAGTGCTGGTGGCTGCAGGGAGCCGGCCGGCAGATCGGTTGCCGCGCGCTCGAGCTCGGAGCGGTAACCGTACGGACCCGGCGGCGGCGCTGGCCGGTAACCGGGCGCCGGCTGCTCCGGCATCGGGATCGGAAGGGATGGGCTGAGGTAGTCGGCGGGATCCATCCGCGGAGCCGGGCTGTTCTCGACCGGGGGCGCGGTCTCCGCCCGAGGCTGCGGCTCGGGGGCGGGCGGGACCTCGGTCCGGAAGTTCGCCTCCGGCTCGGGGCGGAGGCCTGCGTCGGGTTCGGGGCGGAGGTCCTGGCGGCCGTCGCCGGAGTGCTCCGTCCGGTCCTCGGCTGTTGTGTATCCCACCGGTGTGACTTCCGCACTGGCGGAATGGTCCTCGACCACGCGTTGCTCCCCGATTCATCGCTGCGGTGGCCGGCGCGTCCCGGGCGGACCCGGGTAGCGCGACCATTCGACCCGACCGCCGCACTGTCCACACGGTTGTCCACAGTTGTGAACGACCGCAGGAGCAGGTTGGTTACCAATCGCGGGGTGTGGGACCTCTGGTGTGAGGGAGTGACGCTAACAAGTCTGAGTAGGCAGCTTCAAGCCGTCATCCACAGGCTATGAACAGGAAATTGGGGGCAACTTGCGGCGTGTCGGGTAGACGCCGGAGCGTAGTCATGGTTTGTGATCGCTCTCTGTGGCTGTCCGGATCGGAGGGTGACCACGGCCCGGTGCTGACGTTGCCCACTATCCTGTCCACAAGCCTGTGGAAAAGTCTGGGGATACCTGGTTTGACCTGTCCACAGGCGGCCACGTACCGTGGATCAGTCGGTGTTGAGCCGGCCGTTTCGTGCTGCGCTCCCTGCGGATTCCTCCGGTGGTGTGTAGGACGGCTACATTGGACAGATCCAATCAGTGGATTTGTCGACATTCTGTGATCTCGAGTAACCGGAGTCATTCCAGTGAGCAAGCGGACGTTCCAGCCGAACAACCGTCGTCGGCACAAGAAGCACGGCTTCCGTCTTCGGATGCGTACCCGTGCGGGTCGCGCGATCATCGCCGCCCGCCGTGGCAAGGGTCGTCAGCGCCTCGCGGCCTGAGCGACCTGCTCGACGGTGACCACCTCGTGCTGCCAGCGTCGAACCGGCTCCGCCGGTCCGACGACTTCCGTCGCGCCGTCCGGTCGGGACGTCGCGCGTCGCGGCGCGCGGTGGTTCTCCACCTGCTGGTGGAGGACGGCTGCACCGAGCCTCCACGTGTCGGATTCGTTGTGAACAAGGCGGTGGGCAACGCGGTTCTGCGGAACCGGGTCCACCGCCGTCTGCGTGCTGTGCTGACAACGCGGCTCCCCGATCTTCCGGCCGGCAGCCTGGCCGTCGTCCGTGCGCTCCCGTCGTCCGCCTCGGCGTCGTACGACGAGCTCGCTGCGGATGTCGACGGTGCTCTGACCCGGTTGCTGAAGTCATGATGCGGATCAATCCCGTGCGGAGCGGGATCATCGGATTCCTGAAGCTGTACCGCCTGCTGATCAGCCCGATGTACGGGCAGGTCTGCAGGTTCTACCCGAGTTGTTCGGCGTACGCCTTGGAGGCGGTCGAGCGCCACGGTGCGGTGCGCGGTAGCTGGCTGGCGATGAGACGACTCATCCGCTGCCACCCGTGGAACCCCGGAGGCTACGACCCCGTTCCACCCACAGATGTCGACCAGCGCGGAGATCATGAGGACTCCTGTCTTCACGACTCCGCCAACCAGCCCGGACCGTCAGCCGACGCCGGGCCTGTGCAGCGAGGTGCATGAGTGACTCTTCTGGCCATCCCCGGGCTCGCCGTTTGGGACGGGATCGTAGATCTGTTCAACACGGTCATGACGCCGCTGTACTGGGCTGTCTCGGCGCTGCTCGTCGGCTGGCACTGGCTGCTCAGCCAGGTGCTGGACCCTGACGGCGGCTGGGCCTGGGCGCTGTCCATCGCCGGCCTGACCATCGTCATCCGGACGCTGCTGATCCCGCTGTTCGTCCGGCAGATCCGCTCCAGCCGGAACATGCAGCTGCTGCAGCCGAAGATGAAGGAGCTGCAGAAGAAGTACGGCCATGACCGGGAGAAGCTCGGTCAGGAAATGATGAAGCTGTACAAGGAGACGGGCACCAACCCGTTCTCCTCGTGCCTTCCGCTGCTGCTGCAGTCGCCGATCTTCCTGGCGCTGTTCCGGGTGCTCGACTACGCCGCCAAGGGCCAGTGGCACAGCGAGATCATGAAGCCGTACGTGAGCTCGCTGCAGCATGCGAAGATCTTCGGTGCGGAGATCTCGCAGACCTTCCTGAAGGCGAGCGGCCCCGGTGCGGGCAACGTCAAGGTCGTCGCGATCGTGCTGATCATCCTGATGACCGCGACGATGTTCACCACGCAGCTTCAGTTGATGCGCAAGAACATGCCGAAGGAGGCCCTCACCGGCCAGGCAGCGCAGATGCAGAAGGTCATGCTCTACGTCTTCCCGGTCTTCTTCCTGATCGGTGGCTTCAACTTCCCGATCGGTGTGCTGATCTACTGGTTCGTCTCGAACCTGTGGACGATGGGCCAGCAGTTCTACGTGATCCGGCGCAACCCCGCTCCGGGCACCCCGGCGTACGACGCGATGCAGGCCCGCAAGCGCGAGCACAACGTGCGGCACGGCAGGCCGGTCGACGACGGCGTTCCCGGTACGGCGGGCGCCGCGACGGAGACCGCGACCTCGGACCGTCGTCCGGCCCAGCGTCAGCAGCCGAAGCGTCAGTCGCGCAGCGACCGCAAGAGCGGCCCGGCCGCCGGTGCCGCGACCGCCTCCGACTCGACGGCGTCGAGCAACGGCCAGACGACGGCACCGCAGGACGAGCCGCGGCCCCAGGACGCGCCGAAGAACGCCCAGGGCGCTGTCGCCAAGAAGCAGCCGGCCGGCTCTACCAAGCGCCAGCCTGCCGCCAAGTCGGCCGCCCAGAAGCGGGCCGCGCAGAAGAGGGCGGCGCAGAAGCGCTCCGGCGGTTCGCGCTGACCCGCGAGCTCTTCGTGCTTGCACATCCTGACTTGTGAACGACGGGATCCCCGTGGGGCGGATTCCGATATTGCGAAGGAGTGGCCGTGAGCGACGGCATGCAGAACACTGAGGCGGCGGAGCAGTCCGCCGGTACGAACCGTTCGGCCGAGGATCGCCTGAAGGCGCTCGAGGCCGAGAGCGATATTGCGGCGGACTACCTCGAGGAGTTGCTCGACATCGCCGATCTCGACGGCGACATCGACATGGACATCGACGGCGATCGCGCCGCGGTGTCGATCGTCGGTGCGGAGCTCAACAACCTCGTCGGTGAGAACGGCAAGGTGCTGGAGGCGCTCCAGGAGCTGACCCGGCTGGCGGTGTACCGGGAGACCGGGGAGCGGTCGCGGCTGATGCTGGACGTGTCGAACTACCGGGCGAACCGGAAGGCCGAGCTTGAAGAGGTCGGCCGGAAGGCGGTCGAGGAGGCGAAGGCGACCGGGACCCCGGTCCGGCTCGACCCGATGACGCCGTTCGAGCGCAAGGTCGTGCACGACGTGGTCGCCGCCGCGGGCCTCACGTCAGAGTCCGAGGGCGAGGAGCCCCGCCGCCGCGTGGTGGTCCAGCCATGAACGCACGCCAGTGACCGAATTCGTTTCACGTGAAACACCGCCGCTCGTGGACAAGCTGTTTCCACGGGCGGCGGTCCGGCTTTCGGCGTACGCCGAGTTGCTCGCGACCGAAGGCACCCTGCGGGGGCTGATCGGGCCGCGCGAGGTGCCGCGACTCTGGGATCGGCACCTGCTGAACTGTGCCGTCGTCGAGCGGCTGATCCCGGAGGAGGCCCTGGTTGCCGACATCGGCACCGGCGCCGGCCTGCCAGGGATCGTGCTCGCGATCGTCCGTCCCGATCTCCAGGTGGAGCTCGTTGAGCCGTTGCTCCGGCGCACCACCTTCCTCCAGGAAGCGGTCGACGCACTCGAGCTCGACAACGCGACAGTGGTGAGGTCGCGGGCCGAGGATCTGCCACGGGCGTCGTACGACGTGGTGACCTCCCGGGCCGTTGCTCCTCTCGGCAAACTCGCACGCTGGTGTCTGCCGCTCTGTGTCGAGGGCGGACTGATGCTGGCGATGAAGGGCGAGTCCGCAGAGGAGGAACTGGACGCCTCGGAACGCGAATTGGCGAAGCTCGGGGCAGAGCTTTGGCACATTCATCAACTCGGCGGCGAGGAACTGGCCCTCCCCACGACTGTGGTGAGTATTGTGGCCGGACGTGCTGCAGGGGGATCCCGGCACGGACGACACGGGAGGTGAGCGGGTTGGTGAGTCGTGCCCTCGGATGGCCCGAGAAGAGCACCGGTGAGCCGAGGTCTTCGCAGGGCATCGGCTGGCCGACCGATCCGGAATCCAGCGTTCGCGTGGTCACCCACGAACCGGCTCCCGATCTCACCCCCGCGCCGGCACCTCCTGTCCAGACTTCTTCTTCTCCGGAGCTTCCGGACCCGATCGTGGCGACGCCACCGATCGACAGTTCTGGCCTCCGGGCCGTTGCCGCGGCTGGTCTCGACGTACCCGGAGCGACCGGCGACGGCACCGTTTCACGTGAAACGCCCGACATGCGCGATGATGGTTCCGAGCCCGAATCGGCGTCACTGGTGGACGCCGAACCGGGCTTCGCGGACTCTCCACCACCTGTGGATGACCACCGCATGAAACTGCCTCTGCACACGGGAATTCGTCCACAGCAGCCTGTGGACGGAGCTGGGGGCAGACCCGCCCCGACCCCTACCGACATCCTCTTCGGGCCAAGTCCCGCACCTCTTGGAATGGGCGCTATGACTGCCGCACAGATCGCCGCGCGGGCCACGTCGGACGAGCTTCAGCGACGACTTCTCGAGACTCCGATCGCCGCCGCGACCGAACGGACCCTGCTGGTGAATGAAGGACGCACGATGGGCCGCGAGTTCCCGCTGCCCGACCAGACCCGAGTCTTCGTGGTCGCCAACCAGAAAGGTGGCGTCGGCAAGACCACGACAACCGTGAACGTCGCCGCCGGCCTGGCGCTGTACGGCGCGAAGATCCTGGTGATCGACCTCGACCCCCAGGGCAACGCGTCGACGGCCCTGGGGATCGACCACGCCGAAGGAACGCCCGGCGTGTACGAGGCGGTCATCGAGGGCGAGGCACTCGACAACCTGATCCAGCCGTGCGCTGAACACCCCGGCATCCAAGTAATCCCGGCGACCATCGATCTGGCCGGCGCCGAGATCGAGCTCGTCAGCGTGGTCGCCCGCGAGAGCCGGTTGAAGAACGTGCTCGATGCGTATCTGGCCAAGAGCGAGGCCGCGGGGGAGAAGTACGACTACGTCTTCATCGACTGCCCGCCGTCGCTCGGCCTGCTGACCGTGAACGCGCTGACGGCCGCGCGCGAGGTGCTGGTCCCGATCCAGAGCGAGTACTACGCACTCGAGGGCCTGTCCCAGTTGCTCCGCCACATCGACATGGTGAAGTCGCACCTGAACCCCGGCCTCGACGTCTCGACGATCCTGCTGACGATGTACGACGCGCGGACGAAGCTGGCCGGCGAGGTCGCCGCCGAGGTCCGCGGCCACTTCAAGGACGCCGTACTGCGGACTGCCGTGCCGCGCTCGGTGCGTATCTCCGAGGCCCCGAGCCACGGGCAGACCGTGCTCGCGTACGACCCGGCGTCGGCGGGCGCACTGTCGTACTTGGAGGCTTCTCGTGAGATCGCCATGCGGAACAACGCCTGATCGTTGGATCGGTGTGGCACCGTTTCACGTGAAACGGGAACGTCAGCAGTGACTCAGGATGTCGATCTCGAGGGAGCGCGATGAACACCCGACTCGGACGCGGACTTGGCGCGCTGATCCCCAGCTCGCCGGCCCCCGGCACCACGACTCTCGGCAGCAAGTCGAGCTCGATCCCGGGGGCGCCCCCGATCGCGAAACCGGCTGAGCAGCAGGGGCCGCAGGGTCCGGAGCTGGCCGCGGTACCGGGCGCCTCGTTCGCCGAGATCGAGGTCGACAAGATCACGCCGAACCCGAAGCAGCCACGGAGCGTCTTCGACGAGGAGGCGATGGAGGAGCTCGTCCACTCGGTGAAGGAGATCGGTCTCCTGCAGCCGATCGTCGTTCGCCGGCTCGAGGGCGACAAGTACGAACTCGTCATGGGCGAGCGGCGGTGGCGGGCGACGCAGCAGGCGGGCCTGGCGACGATCCCGGCGATCGTCCGTGACACCTCCGACGACGCGATGCTCCGGGACGCGCTCCTGGAGAACCTGCACCGCAGCCAACTGAACCCGCTCGAAGAAGCTGCCGCTTACCAGCAGATGCTCGACGACTTCGGCTGCACCCAGGAAGTCCTCGCCAATCGGATCGGCCGGTCGCGCCCGCAGATCTCCAACACGTTGCGACTCCTGAAGTTGCCCGCCGGCGTCCAGCGCCGCGTTGCTGCCGGGGTTCTCTCCGCGGGCCACGCTCGAGCTCTCCTGGGTCTCCCGAGCGGCGACGCCATCGAGCGCCTCGCACAGCGCATCGTCGCCGAGGGCCTCTCGGTCCGCACCGTCGAAGAGATCGTCGCCCTGGGCGACATGAACGCCGAGGATCCCACTCCGCCCCGCCGCCGCAACAAGCCAGTGGCCCCGCGCCTGGTCGATCTAGCCGACCGGCTCTCCGACCGTTTCGAGACGCGCGTCAAGGTGGATCTCGGCAAGACCAAGGGCAAGATCACCGTCGAGTTCGCCTCCCTGGACGACCTCGAACGCATTGTCACGCTGATGGACCCCAACAAGCAGAACGACTAGCTGTACTGCCCAGGCAGGTTGGTTCAGTTTGTGTGATGACACGTTGTGAACGTGGTTGATAGGTGAAGGCCTCCCGGCGTGAAGTGGAGATGTCTAGTAACCACCTCACGGCCAGGAGGCCTTCGCGTTCCACGCTCACGCTGCGGTGTCTCCGCGCACCCGTTTGCGGCTGGCGCGTTTGATCGTGGAAAGCCGCCACCGCCATCCAACTCCTGGGCAGTACAACTAGCCTCCCGCGAGGGCCGGATTCCTCTGTCAGCGGGATCCTAAGCCGCCTCGGCCGAGGTGCTCGGTGTGCGCGGTCCGGTGGCAAACCTCGTGGGCCGATGCGAGATTTGTCGACATAGTTACTTGGGGACATGCTGCAATGCTTCATGTGAAACATTGCGGGTGGCTTTGATCAGGTAGGTGGCGGGGAGCAGGCTCGCGGTGGGGCCCAGGCCGGCGTACATCTCCGGGTTGGGGAACTCCTGGAACCTGGCCAGCGTGAGGCCGGCCGCCGACAGGGCGGTGATGATGTCGCTCGGAGGCCAGATGAAGGCCGTGAAGGAGGGAGCGGCAGGGTTGTTGCGGGCGCCGGTCGGGAGTTTGGTGTTTTCGATGGTGGCGCGCGCGGTCGAGCGGCCGAAGTAGTCGGCGGTGACCGTCAACTCCCCGGGGCCCTGGACGGCGAGGATTTCCCAGACGGGGTGATGGTCGGCCACGAGGATCGAGCCAGCAGGTGCCAGGCGTGAAGCGACCAGAGTCGCGAAGACGGTCAGGTCGGGGACCCAGCAGATCGCGCCCCAGCTCAGGTAGATGAGATCGAAGCCGGTGAGGTCCGCCGGGAGGGCGAGCATGTCGGCGCGGCGGAAGTCGACCTGGATGCCAGCGGCAACGGACTTCGAGCGCGCCAGATCCAGCGCCACTTCGGAGATGTCGACACCGGTGACCGCGGCGCCCAGTTGGGCCCAGGACAGGGCCTCGTCGCCACAGGAACAGGCGAGTTGCAGGACGCGGCAGCCGCGGACCTCGCCCGCCGCTGCGAGCTCGTCGGCGGACAGCGTCGAGCCACCGTCGGCGAAGTACGACGCTGGTTGCCCTGGGCGCGCAGCGTGGATCTGGTTCCAGCTGGCGCGGTTCGACTCCGTGATGTCATGCAGCACGGAGTTGACGTCAGTGTCCCGCAAGGGCTGTGGCTTGACGCTATCGGCGCCCAGGCACGCACCTCGCGGCACTTGGCCAGCGCCCACGATGCTCCGCATCGAGGCCACTGACCAAGCACCCCGATGCACGCACCTGGACACCGCTATCGTCCAAGCCACAGCCCTTCCGGGACACTAGGGGCCGGAACCCCTGCGGGACAACGGGATTAGCGGCCCAGCAGTTCGTGCGACGTCTTGCGCTCGGCGTAGAACGACAGGAACGGGATCGTGCCGGCCAGCGCCATCATCACCAGTCGCGGGAACGACCAACGAACCCGGCGGAACAGGTCGAAGGTCAGCAGCAGGTAGACCATGTACAGGAACCCGTGCGTCGGGCCGATCACGTCCATCGCGCCGGGGCTGTCCGCGAAGTACTTGAGCGGCATGGCGAGGAACACCAACAGCAGGAGCATCACGCCGACGACGTACGCGATCACGCGGTAGCGCATCAGCGCGCCGCGGACGGCCGGGGTCAACGGCTGCGAGCCGGCGGAGGTGGCGGGGTCGGCTGGAGAGGTCACGCTGAAACGGTACCGCTTGGCTCCACACGCTCTCCGGGCCGGTCCTGGTCCGGATCTGGCTCGTCGATCACGCGGTTGGCGTCCAGCACCATCTTCGCCCACATCCACAGCGTGAAGGCCGCGAAGATCCACCACTGGAAGGCATACGCGATGTTCCGCAGCCCGGCGTGGTCGGTCGGCGGCGGGGGCGGCTGGACGGCGGCCGGCGCGGGGGACGGTACGCCGCCGGACACGGACTGCTGGACGACGAACGCGTCGTACACCCGGTAGTCGACGAGGTGGACGATCGTCGGGATTCGCAGCGACGAGAGCACCCGTCCCTTGGCGGCATCGGCCGAGGAATCCTCCGCCTCGGACGCGATCACCGTCCCGGTCAGCCGCACCGGGCCGCTAGGGGCCTTCGCAGCGGCATCTCCAACCGTCGGGACCCAGCCACGAACCACCATCACGGCGTCGGACGACGAGAGCTTCACCGGCGACACGACCCAGAAGCCGACCCGCGAGTCCTGCGAGCGGTTGGCGATGAAGACCTGATCCGCGGCCGGACCCCATGTCCCGTCCACCGTCACCCGTCGACTGACCGCCTTGGAGGGCAGCCCTTCGTCGATCGAGAACAGCGACTGCAGCGCCACCGGTGCAGCTTGAGCGCGGTGGGCCGTGGCGTCGGCCGTCTTGGATTTGTACACACCCAGCTGCCACACACCCATCACCGACATCACCGCAGCGATGGCCAGCGCCAGCACAAGCAGGCCGATCCATCGCGGTGTCAGGACGGTCCGCCACAGCGGCCGGGGTACGTCGGGCATCACAACCTTCAGCGAGCAGCTGCCGTCGCCAGCAGATCGCGACAGAGCACACCGAGCTCGATCCCAGCGGCCTCGGCCGCCAACGGGACCAGCGACGTCTCCGTCATCCCCGGCGCCACATTCACCTCGAGGAACCACGGCACACCGGCCGCGTCCACGACGAGATCCGACCGCGACAGGTCCCGCAGCCCCAGGGCCTGGTGAGCCTGCACGGCCGCCGCGGCGCACGCACCCGCGACCTCAGGCTCGAGCCGGGCAGGTACGACGAACTGCGTCGCCCCCGCCGTGTAGCGCGCCTCGTAGTCGTAGAACCCCGAGTCCGGCCGGATCTCCACCGCCGGCAGAGCCCGCGGCCCGTCGCCCGTGTCGACCACGGTCACGGCGACCTCGGTGCCGTCGATGTACTGCTCGATCAGCGCCACCGGACCGTAGGCGTAGCAGTTCACCATCGCGGACGGCAGCTCCTCGGCCGACCGCACGATCGAGGCGCCCAGCGCGGAGCCGCCGCGGGCCGGCTTCACGACGAGCGGCAGCCCGATCTGGTGGATCACCGATTCCATCAGCGACGCGGCGCCCAGCTCCCGGAACGTGTCATGCCCGAGCACGACCGACGCCGGCGTGTGCAGCCCGGCGGCTCCGACCATGGTCGACGCGACCGGCTTGTCGAAGGCCGTGCGGCACGCGGCCGCGTCGGCGCCGACGTACGGAACGCCGTACAGGTCGAGGACCTGGCGGAGCGCGCCGTCCTCGCCGGTCACGCCGTGCAGGACGGGGAAGACCGCGTCCGGCGGATCGTTGCGCAGCCGGTCGACCAGGGACGCGTCGACATCGCGCTGCTCGACCTCTACGCCGACGCTGCGCAGGGCGTCCGCCACCCGCCGGCCGGACCGCAGCGAGACGTCCCGCTCGTGCGACAGCCCGCCGGCCAGAACAAGCACTCGACCCAGATCACTCATCACAAATATCCCGATCACTCGTGGGCGACTCCGGCACGGGCGCCGGTCCCGAGGCCCATTGGAACGGTACCGCTAGCGCGTCAGCGACCCACGGCCACCCGTAGATCCATTGCGCAACCTTTGCGCTCGTCGCAGCAGGGTGGTCTAACTCAGCTCCGGTCCCGGAGCGTCGTAGTCACGACCCGCACCAGGTGGCAGCGGACCGAACGTCTCGCGGAGCTCGAGCTCCTCATGAATCACCGCGGCGAGCCGACCGACACCTTCGGTGATCCGCTCCGGTGTCGGATGACAGTACGACAGCCGCATGCACTGCGAGCCGAAACCGTCGGCGAAGAAGGCCGTCCCGGGCACGTACGCGACCCGCGCGGTGACCGCCCGCGGCAGCATCGCCTTCGCATCAAGGCCTTCCGGCAACGTCAGCCATACGTAGAACCCGCCGCGCGGCCGCGTCCAAGTCGTTGCTGCAGGCATCTTTTCGGCGAGCGCCGCGAGCATCGCGTCCCGGCGTTCGCGGTACATCTCGCGGAACTGCTTCACCTGTCCCATCCAGTCGTGCCGGACCAGGTACGACGAGATGGCGAGCTGGCTGAACGTCGGCGGGCAGAGCGTCGCGGACTCCTGTGCCAGCACGAGTTTCTCCCGCACCGCGTGCGGCGCGACCGCCCAACCCACCCGGAAGCCGGGCGCGAACGTCTTGGAGAACGATCCGAGGTAGATCACACCTTCGCGATCGTCGGCCCGCAGGGCGCGCTGCGGCTCACCCTCGAAGCCGAGCAGCCCGTACGGGTTGTCCTCCAGCACCAGCAGTTTGGCCCGCTGACAGATCTCCAGCACCCGCGACCGGCGCTCGTCCGACAGCGAAACCCCAGCGGGGTTGTGGAAATTCGGGATCGTGTAGAAGAACTTGATCCGCTTGCCGGCCGCGCGGACCGTGGCGATCGCCTGCTCCAGCGCCTCCGGCACGACGCCGTCGTCGTCCATCGCGACATGCACCACTTCGCATTGGTACGCACGGAACACGCCGAGCGCACCGACGTACGACGGCGCTTCGCAGATCACCACGTCGCCCGGATCGCAGAACACCCGTGTCACCAGGTCGACGGCCTGCTGGCTGCCGACCGTGACCACGACGTCGTCCGGATGCGCCTCGATGCCCTCGAGCCGCATGATGTCGCAGATCTGGTCGCGCAGCGCCGGGTCGCCCTGGCCGGAGCCGTACTGCATCGCGACCGCGCCGTTGTCGATCACCAGGTCGCGGACCGCGCCGCCGACCACGTCCAGCGGCAGGCCACCGATGTTCGGCATGCCGCCGGCGAGGGAGACCACTTCGGGGCGGCTGGCAACGGAGAACAGTGCTCGGATCTCCGAGGCGGTCATGCCCTTGGTCCGGGCTGCGTACGCTTCGACATAGTTGTCGAGGCGGGTCTGCCGGACATCAGGCACGTCAGCACTCACGAGGGCCACTCCAACGGTGATCGAGGGGGAAGTCACCAGGTTACGTCGACAGACCCGAGTCCGGGCTGTGGATCGGCGCAACCTCTCACTACCATGCCTTATAGGGGCAGGTTCGACCATGCCGTGATCTGGCTGCTGAGACAGCCAGGGCGGCGCGGGGCGGCCTGAGAGGTGGACTGCGGAAGGCAGGATTCGGGATGAGCGTGGGCAAGACAGCCGGCTGGACCCTCGGCGGACTGCTGCTGGGCGTGCTGGCCGGATTCGCGGCCGAGCTGTTCCGGCGGCAACCCGCCGCGAAGGTCCAACAGCGGTACGTCGCCCCCGAGGCGACTCGCACGACGGACGCGCGGACCCCGGCCCCGGTGCCGGAACCGGCGACCGAACCCGCTACGCGATGACACGCATCGTGACGAAGCTAACAAGCCACGATCGACGCAGCACCGCTGACCGGACGCGCTGATGGCCCGACGGCTCGAACCGCTGACACTCGCCAACCTCGGCGAGTTGCCGCTTCCGTGCCGTGACTGCGTGTTCTGGGAGCTCGACCCGGTCGCCGCGCGCCAGGCCGACCGCAACGGCGACACCGCGCTGGAGAAGGAAGCCTGGCTGTCCCAGCTCCTGCTCGACTGGGGTCCTGCGGGCGTCGTGCTGTACGTCGACGACGATCCGGCCGGATTCGCGCTCTACGGGCCGGCGACGTACCTGCCCCGGGTCCAGGCGTTCCCGACCGCTCCGGTCAGCCCGGACGCCGTCGTACTCGCGACCGGCCGGATCCAGCCGCGGTATCTGGGGCTCGGCCTGGGCAAGATCCTCGTCCAAGCGGTCGCGAAGGACGTGCTGAAGCGTGGCTTCCGGGCGGTCGAGGCGTTCGGTGACTCGCGGTGGAACGGGCCGGGCTGCGTCTGGCCGACCGAGTTCCTCCGCGCCGTCGGCTTCGCGGTCGTCCGTGAGCACCCGCGCAATCCGCGGCTCCGGCTCGACCTGCGGTCGGCGATCACCTGGCGCAGCGAGATGGAGGCCGCCGTCGAGCGGCTGATGGGCGCGATCCGCCCGGAGCCCGCGCCGTCCGGTCCGGTGACGGTCCGGGACGCGCTGAGGTCGGGTCCGGAGGTCCCATGATCTGGCGCGCACTGGCCGATGTGGTGATGGTCGTGCACGGTGCGCTGCTGCTGTTCTTCGTGGTCGGCGGCTTCCTCGCCTGGCGGTGGCCCAAGCTGATCTGGTTCCACCTCGCGATCGTGGTGTGGAACCTCGTCATCGTCCTGGTCGACTTCGGCTGCCCGGTGACGGCCACCGAGAAGTACTTCCGTCGGCAGGGCGGCGAGAGCGTCTACGCGGGCGGGTACATCCACCACTACCTCGAAGGACACCTCTGGCCGGAGGGCGCGACCCCATGGGCGGAGCGGATCGGCTTCGCGCTGGTGCTGATCGGGTACGCCGGGTTCTTCGTCGTACGGCACGGTCGGAAGGCCAAGGTCAGGGGAGAGTCAGTGGGACCCCGGACGTGAGCCGGACGAAGCCTCCCCATACTGGGAGGGTGCCCATCGACGACTACCTCGCCGCGCTGAGCAAACAGCTCCGGGGACCACGGCGCCGGAAGGCGGATCTGCTGGCCGAGGCCCGCGACCACCTGACCGACGCGACCGAGGCCTTCGAGGCCGACGGTTTCGACCGGTACGACGCGGAGAAGCACGCGGTCGCCGACTTCGGGGCGATCGAGGACGTCGCACCGGGATACCGGTCCGAGCTGGCGATCAGTCAGAGCCGGCGTACGGCGATGATGCTGTTGCTGGCACTGATCATCCAGCCGATCGTCTGGCAGAGCGGCGCCTGGGTCTGGACCCAGGACCAGACCGATTCGAGCGCGTTGAACGACCTGCTCCAGATCGTGGTCCGCGATGTCGGCGGCGTGGTGATCGCCGGCGCTGTGCTCGCTGTGCTCGGCACCGGCATCGGGCAGCGGTTCCCGTCGGTTCGGGAGCACCTGAGCCGGATCACCGCACTCTTCACCCTGGCCGGCTCCGCGCTGATCGCGGGGATCGGCGTCACCATGACCGCGACCAGCAGCCACGCTCCAGGCCTGCCGGCGTACGGGATCGTCGGGATGTTCGTCGTCCTGCCGCTCGCGCTCGTGAGCGTGCAGGCAGCCCGCGCGCTACGCCTCGCGCGGGCGTAGCACCCCTTCCACCACGGCGCGGAAGGTCAGCCACTCCTGCTTGCCCGAGGCAAGCATCTTCGATCCGGCGCTGGTGAGCTGGTAGGTCCGGCGCTTACGCCCGCCGACCGTGCTCCACTCACTGGCCAGGTAGCCGGCTCGCTCGAGCCGTCGCAGCGCCGGGTAGAGCGTGCCGGTCGGCAGGTCGAGCTCGCCGCCGCTCCGCTCGAGCAGCGCCTCCATGATCGCGTAACCGTGCAGCGGCTCGTGCTCGACGACCGCCAGGATCATCGGATCGAGGTGCCCACGCAGCGCATCCGCCTTCATGTAGCCAGTCTACTCATATGTCTGTTAGTGTCGAGAGGCAACATGTAGCCAATCTACGTATCAAGCAGTGAGGAGGCCCCGGCGATGACCGTGGACACCCCCGTACGACGACCGCCCGGCACGAAACCGCCGGGTCTACTGCACCGCGTCTCCGGCTGGGCGATGCGGCACGCCGGCCTCGCGCTCCTGCTGTGGGTGCTCGTCCTGGCCGCCGTCACCGCCGCAGCGACCGTGGTGGGCGCGAACTACAAGAACGACAACTCGCTCCCGGGCACGGACTCCCAGCGGGTGACCGACATCTTCCAGGCGCACCAGCCGAAGGGCGACACGGCTTCGGTGCAGATCGTCGTCCGGGCCGATGGCGGCCTCGACGCGGACAAGAGCCGGATGGCGTCGATGCTGGCCGTCGTCCGGACCCTGCCGCACGTCGCCTCGGTCGCCGATCCCTTCACCGCCCCAGGCAGTATGTCGACAGATCGACGTACGGCGTACTCGACCGTGAGCCTGGATGTCGCACAGGCGGATATGCCGGTGGAGGACGTGCGGACGATCGTCCAGCGGGCGCAGGACTTCGCGGCACCGGGGTTCCAGGTCGAGGTCGGTGGGGATCTGGCCCGGAAGGCCGCGGACAGTTCGGGCGGTGCGTCCGAGGGCGCGGGCATCCTGGCCGCGCTGGTGATCCTCGTGTTCCTCTTCGGATCGTTGCTTGCGGCAACACTTCCGCTGCTGACCGCGGTGTTCGCGGTTGGCAGCACGGTCGGGTTGCTGATGCTCGCGTCGCATCTGTTCACGGTGCCGGACTACACCACCCCCGTGATGATGCTGGTCGGTCTGGGCGTCGGCATCGACTATGCGTTGCTGATCTTCTCCCGCTATCGCCACGAGCTGTTGAAGAGCGAGACGGATCGGGAGACGGCCGCGATCGTTGCCCTGGACACCGCGGGTCGTTCGGTGCTGTTCGCCGGCTGCACGGTCGTGATCGCCTTGCTCGGGTTGTTGGCGCTCGGACTCGGATCGCTGCAAGGCGTTGCGCTCGGTGTCACGTTGACCGTGCTGATGACGATGCTCGCAGCGGTGACGTTGCTGCCGGCGTTGCTGACGTTGTTCGGGAAACGGATCGAGCGGAGCGTTCGCAAGCACGCCGCGAAACAGCGTCGTACGCCGGGTGAGGGTTGGCGGAAGCTGGCCGGCATGGTGCAGCGCGGGCCGTGGGTGCCGTTGCTGCTCGGGGTCGTGGCGTTGGTGGCGCTGTCGCTCCCGGCGTTGAACATGCGGCTCGGGTTCGCCGATGCGGGGACCGACGATCCGGCCAAGACCAGCCGGAAGGCGTACGACCTGCTGGCCGACGGGTTCGGGCCGGGATTCAACGGCCCGCTCGTCGTGGTGTCCGAGGGGGATCGGACCGCGGCTCAGCTGCTTGGTCAGACGCTGGCGGCGGATCCTGGTATCGCGGCGGTGACGCCGCCGCAGCTGACGCCGGACGGCAAGGTCGCGACCGTGCTGGCGTTCCCGAAGTCGGCGCCGCAGGACGCTGCGACGAGCGACCTCGTCCAGCGACTGCGCGACGACACGTTGCCGAAGCTCGAGTCGGAGACCAGGGCGACGTACCTGGTCGGTGGAGCGACCGCGGCGGCCGACGACTTCGCCTCGGCGGTGAGCAAGCGGCTGCCGATCTTCGTGCTCGTGGTGGTCGGGTTGTCGGCGCTGCTGTTGATGGCCGTGTTCCGGTCGGTGCTGATTCCGTTGAAGGCCGCCGTACTCAATCTGCTCAGCATCGGCGCCTCGCTCGGCATGATCACGCTGGTGTTCCAGCAGGGCTGGTTCGGCGCGCAGGCGGGGCCGATCGAGGCGTTCGTCCCGGTGATGATCTTCGCGATCGTCTTCGGGTTGTCAATGGACTACGAGGTGTTCCTGGTGTCGCGGATCCACGAGGAGTGGCGACGGACGAAGGATGCCCGGGCCGCCGTCCGGGAAGGACTGGCGACCACGGGCAGTGTGATCACCGCGGCGGCCGCGATCATGATCGTGGTGTTCGGCGCGTTCCTGCTGAGCCCGGACCGGATGCTGAAGCAGTTCGGTCTCGGCCTGGCGACCGCGGTCCTTCTCGACGCCCTCCTGATCCGCTGCATCATCGTCCCGGCCGTACTGCGCCTCATGGGCAACCGCGCCTGGTGGCTGCCTCGTTGGCTCGACCGGACGCTGCCGCGGATCGCCCTCGAGAAGGACTGACCTCAGCCGTTGGCGGCCACGCCGATCCTGTGTCCTTGTGCATCGGCGAAGACGCCGAAGCTCGTGCCGAGGACCTGCTGGGCGGGCTGGACGATCTGTCCGCCCAGCTCCTGGGCGCGCGCGAGCGTGGCCGCGACGTCCTCGACCCCGACGAAGAACAGCACCTCGTCCTCGGTGTTCTGCCGCGGGCCGATCGCGACGTACGTCCCCTCCGGCGTACCGGTGTCGATGAACGTGTACCCCTGGTACGCGCCCTCGGACGCGACCTTCCACCCGAACAGCTCAGCGAAGAACTGCCGGGTCTTGTCCGGATCCGCCGATCGGATCTCGGCGTGGACGACTGGATGTGCCATGAGCCCCTCCTAGGTCAACTGATGCTCAACCAGTTGACGAACGGCCCATCCAGAAATCGACCAGCCGGAAATCGGCTCAGACGGTCAGTTGCCCGAAGCGGAGCATGCCGGTGGCGGCGTCCTGCTCCGGCGGCAGGTAGACGCGCTGGATGGCGACCACGATCGCTTCCGCGATGACATCGCGGAACGCCGGGTCGGCCAGGCGGGCGGAGTCGTGCGGGTTCGTGACGTACCCGATCTCGAGCCGCACCGCGGGCATCTTGGTCCGCCGCAGCAGATCCCAGGTCTTGGCGTGGGTGCGGCAGTTCAGCAGGTCGGTCCGCGCGACGATCTCACGCTGGACCAGGCCGGCGAACTGCTCACCGACGCTCGACGAGGCGCCGTGCAGGTCATTGCCGTAGTAGTACGTCGCGACGCCTTGCGCCTCCGGGTTCATCGAACCGTCGGTATGCAGCGAGACACACAGGTTCGCGTCGGTCTCGTTCGCGAAGGCGGCCCGGGCCAGCTCGTCCGGCCCCTGATCGCGGCCCCGTGACAAATACGCCCGGACGCCAGTGGCGCCGAGCCGACCCTCGATCCGGGCCGCCAGGTCGTATGCGATGTCGGACTCGCGCAGGCCGTAGCCCTCCCAGCCGTAGTCGAATCCGCCGTGGCCAGGGTCGATCACCACGGTCTTGCCGGACAACCGCGGGCCGGCGGCGCGGACGGCCTCGCGCGCACGCAGTGCGTCGGGCCGGCCACCGGTCGCCATCGGGCGGATCCGCTGCAGCGCCTTGAACGTCGAGGGTCCACAGGTCCCGTCGGCAGGAAGCCCCATGTTCCGCTGGAAGTCGGTCACCGCGCGCTGGGTGTCGGCGCCGAAGATCCCGTCGATCCGGGCGACCGCGAACCCGAGCTCCTGCAGCTTCGCCTGCAGGGCGAGTACGTCGTCACCGGACAGCGGGTGCGACGGGACGTACGTCAGCAGCCGGTCGCCCAGCCGCCAACGTGCGTCGTCGATCGCTCGATAGGTCTGCGGGCCGACGATCCCGTCGATCATCAGTCCGCGTTGCTGCTGGAACCCCCGGACAGCGTGCGCGGTCGCCTCGTCGTAGACGTCGTGACCGCCGTCCAACAGCCCCAGCCGCTGGAGCTTGCCGACGATCTCGGCGACCGCCTCACCGCTGTCGCCGATCCGGTACAAGCCGTGCGGGCCAGACGGTGACACTGCCATGCAACTGCTCCTTGCCGTGGCGGACGGGGGTCCTGGGTAGATCAGGCGATGCTCTGTCAGTCCGTGAAGGCCGCCAGCTCCTTCAGCAGCGCTGCCTTCGGCTTGGCGCCGACGATGGACTTGGCCAGCTCACCGTTCACGTAGACGTTGATCGTAGGGATACCGGTGACCTTGTAGTTGCTCGGGGTGACCGGGTTCTCGTCGACGTTCATCTTCAGGAAGGTGATCTTGTCGCTGTGGTCCTGCGCCAGCTCCTCCAGGATCGGCGAGACCTGGCGGCACGGGCCACACCACTCGGCCCAGAAGTCCACCAGCACCGGCTTGTCGCTCTTCAGCACGGTCTGGTCGAACTCGGAGTCGGTGACGGCATTCATCTTCTCGCCCATGGGCGTATCTCCTTCAGTGGTTTTGAGTCAGGTCAGACAGAGACAGGCTGGGTGCTGGCGGCCGCGTGCTCCGCGTCCTCAAGAGTGGCCAGGTAGCGCTCGGCGTCCAGAGCCGCCGCACAGCCGGTGCCGGCGGCGGTGATCGCCTGCCGGTAGGTGTGGTCGACGAGGTCGCCGGACGCGAACACGCCGCGCAGGTTGGTCTCGGTGCTGTCCGGCTTGACCAGCACGTAGCCCTCTTCGTCCAGGTCGACCTGGCCCTTGACCAGCTCGGAGCGCGGGTCGTGCCCGATCGCGATGAACAGGCCGGTCGCCGGCAGCTCGCGGGTCTCGCCGGTCTCGGTGTCCTTCAGCGTCAGGTGGGTCAGCTTGTCCTCACCGTGGATCTTGTCGACGGCGGAGTTCCAGTGGAACTCGATCTTGTCGTTCGCGAACGCGCGGTCGGCCATGATCTTCGATGCCCGCAGCTCGCCGCGGCGGTGCACCAGGTGCACCTTCTTCGCGAACTTGGTCAGGAAGGTCGCCTCCTCGACGGCGGAGTCGCCACCGCCGACGACCGCGATCTCGTGCTCGCGGAAGAAGAAGCCGTCACAGGTCGCACACCAGGACACGCCGTGCCCGGACAGCCGGTCCTCGTCGGCCAGGCCGAGCTTGCGGTAGCCCGAGCCCATGGCCAGGATCACGGTCTTGGCCCGGTGCTCGGTGCCCGCCGAGTCGGTGACCACCTTGATGTCGCCGGTCAGGTCGACCTTGATGACGTCGTCCGGCACCAGCTCGGCGCCGAAGCGCTCGGCCTGGGTGCGCATCTCGTCCATCAGGGCCGGGCCTAGGATGCCCTGCGAGAAGCCGGGGAAGTTCTCCACCTCGGTGGTGTTCATCAACGCGCCACCGGCGGTCACGGAGCCTTCGAACACCAACGGCTCGAGTGCCGCGCGAGCGGCGTACACGGCGGCCGTGTAACCGGCCGGGCCGGAGCCGACGATGATGACGTTGCGAACTGTGGAGTCGCTCATTCAGGCGTTCCTCGGGGAGTCGAGATTGGTACGACGTACTCAACGGATCCTAGAGGCCGTCCATTCCCCCTGACCGGGGCGGAGGGGTGGGGCCGCGTTTATACGGTACCCACCCTGACGGGGTGGGGCGTCATCGGTTGCGGAGTGTCACCGTGGTGTCGTAGAACGGGCTGGCTACTCCACCGGGCTCGCTACATCCGGTGACCGCGAACACCTGGATGTCGCGCGACGAGCCGCCTTGCAGGCCAATGATCGTGGCCCGCTTGCCGTCGATCTTGGCGGGCTGGACCAGCCGGACGTTCGGGTTCGGCCGGCCGGACGCGAATGTCCGGGCGCAGGCCTGCTCGGCCGCCGAGCCGTGCATGATCGCGCTCGGCGTGTGCTCGAGCCATTGCTGGATCCGTGGGCCGAGGTCGTTGGTGGTGATCGTCACCGCGTCCGCGGGCGGGGTGTTCTGGTCGGTGCTCGCCGCGCCCTCGGTGGCGTTGTCCTTGGTGGCGAACACCACGCCGATGCCGATCGCGGCGATCAGTACGACGCCGGCCGCCGCGCCGAGCAGCTTCGGCAGGTGGCGGCGGGGCTCCTCGCGGATCTGGGCCAACGAGTGCACGCCGACCGTCGACGCCCGCAGTACCGACTCCGACACGATGACGGCGTCCAGGTGCTCGGCGACGTCGGTCGGCATCGGGATGTCGGCGCGACCCTCCTCGGCGAGGTCCTCGGACAGCTTCACCAGAGCGTCGTACGTCTGCTGGCACTCGGGACACGCCTTCACATGCTCACGAGCGCGGTGTGCCTCGGGCGCAGGCAGCAGGTTCTCGATCAGATCGGCGATCGTGTCCGTATCCAGGTGCTCGAGGTGTTCACTGGTCGGCAGACCGGATTCGGTCATCGGGGCTCGCCTCCTCACAGGAGGTACGCGGCGTGATCATATAAAGCTCCGGGTCGAAGGCATCAGCAGTCCGGCCGCCAGAGGCAGGCGACCTCGCTTCGACGGGGTACCCGTTCATTCGGTTCCCACCGCTTCCGCGGCGGATTTTTCCGGTACGTCGGACGCCCGCGTCGTCTGCCAATGTCGCAGCAGCGGGAGGAGCTTGGCGCGGCCGCGGGCGCAGCGGGACTTGACCGTACCGGGAGCACAGTCGAGGATCGCCGCCGCCTCCTCGATCGAGTAGCCCTCCATGTCGACCAGGACCAGCGCGGCGCGCTGGTCCTCATTGATCTGCTTCAGGGCGTTCAGCACATCCAGCCGGCGCTCGCGGACCTCGGCCGGGTCCTCCTCCGACGGTCCGGCCAACTCGGCGGCGCGGTCCTCGTCCTCGGGCAGCGGGTCGGCCGCTCGCACCTGGCGTCGGCGGATCCGGTCGAGACAGGCGTTCACCACGATCCGGTGCAACCAGGTGGTCACCTTCGCGTCCCCGCGGAACGAGTCGGCCCGCCGGAACGCCGAGATGAACGCCTCCTGCAGCGCGTCGGCCGCCTCCTCGGGCTCACCGAGGGTGCGGATCGCGACCGCCCACATCCGATCCCGGTGCCGCTTGACCAGGAACCCGAACGAGTCCGGGTTGCCGGCCACGTGCATCCGGAGCAGCTCGTGGTCGTCGAGCTGGTCGTAACTCGTCGGCGCACCGGTGTGCGCAGTCTGAGTCACCGGTTCGCCGGCGCCGATGCGCGGGACGTCCGGGCGGGGCGGCTGGTCGCCCGAGTCCAGGTGGGCCGTCATTTCTGGATTGAGACCTCCGAGATGATGCCCCGGAATCCGCCGTCGGCCTTCGGCAGCTTGGTCAGGTACACCAGGACGTACCGCGTGGTGGTCGGCGACTGGGGAGTCAAGGTGACCGTACCCTCCGGCTGGTCCGCCTTGGTGTCCACCGCCTTCCAGCCGCTCACCGAGTCCGGCGACTTGGTGGCGTCGCCCTTCGGGACCATCAGCTGGATGCTCGTGTCGTCACCCTGCACCGCGACGGCCACGCTCGCGATCGGCGTGCTCGCGCCGAGGTCGTACACGATGCCCACGCCGGGCTTCGTGCCGCCCAGGTTCGGCTTGTTGTGGTACGTCTGCGTCTGCCAGGTCGTGCTGACCTTGCCGTCGTAGGTGTTCGGCACGTCCTCGCTGTGCTCTTCGCCGTTCCCGCCGTCGGCCTCCGGGTCGAAGTCCTTGGCGCCGACGATCTTCGCCGGACCACTGGTCGCGGACGGCGGCGTGCTGGTCTGCGGCGGGGCACTGCTCTTCGCGCCGCCGCTGTTGTTGTCCTGGTCGTTGTTCATCGCGCCCTTGAGCAGGAACTGCGCCATCGCGATCACCGACAGCAGCGCGAGGATCGCGAGCAAGATCAGGATCCGGCCGCCCCAAGAACCCTTCGGCTTCGGCTCGTCGTGCCGGCGCCGGCCGTTCCCGTTCGACGGCGGGGGAGGCTGGCGGCGGACCGGCCGCGTCTCGGCCGCGGCGTTGTACGCCGGTTGCGGCTGGCGGTACCCGTTCGGCTCGGCGGCGTACGTCGGCGGCGGGGTCGGATCGAGCGCCGGCGGTCCGGCCTGCGGCACCACCTGCGTGGCGTCGTCGATGCTGCCGTTCTGCCGGGCGACCTGGACGGTCTCGTCCATCTGGTTCGGTGGCTCGTGCGAGCTGCCGACGACTCCGGACAGCGCGGCGGACAGGCCGGCAGCGCTGGTGATCGGCGGGGCGTGGTGCCGGGGCGGGTCGCCCAGCAGCCGGTCGCTGATGTCGTCCAGCGAGCGCGGTACGCCGGCTCGCACCTGGCGTGGGCTGAGCAGCCGGCCGTGCTCGACCGGTGCGGGCTGGAGCCCCCAGGCCGGCGCCGGACCGGGCCAGCGGCCGGTCAGCGACGCGAACAGCAGCTCGCCCAGGGCGTGGACGTCCTCTTCCGGGGAACCCGCTCCGGACGAGCGCAGCGCCGCCTCGGTGGCGACACCGACGACCTTGATCGCGCCGGCGTCGGTGATGATCACAGTGGCCGGGCTGATCGCTCCGTGCGCGTAGCCGGTGCGGTGCAGGTTCTCCAGAGCTTCGGAGACTTCGCGGGCCAGCCAGCCCGCCTGCTGTCCGGTCAGCGGCCCGGTGCCGAGCATGCGCTCCAGGGACCGCCCGCCTGCCCACTCACGGACGCAGTACGTCACGCCGTCGTGCATGTCGCAGTCGAGCACCCGCAGGAACCGCGGGTCGTTCGCCGCGGCGGCGCGGCGGGCAGCGTCGAACAGCAGGTTCGTCCGCGGATCACCGACCGGCAGCACGTCGACGACGACGGCGCGGCTGAGGACCTCGTCCACGGCCCGCCACACCCGCGCACCGTCGATCTCTGCCAGCAACTCGGCGATCCGGTACCGCCCGGCCAACAGGGCACCAGGACTCACGGTCTGGTTCGACACGGTGTCTCTCGCCCTCCTTGATGCCCCAGCGGCCCTTTCGCAGCCCTATGTTAGTGCCCCGCTGACGCGACACGTGGTGCACGAACGCACAAGCGTTCCGGTTCAGCGGCGTACAGGCAACTTCGATGTGACCATGGACACCACATCATTCACCTCGTGGATACGGAGTACCCGGGACACAGCGGCGTACACCGGGAGCATGACCACCGCCGCGATCGCCAGCTCGAGGATCGCGCCGAGCGGTCCGGACCATTCGATCCGCAGGCTCAGCACCCAGATCACCAGGCGGGCCGTGCCGGCGCCGGCCACGGCAGCGATCACCATCGCCAGCAGCGGGAGGCCGATCCCCGAGCCGGGCACGCGCGGCACCTTCCGCCGCAGTACCGGCCGGGAGATCAGTACGGCGACCAGGTAGGCGAGCGCGTACGCCGCTCCGAGCAGCACGCCGCTGAACCGCAGGTGCTCGGCGTCGAGCAGCACGCGGACCCCGATCACGGCCGCGGCGATGTTGGTTGCCGCGATCACGCATTGCAGGAAGAACGGAGTCTTGGTGTCCTCGAAGGCGTAGAACGTGCGCAGCTGGAAGTACTGCACGGTGAACGGCACGATGCCGAGCGCCAGCGTCATCAGCGTGTACGACATCAACGTCAGGTTGTTCCGGCCCGAGCCGTATCCGGCGATCAGCGTGACGATCGGATAGGCGAACGCGATCATCGCGGCGGCAGCCGGTACGACGATCGCCAGCGTCTGCCGGATCGAACGCGCCGACATCTGGGCCACAGCGGCGGTGTCGCCGTCGGCCGCCAGCGCGGACATCTGCGGCAGTGCGGCCGTCGCCAGTGAGACCGTGACGATGCCGTGCGGCACCAGGATGATCAGCATCGCGGTGCTGTAGGCGAACAGACCTGCCTTCGCGCCCGGGTCGTCCGACGCGCTACCGGCGATGGCGAGCTGCGTGACCACGACGAGCGTCACCTGGTTCACGGCGACGAAAAGAACCGTCCAGATGCCCAATCGGGCAGTGTGCCCCAGACCGGTACCGCGGAGCCCGAACTTCAGCCGGTAGCTGTGCCCGCTCGCCTTCAGGTACGGCAGCAACACCAGCAGCTGTACGGCGATACCGAGCGTGTGCCCGAGGCCGAGCAGCAGCTCCTCGCCGTGGCTGTACGTCGGAGGCGTGTCGCCCACGCGGTAGATGAACAGGAAGATGACGATCGAGGCGCACGCGACGATGTTGTTCGCGATCGGAGCCCACATCATCGGACCGAACCGGCGCCGCGCGTTCAGCACCTGACCGACCAGCACGAACGCGCCGTAGAAGAAGATCTGCGGCAGGCAGAGCCGGACGAACATCACCATGTTCGCCTTCTCGGTCACCCGGGACGGATCGTGCAGCTCCTTCGGGAGGTACAGCTCCGCGATCGCGGGCGCCAGCAGCACGCACCCCACGGTGACGACGGCGAGGACGACGAAGCCGAACGTCAGCACGCGGTTGGTGAAGTCCTGACCGCCGTCGTCGTGGTTCTTGATCGCGCGGACCAGTTGCGGGACCAGCACGGTGTTGAACACCCCGCCGGCCAGCAGGATGTAGAGGCTGTTCGGGATCGTGTTCGCGGCGGTGAAGATGTCGCCGCGCAGCGCGGTGCCGATGGCGGCGGCGAGCAGGGCGATCCGGACGAATCCGAGCAGGCGGGACAGCACAGTTCCGGCTGCCATCACCGCCGCGGATCGCAGGGTGCGGTCAGCCATCCTTCGAACCGACTCCTTCTTTCAAGGACGCATCCGGAGCCGCAGCTTCGGGTACGCCGTTCGCCTGCGGGCGATCGTGGGCGGGATCAGGCGTGTCAGCAGTTTCGGCGGTGGCTTCTGCCGTGGCTTCGACGGTCGCTTCGGGGTTCGCTTCGGGGTTCGTTTCGGCGGTCGTTTCGGTGGTGGGAGCCGGGTTGCGGCGCTCGGTGCGGATCCGGCGGTAGATGCGGACGAACGACGTACCGAACAGCAGGGCGCAGGCGGCGCCGACCAGGATCCAGCCGACGCTGCCGTACTGGCTGGCCTGGATCAGCAGCTCCTGCGACTTGCCGACCGGCTGGCCGCCCGCGGTGACCACCTGGGCGTTGGCGCGGATCAGGCCGTTCTGCTCGGCGCTCGCGGTGATCCGCGGCGTCCACTTCTGCTTCGGGCCGAGGACGGCGGTCTGCGGCGGGGTGATCTTCAGGTCGGAGCGGTTGGCGGCAGCGACCTCGATGCCGACCCGGACCGACCATTCGGTGTCGTTGGTGATGGTCAGCGGGAACGTGCCCTTGCTGCCGGCCAGATTGACCTTGATCTCCTTGCGCAGGCCGCGGTCGACGCTGGCGTTGACCAGGTGCACCTTGCCGAGCTGCTGGTTCGCCGAGCCGAGCTCGATCGCCGCGAAGTGCCGGGACTCCTCCGGATGGCCGTTCCAGCCGGACGACGTGGACCGCAGCAGTGCGTGCGTCATCACTTCGGGCAGCGCGTTCTCGTCGACGAGCAGGTTCTGCATCGTGCTGGTCGCGGTGTCGAGGTCCCGGACGCTGCTCAGCTGCGTCTCGGTCAGTACGCCGTTTGTCTGCGCGGCCTTCGGTGCTCTGGTGACCTGCGGCTTCGGGTTGCTCGCCACGACGGTGTTGACGTCGGTTGCCTTGATCCACGGCAGTGACAGGCTGGCAGCCAGCTGTGCGGTGGCAGCACTGTCGTTGTCCCAGCCGCGGGGTGGCAGCACGACTACCGAGGCGGCGGTGCCCTTGCCGCCGGCGGCGATCAGCGCGGTCTCGGCCGCGAAGCGCTGGCGGACCTGCAGCGGGCTGGAGGCGGTCTCCTGGTCCGGTCCGCCGCTGGTGAGTGACGAGTCGGCGATGACGGTCCGCACCAAGGTGTCCGGGCCGGGTGTGATCACGTCGTACACCGGCGTCGACGTAAGCACCGGCCGGGTCGCAGCGGACCAGGAGGAGCTGCTGACCAGGTTGAGGTCGCTCTCACTCGCGCCGGCGAAGCCGCCCGAGGCTGCGCCCAGGTAGCGGCCGGCTGCGGCGCCTCCCTCGAGCCACAGCCCGTTGGTGAACGAGGCCGGCACCTCGACGCTGCCGGACAGGGCGTAGCCCTGGGTCGTCTGGCGGGCCCGGGCGACCAGGTTCTTCAGCGGGTCGCCCGAATCCAGCAGTCCGGCGACATCAGGGTCGCCGTACGGAAGGAGGATGACCTGGCTGCCGTGGGCGCGGGTGACGTCGAAGTCCTTCAGCCACGCCGTCGCGTCGGCCTGTCCGCTGCCCGGAGTGGACTCACCGTTCTGACCGAGGATGACGTAGCCCTTCGCCATCTGCCGGATCTCGTCGAGCATCGCGGGGTCGAGCAGCCAGGTGACCTTACGCGTCTTGCCGAGCGCGAGCAGGCGGCTCAGCGAGCCGGTCGGCGCCAGCGCCTGGGCGAGGGAGTCGTTGGCGAAGTTCTTGCCGCCGAGCTGGGTCGGGCGGTGCCGTAGCGGGATGACGAGTGCGGTGTCGACGGTGCGGGCCAACGGCGTCGTACCCGCCACGGGCATCAGCGTGCGGGCGCGGCCGGCCATGATCCGGGTGCTGTTGGGCGGTTCGCCGCGGAACGTGACGCCGACGACGTACACGCCGGTCTGGTCCTGGATCCGCCATTCCTTCCACGGCACGGTGAGCGAGAACTCGACGGTCTGCTTCGGCGCCAGCGGCTGGTCGAACGGCTTGAAGGTCTGCGGGTCGTTGGTCAGGTTGCTGCAGCTGTCCCGGTCGTTCATCGGGATGTTCTGCTCGGTCGGGATCGCGTCGACGGCCGCGGTGCTCGCGAGCCGGGTGCGGTCGATACAGGCCAGCGCCTGCGGATCGTTGAACGTCACCGAGCTGGTGTTCGTCACCCGGCCCTTGATCACCACCGGTTGGCCGGGCTTCGGCGCGACCGGGCCGAACGAGTCGATCGTGACCTGGACGGCCGGATCGTCGGCCGGAGCGGCGTCGGCCGGAGCGCCCAGAGTCGCTGCCGAAGCAGCAACCAGCAGGCACGCGCCCACCACCGCGGAAGGCCTCAGTCGCCGTCTGAACACGCCGTCACCGTAACCTAGTTCCCCGTGTCACCCTTTGCCGACCAGTCAGCCTCCGCCGGATCGTTGCCCGCAGTGCAGCGACGAGCCGTCCAGGCCTTGCTGCAACTCGCTCCGGTGGTCGACGAACTGGGCACCCGGTTCGATGCCGCCGGCCATGAGATCGCCCTGGTCGGCGGTCCTGTCCGGGACATTCTCCTCGGCCGGGGGAGCAAGGATCTGGACTTCACCACGTCAGCGCACCCCGATGTGATCGAGCGGTTGCTGTCCGGGTGGGCGGACCATGTGTGGGACATCGGCAAGGCGTTCGGCACCATCGGTTGTCGTAAGGGCGAGTGGGTTCTGGAGATCACGACCTACAGGTCGGAAACCTACGATCCCACCTCGCGCAAGCCCGAGGTCGCGTACGGCGACAGCCTGGAGGGCGATCTGGCCCGCCGGGACTTCGCGATGAACGCGATGGCGGTCCGGCTGCCGTCGCGCCAGTTCGTCGATCTGTACGGCGGGATCGAGGACGTCGCACACAAGCGGATCCGGACGCCGGGCACGCCGGAGGACTCGTTCTCCGACGACCCGCTGCGGATGATGCGCGCGGCCCGGTTCGCCGCGCAGCTCGGGTTCACGCCCGATCCGGCGGTGGTGACCGCGATGACGGCGATGGCCGACCGGATCACGATCGTGTCCGCGGAGCGGGTCCGGGACGAGCTGGAGAAGCTGATCTGCGCGGACCAGCCGCGGATCGGGCTCGACCTGCTGGTGTCGACCGGGCTCGCGGAGTACGTGCTGCCGGAGCTGCCGGCGCTCAAACTGGAGCGGGACGAGCATCACCGGCACAAGGATGTCTATCAGCACTCGCTCACCGTCCTCGACCAGGCCATCGAGCTGGAATCCCGCCTGTCTGTTCCGACGCCCGATTTCGTCGTTCGGTTCGCCGCTCTGATCCACGACATCGGCAAACCGAAGACGCGGAAGTTCGAGGACGGCGGGAAGGTGACGTTCCACCACCACGACGTGGTCGGGGCGAAGCTGGCCCGCAAGCGGATGAAGGCGCTGCGGTTCAGCAACGAGCAGATCGAGCAGGTCAGCAAGCTGATCGAGCTGCACCTGCGCTTCCACGGGTACGGCGACGGCGAGTGGACGGATTCCGCCGTACGCCGCTATGTCCGCGACGCCGGCGACCAGCTCGAGCGCCTGCACGTCCTGACCCGGGCCGATGCCACGACCCGCAACAAGCGCAAGGTCGACATGCTGCGGGCCGCGTACGACGACCTCGAGGCACGGATCGCGCGGCTGCAGGAGCAGGAGGAGCTCGATGCCCTGCGCCCCGATCTCGACGGCAACCAGATCATGCAGATCCTCGGCATCCCGCCGGGCCGCGAGGTCGGCGAGGCGTACAAGTTCCTGATGGAACTCCGCCTGGACGAGGGCCCGCTCGGCGAGGACCGCGCCCGCGAGAAACTCCTCGACTGGTGGTCCTCGCGCGGCTAGACCGGCTGCGGCGGCTGGCTCGCGTACGCCTGCGCGATGACCTTGGCCGACTCCGGGTGCGGCTCGTACGTCGTGTCGTCGATCGATGCGACCGGCAACGCGGGGTCGATCGAGTTGGTGAGGTACGCCGCGTCGTACGTGGTGAGGTCGGTCAGTGGGACCGGCGCGGTGGTGTAGGTGGGCAGGCCGCGTTGGAGCACCTGCCGGCGGATGCCGGGGAGGGCCGGTGCGGACGGGAAAACGAGCTCGGTGCCTCGTGCGAAGCAGATGTTCCAGATCGAGGCCTCGGAGATCTCGCCGGACGCGGTGTGGAAGACGGCGTCGTCGTACCCCTCGCGCGTCGCCTTGCGGGCGTAGTAGGTGAGGTCGAACGTGCCGGTGTGCTTGAGGTGCGGGACCGATCGTTCGTGCTCATAACTCCGGAGGCGGACCGCTTCGGTGGCCGGTGGTACCGGTGGGCCGACGCGGACCAATAGGTGGAGCCGCGTGGTCGCGAAGACGTTGACCCGGAGGGAGAGGTCGCCCACGCCGGCCTCGTCGATGGCCGCCCGGAGGTCGGCGCGGACGCGGCCGGCGGGCAACGGTTCGCCGAAGACCTCCCGCGTGCTGCGGTCCAGGCGGTCGAAGTGCAGATCGAGTCCGTCGACGCGGCCGTCGCGGACCTGCAGCGAGGTGAAGTGGCCGAAGGTGGTTGCGCGGAGCAACACCGGGTCGACCGCGCGCAACAAGGCGCCGTCCAGCAGCAGAAAATCGGTCACGCGCTCTAGTCTCGCGGTGTGGACGTATGGAGCATCATCGGGTGGGGCGGATCCGCGCTCGTCGTGTGGTCGTTGCTGCAGACGCGGATCCTGCGGTTGCGGGTGCTGAACCTGATCGGCTGCGTGATCCTGGTCGGATTCAACGCCGCGGTCGGTGTCTGGCCGATGGTCGGCATGAACGCGGTGCTGGCGGTCATCAATGTCGTCCATCTGTGGCGGCTGCTGCGGCACCGGCACGACGAGACGGCGTACCAGGTGCTCGAGGTCGACAAGACCGACGCGTACCTCGGGTACGTCCTGGATCGGCATGCGAAGGACATCACCCGGTTCAACCCCGGTTTCACGCCCGGTGCTAGCGAGTACGCGTTCCTGGTCCAGCACGACGACCGCACCGTCGGCGTGGTCCTCGCCCACGACGCCGGCACCGGCCGCGCGCAGATCGATCTCGACTACGTCGTCCCGAAGTACCGCGACTTCACCCCCGGCGAGTTCGTCTACCGCCGCAGCGACGTCTTCACCGACCACGGCTTCCACCAGGTCCTCGCGCCACCCCGCATGCGCGACTCCACGCCGTACCTGAAGAACCTCGGCTTCCACCGCGACGGCGACCACGTGGTCCTGAACCTGCGGTAAGACTGACGATCTTTACAGGTCCTTGGCGTAGCAGAGCGAGACCGGCTCGTGTTCGAAGGGCGGGTACGGCGGGGTCGGCTTGTAGCCGTGGTTTGTGTAGAGGGCTATTGCTTCGACTTGTTTGGTGCCGGTCTCCAGGCGTAGGCGGGTGAGGCCGGCTGCGCGGGCTTGGGATTCGACGGCGTCCAGGAGGATGCGGGACAGACCCCAGCCGCGGGCCGTGGGAGCGACGTACATGCGCTTGATCTCGCCGAGGGTGGGGGCGACCGGTTGGAGGCCGACGCAGCCGACCGGGGCGCCGTCGAGGGTGAGGAGCGTGAACGTGATGTCCGGATGGAGGGCGACGAGCGGCTGGTCCTCGCCGTACATCGCGGCGAGCTCGGCCTGCTGGGCGGTGATCAACGCCCGGATGGCAGGGTCCGTCGCGGGTGTTTCCTGCAGTTCCACTCCCTCGATCACCATGGCTCGGACGGTAGCAAGACGGCATGACGCTGCTGTTTCCGTTTCCTCTCCGTGGTCTGATGGGTCGGTGAGGATGCTGGAGGAAACCGCCGCCGGGGTGCGTGACGGGTCGCTCGACCCGGTCGAGCTGGTTGAGGGCGCGTTGGCGCGGGCTGCCGGCGCGGCAGAGCTCAATGCCGTCGTGCACCTGGATGTTGAGGGCGCGCGCAAGACCGCCGCCGCGCACGACCGGACTGGAGCGCTGGCAGGCGTCCCGGTGCTGGTGAAGGAGATCGTCGAGGTCGAGGGCCTGCCGTACCGGTGCGGGTCCGCGTCCATGGATGAGGTTGCCCGGAAGGACGCCGAGGTTGTACGGCGGTTGCGCGCGGCCGGTGCGATCGTCATCGGGCTGTCACACACGCATGAGTTCGCGTACGGCTGCACAGGTACGTCGAACCGCGTCGGCCCGTGCCGGAACCCACATGACCTGTCGCGGATGACCGGTGGCTCCAGCTCCGGATCAGCAGCTGCTGTAGCGGCCGGTGTGGTGCCGCTGGCGATCGGGACCGACACTGCGGGCTCGGTCCGCATCCCCGCTGCGCTATGCGGGATCGTCGGGTTCAAACCGTCGTACAACACGATCCCTTGTGACGGGGTGTTTCCACTGTCGCAGTCGCTGGACCACGTGGGCGTCCTGACCCGCACCGCGGCCGACGCTGCCTATGCCCTGTCCGCCCTCGCCGACCTGCCGCCCGCAGAGGTGACAACACCTCGCCTCGGTTTGGCGACCAACCCGGAGTATTTGCAGCTCACTCCTGAGGCTCGCGGTGCATGGTCAGCTGCACTGAACGCACTCGACCTCGTCGAAGTACAGCTACCGGACTGGTCTCACAGCTTCACCACCGCAGCCAACCTCCAGGGTCCTGAAGCGGTGGCGAATCATTTGGCGCGTTCCCACGACCGGTATCAACCAGATGTCCAGCAGCGGCTGCGTGAGGCCTCGGCTGTGCAGCCGGCCGACTACACGCGTGCACAGGAAGACGCGGTGGCGATCACACGACAGTTGGACGACGTACTGCAGCAGGTGGACGCAGTGCTCACCCCGACCGTTCTAACGACTGCACCACTCATCACCGAAGCAGCCACGGCCGACGGCGGTCTCGAAGTACGCAAGCAGGTGCTCAACAACACGCGCCTCGCGAACCTCACCCGGCACGCCGCGGTCAGCATCCCGTTACCGACCGACGGCCTCCCCGTCGGCTTGCAGATCATTGCTGCAAGCAACGAGAAGGCCGCCGCGATCGCCTGCTGGCTCAGCGATAGACTCGGAGATCGGCCAGACTCCACCAGTTAGCAGCCGATCCTGTCGACGTCACCCGCACGAAGCGCGCCTGCGTCGGCCGGAGCTTGACCGTGGTGAGTTGTCCCGTGGACGCACCCGACGCAACGGTCTGCCAACTCAGACCATCCTTGCTGACAGCAACCTCATACCCGCGCGCGTAGTCGCCGACATTCCCGCCGCTGTCGAGAGCGACCGAGCGGAACGTCTGCGCCTTGCCCAGATCCACCTGCACCCACTGACCGGGCGCCTGCGCGGCCTTGGTCTGCCACACGGTCGATCCGTCCTGATCGGTCAACAGGCCGGCATCCGCGGCGTTCACACTCGCCGTCGCACCGGAAACGGGCAGCTGCTGCGGTACGTCGGCATTGAGGTGATCCCAGGTGAAGGTGGCGATCGAGCCACCAGGCAACTCGTACTCGAAGGACTTCTCGCCGACCGCCACGGCGAACGATCGCGGGTCGTCGTTCTCGTTGTGCACCAGGAGCGCAGTACTGCCGTCCGGGTTGCGGAACGCGGCGGACATCAGCTGGCCGTTCCATCCGGTCGTCCCGTACGACGTACTTCCGATCCGCACCGCGCCCGGCTTCACGAACTTCGACAAGTGGCCGATCGTGTAGTACTCCGCATCCGTCGTGACCGTCCCGTCCGGCTGCAGCGTGACCAGGCCGGTGCAGGTGTCGCAGCCGCCGAGACGCGGGCCGCCGGTGGAGTCGAGCGCGATGTTCCAGTTCACGACCGACTTGGCCCAGTTGCGCGTCGTACCGAGCATCAACGTGCGCGCGTGCCACGTCAGCGTGCCGCGGAAGATCTGCGGTGGGGTGTCGGTGGGCCCGTGTGAGCCGGAGCATTCGGTGAACCAGATGCCCTTCGACGGGAACGCGTTGTGCAGATCGGTCTGCTTCGACGGGTCGCCGGAGTAGCAGTGGTACGCCGTACCCGCGATCCACTTGGCCGCCGGCGTCTGGAGCAGCTTGTACGGGTAGTCGGTCTCCGGATCCTCACCGGGCGGGGTCGAGGCGACGTCGCCGGGATGCGTGGTCCAGTTGTGGTCGTAGCCGAGGATCTTCGTGCGCGGACTCGCCTTGTGCAGCAGTGGACCCAGGGCGGTGATCACTGCTGCTTCCTGGCGAACCGGCATGTCCGTGCCCGGGTACCCGCTCGGCTTGCGGTTCTGCGGCTCGTTCTGGATCGAGAGGAAGTCGACCGGTACGCCGGCCTGCGTGTACGCCTGGACGAACTTCACCAGGTAGCGCGCGTAGGCGTCGTACACCTTGGGGTCGTCCTTGAGCCGTCCGCCGACGAGCGAGTCCCCGGTCTTCATCCACGCCGGCGGGCTCCACGGCGTCGCCATCACCTTGAGCTGCGGGTTCAGCTGCTTCGCCCGCCGCAGCAACGGCAGCACCTGCTGCTGATCGTGCGCGATGGTGAAGTGCTTCAGGCCGAAGTCGGTCTGGCCGGCCGGCACGTCGTCGTAGGTGTAGTGCTCGGCCGCGGCAGTGAAGTCGGACGAGCCGACGGGCTGACGCAGGAAGCTGACGCCGATCCCCTGGCGCGGGTCGAACAGCTTGCGCATCGTCTGCTCGCGATCGGCCGGGCTGAGCCGGTACAGCACATTCGCGGACGAGTCGGTGATCGAGGCGCCGAACCCGTCCATGGTCTGGTACGACGTCCGCGGGTCGACCGTGATCGTGGTCCGGTCACTAGCTCCGTCGTCGAACGTGAGGGGCGCGCGCTGGTGCAGCAACTCGGCGCGGTCCGGTGTGGTGACCCAGACATTGACCTGGGTCGTCGGGGGGTGGGCCTGGGCAGGTCCGGTGAGTGACGCCACCGTGAGAGCAAGGGCGACGCCGAAGGCGGATGTTCTCATCGCACTCCTCAGGAATGAAACAAACGGCCTCAGGACACGCCCGCGATCGACCACTGTCAAGACCTGGGAGCGTAGGTCTAGAGTGCTGAGCGTGAAACAAAGCGATGTAACAAATGCCGCGCGCTAGAGCGACGATGCGCGACGTCGCGGCCGCGGCCGGGGTGTCACTCGCGACCGTGTCCCGTGTGGTCAATCAGGTCGGCGGCATCGCGCCGGAGACTCGACGGCTGGTGGAGCAGGCGATCGAGGAGCTCGGGCTGCCCGCGCCCGTGCCCCGGGGCGGTACGCCGAAGCCGGTCGAGGGTGCCGTCTACGTTCGCTGCCCGTACGTGCTGACCGACTACTTCGGCCTGATCGTCTCGTCGATCGCCGAGGCCCTCGACCGGCACGGTCGACAGGTGATCCTCAACGCCGGTGAGGCGACGCAGGACGATCCGGTACTGCGTGGTTTGGCGTCCCGGCGGGACGTCGGTGGCGCCGTACTCATTCTTCCGCCGGAGTCGAGCGACGACCTGGTGCGGCTGAGCTCGCGGCGCTTCCCGTTCGTCGTGGTCGATCCACGGACCGCGCTGCCCCGCGACATCCCGTCGGTCTCGGCGGCTCACCACTCCGGCGCCCGCCAGCTCACTGCCCATCTGACCGCGTTGGGCCACACCCGCATCGGCGTCATCGCCGGGCCACGCGAATGGCTGGCCGCCGACGCCCGCCTGAGTGGTCACGCCGCCGCGCTCGCCGACGCCGGCATCCTTCCCGACCCGTCGCTGGTCCGCCACGACCAACCGACCACTGTGCACGGCTATCGGGCCGCCGTCTCACTGCTCGACCTCGAGCCGCGCCCGACCGCCCTGGTCGCGTTCAACGACAAGGCCGCGATCGGCGCGCTCCAGGCCGCCACCGAACGCGGTCTGTCCGTCCCGGGCGACCTCTCCATCGCGGGCTTCGACGACCTCGACCTCAGCCGCGCGACCACGCCCCAACTCACCACGGTCCGTCAGCCGCTGCAGGAAATGGGCCGGATGGCAGTCAGCCTGCTGACCCGCCTCTTGGACCGTCATGAGGTGGAGGCGCTGCATGTCGAGCTCGCGACCGAGTTGATCGTGCGGGGGAGCACGGGTCCGGCGTCCACAATCGCAGGGTAGGCAGTGCGCGAAACGGCTCGGTTGTGGCAGGTTTTAGACATGAACCTTCGGATCGGCATTGCCGGGATCGCTATCGAGTCCAGTACGTTCTCGCCGCATCGGGCCGGTCTGTCCGATTTCGACGTACGGCGCGGTGACCACCTGATGGAGCGGTACGAGTTCCTCGGGAAGGACTGGGCGCAGGGAATCGACTGGGTCCCGCTGCTGCACGCGCGCTCGCTGCCGGGCGGCGCCGTACTGCCGGAGGTGTACGACGACCTGTCCGCGGAGATCATCACCCGGCTTGAAGGGGCGGGCCAGCTGGACGGGTTCTTCTTCGACATCCACGGCGCGATGAGCGTCGTCGGACGGCAGGACGCCGAGGCGGATCTCGCCACCCGGATCCGGGCCGTGATCGGTCCCGACGTACTCATGTCGGCTTCGATGGACCTGCACGGGAACGTGTCGCGCGAGCTCGGTACGGCGGTGGATCTCATCACCTGCTACCGGATGGCGCCGCACGAGGACGCGATGGAGAGCCGCGAGCGCGCCCTGCGCAACCTCGTCGAGCGGCTCCGCTCCGGGCTGGGCAAGCCGGGCAAGGCGTGGGTCCAGGTGCCGGTGCTGCTGCCCGGCGAGAAGACGTCGACCCGACTCGAGCCGGCCAAGTCGATCTATCACCGGGTCGGCGAGATCGCGGACGAGCCCGGGGTGCTGGATGCGGCCGTGTGGGTCGGGTACGCGTGGGCCGACGAGCCGCGGTGCCGGGCTGCCGTGGTTGTGACTGGTGATGACTCTTCGGTGATCACTGCGCGCGCTGCTGAGTTGGCGCAGGCGTACTGGGATGCCCGCGATGGCTTCGAGTTTGTTGCTCCGACCGGGACGTTGGAGGAGTGCGTGGCCGCTGGCCTGGCGAGCACGGCGCGGCCGTTCCTGATCAGCGACTCCGGCGACAACCCGACCGCCGGCGGCGCGGGCGACACCTCGTGGACACTCGGCCAACTGCTCGCCATGGAGGACCTGACCTCCGGCAAGGCGACCGCGATCCACGCCAGCATCACCGACCCCGAAGCCGTCGCCGCCTGCGTCGCGGCCGGCGTCGGCAACGACGTGCAGGTCACCGCCGGCGGCAAGGTCGACAACATCCCTGCCGGCCCGGTCCCGATGTCCGGCACCGTCTTCTCCCTGTCCGAGGACCCGGTCGGCGGGACGGTCGCCGTGGTCAAGGTCGGCGGCCTCCACTCCATCCTCACCACCCGCCGCAAGCCGTACCACCACATCGCCGACTTCACGCTGCTGGGTCTCGACCCCTCCGCGACGGACCTGGTCATCGTCAAGATCGGGTACCTGGAGCCCGAGCTCTACAACCTCGCCGCCGACTGGCTCCTAGCCTTAACCCCCGGCGGCGTCGATCAAGACCTCCTCCGCCTGGGCCACCACGGCGTCCTCCGCCCCCTCTTCCCCTTCGACCCCAACATGCCCACCCCCGACCTAACCCCCGAGCTTCTCCCGTAGAAGAAACCCCGCGCACTACGCAGGCGCTCCGTTCGTCACTCCGTTCCTCACCGCGCCTGCTTCGCGCGCCCCACCCACCCCCCGGCTACCGCCGGTGCACCCCTTCCGGCTATCGCCGGACGTGGCGGCTACCGCTCGCGATTGACTACGGGCTAATCGCCGGGGCGCTGGCCTGCCCCGGGCCGTCCGGCTCCTCGCCAGACCTCCGGCTCGAGTCTGCCGCTGAACCAGCCGCCCCGTTCTGCCGCGAACACTTCCAATCTCATGCTCGCGTCGCAGCTCCCCGCCGCGCGTGATTTGCCCATCTGTGGACAGCCGCTGGGGACTGGCGATAAGCCATTGCCTATCGCCAGTCCCCAGGGACTGTTGCCGCCCAGGCTAGAAGCTCGGACTGCATGCGAGGGACCTCGCCAGTGAGGTCGGCTCGGTCGGCGGTGAGCAGTCCGTCGTGATCCACGACCGCGCCGTTCACGAGGAGGAGGCCAGTGGTGAGGGTGTGCTGAGGGCCAAGGCGGAGACCGGCTCCGGGATACCTGCGTGGAGCAGCGGGTTCGGGATCAGCGCGCTCTCTGGGTCAAGCTGGGGCACCTGGCGATAAGCCCGTAGTCGCTCGCGACCGGCAGCTCGCCAGGTCCGGCGGTAGCCGGAAGGGATGCACCGGCGGCAGCCGGGGGGTGGGTGGGAGCGTGCGGAGTGGACGCGCTGAGGAGCGGAGCGACGAAGAAAGCGGCTGCGTAGCGCGCGGGGGGTCTGCTGCGCGCGGGGATTACAGCTTGCGGAGGGTGTGGAGAGCTTCGATGGCGTGGTCGATCAGGTAGTCCGCGGTGTAGGGGCGGTCTTCCTCGCGCAGGCCCGACCACTCGATGGCCAGGTCCTCCGCGTAGGAGAGCCACGCGTGGATCCGCAAGTAGTCCGGCGACTTGGGCTCATCTGCCACTTCGGGCGTGCCGATGTAGGTCAGGACGCGCTTCGTCAGGCCGGCGCGGGTCTCGTCGTACACCTTGACTGCGAAGTCGTCTCCGCCGGCGGCGCCCCGGACGAATGAGATGTACGCAGTACGACGGCGCTCGATGAATGCGACGAACTGCGTGAGCATCTCGCGCAGTTGCTCCTCGGGCGGGAGGGACTCATCGGGCTTGGTGACGCGGAGGAGGCGGCGGCCGGCGGCGGAGATGACGGCTACGTAGTAGTCGCGTTTGCTCGGGAAGTAGTGGAACAGCAGGCCGCGGGAGATCCCGGCCTGGCCGGCGATGGCATCGATCGACAGTTCGTGGATCGGTTTGGTCCGCAGCATCATCAGGCCGATCTTGACCAGTTGCTTCTTGCGGTCCTCCGCCGACAGTCGGTGATCCATGCTATTGAGCATTGCTTAGAAGCTGAGCTACGGTCAAGGCGAGGAAGGGAGTCTTGATGGGGTTCGAACCTTCGGCCCGGGCTCAGGATCTTGTCGCGCGGGTAGATGCCTTCCTGCGCAGCGAGATCGAGCCGGTCGAGGCGGAGCTGCACACCGCGATCCGTACCGCCGGTGACCCGTGGCAGCCGCAACCGATGATCAAGGACCTGCAGGCGAAGGCGCGCGAGGCCGGCCTGTGGAACCTGTTCCTGCCACCCGCCGAACCAGGCAACGAGCAGTACGGCGACGGCCTCAGCAACCTCGACTACGCCCCGATCGCCGAGCTCACCGGCCGGTCGTTCATCGCGCCGTACATCTTCAACTGCAACGCGCCGGACACCGGCAACATGGAGGTCCTGCTCCGCTACGGCACGGACGAGCAGAAGAAGCAGTGGCTGGAGCCGTTGCTCGACGGCACGATCCGGTCCGCGTTCTGCATGACCGAGCCGGACGTCGCCTCCTCCGACGCCACCAACATGGAGGCGACCGCCGTCATCGACGGCGACGAGGTCGTGATCAACGGACGCAAGTGGTGGAGCACGGGCGTCGGCCACCCGGATTGCCAGCTCCTCATCTTCATGGGCCTGACCGACCCGGACGCCCACCGGTACGCACGCCACACGATGGTGCTCGTCCCGCGCGACGCCCCGGGCGTGAAGGTCGAGCGCCTGCTGCCGGCGATGCACAGGTACGACGAACCGCACGGCCACGGCGAGGTCTCGTTCACCAACGTGCGCGTTCCGGCGTCGAACATCCTGATGGGACCGGGCCGAGCGTTCGAGATCGCACAGGGCCGCCTCGGTCCGGGGCGTGTCCACCACTGCATGCGGCTGATCGGCCTTGCGGAGAAGGCACTCGAGCTGGCGCTGCAGCGTGGCACCAGTCGTACTGCGTTCGGCAAGCCGCTCGTGAACCTCGGCGGCAACCGCGAGCGGATCGCCGATGCGCGGATCGCGATCAACCAGGCACGGCTGCTCGTGCTGCAAACGGCGTACCTGCTGGACACCGAAGGGCTCGCGGGTGCGTTGAGCGAGGTGAGCCAGATCAAGGTCGCCGTACCGCGGATGGCGCAGGACGTGATCGACATGGCGATGCAGCTGCACGGCGGTGGTGGGCTGTCCGACGACTTCCCGCTCGCGGCCGCGTGGACGAGTGCGCGCGCGTTGCGACTGGCCGACGGGCCCGACGAGGTGCATCGTGGGGTGATCGCGAGGATCGAGCTCGCGTCGTACCTGTCTGCTGCTCAGGAGGCCAAGTGAGCCGAGTTCTCGTCACCGGCGCCGCCAGCGGGCTGGGTGCGGCGCTGGTCGCCAAGTTTGTTGCCGAAGGCCACCAAGTCCTGTCGACGGATGTGACCGAGGACGGCGAGGGCACGGCGTACCTGAAGCTGGACGTACGCCGGGCCGAGGACTGGGATGCCGCGGTCGCGTGGTGCGAGCAGAACTGGGGCGGCCTGGACATCCTCGTGAACAACGCCGGGATCGCGACCGGCGGGCGGATCGATGTCGAGACGCTGGACGAGTGGGATCGGGTCGTCGACATCAACCTGATGGGCGTGGTGCGCGGCTGCCGCGCGTTCGCCCCGCTGTTCAAAAGGCAGCGTTCCGGTCACATCGTGAACACCGCGTCCGCGGCCGGGCTGGTCCACCCGCCAATGATGAGCTCGTACAACACGGTCAAGGCCGGCGTGGTCGCGCTGTCGGAGACGTTGTCGCACGAGCTCTATCCGTACGGCGTGACCGTGTCCGTCGTGTGCCCGTCGTTCTTCCGGACGAATCTCGCCGATTCGATCCGTGGCGCGGACAGCGCGATGGGCGCGACGGCACGGCAGTTGATCGAGAAGTCGCCGCGGTCCGCCGACGACATCGCGGCCGCCGTACTCGCGGGGATCAAGAAGAAGCAGTTCCTGATCATCCCGGACCGGCCGGCCGCGATGGCCTGGCGTACGAAGCGTTTCGCGCGGCCGCTGTACAACCGGCAGATGCGCAAGATCGCGGAGCGCGCCCGGCAGCGGGCCGAGACGACGAATGGGTGATGCCGCGCGGGCGGTCCGGGACGAGGACGCGTTCGACGTGCCCGCCGTCGACGCGTGGTTGCGGCAGCGGACGGAGGTGCCGGACGGTCTGCCTGAGGTCAAGCAGTTCACCGGCGGCGCGTCCAACCTCACCTATTTGCTGAGTTATCCGGGCCACGACCTGATCCTTCGCCGTCCGCCGGCGGGGACGAAGGCGAAGAGTGCGCACGACATGGGCCGCGAGTACCGGATCCAGGCGGGCCTCAAGCCGGTGTTCCGGTACGTCCCCGAGATGGTTGCCCACTGCAACGACGACTCGGTGATCGGCTCCGAGTTCTACGTGATGGAGCGAGTCGCCGGCACGATCCCCGGTCACCACAAGCTCGGCGTCGACCTGACGCCCGAGCAGACCCGGCAGCTCGGGTTCACGTTGATCGACACGCTCGCCGAGCTGCACGCCGTCGACCCTGCAGCGGCGGGTCTGTCCGATCTCGGGCGCGGTGCCGGGTACGTCGAGCGCCAGGTCGCCGGCTGGTCCGACCGGTACCGCAAGGCGAAGACCTGGAACGTACCGAGCTACGAACGCGTGATGGCCTGGCTCGCGGCGAACCAGCCGGCCGACGTACGGACGTGCGTTATCCACAACGACTTCCGTCTCGACAACGTCGTCCTCACTCCGGACGACCCGCTGCACGTCGTCGGCGTACTCGACTGGGAGCTGGCCACGCTCGGCGATCCGTTGATGGACCTCGGCAGCGCGCTCGCGTACTGGGTGCAGGCCGATGACGACTGGGCGTTCCGCCGGTTCAGGCTGCAGCCGTCCGATGTGCCGGGGATGCTGACACGCGACGAGATCGTGGAGTACTACGCGAAGCGGTCCGGGCTTGTGGCGGACAACTGGGCGTTCTACGAGGTGTTCGGGCTGTTCCGGCTCGCGGTGATCGCGCAGCAGATCTACTACCGCTACCACCACAAGCAGACCAGGAATCCGCGCTTCAAGAACTTCTGGCTTCCGGTCAACCTGCTCGAGCGCCGCTGCCGCCGCATCATCCGGCAGGCCTAGATGGCGGTCATCTACCTGATCCGGCACGCGCAGGCGTCGTTCGGCGCCCGCGACTACGACAAGCTGTCATCGCTCGGCGAGCAGCAGGCGCGGCGGCTCGGTGAGACGTTGTCGGACGTGAAGCCCGACGTGGTGGTGTCCGGTTCGATGCGCAGGCACGAGCAGACCGCGACGCTCGCCGGATTCACGCCTGAGGTCGACAAGGGGTACGACGAGTTCGACCACGAGCAGGTGATCATCGCGCACAAACCGGCGTACCGCGTGCGACCGGTGATGCTTGCCGATCTGGCCCGGACCGGTAATCCGCAGCGGGCGTTCCAGGACATGTTCAGCTCGGCCACGCAGCGGTGGATCGACGGTGGCGACGGCTACACCGAGACATTCGAGGCGTTCTGCGAGCGGTCCGAGGCAGCGGTACGACGGACGGCCGAGCGGCTCGGGAAGGGTGGAACGGCGCTCGTCTTCACGTCCGGCGGGCCGATCGCGGCGGTGGTGAGCCGGCTGCTGTCCGGCGGCGACGGCCTGTGGGCGAAGCTGAACCCGGTGACGATCAACACCGCGATCACGAAGGTGGTGTCCGGACGCAGTGGGCTGACTGTGGTGAGCTACAACGAGCATGTCCACGTCGGCACCGAGATGCTCTCGTACAGATAGGCCAGCCAGTTGGGACCAGAGAGTTGGGAACAGCGATGAGACGGAACATCCTGATCACCGGCGCCAGTTCCGGGCTCGGTGCGGAGATGGCGCGGCAGTTCGCCGCGAAGGGCCATAATCTGGCCCTGACGGCTCGCCGAACCGACCGGCTGGAGGCGCTGCAGTCTGAGCTGGCCGAGCGTTATCCACAGCTTCAGGTGGTTATCCACAGTCTGGATGTGAACGATCACGACCAGGTGTTCAGGGTGTTCCGCGCGATCGACGCCGAGCTGCCGCTGGACCGGATCATCGTGAACGCCGGTCTCGGCAAGGGCGCGCCGCTCGGCACCGGCCGGTTCGATGCGAATCGGGAGACCGCGCTGACCAACTTCGTCGGCGCGCTCGCCCAGGCGGAGGCGGCAATGGAGCTGTTCCGCGCCGGGAACGCGGGGCATCTGGTCTTCATCTCGTCGATCTCCGGACTGCGCGGGCTGCCGAAGACGGTGACGACGTACGCCGCGACCAAGGCGGGCATCGCCTCGCTCGCCGAGGGGTTGCGGATCGAGCTGCTCGGGCAGCCGATCACGGTGAGCATGATCTTCCCCGGGTACATCCGGTCCGAGATGAACGAGCGGGTCGCGCACACGCCGCTGATCGTCGACACCGTGCCGGGCGTGCGGGCGATGGTGGCCGCGATCGAGTCCGAGAAGCCGAAGGCGTACGTACCGTCGTGGCCGTGGCGGCCGCTGGCTCAGGTGATGCGGTTCGCGCCGGTCGCCGTACTGAAGAGGATGCTGTGATGCGCTGGGGATTGACCGTTCCGCTGACCGGGATTCCGCTGCGGGACCACCGGTCGCTGATCTCCGAGTTGTTCGAGCTCGGGTACACGGATCTGTGGTCGGCGGAGGTGGCCGGGGCGGACGCGTTCACGCCGCTCGTGTTGGCGTCGGAGTGGGATCAGCGGTTGAGGTTGGGGACAGCGGTCGTGCCGGTGCACACGCGGGGGCCGGCTGCGCTCGCGATGAGCGCGGCGGCGTTGGCGGATCTCGCGCCGGGGCGGTTCGTGCTCGGGATCGGGGCGTCGTCGGAGACCATCGTGACCGGGTGGAACGGGATCGCGTACGACCCGCCGTACGCGCGGACCCGCGACGTACTGCGGTTCCTGCGGCAGGCGTTTGCGGGGGAGAGGGTGGACGGGTCGTTCGACAGCTTCACCATCAACCGGTTCCGGCTGGAGAAGGCGCCGGACGTGCCGCCGGCGATCATGCTGGCTGCGTTGCGCCCGCAGATGCTGCGGTTGGCGGCGCGTGAGGCCGATGGGGCGATCACGAACTGGTTGTCGGCGGACGACGTACGGCAGGTGCGCGCCGAGCTCGGGCCGGACAAGGAGCTGGCCGCGCGGATCTTCGTCTGCGTCACCGAGGACGCGGAGATGGCGCGCAACATCGGCCGCTTCCTGATCGCGACCTATCTGACGGTGCCCGGGTACGCCGCCTTCCACGACTGGCTCGGCCGCGGTACAGCGATGAAACCGATGCGCGACGCGTGGGCCGCAGGCGACCGCAACGCCGCGATGGCCGCCGTACCCGTGGAGGTCCTGGACGATCTGATCGTCCACGGCACGCCCGAACAGTGCCGCACCCACATCAACCGGTACGTCGAGAACGGCCTCGACACCCCCATCATCGCCACCCTCCCCACCGGCACCGACTTGCTGGACACCGCGCGCGCTCTGGCTCCGCGGTAGACGAGCAGTTCGTCAGCGTGCCGTGAGTTGGAATTCACTCACGCACAGGCCTTCCGGCGCCCTTTGGTGGAGGACGAGGGTGCCGGTCACGGTGGATCCTTTGGTGGTGCCGGTGAGGGGGAACACGATCACGTCGGCCTGGTAATACGGGGCGCCGAGGGTGAGCCTCGTGGGCGGCGCGGTCACGGCCTGGATGAGGTTCGGAATCATCTGCCTCGAGTCCTCGCAGGACAGGGCGACCGCCGCGGCGGACTTGTTCGCGTTGAGCTGCGCGACGAACTGGCGGGCGCGTTGCGTCGCGGCTGCCGCGGGAGCGACCTCAGTCGCGGGCGTCGCCGTGCCGGACGTCGTGTTCAGGTGATCCGACACGAGGCGGTAGACGAGGATGCCGGCGGCGCCGATGCCGACCAGGGCGAAGACGACGATGAGCGCGATGATCAGACCGGCGCGGCTCTGGCGCGGCGGCTGGCCGTAGGTGGGAGCCGACTTGTAGTCCTTGTGCTGCGACTGCCAGCTGTAGTCCGGTCCGGAGGGCGGTGAGCTCACCCACTCAGTGTGAAGCCTGATCAGCTCAAGCGGTGTTCTTTGAGCCACGTCGTCGCGCGGCGGTTGGATGCTCTGGAGAGCCAGGCGTCCTGGATGATCTCGGTCAGCTCCTGCTTGGAGATCTCGCCCAGTTCGCTGCCGCGAACGAGGACGGATGGGTGGCCGTCGAAGTGCGGTGTCGTGAAGAACGGGGTCGACTCGTCCGAGACCAGTGCGAGCTTCTCGTCCTCGGACTCGACCCAGATCATGATCACGTCGTCGTACTTCTCGCCGGTCACGGGATCGACCGCGTCCGGTCGCGGCGTACGGAAGAAGACGAACGACTTCCCGCCGACCTGGTACACGGGACGATCCGTGCCGTCGTCGCGCTCCCACTTGGTGACATGCGGCATCCCCGACGCGATCTCGTGTACGTCGGCCACGCGGGCTTTCCTCGGCGCCATCCGGAGCAGGACCGATCAGTGCGCGAGCGACGTCAGACGGACGCAGAGCGGACGGGTCGGCTGATCCATGATGTCGACGGTACCCGCCAGCGGGACGCCGCCCTTGGTGGTGCCGGAGAACGGGACCGAGATGCGCGGGTAGTAGCTGCTCACCGCGGCGGCGGGTCCGCTCACCGCCAGCTTGGTCGGTGGGTCGATCATGACGATCAACTGGCCGGCCAGCAGGTTCTTGCTGTCCGCGCAGGCGAGTGCTGTCGCGTGCTTCTGGTCGTTTGCGTTCAGGTACGCGAGGAATCTGGTGGCGAGCGTCGTGGCCTCGGTGAGGCGCGGGCCGCCGGGGGTCTGCGATGGTTGGGCGGTCGGCTGCGGGGAGTCGGTCGGCCGAGCTGCCGCGGGGGACGGCGCGGTCGGGCCGCTGCCCTGGTCGTCGTCACCGCCCATCAGGCCGGGAAGCAGCAGCGCGACGACGCCGAGAAACACGATGATCCCGGCGGCCGCGATCACCACGTACAAGGTCGTCCGCGACCGACGCGGCGCACGCGGACCGAACCCGGGCGCATACCCCCGCCCGTCCCACGCCGGTCCGGTTGGTCCGTTCGGTCCTGGGGGGCCGACGGGGGTGCCGGGTGGGGGCTGTTGCTGCCAGCCACTGTTCTGGGGTCCGGACGGGTACGGAGGCTGCGTCACCCGGACAGTGTGGCAGCCGCGGGGAGCCAGATCGTGAAGGTGGACCCGGATCCGAGGCGGCTGGTGACCGTGATCTTGCCGCCGTGCGCCTCGGCCAGGTGTTTGGTGATGGCGAGGCCGAGCCCACTTCCACCCGTGCTCCGACTGCGCGAGTGCTCCGCGCGATAGAAGCGGTCGAACACATACGGCAGGTGCTCCTCCGCGATCCCGCTGCCGTTGTCGGTGACGCTCAAGTCGTAGCCGTCGCCCACCCGTCGTACGCTGACCACCACGTTGCCGCCCGGCGGCGTATAGCGGATGGCATTCGAGACCAGGTTGCCCAGCGCCTGACGAATCCGTGCGCTGTCGACCCTCGCGGGCGAGGGTCCGCCAACAGCCGTGACAGTGACATCCGCGGCGTCGGCGCTCGGGCGGTGGGCAGCGACGACCTGCTGTGCGAGTTCGGTGAGGTCGCGGGGAGCCGGATGCAGGCGGAGCATGCCGGCATCCGCCAGCGCCAGGTCCTGGAGATCCGCGACCAGATGCTCGAGCAGCTCGGTCTCCTCCAGCAACGACGTGACGAGTTCGCCGTCGAGCGGCACCACGCCGTCCTCGGACGCGACCAGATAGCCCTTGATGTTGGCCAGCGGCGTACGCAGCTCATGCGCGACATCGCTGACCATCGCCTTCCGCTGGAAATCGTGCCGCTGAATGGACTCGGCCATGTCGTTGAACGCATGCCCGAGCCGAGCCACCTCGTCCTTCCCGCTCACCGGTACGCGGGCCGCGTGATCCCCGTTCCGCATCCGCTGCGCCGCACCGGTCAGTGCAACGATCGGCCGGACCAGCCGCCGTCCCGCGAAGATCATCACCAGCGCCGCGATCAGCAGTACGCCGAGCGCGGTCGCCGCAGTACGCAGGAGCCCCTCGCCGGAGAACACGTTGAACGTGCTCTTCGCACCGAGATACAGCTTCGCCGGCGGCGCGACGTACGGCGTCAACGCCTGCACCCGCGCCTGGGTCGCGCAGTTGTCGAAGGCGTCTCCGACATCGCTCTGGGTCTTCGGCGCGACTGCCTTCAGCCCCTCGAAATCGTTGATGTTGTACTTCAGCCCGGCCGAGTCCAGGCATGCGGTCGCCCGGCGGATCTCGTCGTCGTTCACGATCTTCGCCTTGGCACTAGGCGCGTTCAGCCCCGGCGGCGTGCAGTCGTCCTTGGTCAGGGCGCTCGACTTCACCTGAACCCCGGCCAGCGACTCCTTCGACTCGATCATCACCTGCGGGACGGAGCTTCCCGCCCGGACCACGCTCGCCGCCTTGCCTTTGGCGTTGTAGCAGTTCACCGCCTGCCGGGCGAGCTGGTCGCGCTGCTTGCTCTCCTCGGCGGTCATGCCCCAGCCGGGGTAGCCCCCGTACGGTGAGATCAGGGCCGTCGCGACGAAGCTGCCGGCCTCGCCGGCGGCAATCGTCTTACGAGTGGAGTAGATATTCGCGCCCGCGAACTTGCCCACGCCCGTACCCCGCGCGTCGATGGTTGCCGCTGGCACCGAAGGGAGTGCGGGCGCGGCGCCGAGCATCCGGGCCGAGTCCGCGATCACCGAGCCGTCGTCGGCGGTCACCGCGACCCGGCGGCCGAGCTTGTCGCCCAGCTCGTGCACGAGTTTGTCCACGCCCGACCAGGTCGGGTGGTCCGCGGCGTACTTCGACAACTGCCCGTAGATCTCACCGTCGACCTGGAGCTGCCCCGTGTTCGCGTCGATCTCGCCCTGCAACTTCTCCGACGTGCTGTACGTCGCAATCAGCGCGGTCGCGATCACCGCACCGAGCGCTACTGCGAGCGACAGCCCGAGGAACCGGACGAGCACACTACGACGCATGGCTGACCACCTTGTCGGCCAGCTTGTACCCGACGCCGTACACGGTCTTCAGGTACGTCGGAACGGCGGACGGCTCGATCTTCTTCCGCAGATTCATCACATGTACGTCGACGGTCCGGTCGAACACATAGTGGTCGAACCCGAACGCGTGCTCGAGCAGCTGCTGCCGTGAGAACGCCCGCCCCGGCGATGCAGCGAGACAGGCAAGGATCTTGAACTCCGCAGGCGTCAGGTCGATCAGCTCCCCAGCCAGCCGGACCTCGTGCCGGCCCGGGTCGATCTCGAGCTCGCCGACGCGGTACACCTCGCCCTCGGCGCGCACGCGGGTCCGCCGCAGCACGGTGCGCACGCGGGCGACGAGCTCGCGCGGGTTGTACGGCTTGGTCAGGTAGTCGTCCGCGCCGAGGTCGAGCCCGAGCAGCAGGTCGTCCTCCGTGGAGCGGGCGGTCAGCATGATGATCGGCACCCCGGAATCGCCCGGGCCGTCGGCACGCAGTACCCGGCAGACGTCGAGGCCGTCGACCTTCGGCATCATCACGTCGAGCACCAGCAGGTCCGGGCTGCGCCGGCGGGCCTCGTCGATCGCGGCCCGGCCGTCGTGCACGACGACGGTCAGATGCCCCTCCCGCTCGAGGTACCGCCGGATCAGCTCGGCCTGCTTCAGGTCGTCTTCGGCGACCAGGATCCGCGCTGGCATAACGACAATGTCCCTGAGGTTGATGAGAATCCGATGAAGATCGGCTGAGAGCATCGGGTGCATACCGGTCCTTCACAGGTTCTTCACTGCCGCGACGGCACGCTCGATCGCCATGAAGACCTCACGAACCGCATCCGCGCTGGCCCTGCTGGCCATCCTCGCGGTGGCCGGCTGCGGGAACGACAAAGCGCCGGTCGCGTCCGATGACCAGAACAGCGACAAGAGCCCGCTCGCGGAGTACATGGGTGACGGGTTCACGAGCTCGTCGGGCGGCGGGTTCAAGATCGCGATGCGCGCCGGCGGCGGGCAGCAGCCGAGCGAGGAGGAGCTGGCCAAGCAGCGCAAGGTCGAGGACGCGACCGCCGCGTGCATGAAGGCGGCCGGCTTCGACTACGTCGCCGTACCGCCGGAGCAGAACGCCAAGAGCAAGTTCGCCGACGCGTTCAACCTGCCGCCGGACAAGTTCGCCCAGCAGTACGGGTACGGCATCAGCACGATCGACTGGTCGAAGGCCGGCGACGACGACACGAACCCGAACACCAAGATCCGCAACGCGCTCTCGCCGGCCGCGCAGAAGGCGTACGACAAGGCGCTGAACGGACCGAACGCGACCGGGAGCGGCGCCGTCGTGATCCAGGGCGGCGGCGGCCCGTCCGACAGCGGCAAGCAGGACCTGGGCTGCCGGGGCAAGGCGGTCGAGCAGGTGTACGGCAAGGGCGAGGACCGGGCCGCCAACTTCAAGAAGTTCGACAGCCTGTTCAAGGACATCCAAGCGCTGCAGAAGCGGATCGAATCCGACCAGCGGGTCGTCGACGCGACCAGCGCCTGGTCCGACTGCATGGCCGACGCCGGGCACTCCGGGTTCACGAAGGTCGACGACCCACGCACCAAGGTCCAGCAGAAGCTGGACGCGCTGACCGGCAACACACCGCCGCCGAAGGGCGGTCCGTCGAAGACGATCACCGGTCCGCCGTCGTTCGACAAGGTCGACGCGGCCAAGCTGACCGACCTCCGCAAGTTCGAGATCGATCTCGCGGTGGCGGACCAGAAGTGCAAGGCCAAGGGGTACGACGACGCCTACAAGAAGGTGCAGTACGCCGCCGAGAAGGAGTTCGTCGACCAGCACAAGGCCGAGCTCGAGGCGTACCGCGACGAGATGGCGAACCGGTGACCGCTTCGCCCAAGTCCCGCCGCCGGGTCCTCGTCAGCGTGGCCGGGGTCGCCGTCGTCTCGCTCGGCGTCGGCGTGGCCGCGGGCAGCCGGATCAGCTCGCCGGAGGACGCGGCCGCGAAGACCGCGCCGCCGAAGGCCTCCCAGATCACTGTGCCGGTCGCGAAGAAGGTGCTGTCGAGCAAGGTGGTGGGCCGCGGTGATGCTTCGTTCGACGGCGCGGTGAACATCCGGGTCGAGACGAGCGGGCTCACCACGCCGGCGATCGTGACCGGAAAGGTGCCGACGGTCGGGTCGACGCTCACCGAGGGCAAGGCATTGCTCGAGATCACCGGCCGGCCGGTGATCGGGCTGGCCGGAGTACTGCCGATGTATCGGACGCTCTCGCCCGGGAGCAAGGGACCGGACGTGCTGCAACTGGAGCAGACGCTCGACCGGCTCGGGTTCGACCCGGGGACGGTCGATGACGAGTACACGCTCGACACCTCGGCCGCGGTCGAGCAACTGTACGAGGACGCCGGGTACGACGCCCCGGAGCCGGAGGAGCGATTGACGCAGGCTGTCGACCAGGCGAAGAAGCAGGTGGACGCCGCGAAGAACCAGCTCCGGCAGGCGCAGGCCCAGCTGAAGGCGGCGAAGGCGGCCAAGGCCAAGGACACGTCGGTGCAGCAGGGTGCCGTGGACGACGCGGAGGAGAACCTCGCGGACGCCGAGGATGCGGAGAGCGAGGCCAAGTTCAAGGCGGGTACGCCGCTGCCGGTGTCCGAGGTGGTCTACGTGAAGACGCTGCCGCGCCGCGTCGACGACGTGAAGGTCGAGCGTGGCGGCACGGTGAACGGCGTGGTGATGTCGGCCAGCGGTTCGTCCCTGGTCGTGACGCTCAAGGTCGACGCCGAGACGGCGCAGCGGTTGAAGGCCGGCATGGTCGCATCGCTCGATCTCGACGGTACGGCGATCGCGGCGAAGGTCCGCCGGGTCGCGAAGAACGGCAGCACGTACGACGTCGTGGTCGCGCCGAACACGTTGACCGCGAGCCAGTTGGCGCTGCTGCGGGAGGCGAACGTGCGGGTGACGATCCCGGTGAAGAGCACCAGCGGCAAGGTTCTCGCCGTACCGCTGGCGGCGTTGTCGTCCGGGTCCGACGGCGGCTCGCGGGTCGAAGTACTGCGGAACGGTCAGGTGGAGTTGGTGCCGGTGACCGTCGGGCTGTCCGCGGACGGGTTCGCGCAGGTCACGCCCAAGGGCGACGCGAAGTTGATCGAGGGCGATCAGGTGGTGGTGGGCAAATGACCGCGACTGCTGTTGCGTTGCCAGCTCCGGTTGTCGAGATGATCGGCGTACGGCGGTTCTTCGAGGGACCACCCGAAGTACGGGCGATCAACGGGGTCGATCTGACCATCGGGCAGGGGGAGTACCTGTCGATCGTCGGCCCGTCCGGGTCGGGGAAGTCGACGCTGCTGCATCTGCTCGGACTGCTGGACAACCCAACGGGAGGTGTCTACCGGCTCGACGGTGTCGACACGATGAGCCTGCGCGAGCGGCGTCGCGCCGTACTGCGCGGGGAGCGGATCGGGTTCGTGTTCCAGTCGTTCCATCTGCTCGACCACCGGACCGTGCTGGAGAACGTCGCGCTCTCGATGGTGTACGTCGGGGTGCCGCGCCGGGAACGACTGGCTCGCGCCAGGGTCGCCTTGGAGCGGGTGGGACTCGCGCACCGGATGGAGTTCGCGCCGACCACGCTCTCCGGCGGTGAGCGGCAACGGGTCGCGATCGCTCGGGCGCTGGTCGCGGAACCGAGCCTGCTGCTCGCGGACGAACCGACCGGCAACCTCGACAGCGTCAACGCGGAGGCGATCCTGCAAGTGTTCGACGAACTGCATTCCGAAGGGATGACGCTGGCTGTCATCACCCACGACGCCGAGGTCAGCCGCCGGGCTCAGCGGCAGGTCCGCATCGTCGACGGAACCCTCCAGTGGTAACCCAAGCAGGCCCCCCGGATCCCGCCGGCGGGCCGTCCACCTCCCGGCGACGCCGGCGGCTGAGATCTCGTCCCGCCGTACGAGATCTCCTCGACGAGGCGTTGGCCGGGGTTGCCGCCCGTCCGACCCGGCTGATCCTCACCACGCTGGGCACCGTGCTCGGTGTTGCCGCGTTGGTGGGGACGGTCGGGCTGGGGCAGACCGCTGCCGGGCAGATCACGCAGCGGTTCGACCTGGCCGCGGCGACTCGCGTGGTCGTGCAACCCGACGACAAGGACCGACAGGAAGGCGAAGCCGCGACGCAGTTGCCCTGGGACGCGCCCGACCGGATCAAACGGCTGAACGGCGTCGAAGCGGTCGGCACCGTCAGCAACCTGGAGATCGGCGACGACCTGGTCCAGAACGTGACCGGTTTGGACAACGGCGCCGGCAAGGCCCTTCAGGTGATGGCCGGGTCCGCAGGCCTGTGGGACGCCGTACGCGCGACCCTCCAGACCGGCCGGTTCTTCGACCAGGGCCACGACCAGCGCGCCGACAAGGTAGTTGTCCTCGGCAAGCATGCCGCGGAGCGGCTCGGGATCAACCGGGTCGACTCGCAGCCCGCGGTGTTCATCGGCGACGAGCCGTACACGGTGATCGGCATCCTCGACTCGGTCAGCGGCCGGGCCGAACTCAACGACGCGGTGATCATGCCGAACGGCGCGGCCCGCAACGCCTACGACCTCGAGTCGCCGGACGCGGTCGAGATCCGTACGGCGGTCGGCGCGGCGCAGCTGATCGCGGAGCAGGCGCCGATCGCGATCGAGCCGAACAACCCGAGCACCTTGCGCGTCGACGCTCCGCCCAAGCAGGGCGCCGTCCGGAAGGGGGTCGAGTCCGACCTGAACGCGCTGTTCCTGCTGCTCGGCGCGGTCGCGCTCCTGGTCGGCGGTCTCGGCATCGCGAACGTCACGCTGCTGTCGGTCCTGGAACGCATCTCGGAGATCGGCCTGCGACGGGCGTTGGGAGCGGCACGAAGACATATCGCCGTTCAGTTCCTGGTCGAGAGCGTGATCGTCGGATTCCTCGGCGGCCTGCTCGGGACGGCGGTCGGCGTGATCCTCACCGTGAGCGTGTCGTGGATCCGGGACTGGACGCCGATCCTCGACAACCGGCTGGCGTTCGGTTCACCCCTGCTGGGTGCGTTCATCGGTCTGGTCGCCGGCACGTATCCCGCCTGGAAGGCCTCCGCCATCCAGCCGATCACCGCGCTGCGCGGCACGTGAGCTCAGCCGCCCGTACACCAAGGCGGTCACGGCGAAGCCGACCACGATGAACGCCAGTACGGCGTAGGACTTCCCGCTGTCGGGCAGGATCGCCGCACCGAGTGCGGCCGCGGAGACCTGCCCGACGTTGAAGATCATGTCGTAGAGCGAGAACACCCGTCCGCGGTACACATCGTCGACACCCGTCTGTACGAGGGTGTCGACGCTGATCTTGATGCCCTGCGCGCAGAAACCAGTGAGGAACCCACCGGCCACCAGTGCCGGCTTTGTGTACAACCCGATCGGTACGGCGCTCACGACTGCCGCGCCCACGAACAGCCAGGTGATCCACTGCCGGAGCGCCATCAGGCGAGTGCCCCACGGCGTGACCAGCGCGGCGACGAACAGCCCGGCTCCGACCGCACCGGTCGCGATCGCCAGCGCACCGAACGCTTGATCAAGCTGACCGGGCCCGTAGAAGTAGTTGCGGTACAGCAGGATCATCGCGACCGTCATCAGCCCGAAGAAGAACCGGAGCGAGCCGATCGCTGCCAGGCCGAGCGCGGGCTGTGGGCGTGCTTTGAGGTGCCGAGCGCCGTCGATCAGACCGGCCGCGATGCTCCGGAGCGCCTCTCCGATGCCCGGCTCGTCGCCGTTCAGGTCCGGGCCGAGTTGGTCGCGGCGCAGCCGGAGGGCGAGTAGCGCGGCGGCCGTGTAGATGACGACGGTCAGCCCGAGGACGGTCAGATCCGAGTCGACGATCAGCTTCACCCCGGCGCCGACTCCGCCGCCGATCAGGAAGAACGCCGTACCGCTGGTCGGGGTGACTGCGTTGGCCATCACCAGTTCGTCGCGTTCGACGACGTGCGGGAGACCCGCGGACAAACCGGACAGGAGGAAGCGGTTGACGCCGAGGGTGAGCAGTACGGCGACGTAGAACAGCACGCCGGCGTTGTCGGCCGCGACGATCGCTCCGACTCCGATGACGAGCACGGCACGGGTCAGGTTGGCGGCGAAGAGGATCTGCCGGCGCGACCACCGATCGAGGAGTACGCCGGTGAACGGGCCGAGGATCGAGTACGGCAGCAGCGCGACCGCGAACAGACCGGCAATCGCTGCCGCGTCAGGCGCCCGCTCCGGCGAGAACAACACGTACGACGCCAGCGCCACCTGGAACACACCGTCGCCGAACTGCGACGTGAGCCGCACCGCGAACAGCCGCCGGAAATCGCGACGCTGCAGCAACGTCCACAAATCCCGGAGAAACCGCACGCCTGCACTGTAACCGCAGTACATGGCTCGCACAGTCGCGATTCAATCCTCTGTAAAGGCCGTCGGCGGACGCGCCGGAGCCGATGGCAGGAGACCGCGGAAGCGATAGGGTCGATCTGCCGGTGTCACAGTCCGTTGTGCACCGGTTACGATGGCTCTTCAGTTCTGGGCGCAGCGCGGATGGGAATTTCATGGCTGAATCGCAGGATGCCGACGTCGACCCGCGGATGTACGAGCAGCTGAAGCTCGACCGGCCGCACGGCGCTCGGGTGTACGACTACTTCCTGGGCGGGAAGGACAACTTCGCGATCGACCGGCAGGCCGCCGAGCACCTGCTCCAGGCGTTCCCCGGCTTCCGCACGGCCGCCCTGTCGAACCGGATGTGGATGCACCGCGCGGCGAAGTACGCCGCCGAACAGGGCATCACCCAGTTCCTCGACATCGGCACCGGGATCCCGACCGAGCCGAACCTGCACGAGGTCGTCCAGAAGATCATCCCGTCCGCGCATGTGGTCTACGCCGACAACGACCCGATCGTGCTCGCGCACTCCCGGGCCTTGCTGGTCAGCGACCCGGCGGGCAAGACGGCGTACCTCGAGGCCGACGTCACGGACCCGCAGGCGATCCTGCAGTCCGACGAGGTCAAGGAGCTGATCGACTTCAGCAAGCCGGTCGCGCTCAGCATCGTCGGCGTCTTCCACTACCTGCCCGACGCACTGAAGCCGTACGACCTGGTTCGCCAGCTCGTCGAGCCGCTCGCCTCGGGATCGCTGCTGATCTTCTCGCACTGCACCCCGGACTTCGCGCCGGAGCTGTGGGAGCGGGCGATGGTGGTCTACAAGGCCGACGGCGGTGACGCGCAGGTCCGCTCGAAGGAAGAGGTCACCCGCTTCTTCGAGGGCACCGAGCTGATCGAGCCGGGCGTCGTGTCGCCGTTCCGGTGGTATCCGGACGAGGAGACGCAGCGTCTGGTCGACAAGGGCGAGTTCACCGACATCATGTGCAGCCTGTGGGTCGGAGTCGGCCGCAAGCCCTGACGGATGGACCGTAGCGGGTACCCGCACCACCTCGCGATCACGCTGCGGTGGAAGGACAACGACGTCTACGGGCACGTCAACAATGTCGAGTACTACAGCTTCTTCGACACCGTGATCAACGACTTCCTGATCCGGTCGGGTGGTCTCGACATTCACGGCGGTGACGTGATCGGGCTCTGCGTGGATTCGCAGTGCACGTTCAAGCAACCGCTGGAGTTCCCGGGCGTCGTGGATGCGGCGTTGCGGTGCGGGCAGCTCGGCAATTCCAGCGTGCGGTACGAGATCGCCTTGTTCCGTGAGGGATCGGACGAGCCGGCCGCGACCGGGCGGTTCGTGCACGTCTTCGTGGCGCGCGAGGATCGCCGCCCGGTGCCGGTCCCCGATCGCATCCGCGCCGCACTCGAAGGGATCACAGGATGATCGTGCGCGGCGCCGTACTGCGGGAGATGGGCCTGCCGGCGCCGTACGCGTCGTCGCGTCCGTTGCGGATCGAAGACGTGGAGCTGGCACCGCCCGGTCCGGGCGAACTGCTCGTCCGGATCCGCGCGGCCGGTCTGTGCCACTCGGACCTCTCGGTCATCGACGGCTCCCGCCCACGCGTGATGCCGATGCTCCTCGGTCACGAGGCGACCGGTGAAGTCGTCGTGTCCGAGGCTCGCGGCTTCGCGCCGGGTGATGTCATCGCCTGCGCGTTCGTTCCCGCCTGCGGGTCCTGCGGCCCGTGCGCCGAGGGCCGACCGGCGTTGTGCGAGCCCGGCGCCGCTGCAAACACTGCCGGCGCCCTCTTGGGTGGCACCCGCCGCCTCACCAGCCCGCACGGCTCGTCGATCGGCGGCTCGGCCACCGCCGACCTGCACCACCACCTGGGCGTGTCCGGGTTCGCGGATCATGCGGTGATCTCGGCGCATTCGGCCGTGAAGATCGACCCGTCTCTCCCTCCCGAGATCGCCGCTCTCTTCGGGTGCGCAGTCATGACCGGCGTCGGCGCAGTGGTGAACACAGCACAGGTCCGCGCGGGCCGCAGCGCGGTCGTCTTCGGCCTCGGCGGCGTCGGACTGTCAGCACTGCTCGGCGCTGTCCTGGTCGGAGCACACCCGATCGTCGCCGTGGACGTCGTGCCGGCCAAGCTCTCGTTGGCGCTCGATCTCGGCGCAACCGCCGTCGTCGACGCTCGCGATGCCGACGCGGTGGAGGAGGTGCGACAAGCCACCGCTGGTGGTGCCGACTACGCCTTCGAAACCGTGGGCAGCGCCAGGGTGCTCGAGCAGGCGTACGCCGCCACGAGACGTGGCGGGACCACGGTCACGGTCGGCCTGCCGCATCCTTCGCAGTCGTTCAGCGTTCCGGCCGTGAGCCTCGTCGCGGAGGAACGGACGGTGAAGGGCTCGTACCTCGGCTCGTCGATCCCGTCCCGCGACATCCCGCGGTACGTCGCCCTGTACCGGGCCGGTCGGCTCCCGGTCGACCGGCTGCTGACCGCGACCGTCGGGCTCGACGACCTCAACCAGGCCTTCGACGACCTGGCCGCCGGTACGTCGATCCGTCAGGTATTGCTGTTCTGAAGGTTCTCCGCAGCCTTCTGGAAGGTCTCTTCGTTGCGGTCGCGCGCCTCGCTCGTGTAGTTGTCACCGAAGAAGTCGGCGGTCGGGACCGGACGGATCTCCAGCTCGCCGTCCGTGCGGCCGTCGGCCGCCACGCAGCGCCAGCCCCACTCGATCGCTTCCTCCCGGGACGCCACCTCGATCAGGCAGAAACCGGCGATCAGCTCCTTGGTCTCGGCGAACGGGCCGTCGATCACCCGGCGCTGCTTGTCGTCGTCGAACCCGAGCCGGAAACCCATCGAGCTCGGCAGCAGTCCGTCACCTGCCAGCAGGACGCCCTTCTCGGCCATCTCCGCCATCACCAGACCCATCGCGGTCAGGCTCTCCTGGCTCGGCAGCTCACCCGCCTCGGACTCCTCGCTGGCCTTGAAAATCATCATGTAGCGCATCTGAGGGCCCTCCCAAGTCGGCGTTAAATCCCGAGACGAATCTATACAGCGAAGGGGAGCTTCGGGCAGGCTACGCACAGTGCGTGCCCACGCACGAGATGTGAGGCCGCCCCGCGGAGTCCCTGAGGAGGACCCCAAGCATGCTCACCCGCCCCCGCCGGATCGGTGCCCTCGCCGTAGCCGGTGCAGTTGTCTTCGGAGCCGTCGCAGTCGTCGTCAGCAACCAGGCCGACGCCCAGCAGCCAGTTCCTCTTCCCATCGACCAGTTGCTCGGCCAGGACCTGCAAGGCAGGTCCGCGCTCGGCCGGGTCCAGTCCCGGCTCGCCGAGGTCGCCGACCAGAACAAGCTGTCCACCGACCACCTGCGGCAGATTCTCGCGACGGACAGAACCGCCTGGCTCGACCACGGCGGCAAGCTGTTCTACCGCGAGCCCGTCGCGACCGCGGCCGAGCGGAAGTCCGCCGCCGCCCCGTCCCCACGCTGGGCTCGTGCCGCGGTCGCTGCCGCGACGGGTCCGGCCTTCGAGCTCCACAGCAAGCCGGGCTCGAACCGGGTCATCTACCTGGACTTCGACGGCCAGACGATCACCGGTACGGCGTGGAACACCGGCGGCAAGCCGGCCACCGTCAACGTCACGCCGTACGACACCGACGGGAACCCCAACAGCTGGAGTACCGCCGAGCAGGACGTCGTACGTGATGTGTGGGCCCGGGTCGCCGAGGACTACGCGCCGTTCGACGTGGACGTGACCACTCAGGAGCCGACCGCCGCGGCGATCGACCGGACCGGGTCCTCCGACCAGCAGTACGGCACACGTGTGCTGATCGACCCGACCACCTGGTACCAGTCCGGCTGCGGTTGCGGCGGGGTCGCGTACGTCGGCGTGTACGACAACACGAGCCAGCACTCCTACTACCAACCCGCGCTCGTGTTCACGAAGGGCGTCGGCACCGGCGCGAAGAACATCGCGGAGGCCGCGTCGCACGAAGCCGGTCACAACGTCGGGCTGTCCCACGACGGCACGGCGTCTGTCGGGTACTACGCCGGCCACGGTTCCTGGGCGCCGATCATGGGCGTCGGCTACTCCAAGGCGATCAGCCAGTGGAGCAAGGGCGAGTACACCGGCGCCAACAACAAGGAAGACGACTTCGCGGTGATCGGCCAGAACGGGCTGGCGCTGCGGGCCGACGACCACGGCAACGGTACGTCGGACGCCACTGCGTTGACGCTCGGAACCAGCGTGAAGGGCATCTACGCGAACGACTCGGATGTCGACACCTTCCGGATCGACCTGGCGGCTGGCACGTTCACGTTCGCCGCCTCGGCGGCTGCTTCCGGTGCGGACCTGGACATCAAGCTCCAGTTGCTGAACTCGTCCGGCGCGGTCGTCGCGACCGCTGACCCGGCATCCGGCCAGTCCAACGCGGCCACGCCGACCGGTCTGAGCGCGAGCATCAGCCGCCAGGTCACGGCAGGCCGCTACTACCTGCGGATCGAGAACACCGGGTACGGCAACCCGCTGAACACCGGCTACTCGACGTACGGCAGTCGCGGCGCCTACTCGGTCCGCGTCACCGCGAGCTGACACCCGAACCACCCGGGGCCGTCGATCCCACCGAGATCGACGGCCCCGGGTTCTGGGGGGAACCGCCGCCCAAACCGGGGGGAATCCTGTGAGGAGGATTCCGAGTGACCAGATTCCGCCGTACCGGTGCGCTCGCGTGTGCCGGTGCTCTTGTTCTTGGAGGGTTGGCTGTCGCCGCAGGCACCCAGGCCGATGCGCAGCAGACACCTGTCGATCAGCTGCTGTCGCAGCCGTTGGCGGGTGGTGCCGCGCTCGGCAGGCTTCAGTCGAGACTCGCGGACGTTGCCGACCACAACCGGATGCCTGTGGACAAGTTGCGGCAGATCCTTGCCACCGACAAGACCGCGTGGCTCGATGCCGACAGCAAGTTGTTCTTCCGCGAGCCTGGTCTGACCACTGCCCAGAAGGCTCCCGAGGCGTCGCCCCGGTGGGCGCGCACCGCCGTAGCCGGCGCGACCGGCCCGGCGTTCGAGCTGCACAGCAAGCCCGGCTCGAACCGCGTGCTCTACCTCGACTTCGACGGCCACACCATCACCGGTACGGCGTGGAACGCGTCGAAGGGCATCGACCCGGTGAACGTGTCGGCGTACGACACCGATGGCGACCCGGCGAACTACAGCACCGCCGAGCAGGACGTGGTCCACGAGGTGTGGGCCCGCGTGGCCGAGGACTACTCGACGTTCGACGTCGACGTGACGACACAGGAGCCGCCGCAGTCCGCCATCGACCGATCTGGTGCGTCCGACGAGCAGTACGGCACCCGCGTGCTGATCGACCCGGACACCTGGTACCAGTCGGGCTGTGGTTGCGGCGGGGTCGCATACGTCGGCGTGTATGACAGCACGAGCCAGCACGACTACTACCAGCCGGCACTGGTGTTCACGAAGGGCGTCGGCACCGGTGCGAAGAACCTCGCCGAGGCCGCGTCGCACGAGGCCGGTCACAACGTCGGGCTTTCGCACGACGGTACGTCGACGGTCGGGTACTACCAGGGCCATGGCGCCTGGGCCCCGATCATGGGAGTCGGGTACTACCGCGGCATCAGTCAGTGGAGCAAGGGCGAGTATGCCGACGCGAACAACAAGGAAGACGACTACGCGGTCGTCGGCACACACGGCCTGGCTCTGCGCGCCGACGAGGCCGGTGGCACGACTGACGACGCCGCCGCGCTGACCGTCGGTACGCCAGTGTCCGGGATCATCGCAGCGGAGGACGACACCGACGTCTATCGCGTCGACGTGAGTGCCGCGGGCAACTACACGGCAACGGCGAATCCGGCTCCGACCGGTGGCAACCTCGACATGAAGCTGGACCTCCTGGACGGCTCCGGCACGGTCGTAGCCTCGAACGACCCGGCTTCCGGACAGAGCGACGCCGGTACGCCGACGGGTCTCGGCGCGAGCGTTAGCGGCACCCTCCAGCCGGGTAGGTACTACCTGCGGATCGACAACGTCGGCTACGGCGACCCGCTCAACACCGGCTACTCGACGTACGGCAGTCGCGGCGCGTACACCCTCAACATTTCGCCCTCCTGATCCCTGGGGCTGGTCGGTCTCTGGCGGGCTGACCAGCCCCAGGCCGGGCTCAGGGCCCGTCTGGTCCTACGCCGGAATCAGATGGTGGACGGCGAGCTGCGCCAGCGCCGCCGCTTGATCGGTGAGGACGGCGTCGTCGAACCGCACGATGCTCGAATGGTTCGACGGCGCCTCCTCCGCGGAGACGTCGTCCGGTCGCGCGCCGACCATCACGAACGTGCCGGGCATCTCCTTCAGCACCATCGAGAAGTCCTCGGCCCCCATCAACGGGTTCTCCAGGTCCTGAACCCGGTCCTCCCCGAACAGGCCGGTGAGGATCCGCGAGGTCTCCGCCGTACGAGCGGCATCGTTCACGGTCACCGGGTACTGCGGGTTGAGCCGCGCGTCGACCGTGCAGCCGTGCGCGGCCGCGATCCGCTCGGCCAGCGCCGGCAGCTCGCGCGTCAACTGCTCGAGCGTTGCATCCGACAACGTCCGCACGGTCGCGCCGAGGCGGGCCGCGTTGGGGATGACGTTGATCGCGACGCCGGCCTCTAGCTGCGTCACGGTGATGACCACGGGATCGAACACGTTCACCCGCCGGGTCGCGTACGTCTGCAGCGCGAGCACCAACTCCGCCACCACCGGCACCGGATCGACTGTCCGGTCCGGCATCGACCCGTGCCCACCCTTGCCTCGTACCGTGATGTGCAGCTGGTTCGAGCTGGCCATCATGGTGCCGGGACGCATCTGGAACACGCCCTTCCCGGCCTGCGCCCAGACATGCAGCGCGTACGCCGCGATCGGCAAGTCACCTGTCGCCTGCAACAAACCTTCGCGCAGCATGTACCCCGCTCCGCCGAGGCCCTCCTCACCCGGCTGGAACATGAAGATCACGTTGCCCCGCAGCTCCTCGCGATGAGCGCTGAGCAACTGGGCCGCTCCGACCAGACCCGCGGTGTGCAGGTCGTGGCCGCAGGCATGCATGTTCCCGTTCTCCGCCGCGTACTCGAGGCCGGTCTCCTCGACCACCGGCAAGGCATCCATATCGCCGCGCAACAAAACCGTCGGCCCGGGCGCACCGCCTCGCAGTACCGCCACCACCGAGGTCAGCTCTTTCCCGGCCGTCACCTCCAGGGGCAAGCCACCAATGGCGTCGAGCACCAACGCCTGAGTCCCCGGCAGCTGCAACCCGACCTCAGGCGAGCGATGCAAAGCCCGCCGCAACTCCACCAACCCAGCACCGATCCCCGCGCCCTCACCAACAAACTCCACCAAACGCCTCCGCTCACCACCCAACCCACCCGAACCCCCGCCACCGTACCCACCCCACCTCGACAACCACCCGCCCCCGTCCCCGCCGATTCCCGCCCCGGTCCCAGCCGAGCGTTCGGGACAGTGCCCGCCGATCACGACCCGGAGCTTGTCCTCCGCATTCACCACCGGCGTCCGCAGGATCACCTACCGGGGTGCAGGTCATCCATGGCGTTCACGACAGCGTTCATGGGCGTGAGAGGTCAGTGCGGTGGCGGGTCGGCCTCGGGATGGGGGCAGGTGGGCGGATTGGCTGCGGGGTGCGGATGGGGGTGTGAGGCCGGACAGGGCTGCTTCCTGGGGGGATGGGGTGCGGTGGCTTGGGACTGGTGGTGGGAGGGTGCAGGCGTTGGCGTGGGTCGGGGTGCCGTCGGCGTGGATCGGGCTGAACGTGTAGGCGGACTCGGCGGACTGGATCTCCTGGTTGAGGTAGTCGAGGAGTTGGTCGGCGGTCGAGATGGACTTGGCGGCGGCGAAGCCGGGTGCGGTGAGCTCGTAGGCGTCGAGGTGGTCGAGACCGGCGCGAAGGATGGACTCCAAACGGGATCGGGTGTCGGCGCCGACCGGCTCCAGCTCGGGGAGGCGAGTGGAGTTGTAGACGAGCGTGACGAGCAAGGGGAGTTGACCGGCTGCAGTCTGGCGGTTGAGGAGATCGACGACTTCGCCACGGGGCAGGTCGTTGCGGGACTCCAGGTCGCTGGTGAGTTTGCGGACGGCGGGGACGAACGCGGCGTAGTATCCACCGGCCTGGACGGATTCGATGCCGGGGGCAACTTTGTCGACACCCAGTCGACGGATGTAGTCGTCTAGGTGATCCTGCGCCCAGGCTTCGGTGACGCCCTCCTCGAGTTCGCGGCTGCCGGGTTTGGTGAACGCCTCGCGGGCGGCTTCCTGCGTTGATCCCGACGGGCCGAGGAAGTGGGCGTGTTCGTGGAGCACCGTGGCCAGGGACTCGCGATACCGGACAAGGCTGGCGGTCGGTTGCTGCTCGCCGGCATGCTCATACAGCTGACGCAGCGGATCGAGGATGGTTTCGCCGTCGAGGTACAGGGTGCCGTCCCAATGCGCGAGCCCGAGGACGGCGCCGGTGGACTCGATGATGCGACCGTTCCACGCGGATTGGTCGGCCGAGGCGAGAGCACGTGCGGTCTCGCCACTTGCCGCCAGCAGCTCGTCGACTGAACTGCAGGTCATGAGCGGAACGCGATCGCCAGACGGACGAGGGAGTCGGCTGTCCGGCGGAAGCGGGCTTGGTCGCGCGGGTCGTCGGCCTGCGCCGCGAGGCGGCCGAACTCGGTGATGAGCCAGTCGGCCCGGGCCCGCCGCTCGGCAATGGTCGCTGCAGCAGCCTGCTCGTGATCAGGGGTTGAGCCGAGCGTCGTACCGGATGGGTGCTCCATGAGATGTCCTCCCGAGGTGTGAAGTCGGCGGAGAACATACGGAGATCGGCCGCGAAAGCAGCGGCCGATTCTGAAACTGTGGATAACTAGAAGAGCGTTGGCGGTTCGGTTGCGACCGGCTCGGGGAGCGGGGCGAGCTCGGGGACGGCGGCGGCGACGGTCGCGTAGAAGTGGCGCGCGAGGTTCAGCGCCTCGACGTTGTCGGGGGTGTGCAGGAAGATCGTCGGCGATCGGCCCTCGGAGAGCCAGTGCACGACCAGGCCGACGAGATATCCCCAGCCGTCGATGGTCTCGGTCACCGAGTCGCGGCCGATGTAGCGAACGATCGGGTACGCGGTCAGGGCTCGGGTACGACGGGCCACGCGCGGCTTCTTCATCCACGCATCACGCTCCGCCAGGCTGGTCGGGCGCTGGGCGAAAAGCGTCCCGGTGTCGAACGGGATCCACTCGGCGTCGACGCGGGCGAGTACACGCTCGAGGTTGGCGGCGGCTTCCGGCTCGTCGAAGAACGAGCGATGGCGGACCTCGACGGCGTACCGGAAGTCGCGGGGCACCTGGTGGAGGAAGGCGGCGAGCGCGCCGAGATCGGTGGGGGAGAACGCGGCCGGCAGTTGGATCCACACGGCGTGGTTGCGCGGACCGAGCGGCTCGATCGCGTCGAGGAAGTTGCGGAACTCGGCCTCGACGTTCGTGAGCCGTCGCTCGTGCGTGATCACCTGCGGCAGCTTCACCACGAAGCGGAAATCAGCCGGCGTCTGAGCGGCCCAGTTCTCCACCGACGCCCGCGACGGCGTGCCGTAGAACGTCGTGTTGCTCTCGACCGCGTTGCACCAGGACGCATACGCCCGCAGCTTGTCCCGAGAAGGTTGCGGCCACGCAGGATGCGTCCACTGCGCACACCCGACATGCAACCTCATAGCACCCGCACATACTGCCGACCGACGTGCACCAGCGAGAAGCCGTCGGGGTCGCGGTAGGAGCGGATCTTGGTCATCCGGGGACATGATGGCACGCGGCCCCCGCACCCGGAACCGGGTGCCGGGGCGCGTGTTATCGCGGTTAGCGGTCGACCTCGCCGCGGATGAACTTTTCCACGAGGTCGCGGCAGACGTCGTCGGCGTACTGCTCCGGCGGGGACTTCATGAAGTACGACGAGGCGGACAGGATCGGGCCGCCGATGCCGCGGTCCTTGGCGATCTTCACCGCGCGGATCGCGTCGATGATGATGCCGGCCGAGTTCGGCGAGTCCCAGACCTCGAGCTTGTACTCCAGCGACAGCGGTACGTCGCCGAAGTTGCGGCCCTCGAGCCGGATGAACGCCCACTTGCGGTCGTCCAGCCAGGCCACGTAGTCCGACGGGCCGATGTGCACGTTGCGGGGCTCGATCTCCTCGCGCAGCTGGGACGTGACCGACTGGGTCTTGCTGATCTTCTTGGACTCCAGCCGCTCGCGCTCGAGCATGTTCTTGAAGTCCATGTTGCCGCCGACGTTCAGCTGGTACGTCCGGTCCACGGTGACGCCGCGATCCTCGAACAGCTTGGTCAGCACGCGGTGCGTGATGGTCGCGCCGATCTGCGACTTGATGTCGTCGCCGACGATCGGCACGCCGGCCGCGGTGAACTTGTCCGCCCACTCCTTGGTGCCGGCGATGAACACCGGCAGCGCGTTCACGAACGCGACGCCCGCGTCGATAGCGCACTGCGCGTAGAACTTGGCAGCCTGCTCCGAACCGACGGGCAGGTAGCAGACCAGTACGTCGACCTGAGCCTCGCGCAGCGCCGCGACCACGTCGACCGGGTCGGCGTCGGACTCGGTGATGGTCTCGCGGTAGTACTTGCCGAGGCCGTCGAGGGTGTGACCGCGCTGGACGGTGACGCCGGTCGGCGGCACGTCGCAGATCTTGATCGTGTTGTTCTCGCTGGCGCCGATCGCGTCGGCGAGGTCCAGGCCGACCTTCTTGCCGTCGACGTCGAAGGCGGCGACGAACTCCACGTCGCGGACGTGGTAGTCGCCGAACTGGACGTGCATCAGACCGGGGACGCGCTCCTCGGGCTTCGCGTCACGGTAGTAGTGCACGCCCTGGACGAGCGAGCTGGCGCAGTTGCCGACACCGACGATCGCTACGCGGATCGAGGTCATCTGGAATCTCCTTGGGTAGGCGGTTGGTGCTGTTCAGGGGGCCGCTGTTGCCGCCGCTCGCCGTCGATCAGCTCGTTCAGCCAGCGGACCTCGCGCTCGGCCGACTCCAGGCCGTGCCGTTGCAGCTCGAGGGTGTAGGTATCGACCCGCTCCGCCGTCCGGCTCATCGCCGCCCGGAAGTTGGCCAGCCGCTCCTCCATCCGGGCCCTGCGGCCCTCGAGGATGCGCAACCGGGTGGCCGGATCGGTCCGGCCGAAGAACGAGAAGCGGACGCCGAACGTGTCGTCCTCCCAGGCCGACGGACCGGCCTCGTGCATCGCCTGCGCGAAGTAGTCCTTGCCGTCGGCGGTGATCGTGTAGACGATCTTCGGCCGGCGACCCGACTCCGGTGTCCCGGGGTCGGCCGTGATCAGGCCGTTGCGGAGCATCGCCTTCAGGCACGGGTACAACGAACCGAACGACAGCACGCGTCCCCAGCCGAACTGGGCGTTGACGCGCTTGCGGAGCTCGTAACCGTGCATCGGCGCTTCGTGCAGCAGACCGAGTACGGCGAGCTCCAGGACCCCACTGCGGTTTCCCATGAGCCACCTCCCTCGGTCTAGTTTGTCATGACCTGATGTATCGGTTCGATACATCGCTCCGCCACTGTAAGCAGAGCGCTGGCCTGTGGACAACTCTTGACAAAGGCGACCTTTGTCACCCACGGCAAGAAACCTGTTACGTCAGACGCCGATCCGCGTTAATCGAGTGACACTCAGAGTCGCGGTATCGGAGCGGAGGGTCATGGCCGACAGCCATGGGAAGCACGCCAGGTCCGAGGTCGAAGCCGACGTCGGGCTTGCGCGGCTGGCACTGCGGTTCACCGCGTTCACGGAGAAGTGGCTGCCGGACGCGTTCGGGTTCGTCCTGGTCGGCACCTTCGTGGTGCTGCTGTTCGGCCTCGTCACCGGAGAGCCGCTGCTGAAACGCCCGGACGACCCGGCCGCGACCAAGGGTTTCGGGATGGTCGATGCCTGGGGCATCGGATTCTGGTCGCTGATCACGTTCACCCTGCAGATGGCGATGATCATCATCGGCGGGTACGCCGTCGCGACCAGCGGACCGGTCGCCCGCCTGATCACCCGGCTGGCGCGGATCCCGAAGAACCCGCGGAGCGCCGTCGCGTTCGTCGCCGCGATCGCGATGCTGGCGTCGTACCTGAACTGGGCCTTCAGCCTGATCTTCGCGGCGATCCTGGCTCGCGAGGTCGCACGCAACGTGCCGAAGGCCGATTACCGCGCGCTCGGAGCGATGGCGTTCCTCGGCCTCGGGACTGTGTGGGCGCAAGGGCTGTCCGGCTCGGCCGCGCTCCAGGTGGCGAGTGCGAGCAGCAGTCCGCCGCCGGTGCAAGACGTGATCAAGGCCAGTGGGCACGCCAGCGGTCTGATCCCGCTCAGCGACACCATCTTCACCTGGCAGGCGATCGTCGCGACGTTGATCGTGTACGTCGTCGGCGTCGCGATGGCGTGGTTCATCGCACCGGGTGAAGGCAATTCGCGGACGGCGGAGCATCTGGGCATCGAGCTCAAACCGCTGATCGGCCGCGGGTCGCCGTACAACGGTCAGCGTCAAGAGGCACGTAGGCCTGGTGACTGGCTCGAGCATTCACCGCTGTTCAGTCTGCTGATCGTTCTGCTCGGCGCGGTCTATCTGGTCCGCTACTTCAGCGGGAAGAGCTTCTTCAACGCGCTCGACCTCAACACCGTCAACCTGATCCTGTTCCTGCTCGCCCTGCTCCTGCACTGGCGGCCTTGGCGGATGGCTCGCGCAGTACGCGACGGTGCCCCGGCGGCAGCCGGCGTACTGCTCCAATTCCCCTTGTACGGCGGCATCTTCGGCATGATCGCGTACACCGGGATCTCCGGGCGGCTGGCCGGCTGGTTGGTCCAGGCAAGCAACCAGTTCCTGTTCCCGCCGCTGGTCGCGATCTACTCGTGTGTCCTCGGCATCTTCGTGCCGAGCGGTGGGAGCAAGTGGGTGATCGAGGCGCCGTACGTGCTGCAGGCGGCGAACGAGCTGAAGGTCGACGCGGGCTGGATGGTCGTGGTGTACGACCTCGGCGAGGCGAGCGCCAACCTGTTGCAGCCGTTCTGGATGCTGCCGACGCTCGCGATCCTGGGACTGAAGGCGCGCGACATCATGGGCTACACGTTCACGATGTTCCTGGCCTGCTTCCCGGCCGCCCTGGTCGCCGTGACCCTGCTGGCACCCCACGTGACCTCGTGAGAGGCGCGTCACAACCTGCATCGGGAAGCAAACCTTCCAACGATGTAAGACGTCAGCGGATAGGGCCCGGTGGACCGTTTTCACTTGGACGCCCCGTGGTTGCTAGCATCCGGAGCGGATTCGGGCGCGTTACCACACCCACCGTAGTCTGTGGGGCAATGACTCCAGCCAGATCGTCGAGGATTGCAGCGTGAGTGAAGCTCGTAGGAAGGCCGCCCCGGCCCGCCGTCGGCAGAAGAGGCACTGGGCGGTCCGCATTCTCGGCTGGCTCGCCGCGCTCGTCTTCCTCGGCATCATCGGCGCGGTCGCGACCTTCTTCATCGTCTACCAGACGACAAAGATCCCCGACCCGAACAAAGAGTTCGCCACCAACACGACCACCGTGACGTGGGACAACGGCTCCCGCGCGCTGGGTACTTTCTACGACCAGAACCGGCATTCGGTGCCGCTGGCCCAGATTCCCAAGCAAGTACAAGACTCGGTCATAGCTGCTGAGGACCGGACATTCTGGACCAACCCGGGCATCTCGCCGTCCGGCATGCTCCGCGCGGCGGTGAACATCGCGCGCGGTGAGCAACTACAGGGCGGCTCGACGATCACCCAGCAGTACGTCAAGGTCATGTACCTGACCCAGGAGCGAACAGTCGGCCGGAAGATCAAGGAACTGTTCATCGCCACGAAACTCGGTCGGCAGCAGGACAAGAGCAAAACCCTCGAGGGTTACCTCAATACCGTTTATTTCGGTGAAGGTGCCTACGGCATCTCGGCAGCCGGCGATGCCTACTTCAGCCAGCCCGACCCGCGGAAGCTGTCGGTGCAGCAAGCTGCCTTACTCGCGACGGTGCTGAACAACCCGACTCTCTTCGACGTGAATGACACTGACCCGCGCACCAAGAAGAGGATCGTCGAGCGGTATCACTACGTTCTGGACGGAATGCGGCTGAACGGCACGATCACGGAAGCGCAGGAGGCGCGGTACGGGAAGTCGTTGCCTGATCTGACCCATCAGAAGAAGAAGGGCAACCGCTACAAAGGCGCGTCCGGCTTCCTGCTCGACATGGCCCGGAAGGAGCTCCTGCAGCGAGGCTTCGACGAGGACACCATCAGCGGTGGCGGCCTGAGGGTGACGACTACGTTCAACTACGACCAGCAGCAGCGGATCGTCGAGGCCGCCGAGAACGAGCTGCCCGACAAGCGCGACAACCTGCACGTCGGTATGGCGTCGGTGAAACCGGGCACTGGGGAACTGGTCGCGATGTACGGCGGGCCGGACTATCTGAAGAGTCAGTTGAACTGGGCAACAAGCAAGGCCAGACCGGGCTCCGGATTCAAGCCCTTTGCTTTGGCTGCCGCGCTGGAGGACGGGAAATCGATCTGGGACACGCTCCAGGGTGACAGTCCGATCGAGATCCAGGGTCTGAAGCTGAACAACGAGTTCAATCAGGACTACGGCGATGTGAGCCTGCTCAAAGCCACCGAGCAATCCATCAACACCGCCTTCTACGACCTGGTCGACAATCAGATGGACAACGGGCCGGACAAGCTCGTCAACGTCGCCGAAGCGGCGGGGATCCCGAAGACGAAGTACCTTGAGGCCGGCCGGCAGAACCCGTCGACCGTTCTCGGTCCGGATCCCTACGCGTCGGCAGTTGACATGGCGGAGGCCTATGCGACCTTCGCGGCCGACGGAAAGTACGCCCCGCTGCACACCATCAAAGAAGTGAAGGGGCCGGACGGCAAAGTGCTCTGGTCGGACAAGAGCCTCGAGAAGCAGCAGAAGCAGGCGATCCCGGTCGAGACCGCCAGGATGGTCAACTACGTGCTGCAGGACGTAGTGAAGAAGGGAACGGGTACCGGCGCGAAGGACCTGGATCGTCCGGTAGCAGGCAAGACTGGTACTGCGGGCGGAGTCGCCGTTGAGGACCGGGCGAAGAACAAGGCATGTGGCGGTTGTAAGGACGGTTCCGCGACGCTGACCTCCTGGTGGACCGGGTACACACCTGACCTGTCCACGTCTGTCGTGTATCGGGCCGGCAAGACCGGCGAAAGCAATCTGGACGACTACACCGACGAAAAGGCGTTCTTCGGCGGTACGTGGCCGTTGAAGACCTGGCTCGCGTTCATGACGAAGGCCCTCGACGGTACCCAGCCGGCAGACTTCGCGGAGCCTAGCGGCGATGCCGTCAGCGAGGGCAGCCCGACGCCCACCAGTACGCCGTCGAGCACCCCGCCGCCGAGCACGCCGATCAACACCCCGCCCCCGAGCACACCTCCGCCGAGCACGCCGCCGACCAACACACCGCCTCCGAACACCCCGACGAACACGCCGACGAAGACCAAACCGACTCGCACGACGACGCCGGTCATTCCGACCCTCCCAACCGGCGGTCCGACCAAACCAACCGACACTCCGAGAGCACCGGGTGGCGGACAGTGATTGTTGGTACGGTCACCTGGAAAGCGATTGCTGGTCGCAATCCTGGCCTTTGCGGAGGGGACTTCTCATCATGCGTCATCGGATCGGTGCTTTGATCGCAGCGGTGCTGTTGCCGCTCACTCTTCTGACCAACGCAACACCTGCCAACGCCACCGACAAAGAGTTCTATGCCTGCCAGGATGTGAGCTGCCCTGGCACGGGAGAAACCGGCGGAACCATAGTCTGGAACAATCGAACCGCCACACTTCGTGCGTGGCTTGACCATCCGACGAATGCCACCTGGTACACGACAGCCACCTACGAAGCCTTTGCAGGCACGACGAAGGTCGACACGGCGGCGGGAAGCGTGGGACCTAACGTGCATCTTATCGATTTTCCTCCCTTTGCTATCGGTGATCCGAACCGCGTCGGAGGCATCGACCGAATCCGCATAACGGTCTGCTCCCTGATTGATGGCTACAACGCGTGTGGGGACCAGTACAACTTCTGGAGATAGGGCGGCGCGTCGACCGGGGGACCGGCCGGAGCCCATGGGTGGCGTCGGCCGGTTCGATGTGGGAGACGATAGAGGCGTGACTCGGGCGGACTGTGGTGTGTGGTGGTGTGCGCGTGTTTGAGCGCACGGCCGCCGGTGACCCCAAGCCGGGGCGGGCTCGGCGGGCCCGGGTGGACGGCGTCGGCTGGCAGCGGTGGATGCCGACGGCCCAGGCCCGCGAGGTGCTGGGGTGGTGGCTGGTCAGCCGGATCGCTCTGTTCGTGCTGTCGGTCTCGGCGCCGCTGCTGTTCAACCGGGGCAACGACTATCCGAATGTCTGGCATGCCTGGCTGCAGTGGGACGTCTGGCACCTGAAGGCGGTCGCCGAGTTCGGCTACAACCACGGAGAGCCGTCCGGCGCCCCGCTGGCCGCGTTCTTCCCGGGCTTCCCGTTGCTGGTCCGGCTCGTCAGCTACACAGGCATCGGGTACGTCGGCGCGGGCCTCGTGGTCTCCGCGGTCGCCAGTGCGTTCGCGGGCGTATACCTGGCGCGGCTGGCGCAGTACGAGTTCCCGGAGCTGAAGGGCATCGGCCCCAACGCGGCGATGTTCTGGTACGGCGCTCCGGTCGGTGTCTTCCTCGCCGCGGGGTACACGGAGGCGCTGTTCTGTGCGTTCGCCTTCCCTGCGTGGCTGGCCGCGCGGCAGGGGCGTTGGGCCCGGGCGGCCGTCTTCGTCGCGTTGGCGTCGACGGTGCGCGTGTCCGGGATCTTCCTGATCTTCGCGCTGCTCGTCGAGTTCGTCACCTCGAAGAAGCGTGACTGGCTGTCGCTGCCCTGGTTGGCGTTGCCCGCCGTACCGGTGCTCGGGTTCATGGCGTACCTGAAGCAGATCCACGGCTCGTGGTTCGCCTGGCAGGAGGCGCAGGAGAAGGGCTGGGCGCGCGAGTTCACCTGGCCGTGGATCTCGCTCGAGCACACGTTCCAGGCCGCGAGCAGGGGCCATTTCTCGCCGGACCACAGCGACTGGACCTGGATGTTCCGCGCTGAGCTGGTCGCGCTGTTCGCCCTGCTCCTGCTCCTCGTCTGGCTGTTCTGGCGCCGGTCCTGGGGTGAGGCCGCCTGGGTCGCCGCGACCGTCGGCGCGTTCTGTACGTCGTTCTGGATCTACTCACTCACCCGGGCCACCCTGCTCATGTGGCCGCTGTGGATCGGCCTGGCCGTCCTGGCCCGGCGGAGGCCCTGGATCGGCCGGCTCTACCTGGCCGTGGCCATACCGTTGGCCGGCATCTGGGCGGCAGGCTTCTTCACCGGCCGCTGGTCCGGCTGAGTAGTTCTGCTCAGGCACTCCGCGCGCTGCGTCCTTAGCGTGATCCTATGGATGGCCGGACGATCGGCAGGGTCACGGTGCAGGCGGCCTTCGTCGGTGTGGTGGCAGGTGTCGCGTACGCGATGATGAGGCAGGTCGGCGCCCCACTCTGCGCTCCCACCGCGGTGAGCTGTGCGGCTGAGACCGGTGGCGCTCTGTTCGCCGTACAGCTGGGCGGGGTGGCGACCGCGCTGGCGCTCCCGGTGCTGGCGCTGCGGGCCGGGCTCGGATGGGCGTTCACGGTCCTCGCCACGGCCGGAGTCGTGGCCGTGAATCTGGTCTGGTTCCTGACGATGTCCGACATGTGGACTGTTTTGCGGTGAGGCAACCCTCGGGAGGGTTCGAGCGTCGTTAGAGATGAAGGGGTGGCAGTCCGGGCGGGGACCGCCACCCCTCATCACACTTCGTCACACCAGATCTCCGGCGGAACCTTTCAGGGGCAGGCTCCGTCGGGTAATCCACACCGAGGGCGACGGCACAGCCGCCGCCCTCGCGTCATGCCGTCAGCCCCAGTTGCGGTCGATGGACTGTGACGGTGTCGGGCTCGGCTTCGTTTCGGCGACGCGCTTGTCGCTCGGGTGCGTGCCGGTCTCGACGCCCTTCAGCGTCCCGAGGAGCTCGATCTCGGCGAGCGTGACGCCGTCAGCGCCCGCCGCCGGGGTCAGCACCAGGCGGTACTGCGTGTACGCCTTGGGAGACGCGATGCTGAAGGACCTCGTGTACGACGCCCACGCGAACGTCTCGCCACTGCGGCGATCCACCGTGGACCACGTCGTGCCGTCGTTCGACCCCTCCAGCGTCCACGCGGACGGCGCCGTACCGGTGGTGCCGCTGGTCAGCGTGTACATGCCGACCGGGCGGCCCTGCGGCAGGGCGACCGTGACGGTGGGCTGAGCGCCGGTCAGGGTGACCTGCGTCTTCGAGTCGTTGTCGATCAGCGCGGAGACATCAGCACCACCCGCACCGATCACCGCGCCGGTGTCGGAGGTCGAGTCGCGCCACGTCATCGGGTCCTCGCCGGGCTTGGTGATCGACGGCGGCGCGTCGTTCCGGCCGGTGCCCCACTTGGTCGGCTGGTCGGTCATCTCGAAGTCGATCTTGCCGCCGTTCGCGATCAGCTCGTGCGGCAAGGCGGTCGACGTCCACGGCTTGCCGTTGACGCGAACGCTCTTGACGTAGATGTTCTTCGACGAGTTCTGCGGTGCGCTGATCACCAGCTTCTTGCCGCCGGCCAGCCGGACCGTCGCCTTCGTGAACAGCGGCGAACCGATCGCGTACGTCGGTGAACCGACCTGCAGCGGGTAGAAGCCGAGCGAGCTGAACAGGTACCAGGACGACATCTCGCCGTTGTCCTCGTCACCCGGGTACCCCTGCCCGATCTCCGAGCCGGTGTACAACCGGGACAGCACCTCGCGCACCTTCTCCTGCGTCTTCCACGGCTGTCCCGCCACGTCGTACATGTAGGTGATGTGGTGCGACGGCTGGTTGCTGTGCCCGTACTGACCCATCCGGACGTCGCGGGCCTCGAGCATCTCGTGGATCGTGCCGCCGTACCCACCGGTGTGCAGTGCGTCCTCGGGAGTGCTGAAGAACTCGTCGAGCTTCTTCGCGAGCCCGTCGCGGCCGCCGTAGATCGCGGCTAGGCCGGCCCCGTCCTGCGGCGTCGAGAACGCCATGTTCCACGCGTTGGTCTCGGTGTAGTCGTGGCCCCAGTCCTGCGGGTCGAACGTGCTGGGCGAGTTGCCCCAGACGCCGTCCGGTCCCTTGCCCTGGAAGAAGCCGACGGTCGGGTCGAACAGCGTGACGTAGTTGCGGGCCCGGTTCAGGAAGTACTTGTAGTTGTCCAGGTACTCCTGCTTGCGCGGGTCGTTCTTCTTCGCCTGGTCGTACAGGGCCTTCGACATGTTCGCGATGCCGAAGTCGTTGATGTAGCCGTCCATCGACCAGCTGAAGCCTTCACCGGTGGTGTTGGCCGTGTAGCCGTTGAACGTGGACAGATCCATGCCCTTGCGACCCACGTTCTGGGACGGCGGTACGACGGACGCGTTCTTCACCGCCGCGTCGTACGCCGCCTGGACGTCGATCCCCTTGATGCCCTTGAGGTACGCGTCCGCGAAGGCGACGTCGGACGACGTACCGACCATCAGGTTCGCGTAGCCGGGGGACGACCAGCGGGAGATCCAGCCGCCGTCCTTGTACTGCTGGACGAACCCGTTCACGAGCGCGGCCGCGTCGTCCTGGGAGAACAGCGAGTACGCCGGCCACACCGTGCGATAGGTGTCCCAGAAGCCGTTGTTCACGTACGTCTGCCCCGCGACGATCTTCGACCCGGTCGTGGTCGGGGTGTCGGCGCCGACCTTCGGCGACGTCGGCGACGCGTAGGTGATCACCGGCTTCGACGCTGTGCCGGTGTTCTCGGAGCCGTTGTTCGGGTAGAGGAACAGCCGGTAGAGGTTCGAGTACAGCGTGGTCAGCTGGTCAGCTGTCGCGCCCTCGACCTCGATCGTGCTGAGCTTCTTGTCCCATTGCGCCTGCGCGGCGTCCTTGACCTTGTTGAACTTGGATCCGGCCGGAAGCTCGAGCTCGAGGTTCTTCCGTGCCTGCGCGGTGCCGATCAGCGAGGTCGCGATCCGCAGCTGCACCTGGGTGGTCTTGGCGCCGAACATGAAGTACCCGCCGACGTCCGGACCACCGCCGTTCGCAAGTTTGCCCGAGGCAATTACCTTCTGGTCCACGACGCCGTACACGAAGAGCCGTCCGGCGCCGGTCGACAGACCGCTCTTGATGTCGGTGAACCCGGTGACCACGCCGGTCGCCGGGTCGAGGGTCAGCCCGCCGCTGTTGTTGACGTTGTCGAAGATCAGCGACGCCTTGCCGGCCGGGAAGCTGAACCGCAGCATCGCCGCGTGGTCGGTCGGCGCGATCTCGGCCGCGTTGCCGTTGTCGAACGTGACGCCGTAGTAGTACGGCCTGGCGACCTCGTTGTCGTGACTGAACGACCAGGCCCGCGCCTTGCGGTCCGCGGTCGGGGTGTCGGCGGTCGACGGCATCACCTGGAAGGTCTGCCGGTCACCCATCCACGGGCTGGGCTCGTGGCTGATCGACAACGCCTGCATGGTCGGCTTGTTGTCCTCGTTGTTGCCCTTGGCATAGTCGTACAGCCAGGACGTCGAGCCGGCGTTCGTCACCGGCGTCCAGAAGTTGAAGCCGTGCGGTACGGCGGTCGCCGGGAAGTTGTTGCCGCGCGAGAAACCGCCGGTCGCGTTCGAGCCGCGGGTGGTCAGCGCGAGGTCCGACGGGTGCTTGGCCGCGGTCTTCTGCGCCGCGCGGTCGGGGTTGATCGCGGCGGCGATCCGGATGTCGTCCAGCCAGCCGCGGAAGTCGGCCGGGCCGGACGGCTTGTCGTACCCGACCAGGATCCGCTTGATCGTCTTACCGGCGGCGACCGCGCCGAGGTCGGCCTCGACGTTGTTCCACTGGTTCGTGTAGAGCGCCTTGGAGTCGCCCTGGCCACGCGGGCTGAGCGTGAACCCGTGGTGGTCCTTGGCTTTCAGATCGCTCAGGTACGTGCCGTCGTCGAACGCGAGGTCGAGCGCGGCGTACGTGCTCGGGTAGCTCAGGTCACCCTCGACGTGCTCGGGGAAGATCTTGTACGACAGGCGGGTGTCCTTGCCGACCTTGAGGTCCACGTCGGAGATCTTGTTCCACGTGTAGCCGCGGCCGCTGCTGTCCTGGTGTCCGGCGTACCGGAAGGACTTGACGCCGGTGAAGCCGACGCGAGCGCGGGCGTTGTACGCACTGGTCGGGCCGGAGTCCAGCTGCGACTCGGCGACCGGTCCGGGTGGCGGCAGCGGGGCGCCGTTCGAGAGGTACCAGTCGGCGAGCTGGACGATGTCCTCGCCGTGGTTGAGCGTGACGTCCAGCTTGAAGAACTTGTACGCCGTCTCGTTGGAGAAGCTGTACTCCTTGGTCTGGAACCTGTTCTCGAAGCTCTGACCGGTCTGCGTGTCCAGCGTGGTCCACGCGGTGCCGTCGTTCGAACCGGAGACGGTCCAGTTCTGCGGGTCGCGACCGTCGGCGTCGTTCGCCGAGGTCAGCGCGTACTTGCGGATCACGACCGGGGCCGAGGTCTCGTAGACCAGCCAGCCGGTGGGCTCGAACACCAGCCACTTGGTGAACTTGTCACCGTCTGCAGCGTTGGTGGCGATCTCCCCGCCACCGGTGTTCTCGCCGTTCGCGGTCACCTTGGTGACCTTGTCCATCTCACTGCCGCCGATCCCCGTCGGCGTCGGGCCGCGCACGCCCTCGGTGCGGGGCTTCCCGTCCGGGCCGGTCTCGACGGCATCGGTGTAGCCCGGCTGCGGCTGGCCCGGCTCGAAGGAGGTGAAGAAGGACGACCCGCTCACCACAGGCTGGTCAGCCACGGTGGCCGGAGGGACGGCATGAGCTGACGTCATGGAAGTAGACATTGTCACAATCAGTCCGAGAGACGCGACGAGCCCCAGTGGGCGGCGGAGATCCATCTACGCTCCTTGCACGGCCGGACCGGGGCCGACAGCTGTCCCCCCGGTGTGGATGCGCGGCCCCGATGACAAGGTTGTCAGCCCGCGCCCGGGGTGATCCTGCCCAGCTTCGTAACCCCCGGTCAATAGTTCGTAGCGCACTGTCCACGCATGATGGTGGATCGACACCCCGGCGGTAGGTTGAAGCCATGGACGATCGTGTGCTGGTCACCGGGGCGGCCGGATTCATCGGGCGGGCCGTGGTGGCCGCGTTGCGGGAGCGTGGAGTGCCCGTGACGGCGGTGGATCGGGAGCCGCCGCCCCCGTCGTGGGACGAGGGGGTGCACGTGGTGACCGGTGACCTGGCCGAGCAGGAGACCTGCGTAGCGGCGTTCGAGACCCGGCCGACCGCGGTCGTGCACCTGGCTGCGTTGACGTCGGTGTTGCGGTCGGTGGATGCGCCGATGCAGACCTTCGCGCAGAACGTCACCATCACGCAGGTGCTGCTCGAGCTGGCGCGCGGCAGCGGCGTCGACCGGTTCGTGCTCGCGTCCACGAACGCGGTCGTCGGTGACGTCGGTACGTCGACCATCACCGCGGACCTGCCGCTGCGGCCGCTGACGCCGTACGGCGCGACGAAGGCCGCGGGCGAGATGCTGCTCTCGGCGTACTCCGGCAGCTACGGGATGGCGACCGCGGCGCTGCGGTTCACGAACGTCTACGGGCCTGGGATGTCGCACAAGGACAGCTTCGTGCCGCGGATGATGCGCGCGGCACTGAACGGGACCGGCGTGAAGGTGTACGGCGACGGCGCACAGCGGCGGGATCTGGTGTTCATCGACGATGTGGTGAGCGGGATCCTGCTGGCGCTCGACAGCAAGTACGACGGCCGCGCGATCATCGGGTCCGGGCGGTCGGTGTCGGTGCTGGAGATGATCGAGACTGTGTGTGCGGTCACCGGGCGTCCGGTGCCGGCGGAACACATCGAAGCACCTGCCGGTGAGATGCCGGCAGTGGTTGTGGACATCGCCAACGACCTTGGCTACAAGCCGACGGTCACGCTGGAAGAGGGCCTGGAACGGACGTGGCAGTACTTCAAGAACCAGTGAAGGCGGTCATTCGGCGGCACTGGCTGTTGGTCGTCTTTCTGACGCTTGGTGTCGTACTGCGGGTGCTTGCGACCGTCGCCTATCGGCCGGCGATCGTCTACACGGACTCGGTGCAGTACCTCACCAACATGGGGAAGCTGAGCCCTGACCAGCTCAACCCCATCGGCTACGACTTCGTGCTCGGCCCACTGGTCTGGATCAGTGGGCTGACCTTCGTAGTGATCGTCCAGCACCTCGTCGGACTGCTCCTGGGCGTGGCGATCTACGCACTGGCTCGAAGACTCACCGTGTACCGCTGGCTGGCCGCAGTGGCCGCCGCGCCTCTCTTGCTCGACGCCTACCAAGTGCAGATCGAGCAGAACATCATGGCCGAGACCACGTTCGACGTGATCCTGGTGGCCATCCTCTGGCTGCTCCTGGGCCGCGTGCCCGGCTGGAAGCGTGCCGCGGTCGTCGGCGTACTGATCGGCGCCGCGTTCACGGTCCGCGCGATCGGCATGGTGCTGCTGATCGCAGTGGTGCTCTACCTCGTCGTGGTCGGCAACGCCTGGCGCAAACGCCGCATGGACGTCGTACGGCGTACTGCGGCGGCTGTAGCGGGATTCGCTGTCGTCTTCGCGGCGTACGTCGGCTACTACCACGGTGAGACCGGCCGCTGGGGTTTCACCGGCGCCGAGAACCAGATCCTGTACGGACGGACCGCCACGGTCGCCAACTGCGCCAAGCTGCCGCTCAACGACGGGACGCGGCTGTTCTGCCCGAAGGAACCGCTCGGGGCGCGCCTGGGCGTGGACAAGTACGCCCACAACCATTACGGCGACCCGAACTGGCCCGGCCCGCTTCCACCCGGTACGACGAAGCGCCAGCTCGCCACCGAGTTCGCGCACCTTGTGATCACCCACCAGCCGCTCGACGTCACATGGGCCGCGCTGAAGGACTTCGCGAAGGGTTTCGCGCCGACTCGAACCAGCTCGCCCAACGACGTACCGCTGAGCCGTTGGCAGTTCCAGCTCAGCTATCCGAACCTCAACGACCCGAACACCGCGAAAGCCGCGGTGAAATGGGGCGGGTCGGAGCCACACGTCGCCCATGTGCCTGCGGTCATCCTGCGCGCGTACCAACTCCACGGCGGTTACACGTCCGGCGCGCTGCTCGGTCTGTACGCCCTGATCGCTCTGGCCGCGGTAGCCGGGCTGGGACGGGCAAAGACGTCAGGTCTCCGCTCGGCCGCCCTGTTGCCGGTTGCGGCTGGTGTGATCCTCTTGCTCGGGTCAGCGGCCTTTGAGTTCTCATGGCGCTACCAACTGCCCGGTCTGGTGTTCTTCCCACTGGCTGGGGCCATCGGACTACGTGCGGTGCTGGGCAAGGACCAGGCTCGCCCTGCGATGGCGGACTACCCGGACACCGTGGATTCCCTTGCCGTAAAGGACTTCGGCACGAAGGAGTTCGCTCCGGTCGTCGTAGTCATCGCGGCGTACAACGAGGCCGGCGGGATCGGTCAGGTGCTGACGAACATGCCGAGGACCTGCGCGGGCCTGCCCGTCGACGTACTCGTGGTTGTGGACGGCTCGACCGACGACACTGCCGAGATCGCCCGTGAACACGGGGCTTTCGTTTGTGTTGCCCCGAGCAACCGTGGTCAGGGTGCCGCGCTCCGGCTCGGTTACAACCTCGCGGCCGCGGGCGGCGCGGAGTACGTCGTCACGACGGACGCGGACGGGCAGTACGACAACAGCGAGCTCGAAGTACTGCTCGAGCCGATCCTGACCGACCGGGCCGACTTCGTCACCGGTTCACGACGGCTCGGAGCGGAGGATGCGGACAGCCGGCTGCGCTGGGTCGGCGTACGGGTCTTCGCGGTGCTGGCGTCGATCCTGACCCGGCGCAAGCTGACCGACACGTCGTTCGGGTTCCGCGCGATGCGGTCCGGGCTGGCGACCGCGGTCACGCTGCGCGAGCCGCAGTACCAGTCGTCGGAGTTGCTGCTCGGTGCGCTGGCCATCGGCGCCCGCGTGGTCGAGCTGCCGATGACGATGCGCCGGCGCGGCGACGGAAGCAGCAAGAAGGGCCCAGGCCTGGTGTACGGCGCGAACTACGGGCGGGTGATGACGACTACGTGGTTACGGGAGTACGTGCTTCGGCGCTCTCGGCGGCGGGCGCAGGCTTGGCGAACACCAGCCGGTCGAACAGCACGAACTTCACGATGAACAGGATCGCGTACGTCGCGAGGTAGGAGCCCGAGACCAGGATCGTCTTCCAGGCGTGTGACTCGATCGGTTGGACCAGGTGGTCGGTCACCGAGGTGACCACCGCGGCGGTGACGGCCGAGCCGATCACGATGATTGTGTACGGCAACTTCTGTCCGCTGCGGCCCCAGGTGTAGCGGCGGTTCAGGACGTAGTTCGGGACGGCGCCGGCGAACCAGGCGACGACGGTCGCGACGATCGCCGCAGTACCGAACCAGTAACACAGAGCGAACGCCAACTGGCTGACCACGGTTGCGACCACGGAGGATGCCGAGTACCTCGCCCACAGCAACAATCGGCCGCGGGAGAGTCCGGTCTTGGTGATAGCGCGCATCGGGGCCTATTCTGCACCTCCGCAGTCCCCGAGGGCAGTCCGGCCGGAATTCTCAGCCGATTGCCAGCGATTTGATGACCCCCGTCACGTTACTGGAGCGGGTACTCGGGATAGGAAGGACTGTGACGACGTTCCCTGACGGAAGGCGGCCGAGCCGTGCGCGTACTCGTCCTGGGCGGTGACGGCTACCTGGGGTGGCCGACAGCACTGCACCTCTCCGACCGTGGCCACGACACGGCCGTGCTCGACAACATGGCCCGCCGCGGATACGACCGCGAGCTGGGCGTCCAGAGCCTGGTCCCGATCGAGGACCTCGAGACCCGGGCGGCAGCCTGGGAGGAGGTCTCCGGCAAGCGGATGCCGACGTACGTCGGTGATCTGCTCGACGCCGACTTCGTCTACCGGGTACTGAACGAGTTCGAGCCGGACGCGATCGTGCATTTCGCCGAGCAGCGCGCCGCGCCGTACTCGATGATCGACCGCGAACACGCTGTGTACACGCAGCACAACAACGTGGTCGGCACGCTCAACCTGATGTACGCGATCGCCGAGACCAACCCGGACATCCACCTGGTCAAGCTCGGCACGATGGGCGAGTACGGCACGCCGAACATCGACATCGAGGAAGGCTGGCTGGAGGTCGAGCACAACGGGCGCAAGGACCGGATGCTCTACCCGAAGAAGCCCGGCTCGTTCTACCACCTCAGCAAGGTGCACGACTCGCACAACCTCGAGTTCGGCTGCCGGATCTGGGGGATGCGCGTCACCGACCTCAACCAGGGCGTCGTGTACGGGCAGCAGACCGACCAGACCGTGCAGGACGCGCGGCTGGCGACCCGGTTCGACTACGACGCCGTGTTCGGCACCGTGCTCAACCGGTTCTGCATCCAGGCCGTGCTCGGTGAGCCGCTGACCGTCTACGGGTCGGGCGGGCAGACCCGCGGTTTCCTGGACATCCGCGACACCGTCGAGTGCATCCGGCTCGCGGTGGAGAACCCGGCCGACGCCGGCGAGTTCCGGGTCTTCAACCAGATGACCGAGAGCTACTCGGTGTCTCAGCTCGCGGACCTGGTCGCGGAGTGCTTCCCCGGCCCGGTCCAGGTCGAGCACCTCGACAACCCGCGCGTCGAGCAGGCCGAGCACTACTACAACGTGAAGCACACCGGCCTGGTCGGCCTGGGCCTGCAGCCGCATCTGCTCTCGGAGACCCTGATCGAGTCGATGTTCGACATCGTCTCCGCCAACAAGGACCGCGTCGACCCAGCAGCACTCCTCCCCACAGTCCGCTGGAAGGGCCACCTCAAGGAGCGCTGAGTTTCGACCTCACCAACTCGGTGAACCGTCGCGCCGCGGGCGTGGCGGCATGTCCGCTTGGCACCACCAGATCGACCCGGCGTTCCAGGCTGGTCCCTTGCAACGGGACCAGCCGGAGCGCCTCGGTCGATCGTGGGTGCAGCGTGAAATCCAGACCCTGCGGTACGAGCGCGATTCCGACACCGGCCGCGACGAGGTCGAGGACCATGCTCCATTCGTTCACCACGCAGGCGATGCGGCGGTGCAGGCCCGCCTCCGCGAACGCTCGATCGATCTCGGACCGGATCGCCCACGCGGGCGGAGCCTCGACGAACCGTTCGTCGGCCAACTGCACCAGACCGACCGCGGTCTCGCGCGCCAGCAGGTGATCGGCCGGGCAGGCCAGCACGATCGGCTCGGCGAGCAGCGGTACGACGTCGAGCCCGGCGGGATCGCCGTTGAGCAGCGCCACCAGCGCGCAGTCCAGGCCGCCGTCGGCCACCAGCCGGACCATCTCCGACGCGGCCAGTTGTTGTACGGAAATCTCCACCCGCGGATGTGCGAGTGCGAACTCCGCAAGCCAGTTCGCGAACGGAAGCGTGTGCCCGGTGGTCTGCAGTGCGCCGATCCGCAGCTGCCCGGCCAGTACGCCGTGCACCTCCTGGACCGTCTGCCGCGCGATGTCGGCTGCCTCCAACGTACGGCGAGCGGTCGGGACCAGAGCCTCACCCTCCGCCGTCAGCCGGATCGGCCTGGTCCCGCGGACGAACAGCAGCGCGCCGACGTCCTTCTCGAGTGCCCGGATCGAGGTGGACAGGCCCGACTGCACGATGTGCTCGCGGGCCGCAGCCGCGGTGAAGCTGCGCTCCTCGGCGAGCGCGACGAAGTGCCGGAGATGCCGCAGTTCCATGCCGGCAGTATCTCCCACAGAGATGGAATCCATCTGAAGTAGTCCCTGCAGAGCTGGTATCGCCCGCGGAGACGTACCCGTTGGGATCGAGTGGACCATTCCACGACGAGAGGCATTCGCCCGATGAGTACGACTACCGCCGTACGGACGACGAACCGGCACTTGACCGGATTCTGGTTCGTCGCCACCGCTTTCCTGACCCTGATGGCGTTCGGCACGGCGCCGACGCCGCTCTGGCCGATCTACCAGGTCACGGACCACTTCGGTGCGTTCACGGTGACTGTCGCCTTCGCGGTGATGGTGATCGGCGCGGCCTCGAGCTTCCGGCTGCTCGGCCACCTGTCCGACCGGTTCGGCCGGCGCCGGATCATCCTGCCGGCGCTGGCAACCGGGATCGCCTCGGCCGCGGTCCTCGCCGCGTGGCCGCAGCTGCCGGGCCTGCTGATCGGGCGGATCCTGACCGGTGTCGCGGTCGGGCTGATGGCGTCGACCGCGACGGCGTACCTCACCGATCTGTATCGCGAGGTCCGTCCGGACGCCGGGTCGGGTTTTCCGGCACTCGTTGCGACTGTTTCGAACCTCGGTGGACTGGCGATCGGGCCGTTGGTCGCGGGTGCGCTGGCGCAATGGGCGCCGGCTCCGGTGCGCACGTCGTACGTCATCTTCGGTGGGTTGATGGTGGTCCTGCTGCTGTTGGTGCTGTCGTCGCCGGAGACGGTCGACACCGCATTGGCGGAGCAGGATCGGCCCGTGCGCTTCGCCGTACGGGAGGGTCAGCGGGGTGCGTTCTGGTCGGCGGCGACACTGGGATTCTTCGCGTTCGCGGTGATGGGACTGTTCTCGTCGCTCGGGGCGATCATCGTGCGCGGGCAGTTGGGCATCACCTCGTACTTCGTTGCCGGGCTGGCGTCGTTCGTGTGTTTCGCGGCGTCCGCGGTCACGCAGTTGGCCCTGCGCCGGGCCGCGAACTCCACGGTGTTGCTCATCGGCACGGTGATGTTCCCGGTCGGCCTGGCCTTGACCGCGCTCTCCCTGTACCGACCGGCGCTGTGGCTGGTCCTCGTCGCGGCCGGGCTCGCAGGCGGCGGCGCCGGCCTGCTCTTCAAGAGCGCGGTCGTCACCGCGGTCGTCGCCGCCGAACCGGCCTCGCGAGCGGGCGTGCTCGCGACGTACTTCGTGATCGCGTACGTCGGCATGGGCCTGCCGTCGATCGCGTTCAGCCTGGTCATCCGCCAGTTCGCTCTGCGCCCGTCGATGATCGGCTTCGCCGCGATCCTGTCGATCGGCGCTGTGATCGCCGCGAGTCAGTCGGTCAAGAAGAAGGCGACCTAGCGGCGGGCGCCGACGAGGATTGTCGGGATCGCGGCGAGGAAGTGGCCGCGGCGGGCTCTGGCGGCTTGTTCGGCCAGCCAGGTGTCGGCGTCTTCCTTGGTGATCAGGGCTTCGTCGACGGCGGCGGCGGCTGCCGCTCTCAGCTGCGGGGCCAGCTGTTGGTGGTCGGTGATGACCTCGGTGTGTACGACGACCTCGACGTCGGAGAACTTGGCGTCGAGGAGCACCTCGCGGAGGGTTCGGGTCGCGCGCGGCGACACGGTGTGCGACTCGAGGCCGAGGCGGATGACGTCGGTGAGGTCCTGGTCGGAGCTCGTGATCATCACGAAGCCGTAGTCCTGCCCACCGACCACGATCCGCCCGCCGGGACGCAGTACGCGATGCGCCTCGGCGATGGTCGGAGCGGGGTCCACCAGCAGGTGGAACAGGCGCATCGCGCGGTACCCGTCCATCGACCCGTCCGCGAGCGGCAGGTCATCGGAATGTGCCACGTGAAACATTGCCCCGGGCACCCGCTCCCGCGCGGCCTCGATCGCGTCCGGATCGGCGTCGATCCCGGTGACCTTCAGGCCCTTGCGAGCCAGCTCAGCGACCGCATGCCCCGCACCGCAAGCCACATCGACACAGGTCGCGCCACGCTTCAGCCCCAGCAGCCGGTACGACGCCGCACGCAGCTCGGCCGCATCCGGCCGTTCCTCGATCTGCTCCAGAAAGCTCATGAACTCACGCTGCAACTTCAGGTGCACCTGAAGTCAACTGTGTCAGTCCAGCGCCAGTCCAGTGCTAGTCCATCGACACCTTGTCGAACGTCGTGGTCGTGTACCGGACGTCGAGATCGACCTCGTCGCCGACCGCCGGCGGCGCCACCGACGACGGCAGGAACAGCATGCTGGCCTGCATGTGCGGCGGCTCGGCGAACCAGCGCTGCTTGCCTTCGATGCTGAACGGCGACAACGCCATCCCGGCCGCGTCCAGGCTGCCCTTTGCCATCGCGATCGCCCGCTGCCGGACGCTCGCCGCCGCGGTCGGCGCCTCCAGGCCGACGCCATGCGCCGTACCGCCGGAGACGATCAGGATGTGACCGTCCCCGCTGACCCGGCGCTGCCGGTAACCGACGCGCTCACCCCGACGTACCGAATGGACGTCGAGAACCGTCGCCCGGACCGTCAGCGCACCGCGGTCGCCGAGCCATAGCCCGGTGCCCATCCGGAGCTTCACGTCGGGACCGATATCGGCCAGCTTCTGCGCCGGCACATGCGACACCCACAGCGTGCTCTTGCGGACGTCGAGAGCCGCCTTCGCCAGCTGCTGAGCCTCGCGCAGGTTGGCCGACGTACCGCCGGCGCCCATCGGGAAGTGCAGCGACCAGCCCTCGAAGCGGATCCGATCGAGTGCGTTCAGCAGCATGGTGTGCCGCAGCTCGCGGGCCCCGATGCCGTGGCGGCGCATCGAGGTCATCACCTCGATCAGCACCCGGCTGCCGGCCGGGATCGAGACGAGATCGGCCAGCCGGCTGACCGTGTGGATCACGTTCTTGCTCTGCGGCACCTCGAGGAACGGCCGCCACGGCGACAGTACGACGACGTCCTCGCGCGGGTCCGACGGGACCTCGAAGTACGTCCCGACCGCGACCGTCCGCGCGCCGAGTGCGCGGGCCTCGGCCAGCAGCCGGTGGTTCCCGAACCCGTAGCCGTTGCCCTTGGCGACCGGAACGATGTCGGGGTTCCACGTGGAACGCAGGTGATCACGCCATCGATCGGAATCGACGTGCAGGACTAGGGGCATGGTGTCAACGCCGTCTCATGTAGAGGTCGAATGCGGTGTAGAGCGCCTTGTTCAACGGCAGATCCCACTCACCGACGTACTCGACGGCCTCGCCGCCGGTCCCGGTCTTGAACTGGATCAACCCGACGTGCGGGTCGTTCGGGTCCAAGGTGTCGGTGATGCCCCGTAGGTCGTACACGGACGCGCCCGCCGCGAGCGCGTCCGCCATCATGCGCCACTGGACCGCGTTCGATCCGCGCACGTCTCGCTTGGCGGCCGAGCTGGCACCGTAGGAGTACCAGGAATGACCGCCGACCCGGACCCAGATCGTCGATGCGACCAGGTCGCCCTCGTGATGGGCGTTGTAGATCCGGAAGTCACAGCAGCCCGACGGCTGGTTCGCCATCGCGGCGTACATCTTCTCGAAGTACGGCAGCGGCCGCGGCGTGAAATGGTCGCGGTGCGCGGTCTCGACGTACAGCCCGTGGAAGGCCTTGATGTCCTCGGGTCCGCCCTGCGTCACCTCGACGCCGAGCTTGTCCGCCTTCTTGATGTTGCGCCGCCACAGCTGGTTCATGCCCTTGAGCAGGTCGTCCTCACTGCGACCGGCCAGCGGCACCTGGAAGACGTACTGCGGTTGGCCGGCCGCGAAACCCTCCGCGACCCGCGGCGCCTTCCAGCCCAGCTTGCGCAGCTGCTCGGTGACGATCGCGCCGGACGGCTCGATCACGTCCGGGCGGACATCGCCGAGCTTCGGCTGCTGACCGCCGGCGATGGCGTCCTTGATCGTCTTCGCGGTCCAGCGCCGGGTCGCGATCGGCGGACCCATCCGGATGCCGAACGCGCCGCGCTCCTGCAGGTGCGCGGCCAGCGGACGCAGGTAGACGCCCAGGTCGATCGCGTCCCAGTTGATCACCGGGCCTTCCGGCAGATAGGCGAGGTACCGCTTCACCTTCGGCATCTGCCGGTAGAGCACGAGTCCTACGCCGACGAGCTCCGCCGGGTTCGCCGCGTCGTACCAGCCGAGTGACTCCGCCTTCCACTCACTCTTCACCGCCGCCCAGCCAGGGGTCTGCAGGAAGCTCGCCGCCGGCTGCGCCGCGATGTACGCGGCATGCTCGTCGGCCGAGATGGTCCGAATGCTGAAGTCACTCACGGGGGGTCAGAGTACCGGCCCAGGTGCTGCAACCATAGCGGCCCTCGCTGAGCCGGTTTCTGATCAAACCTGGGCGAGCAGCTTCTCGGACAGGTCCCACAAGCGAGTGGCCGACTCCGGATCCAGCGCGTACGCCGCGACGCCGGTGTTCTCGCCCTCGACGTTCGGCAGCGCCTCGTTGTTGTCCTCGAAGTACCTGCCTGTCACGCCTTCCACGAGCGGTGACGCGGCCAGTAGTACTGACGTCGCGGCCCCTTGCTCCACAGTCTTCCAGCGGTACTGGTCCCACTGCCTCAGCGTGTCCTCGGGGATGTGTCGCTGGAGCGCTGTCCGGATCCCGCCGGGCATCAGCGCGTTGGTGACGATGCCGGCGGCGGCCCAGCGCTTGGCTGCCTCGACCGCGAACAGGATGTTGGCGGTCTTCGACTGCCCGTACGCCGCCCACGGCTCGTACGGCCGGTGCTCGAAGTGGAGGTCGTCCAGCTGTACGTCGGAGCGCAGGTGCGCGCTCGAGCTGACCGAGACGACGCGGGCGTCACCGGCCGCGGCGAGTGCGTCGTACAGACCGAGGGCGAGGCCGAAGTGGCCGAGGTGGTTGGTGGCGAACTGGTGCTCCCAGCCCTGCGGCGTGCGGTTCAACGGCTCGGCCATCACGCCGGCGTTGTTGACCAGGATGTGCAACGAACCGGTCCAGCTGTCGGCGAAGGCGCGCACCGACGCGGGGTCGGCGAGCTCGATCGGAGCGACGAACACGTGGTTGTTGCCGGTGCTCTCGATGATCTGCGCGGCGACGCGTTCGCCGGCCGCGGTGTTGCGAACGGCCAGCGTCACCTCGGCGCCCGCTCCGGCGAGCGCGCGGACGGTTTCGACGCCGATTCCTGACGCGCCGCCGGTGACGACCGCGCGGCGGCCGCTCAGGTCGACGCCGGAGATCACCTCGGCCGCTGTCGAGGCATATCCGAAGGGAGTGGTGAATCTGCTCATCAGTGACAGTCCTGTTCTGCGAGCTAGGCTTAACCGGAGGAGCCTCCGGTAACTCCAGTTAAGCGGAGGCACCTCCGGTTATCAAGTTCCGCTAGGTTTGACGCCCGAGGGGAGGGGACATGAGTGCTACCGGAGAGCGTCCGCTGCGCGCGGACGCCCAGCGCAATCGCGGTCAGATCCTCGACGCCGCTGCGCGTTCGTTCTCGAAGTGCGGGCTGGAGGCGACGCTCGAGGGCATCGCGAAGGACGCCGGCGTCGGCATCGGCACCCTGTACCGGCACTTCCCGACGCGGGAGGCGTTGATCGAGGCGGCATACCGCAGTGAGCTCGCGGCGGTCTGCGATGCCGCGGCGGAGCTGCTCGCGAAGCTCCCGCCGGCCGAGGCGCTGCGGGCATGGATGGATCGCTTCATCGACTACATGGCCCGCAAGCTGGGGATGGCCGACGCACTGCGGGCGGTAATTGCCTCCGGAGCGGACCCGTACGCGCACAGCCGCGACCTGCTCGTCGGCGCGATCACGCCGATTCTCGAGGCTGGTGCAGCCGCCGGTGATCTGCGCTCCGATATCACCGCCGACGACGTACTGATCAGCCTCACCGGAGTCGGACTGGCAGCCTCCGACCGTCGCGAGCAGGCCGACCGCCTCCTCAATCTGCTCATCGACGGCATGCGGTACGGCGTGTGACGCGCAAGGTCGCGCTGGTCACCGGGTCTACGTCCGGCATCGGAGCGGCGACGGCCCGGCGATTGGCTGCGGACGGGATGACCGTCGCGGTGCACTCGCGCTCCAGCTACGAGGCCGGTAAGGCGCTCGCTGCCGAGCTGGGCGGTTCGTACCACCAGGCCGATCTGTCCGACGACACGGCGGCGCAGGCGTTGGTGCCGGATGTGCTGAGCGAGCACGGACGTCTCGACGTACTCGTGAACAACGCCGGCATCAGTTGGCCCGTCCCGCACGCCTCCCTCGACGGCCTGACCGCGGACGATTGGCGACGACTGCTCGACGTGAACCTGATCGCGCCCTGGTTGTTGTGTACGGCGGCCCTCCCGGCGCTGCGTGAATCCGGCGGATCCATCGTCAACGTGACGAGCCACGCCGGCGTACGTCCGAAGGGCAGCTCGATCGCGTACGCCGCCTCGAAGGCCGCGCTGAACCACGTGACGAAGTTGCTCGCGGCCGCTCTCGGACCTGAGGTCCGGGTCAACGCGGTCGCACCCGGCCTCGTCGACACACCGCTCACAGAGTCGTGGACAGACGCGCAAAACCTGTGGAAAACCGCCAGCCCGATGCGCCGCGCCGCTCAGCCGGCCGACGTCGCGGACCTGATCTCCGCAGTTATCCACAACAGCTACCTGACCGGTGAAGTGATCATGCTCGACGGTGGCCTCAACCTCCGCTGATTCTGTCGGTGCCTACTTCTACGATCGCGGGATGTCTTTGGGTCGGGACTTCCGTCGGTTGTGGGTTGCGTTCACGGTCAGCGCGTTCGGATCGGCGGTCGGGCTCGGCGCGTTGCCGTTGGTCGCGGTGCTCGTCCTGGACTCGAGCACGTTCCAGGTCTCGCTGCTTGCTGCGTTGTCAGCCCTGGCCGGCGCCGCGATCGCCTTGCCGATGGGCGATTTCATCGAGCAGCGGCGGAAGCGGCCGGTGATGATCGCGGCGGACCTCGCGCGGTTCGTCGCCCTTGTCTCGGTGCCGGTCGCCGCGGCGTTCGGCGTACTGACGTTTGCGCAGCTGTGTGTGGCGGGCGTGCTGCAGGCGGCCGGGACGATCGCGTTCCAGGCGGCAAGCGGTGCGCATCTGAAGGCGCTGGTCCCGGCGGCCGGCCGCGCCGAGGCGAACAGCCGGTTCGAGCAGACGAACTGGCTTTCGCTGAGTATCGGCCCGGTGATCGGCGGCGGCCTCGTCAGCCTGGTCGGCGCGACCATCACGCTGGCGGTTGATGCGGTGTCGTTCCTCGGGTCGGCGATCGGGATCCGCCGGATCCAGCAACCCGAGCCGGAGCCGGTCAAGCGCGAGGGCAAGGCGGACATCACCGCGGGCTGGCGGTACATCCTGCGGCACCGCGGACTGCGGGCGTTGTTCTGGAACTCACAGCTCTTCGGCGGGCCGGTGATGATGACGTCGCCGTTGCTGGCCGTCTTCATGCTGCGGGATCTCGGGCTGGCGGCGTGGAGCTACGGCGTGTTCCTCGGCATCTCCTGCATCGGCGGCGTGATCGGCGCGCGGATGGCGCCGCGACTCACCCGGCGGTACGGACTGCACTGGATGCTGCTGGTGTTCGGCGTACTGCGGGCGCCCTGGCTTCTACTGTTCCCGTTGGCGCCGCACGGGATGGGCGGGTTCGTGCTGCTCACGGTGGCGGAGATCGGCCTGCTCGTCGGCGCGGGGGCGTTCAATCCGTCCTTCGCGACGTACCGGATGGAGCAGACCGAGGACGGATACATGTCGCGCGTGGTAGGGGCGTGGTCGATCAGCTCGCGGTGCGTGCAGCCCGCGTTCATCGCGCTGGGTGGATTGCTCGCGACGCTCATCGGCATTCGGGGCGCGCTGTGGGTTGCGGGAATCAGTTGCACGCTGAGCGCCGTACTGCTGCCCTGGCGGGTCGCTAAACCAGCTGTCTTGCCTGAGCCAGCCTGACGATCGGGCCCATCACGCCACCTGGTTGGCCGTCGAGGTAGTCGGCCGCCTCGTCCGGCGGCAGCACCAGCACCTCGGTGACCTGCTCGCCGTCGTCGGGGTTGGTCGGCTCCTGCTCGATGACGACGTCGGCGACGAAGTTCGCCCAGTACGAGACCGGGTGCGGCAGGTGCGGACGGTACGGCTCAGGCCGGCGGTGGTCGGCGCGGTGGGCGCCGAGCCAGGTCAGCGGCCCGGTCAGCCGGGCGCCGGCCTCCTCGATCAGTTCGCGGCGGACGAGTTCCTCGATCGTCTCGCCGGGCTCGCGGGTGCCGCCGGGCAGGAAACGCCAGCCAATATCGTTGCCGCAGACAACGATTCCGCCGGTGGTCCGGCAGACGACGTGGACGTTGCTGATCAGTTCGTCCGGCGGTTTCTCGACGGTGAACCGGACATCGAGGTCGCCCCACTCCCAGTAACCGGGTGCGAACAGCTCGGGGAACTGCTCTGGCCAGGCCTGCATAGCCTCATTCTGCGCTACCGTCGCACGCATGGCGCACCCCGACCCCGAGCCCGAGTCCAAGCCGGGCCCCGACACCGAGCCGGCCCCGGCAGCCGAGGCCGAGACCGGTTCGGAGCCTGCGGCCGACACCGGGCCGGACGCGGAGGCCGGCACCGGGCGTGAGGCCGAGGTCGAGGAGAGTGCCGAAGCCAAGCAGCAGCGGACGATCATCCGCTTCCTGTGGTCCTGCTCCTGGCTGACCGTCCTGACCGGCGTCTTCCTGCTCTCCGGGATACTCCAGACCTACAAGACCTACAGCGCGCTGGCGTGGCTCGGTGCGGTGGTGGCCTTCCTCTGCCTGGTCACGCTGGTCGCCGCGTACGTCGCCTGCGCGCGCGGGAAGCTCACCCTGCGGACGCGCCTGCTCGGCCCCTTCGACCTGTTCCAGCTGAGCACCGTGGTCATGGCGATCGCCGTGATCTGCGGGCTTCTCATACCGTCGAGCAACACCGCCGCGCTCGCCCTGGTCCTCCCGTGGGCCCTGACCTACTGGATGTACGGCCTGGACCGGACGAAGCCGCCGACTACTTGAGGTGTGCCCGCAGATAGTCCAGGTCGGCCTTCTGCCCGTTGTTCGCGTTCGGGGTCTCGACGACGACCGGTGCGCCGGCCGCCTGCACGACCGCGACGATGTCGGCCGGGTCGATATGACCCTCCTCGAAGTTGCTGTGCCGGTCCGCACCCGAGCCGAACTCGTCCCGTGACCCGTTGGCGTGGACGAGGTCGATCCGCCCGGTGATCGCCTTCACCTTCTCGACGATCGTCGGCAGTTCCTCACCGGCCGCGTGGAAGTGGCACGTGTCCAGGCAGAACCCGACGTTCTCCAGCCGGTCGTTGCCCGACGCCTGCACCGCCTCCCAGAGCCGCGCGATCCGGTCCAGCTGCCGGGCCATCGCATTCTCCCCGCCGGCCGTGTTCTCGATCAGCAACGGCACCGGCAGCTCGGCCCGCTCGATGCACTTGCGCCAGTTGTCGAACCCGGCCTCGGGGTCGTCCTCGTCGCCGACGTGGCCGCCGTGCACGATCACGCCCTTGACGTCGATCTCGGCCGCCTTGTCCAGCGTCTGCTGCAACAGCTTCCGGCTCGGGATCCGGATCCGGTTGTTCGTGTTTGCGACGTTCAACCGGTACGGCGCGTGCACGTAGAGATCCACGCCGGCCGCGGCGGCGCGGGTCTTGAGCGCCTCCTCGCCATCGGCGTACGCAAGCTTGGGCGCCTTGTAGTCCTGCGGGTTCCCCAGAAAGAACTGCACCAGGTCGGCGCCCCGGTCGGCCGCCTCCGCCAGCGGGTCTTCCTGGTCCACATGCGCACCGAGCTTCACAGTCATGACCCCACCCTAGGACTCCCCACGGACAGTTCAGGAACCCCATCCCGCCGACCGGGTCACCGTCCGCTCGTCGTCGCTCGGCGGCTGGACCGGGCGACCCTCGAACTCGGTGGACAGCACGATGTGGGTGTTCATCTCACCGTGTTCGCCGAGTCGCTCGAACAGCCCTTCCAGGTGCCGCATCGACCTCACTCGCACTCGCAGCATGGAGCAGGAGTTGCCGCTGAGCTTGTGGATCTCCAGTACTTCCGGGAAGTCCTCGGCGCGGGTGGTCTTCAGTAGGCATCGGCCGGTCGTGCAGCGCATCTGGACGAACGCCGAGAGCGGCTGACCGGCGCGGGCCGGGTCGACCTCGGCGCGGTAGCCCTTGATCACGCCGGCCTCTTCCAGGCGGCGTACCCGGTCGGCAACGGCCGGCGGGGAGAGATTGACCCGCTTGCCGAGCTGGTTGAACGACAGCCGGCCGTCGGACTGCAGGGCGGCCAGGATCTGCCAGTCGGTGGAGTCGAGTTCGCGCTCCTGAAAGGTCATGTCCCCAGAACACCTTCGATATCGCTCGTCCACAAGGGCAGACGCCTTCCTTCGAGCATTCAGCGCGGCGGTCCGCCTTTCTAGCGTGGTAGGCATGCTGATCCCAGTCGTTGTCGCCGCCGCCCTGATGAACGCCGCGATGGTCGCTGCCAGTGCGGTCAGCGCGATCCTGATCGCCGACGACCTCGGTCCGGCACTGGCCGGCCTCCCCAACACCGCAGGTGTCCTCGGCACGGCTGCCGGAGCGATGGCAGTCGGCCGCTGGACAGCTCGCCTCGGACGCGCCCAAGCCCTCCGGACCGGGTACGGCGTGGGCGTCGCCGGGGGAGCGTCGACAGTCCTGGCAGCCGTGGGCGGACCGATCACGCTCCTCTTCGTCGGCATGTTCCTGCTCGGCGTAGGCAACGCCGCAAGCCTCCTGTCCCGGTACGCCGCCGCCGACGCCGCACCCCCTTCCCGGCGTTCCCGGGCCATGAGCACGGTCATCTGGGCCAGCACGTTCGGCGCTGCAGGCGGACCGTTCCTTATGGCACCGTCTCAGTCCTTTGCGTCCGGCTTCGGTCTCCCGGCGATCGCAGGCCCGTTTCTCCTCGCCCTGGTTGCCGTCTTCTCCGCACTGGTCGCTTCGACCTACATCCGGCGTACGAAGGCGACCGAAGTGAGGCAGGTCCGTCGAGTGTCGGGCGGTCGCTCAGTACTACTGGCAGCCGGCGTCATGGTCGTGGGGCAGTTGGTGATGGTGTCGGTGATGACAGCAGTCCCCGTCCACACGCACCTGCACCACGACGGACTCGGTCTGCTGGGCGTCATGTTGTCTGTCCACACCCTGGGGATGTTCGCGCTTTCCCCACTGACAGGCTGGTGCATCGACCGCTTCGGGCCTCGCGTAGTCACGCTGGCAGGGCTAGCCGGGTTGCTGGCGGCCGCAGTACTGGTCACGCGGACCGGACTGGTCTTCACTCCGGCACTGTTCTTGCTGGGCTACGCGTGGAACCTCTGTTACCTCGGCGGCAGCGCCCAGCTGGGATCAGCCGAGCTCGAGAGCCGCGTGGAATCGTCGATCTGGACGGTCTCCGCGCTCGCCACTGCCACCTCGCCGTGGCTGTTCACGCTCGGCGGCTTCCCCGTGCTTGCGGTGATCTCGGTGATTCTCGCCGTACCGTTGCTCCTACTGGTGCTCCGTCGCGGTGAGCGGATCGTCGTATCCCCGTGACACAGAGTCATCACAACAGACCTGTGGATATGGTCAAGGCGCCGTCCGGACGCTGGTATTCTCTTGGATGTGGCCCGGTCCTCGACCGGGCTCGTTGCTTGGCGTCGACGGCAATTGTCGGCGTGGAGCACAATCGCATCGCCCTCCTGCCACGGAGAGACCGTGGCCGCCAAGTCCGAAGGAGGTGGAGTTCGCGCATGCGTCGTTATGAAGTCATGGTGATCCTCGACCCGGAGCTCGATGAGCGCACCGTGGAGCCGTCCATCGACCAGTACCTGAACATCGTCCGCAAGGAAGGTGGCACGGTCGAGAAGCTCGACATCTGGGGTCGTCGCAAGCTTGCCTATGACGTGAAGAAGAAGTCCGAAGGCATCTATGCCGTCGTCGACCTGACCGCCGAGCCGGCGGTGGTGAAGGAGCTCGACCGTCAGCTCACGCTGAACGAGTCGATCCTGCGCACCAAGGTCATCCGGCCGGACCAGCACTGAACCTGGGGTCGTCAGCAGCCATCGGTACTGTCGGCACCGGCCGGTACCAATAGCTGTAGACACAGCCACACCCGATAGCAGGAGGAACGGCAATGGCAGGCGAACCACCTATCACCCTGATCGGAAATCTGACGGGTGATCCGGAACTGCGTTTCACGCCCTCGGGCGCCGCGGTGGCGAATTTCACCGTCGCGTGCACTCCGCGGACGCTGGACCGGCAATCGAACGAGTGGAAGGACGGGGAAACCCTCTTCATCTCGTGCGCGGTGTGGCGTCAGGTTGCCGAGAATGTTGCCGAGTCCCTGACCCGCGGTTCCCGGGTCGTCGTCACCGGCCGCCTCAAGGCGCGCAGCTACGACGACCGCGACGGGAACAAGCGCACCGTCTTCGAGTGTGACGTGGAGGAGATCGGCGCGAGCATGCGCTACGCGACGCTGAAGATCTCCAAGACCTCGCGTTCCGACGGTGGCGGTTTCGGTGGTGGCGGTGGTGGCGGCCAGCAGTTCGGTGGCGGCGGCAACCAGGGAGGTGGCAACCAGGGCGGCGGCTACGGCGGCGGTCAGGGCGGCCAGCAGAACGACCCCTGGGCAACCCCGCAAGGTGGTGGCGGCCAGTCCGCCCCGCAGAACGACCCCTGGGCCAGCCAGGGCGGCGGCTCGATGGAGGAGCCTCCGTTCTGATCGGCCCGCAAACCCGTTAGGGACCATTCCGGCACTCGCCGGGCTCTGGAAATAGGAAGAGAGCACCACAATGGCCAAGATCATTCGGAAGCCGAAGAAGAAGGTCTGCGGCTTCTGCAAGGACAAGGCGACGTACGTCGATTACAAGGACACCGCGCTGCTGCGCAAGTTCATCTCGGACCGCGGCAAGATCCGCGCCCGCCGGGTGACCGGGAACTGCGTGCAGCACCAGCGCGATGTCGCGACCGCTATCAAGAACGCTCGTGAGGTGGCCCTGCTGCCGTACACGAGCACCGCTCGCTGAGGGAGGCGCGGACCATGAAGCTCATCCTGTCTCAGGAGGTCGAGGGCCTCGGGGCTCCCGGCGACATCGTCGAGGTGAAGGACGGCTACGGCCGTAACTACCTGGTCCCGCGCGGCCTGGCCATCGGCTGGACCCGCGGCGCCGAGAAGCAGATCCAGACGATCAAGCGGGCGCGTGACGCCCGGGCGATCCAGGGCAAGGAGCACGCGAGCGAGGTCAAGAACCAGCTCGAGCAGCTCAACGTGACCCTGGCCGTCAAGGCCGGCGACACCGGCCGCCTGTTCGGCTCGGTCACCCCGGCCGACATCGCCACGGCGATCAAGTCCGCGGGCGGCCCGCTGGTCGAGAAGCGCGCGATCGCGATCGCGTCGCCGATCAAGACGACCGGCAAGCACCAGGTCGCGGTCCAGCTGCACCCAGAGGTGGCCGCCACGGTCCGCCTCGAGGTAGCCGCCAGCTGACCCCATCAACACCCGAAGGCCCGCGCCCCCCGAAAGGGAACGCGGGCCTTTCGCCTTCCCAGGGTCTTGTCCTCCACCGGCTCGACCGGCTCAACCGGCTCGACCAGCTCGACGGGCTCAACCGGCTCAACCTGCCCGACGGGCTCGACCGGCTGGACCGCTCGACGGGCTCGATCGGCTCGACCAGCTCGACGGGCTTGCCGAGGGGTTGTTCAGCCGCCGGGTTGTTCCTGGACGGTCGGCCATTCGACTGGAGCGGGTTCGGACGAGCTGTCGCTGGTGTCGTCCGACTTCGTCACCGCCGGCCACTCGACCGGCGCGGGCTGCGCGGCCTCGCCGTCGTTGTCGTCGGGCAGGGCGACCGTCGGCCACTCGGTAGGTACCGGTTCGTTGTCATCGGCAAGCGCCTGGGCGGACGGCAGCAGCAGCACACCGACCGCCGCCAGCGTCAGCACCGCCCGGCGCAGTGGTTCGTTCATCGGGGGGCCGGGTTCAGTGCGTAGAGGACTGAGGCGTAGACGATGATCGCGTGGTTGCCGGCGATTCCCCACGGGCGGACCGGAGCCGGGTCGAGCAGGTGCTGTGGCTTGCCCGGCGTGACGGCGTACATCTTGCTGCCGATCGTGCCGTAGATGAACGGGCTGGTGATCGACAGTGGATGGAAGTCCTGGATCCGCACGGTCCCGGGGGTGGCCAGGTTGATCAGGCATTCACCCCAGGCGGCCATCCGGCGGTTCGGGTCGGGCACCCAGTCCCAGGACTGGACATCTGTTGCCGACGCCGGCTGGCAGACCGCGACGACCTTGCCGCTCGCGGTCGAGTGCACAGTGGGGATCACCTTCTCGGGATCCTTGGTCTGCCAGACCGCCAGTGCGTAGTCCGGACTCGCGGCGAGCACCTGCTGGGGCTTGTCGGAGATCGCGCCGCCAGGCTTCTGCGGCGTGATCTTCTGCAGCGGCTTGTCCGGCGCACTCCAGAACAGCGGGCCACGGTACTGCGACATCAGCGCGCGATCGCCTTCGGCCAGCAGGATCGTCGACAGCCGCGGCTGGTTCGGCACGGCCTTGAGCTCGCCGCCGGACATCACCATCGCGCCGCCGGTCCCGCTCAGCGTGATCAGCGGGGACTTGCCGAAGAACTGCACCTTCGCCCCGTCGGGGAGCCCGACCTTCTTCGGCTCCGCGCCGCCGCCGGCCCAGTAGATCAAGGTGTCCTGCGTGGCGACCGCCAGGACCAGCTTGCCGTCGATGGTCGTGTAGACCGGGCTCTCGGCGTCGTTCGGTACCTCGTCCTGCCACAACACCTTGCCATTGGCATCGAAAACCGCGACCTTCCCGTCGGCGGTCAGGATGGCGACCTCGGTGCCGTCCGGCTTGACCGCGGGCGAGGTGTTCTCGGCGATGTTGACCGTCCAGCCGGCGTGGGCCGTGAAACCCGGCGGCACGTTCCCCGGCGGGAACTCGTCCGGGCTGACCTGGGGCGCCGGGAGGGACGGCAGCAGCGGGGACGCGGTGACGGTCGGCTTCTTGTGCAGGTTGGGCTTGATCACGGCGACGAACACGATCGTGCCGATGACCAGGACGCAGCCCACGACCATCGCGACGACGATCGGCCAGATCGGCTTCTGGCCGCCGTTGCGGCCCCGGCCGGAGTCGGCCTCGATCGCCTCGACCTGTCCGTCCGGGTGGATGATGAGCGGCCAGGAGGCGCCGTCGGACTCGACCGCGGTTGCCTTCACCGCGCGGCCCAGCTGGGCGGCCCGCTCGCTGACGAGCTGGATCGCGGCCTGTCGCGGATCGTGGTGATTGACCGGGTGGCTCCGGCCGGCGATCTTCACCTCGGCGTTGTGGTCGTCGTACAGCCGAATCGTGACCTTCGGCCAGGAGGGGATCTTCTCAGCCACGATGTCCTCTCATTCCCGCCACAGATCTCCCTCGCTCATCCGACTCCGACGTCCTCGTTCTAGCATGTCCCCCGCACGAGGCATGCCAGGGATTCCGGGCAGGCAGAAACCACACGAGCCCGGCGGCTCGACTGACCCCGACAAGGGGGTAGAAACATCCTCGCCTGTGGATGGGTCACGAAAGTACACCCGGAAAGCGAGAGAATACTGTGGGCGACAGCCTGTGACGCACCGCGAGAGGAGGGGCCATGACGCAGAACCCGTGGACACGAGATCAGTCTCCGGGTCCGCAACCGCCGTCACCGCGCCCCACCCAGCCGGACCTCACCCCTCGGGGGCCGTCCGCCCCGCAGCACGGGGTGCCGGCGCCCGCGGAGGATCAGCGCCTGCCCAAGTTCGCGATCCCGGTGGCAGACACGTTGTGGTGGGTCGGTGTGCACGGTGGCGCCGGCGAGTCCACGATGTCTCTGCTCCTGCCGGGGACCCGGGCGGCCAACCACCGTTGGCCGATCCCGCCGCCGCCGGTGCCGACCCCGGTGATCCTGGTCGCGCGCACCCACGGGTCCGGTCTGCGTGCCGCGCAACGAGCCGCGATCGAGTGGGCCTCGGGTGTCGTCCAGGGAGTGGCTGTGCTCGGCCTGGTGCTGATCGCGGACGCACCGGGCCGGCTGCCCCGCGTGCTCGACGACTTCGCCGACATCGTCGGCGGAGGTGTTCCGAGGGTCTGGGACATCCCCTGGATCGAGGAGTGGCGCAGAGGGGAGGCTCCCACGCCTGACAACACCCCGGACGAGGTCTTCGAAGTCCTTGAATCCATCTACGCTCTTCGCGCGTCAAACCCAGCGGACTACCCCGCCCCGTACTGAAAGGTATTCACAACCATGATGTTGGTACACCACGTGGTCATGGAGCTCAACACCATGACGCTCCCGCTCGACGCGCCTCCCGGCGTCCAGCCCGGCCTGGACAAGGTGCTCGGCTGGGTCAAGTGGATCGCGTACTCGGTCTGCACGCTCGGCATCCTGATCGCCGGCGGCATGATGGCTGTCGGCCAGCGCCGCGGTGAAGGTGGCGAGCACGCCGCCCGCCTCGGTTGGGTCCTGGCGGCCTGCATCGTGATCGGTGCGGCGACGGCACTCGTCGACGCCCTGAAGTGATCGTGGTCAGCGGCGACCTGCTCGGAGGCTGATCGCAGGTGGGACTGTTCAGCAGGGATCCGGATTCCGATGGCGATTCTGACGGCGAAAAGCGCAGCTTCCTCGAGGAGCGTGGCTTCGTCGCGTCGGCGATCGTCATCGGAGCCGTGCTCATCTGCCTGCTGGTCTGGGCGGTTGCCAGTAACGGCTCGGACACTCCGGCAGCCAATCCCAGCCAGTCGCCGAGCACCATCGCCCCCACTGAACAGCCCACGGAGTCGAGCGGGCCGCCTGCCACGCCGACCGGGCAGCCGACCGAGCAGCCGACCGCTACCAGGACGGCTCCGCCACCACCGAACAGTCACACCGGTGGGTGCCACGACAGCAACCCGGATCAGGCGATCCCGCGGCTAGCCGCGCCGGCTGCGGTCACGTGGCAGTTCGAGGGCGAGATGCTGGTCCCGATCCAGGCTGCGGCCGGGCCTGCGTCCACCTCCGCGAACGGCGTGCGCTCCTGCTTCGCGCACTCGCCGACCGGCGCGGTGTTCGCGGCGATGGTTCTCCTGGGCCAGGTGCAGAACCCTGAGGTCAGTCTCGCCGCGTTGAAGACGCGGGTGCTGCCCGGTCCGGGCCGGGACGCTGCCATCGCCGCGGCCAGGTCCGAGATCCAGACCCCGCCGACCGAGGCCGGCGACGTGCAGTTCTCCGGCTTCAAGGTGCTCTACTACCCGCCGAACGCCACCACGACGATCATCCAGGTCGTTGCGAACCTCAACAACAAGGCGTACGGCGCACTGCAGATCACCATGCAGTGGTCGCACGGCGACTGGTACGCCGTGCTGCAGGACGACGGCACCTTCAACGGCTCGGTCGAGCCGGACATCCTGTCCAGTCTCAACGGCTACGTTAGGTTCAGTGGTGCGTCATGATCGCCCTTGGATGTTCCAAGTGGCCGTGGGACTGGGACGACTGCATCCGGGACGGCCTGCAGACCGCGATCCAATGGGCCTTCGGCAAGTTCTTCGACTTCATCTTCCAGGCCATCGCCACCGTCGTCGTGAATGCCGTCGAGGCGGTGATGAAGGCCGTCGCCCTGCTCTGGATCAACATCCAGACCCCGGACATCGCGCAGAACACCCCGGCCATCTGGGTGCAGCAGCACACGAACTTCATCATGGTGTTCATCGCCTCGCTCGCGGTCATCGTCGGCGCGGTCCAGATGGCGATCTCGCACCGCGGTGAGCCGGCCAAGGAGATCCTCCGGTCGCTGATCACCCTGGTCGTAGTGACGGCCTCCGCGACGGCCTTCGCCGGGACGCTGATCGCGGCAGCGGACGGGTTCTCCACCTGGATCGTCCACGAGGCGCTGAGCGCCAAGAATCACTGTGTCGCCGTCCCGGTTCTGGACACGGCCAATCCGGCGAATACCAAGGACGCCTGCTTCACCGATGCGCTCACGGAAGCGCTGGTGAATCCGCTGAAGAGTCCCGCCGAGCAGTTCGGCTGGTTGCTCGTGATCTTCGTCGGCATCCTGATGGTGATCTCCTCCATCATCCAGCTCGCGCTGATGATCATCCGCTACGGCATGCTCGTGCTGCTGGTCGGCGTGCTCCCGCTGACCGCGGCCGCGACCAACACCGATATGGGGATGATGTGGTTCAAGCGGTCGCTCAGCTGGCTGGCCGGATTCATCATCTATAAACCGGTCGCGGCACTGATCTACGCGACCGCGATCTACCTGATGTCGGTGCCGACCGTGGACGGTGCGCCGGCCGGGACGCCGCAGACCCTGAAGATCGTCACGGGCGCCACGATGATGGTCCTGGCGATCGTCGCGCTCCCCGCCATTCTTCGATTCGTCTCCCCGAGGACGTCTTGACATGATTCCGCTCAACTGGGCCACGGATCTGCTGAAAGAAGCCGTCTCGGCGGTCCTTGCCCCCGCTATGGAAGCGGTGATGAAGTTCGTGTTCCAGCCCATCCTCGACGCAATCTCCGGTGCGGTCGGGACCTTGATGTCCACGATCGCGACGTTCTGGATCTACGTGCCGACACCGTCGGTCGAGGGCTCTCCGGGCCAGCCGGCCAACGACACGGTCAGCTGGGTCTGGTCGCACACGCAGTTCATCGCGCTGTTCATCGCGGCGATCGGGCTGATCGTCGGCGCAATCCAGATGGCCTGGACGCAGCGCGGTGAGACGGCTCGCGATCTGCTCCGCTCGCTGATCACCCTTAGTGTTGCCTCGGCCTTCTCGATCGCCGTCGCGCAGGCGCTGATCACCGCCGGCGACACGTTCTCCAAGTGCATCGTCAGCTCCTCGCTGAGTTCGAGCGGAGACCTCTGGATCAGGAACTGCGACAAGATGGGCTCCGGCGACGCGAAGGCGTTCGGTGCGAGCATGTCCGTGGTGCTGGGCTTCGCCGCGGTCGCGGCACTCGCCGGTTCACCGCTGCTGATCGGCATCATGATCGCGGTCGGCATCCTGTGCGTGATCGCCGGCGTGATCCAGATCGTGCTGATGGTCGTCCGCAGCGCGATGCTGATCCTGCTGCTCGGCGTACTGCCGATCTCGGCCGCCGCGACGAATACCGAGATGGGCCGAAATTGGTTCAAACGAATAATCGCGTGGTTGCTCGCCTTCATCCTCTACAAACCGGTGGCGGCGATCGTCTACGCGACAGCGATCCGCCTGGTCTCGAACAACGGCGCCCCGCTGCACTTCGACGGCACCAACGCGGCCGACGTCGGCAGCCTGGTGATGAACGTGATCACCGGCCTGACGATGCTGGTGCTCGCGCTGTTCGCGCTGCCGGCCCTGATGCGGTTCATCGTGCCGATGGTCTCGGCGACCGCGGGCGCGGCCGGCGCGGGCATGCTCGCGGCCAGGATGATGCCCGGCATGGACAAGCTCGGCGACCTGGCGAACAAGCAGACCAGCCAAGGCGCCGACGACGGCGGCGGGGGCGGAGGCGACGGCCCGACCGGCGCCCAGAACGTCGGCAGAGCACAGCAGCAGGCACCGAGCGGTAGTGGCGGAGCCGGTGAGGGCGCAGCGGGCGCCGGTGAGGGTGCCGCGGCCGGTGGCGAAGGTGCGGCAGCCGGAGCAGGCGCTGGTGCTGGGGCCGGGGCTGGAGCTGGAGCGGCGGGTGCAGGTGCCGGCGCCGCGGCGGCCGCGCCGGTAGCGGCTGTGGCTGCTCCGATCGTGGTGGGTGTCGCGGTTGCCAAGGGCATCTCGGACGCCGGCAAGGCGGCCGCGGCCGAGACCACCGACCAGGGCGACGCGGCCGCGCAGTCTTCGTCCCAGAGCAGTGGCCCGAGTGGAAGCGGCGGCACCGGCGACCCGAACCGGGGCGGAGGCCGAGGACAGCAGAGCAGCGGAGGCAACCAGCCTCCACCTCCGTCTGGCCCGAGTGGCAGCGGCGGAGGCGACGACCAACCGACACCGGAAGGCCCAAGTGGCAGCGGCTGAGAACGTACGACGCGCACCTCGCACCTACGGCAACTGGCGCCAGCCCGCCTCGGCGGGTATCGGCGGTTTGGGCATGCTCGGCACGGCCATCCTGATGGGTGGCCTGCTGATGGTCGTCATCGCGACGATGTCCGGCGGTCTGCCCGCAGCGATGATCACGCTGCTGGTCGTCGGCGTCGTACTGCTGCTGCTGATGACCAAGGACAAGCATGGGCAGTCCACGCTGCAACGGATCTCGACCCGAATTGGATGGCAGCGAGCAAAGATGGCAAAGCACAACATCTACCGATCCGGTCCTCTCGGCCGTACCGCGTGGGGCAAGTTCCAGCTCCCCGGCCTGGCCGCCTCCTCCCAGCTGAGCGAGTACCAGGACTCGTACGGGCGCCCGTTCGCCCTGCTCTACTACCCGAGCACCCGGCATTTCACGGTCGTCATCAACGCGGAGCCGGACGGCGCCTCGCTGGTGGACGAGGACCAGGTGGATGTGTGGGTAGCGCATTGGGGACAGTGGCTGGCGTCGCTCGGTCACGAGCCGGGCATCGTCGCTGCCTCGGTGACGGTCGAGAGCGCGCCGGACACCGGCATCCGGCTACGTCGTGAGGTCGGCAACAACATGATGGACGGTACGCCGGCCATCGCCCGCGCGATGCTGACCGAGGTCGTGCAGACGTACCCCGAGGGCTCGGCGCTCGTCTCCGCCCGGGTCGCCCTGACCTTCAAGGGCACCGACCGCAGCGGCAAGCGCCGCAAGGAAGACGACATGGGTCGCGAGCTCGCGGCCCGGCTGCCCGCGCTGACCCAGAGCCTGAACGCGACCGGCGCGGGTGCGGCCCGTCCGGTCAACGCGCAGGAGCTGTGCGAGGCGATCCGGATCGCCTACGACCCGGCGTCCGCCGTCCTGATCGATGAGGCTCGCAGTCAGGGCATGCCGCCCGAGCTCCAGTGGACCGACGTCGGCCCGTCCGGTGCGCAGGCGTTCTGGGACAAGTACCGGCACGACTCGGCCTGGTCGGTGACGTGGCAGATGTCGCAGGCGCCACGTGGTGAGGTGTTCTCGTCGGTGCTGTCGCAGCTGGTCGCGCCGCATGTCGACATCGACCGCAAGCGCGTCACCCTGCTCTACCGTCCGCTGGACGCTGGTACGTCGGCCCGGATGGTCGAGGCCGACAAGCGCAACGCGTCGTTCCGTGCCAGTACGTCGAGCCGGCCGTCGGCACGCAGCCTGGCCGAGGCGCGGGCTGCCGAGCGGTCCGCGCAGGAGGAAGCGCGCGGTGCGGGTCTGGTCAACTTCGGCATGGTCGTCACCGGCACGGTGATGACGGTCGAGCAGATCCCGGACATGATCGCCGCGATGGACAATCTGGGCGCGACGGCGCGCGTCCTGCTCCGCCCGGCGTACGGCTCGCAGGACTCCGCCTTCGTGTCCGCGCTGCCGCTGGGCGTCGTCCTGCAGAACCACTTGGCCGTGCCGGCCGGCCTGCGGGAGTCTCTATGATCGAGCAAAGCAGCACGGTGACCTCTGGGGAGTCACAGTGAGCCAGAAGCAGAAGAAGCCGGTCGAGCCGACCAAGCGGGGCAAGCGGCCGATGCCGCGGGGCTGGCCCGGACCGGGCGGCGGCTATTCGACGTACCTGCAGGCAGCACCGGAGTGGCGCGGGACGACGGTGCAGGTCTGCGGTATGTGGCCGTTCGCGGCCGGCACCGGCAGCCCGATGGTCGGGGTGCCGATCGGGCGGAACATCCTGTCCGGCGCGACCATGTGCTGCGACCCGATCAGCTGGTTCATGCGGGCCAAGCTGATCTCGAACCCGTCGATGTTCGTGCTCGGCAAGCCGGGTCTGGGCAAGTCGACGATCACCCGGCGGATGGCGCTGGGCCTGGCCGGGTACGGCGTGATGCCGCTCGTGCTTGGCGACCTCAAGCCCGACTACAAAGACCTGATCGAGGCCCTTGGCGGCCAGGTCATCCAGCTCGGTCGTGGCCGAGGGCACCTGAACGTCCTCGACCCGGGCGAGTCCCGCGAGGCCGCGCTCCGCCTGACCGGCAAGGCCCGCGAGGCGATCCAGGCCGACGCGCACGGCCGCCGGCAGACGATGGTCTCGGCGCTGATCTCGATCATGCGATCGCAGCCGCCGAACGACCGCGAGGAGACGATCCTCGACGAGGCGCTCAAGGTTCTCGACGAGCGCTTCCAAGGCACGCCGGTGCTTCGCGACCTGCTCCAGGTCGTGCAGGACGCCCCGGACCGGGTCCGCAACGTCGCCCTGGACCGCGGCAGCCTGGACCGGTACCGGCAGATCACCGAAGGCCTCGAGGCATCGCTGATCGGTCTGGTCGGCGGCGGCCGGCTCGGTGAGATCTTCTCCGAGCAGACCGACAACCCGATGCAGCTCGACCGGCCCGTCGTGTTCGACGTGTCCAACATCGACGACTCCGAGACCAGCCTGCAGGCCGCCGTACTGCTGGCCTGCTGGTCGTACGGGTTCGGCGCGGTCGCGGTCTCGCAGGCGCTTGCTGATGCCGGCCTCGAGCCGCGGCGGCACTACTTCGTCATCCTCGACGAGCTCTGGCGAGTACTGCGGGCCGGGCGCGGCCTGGTCGACCGGGTCGACGCGCTGACCCGTCTGAACCGGCAGCGTGGTGTCGGGATGGCGATGATCTCGCACACCATGTCCGACCTGCTGGCGCTGGAGCTGCCCGAGGACCGGATGAAGGCGAAGGGCTTCGTCGAGCGTTCCGGCATGGTCATCTGCGGTGGTCTGCCGCGGGCCGAGATGGACAACCTGACCGAGGTCGTGCCGATGTCGCAGGAAGAGCAGAACATGCTCATCGGCTGGCAGGACCCGCCCGCCTGGGACCCGGCCACCGGTCAGGAGGCCGCGCCCCCTGGTCGAGGCAACTTCCTGGTCAAGGTCGGTGGCCGCCCGGGGATCCCGGTGCACGTCGGCCTGACCTCGGTCGAGCGCGAGATCAACGACACCAACAAGCTGTGGAAAACCGGCGAAGACGGCAAGCCGCTGAAGGTGGAGGTCGCACCGGACGGCAGCGAGGCGGTCGTCGGCGAGTACAACCTGGACGATCCGGCCATGCTGCCGCCGCCCGACCCCACCACCCGAGTGGTCGCCCGAACGGGAGTTGACGAGTAATGGCCCAGGGCAGGAAAAGCACCGGACCGGGCGGGCTGTCGCCCGAGTCGATCCTGATCTTCACCGCTGTCGGTCTGTTCGCCCTGGTCGTGTTCTCGCTCTGGGGCGCGATGAAGGTCGCGGCGGCGATCAACGGCTCGCCGCCGGTAGGCAACCCGTTCGACGCGATCGTCGATCTGATGAAGGGGCACCGGGACTGGTCCGGCGCGGCCACCGGCGTACTGATCATCGAACTGGTCGTGCTGTTCGGTCTGGTCGGCACCGGCTTCTGGTACTTCCGGAGCCGGCAGAAGTCGGTCGGCCGGGTCGACCGGCAGGCGCAGCTGATGTCGAAGCGGTCCGAGATCTACAAGCTCACCCGCGAAGGCGCGCAGGAGAAGGCGAACCAGCTCGGCGCCGGGCACGCCGGTCCGGGCATCCTGATCGGCCGCACCGTCCGGGACAACCTCGAGGTCTTCGGCAACTGGGAAGACATGCACGTCGACATCTGGGGTCCCCGCACCGGTAAGACCACGTCGCGCGCGGTGCCGGCGATCCTGGACGCGCCGGGGTGTGTCATCGCCACCTCCAACAAGCGGGACATCGTCGACGCGACCCGCGGGCCGCGTTCGGAGAAGGGCCCCGTCTGGGTGTTCGACCCGCAGGAGGTCTGCGAGGAGCCGAACACCTGGTGGTGGAACCCGCTGAGCTACATCACCGACGAGACCAAGGCCCGTGAGCTGGCCGAGCACTTCGTCGCGTCGCAGCGGCAGGTCGGCGCCCAGACCGACGCGTTCTTCGACGCCGCCGGCACCGACCTGCTGGCCGGTCTGCTTCTGGCTGCCGCGGTGGCCAAGCGCCCGATCACGCAGGTCTACAGCTGGCTCGCCGACCAGCGGAACGACGAGCCCGAGCGGATCCTGCGCAACACCCCGGGCCTGCAGCTGTCCGCCGACGCGCTGTCCGGTGTCATCAACGCGCCGGACAAGCAGCGCGCCGGTGTCTACGGCACGGCGCAGCAGAGCGCGCAGTTCCTGGTCAACCGCAAGGTCACCCGCTGGGTCGTCCCGAGCGGGCCGAACGACAACCGCCCGCAGTTCAACCCGCACGAGTTCGTCCGCAAGGGCGGCACGCTCTACAGCCTCTCCAAGGAAGGCGCCGGTACGGCGGGCCCGCTGGTCACCGCGCTGACGGTGGCCGTCGTCGAGGCGGCGGAGCAGTTCGCCCGCGGTTGCCCGATGGGCCGCATGCCCAGCCCGCTGGTCGGCGTACTGGACGAGGCCGCGAACGTGTGCCGGTGGAAGAACCTCCCCGACCTGTACTCGCACTTCGGTTCACGCGGCATCGTGCTGATGACGATCCTGCAGTCCTGGGCGCAGGGTCAGGAGTGCTGGGGGGACCACGGCATGCAGAAGCTCTGGGGCTCGGCCAACATCCGGGTGTACGGCGGTGGCGCGGCGGACGCGTCCTTCCTCGAGAACCTGAGCAAGATGATCGGCGACTACGACATCAACTCGAACTCCGTGTCGTACAACGAGGGCAAGCGCGGGACCAGCTCGCAGGTCCAGCGGCACAACATCATGGAGGTCTCCGACCTCGCCTCGATGCCGCCCGGTCGCGCGGTCGTGTTCCCGTCGGGTATCCCGGCGACGCTGGTGAAGACCGTCCCCTGGTTCACCCGGCCCGACGCCGGTGCGGTGAAGGCCTCGCTGGCGAAGTACGATCCGGGAGCGGCGGCGAACGTTCCGGTGAGCAACAACCCGTGGGTGGCCGCAGGCACCGGCGGACAGGCGCCCCCGCCGCAGCGCGGCCCGGACCGGCCGGTCTGGGAGCAGAACGAAGGGGACAACCGAGGTGGATGGTGAACAGGAGCTCTTCTATCCACACGTCGCGGCGTTCGTCGAAGACCGGCTGATCTACCTCTACACCCGGCGGCTCGGGCAGCAGTTCGTCTGGTGCCCCGAGTGGTACCGGCACGCGGAGGCGCTCAGCCGGCTCGACTCGATCTGGCGCGCGTGGGAGCACCTGCGACTCGACCCGGCGACCGGGATGTCGGTCTGGTGGCGTGACCACGCGGACCCGCACATGATGGCGCTGCTCGACCCGGACGGCCCGTTCGCGGCCTGCCGGAACAACGTCCACACCGACTACCCGATCCCGCCGCTGCCCGTGCAGGAGCCGCCGGCCGGCCTGTTCTTCGACCAGCGCCAGCCGAACATCCGCGGCATCTGACACGTGACTGTGTTCAATCTCTGGAAGTGGGGCAACCTGCTGCTGGCGTTCCTCGTCGAACTGGTTGCCCTAGGCATCTTTGCCTGGTGGGGTTGGGAGACCGGTGGTGCGGCGCTCGCCCGATGGCTGCTCGCGATCGGGCTACCGCTGGTGACCGCGGTGCTCTGGGGACTGTTCGCAGCACCGACCGCCACCCGCGGTACGCCGGTGGTGCGGTGGATCGTGAAGGTGCTGGTGTTCGGCCTCGCGGGTGCCGCCCTGTGGAGCCTGGGACACCCGCTGCTCGCCGTCGTGTTCGTCGTCGTGGTCGCGGCGAACCTGCTGATCATCCAGACCCAGAATCTCCAGCCCTAGGGCTCTACAGGTCGAGGTCGATCCCGTCGTTCTGCTGCTGCGGCTTGCGGCGCTGAAGGTTTCGCGGTCTGCTCTTGGGTCCGCGGACGTGGCGGCGGGCCTGAGGGAGTTGTGCCTCCGGCGTTCCTCCGGGCGGGGTACGGACGGCCTCGACGGCGTCCGGCTGCGCCTGCCGAGCCTCGCGGCGGTGTTCCTGAGCGGAGTCGTCGTACCTGTCGGCGATGCGGTCGTCGGACTCCGCGCGACGCGCCTCGATGCCGCTCGCGCGTTCGTCGCGCCGGCCCTTCGCGGCCAGTCCGACCGAACCGGGCTCGTCGGGGTATGCCGCCGCCTCGTCGAGCTCGTGCCTGCCGCGGGCCAGGTCGCCGACGGACCGCTGCGTCTCCGTCGTGGCGAGGGCACGGTACCGGTCGCGGGCCGCCTCGTCGACGTACGCGAGCTCGAACGCCCTCGTGGTCTCCGCAGTGGCATCGAGGAGCTGCTCGCGGTCGCGATGCTCGTCCAGCTCCTGCTGCTCCTTGGTGGCGAGCTCAAGACGTTCGGCGCGTGCCGCCTCGTCCTCTTCCTCGACGAGGGCCTGCTCCTCCTCGACCCGGCGCTCCACGTCCTCGTCGAGCGTCAGATCAGCGACGACCTGCCGGTCGGCCTCGGTTCGCGCCTGTGCGGCACGCCGCTCACGGGCGGCCTCAGTGTCGTCGTCGCCCTGCTCCCGCTGTACGGGGTCGAGCTCGACGGACTGGTCGTCGTCGGTGTCGGGCATGCCGCTCCTTTCCTTCCGCTCCACGATGCCGCACCGCAGGGTCAGCGGGTAGCTCCGGTGACGAGCCAGCCGTCGCGCCGCTCGCGAGTGGTCAGCGTGATGAATCGGAGCAGCATGTACCCGCCGAATGCCCACCAGAGCGCGACGATCCCGCCGCCGAGCCAGAGCACCGCCAGGGCGAGCGGCACATACAGCACGAGAGCGATGACGCCCGCGGCGGCCAGGTACTTTCCGTCGCCCGCGCCGATGAGCACACCGTCCAGTACGAACACCACGCCGTTCACCGGTTGCCACAGTGCGGCGACGATCAGGATGGCCGCGAGCGTACGGCGTACCTCGGGATCGCTGGTGAACCACGGGACGTAGATGCCGCGCAGACCCCACAGCGCGAGGCCGCCGATCACGCCGGAGAACAGGCCCCACCACATCATCCGCCGGGTGATCGTGCGAGTGCCTGCGACGTCACCGGCGCCGAGTGCGCGACCGGTAAGCGCCTGCGCGGCGATCGCAATCGCGTCCAGGGCGAGCGCGAGGAACGACCACAGCGTGAACGCCACCTGGTGCGCGGCGACCGACGTCGTACCCAGGGCGGTGGCGACGAAGGTGAGCAGAATGATTGCCGCACGCAACGTCAGGGTCCGGACGATCAGCGGTACGCCCATCTGCGCGGACGCGAGGATGCCGGGGCGGTCCGGCCGGAGCTTGGCGCCGTCGCGGCGGGCCCCGCGGACGACGACCACCACCAGCGCGACGCCGGCGCCCGTCTGCGCGAGCGCCGTACCGAGGGCCGAGCCGGCGATGTTGAGGCCGATGCCGTAGACGAGAAGGACGTTGAGCCCGATGTTTGCCAGGTTGGCGGTGATCGCGACGACCATCGGGGTCTTGGTGTCTTGCAGTCCTCGCAGTACGCCGGTCGCCGCGAGCAGGAGCAGCATCGAGGGGATCCCGAAGCACGAGATCCTCAGGTAGGTGACCGCGTAGTCGGCCACCTCAGGTGAGGGGTCGAACGCCGCGATGGCCTGCGGCGCGAGCGCGAGCCCCAGCAACGCCAGTACGACGCCGAGCAGCAGGGCGAGCCAGAGTCCGTCGATGCCCTGCGCAAGCGCGCCCTTGTGGTCGCCGGCGCCGATCCGCCGCGCGACCGCGGACGTGGTGCCGTAGGCAAGGAAGACGCAGATGCCGACGAGGGTTTGCAGGATGGTGCCGGCGACGCCGAGCGCGGCGAGTTGCGGCGTACCGAGGTGGCCGACGATCGCGGAGTCCGCGAGCAGCATCAGCGGCTCGGAGACCAGCGCGAAGAACGCCGGGACGGCCAGCCGGAGGATCTCCCGATCCTGTTCGCCCACCCATCGTCTGCGTCTCACCGGAGCGAGGTTACCCACGACGGCGGGGAGCGCTGGAAATTCGTCTCAGACTTTTTCTTCTCCACAGTTGTGCACGGGAGAAACCGCAGGTCACGCCGATGTTGTGGGCAAACGTCCACAGATATCCACAGGGTTGTTCGCAGCCTGTGCACAGCCCTTCACGGAGTTTCCCACAGTTCGTCCACACCCCCTGTGGACGGCTGGGTGGCATTGGGCGACGGCAGCGGCGTACGGTCGCGAGGCCTGCTGCCGGAAAGTGTCGGCGGGCCGGGCTAGGATTCGAGCAGATGTTCGAATCAGGTCCACACTGGCCGGGCGGCGGCGGACGAGGAGGTCGGGCGAAGTGAGCGTGGCGGAGTTCCGCGGGGGCCAGGACGGCGGCCACGAAGAGCGCAGGCCGGAGATGGGCTTCGACCGCACCCCACCGCAGGACCTGGCGGCCGAGCAGTGCGTGCTCGGCGCGATGATGCTGAGCAAGGACGCGATCGCCGACGTCATCGAGACGCTGCGCGGCACCGACTTCTACCGGCCGGCCCACGAGAGCGTCTTCGACGCGATCACCGACCTTTATGCGCGGGGTGAGCCGGCCGACGCGATCACCGTCGCCGCCGAGCTGACCAAGCGTGGCGACATGGCCCGGATCGGCGGCGCGCCGTATGTGCACACCCTGGTCGCGTCCGTCCCGCTCGCGGCGAACGCCAGCTACTACTCGCACATCGTCCGCGAGAAGGCGATCCTGCGCCGGCTGGTGGAAGCGGGCACGAAGATCGTCCAGCTGGGGTACGCCGGCGAGGGCGAGGTCGACGATGTCGTCGACGAGGCGCAGGCGGAGATCTACTCGGTCACCGAGAAGCGGACCGCCGAGGACTACGCCCCGCTGAAGGACATCATGGAAGGCACCCTCGACGAGATCGAGGCGATCGACTCCCGCGGTGACGCGATGGTCGGCGTGCCGACCGGCTTCACCGATCTCGACGAGCTGACCAACGGGCTGCACCCCGGCCAGATGATCATCGTCGCCGCGCGTCCCGCGATGGGGAAGGCGCTGGCCCTCGACACCCCGCTGCCGACGCCGACCGGCTGGACCACGATGGGCGAGGTCGCGGTCGGCGACCAGTTGCTCGATGCCAGCGGGCTGCCGACCACCGTGGTCGCGGCGACCGAGGTGATGGTCGACCGGCCCTGTTTCCGGCTGTCGTTCTCCGACGGCAGCACGATCGTCGCCGACGCCGAGCACCAGTGGCTCGTCGAGGACGGCGGCCGCCCGGTGGTCTGCACGACCGCCGACCTGTACACGGCGATGTCGGCGAGTCCCGGACTGACACCGTCGATCCCCAGGTCGGCGCCGCGGCAGATCACCGGGCACGGCTTCCCGGCCGCTCTCGTCGGTGAGGGCGATCGCCGGGTGGAGTGGGTCGACCCGGTCGTCGGCGTACCGGTGCGCTGCGTCGAGGTCGACAACGCCGACCATCTGTATCTGGCCGGCAAGACGATGATCCCGACCCACAACTCCACGCTGGGCCTGGACTTCGCCCGCTCCTGCTCGATCAAGCACGGCCTGACCTCCTGCATCTTCTCGCTGGAGATGAGCCGCAACGAGATCACCATGCGTCTGCTCTCCGCCGAGGCGAAGGTGCCGCTGCACCACATGCGCAACGGCAAGATGACCGACGAGGACTGGGCCCGCCTGGCCCGCAAGATGGGCGAGGTCTCCGAGGCCCCGCTCTTCATCGACGACTCGCCGAACCTCACGATGATGGAGATCCGCGCCAAGGCCCGCCGCCTGAAGCAACGCCACGACCTCAAACTGATCATCATCGACTACCTCCAGCTGATGACCTCGGGCAAGAAGGTCGAGTCCCGCCAACTCGAAGTCTCCGAGTTCTCCCGCTCCATCAAGCTCCTCGCCAAAGAACTGGAGCTCCCTGTAGTAGCCATCTGCCAGCTCAACCGAGGCTCCGAACAACGCTCCGACAAACGCCCCATGGCCTCCGACCTACGTGAATCGGGCTGCCTGACCGCGGACACCCGGCTGATGCGAGCCGACAACGGCGCGGAGATCTCGCTCGGCGAGCTGCTCGCGACGGACGCCCGCGACATTCCGGTCTGGTCGCTCGACGACCGGCTGAAGCTGGTGCCCCGGACGCTGACGCATGCCTTCCCGAGTGGGGTGAAGGAGGTCTTCCGGCTGAAGCTCGCGTCGGGCCGAGAGATCAAGGCCACCGCGAACCACCCCTTCCTCACGTACGACGGATGGAAGCCGCTGGGTGAGCTGTCGCCGGGGGCGAGGCTGGGATCGCTCCGGCATGTCCCACCGCCCCTCGACGTGACGCCATGGGACGAGGACGAGCTCACGCTGCTTGCTCACCTGCTCGGCGACGGCTCCTTCGTCAAGCGGCAGCCGATCCGCTACGCGAGCATCGACGAGGCCAACCTGACCGCGGTCGGCGAGGCTGCTCAGCGCCGCTTCGGCATCACCCCGATCCGCGACGAGGACGCCGCCGCGCGGGTAACCACCCTCCGCCTCCCCGCGCCGTACCGACTGGCCCGCGGCAAGCGCAACCCGATCGCCGCCTGGCTCGACGACCTCGGCCTGTTCGGTCTGCGCAGTCATGAGAAGTTCATCCCGGCCGGCGTCTTCGCGCTCTCCAAGGAGCAGGTCGCCCACTTCATCCGCCACCTCTGGGCCACCGACGGCTCCGTCCGCTGGGACGCAAAGGCCGGCCAGGCACGCATCTACTACGCCAGCACCAGCCGCCGCCTCACCGACGACCTGGCCCGCCTCCTCCTCCGCCACAACATCTTCAGCCGGATCAAGACCGTGAAGAAGGCCGGGTACCGCGACACCTACCACCTGTACATCTACGGCGCCGAGAACCAGCTGCGGTTCTGCGACGGCATCGGCGTACACGGGCTGCGTGGGTTGAAGGTGCTGGAGGTCGCGACCGCCTTGCGTGACATCAAGAGCAACACCAACCTCGACACCGTGCCGAAGGAGGTCTGGTCCAAGGTCCGCGAGGTCCTTGCCACGCGCAACGTCTCGCACCGTGAGTTCGCCTCCGCCATGAGCACCCAGTTCTCCGGCTCGACGATGTGGAAGCACGCCCCGAGTCGCCAGCGCCTCGCGAAGGTCGCCGACATCCTTGACGACGCCGACCTGGAGGTCCTGGCCACCAACGACATCTTCTGGGACACCATCACCACGATCGAAAGCCTCGGCGAACAAGAGGTGTACGACGCCACCGTCCTAGGCACCCACAACTTCGTCGCGGAAGGTATCGCTACACACAACTCGCTGGAGCAGGATGCTGACGTGGTCATCCTGCTGCATCGTGAGGATGCGTATGAGCGGGAGTCCACTCGTCCTGGTGAAGCCGACTTCATTGTGGCTAAGCACCGTAACGGGCCGACCGCTGATGTGGTGGTGGCGTTCCAGGGGCATTACTCACGGTTCGTCGACATGGCCCACGACGGTTGATCAGGCGGCGACCGGGAGGTCGTGGCGGAGACGCTTGAGGGCGCCGGCCCAGGACTCGACCTGGTCGAAGAGGGTCGCGGCCTGCTCCTTGTAGTGGTCCCCGGGGCAGAACTCGCTGAAGTTCTCGAAGTCGGTGAACAGTGAGAACGACAACTGCTGCCGCACGTCGGCCAGCTGCAGCTCGGCGCTGATGCCGCGGAGGTGCTCGATCGCGCGGGCGCCGCCGAGCGAGCCGTAGGAGACGAAGCCGGCCGACTTGTTGTTCCACTCGCCGTACAGGTAGTCGATCGCGTTCTTCAGCACGCCGGACGTCGAGTGGTTGTACTCCGGCGTGACGAACACGAACCCGTCGTACTTGGCGATCGTCTCGGCCCACGCCTTCGTGTGCTCGCCGGCGTACTGACCGAGCGAGGGCGGGATCGACTCGTCGAGGTGCGGCAGCGGGTAGTCGAGCAGATCGATCAACTCGTACGTCGCCCCGGTGCGGTTCTGGGCCTGGGCCAGCACCCAGTCGGCCACCGCCTTGCCGTTGCGGCCGGGACGGGTACTGCCGAGGATGATCGCGATCTTCAGGTCGCTCACAGCGACAACTCCTTCGAGGGGATGACTTGAATGTTCATGTCAATCACCACGGTACGACCGCTTACTTGAAGATTCAAGTCAGCCTCACAGTGGCCTATGCTGCACCCATGGCCGCCGAAGGAGCCCGCGAGCCCGAGACCCACTGGCTGACCGCGGAAGAACTGGAGACCTGGCGGGCCCTGCATCAGGTAATTGCGAGTCTCCCGGTCGCGCTGGGCAGCCAGCTGCAGCGCGATTCGGACCTGAGCTTCCTGGAGTACTACGTGCTCGCCGGTCTGTCGGAGCAGCCGGGCCACACGATGCGGCTGAGCCGGCTGGCGATCCTGGCCAACTCCGAGCTGTCGCGGTTGTCCCACCTCATCCGCCGGCTCGAGAACCGCGGCCTGGTCCGCCGCGAACCCGATCCCGTCGACGGTCGCTTCACCAACGCGATACTCACCGACGACGGCTACGCGGAGCTGGTGAAGGCGGCGCCGGGCCACGTCGAGCTGGTGCGGCAGCTCGTCTTCGACCCGCTGACCGAGAGCGAACGGCGCACCCTGCACAAGGTGATGACGAAGATCATCCCCGGTGTCACCGACGGATCCTAACTGCGCTACTGCTTGCCGATGTGGTTGTGGGGTTCCAGAGGCATTACTCGCGGTTCGTGGATATGGCTCACGACGGGTAATGCGGTCGCGGTGCGCCGGGCTGATCGTTGATGATCGGTGGTGTGCTGAGCTCTCGTGAGGCTGATGACGAGCTGCGGCGGCTGAGGGCGCTTTGTCAGCGGTCAGATGCCGGTGCGCTTGACGAGATCAAGTCGCGGCTGGGCGTGCTGTCCGTGGCGGACCTGCTGCGGCTGGATGAGCGAGCTCGGTTCGGCACCTGGCGTCAGTCGGATCCGCTCGGAGGCACGGCTGAATGGGCGACGCTCGTCGGACGACGTGATTCGCTGATCGACTGCATCGCGTCGATGCACGCGGACGGCTTCCTGCGTGAGCGTGCAGTGCGGGCACTTGCCGTTGCCGAAGGCGAGATAGTCGCGCGCTTTCTGGCCTTGCGATCGGTGGACCACGTCGGGCAGGTGCGTGATCCGGCACTGTCCGCGCTGTTGACCAGGACGGATCCTGCGGAGGTCGAGCGGGTGCTGGAGCTGGTGCTTCGGGTGCGAACGCGTACGCACGGCGCCGTGGCGCTCACGTCGTACGTCGAGAAGCTCGATGCGTCACGTGGACCTGAGTATCCGCGTGATCTCCTGACCGCGGACACCGCTCTGGTGAGAAGGTTCGGCCTCGAAGCGGCGATGGCCCGTGGGATGTTCGACTCCGGCGAGCTCGAAGAGCGCCTGGCCACCGAGCAGGACCAGTGGTCCCGCCGGCTGCTGGCTGAGCACTGGATGTTGCTGGACCCGACCAAGGCGAAGGCGAAGCTGCTGCACTCGAAGTACGTCGAAGGTCGCCTGATCGCCTTGCAGTCGAGCGCAGACGACCAGTTCGACCGAAGCGACCTGGAACGGCGGATGCTCGATCGGTCCAGCCGGGTTCGCGCGGCTGCCCGATGGCGCTATCGGCGTGCCGGCCACGATCCGGCGGCCTACTACCGCGCTCAGTGGGAGGCGGGGGACGATGCGATCGCCCTCGCCGGCCTCCAGGAGACGGGCCAAGTGCTGACCGAAACGGAGGCCTTCGAGGCTCTGTCCAGCGAGGACCCACGGACCCGACTCGCGGCGCTGTATCTATCGCCGAAGGAGTCGCGGTCGAAGGGCCTGTTGCTCCGTCTCCTGTCCGATCCCAGCCGTGCCGTCGTCAAGCACGCTGCTCAACTGCTCGCGGCCTACCCGTCCATCCGGTACGACGACGTCGCCGGGGCAGCCGCCTCCGAGTCGCCGAGCCAGCGGCGGGCAGCGTGGCTCGTCCGCCGAGAGCTGGATGACTGGGATCGAGTCCGCGGAGACCTCGAGGCGATGCGCGATCCGGAGGCTGAACTCGCGGGCGAGGCGGAGCGAGACCTGATGACCTGGCTGGAGCGGCGCGCAGCGATCACCTACAAGCTTCCGCTTCCGTCGCAGCGCGAGGCGATCCAGTCTCTTCTCGGCGGCGCCGAGCTCTCTCTCGACGCAGTCGCCCGCATTGCCTTCCACGCCGGAGTCTGACTACGTCTGGTTCCAGCGGTCGGCGGAGATCGACTCCTGGGCCAGAAGGCGCAGGGACGAGATGAGGGTTTCGCCGAGGATGGTGCCGATGACGACTGATTCGGCTAGTTGGTCTCGGGTTGGGTTGGCTGTGACGGCCTCGATCTCTAGGGCCGTGAAGCGTTCGACCGCGTCGGCGTAGGCGTCGAGGTGGGCGGCCAGGGTGGGTTGGCCGAGGGTGTGCATGGCGGCGATGGTGTCGATGAGGGTAGCCAGCGCGGGAGCGTCGGGGTCTACTTTCCAGCCGCGGGTGGTGATGAGGTCGGTGACCTGCGCGGTGGCGACGGATCGGGCTTCGTCGGTGGCGGTCAGGCGGCGGGTCGGGGTGAGAGCGCGGTGTGCGCGGCCGATCTGTTCGTGTAGAGGTTCGGTGTCGGAGTCGAGTGACCCGAGGATCTCCTTGACCTGAGCGACCGGGACCTCGGCCAGCTCGATCAGCGCGCGGATCAGGCGCAGCCGGCGGACGTGAGCCTCGCCGTACGACGCCTGGTTCGGGCTGGTGAGTTCGCCGGCGGGGAGCAGGCCCTCGCGCAGGTAGTACTTGATCGTCGGCACCGGTACGTCGGTCGCCTTGCTGAGTTCCCCGATCCGCATGGCCCTTGCCTTCCTGTGACCTGTCATGGATAGTATCAGTATCCATAAGCGGATACCTGAACTATCCATGAGGACGTGTACGCATGACCGATGCATCACGCACCACCGCCGGAGTCATCCTGCTCACGATCGTGACGATCCAGTTCGGCGGCTACTTCATGACCAAGATCGTCCGCGGCCAGGTGCCGATGACCGACTTCCAGAAGTCGTTCGCGCGGGCCGGTCACGCCCACGCCGGCGTACTCGTGATCCTCAGCCTGGTCGGACTCCTGTACGTCGACCAGTCGGGCCTCGACGGGTTCTGGCTCTGGGTCGGTCGGCTCGCGATCCCGGTCGCGGCCATCCTGATATCCGGCGGCTTCTTCGCATCGTCGGCCGGCAAGGACCGCACCCAGCCCAATCAGTTCCTCTGGATCCTGTGGGCCGGCGCAGCGTCCCTGGCGATCGGCGTACTGACCCTCGGAACCGGATTGATCACTGCGTGACGAAGGCTTGCGTGAGCCGCGCACCGACCCCGCCGATGAACGCGGCCGTTTCCGGCGTCGCGTGGTCGACGACGAAGGGGCCGAGGGCCGCGATGGCCGCTACCTGGGTCAGGAGCATTGCCGGCGTGTCCGCACTGAAGCGGACCACGCAGGACGACTCATCAACAGGCTCGACGATGCCGCGGACAACACCCTCGAAGGTTGCGGAGACGGTGGCCGCCGGCGCCTGCACGGTCAGGTGGACGGAGTGCCGGTACTGCGCTGACACGAACGACTCCACCAGGTACGACGCCGCGTCCGCAGCGGGCAACGTCCGCGGAGTGAAGCGGTGGAGAGCCGAGGCAACGTCGGAGATCCGGTCGACCCGGAAGATCCGCCAGTCGTCCCGCCCCGGATCGAACGCGAGCAGGTACCACCGCCACGCCAACGTCAGCAGCTGATGCGGCTCCACCCGCCGGCGCGTCGCCCCACGCGCCCGGCCGCGGTAGTCGAAGGCAACGATCTCGTGGTTCCGGCAGCAGCGTGCGAGGACCGCGAGCACCCCTGGTGAAACCTGCGGTACGCCGGGCCGCGGGATCGCTTCGGCGGACGAACTCACCGCCGCGAGCTGGGGCCGCAGTCGCGCGGGCATCACCTGCTCCAGCTTGGCCAGCGCACTCATCGAACTGTCCGCCATCCCGCTCACCCCGCCACCGGCCGCACCGACCAACCCCAGCGCGACCGCGATCGCCTCGTCGTCGTCCAATTGGAGCGGCGGCAGGTTCGTCCCCGATACGAGCCGGTAGCCGCCCGCGGTCCCGGTCGTCCCGGTGACCGGATAGTCGAGCGATCGCAGCCGGTCGACGTCGCGTCGTACCGTTCGCTCGGTGACACCGAGGCGGTCGGCCAGCTCGCGGCCGGACCATTCGCGGCGGCTCTGCAGCAGCGACAGCAACCGGAGCAGACGGCCAGGCATATCCATCACAACAGGATGCCTTGCGGACAAGATCTGTCCGCAAGGGACCATAGCGTGAGTTTCATGATGCTGACGACGACAAGCCCTGAGTACGACGACGCGCGCCTGGGGTTCCAGCGGCGGGACCCGCATCGGCCCGAGGTGATCTTCCCGGTCACCAACGCGACCGAGGTCGAGGAAGCCGTGCGCTACGCGAGCGATCACGACAAGCGAATCGCGGTGCAGGCCTCCGGCCACGGTCTGACCAGAGGCATCGACGGCGGCGTACTGATCGCGTCCGGCGCGTTCAACCACGTCACGGTCGATCCGGACAGGAAGACGGCGTGGATCGAGGCGGGTGCGACCTGGCGGGACGTGCTCGCGGCGACTGCGCCGTACGGCCTGGCGCCGCTGTCAGGTAGCTCGCCCGGTGTGGGCGCGGTCCCGTACACGCTCGGCGGTGGGCTCGGCTTGATGGCGCGACGGTTCGGGTACGCCGCGGACCACGTCCGGCGGATCGAGATCGTCACCATGGACGGCGTACGCCGGGACGCTGACGCGGACCTCTTCTGGGCGACGAGAGGTGGCGGCGGGAACTTCGGGGTCGTGACCGGGATCGAGGTCGACCTCTTCGACGTACCGACGCTGTACGGAGGCAGCCTGTACTTCGATCTCGCGGAGCACTCGACCGTGCCGCAGGTGTGGAGCGAGTGGACGCGGTCCGTGCCGGAAGAGGTGACGTCGGCGATCGCGATCCTGCCGATCCCGGACATCCCGCAGGTGCCGGCGCCGGTGCGCGGCAAGTACATCGCACAGATCCAGCTCGCGATCCTCGGCGACAACGGGGAGGAGCTGATCAAGCCCCTACGAGCGATCGGTGAGCCGGCGCTCGACACGGTCGGGGACCTGCCGTACGTCGACTCCGGGCAGATCTTCGCCGAACCGGAACGCCCCGACAGCTACAGCTCCCGCAACGTCCTGGTGAGCGATCTCGATGCGCTGTCGACAGTGCCGAAGCCGGACGCTGGAGCGCCGATGCGCGTGATCGGTATCCGTCATCTCGGCGGCGCACTCGCCCGCGAACCCGAGATCCCGAACGCAGTCGGCCATCGCGATGCGGCGTACTCGCTGACCGTCCTGGGTGAGCCGGAAGCCCAGCAGGCGGTCCTGGAGCCGTGGAAAGCGTCGACGGTCGGCCGATTTCTCAACTTCAGCTACGCGCCGCTGACTACCGACGAGGTGGCCGACGGCTACGACCCGGATGACTACAAGCGGCTCACCGAGCTCCGCCGCCGGTACGACCCGGACCGCCGGCTCCACGTGAACCATCAGCTCTAGCGATCAGCTCTTCGACCAACTCGCCTTTGCCTTCGACGTAGGCGGCGCGGTCCGTGGTGAGCAGGTGTGCCAGCTCGCGTTTACGCGCCGCGTACCGCTCGCGGTCGGCCGCGTTCGTCCGCAGGTGGTCGCGAAGCAGCACGTGGTCCCGGTGAGCCTTGTTGCCTTCAACAACGACATACAGATGGTGGTACCGGGCAGCGTCGGGCGGCAGGGCGAAGGCTTCACGACCGGGGATCCCGGCGTCGCCCTCGTGCCGGTAGCCAGCGGCAACCAACCGCTCGATCGCCGTCGGCACCAGCTCGGCCGACGGTACGACGATGTCGAGATCGATGATCGGCTTCGCGGCCAGACCGGGCACCGCTGTGCTGCCGACGTGCTCGATCACGTGTGGGAGCTCGTCGAGATGCGGCTCCAGCACCGCGGAGATCTCCGCGAACCACAGCGGCCACCGCGGATCGTAGGAGACGACCTCAGCCGGAACGATCACAGCGCCGCGGTCACGTCGATCTCCACCAACTGGCCCGGGAAACCGAGCTGAGCCACGCCGAGCAGCGTGCTGGCTGTGGTGAAAGCAGGCGCGAGTGGCGACGCGTTGAGCTGCGTCCACACGGCGGACAAGTCTTCGCGTTCCGGGCTGGCGACATAGATGACAGTGCGAACGACGTCCTCAGGCTTCGCGCCGGCAGACTCGAGCGCGGTCAGGATGTTGCTGATGACCTGCGCGGTCTGTCCTTCCAGACCACCCGGAGCCAACTCACCGGACGGCTGCAACGGGCACTGCCCGGCCAGGTAGATAAGCGTCTCCGCATGGACCGTGGTGACGTGGTGGTAGCCGGGGGTCTGGTGGAGTCCGCTGGGGTTGGTCCGCTCGATGCTCACGTCTCGAACCCAACGCGAGAGGTCAGCCCCGGGTCAACAGATTTACGACGTACCGCTTCTGCCACGGTGTCTCCACAGCGTGCTTGTCGAAGTGCGCGCGTACGTATGAGACGGCCCGGTCAGCAGGCACGCCATCGAGTACGGCGAGGCACGCGAGCGCCGTGCCGGTCCGCCCGCGACCGCCGCCGCACGCGAACTCGACCCGCCCGCCGGAAGCCCGCTCCAATGCCTCGCGAAAGATCGTCAACGCGGCAGGGCGATCCACAGGCAGCCGGAAATCGGGCCATTTGATCCAGCGCGTCTCCCACGGCACGTCGGGCGGCTCCGACCCGAGCAGATAGACGCCGTACGTCGGAAACGGCGCTGCCGCCGGGCCTCGCCGCAGACTACGTCCGCGCACGAGCCGACCCGACGGCAGCTCCATCACACCTAGTGCCTCTTTGTCCCAGTGGCCCACGGGATCAAACTACAAGGCGCTCCTCGGTGGAGGTGGAGAACAGGTGCAGCTTGTCGGGGTCGGGTGCGAGGTAGACCTCGGTGCCCTTGTCGTTGTGCAGGCGGGTGCCGATGCGGGCGATGATCTGCTGGTTCTCGGCGTGGTCCGCGGAGCCGTACAGGAACGCGTCGGAGCCGAGTTCCTCGATCACCGAGACCTTGACCGGTAGCCCCTGGTCGGAGATGTGCAGCGCTTCGGGGCGGACGCCGAGGGTGAGGGTCTTGTCGTCGCCGGCCTTGGCGAGCAGGTCGCGGGCGATGGGGACGACGTAGTCGCCGATCTTGGCGCCGCCGTCGACGATCTGGGCGGTGATCAGGTTCATCGCAGGCGAGCCGATGAAGCCGGCGACGAACTTGTTGCGGGGCCGGTCGTAGAGGTTGAGCGGGGTGTCGACCTGCTGCAGGACGCCGTCCTTGAGGACCGCGACCCGGTCGCCCATGGTCATGGCCTCGACCTGGTCGTGGGTGACGTAGAC
>NZ_JBFAPF010000015.1:0-214765 GCF_040675555.1 Kribbella sp. NPDC049584
AGGATCAAACTCTCCGTTGAAATCTATATGTCAACCACAACCCGAAGATCGCGGAAAACAGACTACATTGAGTGATCCTTTGAATCAGAAACAAACCATTACTGGCTTGTCATCCGTATATCTTCAAAGGAATCCGTCACAGACAAAACAAAACCCGAACCCCAAGATCAAAGACCCAGGGCTAGGAGAAGTGTTCAATGCCTATGAACGGGGTTAATGCATCTTTCGGCATTGACTTTCGGCACGCTGTTGAGTTCTCAAGAATCGGACGCACACCGCGCTTCAGACTTTCGTTTGAAGCTCCGGGGCAACTCGCCCAACTTTACTGTTTCGCTTCCAGCCGGTCAAATCGGCCTTTTTCGATCCAGTCTCCCTGCGCGACTCAGTGTCCGAAACCCGCCGAGGCGTGTTTCGGCTTCCGAGACCTTCAGGGAGTTTGTTGAAGGGCCGGCCGCTTTCGCGTCCTGCGCCTCGCTCCAACAAGAAGAACATTACTGACATTCATGGTGCGGATGCAAATCGGGGTCCCGGACCCTCGTCCGAGCTCCTCGGCACCCGTCCTCGGCGCCGGCGAACCGGTGTCGAGGGAAGCAGTGCAGATCCCTCTGGTCACATCACTCACTCGCGTCTCCGCGAGCGACACTTCCATCATGCCGCACCCACACAAGCGGTTATCGCGAGGGTGACAACGAGGTGGGAGCCGGCCAGCCGGCTCCCACCTCGTCAAGTACCGCACCGTCCAGCAAACGCCTCTCGGCGAGTGGCCGCTCGTAGCGGCTTAGGTTGAGGCCCGGGGTCACGAACCGGACGGCATCAGGTGTAACCCGACGGCCCCAGCACCTATTCCCGCACGCAGTCGAGGACGACTCCCTCCTGCACGAAGACCAGTCCGCCGTCGCGTACCTCGAACCCCGACTCAGTCTCCTTCGCGTTGAAGGTTGTCGCCGACCGAGCCATGAACAGCTGCGGAGGCTGGCGGTCGAACGTCACTTCGATCCCCCTCCCCCAACGCTCAACGGTGAACCGCACCCTGCCGTCCAGCCGGTACGCGCCGACCAACCGCGCCACGACCTCCTCGTTCGGCAGATTCGGAGCATCTACCTCAGCCGGGTACCCCTCCCAGCCGTAGGCCGCGGCGACCGCCGCGAATGCCCTCTGCACGACCCAGCCGCCGTTGTCGCTGTTCGTCATCACCACGGCGCCCTGGCCGGCGTCCCGATCTGCCAGCAAGTGACAGCTGAATCCGGCGTTGCCCCCGCTGTGCCCGAACCGCCGGCCGGCGTCATCCAGGAAGAATCCGAGTCCCAGATGCCCGAGCCCACCGATCCGCTGTCCTGCAGGGATCTGGTGCGTCAGCATCTCCCGGGCGAGCTCACGCGGCAGCAGTGCGTCGTCGGCGCCGGTGTACATCCTCTGCACGCCGATGGCTGCCTTGGCGAGATCTGTTGGTGTAGTCCAGAGCCCGGCGGCCGCCAACTCGGGGTACGCATGCCAGCGGCCTTCGATCGGACGACCACGTTCGTCATGCGCGACGGCAGCCCTGCTGTGGAGCTCTCGCGGCAGCGGTTGGGCATAGTCGCTGTCGGACATGCCGAGAGGTTCCAGGACAAGCTCACGAGCAAGTTCGCGGAACGGCGTACCCGTCACGTCTTCCAGGAGTTGTTGCATGACGATCGTGCCGCCGCCGGCGTACCGGAACTGTGTGCCTGGCACGAGGTCGACGCGTACGCCGAAGGTGTTGGTCGGTCGAACGCCGTCGAGGATCTGCACTGTTGTGGGTAGCGCGGCTCCCTCGGCGTACCCAGGGAAGCCGTGCACGGTCAGTCCGGCGCTGTGGCTGGCCAGCTGCCGCAGTGTCACGACGGGTTGCCACGCTCCGGTCGGTGGAACCTGCCACGACGTGAGCTTTTCGTTGACGTCCTCGTCGAGATCGAGCAAGCCCCGATCGACCAGCCGCAGTATCGCCAGTACGGCGATCGGTTTGCTGATCGACGCGGCCTGGAACAACGTGTCCGGCGCGACGGCCTGAGATCCGCCGGCCTCCACCAGACCGGCCACGCCGGTCTCGTGAATGGCACCGTCCTCGATCACCACCCAGCTCGCGCCGGGCACGTTGAACCTCTCGAGATCCGCCTTGATCTCCTCTTCCAGCATGTCCGTGTCCCTCCCGATCCCGTCCTGTGCTGGCACGGTACGGCGGACACGGCTCGCCGGAGCGGTATTACCGCGACGGCTGGGGTGCGCTGCAGTCGATCTTCGGGTTGGCGCCGATGTAGTTCAGCGGGCCGGCGACGATCGTGACGAGCACGGTGCCGACCTTGGCACATGAAGTCCGCGAACTCTCGAAGTAGTGGCGTTGTGCGGCGGCCGCCAGACCGATCAGCAGCCAGACGACGAGGAAGATCGTGATCGCGCGGGAACGGGTCGCAGAAGCTCTTCGGGTAGCCATGTCCATCTCCTGTTCGGCGTGCCCCCGTGCTGCGCTTCTCAGGTGCCCGCGCCGAACCTGACAGAAACTCAGATCTCGCGGAACTCGTAGTACGGCTTGATGTGCTTGTTGATGTACGCGCCGATGCTGGGCGCGGCCAGGAGCGCGGCGTACGTCGGCTGTGGAACGTCGAGGTACTGGTAGACGGAACCGTTCACGTACTCGAGCTCCAACGTGCCGTCGGACCATCCGACCGACCGCACACTCGACGAATTCACCGGGCGTCGCCTCATGCGTGGCTCCTTCCGCACCTCGCGCTGCGGCGCCCAGTCTGCCGGTCGGTGTCAAGCCGTGCGAGATCGCTCCGGATCGTCGGCCTGCAGCCGCGCGAGGGCGCGGGCCAGGTCGCCGAGGGCCGTGTTGAGCTGGGTCAGCACGGTGTCGTCGATCGGCATCCGGCGCTCGTCCAGACCGAGGTTGGCGGCGAAGCGGAGGTGGGCGTCGGGCGGCGCCTGTTTGAGGAAGGTGTCGAGCGCCTCCTGGAGAAACGGACTCGGCACGACGTCCGGTCTCTCCCGCCACTTCGTCAGCGTGCGCGGCGAGATGCCGAGCTGCTCGGCAAAGGCTTCGTTGGTCAGCCGCAGCGCCGTACGCAAGGCATGCGCGTGCCGACCGGTCCACTCGTCGATGACTGTCATCCTTGTCGCTCCCTTGCCTGTCGGTTACTCCCCGCTATCAGAATATGGTGATTCGGTGACCGCCGGTGGGCAGAATTTGTGCGCTGTGGATACCGGTTGAGTTCCTGGTGAGGACACCCGGTCACGCGTTGACTTGACGCATGGACGAGATCAGCGGGAGAACCGCAACGCTGCCGCGGGCCACACGGCGGCGTCATCTGAAGGTCGCGAGCAAGTCGGGACCACGCTGCTTCGAACTGGTCCGCCACTCGGACCCCTCCGGCGTCAGCGGTACGGGCGTGATCGCCGAAGGAGTCGAGTGGAGCGACGGCACTGTCGCGCTGCACTGGGGCGGCCGGTTCGCAACCACGACTGTGTGGCCGGACGGCATCGACGCACTGCTGACGATCCACGGCCACAGTGGATCGAGCACGATCCGCTGGCTGGACGAGTAGCTATGCGTAGCCGATCTCGGTGGGGCGGGCCCACCCTGCAGCCGGCCCGCCTCACCGGCCTACTCCGAGTAGAACTGCTCTCGGCACGGGGCGGGCCGTGGGACAGGACGCTGGTGCGACTCATCTGTGGGGCTCTTCGCGCCGTTCTGTTCCGGCTCCACGCCCTCGGAGTCGTCGAGGTCGGTCAGATCGTCGACTGCCGCGCTGAAGGCGAGTTCGGCGCGGGTCGGCCGTTGGCGTTCGATTTCCTCTGCCGAGGTACGGCGGATCGGGAGATCGTTCGCCGCGGCCGACAACTCGGCGAGGGTGTCGAGGAGACCAAGTGCCGCCTCCACGTCACCCGGGTGGTTGACCAGCCACCAGACCGCGGCCGAGCCAGGCGTGGCGAAGACGTCGTCCTTCAAGTAGGCGCGTTTGTCCTGCTCCATCCGGCGTTCGAGCAGAGTGGTCTGCTCGCGCCGATGCAGTGCGGCCAGATGCAGCAGGTGCTTGTGATCCGCATCCGGCAGTCGCAGCCGCACCTCGGTCGCCCAGCTGCGCACGAGGCCCTTCTCGTCGAGCGCGGGTTCGCCGAGAAGGGCAGCCAGGCGGTGCTGGTTGAGGGACTCCTCTGTCACCTGTTGCCTCGCGGTCAGCGATCGCGCCCGCTCCAGCAAGGCGTCGACCGCCACCGCGCCGAGGTCCGCGTGGCGCGAGCCCGACAGAACGGTCGACCACTGGACGACGGCCGAGAAGCTGAATTGGAAGTCGGGCGAAGCGGACGGCAGCCGTACGTCGCTCACCGTGCGCGACGGCGGGCCGGTGAAGACAGGGTCCGGATCCGGCAGGACCACGGAGGGCTGCGCCGCCTTGGGAACGACTGGACGGGGTTCGTCGGGCTGTTTCCAGACGACGGCCAGGAGGACCAGGAGCACCACGGTGAGGACGACGGCCGACCAGCCCGGCAGGCCGATGACCAGCGACACCAGGTACAGCACCAGCACGATCGCGGCAGCAGTGAGGAGGGAGTTCCGGTCGAGCTTCATGGGCGCGTTCCTTCACCGCGTCGGGCGGAGGTCAGCAGGTCGGCCAATGCACGTCAGACGGCTTCCCCGTCCTCACACCATCCGAGCCACCGGCAACCCAGACCACAGACTGCGCCACACGACGAGTCCACAAAAAGTCTCACATGCCTCACCCAAAGTAGCCGCCAGGAGCGTGTCGCCGCCCACGACCTGGACGGGCCGGCGCCTGCCCGCCTCTCTGGGACAACCAGATCAGCCCGTCAGCGAACGGAGGGCCTGGCGGGAGGGGGTGAGAAGGACCGGTTTGTAGGGGCAGCGTTGGTCGGTGAGGGTTTCGTAGGCGCGGATGGCACGGTTGGCGGCGTCCCAGCCTTGCTCGGCGGGAGTGCGGCCGAGGCCTCGGTTGCGGACCAGGGCGCCGTAGAACGCGGAGCAGAAGACGGTCGCTTCATACCAGCCGATGACCGTGCTCGTGCCGATGTAGGTGATGTCGTCCTGGAGGCAGTCGCGGATGGCGCGTTGCCACTTGCCGATGCCGGTTTTGCAGCCGTCGGCGATCACCACACCGCTGGCGATTCCCCACTGGCGATCCAGAAACCAGTCGGCCAGCGACCGGAGCGAAACCTGGGTCTGGCCGTCGGTGGATAGAAACGAGGGCTCCTCGCTGTGGTCACCGTGTGCCATCACGTGCAGGACCGAGGACGGGGTGGTCAGGGCGGAGAAGGCAGTCTCGTGATCACGACTGCGGATGAAGTTCACGTCGATCACCGGCCGGTTCCAGCCTGCGTTGATGTTCCCGGTGATGCCCTGGACGAACGTCATCGACGCGTCGAACGAGCTGTCCAGACCGAGGTCCACCAGAGTGATCAGACGGTTCTTCATTTGCCCACCCCTCCAACGTGTTTCGAGGCCCCACGGGACCATCATGAACCACGCATCCGACAGTCCGCAGGGTGGTTTCCCCGGGCTGAGACGGGCGGTGCGGGCCGTACGGCGTACGGCGGATCCGGCTGGTTTCGGGCGGTCGGCACGGAGGGTGCGGACTGTGATCGGCGTACGGTGTCGGGGCAGCGTCAGCCGAAGGAGGAGTGGGATGAGCCAGACCCCAACCGTCACTTTGAGTCACGGATCTGCGATGCCGCGGATCGGGCTCGGGACGTCGCCGATGAACGACGCGGATGCCGAGCGGGCGGTGAGTACGGCGCTCGAGCTCGGGTATCGGCTGATCGACACGGCGGAGAACTACCGCAACGAGGTCGGCGTCGGACGGGCGCTGAAGGGTGCGTCGCGCGACGAGGTGTTCGTGACCTCGAAGTTCAACAAGAAGTGGCACAGCGTCGAGGGCGCGCGTACGGCGTTCGAGGCGAGCGCGGAGAAGCTCGGCGTCGAATATCTGGACCTGCTGCTCATCCACTGGCCGAATCCGGACCAGGATCGGTACGTCGACGCCTGGCGAGGGCTGATCGCGCTCCGGGACGCCGGGCTGGTCCGCGCCATCGGTACGTCGAACTTCAAGCCGGCGCACTTGCAACGGCTGATCGACGAGACCGGCGTCGCGCCCGAAGTGAACCAGGTGCAGCTGAGCCCGGTCTGGGCGAAGGCGGCCGAGCGCGAGTTCCATGCCAAGCACGGGATCGTCACGGAGGCGTGGAGTCCGCTCGGCAAGGGCACCGACCTCCTGAGCCATCCGACGGTGCAGGAGCTCGCGAAGAAGTACGAGCGGACGCCGGGCCAGGTCGTACTGCGCTGGGAGACCCAGCAGCACATCGTCCCCATCCCAAAGTCAGCCGACCGCGGCCGCCTCGCCGAAAACCTCGCAGTCTTCGACTTCAACCTGACCGCAGACGAGCTGACCGCACTGTCGGACCTGGACGGCACGGCGAAACCCCCCGCCGACTCCGACCACGCCGGCCACTGATCAGGTAGCAGGCGGACGCACCTCGGCCCCCGGGGGAAGTGGGAAGTTCCCGGGGGCCGTGGCGCTATCAGCTACGGAGGTGGCTGGCTGCGGTGAGCTCTTCAAGTGCCGCTGTACATGGACAGCGCTACGACGGCAGCCAGCTACCAGCCATCGGGTCAGCTGCAGCCGGAGGTGCTGCCGCAGCCTTCGCAGACGTAGCAGGAGCCGCTGGGGCGCATCTTGGTGCCGCAGGTGAAGCAGAGCGGCGCGTCGACCGAGGTGCCCGTGATCAGCTCGAGCATCTCGGCGGTCGTGTGGGCCTCGCCCTTGACCGGCTTGGCGGAGGCCGCCTCGACCGGCTTGTCGGCTGCAGACACCTCAGACGATTCGGCCAGCTCGACCGGCTCGACCGACTTCAAGGACTCGGCCTCGGAGACCTCGACCGGGGCCGGCTCGTAGGAACCGGTGTCGAGCTGCCGGGACCGCTCGTCCGCCGAGTAGATGCCCAGGGCGGCCCGCTCGTCGAAGGGCAGGTAGTCCAGGGCCAGGCGGCGGAAGATGTAGTCCATGATCGACTGCGCCATCCGGACGTCCGGGTCGTCGGTCAGACCGGCCGGCTCGAACTTCAGGTTGGTGAACTTCTGGACGTAGGTCTCCAGCGGCACGCCGTGCTGCAGGGCGATCGAGATCGCGATCGAGAAGGCGTCCATCACACCGGCAAGCGTCGAACCCTGCTTGCCCATCTTCAGGAAGACCTCGCCGAGACCGTCGTCCGGGTAGGAGCCGGCCGTCATGTAGCCCTCGGCGCCGCCGACCGTGAAGGACGTCGTACGCGACGGACGCGACTTCGGCAGGCGCTTGCGAGTCGGCCGGTACTCGATGACCTTCTCGACGATCTTCTCGGCAACCGCGGCCTCGGCAGCCACAGCGGCGTCGGCTTCGGAGGCCTTCTTCGCCTTCGCGTCCGCCAGCGGCTGACCGACCTTGCAGTTGTCGCGGTAGACCGCGAGCGCCTTCAGGCCCAGCTTCCAGCCCTGGAAGTAGACATCGGCGATCTCCTCGACCGTCGCGGTCTCCGGCAGGTTCACCGTCTTCGAGATCGCGCCGGACAGGAACGGCTGCGCCGCCGCCATCATCCGCACGTGGCCCATCGGCTTGATGGCGCGCTCACCCATCGCGGTGTCGAAGATCTCGTAGTGCTCCGGCTTCAGGCCCGGGGCGTCGACGACATGACCGTTCTCCGCGATGTACTCGACGATCGCCTCGATCGTCTCCTCGGTGTAGCCGTACTGCCGCAGCGCCCGCGGGACGGTCTGGTTGACGATCTGCATCGAGCCGCCGCCGACCAGCTTCTTGAACTTGACCAGCGAGAAGTCCGGCTCGATACCGGTCGTGTCGCAGTCCATCATGAAGCCGATGGTGCCGGTCGGTGCGAGCACCGAGGCCTGGGCGTTCCGCCAGCCGTTCTTCGCGCCGATCTTCAGTACGCCGTCCCACGCCTCGGCCGCGTGCTTGTGGACGTCCTTGTCGATCTCGTGGATCGTCCGGATCGCGTCGTTGGCCGCAGCGTGCTTGCGCATCACCCGGGTGTGGGCGTCCTTGTTCCGCTCGAAGCCGTCGTACGCGCCGACGATGCCGGCCAGCTCCGCGGAGCGCTTGTACGACGTACCGGTCATCAGCGAGGTGATAGCGCCCGCCAGCGCGCGACCACCGTCGGAGTCGTACGCGTGGCCGGTTGCCATCAGCAACGCACCGAGGTTCGCGTAGCCGATACCGAGCTGCCGGTACGCGCGGGTGGTGACGCCGATCGCCTCGGTCGGGAAGTCCGCGAAGCAGATCGAGATGTCCATCGCGGTGATGATCAGCTCGACCGCCTTGACGAACTTCTCCGAGTCGAAGAGGTCGTCGTCGCGGAGGAACTTCATCAGATTCAGCGAGGCCAGGTTGCAGGACGAGTTGTCCAGGTGCATGTACTCCGAGCACGGGTTGGACGCGGTGATCCGGCCCGTCTCCGGCGTGGTGTGCCAGTCGTTGATCGTGTCGTCGTACTGCAGACCCGGGTCGGCGCAGGCCCAGGCGGCCTGGGCGATCTTGTCGAACAGGTTCCGCGCGTCGACGGTCTCGATCACCGAGTTGTCGAGCCGCGCCCGCAGCCCGAACTCGCCCTTCTCCTCCACCGCACGCATGAACTCGTCCGAGACCCGGACCGAGTTGTTCGCGTTCTGGTACTGCACGGAGGTGATGTCGCGACCGCCGAGGTCCATGTCGAAGCCCGCGTCACGCAGGATGCGGATCTTCTCCTCCTCGCGCATCTTGGTGTCGACGAACTCCTCGATGTCGGGGTGGTCGACATCGAGCACGACCATCTTGGCCGCACGCCGGGTGGCGCCGCCGGACTTGATCGTGCCTGCCGACGCGTCCGCGCCGCGCATGAACGAGACCGGGCCGGAGGCGGTGCCGCCGCTGGACTGCAGCAGCTCCTTCGACGAGCGGATCCGGGACAGGTTCAGGCCGGCGCCCGAGCCGCCCTTGAAGATCAGGCCCTCTTCCTTGTACCAGTTCAGGATCGACTCCATCGAGTCGTCCACGGCGAGGATGAAGCAGGCCGACACCTGCTGCGGCGAGGACGTCCCGACGTTGAACCAGACCGGCGAGTTGAAGCTGAAGTACTGGTGCAGGAGCAGCCAGGTGATCTCCTGCTCGAAGACCTCGGCGTCGGCGGGCGAGGCGAAGTAGCCGTGCTCCTCGCCGGCGCGGCGGTACGTCTTCACGACCCGGTCGAGCAGCTGCTTGAGGCTCCACTCCCGGTTGTCGTGGCTGACCGCGCCACGGAAGTACTTGGTGGTGACGATGGTCGAGGCGTTCACGCTCCAGAAGTCGGGGAACTCGACCCCGCGCTGCTCGAAGACCGTCTCACCCGTCTTCCAGTTCTGCTGCACGACGTCGCGACGCTCCCACGTCACCTCGTCGTACGGGTGGATGCCTTCGGTGCTGAAGACGCGCTCGATGGTGAGTCCCGTGGGCGCGTTCTTCCGCCCGCGGAACCCGGCCGCCGACCGCTTGGTCGACCCCGAGTGGCCGGTCACCGTCTCTGTCATGGTTGCTCCTCGCCCTGTGTCTACTGCCGCGGTCTGTCGGGACCGCCCCGTTGGAGTACTGCGTGAACGCCACATACCGCCTGAATTTCCTGGAACTGCCGTTCCCCCGGTTTACGTCTGTTGGGTCGGCTTGAGCTGACCCGGTTCGGTGCCCCGCGGCTCCTTCTCGGCCCGCAGCAGCGCGATCTCGGTCTCGAAGTCGTCGGCGGACTCGAACTGCCGGTACACGCTCGCGAACCGCAGGTACGCCACCTCGTCCAGCTCCCGCAGCGGCCCGAGGATCGCGAGTCCGACCTCGTGCGCGGGAACCTCCGGCGAGCCGCTGCCCTTCAGCGCGTCCTCGACCTTCTGACCCAAGCGGGCGAGCTGGTCGGCATTCACCGGCCGGCCCTTGCACGCCTTCCCGACCCCGTTGATGACCTTCTCCCGGCTGAACGGCTCGGTCGCGCCGGAGCGCTTCACGACCGTGAGCTGCATCTGCTCGACAGTGGTGAACCGCTTCTCGCAGACCGGGCACTGACGCCGGCGACGGATCGCTCCGCCGTCCTCGGCCACCCGGCTGTCGACCACCCGTGAGTCGGCGTGCCGGCAATACGGACAGTGCACGACGAATCACTCCTCCCGTGACTGCCCCCGAGGGGGCAGGTTGTGGATCAGCCTGGGGACAACTTGTGTAGAACCTGTGTGCAACCAACCACTACCTGTGGAAAATTACACCCGTGTAACCACTACATCTAGGGATCCTAGATCGCTGCTCCGACAGTTTGCAAGCACGCCCCGATCGCCCGCGCGTGTCTAGGTTTCAACACTCGCGCGGGCTCGTGTACTCCCGCGTGGCGTCGCCGGAATGACCCTTTCGAGGCGCAAACTACGGCCTCCACGATGGGGCGGCACGAGGGCGGTATGAGGGCGGTGAGAGGGCGGCGGACGGCCCGAATCGCTCAGCCCGCGAGCGCGAACCGTGCGGCGTTCCAGCCGGCGAGTTCGGCCGGGCAGTTGGTGATGATGCCGTCCACGCCGGCTCGCTCGAGCGCGTCCCAGCGGGTCGGTTCGTCGACCGTCCAGACATTGACCGCGACGCCGGCCGCGTGCAGCTCGCGGACCATCGCGGGCCGGGTCTGCAGCGCCGCATCGGACGGGTTGTACGACGTCAGCTCGAGGTCCTTCGCGATCGCGACCGGGTCCGGGTCGAGTGCGACGCGGAGCAGGCCGAGCGGCAGTTCGGGGGCGAGTTCGCGGACCCAGCGCAGGTGTTGCGGTTCGAAGCTTTGGACGAACACGCGGCCGCTCATCCGGTGCACCTGGATCTCCTGCACGATCCGTACGACGGAGGACCGCACGTGCTCGCCCTTGATCTCGAGCAGCAGATTGCCGCCGCGGGTCTTGAGGCCGTCCAGCTGGGCTCCGAGCGTGCGTACCCGCTGCCCCGCGAACGCCGGTGCGAACCACGAGCCGGCGTCGAGCTGCGCTACCTCAGCCGCCGTGAATGACCGGATCGGCCCGGCACCATCGGTGGTGCGGTCGACCGTCTCGTCGTGCAGAACGACGGGTACGCCGTCCTTCGTCGTCCGTACGTCGTTCTCGATCCACTCGGCGCCGGCGCGACGGGCGGCCTCGTCGGAGGCCGCGGTGTTCTCGGGGGCGGCGGAGGAATTGCCGCGGTGTGCCCAGATCCGCAACTGCGTGCCGGGCGCGCGGAGGAACGACTCGGTCCGAGACATCAGCACGGACCTAAGCCCGCCGAGACGAACGGCGGCCGAGCCGATGATGAAGCGACGGCCAACGCCGGATGTGAGGATGTCGGCATGAAGCCGGTGATTCTCGACGTCGACACGGGCCTGGACGACGCCTGTGCGCTGCTGCTCGCCGCTCGGCACCCCGAGCTCGACCTCAAGGCCGTGACCTGCGCCGGCGGAAACGTCGGACTTGACGACGTCGTCCGGAACACGCTGACTGTGCTCGACGCCGCGGGCCGGCCGGATGTGCCGGTCGCGCGCGGGGCCGCCGTACCACTGCTGCAGCCGGTCCGGATGGCGCGACACGTCCACGGGGCCGACGGGCTCGGCGACATCGACTGGCCGCCGTCGACGCGGACGACGGATCCGCGGCATGCGGTCGAGCTGCTGCGCGACGTACTGCGGGAGGCGGCGGCGACCGGTGAGCTGATCACGCTGATCCCGTTGGCGCCGCTGACGAATATCGCGCTCTTGCTGCGGACGTATCCGGATGCGGCAGCTGGACTGCGCGAGATCGTGTTCATGGGTGGCGCCGCGGGCATCGGGAACGCGACGGCATCGGCGGAGTTCAACATCTGGACCGACCCGGAGGCGGCCGCGATCGTGCTGACCGCGGCCGGTGAACTCGGCGTACCGACGACGATGTACGGGCTGGATGTCTTCTACGACGTGGTGGTCACGCTGGAGCAGGCACGTGGGCTGAGCGGATCGCAGTCGGCCGAGCTGGCGCGGAAGCTGATCGAGAAGCGCAGCAGCCTGTACCAGTCCGATGGAGCGAGCATCGGCGACGGCGGCGCGGTGTGTGCGGTGATCGACCCGTCCGGTCTGACGACGCAGCCGTTCCCGGTGCGGATCGAGCTGTCGGGAAGCTGGTCGCGCGGGCGGACCATCGTCGACACGCGGGACTGGTCGGCCGATCTGACCAGCGATCCGCATGGGTTGTCGCCGACGAAGGTTCAGGTCGCGACGGCGGTGGACGGCAAGCGGTATGCCGAGTTGTGGCTCGCGACCGTCAGCTGACCAGATCGACCAGGCGGGCCCGCACGCCGTACAGGAAAAGGTCGAGGCCGTCAGTGAACACGTCCGGGCTGTCGGGCAACTCCGCGACGACTGCGGCCAGGCTCCACCGAGCGGTGACTTCGAACAGGTGACGCGCTTCAGGCTCTCGTACGCCGAGTCGGACGAGGGCGTCGATCTGGGCGCGGATGAGTTCGGCGCGGGATCCGTCGCCCTGGTCGCGATCCGGCGTGGCCTTTGACTGGATCAGTCCGGCCAGACCGGGGTGGGCGGCGTAGAAGGCGCGCAGTTCGAGCGAGCCGGATCTCGTCAGCGCGATCCATTCGTCGATGGTCTGCAACTTCTCGTACGCCGCGTTGTCCGCGGCGAACTGATCGAACGCGTTGCGGGCCACCAGGTCGAGCAGGTCGGACTTGTTGCGGACGTGGTGGTAGAGGGTGGGCGCGCGGACGTGGAGGCGCTCGGCGACCGCCCGCATCGTGAGTCCGTCGACGCCGTTCGTGCGGATAACAGCGAGGGCGGCATCGGCGATCGCAGGCACGGTGATGCCGGCCGCGGCATGGGACGACGGGTCGCGTCTGGGCATGAAATCTCGTTGTCCGGTGTGGTCGGGCACAGGTAGTGTCTAACGTCATTAGACAGCGTAGCCGAGGATGGTGCCGTGACTGGATTCCGACCCGCGTACCCACTGCGGACCGAGCGGCTGGAGCTGCGGCCGCATCGGATGGGCGACCTGGATGATCTTTACGCCTTCCACTCGCGGCCGGAGGTGGTGCGGTACACGCCGTGGCCGGTGCGCGATCGCGAGGAGACGCGGGTCGCGCTGGAGGAGAAGCTCTCGCAAGGCGAGTTGACGGAGCCGGGTCAGTGGCTGGTGCTCGCGATCGAGCTCCTCGAGACCGGGACCGTCATCGGCGAGGTCCTGCTGAAGTGGGCGAGCGAGGTCGACCGGCAGGGCGAGATCGGTTTCGCGCTGCACACGGCGTACCAGGGGAAAGGTCTGGCGGCGGAGGCGGCACGGGAGATGTTGCGGGTCGGGTTCGAGGAGCTCGGCCTGCATCGGATCGTCGCAGTGCTCGACGATCGGAACGTCGCGTCGGCTCGGTTGCTCGAGCGGCTGGGGATGCGCCGGGAGGCGCATTTCATCGACGCGCTCCAGTTCAAGGGCGAATGGGCGAACGAGTACGTCTACGCGTTACTGGAGGACGATTGGCGTGATGCCGATTGACAACGCGATCTACGACCGGCTGGGCAGCGGCTGGTGGGACGAGTCGAATCCACTGAATGCGCTGAACGGCAGCTTCACGCCTGCGCGGTTCGGATATTTCCGCGACGTGCTCGATCGCCTCGGACGTGATCCGGCCGGCCTGCGTGCGGTCGACGTCGGATGCGGCGGCGGCTTCCTGGCCGAGGAGTTCGCGCGCATCGGATGCCGAGTCGTCGGCGTCGATCCGTCGGAGGTTTCGATCACGACGGCGCGGCAGCACGCAACGGCGTACGGACTCACGATCGGGTACGTCGTGAATGCGGGCGAACAGCTTGCGCTGAAGGACGAGAGCGTCGATATCGCCTACTGCTGTGACGTCCTCGAGCATCTCGCGGATCTGGATCGAGTTGTCGCGGAAACCGCCCGGGTTTTGAAGCCTGGCGGGGTCTACCTGTTCGACACGATCAATCGGACGCGGGCGTCGAGGTTGTTCTTCATCAAGCTGCTGCAGGAGTGGCGATTGACGCGGGTCGTCGACTCCGGCGTGCACTCCTGGGCGATGTTCATCAAGCCGCTCGAACTCGAGGAGATCCTGCGGCGGCATGGCCTGCGGTTGGGCGAGATCGTCGGGCTCGGGCCACGAGCCGGTCGGGCGTCACTGGGGTGGAACTTCGTGCGGATGCGACTCGGGCAGCTCTCGTTCGGCGAGGCGAGTCGGCGGATGGACATCGGTCCGGTCCGGCGGATCGACCTGTCCTACCTGGGGTATGCCACCAAGGTCAGCCGGCGATCGGGATCTGGAGAGTCTCACCAGGCGTGATGTCGGCCGGGCTGGACAGTTTGTTGAGGTCGGCGATCTTCTCGACGATCGTCGCCGGGTCCTCGGCGGGGTTGGTGTTCTGGGCGATCGACCACAGCGTCTGGCCGGGCGCCACCTGGACCGGCACCGTGTGCGTGAAGTGCGGACCGGGCTCGAGGACGCCGGTGACCCGGAGGCCCAGGACGACGATCGCCGAGCCGAAGATCAGGACCGACACGGCGGTCAGCAGCATGCGGCCGCGGCGGGTCAGGCGGAGCGCGGACGGCTCGACCTCGGGACGCTGACGGGTCGGCGTGGCATGGCGGCCGAGCGCCTCGCCGGAGCAGGCCCGGACCGGAAGGGAGTCGGTCGCACCGTCGATGCGCGGCCGGCGCCGCGGCGCCGTCACCGGCACGGGCGTCGTCACCGGCGCCACGGCGGGCTCGGGTGAGCGGTGTGGTGCCAGTCGGTTTGCCGCCAGAGCTGCTGTGCTCATCGGATCCTCCAGACCTCGGTCGGTGCGCGTCCTGCGGTGTTGAGTCCTGTCTACCGGCCGCCTCCGACAGTTTCTGGAAAGCGGCCGATCCGACCCGACCGAACACCTGTTCGATCGAACGTCTGTACGAATGATTAACCGACAGGCACCCGTCGCGCAACCACTTCCAACCAGGACACGCCCGCGAAATTCCCTGACGCCGAAGTTGCCCGCGTGCGGCTTATAACCTGACACACGAACAGACGTGCGAACCGACACGCCTTCGAACAGATGTTTGAAGAATCTCAGGATTCGGTCTACGGTCATCACAGTCGAGCAAGCTTCGGCCGGTGGTGTGATCACCGGCCCGACCCGAGGAGCAACCACCGATGGCCAGGACGCCGAGCGGTTCCAGCAAGGACGAGCGCACCGGTGCGGACAAGGCGGACCGGACCGTGACCGAGCTGCCCGACGGGCCGGCCGACGCGACCGGACTGACCCCGCGCCAGCGCCGCGTGCTGGACGTGATCCGCGATTCGGTGGACAGCCGCGGCTACCCGCCCTCGATGCGCGAGATCGGCGAGCGGGTCGGCCTGACCAGCTCCTCCTCGGTGTCACACCAGCTTCGCGTGCTCGAGCAGAAGGGCCTGCTCCGCCGCGATCCCAACCGGCCAAGGGCGATCGAGGTCCGCTACCCGGGTGAGGTCGACGCGGCGGCCCGCCGTTCGGCGCTGGGCTCGGTGCGGCAGACGACGTACGACGAGACCGGCGCGGGCGATGCGCATCCGGACGCGGTCTACGTGCCGGTCGTCGGCCAGATCGCCGCCGGTAATCCGATCCTGGCCGAGCAGGAGATCGAAGAGGTCTTCCCGTTGCCTAAGGCAATGGTCGGCGAGGGCACGCTGTTCATGCTGAAGGTCAAGGGCGAGTCGATGATCGACGCCGCGATCTGCGACGGCGACTGGGTCGTCGTCCGGCAGGAGCAGACCGCGGAGAACGGCGACATCGTGGCCGCGATGATCGACGGCGAGGCGACCGTGAAGACGTTCAAGAAGACCAAGACCGAGATCCTGCTGCTACCGCACAACCCGGCGTTCGAGCCGATCGACGGGAAGGACGCCGTCATTCTCGGAAAGGTCGTAACAGTTCTGCGCCGAGTCTGACATGTCAGACGGCGAGCGAAGTCCGGCGTGTCGTGTCAGCATTGAGCTATGACGACTGTCTATGACTTCAGCGCCACGCGGATCGAAGGCAATGAACAGTCTCTTGCCGATTTCCGCGACCAGGTGCTCCTGGTGGTGAACACGGCGTCGCAGTGTGCCCAGACTCCGCAGTACACGGGTCTTCAGAAGCTCTACCGGACATATCGCCGGCAGGGCTTCTCGGTGCTCGGCTTTCCCTGCGACCAGTTCGGCCACCAGGAGCCCGGCGACGAGAACGAGATCGCGAACTTCTGCTCGACGATCTACCACGTCACGTTCCCGATGTTCGCCAAGATCGATGTCAACGGATCGAGGACGATCCCGTTGTACAACTGGCTGAAACGCGAGCAGGGCGGCCTGCTGGGCGGCCGGATCAAGTGGAACTTCACCAAGTTCCTGGTCGGCCGTGACGGTGGGGTGATCGCGCGTTACTCGCCCACCCACTCGCCGGAGAAGCTGGCCGACAAGATCGAGGCCGCGCTGGCGGTGCCCGCACCGTCGAGGGAAACGAACGACTGACCCTGACCGCGATTCGGGGCCGTGCGCAACTGTTGGCTTGCTGAATTCCTGCGACAGGTGAACAGAAGGCGTCGCAGCACCTCAGAATCTTCTCCGCATTTCGAACAGTTTCTGCTGCCGCCTGCATGTCGCGGCCTCCTGCAAATGCAGCTGCACAGTCAGTCGCGCGCGACGAGAACCGTTTCCGGGTTGATGTCGAGGCGCAATCCACGCCAGACCGGATGCCGGAGCCGCCCGTCGCCGCCCCAGCCGGAGAAGGTGACCTCGGCGACCAGGACAGGGTCGAGCCAGTGCGCCCGCCGCCGGTCGGTCATCGGGATGCCCGACGGGTCGAACGACGGGCGGTCGATCTCCAGACCGGCCAGCTCGGCGCTGAGCATGTCCAAGGTCGCGAAGTCCAGGCCGGATCCGACTTTGCCGATCAGCACGAGCTCGCCGCCGGGTTCGGCGTACGCGCCGCAGTAGAACGAGCCGATCATCCCTTCGCGGTTGCCCTCCCCCGGATGCCACCCCAACAGCACGACATCCCTGGTCTGCACCGGCTTGATCTTGATCCAGTCGGAGCTGCGACGGCCGGGGAGGTATCGCGACTTGCGGCGCTTCGCGACGACGCCTTCGAGTCCTTCCGCGGCCGACCGGTCCAGTGCTTCCGAACCGTCGTGCAGCGCGGGCGGGGTCTCCCAGAACGGGTCGCCGATGTCCAGCGAGTCGAGCAGTCCGCGGCGATCGTCGTACGTTGCCTCTAGCAACCACTCACCGTCGAAGCGGAGCACGTCGAAGAGGCGGACCGAGACCGGCACCTCGGTGATCAGGTGCCGGAGCTGGCGCGGATCGCGCACGTGCATCCGCCGCTGCAGCAGGCCGAACGACGGTGCGCCGTTCTCGTCGAGCGTGACGATCTCACCATCGAGCACGGCGGGCAGGCGCAGGCCCGGCGCTTCGGCGAGACCGAGGAGCTCCGGATACCCGCCGGAGACATCGTGGCTGTTGCGCGACCAGAGCCGGCACACGCCGTCGTCGACCTCGGCGATGACGCGGATGCCGTCCCACTTCAGTTCGTACGACCAGCCCGAACCCGACGGCATTTGCCCCAGCGACGCCATCATCGGCAGCACGGGCGGACCGGCCGGACTCATGTGGACTGCAGTCGTTTCAAGGCGCCAAGCACCTTCTCACGATCGGCGGTCGGCCACATCGGAGGCAAGGAGGCGCGCAGGAACGCGCCGTACCGCTGGGTGACGATGCGGGGGTCGAGGATCGCGACGACACCGCGATCGGTACTGCGGCGGATCAGCCGGCCGGTCCCCTGCGCCAGCAGCAACCCAGCGTGTGTGGCGGCCACGGCCATGAAGCCATTGCCGCCCGCTTCGTCGACCGCGCGTTGACGGGCCGCCATCAGAGGCTCGTCGGGCCGCGGGAACGGGACGCGGTCGATGATCACCAGGTTGCAGGTCGAACCCGGCACGTCGATCCCCTGCCACAGCGAGAGCGTCCCGAACAGCGAGGTCTCAGGATCGTCGACGAACTCACGGGCCAGCTCACCGAGCTGCGCATCGCCCTGACACAGCACCTTGAGGTCGGTGGCCTCGCGGACGGCGGCTGTCGCTGCCTCGGCGGCGCGACGGGACGAGAACAGGCCGAGCGTCCGGCCGCCCGCCGCAGTGATCAGGTCGATGATCTCGTCGAACTGCTTCTTGCCCAGCCCGTCACGGTGCGGCGGCGGCAGGTGCTTCGCGACGTACAGAATCGCCTGCTTCTCGTACTCGAACGGGGAGCCGACGTCGAGGCCGCGCCACGGCAGCGGGGCCGTCTCGTCGTCGGAGTCGATCTCCGGCATCTCGTCGTCGTCAGCGAGCTTGTCCGCGGGCCGGAGACCGACCTGGCGGGCGATCGCGTCGAAGTCACCGCCGAGCGTCAGCGTCGCGGAGGTGAGGATGGCCGTGCGGTCGCGCAGTACCAGCTCGCGCAGCAGCCCGGCCACGGTCAGCGGGGCGATCCGGAGCTCGCGGCCGAAGCGGTCGCGGTCGATCATCCAGACGACGTCGAGATCGCTCAGCGCGGCGACCCGTTCGGCGACGTCGAAGATCTCCTTGACCGCACCCTTGGACTGCCGCTTGGCGCCGTCCGGGTCATCGTCCTTGTCGTCGGACTTCTTGTTCAGGTCGGAGTACATCGCGCGAGCGGCGTCGCGGACCAGGGCCGCGGCCTCGAGGACCGGGCCGTTCGATGCCTCGATCCGCCCCTCGCGGGTGCCGTCGAGGGCCGCGCGGAGGGCGTCGGAGGCGTCGATCAGGTCGTCGGCCTTGTCGTCGTCCACGAACCGGCGGCCCCGCTTGGCGGCGCGCTCGACCATCTGCGGCGACAGCTCGTCACCCGCGGCACCCGTGACCCGGGCGGGCAGCTCGTGCGCCTCGTCGACGATCACGACGTCGTGCTCGGGCAGGACGGTCCGGTTCTCGAAGGCGTCGATCGACAGCAGTGCGTGGTTGGTGATGACGATGTCGGCCTTGCGGGCGTGTTCTTTGGCCTTCTCGGCGAAGCACTCCTCGCCGTACGGGCACTTCTGCGCGCCGAGGCACTCGCGCGCGGCGATCGCCACCTGCTGCCAGGCCTGGTATTGGTGGGAGGGCGCGTGGTCGCGGTCGCCGGCCTCGCCGTCGGCCAGCTGCTGCTCGGCCCAGTCGCGGAGCTCGATGACCTGGCGGCCGACCTCACCGGGCGGCGGCACGTCGACGAGCATCCCGTCGTCGTCCGGCGCGCCCTCGCGGATCCGGTGCAGGCAGGCGTAGTTGTTCCGCCCCTTCTGGATCGCGTACTTCGGTCTGCGCGGGAGGAGCTTCTCGGTCGCGTCGAGGAGCGCCGGGACATCACGATCGACGAGCTGCGACTGCAGCGCGAGCGTGGCGGTGGAGACGACCACGCGGCGGTCCTCGATCGCGTGCAGCAGCGCGGGCACGAGGTACCCGAGGGACTTGCCGGTGCCGGTGCCGGCCTGCACGAGCAGATGCGATCCGTCGTGCATTGCGGTGTCCACGGCTTGCGCCATCTCCACCTGCCCCGGCCGGGTCTGACCGGCGATCCCGGCCACGGCAGCTTCCAGCAGTTCCCGCACATCAACACCCACCGCCACACCCTAGCCCGACGGACCGACAGATTTCCGGTCCGGCGGGCGGGGGTGTGGATAACCCCGCCTGGTACCGCGCCTGGTACCTCGGGTTACACGACGGCGCCGCGGTCTGGTTGGGCGTCGCGGTCGACCTGGGGCCGCTTAGGGCGGGGCGGCGGGGCCGGGTAGCGGCGTTCGAGCTCGAGCAGAAGCGGCGCTGCGGTGAGGTTCGACGAGTAGGTGCCGACCAGGATGCCCAGCAGCAGCGCCAGGGCGAAGTCGGCCAGCGAATCGCCGCCCAGGAACAGCAGTGCGCTGAGGATGAACAGGGTCGAGATACCGGTGTTGATCGTCCGCGGCAGGACGTTGACGATCGCGGTGTCGATGACCTTGCCGAGGTTCTCGGTGGCGCGGGCGTTGCGGGTCTCCCGGATCCGGTCGAACACGACGACCGAGTCGTTCACCGTGTAGCCGATGATCGTCAGGATCGCGGCCAGGAAGATGCCGTCGATCGGCTTCCCGGTCCAGGCGAAGACGCCGACCACCACCGCGACGTTCTGCACGAGCGCGAGCACTGCGCCCGCGCCGAAGGTCCAGCGGAACCGAGCGGCGAGGTAGGCCAACTGGGCCAGCAGGGCGATGCCCAGCGCGATCAGGCCCTTGTTGCGCAGTTCCTCACCGAGCGACGGGCCGATGCTCTCGTTGCGGATCACCTCGGCGCCGCCACCGATCCGCGAGATCGACTCCTTGATCTTCTCGGCTTCGTCATCGCTGATCGTCCCGGTCCGGACGGTGATGTCGTCGGTCCCGGATGCCTGCACGACCGCGGTCGGGTACCCCGCTTCGCCCACCGCGGCACGTGCCTGGTCGGGCGTGACCGGTTGCGTCGTACTGACCTCGATCAGCCGGCCGCCGGTGAACTCGATGCCGAGGTTGAGGCCGCGTACGGCGACGCCGGCAACGCTCACGATGATCGCGACGGCTGTGATCACCAGCCAGCGGCGGCTGTGCTTCATCAACGCCGGCTGCCTCGACTCCAGCCAGGTCCGGACCTTGCCGTGGCCGGCGATTCCGCTCAGGCGCGGGCGCCGCAGTACGAAGCCGCGCGACACCGCGAATTCGGCGAGCACTCGCGTCACGACGAGCGCGGACAGCATCGATGCGAGTACGCCGATCGACAGGGTGACGCCGAACCCGCGGACCGGACCGGCTGCCAGGAAGAAGAGCAGACCAGCCGCGAGCAGCGTGGTGATGTTGGAGTCGGCGATCGCGGACAGGGCGTTCTGGAAGCCGCTGCGGAGCGATCTGCGCAGGCCGTCGGTCCGGCCGGCTATGTAATCCTCGCGGGCACGTTCGAAGACCAGCACGTTGGCGTCGACGGCCATGCCGATCGCCAGCACGAAGCCGGCCAGGCCGGGCAACGTCAGGGTTGCTCCGAGCGCGGTCAGGGCGGCGTACGACATCGCGGCGTACCCCAGGAGGCCGACGACCGCCATCAGTCCGACGAGGCGATAGACCACGACGATGAACAGCGCGGTCAGCGCGAGGCCGATCATCGCGGCGAGGGCGCTGGCCTGGATCGCGTCCTGGCCGAGCGACGGGCCGACCGTCCGCTGGTCGATCACCTGGACCGGGACGGGCAGCGCCCCGCCGGAGATCAGCGCGGCGAGATCCTTTGCCTCTTCCTCGGTGAAGGCGCCCGAGATCGTCGTGCTGCCGCCGGTGATACCGACGTTGCAGAGCTGGTTGCCGCCGTTCGGGTCGACCTGCGGCGAGCTGATGATCTCGTTGTCCAGCACGATCGCGATCAGCCGCGGCGCAGTGTTCACCGGGTTGCACGCGGCCTTGCCAGTGATCGACGACCAGATCTTGCCGCCGTCGCCCTTGAAGTTCATCTCGACGAACCAGCCCTGCGCGACCTGCTGCGGGTCGAGCCGGCCCTCCGCGCCGGACACGAGCTCGCCGGTCATCGCGGGTTTGGCGAGCTTCAGGAAGCCCTGACCGCTCTCGCTGGGCAGATAGAGGTCGCCTGCCGCCGGCTTGGCAGGCTTCTGCGCCACCTGGTCGAGGACCTCATGGAACGTCAGCTGCGCGGTCTTGCCGATCACCTTCGCGGCCTCGCGCGGATCCTGCACGCCAGGCAGCTCGACGATGATCCGGTTCTCGCCCTGGCGGGTCACGTTCGGCTCGCTGACCCCGAGCGCGTCGATCCGCCGGTGCAGCACCTGGGTGGCCTTGTCGGTGGTCTCCTTGGTCGCCTTGACCGTCGGAGAGTCCTTGGCCTCGAGCACGATCTGCGTCCCGCCGCGCAGGTCGAGACCGAGCTGTGGTTTCGCGGTCAGCGTGACGTACGTCGACGCCGCGAGGACCAAGAACGCGAGGAGTGCACGGACAAGGGACGACCGGTTCACCGAAGCCTCCGGAGGTGGGCACCCGCGGTGCGGATGTCGTGACAGAGAGCACCCACGCAAGCGTGGACGCACAGTGTACGAACCCATTCAAGCCGTACGACGAACAAATGCACAAGCGACTGGGTCGCGGGTGCTGGTCCGCTCCCCTGGCCGTCGCCGAGGTTTGCCGGTGCCACCCGTTGCCCACGGCATCCGTTTAATGACCGGGATCCGGTTGGGATCGAATCGTTCGTCCGGCTTTCCAGGACGGCACTAGCGTGAAGATGCGTTGCATAAGGCAACGATATGTTCGATGTGGAAGGCGGATGCTTCATGAGATCGATCGGGCGAATGGTTGCGATGGGTACGGCTGCGGTGGGTGTGATGGCTGTGGTTGCCGGTGGGGCAACGGTGGCGCAGGCGCAGACGCAGAGCATCCACACCGTCACCTGCGCGACCCAGGACGAGTGCATTCAGAAGCACAACGTGTTCCGGCATTACGGGTACGCGGTGTCCGACGTCTGGTACCGGGATCCGAACTCGACCTGTGCGCCGGAGTGGCCCTGCGCTCCGGGCTGGCAGTTCCAGTGGGAGGAATGACCTAGGCGCTGGACCCGGTGCGGGTGGCATCCCCTTTCGGACGTGGGATGCCACCCGCCTCCTATTCGTGTGGGGTGGGGCGGTAGATCAGCTCTTGTGTGTGACCGTCGAGGGTGTTGCTCTCGATCAGTTCGAGGTCGAAGTCGCCGGTGCCGTCGAAGATCCGGTCCTCCGCACTTTGGCCGCGGCTGTTGATCACCGGGAAGATCGTCACCTGGACGCGGTCGACCAGACCGGCTGCGAGCAGCGCCCGGTTCAGCGTCAGGCTGCCGTGTGAGCGCAGCGGCAGGTCGGACTCCTCCTTGAGTCGCGCTATCGCCTCCAGCGGGTCGCCGTTCAGAACAGTCGCATCCGGCCAGTCGAGCGGTCCTTGCAGTGTGTTCGAGACCACCGTCGTCGGCAGGTTCCGCATCCGGGTGACCCATGCGTCGTGCACTTCGGCTCCCGCGGGGCTCGAGGCCAGCATGGCTGCCATCAGCCGATAGGTGCCGGCGCCGAGCACCAGACGCTGCTCCTCGCCGTACTGGGCGAAGCGGTGTTCGAGGAACTCCGGGCCCTGTTTGCCCCAGTAGCCGCCGTACGTGCCGGTCGGGGAACCGTAGCCGTCGAAGCTGGAGAAGATGTCGAAGGTGAAGGTGGCGCTCATGGTGCTCTCCTCGAGTTCAGTGGGCGCCGTTGTCGGCGGCCTCTCACACCTTCCACGAACACATCTCCTCCGATCCGACACTGCGCCCATCTGGTCTTGATGGGCTCTTTGTTGGCGGTCGGAGACGGGTGCACACTCGGACTGGGGTACTTCGTGACGCGGGGTGGGTCGTGGTGGTTGCGCCCGGTACTCCACCGGGGAGGGCGGGATGGACGAGTCACGGGCACTTCGGCGTGCGGGGTGGGCGGGTGCTGCTTCGCTCGTACTGCTCGTTGCTGCGGTGGCGCTGGGCTACCTGGTCGGAGTCGACGACCCAAGCATGTCGGACTCGGACATCCTCGAGAGGCTCAACGACAACGGCCGCCAGACCGCCGCCGGCTTCGCGCCGCCCGTGCTCGCTGCGGGGGTCGCGCTGCTGCTCTGGTTCGCCGCCGGTCTGCGACGGGTGCTGGACCGGCTGTCCGGCGGCGACCCGCTCACGCATGTGATCGTGCCGGCCGCGGCAATGTTCGGCGGGCTGATGATCACCGGTGTCTCACTCGACCTCGGGAGTGCGTTCGCGGCCTGGTCCGCCGAGTTCACCCCCGACCCGAACACCGTCCGCGCCCTCGGCATGGCCGGCCAGATCCTCGCCCTCACCGGCCTAATCGGCTGCGGCGTGATCGTAGCCGTCACAACACGCATCACCCGTCAGGCGGGCGTGCTGCCGACATGGGCGACCTGGGCGTCGTACGCGGTCGTCCTACTGTGCCTGTCCGGCTTCTGGAGCGGGGGGATCGCATCCGTTGCGTTCGGACTGTGGCTAATCGGCGCAGTCGTAGGCGTACTGCGCGCCGCGCGAAATGCTGCACCGACGCCGATCATCCCGACGCAGGCTGGACCTGCGCCCGAGGCGGCCAGCACACCACCAACCGCCACTGACAACTGACGATCCACGATCTGCTGGTCGCCTCGGTTCTTTGTAGACGGCGCGACGAGAGGCAGGACACACCGCGTAGGGGCCTTCTCATCGGCGCCCTGGAGTGAGTAGCGGGCCCATCTACAGCGCACCGTCAATCCGCCATGCCTCGCGACCCAGAATCGCGGGTAGTTCCAATGAGCTTGCGACCCAAGTCTCCGGTGGGAGGAGGTTTGTCGCGCGGTTTGGCCTGGTCCGGCTATGCCGACGGGGACTGGCGCCCGTCGTTGGCCTCGAGGAGTGCCTTGAGGGTGCCGAGGTTGGCTCGCACATCCCGTCTCATGGCGGCTGCGAACAAGGGCTGGAGGACTCGGAACGCTCCTGATGGCTGCAGTGCAATGCGCGAGACGAGCCGCGTGGCATGCTCTCCGGCCGGCTCAACTTCGTATGAGGCCTCGAGTGGCCATCCTCCCGATGTCGCGGTGAAGGCGACGTACCGGTCCGGCTCGAAGTGGGTGTACTCGTTTTCCCCCGACATCCGGCGTCCCATCATCGTGCGCACGAATTCGTGTTTCGTCCCCACCTCGATTGGGCCGACGCCGAGTCTCCGAACAGATGCGAGCCCGCGCTGCCAGCGTGGGGCGTTGGTCTGGTCGCCGACGAATGCGAAGACGTCGGGCGCGGGTCTGTTGATGATGGTGCTTTCTTCAATGTTGATCATCGCTCGCCGCCCATGACTACGACATTCGCTATAGTTGTTCACTAGTGACTTCCACTAGTGAATAACTCGTAAGGTATGTGCCGTGAAGGACGAGGTCAAGGGCGGCTCGACGACATCTCGACGCGAACGCGCACGGCGGACCCGCGAGAAGATCGTGCGAGCCGCCGACGAGGAGTTCCGCGCGGCGGGCTACCAGGGCGCCACCATGGCTGCAATCGCGAGGCGGGCCGGCTTCGCCGAGCAGACCGTCTACTTCGTGTTCCACACGAAGGCCGAGCTACTCAGCAATGTCATCGACGCTGCGGTGCTGGGGACAGAAGACCCCATCGCGCCTCAGGACGCACCGTGGTACCAGGCTATGGAGGCCGAGCCCGACCCCGTCGCCTCCCTTCACATCTTCATGCGTGGGGTCGCGGACGTGCTCGCCAGGGCTGCGCCGCTCAAGGCGATCGTGCGTGCTGCGGCGACCGTCGATCCCGAAGCGCAGCGGGTGCAGGCGAAGCACGAGCGGATGCGCCATCAGGCCTACCGCCAAGTCATTGAGGACCTCGCCACCAAGGGCCGATTGCGAGAGGGCGTCAGCCTCGACAGCGGCACCGACATACTCCTCGTGCTCGGGGGCGACGAGGGCTACCAGGCCTTCCGTGACCGCGGCTGGCCACACGAGGAGTGCATCGAGTACCTCTCGTCGGTGCTGCCCGAATTGCTCCTCGCTCCGCAGCAGTCGAAGTAGTAGGCAAGACTGAATCGGCGCGTCACGCGACTTGTTGATCCTCTCCCGATCCGTCGGCCGCCTGGTCGTCGGGCGCACGGCGATGAGCCGTGGGTGGGTGGGAGCGGGCGGAGCAGGCGCGCTGAGGAACGTAGTGACGAAGAAAGCGGCTGCGCAGCACGCGTAGGGACCAACCACCCCCCAGCCCGACAGTTGGCTCATGCAGCACGCCGCCCCAGCGCCGTCGAGCGCGGGCGGCAGCCCGCAACACCGGCGACAGCCGGAAGGTCCCGGCGGTAGCCGGAAGGATGTACGGCGATGAGCCGGGGGTGGGTGGGAGCGCGCGGAGCAGGCGCGCTGAGGAACGTAGTGACGAAGAAAGCGGCTGCGCAGCACGCGTAGGGACCAACCACCCCCAGCCCGACAGTTGGCTCATGCAGCACGCCGCCCCAGCGCCGTCGAGCGCGGGCGGCAGCCCGCAACACCGGCGACAGCCGGAAAGTCCCGGCGACAGCTGGAAAGTCGCGGCGACAGCTGGAAAGTCGCGGCGACAGCTGGAAAGTCGCGGCGGTAGCCGGAAAGTCGCGGCGGTAGCCGGAAAGTCGCGGCGGTAGCCGAAAGGGATGTACGGCGATCAGCCGGGGGCGGGTGGGAGCGCGCGGAGCAGGTGCGCTGAGGAGCGTAGTGAGGAAGGGAGCGGCTGCGTAGGGCGCGTGGGATTGACCGCGGTTCCCCATCGGCGCGTTGGTCGCGCGGGGGTTAGGTGTCCAGGCCGTGTTCTATTGCGTAGCGGACTAGTTCGGCTCGGTTGTGGAGTTGGAGTTTGCGGAGGGTGTTTTGGACGTGGTTCTCGACGGTGCGGTGGGAGAGGACCAGGCGGGTGGCGATTTGTTTGGCGGTGAGGCCTCGGGCTACCAGGCGCAGGACTTCGGTTTCGCGGTCGGTGAGTTGAGGGACCTCGGGGCCGGTGGCGCCCAGGCGGCGGTATTCGCCCAGCAAGAGCCCGGCCAGCCCGGCGCTGAAGATCGCGTCGCCTTCGGCGGTACGGCGTACTGCCTCGTCGAACTCGTCCAGGGACGCGGACTTCACCAGATACCCGGACGCCCCGTTCTTCACGGCCGCGAGTACGTCGTCCTGCTCGGCGCTGGCCGACAGCACCAACACGCGCGTGTCAGGCAGGGCCGTGGTGATCTCGCGCGTCGCGTCCACGCCTGAGCCGGAGCCCAGCTGCAGATCCATCACCACCACGTCCGGGCGGGTCGCCAGCGCGATCTTCACCGCACTCGCGACGTCCGAGGCGGTCGCGCAGACGTCGTACCCGCGGCTTCCCAGGTCCCGTGCGACGCCCTCGCGCCACATGGGATGGTCGTCCACGATCATGACGCGTGTCATACCTTCAGCTCCCATTCGGTTCCTTCGCCGGGGGCGGTGCGGACGGTGACGGTGCCGCCCAGGTCGGTGATGCGGCCGCGGATCGACTGGCTGACGCCGAGGTGGCCGTCGGCGTGGGCCTGTTCGAGCCGGGCGGGTGTCGTGCCGATTCCGTCGTCGCGGATCGACACCACGACCCCGTCCCCCAGTTCCTCGACGACCACCCAGGAGCGGGCGTCCGGACCGGCGTGCTTGGACACGTTGCTCAGCGCTTCCTTGACCGCGGCAACCAGCTCCCCAGCCGTGGCTGCGGGCAACAGTACTTGCGCGGCCGGTACGACGACATCCACCCGCGTCGTGGCCAGCGGCAACAACAGGCCGCACAGATCGACGCGATCGCCGTCCGCGACGGCCGGCCGCGTCGACATCAGGGTGCGGAGGGCAACTTCCTGCTCGGCGGCCAGTTGGGCAAGTTCGAGCGCGTCGCCGCCGATCGCCATACCGCGGCGCTGGACCTGCGCCAGCACCTGCAGTACGCCGTCATGGATCGAGCGACTGAGCCGCAGCCGCTCGGCGGTCGCGCTCTCTGCAGCGATCGCCGACCGGAGCCGGGCACCGGCGCGGCGCATAGTCGAGGCGGCGTACCCGACGACCAGACCGGCCACCAGGAGCAGTTGGACGTTGCTGAGGATCTTCGACGCGTTGTCGACGCCGCGCAGCGACAGCAGCGCCAGGCTGATCGTCGCCGCGCCCAGCAGCCCACCGTCGCGGCCGCGCGAGATTGCCAGCGCGAGGACGGGCCCGGCCGCCCAGACCGAGGTCAGCACGGAGGCTCCTCCGCGGATGTCGATCAGCGGCTGCGCCCACAGGGTCGCGTACATGCAGCCGACCGTGACGATCAGGTCGGCGAATGCGAGCCGGGTGTTGCGGCGGCCCCAGCGCCGGCTGTAGCCGATCGACGAGATCAGCGTCCAGATTCCCATCACCGCCAGCTGGAGAACCGCACCGGTCGGCCGGACGATGCCGTCCCACCGGGTCCACACGCCGAAGCAGGCGAAACCCCAGGTGATGATGCGGAACACCACCAGCGCACGCCACAGCGGCTGCAGCAGGTCGACGGTCTCGCGTTCCACGCGCCACAGTCTGCCAAGGACCGCGACCGCGGCGCGTGAGCCCTACTACTCAAGACACAGGTACTCAGGGTGCAGGTTTCCCCGCACCTTCACAGGTTTTCCTCAGTTTCTCCTTCAGCTGAGCGGATTATCCCCGTACTCTCGCGCAAAACACGCTCGGGGGAGCTTTGATCACACTGCGTCACCAAGACACGGAGGGGAATCGTGCGCAAGCTACCCGCCGGGCTGTTCAGCCTGGCTCTGGCGGCGACGACCGGGCTCGGCTTGGCCGCCGCCTCGGCAACCAACGCCGCCACACCGCCCAAGCAAGGGTCGGCGCCGATCGCCAGTGAGGCCGCGCCCGCGCCGGACGAGCTGTCCAGCCCGCAGGAGGACAAGCGTCGCGAGCTGCGGCAGGAGGCCCTGACCCAGGTCATCAACGGACAGGCCAAGCCCGAGCAGCGCGACGGCAGCACGGTCGTCAAGCTCGGTACCAAGGCCGCCGGCGCCAAGGGCACCAAGAACGCCAAGGGCAAGGTCGACCAGTACGTCGAGCTCAGCCGGGAGAAGACCGACCGGATCTTCGTCGTCCTCGCGGAGTTCGGCAACGAGCGCCACCCGAACTACCCGGACAAGGACACGGCGCCGTCGGTCCCGGGCCCGGCGCGCTTCGACGGCCCGCTGCACAACCAGATCCCGGCGCCGGACCGCTCGGTCGACAACTCGACCGTCTGGCAGCCCGACTACACCCAGCAGCACTTCCAGGACCTGTACTTCGGCAACGGCAACTCGGTCAAGAAGTACTACGAGAAGCAGTCGTCCGGCCGGTACTCGGTGTCCGGCGAGGTCACCGACTGGGTCAAGGTCAAGTACAACGAGGCGCGGTACGGCCGCTCGAACGGCTACCCGTGCGGCGGGAACGTCTGCAACAACACCTGGAACCTGATCCAGGACGCGGTCAACCAGTGGGTCACCGACCAGGAGGCCAAGGGCCGGACCAAGGCGCAGATCACCGCGGACCTGAAGTCGTTCGACCAGTGGGACCGCTACGACTACGACGGTGACGGCAACTTCAACGAGCCGGACGGCTACATCGACCACTTCCAGATCGTGCACGCCGGCGGCGACCAGGCCGACGGCGACCCGTGGCAGGGCGAGGACGCGATCTGGTCGCACCGCTGGTTCGCCGGCTTCCCGGGCGGCCCGGCGAACAACCCGGGCGGCGGCGCGCAGATCGGCGACACCGGCATGTACGTCGGTGACTACACGATCCAGCCGGAGAACGGCGGCATCAGCGTCTTCGCGCACGAGTACGGCCACGACCTCGGTCTGCCGGACGAGTACGACACGTCCGGCGCAGCGGTCGAGAACGGCGTGAACTGGTGGACGATCATGTCCCAGAGCCGCGTCAGTAAGCCCAGCGACGGCGGCATCGGCGAGCAGGCGGCCGACTTCAACGCGTGGGACAAGCTGCAGCTCGGCTGGCTGGACTACGAGATCGTGAACGCCGGCCAGAACCGGACCGTCGACCTCGGCCCGCACGAGTACAACTCGAAGAAGGCCCAGGGGTTGGTGGTGACGCTGCCGAAGAAGCAGGTCGAGCACCAACTCGTCCAGCCGCCCGTCGGCACCAAGGACTGGTGGAGCGGTGAGGGCAACAACTTCACGCACACGATGAGCCGTCAGGTCACGCTCCCGGCCGGTCAGCCCGCGAGCCTCACGTTCCAGGCCAACTGGGACATCGAGGACTGCGGTCCGGACCCGTGTGACTACGCGTACGTCGACGTCAACGACGGCAGCGGGTTCAAGACGATCAAGGGCAGTATCACGAAGGATGCCGAAGGCAACGGGATCGACGGCAAGAGCAACGGCTGGGTGCCGGCGACCTTCGACCTGTCGGCGTACGCCGGCAAGACGATCACGTTGCAGTTCCGCTACGCCACCGACCCGGCGGCGGGCGGGATCGGGTTCTTCGCCGACGACATCAAGGTGACGTCGGGCTCCACCACGGTGGTGACCTCCGGTGCCGAGACGTCGCCGGACGGCTGGACGCTGAACGGTTTCGCGGCGGTAGGTTCGTCGTTCACCACCCAGCACGACAACTACTACCTGGCGTCGAACATCAACTACGTCGACTACGACAAGAACCTGCAGACCGGCCCGTACAACTTCGGCTGGGCGAGCACGCTGCCCGACAAGGTCGAGCACTTCCCGTACCAGGACGGTCTGCTGATCTGGTACTGGGACACCTCGCAAGAGGACAACAACACCAACGAGCACCCCGGTGAGGGTCTGATCCTGCCGATCGACTCGCACCCGACGCCGATCAACCGTCTCGACGGGCAGCTCTGGCGCCCGCGGGTCGCGGCGTACGACGCTCCGTTCAGCCTGGAGAAGGCCGACTCGTTCAGCCTGCACGTCAACGGACAGGCGAGCTACATCCGTGGCCAGAACGCCGTTCCGGTGTTCAACGACAGCAAGTCGTACTGGACCGCGGACCAGCCAACGAGCAGCGTCAAGGTCCCGAACAATGGGGTCAACATCAAGGTCGTTTCCAAGACCGGCACCTCGATGAGGGTCCAGGTCTCGAAGCGTAAGTGAGCAAAGAACAGCCCCCGATGTCACTGACCTCGGGGGCTGTTTCTTTGTCTCAGGCCGTCTGGTACGGCGTCAGGTCACCGGCCAGCGCCGGGTGGACCCGGGCCGTGACCCTCGTGCCGTCAGCGGTGTGCTCGAGCTGCTCGACCGAGCCCTCGGAGTGGATCCGGGAGACCAGGTCACCGCGGTCGTACGGCAGCAGGACGTCGAGCGCCACGTGCGGCTGCGGCAGCCCGCCTTCGATCAGCTCGCGGAGCTTGTCGATGCCCTCACCGGTGCGGGCCGACACCACGATGGCGTGCGGCTCACGGTGCAGGATCGGCGCCAGCGCCATCGGGTCGGCCAGGTCGGCCTTGTTGATGACGATGATCTCCGGCACGTCGATCGCGTTGATCTCGGCCAGTACTTCGCGCACGGCCTGGATCTGCGCCAGCGGGTCAGGGTGCGAACCGTCGACGACGTGCAGCAGCAGGTCCGCGTCCGCGACCTCCTCCAGCGTCGAGCGGAATGCCTCGACGATGTCGTGCGGCAGGTGCCGGACGAACCCGACCGTGTCGGTCAGCGTGTACACGCGCCCGTCCGAGGCCGTCGTACGACGAGTGGTCGGATCCAGCGTCGCGAACAGCGCGTCCTCGACCAGCACGCCCGCGCCGGTGATCTTGTTCAGCAGCGAGGACTTGCCGGCGTTGGTGTACCCGGCGATCGCGACCGACGGGACCAGGTTGCGGCGACGCTCCTGGCGCAGGGTCGAACGCTTGCCCTTGAGGCTCTTCAGCTCGCGGCGCAGCTTGGCGATCTTGGTGTTGATCCGGCGCCGGTCGGTCTCGATCTTGGTCTCACCGGGACCACGACCACCGATACCGCCACCGGCCGCACCGACGCGTCCACCGGCCTGGCGGGACAGGTTGCCACCCCAACCACGCAGGCGCTGCTTCATGTACTGCAGCTGCGCCAGCTCGACCTGGGCCTTGCCTTCCTTGCTCTTCGCGTGCTGCGCGAAGATGTCCAGGATCAGCGCGGTCCGGTCGACGACCTTGACCTTGAGCTTGTCCTCCAGGTTGCGCAGCTGCGCGGGAGCCAGCTCACCGTCGGCGATCACCGTGTCCGCGCCGAGCGACGCGACCAGGCTGCGCAGGTCGGACACCTTGCCGGAGCCGATGAACGTCGCGGGATCCGGCTTCTTCCGCCGCTGGATCACGCCGTCGAGCACCTCGGAACCGGCGGTCTCGGCGAGCAGCTTCAGCTCGGCCAGCGAGTTCTCCGCGTCCTCGGCGCTGCCCTCGGTCCAGACGCCGACCAGCAGCACCCGCTCGAGCAGCAGCTTGCGGTACTCGACCTCGCTGATGTCGGTCAGCTCGGTGGACATCCCGACCACGCGGCGAAGCGCTTGGCGCTCCTCCAGGTCGAGGCCCTCGGTGCTCAGCTCGTGGTCATACTCATCGTGACCCGTCAACGAATCGCCGGAGTCCTCGCCCTGAGTCAGGTCAAGTTCGACGTCGGTGGTCTCGTCGTATGCATGTGAATGGGTCGTCATATACCTTCCATGGTGGCACGGGCCTCCAGTACAGGCGACCCGTTTAACCACGTCAACGCCCCACGCGGCATCGGGATTCCCGGTCTAGGCAGGTAGCCAGGCCCGGTCGAACTCCCCGCGAGCATGCAAAACCGCAGGTCCCGTGAGCTCCAGGTGGTTGTCCGTACGCCACGTGACGCTCACTTCACCGCCTGGTACGCCGACGCGGTACGTCACCGGCAGCTCGTCACGCGCCTGTCGCGCCGCCGCCACGGTCACCGCGCAGGTGCCGGTGCCGCAGGACCGGGTCTCCCCCGACCCACGCTCGTGGACCCGCATCTGTACGTCGTGCGAACCCCGGCGTACGACGAACTCGACGTTGACGCCGTGAGGGAAAGCGCTTGTGGGCGACCAGGTCGGCTGGTCGCACAGATTCCCCGGCTCGCTCAGGTTGTCGACGAACGCGACCGCGTGCGGATTGCCCATGTCGACGTGGACCGCGGGCCACTGGTGACCGTTGGACTCGACCACGATTCCGGCCGGACCGGGCAGCGTCGGCTCGCCCATGTCGACGGTGAGGGTGCCGTCGTCGTTCTGGGAGACCTCCTTGATACCGGCGCGGGTGCCGACGCGGACGGGCTTGTCGTCGATCAGCCCGGCGTCCGCGAGGTACTTCACGAAGACGCGGACGCCGTTCCCGCACATCTCCGCGATCGAACCGTCCGCATTCCGGTAGTCCATGAACCAGTCGCCACCGTCCTCGACGTACGACTGCTTGTCGCCCTGGATCACCCGCAGCACGCCGTCGGCGCCAAGACCCGCGTGGCGGTCGCAGAGGAACCGCACCAAACCGGTGTCCAACTCACCGTGGAGCGATCCATCGGGATCGGGGAGGATCACGAAGTCGTTCTCCGTACCATGACCCTTCAACCAGGGAAACGTGCTCATGAAGGAGATCGTACGGTGCAACTCGCCTACTTCTGGGAGCAGGAGGACGCCGAGGCCGTCGCCGAGCTACTCGGCGGTGAGGTACGGCGTGGGCGCTTTCACGGGGAGGACGACGACGAAGATCACCCGTGGGTCGTCGTGCTGACGGCCGGTGAGGACGTCGAGCGGGTGGTGGCCGAGCATGACGGATGGCTCGAGACGGAGACGCCTGAGACAGGTGGGGTCCCCGCACCGCTCCCCCAGGAACCCAAACGCTTCAAGTAAGCACGCGGCCGGGCCGCCGGCCGGTGGGTTCAGCGTTGATCAGGACCGGTTGCCCTCCCACCAGGACGTGTTCTACGCCGACCGAAAGTTGCCAGGGAGCGGCGTACGTCGACTTGTCGGCGATCGTGGCCGGGTTGAGGACTACGAGGTCGGCTATGGCGCCAGGGGTGATCGTGCCGCGGTTGGCCAGGCCCAGGCGGGAAGCGGGGAGGGAGGTCATCCGGCGGATGGCCTCCGCGAGGGACATGATGCGGAGGTCGCGGCTGTAGTGGCCCAGGACTCGGGGGAAGGTGCCGAAGTTGCGCGGGTGGGGGTGGCCGGGGCCGGTGGCGTCCATGATCCAGCCGTCGCTGGCGATTGCAGTGCGGGGATGCTCCAGGACGGTGATGACGTCGTCCTCGCTCATTGCGTGGTTGACGACGCTGACGGCGGCCTGGTGGTTCTCGAGGATGCGGAGGACGATCTCGGCGGCGTCTACCTCGTCGCGCCGGGCGATCTCGGTGAGGCTCAGGCCGCGGCTGTCCTCGTAGGGCCCGGGTGGCAGCGAGGCGATGACGACCGAGTCCGGCGACAGGACGCTGTCGGAGCGAAGAGCTTCGGCGATCCGCTTGCGTTCGGCTGGATCCGCCAAGCGGTCGAGGAGGGCACCGTCGGCCAAGGCCCAGGTGGGCAGGCGGGTGGTGAGCGTGGTGCTGGTCGCGGTGTACGGGTAGGCGTCCCAGCCGACATCGAGATCATCGGCCTGTTCGAGGCGTTCGAGCGCCGTGGCGACCAGACCGTGGTTCGCCTTGCCGACGGCCTTCAAATGCGAGACCTCGAGGCGAGCGCCGCCGGCGCGGGCGGCTGAGATCGCCTCGTCCAGTGCAGCGAGCAGGCCGGCGCCCTCGTTGCGGATGTGGGTCGAGTAGAGCAGGCCGCATTCGGCGGCGGTGGCGACGAGCGCGGCCACCTCCTCCGGCGACGCGTACGCACCCGGCGCGTAGATCAGCCCGGTGGAGAAACCGACCGCACCCTGGTCCGCAGCGGCCCGGAGCAGCTCCTGCATCTGCCGGAGCTCGTCCGGCGAGGGTGCCCGCCGCGCGTTCCCCATCACCGCGATCCGCAGCGTGCAGTGACCGACCTGAAGAGCCAGGTTCACCGCGGACTCCAACGTTGCACCGAAGCCGGCGAGATCGTTCCACGACCAGTCGTGCTCCGGCCCGAGGAACGCCGTACCCGCGCGCAGGGTTTCGAGGTCGGTGATCGGGAACGGCGACCAGCCGCAATTGCCCGCGACCAGCGTCGTCACCCCCTGCGCGAGCTGGGACTCGGCGGCCGGACTTGTACGCAGACTGAAATCCGCATGTGAGTGAAGATCGATGAATCCCGGTGCAACAATGTTGCCTGTGGCATCGATGACCTCTGCCCCGGACGGCGTCGCACCGGGTGGCAGCACCGCGGTGATGCGCTCGCCGTCGATCAGCACGGTGCCGGGCACGGGCTCCGCGCCGGTGCCGTCGGCAACCAGGCCGCCGGTCACCACGACCCGCCCCGTGATGGGCCCCGTCATCCGCCCTGTCATCCGCACTGGGTCAGTCCTGTTCTGGCTCGAGGGCGAGCTCGGCGACGGTGTTCGCCTCGATCAGCGCACGGTCCACGGCGTGGCCGAGACCGGTTCCGCCAGGCACCTGTACGACGCCGTCGACCGCGACGACGGCGGGTTCGACGACGTCCCGGGCGTAGTACTTCTCCGAGGCGGACACATCCGATGGGAGGGTGAATCCAGCGAGACTGGAGAGTGCGACGTTCGCGAGCCGGCCGATGCCGAACTCGTGCATGCCGCCGCACCAGACCGGGATGCCGGCGGCCTGCGCCCGGTCGTGCGCTTCACGCGCTGGGGTCAGCCCGCCCATCCGCGACACCTTGATGTTGAGGACCTGCAACGCTTCTAGCTGGAGCGCCGTCCGCAGGTCGTCGACCGTCTCGATGCTCTCGTCGAGGCAGACCGGCGTCTCGATCGTGCGCTGCAGCCGCGCATGGGTCAGCAGGTCGCGAGGTGCGAACGGCTGCTCGATCATCGTCAGGCCGAACCCGTCCAGCGCTTGCAAGAGCTTGAGATCGTCCGCGGTATAGATGCCGTTGGCATCCACATGCAGATCGAGGTCGGGGTACGCCGTACGCACCGCCCGCACCGGCTCGACGTCCCAGCCGGGGGCGATCTTCAGCTTGACCCTGGGATAACCGGCGGCCAACTGGGCGGCGACCTGGGTGAGCAGGTCGTCGATCGTCGGCTCGATTCCCAGCGATACCCCCGCGACCACCTCGGTCCGGGTGCCGCCCAGAGCTGTTGCCAAAGGCATTGACCGGGCCTCGGCGAACAGCACCCAGGCCGCGGTGTCCACGCCGGCCTTCGCGAAGTTGTTGCCCCGGACCTTCGACCAGACCGCGGCCAGCTCGTCAGGGTGCGTCCACGGGCGGCCGAGGATGGCAGGCACAAGGTAGCGCGAGGCGATGTGCCAGCAGGACTCGACGGTCTCCGGGGCGTAGTACGGGTCGGAGGACGACGCGATCTCGCCCCAGCCGATCGCGCCGGACGCGTCCTCCAGCTCGACCAGGATGTGGTCGAGGAACGCCTTACGGTGTGAGCTGGTCTGGAACTCGTGCACCAACGGCATCCGCACCCGGTGCAACCGTGCCGCCACGATCTTCAATTCAGGTGACATCTCAGGTGACATCTCAGGTGACATACAGCCCCAGCTCCGTGTTCAGCCGGTCGCGCTCGAGCAGCCGCCGCCGCGCGCCCTTCGCGCTCGCCGTCGTCAGCGTCGCGAGCACATGCAGCACGGAAGCCACGACGGTCGGCGAATCGACGTACGACGCACTCCCGGTCGCGACGTAGATGCTCTGGTCGGCGATCTTGGCCAGCGGCGCGTCCTCGAAATCCGTGACCGCGACCAGCTCACCGCCGGCCTCCACGAACCGGCGCGCGATCTCGACCGTGTCGCGCCGGTACCGGCGGAACGAGAACGCGACCATCAGATCGTTCGACCGGACGTCGGACAGTACGTCGACACCGCGGACGACGGTGCCGTCGATCAGCGTCACCTGCGACAGGCCGGCGCCGAGGTCGAAGGCCAGCAACGACGCGTACGAGAACGACTTCGCCGAACCGACGATGAAGCGCCGGCGGGCGGCGACGATCCGCGCCGCTGCCTGCGCGATCGACTCGTCGGCGAGGATCTGGTCGAGGGCCTCGTCGATCGAGGCGCGCTCCTGCTCGACGACGCGACGCTGCAGGAGCGTCGACGATCGCCGTTGCAGGCGGGCGTCGTACCGCTCGCGCGGGCTGGAGAGCTCGCGGTTACGCGGATCGTCAGGCATCGGCCGGCCCGAAGTAGTAGGCGCCGTTCCCGTCCGGCAGGCGGCGGCACGAAACAGCGGCCAGTCCCTTGGCGAGCAGTCCTTCGAAGGATGTGCGGAGCTCGGCCGGGTCGGCCGGCAGGATCAGCTCGGTCAGCTCGGTCAGCTCGGCCTGGTCGACGGCAGCGGGCTGCTCGCGGGTCAGGTCCCACTCGACAATCACGCGGTCGGTGCCCGGACCGTACATGTCCGGAGCGAACCAACGACCGCGGGCGCCGAGGACGTCGAGGTTGAAGTGCGCGTTCCGCACCTGCATCGGGTCGTACGTCCAGCGCATCCGCGACATACCGTGGCTGAGGGCAACTTCTCGCTGGGCCTGCTTGAGCATCCGGCCGAGACCGTGCCCCTGGTGGTCGGCGGCGACCACGGCCGACTGCGAGTAGTGGTAGAAGCCGCGCCGGTCGGTGCCGCAGAAGCCGTACGCGAACGCGACCAGCTTGTCGCTCTCGTCGAGGATGCCGACCACCGATCCGCCGTTGCTCGCCAGCGCGCCAAGCAGTCGCGGATTCAGCCCGTACGCCGGGTCGAGGTAGCCGAAGACCGCGCGGTACAGCTCCGAGGCCTCGGCGAACCTGGACGCCGTGGTGAGCGAGACCGCACGGAAGCTCACCTCGGAGATACGATTCATATCTTGAGTAGATCCCATTGTTCTCAAGCGAGTCAAACGATGATCAGATGATGATACGTTGACTATCCATGATCATCGAGCGACTCCAGGAGTACGTCGGCGCGGAGACCCCGACCGGTGACGCGGTCGCGCTGAACGCCTTCGCCGACCGCCTCGCCGAGCGGTACGCCGGACTCGGCGCGACCGTCCGCCGCGTGCCGGCGCCGACCGGCGATCACCTGGTCGCGGATTTCCCCGGTCGCGGGTCGCGGGCCGACGAGGCGCCCCTGCTCTTCCTCGGCCACCACGACACCGTCTGGCCGATCGGGCAACTGGCGGGCGCGATGCCGTGGCGCGAAGCGGACGGCGTGATCCATGGACCGGGCGTCTTCGACATGAAGGGCGGACTCGTCATCCTCGAGACCGCCCTGGAGCAAGTGCACGACCGTCGGCCGGTACGCGTCGTGGTGGTCGCGGACGAGGAGATCGGTTCGCCATCCGCACGGGAGCTCGTGACCGCGGAGTCGGCCGGCGTGTACGCCGCCTTCGGACTCGAACCTCCCCACCCCAACGGTGACCTGAAGACCTCGCGCTGGGGCAGCACGCGGGTGCGCCTCGAGATCACCGGCCGCGAGGCGCACGCCGCGCTCGATCCGGAGAGCGGGATCTCCGCGATCGACGAGCTGGTCGACCAGTTGATCGCAGTACGGCACATCGTTGCGCAGCATGACGAGGTGTTGTGCAACGTCGGCACCATTACGGGTGGCGGGCGGACGAACGTCGTACCGGGATCTGCGGCGGCCGATATCGGGTTCCGCTTTGTCGATCCGTCGACAGAACAGGCCGTGCTCAAGGCAGTTGCCGAACTGCAGCCAGTGCGCGCGGAGGCTCAGCTGAACGTCCGGGTGATGTCGAATCGCCCGGCCTGGCAGCCATCGCCGGCAACCGACGAGCTACTGGCAAAGGTGATCGAGGCCGGCCGATCTGTTGGTCAGGAGATCGGTGGTGCGGCCGCCTCCGGTGCGGCCGACACCAATCTGACCGGCTGGCTCGGGGTCCCGACCCTGGACGGCCTGGGCCCGGTAGGCAAGGGCGCCCACGCCGTCCACGAGCAGGTGATCGCGGCGAGCCTGGGCGAACGAGTCGCCCTGGTCGCCGCGATCATCAGCACTATCTAGGCACCATCCAGCCGCTATCTAGCCGCTATCTGGGCCACACGACCCCGGCAGATCCGCCGCCGCGTCGCGTCGGTTCCGCAGCAGCGAGGATCGCGCCGCCGGGCAGGAACTCCAGTCCTTCGAGCGCACCGATCTCGGCCGCCGAGGATCCGGGAGCACCGGCAGGCGTGAAGGTGTGCCCGTACTTCGCCAGCACAGCGCCGTACTTGTCGATGAACGACTGTTCCGCGGTCACGGACGCGGTGTTGCGCTGCGACGCCCGCGGCGCCGCGATCGCCTCGGGCAGCGTCATGCCGCGGTCGAGCCGGTTCGTCAGCGTCTGCAGGACGGTCGTGATGATCGTCGAGCCACCCGGCGAACCGAGCGCGAGCAACGGCTTGTCGCCGCGCAGCACGATCGTCGGCGAGATCGACGACCGCGGCCGCTTGCCCGGCTGGATCCGGTTCGGGTCGGCGGGGTCGTAGACCGCGGAGAAGTCGGTCAGCTCGTTGTTCAGAATGAAACCACGGCCCGGAACGGTGATGCCGCTGCCACCGGTCTGCTCGATGGTCAACGTGTACGAGACGACGTTGCCCCACTTGTCGGCCGTGACCAGATGCGTGGTCGACTTGCCCTCGGTGTCTGGTCGTTGCGTCGTCGCGGCACCCTTCGCGCAGTGGTGGTACTTGCCGTCGGGCGATCCGGCCGGCACCGGCTTGACGGCCGCCTTGGCCGGGTTGATCTGGCAGGACCGCTCGGCACCGAACCCACGGGAGGTGAGCTCCTTCGTCGGCACGTCCACGAACGCGGGATCACCGACGTACGCCGCCCTGTCCGCGAACGCGAGCGCGGACGCCTCGAGGTAGCTGTGCAGGTACTGCGGAGTGCTCTGCTGCCTGAGGTGCAGCGGCTGGAGGATGTTGAGCGCCTCACCGACCGTGGTGCCACCGGACGACGACGGCGCCATTCCGTAGACGTTCAGGCCGTCGTATCGGACCTTCGTCGGGACGCGGTCCAGCGGCTTGTACTTCTTGAGGTCGGCGGTGGTCATGTAGCCCGGCATCACCGGCAGAGTGGTCGTCGCGGTCTTCGGCGGGTTCTTGACCACCGCGGTCATCTCCGCGCCGAGTTCCCCGCCGTAGAACGTCGAAAGGCCTTTCTTGCCAAGCATCCGGTACGTGTCGGCGAGCTCCGGGTTCTTGAACACCGTGCCGACCTTGGGTGCGTCACCGCCGGGCAGGAACAGCTTGGCGGTCGGGACGATCGCCGAGAACCGGGCCTTGTTCTCCTGCGTCTGCAGGTTGAACGTGCTGTCCACCACGAAGCCGCGATCGGCCAGGTCGGCGGCCGGGGTGAGCGCCTTGCCGAGCGACAGCGAACCCCATTGGCGCAGGGCCGAGTCCCAGGTCGCCAGCGTGCCGGGGATGCCGACGGACACGCCCGACGTGACGAGCTCGGGCGTGAAGTTGTACGGCTTGCCGGTTGCCGGGTCGATGAACGCGTCCGACGGCATCGCCGCAGGCGCGGTCTCGCGGCCGTCGATCGTGTAGACCTTGTGGTTCTTGGCGCTGTAGTAGACGAAGTACCCGCCGCCGCCGATACCTGCGGAGTACGGCTCGGTCACGCCAAGGGCGGCCGCGGTGGCGACGGCTGCGTCGACCGCGTTGCCGCCGCGGCGCAGTACGCCGAGACCGGCGGCCGTCGCGTCGGCGTCGACCGAGGACACCGCTCCGCCGTACCCGATCGCGGTCGGTTGCTTCTCCGGCGGCTTCGGTGGATTCGCGGCGGCGCTCGTACTCAGACCAGCCAGAACAAGGGCACCTGCAGACAGCGATGCGACCAGCTTCTTCACCAGTACTCCCGCGGGGCGTCGGCGACGTGGACATGCCCTTGCTATCCCACTCAAAGGCTTCACGCCAGTACTAGTTCACCGTGCAGGAGTCCATGAAACGTCGCAGTACGTCGTCGGGCCAGTCGACTGAGCCGGTCGGGAGCTCGACCAGCAGCCACTGGTCGGTCAGCTTCACCTGACCGGTCGGGCGACCGTCGAGGGTGCCGATGTGGAAGGTCTTGCCATTGCCGTCGGCAACGCGTACCGCCGACAGGCTGCGGGCCTGCGGTGCCGCTTGCAGGACCACCTTGGCGGCCGAGTCCGCAGTACGCGTCTTCGGCTGGGAGAGCACGACGCGGTTGGCGGCGATCGGCGTCTCCGCGGTCCAGCCCTTCGGCGTCAGCGTGCAGTCGATCGTGTTCCACGGCTGCTTGTTGGCGACCAGCTCGACGACGGACGCTCCGAACATCGACATCGTCTCGCCAGTCGACGGCTTGGCCGCGGGTGCGGTCGTGGGCGGCGCGGCGGTCTTTTCCGGCTCGCTCGTGCCGCCGGCGACCTCGCTGGCATTCCCCCACCACTTCACCTGGTTGCCGACCGCAAGCGCGAGGGCCGACACGGCGGCGACGCAGAGCACACCGGTGACGCGACGCCGGCGCTTGACCCGGCGCAGCGCGCGGCGGCCGCGGGTGACATCGGCCTCGATGTCAGTCTCCGGCAGCGCCTCGGCCGCGCGGTCCGCGAAGCCCTCCAACAGCCTCTTCACGTCGTCCATCGGTGTTTCAGCCACTCCCCGTCGTACGATCCGTCTCTTCGGACATCAGGTCCTTCAACCGCTTCAGCGCCTTCGCCGTCTGGCTCTTCACCGTGCCCTCGGTGCACTCCAGGATCCGTGCACAGGTCGCGACATCGAGATCCTGGAAGTACCGCAGTACCAGCACCGCCCGCTGCCGCGGCGCGAGATCCAGCAACGCGTCCCGGATGGCGAGGGTGTCGGTCTGATCAGGTACGTCGGTCAGGCGCGGCTCGAGCGTCTCCGCGGTCACCACCTCGGGGTGGCGGCCGGCGCGGCGGCGCTCGTCCAGGAACGCGTTGACCAGGATGCGGTGTGCATACGGGCCTGCGCCTTCGTGCTTGATCCGGTGCCAATGCACGTAAACCCGCGTGCAGGCGGTCTGGACCAGATCTTCGGCCGTGTGCACGTCGCCCGCGGTGAGCAGCAGCGCCGTCCTCATCAGCCTCGTGCGGTCCGCGAGCAGGTACTCACGGAACTCGGCCTCACGGTCACCCCCTCGCATTCGATTCCACCCCGACTACGCCGCCGGTCCCCCTGCGGTTGCCTTGGGCTAACACTTGAATTGCCTTCTCCACCAGGTCGGGGGCGTCGTACGGGAGCCAAGTGATGCGTTGGTCCTTACGGAACCACGAGTCCTGCCGGCGCGCGAACCGGCGCGTGGCCTGGGCCGTCCGCTCCCGGGCCTGCGTCTCGTCGATCTCACCGTTCAGCAACGCGATCACCTGCGAGTACCCGAGTGCGCGGTTGGCTGTCTTCCCCTCAATCAAACCCTTGTCCAGCAGTCCGCGCACCTCGGCGACGAACCCCGCGTCGAACATCCGGTCCACCCGGAGGTCGATCCGCGCGTCCAGTTCGGGCCGCGGTACGTCGAGACCGAGCTGGACCGCGCCCGGATACACGTAGCGGTGCTCGGGCAGCGTGGCGACGTACGGGCCGCCGGTGATCTCCACGACCTCGAGCGCGCGGACGATCCGCCGGCCGTTGCTCGGCAGGATCTGCTCGGCGGCCTTCGGGTCGATCGCCTGCAGTCTGCTGTGCAGTGCTCCGGAGCCGTGCGCTTCGAGCTCGGCCTCGAGTCGGGCGCGGACGACGGGGTCGGTGCCGGGGAAGACGAAGTCGTCGAGGATCGCGCGAATGTAGAGCGCGGATCCGCCGGCGAGGACCGGGGTGCGCTGCCGGTCGATGCAATCGTCGATGGCCGCGCGGGCCAGTTGCTGGAACTCGGCCACCGTCGCGGTCTCGGTCACGTCGAGGATGTCGAGCAGATGGTGCGGTACGCCGGCGCGTTCCGTCGGACTGATCTTCGCCGTACCGATGTCCATGCCGCGGTAAACCTGCATGGCGTCCGCGTTCACAACCTCGCCGTCGAGGTGCTTGGACAGCGCGACAGCCAGGTCGGACTTCCCGGCCGCGGTGGGGCCGACGACCGCGACGACGAGTGGATCAGGCATCGCTCCAGTCTGTCAGTTGTCTTCGTGATGTGTTGCCAAGAGTTGACCAAGAGGTATGGACCAGCCTTGTGGTTGACCCGGGAAGTTCGGTAGGAAACACCTGGAGTTCGAAACATTTCTACGGGAGGAACGCACGTGACGAATGGGTTCGAGGAAGAGTCGGACGCGGCCAAGGACGCGCTCGGCCTGGGGGAGGAAGTCGACGACCTGGCGGCCGCGAAGCGCAGCGGCGGCGATGTCGAGGCGAAGAAGAGCGGCGGCGACGTCGAGTTCAGCGGTGGCGATGTCGAATCCACCGGTGACGAGAGTGAAGACAGCGGCGGCGACGTAGAGTCGGAGCCGTCGGGCGACGGCGTCTGAGAGCCGTTCGACGCGTCAGCATGGCGCTCGCGGAGGTCCCACAGTTCGGGTGTTGCAGGTGCGAAGATCACCGCTAGCTGTCTGTAAGCACTCAACTACGCAGGAATGGGAGCCCCCGAGATGGGCATCTTCGACAAGTTCAAGGGCAAGGCCGAGGACCTGAAGGACAAGGCCACTGACCTGGTCAACGAGCACGGCGACAAGGTCGGTGAAGGTCTGGACAAGGCCGGTGACTTCGTCGACGAGAAGACGGGCGGCAAGTACGGCGACAAGATCGACACCGGCGTCGAGAAGGCCAAGGACGGGTTGGACAACCTGGACGGCCAGAACGACGACATCCCGGACAAGCCGAACCAGTCCGCCTGATCTCCCCCGAAGGGCCGCAAGCACCCAGCTTGCGGCCCTTCGCCGTGCCTACCGCTCAATCAGGTGACTTCCGGACGTAGATCGTCCGGATACGGTCGTACGCTCAGTTCATGGTCAAGGTGGACGTCGAGCAGTTGACGGTCCGGGCGCTCGGGCCCGAGACGTGGGATGCGTTCGCGGCGTTGGCGGAACGCCACAACGGGGTGTGGGGTGGCTGCTGGTGCACGTACTTCCACACCATGCACAACCAGAAGACGTTCGAGGCGGACAGCAACCGCGAGCTCAAGCATCGGCTGGTGATGGAGGGGCGCGCGCATGCGGCGCTCGTGTTCGACGGTGAGCTCGCGGTGTGTTGGCTCGAGTACGGCCCGCCGGTCGAACTGCCGAACATCAACCACCGCAAGGAGTACGAGACCGGCATGGACCGCCCGCCGGACTACCGCCTCACCTGCTTCTTCACCGACCGCAACTACCGCCGCCAAGGCGTCTCAGCCGTAGCCCTTCGCGGCGCCCTGGAACTGATCGCCCAGGCCGGCGGCGGGGTCGTCGAGGCCTACCCCCAGGACACGGAGGGCAAGAAGATCACCGCCTCGTTCCTCTACAACGGCACTCGCTCCCTCTTCGAACAAGCCGGCTTCACCTACCTGCGCCCCAAGGGCAAGAACCACTGCGTGATGAGCAGAACGGTCACCGCCGAGTGACCTTCATGCCCCCGTGTCGGTGGGGGTGTTTAGGGTGCTTGCATGGATCGGTTTCGGGTGGTGCCGGCGGCGTATGTGGTGGTGCGGCGAGGGGACGAGGTGTTGTTGTTGCTGCGGGCCAATACCGGCTACATGGACGGGTATTGGGCGGTGCCGGCGGGGCATGTGGAGCAGGGTGAGTCGGCGATCGCCGCGGCGGTGCGGGAGTTGAAGGAAGAGGTGGGGCTGGACGTCGACCCGGCGGAGCTGGTGCCGGTGACGGCGATGCATCGGACGGGTGGGAACGGCGATCCGATCGATGAGCGGGTGGACTTCTTCTTCATGGCGTCGAAGTGGACAGGCGAGCCGCGGTTGATGGAGCCGGAGAAGGCGGCGGCCCTGGAGTGGTATTCGCTGGACAAGTTGCCTGAGCCGTTGGTGCCGCATGAGGCGCGCGTGCTGGCTGCGGTGGCGGACGGGCGTGGGCTTCCTGCGGTGATCGCCCAGGGTTTCGCCTGAGTTCACCGTTCTTTGCCTCGCTGCGCTCTAGTGTTCGCTGCGGTGTCAGCGAGCTTGGGAGCGTGGGGCGATGAACGAACGGTACGACGAGACGAGCCGGCGGAAGCTGTTGCAGGCGGGGGCGCTCGGCGCGGGTGCGGTCTTCACCTCAGGCGCCCTGAGCGCGGGGAACGCCGCGGCGACCGGCACCGGTGAGACGGGCGGCGCCAGCGCAACTGCGGCAAGCAGCAAGGAAGCTGGTCGGATCGACACCGAGCACCCGCGGTTCACGCTCGCGATCGTGCCGGACACGCAGTACCAGTTCGACCAGGACCGGGGCGACCCGGCGCCGCTCACGGCGACGTTCAACTGGCTGATCGACAACCGCACCGACGAGAACATCGTGTTCATGGCGCACCTCGGCGACGTCACGGAGAACGCGCTGGCGATGGAGTTCGCGCAGGCCGACCCGGTCTTCAAGATCCTCGACCGCGCCCGCTTCCCGTACTCCGTGCTGGCCGGCAACCACGACATCGACGGGTCGAAGGACGACACGCGCGGCCCGTCGCCGTACCTCGACACGTTCAGCCCGCGGCGGTTCCGCTGGATGCCGACGTACGGCGGATCGACGGCGAACGGGTACAACTCGTACCACGTGTTCCGCGCGGGCGGGCGGCAATGGTTGCTGCTGGCAATGGACTGGCGGCCGTCCGACGCGAGCTTCGCGTAGGCCCGCGACGTGATCGCCAAGCACCCGAAGCTGCCGGTCGTCCTGACCACGCACGAGATCGTGTACGCCGACGCGGGCGATCCGACCGCCTACTTCAGCGACCAGGGCAACCGGGTCTGGGACCAGCTGATCGACGGCAACGACCAGATCTTCATCACGATGAACGGGCACTACTGGCCGCCCGGCCGGGTCACCCGGAAGAACGCGGCCGGCAACGATGTGCACCTGCACATCACCAACTACCAGGATCGGTTCTACGGCGGCTCGGGCATGGTGCGGCTGTACCACTTCGACCTGGCCCGGAACACGATCGACGTCGAGACGATCTCGCCGTGGATCATGGGCCAGGACCCGGCCAAGCGCAACGAACTCGAAGAGCTCGAGATCGAGCTGACCGATGACGTCAACCGCTTCAGCATCCCGATCGACTTCGACCAGCGGTTCGCCGGATTCGCCCCGGTGCCGGTCCGCCCGGCGCGGCCGGCGTCGCAGCTGCTCATCCCCGGTACGGCGGCGTACTGGCGCTTCGACGGACCGGTCACGGATCAGGTGATCGACCAGTCGGGTAAGGGCAACCACCTCGTCCGCAAGCAGCTGTCGAGCGACGTACCGACCGCGAGCAGCGAGTTCCACCCGAATCAGCCGGGCCACGCGAGCTGGCTGTTCCCGGGCAACAAGAACCCTGCCCGCGGCGGGTACCTGCAGACCGTCGACAACGCGCCGCTCAACGCGATGACGTTCAAGGGCGGCTACACGATCGAGGCATTCGTGAAGCTGGCCGACGACGGGCAGGACCATTCGTGGGAGGGACTGCTCACGCGGCTCGGCACCGGACGCGACGCGGGCAAGACCGGCAGCGACCCGGATGAGCCGGCGGCGAAGCTCGGGTTCTCCGGCGGTCGGCAGGTGCAGTGGGCGGTGTACCCGTTCGACAAGAACGACACGTTCACGAACTGGGGCCACGAGCAGGTGGCCGGCCGCTGGTTCCACCTGGCCATCGTGAACGACGGCCGGCACAGCATCGTGTACGTCGACTCGTCGGAGCTGCTGCGCAACCCGGCAACCCCGTCCAACGGCCTCGCAACCGCCGGCAAGCCGTGGCTGGTCGGCGCCGGCCACTACGCGAACACAGTCGACCAGGGCTTCGCCGGCAACATCGGCGAACTCCGCATCGTCACCCGCGCATTGAAGCCGTCCCAGTTCCTCAACGCGTAGGAAACGCGCCTACAGCAGAGAGCGGATCAGCTTCTCCTGCGCGGGGAGAAGGGCCAGCTCGTCGGGGGTGAGGGTCGGGTTGTCGCCGCGGTACTCGAGCGCGGCGGGCAGGCCCGGCGTCGGGTCGATGGAGTTGGCGAGGTAGACGCCGAGGGCCTCACGCAGCAAGTCGGTGAGGTCCTCGAAACCCGGGTCGAGTGCGACCTGGGCGAAGATGATCGCGGTCAACGCCACGTCGAACTCGGGAATGCCTTCCTCCGCGTTGCGCCAGTCGATGACGACCGGGCCGGCCGGGGTGGCGATCACGTTCAGCGGATGCAGATCGCCGTGGACGACGACCAGGCCCGGCGTACCGCTGGGTGCGGGGATGGCCTGCAGACGGCGGTGCAGGTCGGCGTGGATCAGGCCGATCTCCGCCGCGGTCAGGTCGCCGGCGATGGCGGCGTCACCCAGCGTCGGGCCGTCGAGGCGCTCGACGACCATGTCCGGACCGCTGACCTCGCGGACATCCGGGACCGGGTAGTCGTACTTCGCCACGTGCCGCATGAAGTCGGCCTCGTCGCGGACCGGGTGGCTGTTGCGGTAGCGCCGCAGCACCCACTGGTCGTCGATGGCGTAGACGTCGGCGTCCCGGCCGGCGGCGAACGGCTGAGCGTCCGGAGGAAGCAGCGCCGAGAGCCCGGGCTGCGATCCGTCCGTCATCCGACCTGGCAGCCGCCGGCTGCTGGTTCGAAGGGCTTGGCACCAAGGGTTGGCATGCCGAGCATTACACCAGGCGAAGGGGCCGGAGCGTCCTGCGCTCGCTCCCACGCGTCGCCCGCGCGCGTGCGACGTACTGCGCCGAACACGTCCGCGTTCAGATGATGGGGTGCGGCGTACGTGACCTCGACCGTGACCACATCGCCCGGTCGCGGCGTCTCGACCTCCGCCGGCAACGCGAAGTGGACGAGCCGGTTGTCCCGGGCACGACCGCTGAGCCGGTGGGTGGTGGCGTCCTTGCGCCCCTCCCCCTCCGCGACGAGCACCTCGACCGTCCGGCCGACCAGCTTCTTGTTCTCGTCCCAGGCCATCTCGTCCTGCAGCGCGACCAACCGCTCGTACCGATCCTGGACGACGTCGCGCGGGACCTGATCCTCCATCGACTCGGCCGGCGTACCGGGACGCTTCGAGTACTGGAAGGTGAACGCGCCGGCGAACCGGGCCTGCCGGACCACGTCGAGCGTGCCCTGGAAGTCCTCCTCGGTCTCCCCCGGGAACCCGACGATGATGTCGGTCGTGATCGCCGCATCCGGCATCGCGGCCCGCACGTCTTCGATGATCTTCAGGTACCGGTCCCGGCGATAGGAACGACGCATCGCCTTCAGCACGGTGTCCGAACCGGACTGCAGCGGCATGTGCAGCGAGGGCATCACGTTCGGCGTCTCGGCCATCGCCTCGATCACGTCCGCGGTGAAGTCCCGCGGGTGCGGCGACGTGAAGCGCACGCGCTCCAACCCGTCGATCTCCCCACAGGCACGCAGCAGCTTGCCGAACGCGAACCGGTCGCCGAACTCCACGCCGTACGAGTTCACGTTCTGCCCGAGCAGCGTCACCTCGAGCACGCCCTCGGCGACCAGCGCCTCGACCTCGGCGAGCACGTCCCCGGGGCGGCGGTCCTTCTCGCGGCCGCGCAGCGACGGGACGATGCAGAAAGTGCAGGTGTTGTTGCAGCCCACGCTGACCGAAACCCAGGCGGAGTACGCCGATTCGCGCCGCGTCGGCAAGGTCGACGGGAAGACGTCGAGCGACTCCAGGATCTCGACCTGGGACTCCTCGGCGACCCGCGCGCGCTCCAGCAGCACCGGCAGCGAGCCGATGTTGTGGGTGCCGAACACGACGTCGACCCACGGGGCCTTCTTGGTGATCGACGCCTTGTCCTTCTGCGCCAAGCACCCGCCGACGGCGATCTGCATCCCGGGCTTACGGGCCTTCACCGGCGCCAGGTGACCGAGATTCCCGTACAGCTTGTTGTCGGCGTTCTCCCGCACCGCGCAGGTGTTGAAGACGACCACGTCGGCCTCGTCACCCTCGGGCGCGCGGACATAGCCCGCATCCTCCAGCAGCCCGCGCAGCCGCTCGGAGTCGTGGACATTCATCTGGCACCCGTAAGTGCGGACCTCGTAAGTACGCATAACAGCCACCAAGAGTACGTGCCGGGGTAGACAAAAACCTACCTGGGACCGGCGGCCTGCGACCCCTGACCACCGGGAGCACGCAGAGAATAGTGAGGGGTATGAACAGTTCTCGCCGTCAGTTCCTCGCTCACACCGCCGCCGGAGCCGTCGGGGCCGCCGTCCTCGCTGGTGGGACCTTCACCACCAGCACGGCCTCCGCGCTGGTGGGGAAGCCACCGAGGATCACCGCGCTCACCAACGTCACCGTCATCGATGTCGCCACCGGACGTCGTGATCGCAACCAGACCGTCCTGATCAGCGGCGAGCGTATCGTCGGGGTCGGCCGGATGCCGGTGCCGCAGGGCGCCGTCGAGATCGATCTCAGCGGCAAGTACGTGATCCCCGGGCTCGCCGACATGCACGTTCACAGCCTCGGTGACGAGGACGTCTCGCCGCCGTTGTACCTCGCGAACGGTCTGACCATGGTCCGCGAGATGGCCGCTCCGGATCCGATCGTCTACGACTGGCGGGACCGGATCGAGGCCGGGACCCTGCTCGGGCCGCGGATGGTCGTCGCCAGCCCGATCATCGACGGCGACCCGACACTCTGGGATCCGAACCTGCTGCACGTCCTGGTTGTCGGCGACGCCGCCGAGGCCCGCGCCGCCGTACAGCAGAGCAAGTCCGGCGGCGCCGACTTCATCAAGGTGTACTCGCGCCTGAACAAGGAGTCGTACGCCGCGATCATCGACGAGGCCCGCAAGCAGGGTCTGACCGTGCACGGCCACGGGCCGGACGAGCTCACCTCGAAGGAGGTCAGCAACCTCGGCCAGCGCAGCATCGAGCACATCCACTCGCTCGGCCTGAACGTCTCCACGCGCGAAGCCGAGGTACGGCGGATGGTCCGGGCGATCAGCGTGCAGACCGGCGACTACAACTCCTGGTTCCGCCAGATGCACGCGATCGAGTGGATCGCCGCGAACACCTACAGCCCGGCCCGCGCGGCCGACGTGTTCGGCACGCTGCGGCGCAACCGCACCCGGGTCACGCCGACGCTGACCATGCACAACGTGCTCGACCAGATCGACTACACGCAACTCGACCCCAACCTCAAGAAGTACCTGAGCGAGGACTCGATCGGCACCTACGACTACGTGATCCAGTTCCTGTACGGCGCCAACCGCACCGCCGAGGAGATCTCCCACCAGAAGCAGATGTGGGCGTGGCGGCAGAGGTTCGTCCGGGAGCTGTTCGCGCACGACGTACCGATCCTGGCCGGCACCGACACGGGCACGCCGTACTCCGTGCCGGGGTTCGCGCTGCATGACGAGCTCGAGCACCTGGTCGGTGCCGGGGCCACCCCGCGTCAGGCGCTGTACGCCGCGACCGTCGAACCGGCCAAGTTCCTGGGACTGTCGAGAGACCTGGGCTCGGTCGAACCGCGGAAGATCGCCGACCTCGTGGTGCTGGATGCCGACCCGCTGACCGACATCCGCAACAGCCGCAAGATCCACACCGTGGTCACCCGCGGCCGGGTCATCTGCCCCGCGCAGCGCGAGCGGATGCTCGCCGACGTCGAGGCAGCCGTCAAGGCGCCGCCCGCGGCGAAGGCACTCGCAGCCGGCGGCTGCTGCGGCCGATCCAACCACTGAGCGCTCGTCGGGGCGGATCGGGTGCGAGCGTGCCGTCTGGCGCGACATGCTCGAAGATCTGCTCGACGAGGGCCACGACGTGGGGGTCGTCGACGGTGTAGAACTGCCGCCGCCCCTCGCGTCGTGCGCTGACCAGCCCGGCCAGGCGGAGCTTGGCCAGGTGCTGGCTCGCCGTCGGCACGCTGACACCCACCCTGGCGGCCAGCGTGCCGACGTCGTACTCACCACCACTCGCCAACGCGACCAGGTGCAGCCGGACCGGCGCCAGCAACAGGCCGAACGTCCTGGCCGCGGTAGCCAGCTGCGGCGGGGTCGGCTCGATCACGCCCGCACCTTCGGCTGGATCGGCTCCCCGAACGGATCCCGCGTCGGATGCCCGAGCGCCGCGTCGATCAACTCCTCGAGCCGGTCACTCAATCCGTGCTCGAGCAGGAGCGCCTCCCCGTGCACCTCGTCCAGGGGTACGCCGAGAACCCGGTGCAGGAAGGTCTCCAGGAGTTGGTGCCGTCGGTTCATGGCCGGCTCCTCAATAGATGTTCGACGGACGGACCATGCCCTCGGCCAGATCGCCGAAGCCGGGCGCCATGATCGCGCCGGGGTTGCCGATGATCTCCTCGACGACCGCGGTCTCGGTGGTGAGGATCAGCGCGGCGATCGAGGCCGCGCTCTCCAGCGCCGCACGCGTGACCTTCAGCGGATCGATCACGGCGTCCTCGACGAGATCGCCGTACTGACCGGTGAGCGCGTTGAAACCGTGCCCCGCGGGCAACGACGCGACCTGTGCCACGACCTCGTCGCCGTCGTACCCGGCGTTGATCGCGATCCAGCGCAGCGGCTCCGGCAGCGCACGGCGTACGACCTCGCGTCCGATCGCCTCGTCACCGGACAGCTCCAGCTCCGAGAGCGCAGCCTGGGCCTGCACCAGGACCGTCCCGCCGCCGGCCACGATGCCTTCCTCGAGCGCGGCCCGGGTCGCGGCGAGCGAGTCCTCGACGCGCAGCATCCGTTCCTTCAGCTCGACACTCGTCGCGCCGCCGACCCGGATCACCGCGACCTTGCCGGCCAGCCGTGCCATCCGCAACTGCAGGCTGTCCTGGTCCGCGTCGATCTTGGCCCGCTCGAACTGCTTCTCCAGCTGGGAGATCCGCGCCTCCACCAGCGACGCGTCCCCGTGCCCACCGACGATCGTGGTGGTGTCCTCGGTGATCGTGATCCGGTCGCACGAGCCGAGGTGCTCGCGGGTCACGTCCGTGAGGTCGAGCCCGGTGTCCTTGGCGATCACCGAACCGCCGAGCGCGGTCGCGAGATCCTCCAGCTCGGCGATCCGCCGGTGGCCGAACCCGGGCGCCCGCACGACGACCGACCGCATCGTGTTGTGCATGTTGCCGCCGACAAGCAGTTGCAGCGCCGGACCGTCGACCTCCTCGGCGAGCACCACGAGCGGACGGTCCGCGCGCTGCGCCACCTCGAGGGTCGGCATGATCTCCTGCACCTGCGTGATCTTCTTGTTGGTCAGCAGGATCAGCGGGCGGTCGTAGACGGTCTCCATCCGCTCCCGGTCGGTGACCATGTACGCCGACACGTACCCGTGGTCGAACTCGATGCCGTCGACAACCTCCACCGACATCCCGAGCGTGTCCGACTCCTCGGTGGTGACGACACCGTTGCGGCCGACCCAGTCGACCGCGTTCGCGATCACCTCGCCGATGATCTCGTCGTCGCTGGCCGCCAGGGTCGCGATGTGCTGCAGTTGCTCGCGTCCGTGAACCTCGACGGCCCGGCTGCGCAGCGCCTCGACCACCACCGGCACGGTCCGCTCGATGCCACGGCGTACCCGCATCGGGTTGGCGCCCGCGTCGACCTCGCGCAGGCCTTCGCGGACCATCGCCTGGGCCAGCACGGTGGCCGTGGTGGTGCCGTCGCCGACCACGCCGTTGGTCTTCATCGCGACTTCCTTGACCAGCTGGGCGCCCATGTTCGCGAAGGGTTCGCGCAGCTGGATCTCGCGGGCGATCGTGACGCCGTCGTTGGTGATCGTCGGCGGGCCGGTCAGCTTCTCCAGCACCGCGTTGCGGCCCTTGGGTCCGAGCGTCACCTTGATCGCGTCGGCCAGCGCGTTCACGCCGGACTCGAGCAACCGCCGGGCGTCGGTGTTGAACCGCAGTTCCTTCGCCATCGTCTGCCTCCTGCTGGGGAATGTGCCGGGTTATTTCACGGGATGAGGATCGCCCGGCCGCGGACCTGGCCGCGGTCGAGGTCGTCGAGAGCCTGCTGGAACTCCTCCAGCGGGTACTTCGTGGTGTGCAGCGCGACCTTGCCCTGCGCGGCGAGCTCCATCAGGTCCTGCAGGTCGTTGTACGACCCGACCAGGTTGCCGATGAAGTTGATCTCGGTGGAGATCACGTCGATGGTCGGTACGTCGAGGTTCTCGCCGTACCCGACCACGTAGTAGTTGCCGGCCCGCCGCAGCATCTCGATCCCGTCGGAGGTGGCGCCGCCCTCGCCGACGAAGTCGATCACCGCTTCCGCGCCGTGCCGTCCGGTCAAGGCCCGGACCTGTTCCACGTGCGTGCTGTCAGCAACGATTCCGTGGTCGGCGCCGATCTCGACGGCCAGGTCGACCGCGGCCTGGTTGCGGTCGACGACGACCAGAGTGGCGGCCGAGATCGCCTTCATCACCTGGATGCCGATGTGACCGAGACCGCCCGCCCCGATGATGACGCAGACCGCGCCCGGCCGGAGCGTGCGCGCCGCCTTTGCCGCCGCGTGGTACGCGGTCAGGCCGGCATCCGCGAGGGCGGCCACGTCCGCCGGCTCCAGCGAGTCGTCGATCTTGACGACGCTGCGGGCCGTCGTCCGCAGGTATTCGGCGTACCCGCCGTCGGTGTCGATCCCCGGGAACGCCGACGCCACGCAGTGCACGTCGTCGCCGGACCGGCAGGCCCGGCAGAGTCCGCAGGTGATCAACGGGTGCAGGATCACTTTGTCGCCGACGGCAACGTTCGTGACGGCGTCGCCGATCGCGTGCACCCAGCCCGCGTTCTCGTGCCCGATCGTGTACGGCAGCATCACGCCGCTCTTCTCGGCCCACTGTCCTTCGAGGATGTGCAGGTCGGTCCGGCAGACCCCGGCCCCGCCGATCCGCACGACCACGTCGAGCGGCCCGGTGATCTTCGGCTCAGGAACATCGGCCAGTTGAAGTGACCGGGGCGGTGGGGTGGGCGAGGAATTCAGTACCGTGTGGTAGCCGGTGACCTGGACGGCCTTCATCGACTCCTCCTTGTGTTGGTGATCCGGGTTGCCAGCGGCTCGTCGTCGTACCGGGTCTTGAGCAGGCCGCGGCAGAAGTGCGCGTTGCCCTCGACCGAGATCCGGACGGCCTTCGCGAACCGCAGTCGCAGTGGCGCGGCCTCCGGCGGCACCGGTACGCCCTCGTCGTCGACCAGCACGAGATCCTCCGGCCGGATCCCGAGCCCGATATCTGTCCGCCTGCGAAGTAGTGCGTCCTTCTGCGGACCGCCGGGCAGGTGCCAGAGCGTGAGCCCCGGCAGCTCTTCGATGGTCTTGCCGGTGGACCGGAGCAGCGCCATCACGCACCGCTCCATCGCCGCCGTGTGCGCCTTGCGCTGGAAGGTACGGCGCAGTTCGTCGAGGTCCTGGTCGGCCTCGTTGCCGAACGTGCCGACATAGCCCGCGTTCGCGGCCAGGCCGGCGTTGATCTTGTCCGAGTCGTGGTGATCGTCGAGCAGCACACTCACCGCACCTACGCCCGGCACCCGACGCAGCGCGTCGACTGCGTCGGATGCCATCAGGTAGGCGAAGTTGGGCGCGCAGAACGAGGTCGGCAGCCGCAGGTGCACGGTCACGCCGGCATCGTCGATCCGGATCGACCGGACGAAGCCGAGGTCGGTGATGGGCTGGTCCAGCTCAGGGTCGATGACGGTCGCCAGCGCCGCCACGACCTCGGCCTCCAACTCCAGCGATGCGGCGACCGCGATCATGACGCCACTGCTTCTTCGGTCGACCCGACGCCGGCCGGCAGCCGCAGTTCTTCGGGTACGTCGAGGTCGTACAGCGCGGCCGCGTTCAGCCCGAGGATCTTCTTCTTCTGGGCCGTCGTGAGCGGCGCGTACTCGGTCTGGTCCGCCGGGATCTGGAAGTCGACGAACTGCTCGACCAGCCACTTCGGCGTCCAGAGCGCGTAGTCGGACGAGAACAGGATCCGGTCCTCGCCGATCCAGTAGAGCAGTTCGCCGATGATCTGCGCGAAGTACCCGGGCCGGCTGTGGATGAACGGCATCGCGACCGCGAGACCGCCGTACACGTTGGGCTCCTGGGTGGCGATCCAGCAGAAGTCCTCGAGCCTGGGCAGTCCGACGTGCTCGACGATGAAGTTCAGCTCGGTGTAGTCGGTCGCCACCTGGTCGATGTCGGCGACGTCGAAGGCGTCCCGGTCCAGCGGCCTGATGGTGGGGCCCTTGTGGACGTGGATGTTCTTGATGCCGAGCTTCAGGCACTCCTCGAGATAGCGCCGCGACCACAAGCTGTCGAGCTTCCAGCCGCGGGAGTCGCCGTACCACTCGGCGGTGTAGAGCTTGACGCCCTTCAGCCCCATCCGGTCGGCGTCCTTGCGGAGCTGCTCGAGGCCGGCCTCCTCGTGGCGCGGATCCCACGCGTGGTTGTAGGTCAGCTTGTCCGGATGCGCCCGCGTCAGCGCGAGCGCGTCCTCGGTCTGACCGAACCCGCGCTTGTAGAAGTCGCTCAGGATCGCGGGCTGGAAGATCGCGTGATCGACGTACCCGTCCTCGAACAGGTCCTTCAGCAGCCGCTGCTCGCCGTAGTAGGTGTAGGTGTCGTAGTCCCACACGACCTCGGCCGGGCTGAGGTTCTTGTGGTAGTCGTAGAAGCAGTCGATGAACTGCTTGCCGTGGATGTTGCGCTGGTTCTCGGCCCGCGCGTCCCACAACGCGATGTGCGCGTCGCAGATGTAGTACTTCTCACCGTTCTTCTCGTACATGCGCGCTCACTTCGTGGTGAGGTCGAAGCCGATGTACTCGGCGGCGTCCTCGGGGCTGGCGAACAGGATGGTCTTGTCGTCCAGGTGCACCATCCGGCCGTAGTGGGTGGACGAGATCTCCTCGAACACCGACCCGTCGAAGTCCATCCCGAGCGCGTCGGACAGCTCGGCGTAGTCGAAGTCGAGCAGCCCGGTCCCGTCGACGCGGATCATCGACGGGTACTCCGTCAGCTCGACGCCGTCCTTCGCGCCCATCACCTGGGCGACGACGCGGCCGATCGGGGTGTTCATCAAGGTCACGCCGGTCTTGTTGGAGAACTCGGCTTCAGATCCGAACTGCATGCTCACTGGTCCAGCTCCTTCGGAGTGTCGAGCCCGAGGTCCTCGAGCACGGAACGGAACTTCTGCTTGGCCGCGTCCAGGCTGTCCGCGAACGTGACCGACTTCTCGGCCGGCTGCGACCAGATCGGCTGCAGCGCGTGGGCGGCGTCCAGGCAGCGCGGCACCCAGGTCGCGAGCGACTCGCCGAACAGCGCCTTGTTGGTCTCGCCGAACTCCGCGTCCCGGGTCAGCAGCCGGAACAGGTTGCGGCTGTACGAGAGGTCGCGGTCGTAGTCGTGCTCGCCGGTGCCGACGATCGTCGGCGTGATGTAGTCGCCGTTGCGAGCCGCGATCTGCATCACCAGCTCGGTCCGGAACAACGACCCGACCAGCTGCTCGAACACGATGTTGGTGGCGAACAGCAGCTCGCACCAGTCGCCGACGGCGGTCAGCCGCTCGACCACCTCACGCGTCGGCTGCCACTCCGGCGCACTCTGCCAGACCTCCTTGTGCGCCGAGCCGTCGAACGGTACGTCGGCCTCCGCCAGGTCCAGGTTGAACAGTGCGAGGTCCTGGGCGAACCGCATCTTGTGCGCGGCGTTCACGGCGACCGCGGTGTTGATCATGTTTGTCGGCCCGGAGCGCTGGATGCTGGTGAAGACGTGCAGCGCGAGCCCGTTCTCGGCGTGCATCCAGGCGCCGAGGTTCCGCTCGACGAACTTCAGCCACGCCGGGTTCCAGGCGTCGTACGCCCGGGCCCGCTTGGCGTTCTGCAGGCCGAGGTCGACCTGGCGGACGACCGCGGAGTTGTTCCGGTAGATCGTCTGGTTCCACTCCTCGTTCGGGTCGAGGAACGCGTGCCAGTTCGAGGACTTCGCGGCGGTCCACTCCTTCGGGTAGCCGCCGGGGCCGTTCCCGAAGCCGTAGATCCAGCCCTGGCTCAGGTGCCGGTCGGGGTCCGGCTGGACGTCGACCGTGACGTCCTCGTACATCGTCGCCCGCAGCTTGGCCGGCTTGTAGTAGTTGTACGACCGGCTCTGCGAGCTCGGGAACTCCAGCGCGCCGGCCTCGGAGTCGGTGAACTCTATGCTCGGAAAACTGCGCTGTTTCGTCGGTGTGGTTTCGGTCATCTCAGGCTCCATCGGTAGCTGGGCTGGTGAACTTGTCGTAGAAGACCTGGTCCTTCGGCACGTTGCTTGCCTCCAGCAACGTCAGGGCGGCGTCGACCATCGGCGGTGGCCCGCACAGGTAGACCTCGCTGCGGTGCAGCTCGGGCTCGCGCCGTTCGACGATGTCGGTGACGTTGCCCTCCTCCACCTGGAGTCCGTCCGAGTCCTGAGCCGACTCGGACAGGCAGGCGATGAACTCGAAGCCGGTGAGATCCGCACCGAGCTCCTTGATCGCCTCCAGGTAGAACAGGTCGGCCGCCGTCCGCGCGCCGTAGTAGAACCGGACCGGGCGGGTGCTGCCGCTCTCCTTCAGGTGCCGCAGTATCGACAGGATCGGCGCCATCCCCGCCCCGCCGGCCACGCAGACCACCGGCAGCACGTGGCCGTCCTTCAGCGTCGACGAGCCGTACGGCCCGGTCAGCGACAGCTCGTCGCCGACCGCGAGCTCGCCGTCGAGCAGGGCGGAGAACCGGCCGCCCGGGTACTTCTTGATCAGGAACTCGATCTCACTCGATGGTGTCCCAGGTGTTGTGGCCATCGAGAACGAGCGGTGTTCGTCGGTGCCGGGGATGGTGATGTCGACGTACTGCCCCGGCTTGAAGTCGAACTGCTCGGCGGGTTCGAGCCGCAGCGACACGATGTCGCGGGTGACCGGTTCGATCGCCGCGACCCGTGTGCCGACGGTCCGGATCGGGATGCCGCCGAGCAGTTCGTCCTCGTCGTAGTTCAGCAGCTCGATCGTGCAGTCGCTGTAGGCGTGCGACTTGCAGAGCAGCACGTAACCCTCGGCCACTTCCGCGTCGTTGCAGGCGAACGTCGAGTAGCGCTCCATCTGGATGTCACCCTCGAGCAGGTACGACTTGCACGCCGAGCACTGCCCTTCCCGGCAGCCGTGCATCAGATGGATCCCCTGCCGGAACGCGGCGTCGAGGATCTTCTCCTCCTCGCCGACCTCCATCTCGATGCCGACCGGTTCGAACTGGATACGGTGCTTGTCGGCCACCGGGTCCTCCTCAGGCTGCCGGGTGGGTGGAGGCAGTTCCGTTGGCCATGTAGGCCGCGATGTGGGCCTCGCGCTCGGCGTCGGACATCTCGTTGAGCAGCACGTTCGGGCTCATGAACGTGTTGCCGCGGACGTCGTCGAGGGTCCACATCTTCTTCGGGTCCAGATCCAGGTGGGGCTGGCCGATCAGGGTCTTGCCGTCGTCGCGCACGTACCCGAGGTCCTGCACGATGTCGGCCAGGTCCTTGTTGTGGTGCAGCGTCTCCCACTCGCGGAAGCCGGTCAGGCGGCCCATGTTCGGGGTCGGCCGGCCGTCGTACTCACCGCGGAACGCGACCGCGTCGGTCCAGTAGCAGGTCTCCGAGCAGTACGTGCGCCACTGGTCGTCGACCTTCTCGGTGACCATGTCCTCGCGGATCAGCGCCGGCACCATGCAGGTCCAGCAGCGGTGCGGGTACTGGTAGCCGACCTCTTCGAACGCGATCGGCTTGTTCTTGCCGGGGTACGCGAGCCGGTTGTAGTTCTCCCACCACTTGCCGTACTTCGAGTACCAGCCTGGGTACTTCTCCTCGAACCACTCGAAGTCCTTGTCGGTCATCGCGTCGATCCGCCAGTAGTTCACCGGCCAGCCGGTGGCGAAGAACCGCGCGACCTCGTGCACGTAGCCCTTGGTGGTGATCCGGTTCCACGCTTCCTCGACCAGGTCGTGCGGAATCGTGAGGCCGTACTTCTCCAGCGGCAGCAGGTAGCTGCGGTAGTAGTCGTCGTAGATCCACCGCCGCCACATCTCCGCATAGCTCTCCCGGTCCTTGCGCCGGTCCTTCGTGCCGTACTCGATGAACGTGCCGATGGCCGCGTCCACGACACAGTGGTTGTTCCACCACGCGTACCGCAGGTCGCGCTCCAGCAGCGGCCGGTTGCGCTCGTCGGCCAGCGCCATCAGCAGGATCGAGTACCCGTTGCTGATGTGCCGCGACTCGTCGGACTGGACCGAGTGGAACACCGTCGGCAACAGGTAGTCGCCGTTGGCCGCGGCCTCGTCCGGCATCGCCACGAACAGGGTGTTGGTGAAGGCGGTCTCCGCGACGACGGTGAGGTAGATGTTCGCCGCGGTGATCGCGTCACCGGTGATGAACCCCTCGCCGAACTGCCGGCCGATGGTGCCCGCGTAGTTGTTCGCGAACGCCTTCTCGGTCATGTCGAAACCGGCCGGGTCGATGTAGTTGTTCATGTACAGGCGCTTGAGGTTCATCTGGATCGTCGAGTGCCTGACCTCGTCGATCATCTGCACCGCGAGCCCGTTGTGGATCTCCGGGTTCGGTACGGCGTCGATCGCCATCGGCATCGCCCGGGCCGCGGAGATCTCCGGGAACGGGATGATGCTGAGGAACAGCTTCTGCCACTCCAGCCAGCGCTGCTGCACCTGGCGGAACATGTTGCCGCGGATCGCGCCGTCCATGGCGCCGTACACGCGGTTGTCCTTCTCCTCCTCCATCGGGAAGTAGGACCGCATGATCTGCTTCAGCGGATCCTTCTTCGGCGCCTTCTCGAAGGTGTAGTCGGTGCCGAAGCGGGTCGCCGGGGTCGCGAACGTCGGTTCCCAGGACAACTCGGTGATCTTGGCGTGGGCCTTGGTAAGACTCTGCCTGCTCAATGTGGGCCTCCATCATCGGGGTTGATAGGAGATGAAAGCCGCCTGACGGACGTCTCCGTGTCTCAATGTGAGATGGCGGTCACAGCGGGGCGGGCTACCGTTGGTCGAAGTTCCGCTGGTGACGGACGTGAAGGAGACCGCTATGGGCGCTGCACAGCCGGTCCGAGATCCCATCCGAGTGTCGTGGGAGCGCTCACAGGCGTCGCAGGTCGACGTCGACCGCCCCACCCCGAAGTACTTCGACCGGATCGACCGCGAGACCACCTTGATGCGGGCGGCCCGGCCGGTGATCGACGCACTGTCGTCGGAGCTGCACAACGAGCCGGTCTGCATCATCCTGACCGACGCCAAGGGCGTGGTCCTCGACCGCCGCGGCGGCGACCCGTCGTTGCTCCGCAGGCTCGACTCGGTCGACCTGGCGCCCGGGTTCCAGTACGCCGAATCGGCGGTCGGCACCAACGGGATCGGTACTGCGCTCGAAGTCGGCGGACCGATCCAGATCGACGGAGCCGAGCATTACAACGGCAAGCTGCGGATGTTCTCGTGCGCCGGCGCCCCGATCACGCATCCCGTCACCGGGGGCCTGCTCGGCGTCCTCGACATCACCACCCAGGCCAGGAACTCGAACTCGATCCTGCTGTCGTTCGCCAAACTCGCCGCGCGGCGCATCCACGACCGCGTCGTCGAGGAGGCGAACGCGCTCGACCACGCCTTGCTGAGCGACTACTACGCGGCCTGCCGGCACAGCGGCGGTCCGGTGCTGGCGCTCGGCGACGAGGTGTTCATGATGAACGCCTATGCCCAGGCACGGTTCGACGCCATCGACCAAGCGGCGCTCATCGACCGCACCCGGGATGCGCGCGGCGGCACCAAACCGCTTGTATTCATTACCGATCTACCCAGCGGGACCACCGCGCGACTGGCCTATCGCCCGACCTTTCTCGGCGACACGCTGGCCGGCGGCGTCATCCAGATCAAGGAGCAACGGGCGCCGGCCCGCAGTCCCCAGGCCGCCCGGGCGCCCTTGATTCCCGGCACGACCGGGACCAGCGCGGTCTGGCAGCACGTCACGCAGGAGCTGCTGGAGGCATGCAGCCGGTCCGAGTGGCTGATCGCCGACGGCGAGGCGGGGACGGGCAAGCTGTCGATGCTGCGCGCGGTACGCCGGCATGTGGCGCCTGAGCGCCGGCTCGTCGTACTCGATCCCGAGGCGATGGGCGACGATCTGCTGACCGAGGCACGCGCCGAGCTGGATTCCGGCGCCGACCTGATCGTCCGGCGGGCGCACGTGATGACCGGCGAGGTCCTCGACGGACTGACCGAACTGCTGCAGAGCGTCCGCGACGGCGCGATCGCCGGCGGCGCGTGGGTCGCGCTCACGTTGCCGGCCGACCGGTCCGAGATCGCCGACGAGCTGCTCGCGTTCTTCCCCCGGGCCGTCGAGGTGCCGCCACTGCGGCACCATGTCGAGGACATTCCCGCGCTGGTCCGGTCGTTGCTTGCGAAGGCGGGCATCAGCGGGCTCACCTTCTCGGCGGCCACGATGAACCAGTTGATGCGGCTGCCGTGGTCGGGAAACATCACCCATCTGCGCGCTGTCCTCACCGCGGTCGCCAGGCGACGCCGGTCGGGGGTGGTCGAGCTGGCCGACCTGCCGCCCGAGTGCAGGGCCACCACACGCCGGCAGCTGACCCCGATCGAGGCCCTCGAACGGGACGCGATCGTCGACGCGCTGTCGACGTACGACGGCGACAAGAAGGCTGCCGCGGCAGCGTTGGGAATGTCACGCGCGACGATCTATCGCAAGATCCGGGAGTACGGAATCGTCACCTGAGCGGGCGAGCCGCTCACAAACGAACAATCGCGAGCAGTCCGTGACCGCCGGGCTACGGTCAGCGCGGGTTTATTGCAGATCGTTACCAAGGGGGTACCACCCGGGCCTGCGACCGCACCCCCGGCTCCAGTAGGTTCTGGCCATGAGCGATTCCGGCACTCTCACGCCAGACACTCAGAACAGGGCCGGGTTGGTGGCACTGTCCGGTGTCAACAAACACTTCGGCGAACTGCACGTCCTGAAGGACATCGACCTGTCCATCGCCAAGGGCGAGGTCGTGGTCGTGATCGGTCCGTCCGGATCTGGGAAATCAACACTGTGCCGCGCCATCAACCGGCTGGAACCCATCGACTCGGGCAGCATCCTGCTGGACGGTGAGCCGCTGCCCAGCGAGGGCAAGGCGCTGGCCAGGCTGCGTGCCGACGTCGGCATGGTGTTCCAGTCGTTCAACCTGTTCGCGCACAAGACGATCCTGGAGAACGTCACCCTCGGCCCGCTCAAGGTTCGCAAGACCGACCCGAAGCAGGCCGAGAAGCGGGCGATGGAACTGCTGGAGCGGGTGGGGGTCGCGAACCAGGCCTCGAAGTTCCCGGCTCAGCTGTCCGGCGGCCAGCAGCAGCGCGTCGCGATCGCGCGGGCGCTGGCCATGGACCCCAAAGTCATCCTCTTCGACGAGCCCACCTCGGCGCTCGACCCGGAGATGATCCAGGAGGTCCTCGAGGTGATGATCGATCTGGCCAAGCAGGGCATGACGATGGTCGTGGTCACGCACGAGATGGGCTTCGCCCGCACCGCGGCGAACCGGGTGGTATTCATGGCCGACGGCGAGATCGTCGAAGAGTCCGACCCGGAGACCTTCTTCACCAACCCGACCTCCCGGCGGGCCCAGGACTTCCTCGGCAAGATCCTGAAGCACTGAGCTCCCGCCCGCGGCTGTAGCTGTAGTAACCAACGAAGGGGAACCAGATCATGAGAATGCGCAACCTCGTCGCCACTCTCGGCGTCGGTGCGCTCGCGCTGACCGCCGTTGCCTGTGGCAAGGACGAGCCTGCCGCCAGTGGCGGCGGTGGCGGCAACGCGTCCGACTCCTGCGGCGACCTGCACAAGTTCACCACCGCGTCCGGCGTGGATGTGGCCGGCAGCCCGACCTTCACCAAGATGAAGTCCGCCGGCAAGGTAACCGTCGGCGTCAAGGCCGACCAGCCGAACCTCGGCTACAAGGACGCCGACGGCAAGCGCTGCGGCTTCGACATCGAGATCGCCCGGATGATGTCGGCCGGCCTCGGCTTCGACCCGGACAAGATCGAGTACAAGGAGATCCCGTCCGCGAACCGCGAGACCGCGATCGCCGGCGGTGAGGTCAACTACTACGTCGGCACCTACTCGATCACCGACAAGCGCAAGAAGCAGGTCTCGTTCGCCGGCCCGTACTTCATCGCCGGGCAGGACCTGCTGGTCCGCAAGGACGACACCTCGATGGACGCCGGCAAGACCGCGCTGAAGGGCAAGAAGGTCTGCTCGGCGACCGGTTCGACGCCGATCCAGCGGGTCAAGGACGAGCAGCTCACCGAGGCGAGCAACATCTCCGAGTTCAAGACCTACTCGGAGTGCGTCTCGCAGCTGCTGGACAAGAAGACCGACGCGGTCACCACCGACGACGCGATCCTCAAGGGCTACGCGGCCACCGCGCCCGACCAGCTGCGCGTGGTCGGCAAGCCGTTCAGCACCGAGAAGTACGGCATCGGCCTGCCGCTGGCCGACAAGGCGCTGCGCGACAAGATGAACTCGATCCTGGAGACGTCGGCCTCCGACGGCACCTGGAAGGCGATCTACGACGAGACGCTCGGCAAGTCGGGTTCGACCTCGACCCCGCCGCCGCTCGAGAAGTACTGATCCAGATCCGGCCGCGGCGTCCGTTCGGGCGCCGCGGCCGGACCACGTCTTTGCAGGAAGGTCGCGATGTTCTCGGTTCTCACCGACAACTGGGATCTGTTCGGACACGGTTTCTGGACCACGATCAAGTTGTTCCTGATCTCCGGCGTGCTGAGCCTGGTGCTCGGCACCCTGCTCGGCACCTTCCGGGTCTCCCCGGTGCCGGCCCTGCGGGGCGTCGGCACCGGCTACGTGAACGTACTGCGGAACACCCCGCTGACCCTGGTGTTCGCGTTCCTGGTCTTCGGCGCACCGAAGATGAACATCGAACTGCCGTCGTTCTTCTGGTCCGCGGTGGTCGCGCTGACGATCTACACATCGGCGTTCATCTGCGAGGTCGTCCGGTCCGGCATCAACACGATCCCGCCCGGGCAGACCGAGGCCGGCCGGGCGATCGGCATGTCGTTCATCCAGGTGCTGTCGGTGATCGTGCTGCCGCAGGCGTTCCGGGCGATCCAGCCGCCGCTGATGAGCGTGCTGATCGCGCTGCTGAAGAACACCACGATCGCGGCCGGCTTCTCGGTCGCCGAGGCAGGTGCGATCCCGGCGGCGATGGCCGAGCGCGGTGAGAACCAGATGCTCACGCTGGTGTGGATCACCATCGGCTTCCTGATCCTCATCGTCCCGCTGATCTTCCTGCAGCGATGGGCCGAACGACGGACGGCGGTGGCCTGATGAGCGCGTTGTACGACGTTCCCGGACCGCGGGCGCAGCTCCGCAACCGGGTCCTGAACGTGGTCGTGATCCTGCTGGTGGCCGGCGCCGTCGCCTGGGTCGTCTACCGGCTGAACGCGACCGGCCAGTTCGAGAGCCGCCGATGGGTCCAGTTCCAGTACACGGCGATCCAGAACCAGCTGCTGGACGGCCTGCTGAACACGCTGAAGGCGGCCGGTCTCGCCGCGGTGCTGGCGATGCTCATGGGTGCGGTGTTCGCCGCGGCCCGGATCAGCGATCACAAGTGGGTCCGGGTGCCGGCGACGTTCGTCGTCGAGCTGTTCCGCGCGATCCCGCTGCTGATCCTGATGTTCTTCTTCTACTACGGCAGCCTGCAGTACCACCTCGGCCTGACGCCGTTCTGGGCAGTCGTGTTCGGTCTGACGCTCTACAACGGCTCGGTGCTCGCGGAGATCTTCCGGGCCGGCATCGCGGCGGTGCCGAAGGGCCAGCGTGAGGCGTCGTACGCGATCGGACTGCGGAAGAACCAGGTGGTCCGGCTCGTACTGTTGCCGCAGGCCATCAGTGCGATGCTGCCGGCCATCGTCAGTCAGCTGGTCGTGCTGCTGAAGGACACCGCACTCGGCTTCATCATCACGTACGCCGAGTTGCTGTACGTCGCCAAGCAGATGGGCGGCCGGCTGCAGTACGGGTTCCCGTACATCCCGACGTACATCGTCGTCGCGGTGATCTACATCGGCCTGTGCTCGCTGCTGTCGCTGCTGGCCCGTTACCTCGAGGGCCGCTCCCGGCGCCGCCGCAGGATCACCGGCGCGCCACCGCCGTCGGCCGCCGAGGCAGCCACCTCGGCGGAAGCCCCGCTCTGACACAACAGCGCCCCGGTCCTGAACCGGGGCGCTGTTGTGTGGTCAGCGCAGAGTGCCGAAAGATTCGCGGATGATTTCCAGGGCTTCGGCGGCTTCGTCCTCGGTCAGCGTCATCGGCGGCGCCATCCGGAGCACGTTGCCGTAGAGACCGCCCTTGCCGACCAGGAGGCCGCGGTTCTTCGTCTCCTGCTGGAGTTTGGCGGTGCTTGCCGCGTCGGGGGTGTTGTCGTCCGGCTTGACGATCTCGGCGGCGAGCATGAGGCCCTTGCCGCGGACGTCGCCGAGCTCGGGGTACTCGTCGGAGATCCCGCGCAGGCCGTCGACCAACTGGGCGCCGCGCTTGGCCGCGTTCGCCTGCAGGTCCTTGTCGAGCAGGTAGTCGATCGTTGCCTTCGCCGCGCTGGTCGAGATCGGGTTGCCGCCGAAGGTGGACAGCGAGTTCGCCTTGACGCTGTCCATCAGCTCGGCCCTGGCGACCACACCGCCGATCGCGAACCCGTTGCCGAGGCCCTTCGCGAACGTCATCGCATCCGGTACGACGTCGTGCGCCTGGATGCCCCAGAAGTGATCACCGGTCCGGCCCCATCCGGTCTGTACTTCGTCGGAGATGAAGAGGATCCCGTACTCGTCCAGGACCTCCTTGAACGCGGCGTACAGCCCGTCGGGCGGTGACGAGAACCCGCCGACGCCCTGGATCGGCTCCGCGATCAGGCAGGCGACGTCGCCGGAGGTCGTGGTCTCGATGACGTTGCGCAGGTCGTCGACGCAGACCTTGATGTAGTCGGCGTCCGAAAGGTCCCGGAACGGGCTGCGGTAGCGGTACGCACCCTGGACGTACTGCACGTTCACCGGCGACAGGCTGCTGGCGGACCAGCCGCGGTTGCCGGTGATCGCGACCGTGCCGAACGCGCGGCCGTGGTACGAGTTCCGCATCGCCAGGACCTGGTTCGAGCGGCGGTTCTGGGTGGCGAGCAGCAGGGCCGTCTCGTTCGCCTCGGTGCCGGAGTTGGCGAAGAACACCTTCGCGTCCGGGATCCCGGACAGCTCGGCGATCTGCTCGGCCAGCTCGATCTGCTTGCGGATCAGGTACACCGTCGAGGTGTGCGCGACCCCGGTGCCGAGCTGCTCACGCACCGCGTCCGAGATCTCCGCGATGTCGTACCCGATCGCGTTGGTCAGGATGCCGGCGAAGAAGTCGAGGTAGGTGTTGCCCTCACCGTCGGTGACCCGGCGGCCGGACCCTTCCACGATCTCGATCGGCTCCTCGTAGTACAACGCGAGCCAAGCCGGCATGACGGCCTTGTGACGCTCCCAGAGCTCCGCATGTGTCCGTGCGTGTGTCATGGGCCAAGCATTACACCGCTTCCCCGATAGCGCAGGTCTATGACGTCAGGGGAGGTTAGGGTGCTCTGCGTGACCATGCCGAGCATCCCGCATGTGGATATCGAGTCCCTGGAGCACTTCGACCGCCTGCTCGCCGCGGGGGCTACCGCGATGGCAGGGTGGCGGGTGCAGTCGGTGGATCTGACCCGGCGTACGGCGGAGATCATCGGACTGAAGCCGATGGGCTCGCTGTTCCTCGGCTGCGTGCTGGAGGAGAAGGCGGACGCCTGGGTCCGCGACGGCGGCGGACTGGTGTTCCCGGCGATCCCGGCACTCCCCTTCGATGCGTACCGCGGGCGCCTGTACGACGCCGACGAGCTGTACGCCGGCCTGGAGCACGGGTACGACGCCACGCCGGACGCCCGCATTTACGCCTGGTCCCGCCAGCAGGACGAGAAGGGCGACACCAGCCGCACCCTGGCCGCGGCCCTCCATGACCACGCCATCGCGGACGCCCTCAGCGAACTACCCGACGACAAGCCGTGGGTCGGCGTCATGGGCGGCCACGGCGTACTGCGAGGCACCGACGACTACCGCTCCGCCGTACTGCTCGGCCGAGCGCTCTCCCGCGCGGGCCGCAGGGTCGTGACCGGCGGCGGTCCGGGCGCGATGGAGGCCGCCAACCTCGGCGCATCGCTGGCGTCGTACGACGATGCCGCTGTCGACGGCGCTCTCGCCGAGCTGGCCGCCGTACCGTCCTTCCGCCCGTCTGTCGGCGCGTGGGCGACCGCCGGCCTGAACGTCCGCGCCCGCTACCCCGGCGACGGCGGCGTGTCGATCCCGACCTGGTTCTACGGCCACGAGCCGCCGAACGTGTTCGCGTCGGCGATCGCGAAGTACTTCTCGAACGCCCAGCGCGAGGACGTTCTGCTCGGCCGGGCCCGTGGCGGCATCGTCTACCTGACCGGCGCCGCCGGCACGGTCCAGGAGATCTTCCAGGCGGTCACCCCGAACTACTACGGTGACGCGGCGACCAAGATCCCGATGATCCTCGTGGGCACCGACTACTGGACCACCGAGCTGCCGGTCTGGCCGCTCCTCCAGGCCCTCGCAGCCGACCACGCTATGCCGATCCACCTCGTCGAGACCATCGACGAGGCTGCCGACCTGGTCAGCTGACTCGCTGAGGCTTGAACTGCATCTTCGGGTTGGCGTACGCGTCCTGCGACTCGACCAGCTGCAGCTCGCGCTCGCCGGACTCGTGGGTGCGGGTGAGCAGTTCGAAGACGCTCGACGTCGTCCGCGCGAGAGCCTCCGCGAGATCGCCGGTACTGCGGTAGTGCGCCGTGAACAGCGCGGCCGTCACGTCGCCTGAGCCATTCGCCTTCATCGGGATGTACGGCGTCTGCACGAGCCATGCGCCGCTGTCGTCGACGGCCAGCATCTCGATCGTGCCGTCCTCGCGGTCGGGGCGCTCGACGCTGGTGACCAGCACCGTCCGCGGGCCGGTCGCTCGCACCAGCTCCACCGAGGCCAGGGTGGACTCGAGCGTGTCCGGCTCGGTCCCGGTCAAGAAGCCCAGCTCGAACTGGTTCGGCGTGATGATGTCGGCCGCCGGAACCACCCGGTCCCGCAGCAGCACCGGGATGGCGGGTGCGACGAAGCAACCGGACTTGGCGTTGCCCATCACCGGGTCGCAGGAGTACACGGCGGTCGGATTGGCCGCCTTGACCCGCTCCACCGCCTCGAGGATCACGTCGGCGATCCCTTCGCCGCCCTGGTAGCCCGAGAGCACCACGTCGATCTGCGGAAGGACACCGCGGTCCTCGATCCCGAGCAGAACCTCGCGTACGTCGTCCGGGCTGATCATCGGACCACGCCACGCCCCGTAGCCGGTGTGGTTCGAGAAGTTCACGGTGTACACCGGCAGCACCTCGACACCGATCCGCTGCAGCGGGAACACCGCCGCCGAGTTACCCACATGCCCGTACGCAACAGCCGACTGAATCGAAAGGATCTTCACCCTCCGATCATCCCATCAAGCCTCATCGTCAACTTCACGTCCTCTTCTTCGAAGCCGAGGCGCCGGTAGAACGAGCGCGCGTTGCTGTTGGCCGCACCGGTGTCGAGGGTGATGCTGTGGACGCCGACTTCGTTGGCGTGCGCAGCGACGGCGTCGATCAGCGCCCGTCCGACGCCGCGGCCTTCGTGGCGCGGGTCGACGGCCAGCTCGCCGACGTACAACTCGGGGACGCCGGACCAGTGCGGACGCTCCTCACCGGCCACGAAGCCGAGGACTGCGTCGCCCTCGTCAGCGACGAACACGAAGCGCCCTGGTTCGGCAGCTCGCGCCAGTGCCTCCACGACCCAGCCGGTGACGGCCGACAACACCAGCTCGGCCGGTCGCCAGGGGGCGACTCCCTCGGTGAGGCGGGGCGCCAGGGCGAGTACGGCTGAGCGATCCGCTTCTTCGAACCGTCGAACGCGCATGCGCCCAGTCTGTCGGCTACTTGCTGGCAGCGGCGAGCTGGCCGCAGGCGCCGTCGATCTCCTGGCCGCGGGTGTCGCGCACGGTGGTGGGGATGCCCGCGGCCTCGAGGCGACGGACGAACTCGCGCTCGTCGGCCGGGTCGGAGGCGGTCCACTTCGAGCCGGGTGTCGGGTTCAGCGGGATCAGGTTGACGTGCACCCAGCCCCAGTCGCCGCGCGCGTTGAGCTTCTCCGCGAGCAGGTCGGCCCGCCAGGCGTGGTCGTTGATGTCGCGGATCATCGCGTACTCGATCGAGACGCGCCGCTTGGTCTGCCGCGCGTACCCCCAAGCCGCGTCGAGGACCTCGTCGACCTTCCAGCGGTTGTTGATCGGCACCAGCTCGTCGCGCAGCTCGTCGTCCGGCGCGTGCAGCGACAGCGCCAGCGTGACCGGGATCCCCTCGGTCGCGAGCTGGTTGATCCGCGGCACCAGCCCGACCGTCGACACCGTCACACCACGCGCCGAGATCCCCAGCCCCTCCGGCGACGGATCGGTGAACCGGCGTACGGCGCCCATCACGGCCTTGTAGTTGGCCATCGGCTCGCCCATGCCCATGAACACGATGTTGCTGACCCGTCCCGGCCCGCCGGCGATCTCGCCGCGCGCCAGCGCCCGCGCACCGTCGACGACCTGCTCGACGATCTCCGCGGTTGACATGTTCCGCGTGAGTCCGCCCTGGCCGGTCGCGCAGAACGGGCAGGCCATCCCGCAACCGGCCTGCGAGGACACGCACATCGTCGCGCGGCCCGGATACCGCATCAGGACGGACTCGACCAGCGAACCGTCGAGCAGCTTCCACAGCGTCTTCCGCGTCTCCCCGTTGTCGCACTCGAGGTCACGGACACGGGTCAGCAGTGGCGGCATCAGGTCGGCAACCAGCTTGTCGCGGGTCGCGGCCGGCAGGTCGGTCATCTCGGCGGGGTCGGACACCAGCCGGGAGAAGTAGTGGTTGGACAGTTGCTTGGCCCGGAACGCGGGCTCACCCAGCGCGGCGACCGCAGTACGGCGCTCCTCCCCCGTGAGGTCGGCCAGGTGCCGCGGCGGCTTCTTGGCACGGCGCGGCTCATCGAACACAAGGGGAAGGGAGGTAGTCATAACCGGTCTATTGTCGCAAGGCCGGTCAACCGTTCACAAATTCACATCCCATGACCCGCGTCACCCGCGGGCTTGTGGTCGGAGTGGCCGAGCTTCCGGTCCGGCGCGATCCGGTCCCGCACCATCTGCTTGAGCAGCGGCACCTCTGCGAACCCGCCCTCGGCCTTCCGCGACCACAGCAGCTCGCCGTCCAGGCTGATGTCGAACACGCCGCCCGTTCCCGGGACCAGCGCCACCTCGCCCAGCTCCTGGGGGAACGTGGTCAGCAGCTCCTGAGCGGTCCAGGCCGCCCGCATCAACCACCGGCACTGGGTGCAGTACTCGATCTCCAACCGCGGCTGTCTGGTCACACCCGCGATTATCCGTGGTCGCCGTACTCACCGGGGGCGGACAGTGAGTACGGCGTTCTCGCGGTCAGGCCGAGTAGCCCTTGGGCGGGATGAGGGTCGCGAGCTGGTTGAAGGTCAGCCAGTACGTCGCTGTCGGGGCGAACCCGGCCGGATCCGCGATCAGGACGGTTTGGTCGCTGTCGTCGTACCCGATCACCGTGAAGTAGTGGTAGATCGTGTAGTTCGGGTAGCCCGGCGGGTGATTGCTCGCCGGGGCAACGATGTTGGCAACGATCGGGTAGTTGTTGTTGATGTCGAGGACGACGTCGCGCCAGAGCAGGTCACGTTGCGCCTGCGTGGGCGGATCGTTGGGCATCTCCTTCGTCTCGTACCAGCCGGTGCCGAGGTGGTTGTTGAGCACCCGGGTGACCTGGCCGATCCAGTCCGTTCCGTTGGTCGTGGTCGGGAGCTCGTTGGCCAGCTGCTGCTGGCTCGGCGGCGAGATCCGGGCCGAGAGCGCGATCCGGGTCGCGGCCGGGCCGCACCAGTAACCGGTCTGCTGGTACTGGAAGGCGATGTTCAGCGTCCGGACGGTCTGCGTCGAGTAGCCGAGCTTCGGCACCGGTTTGATCGCGGCCGCTACCTCGGCCGACATGGCCGGCTGTGCTGCTTCGGTGGCGGGTGCGGTGGTGGCGGGTGCGGCGTTGGCCGGTGCGGCCGTCGGGAGGGCGGCGGCGGCAAGGAGGGCGAGACCGCACAGGGCGGCCTTGAACTTCGTCGTGGGGGTCATGTCAGCTCCTCACTGGACGACCGGGGCGGATCGTCCTGTGTTTGATACTGACACAGGTTTCGGCGGTGCAGTGAAAAAATCACCGAGCCTTTCCAGCCTGCTGGAAAGGTCAGGCCGCCGCCTGCTCCACGGGCTCGATGATCTCCCGGACCAGCCAGCGCACGGCGTGATCTGGGTACGGACGCGGGAGCGACAGCACGATGTGGTCGAACCCCAGCCTGACCGCCCGTTGCACGATCGCGCGCGTTTCGGCCGGGTCGTCGTACGAGACGATCTGCTGCAGCGATCGGCTCAGCGTCGACGGTTCCCGTCCGATCCGGGCGCATTCCGCGTCCAACCGGCGCACCCGCTCGGTGAGCGTGTCGAAGTCGGTGTGTGGCGGGCCGCTGATGTTCCAGACGTCGGCGTACTTCGCGACCAGGCGGAGCATCCGGTTGCCCCACCCGCCGATCAGGAGCGGCGGACCCGCGGGCTGGACCGGTTTGGGTTCGTTGCGGTTGCGCTCGAGCTGGTAGTAGCGGCCGTGGAAGTCGAACTCGTCCTCGGTCCACATCCGGCGCAGGATCTCGATGGTCTCGCGGAGCCGGTCGATCCCCTCCCCCGGCGGCACGAGCGTCAAGCCGTAGGCGGCGTACTCCTCGATCGCGGGATTAGGGCCCGCGATGCCGCTCAGTCCGGCCGGTTGACGGGTGCCGCCGGCGCCGAGGCCCATGATCAGCCGGCCGTCGGAGATCACGTCGAGCGTGCTGGCGATCTTGCCGAGGACGGCCGGCGGGCGGATCCGGTTGCTCGTGACGAGCAAACCGAGGCGGAGCCGGGTGGTCTGGGCGGCCAGCGCGGTGAGCAGGGTCCAGCCCTCGAGGACGTCGCCGTTCTTCGGACCGGCGAGCGGGAGGAAGTGGTCCCACAGCCAGGCGTCGCGGATCTGCGGGGTCTCGTCGGCCTCGAGCCAGACGCGGCGGATGTCGGCGTACGGGACATGCATCGGGGTGGTCTTCAGACCGAAGGTCAGTTCCATAATCGTCAGGATAACTGATGATCAGCTCTCCTGACGATCAGCAGATCGGTAGATTTGGCGGTATGGCGTCCGACCGGCTGGGGTATCTGCTCAAACACGTCCTGGCGGAGCTCACCGAGGCTCAGACCAAGGCGCTTGCTCCGCACGGTCTGAACGGTCGCGACCTGGCGGTTCTGTCCGCGATCGTTTCCGGCGAACCGCTCTCCCAGCTCGAGGTCGCGGCCCGGCTGCGGGTGGACCGTACGTCGATCGGCGAGCTGCTGGACGGGCTCGAGGAGCGTGGGTTCGTCGAGCGCCGGCGCAGCCCGGAGGACCGGCGGCGGAATGTCGTCGTACTGACGTCGCTAGGTCAGTCGACCTTTGAGACGGCGGAGGGGGTCCGGCTGGAGGTGGAGCGCGAGTTCCTGGCTCCCCTGGCTGCTCCGGACCGTTTCCGGGACGAGCTGCGGCTGTTGCTGGGGGAATGAGGGCTCCGGCGGACCCGTTGGACTGAACATGCTCTCCGTGCCGCTGTCAGTCCTGGATCGTTCGCGGACGCGTGTCGGCGAGACGGAGCCGGAGACTCTGCGGGCCACGGTGAAGTTCGCCCAGCAGGTGGAAGACCTTGGCTACAAGCGTTTCTGGGTGTCGGAGCATCACAGCGTTCCCGGAGTGGTCGGCTCGGCGCCGACTGTCTTGGCTGCTGCGGTTGCTGCTCGCACCTCGCACATCCGAGTCGGCACCGGTGGGGTGATGCTGCCGAACCACAAGCCGCTCGTCGTAGCGGAGCAGTTCGGCGTACTGGAGTCGCTGTACCCGGGCCGCATCGACATGGGCCTGGGGCGCTCGGTCGGCTTCACCAACGGAGTACGGCGTGCTCTCGGCGTCGAGAAGGACGCCGCGGACGACTTCAGCGCACAGGTCCAGGAACTGCTCGGCTATCTCGCTGGCACGTTTGACGTGCACGCCCGACCAGGCGAGGGTCTACACATCCCACCGTTCATCCTTGCCGTCGGCGAAGGCGCGGCGATCGCTGCATCGCTCGGCCTACCTGTAGTGCTGGCTGCTCGCCCTGACTCTGTGGAGCTGGTCTCCGCGTACCGGGCGGCCTTCCAGCCATCAGCGTGGGCGCCGGAGCCCTACGTCATCCTCGCGGTCACCGCCGCGGTCGGGGACACGACGGAGGCCGCCCGTCAGCTGTTGTTGCCGGAGGCATGGGCCAGCGCCTACTCACGCACCCGCGGCGTCTTCCCGCCGCTGCAGCCCGACGTGCCCGCGACCATGAATGCTCGCGAGCAGGAGTTCTTCGAGAACGCGTTGCGTGGTCAGTACTACGGGACCTCGGACGAGGTGCGCACCGCGCTGGAGGATCTCGTGCAGCGCACAGCAGCGGACGAGGTCCTGATCACGACCAACACCTACGACCGGGACGATCTGCTCGGGTCGCTGGCGAAGCTCATCGGCTGATCCGGGCCTCGAGCCGCTTGCGCACATCCGGCCACTCGCCGGCCAGGATCGAGAACACGACCGTGTCGCGGAACGAGCCGTCGGCCATCAGCATGTGCCGCCGCAGTACGCCCTCGCGGGTCGCGCCGAGCTTGGCGATCGCCGCCTGCGAGCGGGTGTTCTTCGAGCCGGTCTGGATCTTCACCCGGCCGAATCCACACCCCTCGAAGGCGTGCTCGAGCAGCAACAGCTTGGCCGCCGGGTTGACCGCGGTCCCCCACACGGCGGGCGCATAAGCGGTGTAGCCGAGGTGGATCCGCTCGTTCACCAGGTCGACGTCGGCGAGGCTCGACGTACCGACAACCGTGCCGTCGGCAACCGTCCGGACCACGTACGCGAACCGCTTGGCCGCAGCGGGGATCCACTTCGCCCGCATCTCGTCCGCGCTCTTCGGCATCGCGGCGAGACCGCCGCCGAAGCCTCCGGCGTACACCTGCTCGTTGGCGATCGCGGCGTACAGCTCGTCGATATCGGCTTCCTGCATCCGATCCAGCCGCACGACGTCGCCGACCAGGGACCGCCCGTCCGGTGCGATCGTCATGCCTTCACCAACAGGTGCAGCAGCAGCCAGACGACAGGCGCCGTCGCGAGCAGCGAGTCCAGCCGGTCCATCACCCCGCCGTGACCGGGCAGCAGGTTCGACATGTCCTTGATGCCCAGATCGCGCTTGATCATCGATTCGCCGAGGTCGCCGACCGTCGCGGTCAGTACGGCGACCGCGCCGACGATCGCGCCGGCCCACCAGTCGCCGTGCAGCAGGAAGACCACCGCGGCGATACCGGCGCCGATACACGCCAGCGCCGAGCCGGTGAAGCCCTCCCAGGACTTCTTCGGGCTGATCGTCGGCGCCATCGGGTGCTTGCCGAACAGCACGCCCGCGACGTATCCGCCGACGTCACTGGCGACCACGACCACGAAGAACGTCACCACCCGCCCGGGGCCGTCCGCATCCGGCTGGACCAGCAGAATGGCGAATCCCGCCAGCAGCGGGACGTAGCCGATCAGGAACACCCCTGCGCTCACGTCCCGGACGAACCCCACCGATCCGCCTGGCATCCGCCAGAAGATCGTCCCCAGGACCGTGAGCGCCAGTGCGACCAGCAGCGCCATCGGTCCACCGAAGTACGCCGAGGCCAGCATCGCCGTCGTTCCGACGAACAGCGGGATCCGCGGGATGGCCGCACCGCCGGTCCGCAGCGCTTTCATCATCTCGTCGACGGCGACCAGAACGACGGCGAGCACCAGGACGGTGAACAGGACCTTCTGCCAGTACAGCGATCCGAGGATCAGGGCGCCGAGCCCGACTCCCACCGCGATCGCGGCGGGCAGATTGCGCCCGGCACGGCTCGGGCTGGGACTCGGCGCGGGCGTGCTGTCGACGCCCATCACACCTCGAGCAGTTCGGCTTCCTTGTGCTTGAGCAGGTCGTCGATCGAGTCGACGTACTTCTTCGTCAACCCGTCGAGCCGCTTCTCAGCACTCTTGCCCTCGTCCTCGCCCGCGTCGCCGTCCTTGACCGTCTTGTGCACCTGGTCCATGGCGTGCCGGCGGATGTTGCGGATCGAGACCCGCGCCTCTTCGCCCTTGGTCTTGGCGACCTTGATGTACTCCTTGCGCCGCTCCTCGGTCAGCTGCGGCATCACCACCCGGATCACCGCGCCGTCGTTGCCCGGGTTCACACCCAGGTCCGAGTCCCGGATCGCCTTCTCGATCGCCGCCATCGCACCCTTGTCGTACGGCGAGATCAGCACGGTCCGGGGCTCCGGGACCTGGAAACCGGCCAGCTGCTGCAGCGGCGTCGGGCTGCCGTAGTAGTCGGCCAGGATGCCCGCGAACATCTGCGGGTGCGCCCGGCCGGTGCGGATCGCGGCGAAGTCGTCCTTCGCGACCTCCACGGCCTTCGCCATCTTCTGCTCGGCTTCGCGGAGAGCTTCGTCGATCACGACATTCCTCGCTTCCTCGGGGCCGCGTCGGTGCGGCCACTCCTACTGCGCCTGTATCTCCTACTGCGCCTGTATCCAACGATCCTAGTGGTACGCCGCCGTACGCCGGGTTATTGCCCCCGGGAGACGACCGTGCCGATCTTCTCGCCGTGGATCACCCGGGCGATGTTGCCCTCTTCGAGGCCGAAGATCACGATCGGCAGCGCGTTGTCGCGGGCCAGGCTGATCGCGGTGGCGTCGGCGACCCGGAGGCCGCGGGCCAGGAAGTCGTCGTACGACAGCTGGTCGAACTTGACCGCGTCCGGGTTCTTCTTCGGGTCGGAGTCGTAGACCCCGTCCACGCCCTGCTTGCCCATCAGCAGCGCCTCGGCGCCGACCTCGAGCGCGCGCTGGGCGGCGACGGTGTCGGTGGAGAAGTACGGCATGCCGGAGCCGGCGCCGAAGATGACCACGCGGCCCTTCTCCAGGTGCCGCTCGGCCTTGCGCGGGATGTACGGCTCGGCGACCTGGCCCATCGTGATGGCGGTCTGCACCCGGGTCTCGATACCGAGCTTCTCCAGGAAGTCCTGCAGCGCCAGGCAGTTCATCACCGTGCCGAGCATGCCCATGTAGTCGGCGCGGTTGCGCTCCATGCCGCGCTGCTGCAGCTCGGCGCCGCGGAAGAAGTTGCCGCCGCCGACCACCACGGCGACCTGGACACCGGCCCGGGCCACCTCGGCGATCTGCTTGGCGATCGAGTTCACGACGTCGGGGTCGACGCCGAGCTTGCCGCCGCCGAACACCTCACCCGACAGCTTCAGCAGCACCCGGTGATAGGCCGGGGCGAACGGCGAAGAGGCCGGATTCGTCTCGGTACCCAGGGTTTCCGTCACGATTCCGGCCTCCTCGTTCGTTGCTGTCGGTTTCAGATCCTCGTCGGGATCAGGCGCCGACCTCGAAGCGGGCGAACCGCTTCACGGTCACACCGGCCTCGTCGAGCACGGCCTTCACGGACTTCTTGCTCTCGGTCACCGACGGCTGCTCGAGCAGGACGACGTCCTTGAAGAAGCCGTTCACCCGGCCCTCGACGATCTTCGGCAGCGCCTGCTCCGGCTTGCCCTCCTCGCGGGCGGTCGCCTCGGCGATCCGCTTCTCGTTCTCGACCGTCTCGGCCGGAACCTCGTCGCGGGTGGTGTACAGCGGGCGCATCGCGGCGGCCTGCATGGCGGCGCCGCGGGCGGCCTCGACGTTGTCGCCCTCGAACTCGACCAGTACGCCGACCTGGGCCGGCAGGTCCGCGGCACGCTTGTGCATGTACGCGGTCACCTTGCCGTCGAAGACGGCCACCTTGCCGAGCTCCAGCTTCTCGCCGATGACGGCGGCCAGCGCCTCGATGTTCTCGGCGACCGACTTGCCGTCGGTCAGCTTCTCGTTCAGCAGGCCCTCGACGTCGCCGACCTTGCTCGCCGAAGCGTGCGCGACGATGTCGGCGGCGAGCTGCTGGAACTGCTCGTTCTTGGCGACGAAGTCGGTCTCGCAGTTGAGCTGGACCAGCGCGTTCTCCGCAGCGGCCACCAGGCCGTTGGTGGCGGACCGCTCGGCGCCACGCTTGGCGGCCTTGGCCGCGCCGTGGATGCGCAGCTCCTCGATCGCCTTCTCGAAGTCGCCGTCGGTGGTCTCGAGCGCCTTCTTCGCATCCATCATGCCCGCGCCGGTGGCGTCGCGGAGCTTCTTCACGTCAGCGGCGGTGTAGTTCGCCATTCCTCGTTCTCTCGTCTTGTCGATGCGGCTGGATGGGCGGGGCAGGCCCGGTTGCGGACCGTGCGACGCAGCGGGGTGCCGCCCGGCGGGACCGGGCGGCATCCATGGCTGTCAGGCCTCGTCGGCCTTCGGGGTCTCTTCGGCCTTCGCCTCGGTCGCGGCCGGGGTCTCCTCGGCCTTGGCCTCGGCGGCTTCCGGCGCGGCCTCGACGACGGCGTCGGTCGCCACCGGCTCGGTCAGGACGTCGGCAGCCGGGGCAGCCGGAGCGGCCTCAGCGGCGGGCGCGGCCTCGGCGGCCGGGGCAGCCTCGGCGGCCTTCTCGGTCTTGGCCTCGGCGGTGCCGTTCTGGCTCTCCAGCAGCTCGCGCTCCCAGGCGGCCATCGGCTCCTCCTGGCCCAGCTCCTCGCCGGACGCGGCGGCGCCCTGGCCGGAGCGGCCCATCAGACCGTCGGCGACGGCGTCGGCGACGACCCGGGTCAGCAGGCCGACCGAGCGGATCGCGTCGTCGTTCCCCGGAATCGGGTAGTCGACCTCGTCCGGGTCGCAGTTGGTGTCCAGGATGCCGATGATCGGCAGCTTCAGCTTGCGCGCCTCGTCGACGGCGAGGTGCTCCTTCTTGGTGTCCACGATCCACACGGCGGCCGGAACCCGGGCCATGTCGCGGATACCGCCGAGGGTCTTGAGCAGCTTGTCGTGCTCGCGACGCTTCTGCAGCAGCTCCTTCTTCGTGACACCGGAGGCGGCGACGTCGTCGAAGTCGATGAGCTCGAGCTCCTTGAGGCGCTGGAGCCGCTTGTTCACGGTCTGGAAGTTGGTCAGCATGCCGCCCAGCCAGCGCTGGTTCACGTACGGCATCCCGACGCGGGTCGCCTGCTCGGCGATCGCTTCCTGGGCCTGCTTCTTGGTGCCGACGAACAGGATCGCCCCGCCCGACGCGACCGTGCTGCGGACGAACTCGTACGCACGGTCGATGTAGGACAGCGACTGCTGCAGGTCGATGATGTAGATGCCGTTGCGCTCGGTGAGGATGTAGCGCTTCATCTTCGGGTTCCAGCGACGGGTCTGGTGCCCGAAGTGCACGCCGCTCTCGAGCAACTGCTTCATGGTCACGACGGCCATGAGGTGGTCTCCTTTGGCGACCCGGCTGATTCGTCCGGGTCTACTCGGTTGTCTCGCGCCGGATCGGATGACCCGCCGCTCCTGATGCCCGTCGCGCCGCTCCGCCCAGAAAGCTCTGGGACCGCTGGAACGACAGCACTTGTGCGGGCATGCGTAGTCGCCCCACTCACATGGGGCGCCACCGGAAGTGTACGTGACCACCCGCGGGCAATGCGAACCGGGCCCGGTTATCCACAAACCCGCTCTCGAGGGCCGGCAACCGGGGCCGGCAACGGCATCTTCCCTGGCATGAACCTCGCCTTGCTCTCCCTCGCCATCCTGCCCGGTGCCACCTCCGACTGGCCGCTCCAGCCGCGCCCGGAGGTGGTGCACGGCTTCGAACTGCCCGCGAAACCGTGGCTCCCCGGCCACCGCGGCGTCGATCTAGCCGGCCGCCCAGGCCAACCCGTGCTCGCCGCCACCCCGGGCACGATCACGTACGCCGGTCCGCTGGCCGGCCGCGGCATCATCACGATCACCAGCGGAGCGCGTCGGACGACGTACGAACCGGTCGTGCCGGCGGTCTCGGTCGGGGCCACGGTCCGTGCCGGGTCTGTGATCGGGCGCCTGTCTGCCGCCGGCTCGCACTGCTTGCCGAGGGCGTGCCTGCATTGGGGCCTGCTCCAAGGCAAGCAGTACCTCAATCCTCTGAGCCTCATCCGCGACCGGCCGGTCCGCCTACTGCCGCTCAGCGATCAGCAGGGTCAACCTGCTCGTGCTCCGTCCCGGGTGCCTGCGGCGCCGCCGCCAAGGCCACGCGCCGCGGACGTCTCACCTGCCCCGCCCGACACCAATCGGCAAACGGCCAAGCTCATCATCGCCGCCACGGCAGCGCTGACGCTCACCGCCGGTCTGTTGATCAGACGCGAGTAGCAGTTCGAACCGGTCAACTGCCGGGGACGCGGGCCTGCCAGGCGTCCTCGTCCTTCGAGCGGCGCTCGACGCCGGCCGGGAGCTTGTTCTTGGCGAGATCGATCAACGTCGTGTTCTCGAGTACGTCGCGCAGGCTGGCGCGAGCCGCGATCCAGACCCGTTGGAGGACCACCGCATGTTCGTTGTACGAAACGCTCTCCGGCCGCACACCGGAGATACTCACGATCGGCCCGTCGACTGCCCGCATCACGTCGGCGACAGAGATGTCATTGGGGTCGACGGCCAGTCGCCATCCGCCCGACTGCCCACGCTGGCTGGACAGCACGCCGGCCCGGCGCAGGTCGGCGAGGATGCCCTGCAGGAAGCCGTGCGGGATGCCCTGCGCCCGGCTCAGCTCCTCGGCCGACACCACCGAAGGATCGTTGGCCACCCACCGTTGGGTGATCTCGATCAGAGCTCGCAACGCATAGTCAGACTTCGCCGAAACCCGCATGTCCCGCAGTCTGCCGCATCCGGCCACTCACCCGCCGCATCCCCCGCACACAGACGCCTGGTCAAGCCCGCGGATGCGCCTGCTGATAGGCCTTCCGAAGCCGGTCGCCGGACACATGCGTATAGACCTGCGTCGTCGCCAGCGACGCATGCCCGAGCAACTCCTGCACGCTCCGCAGATCCGCGCCACCTTCCAGGAGATGGGTGGCCGCCGTATGCCGCAGTCCGTGCGGAGCCAGATCCGGTACGTCGACGACCGCGATCCGCTCGTGCACCATCCGTCGTACCGCTCGCTGATCGATCCGGCCACCCCGCGCGCCGAGGAAGGCGGCCGGACCGCTCCCCTCACGCGCCAGCTTCGGCCGCGCCTCGGCAAGCCACCGTTCGAGCGCCTCCGAAGCAGGCACGCCGTACGGGACAGACCGTTCCTTGCGGCCCTTGCCGAACACGCGGACGACGCGGCGCGACCGGTCGATGTCGTCGACGTCCAGTGCGCACAGCTCGCCGACGCGGATCCCGGTCGCGTACAGGAGCTCCATGATCGCGAGGTCACGCAGCCCGACCGGACTTCCGTCGTCCGCCGCAACGGCAGCGGCGTCGAGGACGGCGCGCGTGTCCGCCTGGCCGAGAACGCCCGGCAGGGTCTTGTGCGGGTTGGGGCTGGCGAGCAACGCTCCCGGATCCGTACCGATCCGTCCGGTCCGCCGCGCCCACGCCGTGAACACCCTTGCGGCCGTGGCCCGCCGGGCCATCGTGCTGCGGGATTTCCCCAGACTTTGCTGTTTGGCCAGCCAGGACCGCAGCCCCCGGATGTCCAGCCCGCCAAGATCATCGTGACCAAGCCGAATCAAATGTTCGAGTAAATCCGCGACATCTCCGATGTAGGCTCTAACCGAGTGAGTGCTGAGGTCTCTTTCCGCCGTCAGATGCCGTTCGTAGTCAGCCAGTAACTGAGTGAAACCTTCCGGCCAGGAAGGGTTCCCACTGACATCGTCCGGCGTCATGTCTTGACGATGCGTGAGGCGGCCCGGCATCGCAAGCCACCGCGCGGAGACCGGCGAGAGGAGGTCTGGTCGATAACCCGACGGTCGACTACTGTTCGGCCCGATTGCCCTAGTAGCAACGGAGGCACCCCTGACCATGGCCCCCTCAGCGAACGGACAGACCGTAGGCCGGCGCCTGCCGGTCGAGTCGGCGTTCACTCGAGTCGAGGACGCGCGGCATCGTCTGCCGCGCTTGTTCGGTCGTCGCGACCTGGTCGTACTCGGCCTGGGCGTGATGATCGGTTCTGGCATCTTCAGCATCAGTGGCGTCCAGGCGGCCAACGTCGCCGGACCGGCAGTGATCCTGTCGTTCGTCATCGCCGCGATCGTCTGCGTGCTGGCTGCGGCCTGTTACGCCGAGCTGTCCTCGACGATCCCCGTCTCCGGTAGCGCGTACACCTTCAGCTACGTGACTTTCGGTGAGATGTGGGCCTGGCTCGTCGGTTGGGCGCTCGTGCTCGAGCTCGTCACCGCGGCGGCGATCGTCGCCCGCGTCTGGTCGGCGTACTTCCTGGCCACGCTGGACGGATTCGGAGTCACGCTGCCCAGCGGGGTGGCCCAGTTCTTCGGTCCCGAGGCCAAGCTCAATCTCGTTGCGCCGTTGCTCCTGCTGGTCCTGACCGCGCTGATCGTCACCGGCACCAAGCTGTCGGCCCGGGTGCTGACCGTCGTCGTGATCGCGAAGGTCGCGGTGATCCTGCTCGTCGTGATCGTCGGTGCCGCGCACATCAACATGGCGAACTACCACCCGTTCGTGCCGCCGGCCCGCGCTGCGCCCGCGACCGCGAGCCCGACGTTGCTGGGCTGGATCCTGGACTCGTCGTTCGGTTCGTTCGGGACGATGGGCATCTTCACGGCCGCAAGCACGATCGTGTTCGCCTATATCGGGTTCGACCTGATCGCGACGGCATCGGAGGACGCCCGCAGCCCGCGGAAGACTGTCCCGCAAGGGATGCTGCTCGGCGTCGGCGCGGTGACGATCCTCTACATCGCGATGGCCGTCGTCCTGGTCGGCATGCGCCCGTACGGCAAGCTCGGCGGCGCCGCGCCGGTCTCCGAAGCATTAGCAGCGGTAGGCGTCGGGTGGGCCGCAAAGGTGGTCAATCTAGGCGCGTTGCTCGCGTTGATGACCGTGATCATGGTGGTCCTCATCGCGCAGAGCCGCGTCCTGTTCAACATGGGTCGTGACGGCCTGCTGCCGAAGAGCCTCGGCCGGGTCAGCCGGGTCTACTCCTCCCCCGCCCGCGCCGCCGGCTTCGCGGGTCTCGCCGCGCTGGCGCTCACGCTGTACCCGAAGGTCCTCGAGCTCGAGGAGCTGCTGGTCATCGGCGCCCTGTTCTGCTTCGCGTTCTGCGCGGTCGGCGTACTGACGCTGCGTCGCTCGGAACCCAACCTGGAGCGTGGCTTCCGGGTGCCGATGGTCCCGCTGATCCCGCTCCTGTCGCTCGCCGCGACGGTGTGGCTGATGCTGAACCTGAAGACGAGCACCTGGACCAAGTTCGGCGTCTGGATGGTCATCGGCATCGCGATCTACGCACTCTACGGCCGCTGGCACAGCCGCCTGGCCAACGAGGACAGCTGGGACTTCGACCTCGGCGACACCGACCCCGGCACCGGCGGCCTCCAACCGATCCGCACCGACCAGGACCGCCCACCCGAGCTCCGCGCCATCCGCACCCCACCCGCCCAACCCCAAAAACCCACCCGCGGCAAACACATGCGCAACTAGCCCCGCTTCACGGCCCGCCCCACCCCTCCTGCTCGCACCCCACGCGTCGGCATCCAGTTCGCTGTCTGCCGCCATGCTGCGCCAGACCCGACGCATCACATGGGCCGCAGGTCCTCGACCACGATCCGGCGCCGCCCGCTCAACCGCCCAGCAACCACCAAGCGACACGCCGCAGGCTCAATCTCAACGCACCGGACCCGACGCACCACACGCGCCGCAGGTCCTCGACCACGACACCGCGCCGCTCGGCCAGCCGCGCAGCGACCACCGAGCGACAACACACCCCAGGCTCAACCCCAACACGCCGGACCCGACCCACCACAAGAGCCGCAGGTCCTCGACCACGACCCCGCGCCGCCCGCTCAACCGCCCAGCAACCACCAAGCGACCACACACCGCAGGCTCACGCTCCACACAGCTCGACACACCGGACCCGACACATCACAACGGCCGCAGGTGCTCGATCATGACGCCGTGGTGCTCGCTCAACCGCTCGGCGATCAACGAGCGATGGCAGGCGGCGGGCTCAAGCTCGACACAGAGGAGCGCTGCGATCCCATCGCTCGGCAGCGCTGACATGATCGACGCGAGGTCAGCGTGGTCGAGGATCTCGGTCGTGTAGCGCCGGACGTACTCGGCAGCGAGCTCGCGGCGCGAACGCTTGCCCACCCGTCGCCGCTCATCCTCGGCGTACTGCAGCTCACGTAGCTCGGTAGTCGGTGCGAGTTCAGGGTGATGTTCGTAGGCGATCCGGGCATCAGCGAGAGCCCTCTGCAGCCGAACCGAGTTCGCCCAGGCGTACTCAGTTCCCCGCACCCCACGCCGCTGCCGTACGTCGAGCACCAACCGAACGCCGGCCCCCTGCAGCCGTTGCAGAAACGACTCGACGTCAAACCCGTAAACGCCGATCGTCCCCACCACCAAGCTCATCCGACGGCTATCCCTTCGAGTTCGACCAGCAGGGCGGGGATCGCAAGTCCCGTCTCCCCGAGCGTCGTAGCCGGCGTCGCCACCCCAGCAACACCCAATCGCGATGCCAGCACCCCGTAGCGCTGAAACGGCAAATCGACCTTGGTGGAGCACACATTGAGTGGGACGAGATTCGCGAGGGACATGCCTGCGTCACCCAGGACGGCCTCCAGGTTGTCGAAGCTCGACTTCACCCGCGCCGCCATGTCACCGGCGTGCTCGGCTTACCGTCGCCCCACATCGCGGTCTGCCCGGCGCAGTACAGCGTCCGGGTCTGGCCGTAGCCGATCCCGGCCTGGTTGTACCCCAGGTCCAGCAACCAGCTCCACGGGTTGACCGTCGTTCGCTCCACATCCACGTCAGCTCCATCCGATCGATCGACAAGCTGGTCCGCCGGCCAAGCCAGCCGGCGCTGACGTCGTACTAGAAAGTCTCCTAACGCAGCAGCCCTCGCACCCCAGTCCCCACCCTCCACACCCGAGCTACCACAATCGCCACCCGCCACGCCCTACGTACGGCGGAACGCGGCGATCCTCCCGGCCCCTCCTAACACCGCCCACATACGCCCGGTTGGCTGCGGAGCGAGGGTGGGAGGCGCCAGCCGGCCGGGATCGGGTCACGAAGGTGCCGGTGGGGACGGAAGACGCCAGCCGCCCGGGGTTCAGGTCACGAGAGCGCGTGCGGCGACGGGACGAAACAGCCGGATCGGGTTCGTGCCATGAAGGTGCAGTCGAGGACGGGAGGCGCCAGCCGGTCGGGGGCTCGGGTCACGACGGCGCGGACGGGCTCGGGAGGCGCCAGCAGGTCGGGGGCCCGGGTCTCGACGGCGCGAACACGCACGGAAGGCGCCAGCCGGTCGGAGTACAGGTCACGACGGCGCACACCGGCCCGCAAGACACCAGCCGGACGGGGTTCGTGCCACGAAGGTGCAGGCGAGGACCGAAGGCGCCAGCCGGTCGGGGCCTCGGGTCACGACGGCGCGGACGGGCTCGGGAGGCGCCAGCAGGTCGGGCCTCGGGGCACGACGGCGCGAACACGCACGGAAGGCGCCAGCCGGTCGGAGTACCGGTCACGACGGCGCACACCCGGCCCGCAAGACACCAGCCGGACGGGTACGAGTCACGAGGGTTCGGGTGGGGATGGGAGGCGCCAGCCGGTGGGGGTTTGGGTTATTAGGGCTAGGGCGGTTAGGGCTTCTAGGGATTGTTGGGTGGTGGGGAGGTCCAGGCCGGCGGTGACGGCTATGCGGGTGGCGGGGGCTGGGTGGAGGACAGGGACGGCGTCGAGGGTGCGTTGGAGGTCGGCATCCAGGGTGTCGGTCAGGGATTGGGGGGCTCGCGGGAGTTGGGTGAGGCCGGCGCCGTACGGCGAGACTGCTTCGATGATGTCGGCGACGCTGGTGGCTAGTACGGCGTTGCGTTCTCGGACGAGCAGGTGGCTGCCGGCGGACATGCGGGAGGTGACGGGGCCGGGTACGGCGAGGACGGCGCGACCGCACTGTTCGGCCCAGCCGGCTGTGTTGAGGGCGCCGCTGCGGATTGCGGCTTCGATGACGACTGTGCCTTGGGTGGTCGCGGCGATGAGGCGGTTGCGGGCGAGGAAGCGGAGCTTGGTCGGCGAGCAGCCGGGCGGGAGTTCGGCGACGACCAGACCCTCCTCGACGATGCGACTGAGCAGGGCTGAGTTGCGTTTCGGGTAGCTGACGTCGACACCGCAGGCGAGCACCGCGATCGTCGTACCGGAGACTGCGAGCGCGCCGCGGTGGGCAGCTGCGTCGATGCCGAAGGCGCCGCCGGACACCACGGTCACACCAGAGTCAGCTAGACCGGCAGCGAGCTCGGCGGCGACGTGTTCGCCGTACGACGAGCAGGCGCGTGCACCGACGAGGGCGACGGAACGCTTCAAGGCATGCCGCAGGTTTGCCCGGCCACGGACCCACAGGCCGAATGGGACGCCGGCGCGCCGGGTCAACTGCCCGGCCTCGGCGAGAATCTCCACCTCGTCCGGCCATTCGTCGTCGCCGGGGATCACGAACCGGGCTCCGGCGGCAGCGGCGCGCTCGAGGTCTCGCTGTGGGTCGACTTCGGCCAGGCGGGTCGACCAACGCTCGAGGCCGGAGGACTTCTCGCGGAGGCGGTCCCAGATCTCCAGGGCGGGCATCCCGTCGAAGGCCTTCAGCGCGGCGAGGTCGCCCGGCTCGACGACGCGGGACAGGCCGGCGCGGGCCAGGCGTTCTCGATCCCCGTTGCCGTCGGCAATCACCTCGGCGCCGCCCGCTCCTCCCCCGGAGCCGATCGCATCGGTGGTCAGTGCATGGTTCGTCATCGAGCGATTCCTCTGAGAGAGCGAACGTCGGGCAGTGACGCGATGGGCTCGCCGGCGCGGACCAGGCGTTCTTGGTCTCCGTCGGTGTCGGCGATCACCTTGGAACTGCCCGCTCCTCTCCCGGAGCAGGTCGCGTCGGTGGTCAGTGCATGGTTCGTCATCGAGGGATTCCTCCGAGGGACCGGACGTCGGACAGTTGCGTCGCCGGCTCGTCGGCGCGGGCCGGGCGTTCTTGATCTCCGTTGCCGTCGGCGATCACCTTGGAGCCGCCCGGTACTCCCCCGGAGCAGGTCGCCTCGGTGGTCAGGGCATGGTTCGTCATCAGGCGATTCCTCCGAGAGAGCGGACATTGGACAAAGGCGCGAACAGCTCGCCGGAGCGGGCCGGGCGTTCCAAGGCTCCGTTGGTGTCGGCGATCACCTCGGCGCCGCGTACTCCTATCCCGGAGCCGATTGCCTCTGTGGTGAGGGCATGGTTCGTCATCAGGCGACTCTTCTGACTGAGCGGACGTCGGACAAATGCGCCGACGGCTTGGCAGCGCCGGGCAAGTGTTCTTGGTCTCCGGTGGTGTCGGCGATCACCTTGGAGTTGCACGCTGCTTCGGTGGAGGCGGTTGGGTTGGTGGTTGGGGCTTGGTTTGGCATTAGGCGGTTCCTCTGAGGGGGCGAGTGTCGGATAGGGGGACCAAGGGTTCGCCGGCGCGGAGTTGGAAGGCTTCGTGGGTTAGCTCGACGGTTGGGGTGCCGGTGCCGGCCAGGTCGGCCAGCGTCCAGGCCAGGCGGACGACGCGGTCGAAGCCGCGGGCGGTGAGGCGGCCGGCTGCGTAGTGGTCCTCGAGAAGTTTGTTGCTTGGGGCATCCAGGGGATGTTCGCGGCGGAGGATCGGGCCGGGGACCTCGCTGTTCAGGATCCAGGCTGTGCCCTGGTAACGGTGAGCCTGGCGGTCGCGGGCGAGCTGCACCCGTTCGGCAACGACGGCGGTCGATTCGGCGGGCTCGCCGTCGCTGATGGTGCGTGCCGCCGGGAGGATCTGACGTTGGATGTCGATGCGGTCCTTGATCGGCCCGCTGATCCGTTGGCGGTAGCGCGCCAGCACCTGAGGTGTGCAGCTGCAGATGCCTTGATTGGTGCCGGAAAGCCCGCATGGACACGGATTGGCCGCGAGCACGAGCATGAATCGGGCAGGGAACTTCGCGACCGCAGCAGCCCGGTGGACTTCGACGAACCCGGACTCGAGTGGCTGGCGGAGTGTGTCGAGGGTCAGCGGATGCATCTCGGGGGCCTCGTCGATGAACAGGATGCCGCGATGGGCGCAGCTGATGGCGCCGGGCCGTGGCACACCGGACCCACCGCCGACCAGGCTGGCCAGGGAGGCAGTGTGGTGTGGCGCGATGAACGGCGGCCGGACGACGAGCTCGGCGTCGTTGGTGAGCAGGCCGGCGAGTGAGTGAACGGCCGAGACTTCGAGTGAGTCGTCGGTGCTCAGGTCGGGCATCAGCCCTGCCAACCGTTCCGCGAGCATCGTCTTGCCGGAGCCCGGCGGTCCGTGCAGGAACAGGTGATGGCCACCGGCTGCGGCGGCTTCGATGGCGCGGCGGCCCTCGCGTTGGCCGATCACGTCGTCGAGATCGACCGCCGGAACACGCGTCAGCGACTCCGACACCAGGCGTGGCTCGGCGCGAGGCGGAGCTTCGTCGGGGATCTCGACGCCGCGGAGGAGAGCGAGGACCTGACGGAGCGAACGTGCGCCGTACACCTCGATGCCTGGGACCAGACGTGCCTCGCCGACGTTGAGGTCTGGGACGACGATGCGATCGAAGCCGGCTCGGGCCGCGGCCAAGGTCATGGCCAGCGCGCCGCGGACCTCGCGGATGCGGCCGTCGAGGCCGAGCTCGCCGATGATCGCCGTCTGACGGAGAGAACTGGGATCGACGACACCGGCCGCGGTCAGAAGCGAGAGTGCGATCGCGACGTCGTAGTGCGAGCCGGTCTTGGGCAGGGTGGCGGGTGACAGGCCGATGGTGACCTTGCGGTCGGGGAATCGCTCACCGCTGTTGACCACGGCGGCGCGGACGCGGTCGCGAGCTTCGGACAGGGACGTGTCGGGCAGGCCGATCAGGGTCGTTTTCGGCAGGCCTTGGGCGATGTCGGCTTCGACCTCGACCAGGTGGCCCTCCAGGCCGACCAGCGCGACGGACCAGGTCTGTGCGAGCGCCATCAGGCCACACCCCGCACATGGTCGACGGTGGGTGGCGTGTTCTGGTCGAACAGGACGGCGACGATGTCGATCCGGATCGCCGCCGGTCTGAGCTGATGGGCCTGCAGCCAGCGGCCGGACAGCTTCCGGAGCGTGGTCAGCTTCCGGTAGGTGATCGACTCCAGCGGGCTGCCGTAGTTGAGCCCGCGCCGGGTCTTCACCTCACAGACGACGAGTGTGTCGCCTTCGCGCGCGACGATGTCGATCTCGCCGAGCTCGCAGCGCCAGTTGCGCTCGAGCACCGCGAAGCCGTGCTCGCTGAGATACCTCGCGGCGAGATCCTCGCCGTACCGTCCGACGGTGTTCCTGGTCCGCATCGTTGACCACCTCCGGCAGAGAACATGCCGGGATCAGGCCTGCGAAACGGACCTCCCCTTCAGAATGTGGAAAACCGCCCGCCTGTGGAAAAGCTCAGCGGCCGAAGTCGGAGTCCTTCGGGACTTCCAGGTCGGACTTGGCGAGCTCTTCGATGTTGACGTCGCGGAAGGTGACGACCTTGGCGTTCTTCACGAAACGGGCCGACCGGTAGACGTCCCAGACCCATGCGTCGGCCATTGTCACCTCGAAGTACACGTCGCCGCCCTCGGTCCGCACCTTCAGGTCGACCGCGTTGCACAGGTAGAACCGCCGCTCGGTCTCCACGACGTACTTGAAGATCCCGACGACGTCCTTGTACTCCCGATAGAGCTGCAGCTCCATATCGGTCTCGTACTTCTCGAGGTCATCGGCACTCATCGATTGCTCTCCACTCCGGTGGGACTGGTCACATTCTGTCCCATATCGGGCCGCAGACTGCGGCGGACATTCTCAAACCGCCGTCGATGTTGCGGGCACGGGCCGTATTCGTCCAGTGCCGCCTGGTGTTCGGGGGTGCAGTACCCCTTGTGGATCGCGAACCCGTACTGCGGGTACACGGTGTCCCAATGCTGCATCACCCGGTCACGGGTCACCTTGGCGATCACGGACGCGGCGGCGATACACGCCGCTACGCGATCACCCTTCCAGATCGCCAGCCCCGGCACGCCGAGACCGTCGACGCCGAACCCGTCGGTCAGCACGTACGACGGGCGCACGTCGAGCCTGAACAGCGCCCGGCGGAGCGCCTCCACGTTCGCGACGTGCATGCCGAGCCGGTCACACTCCGCGGCCTCGATCGAGACCACCGACCAGGCCAGGGCGCGCTTACGGATCTCCTCGTAGCACCGGTCCCGCGCCTTGGCGGTCAGCAGCTTGGAGTCGGCGAGCTCCGGGATCTGGCCCCGTTTGCCCTCCGGCAGGATCACCGCGGCCGCCACCAGCGGGCCGGCACAGGGCCCACGACCGGCCTCGTCGACGCCGGCGATCGGGTCCAGGCCGACGCGGCGCAGGGCACGCTCGTACCCGTACAGCCCGGCGTCTCGCCGTACCGTGCTCCCGCGCGGCAACGCGCTCATTCAGCCCTCCGCATCACACAACTCACCCTAGGCGTCAGAGGCGACAGGTTCTCACTTAGGTGGTGGCGTGAGCGATATGGAGGGTTTGTCAGGCGCCGGACCGGGGGCCGGGACCGCCTTGAACGTGTCGGGTACGCCGAGTTTGCTCCAGCGGCCAGCAGGCCAGACGATCGATATCGCCCGCCCGGTGACCTTGTCGAGCGGCACGAACGCCGCGTCGCCCTGATTACCGCCGTTCGCGTCGAGATCCTGCAAGTGCACGCGAGAGTCCCCGGACGCGGAGCGGTGGTCGCCCATCACGAAGATCCGGCCCGCCGGGACGGTGACCTGGAACTCCATCTGGGACGGGGAATCCCCCGGATACAGGTACTTCGTCTCGTCGAGCGGCTGACCGTTGACCAGCAGGCGGCCCTTGGAGTCGCAGCAGGCGACCTTGTCACCGGGCATGCCGATCAGGCGCTTGATCAGGTGGCCGTGGCTGGAATCCGGCAGCAGACCGACGATCTCGAAGAACCGGCCGACCGAACCGCGCTTCTGGCCGCTCTCCTCCGGGCCGAGCCAGCCGCCCGGATCCTCGAACACGACCACGTCACCGCGCTTGACGTCGGTGAGCTTCTCCACCACGACCCGGTCACCGACCAGCAGCGTGTTCTCCATCGACTCGCTCGGGATGATGAACATCTGCCCGACGAACGCCCGCAGGATCGACGAGACGATCAGGGCCCCGACCACGATCAGCACGAACTCCCGGGCTGCGGCCCCGAAGCCCGAACGATGGGCGGGTTTTGGGTCCGTCTTGGTCGGTGTATCGGTCACTTCTTCAGCCCCGGCTTCTTGAAGGTTTCCGGAGGACGCAGCATCGTCATCCGGTCAGACGGCCAGATTACGCAACAGGCCCGGCCAACCACGTTCTCGACCGGCACGAATCCGCCGCCGGGGCCGCCCATATGGGCACGCGAGTCGGCGGATTCGGCGCGGTTGTCGCCCATCACCCACAGATGTCCGGCCGGCACCAGCACGTTGAACGGCACCTCGGACGGCTTGGCGTCCTTGAGCAGGTACTCCCGCTCGTCCAGCGCGATCCCGTTGACGGTGATCTGGCCCTGCTTGTTGCAGCAGATCACCCGGTCGCCGCCGATGCCGATCACCCGCTTCACCAGGTGACCCTCGCCACTGCGGGGCAGGATGCCGACGAACTCACCGATCCGGCGCAGCGTGCCCGGCTGGGCCTGCTCCTCGTTCAGCCAGTTGCCCGGGTCCTTGAACACGATGATGTCGCCGCGGTCGACGTCCCGGTGCAGGTAGCTGACCTTCTCGGCCAGGATCCGGTCGTCCTTGGTCAGCGTGTCGTACATCGACTCCGACGGGACGTAGAACGCCTCCGCGACGAACAGCCGCAGCACCACGGTGATGACGAGCGCGAGCACCGTCACGGTGCTCATCTCGACGAGCAGGCTGAGCAGCGGATTCCGCTGCTTCAGCCTGCGGTGACGTCCCTTGCTGCGACGCGCCCTCGAGGCTACCGGGCGAGGGCGAGCTCGAGTCGCAGTGCTCGGCGCCATCGGAGACCGTCGTCGTTACGCGGCGTCAGGAGGCCGGGATCTCGCGCTTCTCCTTGATCTTCGCCGCCTTACCGCGCAGCTCGCGCAGGTAGTACAGCTTGGCGCGGCGGACGTCGCCGCGGGTCACGACCTCGATCTTCTCGACGATCGGGGTGTGCAGCGGGAAGGTCCGCTCGACACCGACGCCGAAGCTGACCTTGCGGACCGTGAAGGTCTCCTGCAGGCCACCACCCTGGCGCCGGATCACGACACCCTTGAACACCTGGACGCGGGACCGGTTGCCCTCGACGACCTTGACGTGCACATTGACGGTGTCGCCGGGCCGGAAAGCGGGGATGTCGTCACGCTTGCTCGCGTTGTCGAGCTCATTCAGGATGTTGCTCATCAGGTGTCTCTTCCTCGCGCGTGCCACAGGTCACCCACGAATGTCGGTGGTGATGAAGTCATCAAGAGGCTGCCGGTCGGTGGTCACCCCCTGTGGCAGGAGCACCGAAGGGCAGCAGCAGACAATCTTGCCACACGCCCCACACCGTGACGAAATCGCCCGAGTCCACAGCACAGCGTGAGCGTGACCCCGGCGTGACGACCGTCACTTCCGGCGACGGCGTTTGGTCAGGTAGACCAGATCCACCTTCGGCGTCTGGGCCTGGCGGCTGCTCTCCCGGTAGCCCGCCTTGCGGTACAGGGCGAGGTTGCGCTCGCTCTTGGCACCGGTATTCAGGACGTATGACGTCACATCGGACGGAGCCAACTGTTCGGCCGCGCGGAGCAGACGGGCACCAAGACCACGCCCCTGCCAGTCGGGGGCTACGACGAGACGCTCTATCTGCCCCACCGGCCCGTCGACGGTCAGCTGGACGGAGCCGACGATGCGGGCACCGGCGACAGCCTTCAGGGCGACGGAGCGCTCCAGACGGTCCGCTGTGTCGGCGACGTCCTCGGTGAGGGGCGGGATCGTGTAGTCGTCGTACAAGCGGGCCTCGGAGAGGAAGCCGGCCAGTTCCAGCACGTGGATCTCACCTGCGTCGGCCGCGGTGGCCGGGAGGATGCGGACCGCGTCGGGGTCGTCCTTGGCCGCCAGTACGTCACCCCACGCCGCCAGCAGGTCCGGCCGGCGTTCCGCAGTACGGCGTACTGACTCTTCGTGGTGCCAATCGGCGATCAGCCCGTGGTTCCCGGACAGCAGGACCTCAGGTACGTCGTAGCCGCGCCAGCTCGGGGGCTTCGTGTACACCGGGTACTCCAGCAGGCCATCGCCCGAGTGAGACTCCTCCGCCAGGGACTCCGGGTTGCCGATGACACCGGGCAGGAGGCGAGCGACTGCCTCGACCATGACGAGTACTGCGACCTCGCCGCCGTTCAGCACGTAGTCGCCGATGGACACCTCGTCCACGCGCATCCGCTCACCGGCATACGACGCCACGCGCGCGTCGATGCCTTCGTACCGGCCGCAGGCGAACGCCAGCCACGGCTCGGCCGCCAGCTCGTACGCGAGCTCCTGGGTGAACGGACGCCCAGCCGGAGTCGGCACGATCAGCCGCGGCTGCGCCGGACCGTCCACGGGAGCGATCGCATCGAGCGCGAGACCCCACGGCTCCGGCTTCATCACCATGCCCGCTCCCCCGCCGTATGGGGTGTCGTCGACGGTTCGGTGGCGGTCGTGGGTCCACTCGCGCAGGTCGTGTAGGTGGACGTCTAGGAGGCCGCTCTTCGCCGCCTTGCCGACCAGCGAGACGTCGAGGGCAGCGAGGTACTCCGGGAAGATCGTGACGACGTCAAGCCTCATCGGTCGGGACCACCTCGGCACCGTCCGGGTCCAGCAGACCGGGCCGGTCGGCCACGACGACGTACTGCTTCTCCAGGTTGAGCTCCGGGACCAGCTCCTCGACCAGCGGGACCAGCACGGCGTTGCCGGCCGGGCGGCGGATCTCCAGGAGGTCCTGCGACGGGAGGTGGACCACGTCGATCACTTCACCGACGTCCGCGCCGTCTGTGGTGCGTACGGCGAGGCCGATCAGCTCGCGGTCGTAGTACTCGTCGGGGTCCTCCGGGCGCTCGTCCTCGTCGACCTCGGCCTGCACGGACAGGTTGCGCAGCAGCTCGGCGGCAGTCCGGTCCGGCACCTCGGCGAACTTCACCAGCAGCCGCCCGCTGTGCCAACGGCTCGACGCCACCGTCAGCGTGCGGGACACCTTGGCGTCCGTCACCAGGGTCGCGCCGTCGGCGAACCGGCGGTCCGGCTCGTCGGTCCGTACGTCGATCCCGACCTCGCCCTTGATCCCATGCGCCCGGCCGATCCGCCCGACTGTCACCAACACCTGCACAAACCCTTCTCCGGAGATCAACTGAGGGAAGAATAGGACGAAGGGCCACACCCCAGACCGGGTGCGGCCCTTCGAAGGACTGCTGAGCTCAGCGGCGCGGGCGCCGGTTGAACTCGTCGACGAAGTCGATGCGGAGTGAGGACTCCGAGCTGAGGGCGCCGACGACGGTGCGGATCGCGGTGGCGGTGCGGCCGTTGCGGCCGATCACCTTGCCGATGTCGTCGGGGTGGACGTGCACCTCGAGGGTGCGTCCGCGGCGCAGGTTCCGGGACCGGACACTGACGTCGTCGGGGTTGTCCACGATGCCTCGGACCAGGTGCTCGAGCGCCTCGGTCTCCATCATCGTCAGGCCTCGGTGGTCTCGGCCGGCGCCTCGGCGGCGGGCGTCTCGTCGGCCTTGGGAGCCTCGTCAGCCTTCTCGGCCTTGGGTGCCTCGTCGGCCTTGGCCGCCGGAGCCTCGGCCGCGTCGTCGGCCTTCGGGGCCGACTTCTTCGCCGCGGACTTCTTGGCGGTGACCGCCTCGGTCTTCAGCGAGCCGTGGGCCTCGGCCAGCGCCTCGTTGAAGATCTCCTGCTTGTCCCGCTTCGGCTCGGCGACACGGAGCGGCGCCGGAGCCGGCTCGCCCTTGAACTTCTGCCAGTCGCCGGAGGCCTTGAAGATCGCCTCGACGGCCTCGCTCGGCTGCGCGCCGACGCCCAGCCAGTACTGCGCCCGCTCCGACTCGACCCGGATGAACGAGGGCTCGGTCTTCGGGTTGTAGATGCCGATCTCCTCGATCGCCCGGCCGTCCCGCTTGGCGCGGGCGTCCATCACGACGATGCGGTAGTGCGGGGTGCGCTTCTTGCCGATGCGCTTCAAACGGATCTTGACTGCCACTTTTGGGTGGTCTCCCTTGGAATTCCTGTCTTGGTGAGCAGCACGACGCGTCGTGGGGACAACGCAGTGACGGCTCGATGGGCCGGCCGGGCAGTGGAGTTAGAGGGCTGCACAGAACCTGGACGGACTCAGCAGGCCATTGTGCCAGATCCGGCGTGTCCCGGACCAATCGACCTCAGGCCAATCGGCCTCACGCTCGGAGATAGGCGAGGTCCGGCAGGCTCTCGACGTACGTATCCAGGAGGCTACGCGCGACCGTCACCGAGTCGATGAGCGGGTGATAGGCGAGCGCCTTCACCGCAGCCGACCTCGAGGACGTCGTGGCGGCCTCGATCGTGGAGCGCTCGACGGCCTTCACCGAACAGACCAGACCTGCCTGGTGGTCGGTGAGCTGGGACACTGCCACCGGCAGCGCGCCGTTGGCGTCCACAGTGCAGGGGATCTCCACCACGGCGTCGTCGTCCAGATGATGCAGTACGCCGCGGTTCCGCACGTTCAGGATCAGGGAGGCCCGCTCGTTGTGCGCGATCGCCCGCATCAGCGACAGCGCGACCTGCTCGTAGCCGCCCGCCTCCATGTCGCGCTCGTCCCGCTCCCCCGCGTCCGCGACCTCACGACTCTCCACGCCGTACGTCGACTCCCGCTCGGCCCGCGTCTTCTGCCAAAGCTCGAGCGCTTCCTCCGGGTGCTTCCCGGTCTCCGCGTAGAACGCGGACTGCTGCTCCAGCAAGAACGTGCCACGCGTCTGCCGCACAGCCTGTACGGCGGCCAGCGTCTCCCGCGCGAAGTAGTAATAGTGCAGGTACTCGTTCGGGATCGAGCCGATCGACCGCAGCCAATCCGGACTGAACAGCCGCCCCTCCTCGAAGGAGCTCAGTGCGTCGTCCGACTGCAGTAGGTCAGGGAGCCGATCCACACCACCCGAGCGCAGACCGCGAAGCCAGCCGAGGTGATTGAGTCCGGCGTAGTCGTAGAACGCGGTCGACGGGTCCACGCCGAGCGCTAGAGCGGCCCGGCGCCCCAGTCCCGACGGCGAGTCGCAGATGCCGATCACCCGGTCACCCAGGATCGGGATCATCGCCTCGGTGACCATGCCGGCCGGATTGGTGAAGTTGATGGTCCACGCTTCCGGTGCGACAGCTGCGATGCGCTGAGCGATCCGTACGGCGACCGGCAGCGTCCGCAGTCCGTAGGCGATCCCACCCGCGCCGACTGTCTCCTGACCGAGTACGTCGAGGTCGAGCGCCACACGCTCGTCGATGGTGCGTCCTTCGAGGCCGCCGACCCGGATGGCCGAGAAGATGAAGTCGGCACCACGCAGTGCGTCGTCCAGGTCGGTCGTCTCCGTCACCACCGGAGGCGGAAGCGGATGCTCAGTGGTGGCCGCTTGCTGACGAAGGACCGCACCGATGGCTCCGAGCCGGGTGCGGTCGGTGTCATAGAGGACCACTTCGGTGATCCGTCCGGCGCCGCGGTCGCCCAGCAATGCGTGGTACACGAGCGGAACCCGGAAGCCGCCCCCGCCCAGGATCGTCAGCCTCATGCCAGCACCACCTGTACTCCCGCCTCGGTCAATTGGGTCCGGGTTGCCTCGTCGGCGCCTGGCTCGGTCACCACCATGGAGAGCTCCCCCGGCTCGCACACCCGGGCCACCCCATGGCCCGGGAACTTCGTCCTGTCCGCGAGCAGCACGACCTGGTCGGCCGCCTTGATCATCGCTCGCTTGACCGGCACCTCGATCATCGTGCTGTCCATCACCCGGCCGTCCGGCCGCACCCCGCTCGTCCCCAGGAACAGCCAGTCGACGTGGATCTGCCGCAGGCTCTCCTCGGTCAAGTATCCGACCAGGGACCGGTAGCTGCGCCGCACGAAGCCGCCCAGCACGATCAGCTCGATCTGCTCGTCGTTCTGCAGCTCCTCCAGCACTGCGAGGTTGCTGGTCACCACTGTCACCGAACGCCCGTGCAGGTGCTGCGCGACCCGGAGTGCCGTCGTGCCGATGTCCAGCAGGACGGACTCGCCCTCGCTCACCAGCTCGGCGGCGCGACGAGCGATCCGGTCCTTCTCCTGCGCATGGACGGCGTTGACGTCTGCGAAGGGCTCGTCGCCGCCGTCGACGGCGAGTGCACCGCCGTACACCCTGGTCAGCCGGCCCTCGGCGTGCAGCTGCTCGAGGTCGCGCCGGATGGTCGCCTCGCTGACGCCGAGCTTCGCAGCAAGCACTTTGACGCCCCCGGCCCCATCGGCCCGGAGCGCGCGGACGATCTGATCCTGTCGCTGCTTCGGCAACACATCGCAGACGGTATCACGCAAACTCCGTCATTCTCAGTCAAATCTTTGACCAGGTATTGCGGATCTTGCGCAAGCAACCTTAGATTCACGAAAGAGTTTGATCGACCCTGCAGGAGTGTGCTGAGCATGCACGAACTGGACGTCCCGATCCTGGATGTCTTTGTGTCCGGTCTGGTCTTCGAGGACCTGGTGCTCGGCCTGCCCACCGCACCCCGGCCCGGCACCGAGGTCTGGGCCACCGAGTCGCACGAGAGCCCCGGCGGCATCGCGAACTTCGCCGTCGCACTCGCCCGGCTGGGTCTGCGCACCGGAATGGCCGCGGTCTTCGGGGCCGATGACCTGGGCGACCGTGTCTGGCGCCGGCTCGTCGACGACGAGGGCATCGATCTGACTCTGTCCCGCAGACTCGCCGGCTGGCAGACCCCGCTGACCGTGGCCCTTGCCTATGACAACGATCGGGCCCTGGTCACGCGCGGGTCCTCTCCCCTGCTGTCAGCCGACGAGCTGGTCACCACGCTGCCGACTGCCCGAGCAGTCGCCGCCCACATCGGCCCCTGGCCGAACGACTGGCTGGCGAAGGCGAAGGCAGCCGGCAGCGTGGTGTTCGCAGACGTCGGCTGGGACCCGTCCGAGCAGTGGGACCCGGCAGTGCTCGACCAGCTCGAGCACTGCGACGTGTTCCTGCCGAACGCCGACGAAGCGATGGCCTACACCCGTACGACGTCACCCGGCGACGCGCTCGAAGCCCTGGCGGAGCAGGTCCCGCTGGTGGTCGTGTCCAAGGGCGCCGACGGCGCCGAAGCGCTTGACGCCAGGACTGGCCAGCGCGTCGCCGTACCTGCGTATCCGGTCTCGGCGGCGGACACCACCGGGGCGGGTGACGTGTTCGCCGCCGGCTTCATCGCCGCCACGCTCTGGGAGCTGCCGCTGGAGCAACGGCTGCGGTTCGCCGCGCTCGCGGCCGCTTTGTCGGTCGCCCGGCTGGGTGGGGCGGACGCTGCACCGCGCTGGGAAGACCTGGCCGCGTGGCAGGCCGCGCACCCCGAAGACCACCACCTCCACGCGCTGATCAGCGCACACTCAGGAAGGTAGAACCATGGAGCTCTCACGTCGGACCTTGCTCGGGGGCTTCGCAGCCATAGCCGGCGGCACTCTGGTCGGCTGTTCGTCCGGGATGGACACCGGGTCCACGGCGAAGAAGAACACCACCACCGAGTTGACCATGTGGTGCTGGCCCGGCGGTCTGGGCAAGTCGGTGATCGACGACACGATCGCGCACTTCCCCGACCCGAAGATCAAGTACTCCGAGATCGGCGGCGACTTCAAGCAGAAGCTGGTCACCACGTTCAACGGCGGCACCGGCATCCCCGACATCACCGGGATCAAGGGCGAGGACATCGCCTCGCTGCTCCCCCAGGCGTCGCGGTTCGTGGACCTGAAGTCGGTCGGCGCGGACTCGGTCCTCGGTGACTACCTGGAGTGGAAGGTCAACCAGGCGACGACGCTGGACGGCAAGGTGATCGGCCTGCCGATCGACGTGGGCCCGACCGGGCTGTTCTACCGCGAGGACATCTTCGCCGCGGCCGGTCTGCCCAGCGACCCGGCCAAGGTGGCCGACCAGCTGAAGACCTGGGACGACTACTTCGCCGCGGGTGTGCAACTGAAGGCGAAGAACCCGAAGGCGCTGCTGGTCTGGGACGCGACCGACCTCTACGACATGGTCGTCGGTCAGGGCACCGAGCGGTACATCTCCAAGGACAACAAGTTCATCGGCGACCAGGACCACATCCGCAAGGCGTGGGACACCTCGGTCAAGGCGATGACGATGAAGATCGACGGCAAGACGCCGAGCGGCAGCCCGGACTGGAACGCCGGTCTCGACCAGGGCACGATCCCGACCCACATCGGCGCCGCCTGGGTCGCGCTGGACATCAAGTCCGCGGTGAAGACCAGCGCCGGCAAGTGGCGGCTGGCGCCGACGCCGAGCGGACCGGCGAACTTCGGCGGCTCGTTCCTGGCGATCACCAAGAACGCGGCGGACCCGCAGAAGGCGTTCGAGGTGATCAAGTACATGCTCAACGCCGACAACGAGGCCAAGGCGTTCGCCGACGCGCAGATCTTCCCGTCCGCGCCGGCGGCGTACGACAAGCCGCAACTGAAGGCGGCGGACAAGTTCTTCGGCGGACAGGTGCCGATCGACGTGTTCGGTCCGGCCGCGAAGGCGATCCCGGTCGCCTACCAGAGCCCGTACGACGACTCGGTCGCCGCACCGTTCCACGACGAGCTCAAGACCGTGCAGACCGGCTCCAAGACCTCCGACGCCGCATGGGCCAGCGCAGTCTCCAAGGCAAAGGCGATCGCCAAGCGGCAGGGGGTTCAGTGACCGGTACGGCGACTGTGCCTGCTGCCGCGACCGAGGCGCTGACCGGAAAGGGACAGCGCCCCGGGCGGCGGATCTGGTCGTACTGGCGGTTCTATCTGGCGCTGTCGCCGTTCTACATCCTGTTCGCGGTGTTCGGGCTCTACCCGATGCTGTCGACCATCGTGCTGGCGTTCCAGCGTTGGGACGGCCTGAGCGCCCGCAGATTCACCGGGCTGGGCAACTTCCAGTTCCTGGTCCAGGATCCGACGTTCTGGACGGCGTTGGAGAACACCATCGTGCTGTTCTTCATGTCGACGGTCCCGACGCTGGTGCTCGCGCTCCTGCTCGCGGTGATGCTCCAGTCGGCGGTGCGGTTCACCAACGTGTACCGGATCGCGTACTTCATCCCGAACGTCACCTCGCTGGTCGCGATGGCGATCTTCTTCAGCTCGATCTTCAGCACGAACTTCGGCCTTGTGAACGCCGCACTGCGCTCGCTCGGCATCCCGCAGCAGGACTGGCTCGGACAGCCGTGGGGGATCAAGATCGCGATCTCGACGATGATCGTGTGGCAATGGGTCGGGTACAACACGCTGATCTACCTGGCCGGACTGCAGGCGATCCCGAAGGAGCAGTACGAGGCGGCCAAGGTCGACGGCGCCGGTCCGGTCCGGACGCTGTTCTCGATCACGTTGCCGCAACTGCGTCCGGTCATCCTGTTCACGGTCGTCATCTCGACCATCGGTGGATTGCAGACGTTCACCGAGCCGCAGGTGATGGTCGGCAACAGCGGCGGCACCGGGCAGAGCGGGATGACCGTGGTGCTGCTGTTCTACCGGACCGCGTTCCTGGACAACGACTACGGGTACGCCGCAGCGATCGCGCTGAGCATCTTCCTGCTCGTGTTGTTGTTCACGGCAATCAACTGGCGGATCTTCCGCGGACGGAGCGACGACCGATGACGCGTTACCGGTGGCGCGGGATCGCGCTGCACGCCGTACTCGTGCTGGCTCTGCTGGTGTTCATGTTCCCGTTCGTGTGGACGATCATCATGGCGTCGAACACGACCGCGGACATCTACCGGTTCCCGCCGAAGTTCACGTTCGGCGGCCATTTCGGCGACAACGTCCGGCAGGTGCTGGACAACGTCGCGTTCTTCCAGTCGATGGCCAACACCGCGACGGTGGCGATCTCGACCACGTTGCTCGTGCTGTTCTTCGATTCGCTGGCGGCGTTCACGTTCGCGAAGTTCCGGTTCCCCGGGCGGAACGCGCTGTTCGTGATCCTGCTCGCGACGATGCTGCTGCCGGCGCAGTTGTCCGCCGTACCGCAGTTCCAGACGATGGCGCTGCTCGGGTGGGTCGGCTCGCTGAAAGCGCTGATCATCCCGGGTGCGGCGAACGCGTTCGGCATCTTCTGGATGCGGCAGTACTTCCAGAACTCGATCCACGACGAACTCGTCGAGGCGGCGACGCTCGACGGCTGCGGGTTCTTCGGCACGTACTGGCACGTGGCGTTGCCGTCGGCGCGGCCGGCGCTCGCGTTCCTCGGCATCTTCACGTTCGTCGGTGCGTGGAACGACTACATGTGGCCGCTGATCGTGCTGACCAACCCGAATCACCTGACGCTGCAGGTCGCCCTGTCGACGCTGAACCGCTCGCACGGCGTCGACTACAGCATGGTGATGACGGGTGCGTTGATGGCGATGGTGCCGCTGGTGATCGTCTTCGGGATCTTCGCCCGCCAGTTCATCAAGGGTGCGACGGAAGGCGCCGTCCGAGGCTGATGAGGACGCCGATCGCGACCAGTGCGTTGCCGAACAGGCCGGTCAGGAAGTCGGCCGCCGAGTGCCCTTGGGTCAGGGCCGGAACGCCCCCGAGGATGCCGAGGGCCGAGTAGGTCACCACGGTCGCGATCAGCCAGATCTTTGTCCTGGCGTCGGCTGCGATCAGGGCCGTCCAGGCGAGGGCTACCGACACGATCGCGTCCAGGAGCGCCAGCGGGGTGACCATCAAGAACGAGACGCCGTCGCCGTGCGGGACGACCGCGCTGAGCACCAGCAAGATGCCTCCGGCAACAACCGTGGCGGCGGCCGGGGGCCAGACCGGCCACAGCGGCCCGATCGACGGTTTCAGGGCGATCAGGAGTACGACGCCGAGCGCGATCGCCGTCACGGCCGTCACGACCCACGCCGAGGTCTCGTCGGCCGAGATCCCGCCGCCGACGATCAGTACGGCGCCCTCGATCGCGGCCGCCGCGCAGCCGGCCACGACGCCGAGCGCGATCGTCCCGGCCCAGCGGGCGACGACGGCCGCGAGGAGAGCGACGAGCGAGCCCCAGATGGCCGGGTCGTACCAGTTCCGGTACAGGTACCAGCCTTGGTTCGAGTCGTACCAGAGCTTGCGGGAGTACGGCGCGCCGGGCCAGTTCACGAGGACGAGAAACGCACTGCCGGCGATCAGCACCGCAATCAGCCACCACGGCGGGCGAGGTGCACCGTCGGTCAGCGAGGCTGCCACGGGTTCAGGTTGCGCTGCCACCTCTTGTGCTGGCACCGGTTTCGCTGCCACCGGGGTCGGCCGCTTGGCCGCGGCCGGTTCGGCGTGGGGCGGTTCCGGGACGGGAGCAGGCACGGGCTCGGGTTGCGGTTCGGGTTCGGGAGGTGGAGCCGGCGGCTCGGATTCGGTGTCCGGGACCGTCAGACGAACGGGTACGACGCGCTCCCCGGCCGGCCCCGCCAGAGCAACCGAGCCTTCGTGGACACCGGGAGCTGACTGCTCGGCGTGCACCCGGATGACGTCGCCTTCCTGTGAGAGCTTCAACCACGGGTCGCTGGGCGATGCGGCCGCCGTCAGCGCGATCGGCGGGCCGGACAGGCGTAGCTCGGCGGGAGTCGCGCCGATCAGGTCCACCGACGAGGGCGTGACCTTGAGTTCAGCCGTCGACAATGCCTCGGACGCGGCCTCGGAGACCTTGCGGCTGTCGTCGTCGATCATCTGACGCAGGCCCTGCCACGCGGCGTACGCCTGCCCGAGGTCCTGGTCGTACAGACGTTCGCGCAGGTAGTCGACCACGCCGAACCTTGCCGCGGGCAACGGACTCTCCATCGCCTGTGTCAGTTCCGGCGCGAGCGGTGCCGGGGTGATCCGGCGTACCCGGCTGCGAGCAATCAGCAGCTCGCCCTGCGAGCCGAAGGTCCACATCTGCGGGTTCTGGTTCGGCGTGACCCGGTGGATCCGATCGGTGACGAAACCGACCAACTCGGTCAGGCCCACCCAGCCGTCGCCGTCCCGGTCCGCCTCGCCGGTCGTCAGCCCGTCCACCACAGCGCCGGTGAAGACCGACGGCGCCGGCTTGGACGCGTCGGACGCCAACTGGCCGCCTTCGAAGGCGTACTCCATCGCGCTGGACGCGGTGATCACCACCCGCCCGCGCCCGCCACCCACTTCGGCCTGCTTGGCAAAGGCGTCCTGCACCTGTGCCTCACCGGCAGCCCGTACGACCATGCCGCGAGGGAAAGCACCGCCGTAGCAACAATCCAGGAACAAGGCGATCCGCTGCGCACGGCTGTCCGCCATCTGCCGGTTGACGAAGTCCGCCGCCACCGCGGTCGACGCGAGCCGCGCGGGCTTGGTGTCGGCGACTGCGAGGAACAGCTCCCCGGCCGAGTTCTTCAGTCCGTGGCAAGAGAAGTGCAGCAACAGCAGGTCTTCCGGGTTGCGGTCGGCGAAGAAGTCCTCGACCGCGAACCGGATGTCCTGCGCCGGCGCGTTCCGCAGTACCTTCACGTCGAACCCGCCGACCGCCGGATCCGCGAGTACGCCGGCCAGCGCGGCCGCGTCCTGCGCCGGCGCGACGAGTCGCTTCAGACCGGGATCGTCGTACTGATCGTTCGCCACCACGAGTGCGACCCGCGAACCGTCCATCTCACCCGTCCGCTCCGGCGTGCCGTCGAACGAAGGCATCGACCAGCTGCTGCTGCACCGCGTCGGTGGTGCCGGTCAGCTCGATCACGTCGTTGTCGATGGTGAGCTTCACCGTCCGGCCGTCCCCGGCCCGCCGCAACCACTCCCGCACCACAGCGACCACCGAACCGAGCACCTGCAGACCAGGGGCGAGCGAAACGCTCAGCACGCCGGCGATCGCGGCCAGCGCGCCGCGGGTCCCGTCCGGCGCTTCGCCGTCGCGGTACGGCTCGACCGCGCGTACGTCGAGCGACAACAACTCCTGCCGCAACAGCAGCGCGAGGTCCTCGAGACGTGCGTCGTCGGCCCCCGCCTCGCTGACGCCAACCAGTACGTCGTCGCCCATGGCCCCCTCCCATTCCCCAGGCCGTGCCGACTCCTCCACGATCCTCCTGCGCCGACCCGGCGACAAGACTCACGGCCAGCTAGCATTCGGGGAACTGGAGCAGGCCGGGCCGCGTCGGAGGAGCAACATGGTAGGCAAACGGGGGCGGGTGATCGGCCGGATCGCACCCGGGATCGTCGGCGAGGTGATGCTGCCGGTCCGCGGTGCCACCGAAGCCTTCTACGCTTACCCCGCGACCGACGAGGTGCTCGAGGTGGGGACGCAGGTCGTCGTGGTCGACTACGACCCACCCCGCACCGTGTACGTCGCTCGCGCTATCTAACTCATTCCCTGGAGGGGAAATGCTCTGGACGTACGTGGTCGTCGCCGCCGTCGCGGTGGTGGCCCTGCTCATCGTGTTCCGGATGGTCTGGCGGGTGGCGGAGCCGAACGAGGCGCTGATCATCTCCGGCCTCGGCGCGCACTCCAGCACCGAGCAGGTCAACGAGACCCTCGGTTTCAAGATCGTGGTCGGCCGCGGCACCGCTGTCCTGCCGGGCTTCCAGACCGTACGGCGCCTGCCGCTGGACATCCGGGCAACGCCGTTGACCGTGACCTGCGTGTCCAGCCAGGGCATCCCGCTGCATATCAAGGGCGTCACGGCGTACAAGGTCGGTGACGACTACGGCTCGATCGCCAACGCGGCCCGGCGGTTCCTGGAGCAGAGCGACGAGCAGGTGATGAGCACGATCCACGAGCTGTTCGCCGGTCACCTGCGCGCGATCGTCGGTTCGACCACGGTCGAGGAGATGCTGCACGATCGGGAGACCCTAACCACGAACATCCGCGGCTCGCTGGCCGGCGACATGGAGAAGCTGGGCCTGGTGGTCGACTCGCTGCAGATCCAGGAGATCGACGACGAGTCCGGCTACATCAGGAACCTTGGCCGTCCGCAGGCCGCCGCGGTCGAGGCCGCGGCCCGGATCGCGCAGGCCGAGCGGGACCGGGAGGCGACCGAGCGCGAGCAGGTCGCCGCCGCGGCGAAGGCGGCCGCGATCCGGGAGAGCGAGATCGCGAAGGCCGGATACCAGGCCGAGGTCGACCAGGCCACGTCGAAGTCGTTCCAGGCCGGACCGCTCGCGGCCGCGCTGGCCAAGCAGGAGGTCGTCGTCGCCGAGACGGAGACCGCGAAGCTGAACGCCTCGCTGGCCGAGAAGCAGCTGGAGTCGTCGGTGCTGAAGCCGGCCGACGCCGAGGCATACAAGCAGCGCACGCTGGCCCAGGCCGCCCGCGACGCGCAGATCGCCGCCGCCGAGGCGAACGCGCGGGAGGTCCAGCTGCGTGGTGAGGCACAGGCGAAGGCGACCGAGCTCACCGGTAAGGCCGAGGCGTCCGCCATCCAGGCGAAGGCGATGGCCGAGGCGGCCGGTATCAAGGCGCGTGCCGAGGCACTGGCCACGAACACCGACGCGGTCGTCGCGCAGCAGCTGGCCGAGGCGTACCCGGAGATCGTCCGGGCCGCGTCGTCGTCCTTCGACAAGGTCGGCAACATGGTCGTGCTGAACGGCGCGCAGGGCATCGAGGACACCCTGGTCAAGACGATCACGATGGGCGGCTCGGGCTTCGCGCTGGCCAAGCAGCTGATCGAGTCGCTGGCCACCAAGAAGGCCGACGACGACAAGCCGGTCCTGGAGTCCGTGGCGGACAACCAGGCCTGACAGCCGACCTGTGGATCCCCTTGCACGCAAGGGGATCCACAGGCATTTCTACGCGGTCTGCAGAGTCAGGCCGTACGCCTGCAGGATCTCGTTGACCGGCTGGAACCACGTCTCGCCGCCGCTGGTGCAGTTACCCCAGCCGCCGGACGTGACGCCCTGCGCCTGGTCGCCGGTGATGAACGACCCACCAGAATCGCCACCCTCGGCACAGACGTTGGTCTTGGTCGCGCCGTAGAACAGTGCACCGTTGCCGTAGTTCACGGTCTCGTTCTTGGCCAGGATCGTGCCGCAGTGCCAGTGCGATGTCGAACCGCTCCGGCACACGGACGAACCGATCGGGGCCTCCCACGACCCGCGGACCAACTGGTCGCTCACCTGTCCCCAGCCGAGGACGACCGGGACGGTCCACCAGCCATAGCCGGTCGCCACCCACGCGTAGTCGTTGCCCGGGAACGACCAGCCCTGGAACGAGCCCTGGTCCGACCCGTCCCAGCCGCGCACGATGCCGCTACGGCCGCAGTGGCCCGCGGTGACGTAACCGCCGTACACCGAGAAGCCGATCGAGCAGCGGATGTTGCTGACGTAGTACGGGTCGCCGCCGACCGTGCCGGCGGTGTACGTACGTGGCGCTTGCGCTGCCACCTCCCTGACCGTCACCGCACCGGTCTTTGCGACCTTGGACACGAACGCGTCGACGGCCGGGGATCGCTTGCCTGCTTGGACGTTGATGACCACGCTGCCGGTCTTCGGGTCGGCAGACCAGCCGCTGACAGCATTCGGCACAGCCTTGCCGGCCAGCTTGTCGACGGCGGCCTTCCGGTGGTCCAGCGTCTTCGCAGTCACCGGTACGGCGGTCACCGCGGCGCCTGTTGCTCGTACTGCGGCCGCACGGTCCGGCCCGACGCGCCCTGCCATGCCGACGACGAGCTTCTGCGTGGCCGCGTCGTACCAAGCTCCGCCGAACGCGGTGCCGGCTGCCTTCTGGGCTGCGGGCAACAGCTTGGCGGCCGAGGTCTCGGCCCTGAGCCGTTGCTGCAGCTGCTGATCGGTCAGCCCGAAGTCACGCTGCATGGCAGCCGATTGGCCGGCCACAGCAAGAGGCTCGGGCGCGGCCAGCGCTTGTGTGGGCACGGTCAACACACCCGCCGTGATCACGGCGGCCAGTAAGACCTTCATCTGAACTCTCCTCACCTAGGGGCGGTTCGGTGGATGAGAGCGCTCTCGCGATCGAGGGTGGCGTACTCAGACCGGTCCGTCAAGGGCGACCGCGGGTCACAGGCCGAGGTAGGCGAGGACGGCGAGGACGCGGCGGTGGCCCGAGTCGGTCGGTGGGAGGTCGAGCTTGAGGAAGACGTTGCCGACGTGTTTGTGCACGGCGCCGTCAGAGATCACCAGCTTCTCCCCGATTGCCGCGTTGCCGAGGCCTTCGGCCATCAGGGCGAGTACTTCGCGTTCTCGTGGCGTGAGCCGGTCGAGCGGGCTGCTCCGCTTGACCATGAGCTGGCTGACGACCTCCGGGTCGAGCACGGTCCCGCCGGCCGCAACCCGGCGTACCGCTTCGAGGAACTCGTCGACGCGGGACACCCGGTCCTTGAGGAGGTAGCCGACGCCCTCGCTGCCGGCGGCGAGGAGCTCGGCGGCATACACCTCCTCGACGTACTGCGAGAACACCAGCACCGGAAGCCCCGGGCGGACGCGGCGGGCCTCGATCGCGGCACGCAGGCCCTCGTCGGTGAAGGTCGGCGGCAGCCGTACGTCGACCACTGCGATCTCCACCGGGTGTTCGGCGATCGCCTTGCCGAACTCGTCCGCGTCGGTGGCGACCGCGGCGACCTCGAAGCCGGAGTTGTTCAGCAGCAGGCTCAGGCCTTCGGCGAGGATCGGGTTGTCCTCGAGGATGATCACCCGCACGGAAGGATCACCTCGACGGTGGTCGGCCCACCGATCGGGCTCTGCAGCTCCAGGTGACCGTCGATCGCCTGCACGCGGTGGAGGATGCCATGCAGCCCACTCCCCCGGCCCAGCAGGTCGGACTGCTCACTGATCCGCGCTCCACCGATCCCGTCGTCCATGACGGACAGATAGAGCTCCTGTCCACGCCGTTCGAGCCGTACGTCGACATGCCCGGCCGCACTGTGCTTGGTGACGTTGGTAAGCGACTCCGCGACCACGAAGTACGCAGCAGCCTCTACCGCGGCTGGGACTTCGCCCAGCTCACCGATGCGCAGTTGGACCGGCAGGGGGCATCGGGCCGCCAGTGCGGAGACTGCTCCCACCAGACCGCGGTCAGCAAGGATCGGTGGGTACATGGTCCGCAGTACGCCGCGCAGCTCGGTCATAGCTTGCTCGGCACCGTCACGAGCGTCGTCGAGGAGTTTGGCGGCCTTCTCCGGGTCTTCTGCCATGGTCTGCTTGGCGATGCCGATCCGCATCGCCAGCGACACCAGCTGGGCCTGCGTACCGTCGTGCAGATCCCGTTCGATACGCCGCAGCTCGGCGCCGTGGGAGTCGACCGCACCCGCCCGGCTCTTCGTGAGCTCCTCGACCCGCTGCGTCAGCCGGTGCATCTCCACCTCGGCCCCGCTCGGAGCCAACAGGTGACGGACTGCACGAGCATGTCCACGGGCCAGCGCGGGCGCTCCCCAGCCAAGGACCGCGAGGCTGACCAGGATCTGCACGGGACCGTTCGTGAGCGCCTCGGCCCAGCTGTCGACCTCGACGCCCATCAGCGAGAAGTTGCCCGGGTCCAGCGTCCACAGCAGCATGCCAGCGACCGCTGCGGGCGCACCGACCAGGCCGATGACCGCGACGAGCAATTCGGGGACCATAGCCAGCGGCATCAGCAGTAGCCACAGGCTGCGCTTGAACGACCTGTCCCTGAACAGCGTGGCGACGTCGCCCGGCCGGCGCGGTGTGGCGGGCGGCAGCGGCGCGTCCTCGGGCAGGCCCAGGTACTTCGCGGCCCTGCGGCGCTCACTGTTGGCCAGCTTCACCAGCGCGCCGGTGAAGGGCGTGATCAACCAACCGAGCAGGAGACCGTTCGGCAACGCCAGCAACAGCAGGAGCGCGCGGAGGTAGCGAACCGCCAGGTAGGCACTTGCCCGTCCGCCCCGAGCCAGGATCTTGTTGATCATGGCTCAATCCTGCGGGACGGCCGGGCACGTGTCGGTACAGCAGGCTCTACCCTTCTGGCTCTAGCAGTCCGGAACGCCCGGGAGTTTGGCGTTCGGATCGTCGATGTAGATGTTGGTCATGTAACCGCCCTGGTCGCGGAGCTTGGCCCACCAGTTGTTGGTGTAGCCGTTCGCCGTCACCGTGTCGCCCTGGACCTGGCACTGGACGAAGACCTGCGTCGGGCCGGGCAGCGTGGTCACAACCGAGGCGGACAGCTTCGGGGCCGAGCGGACGTTGACGCCGTTGCCCCAGGTGGTGAAGTTGTACTGCGGCGGGTTCGGGTCTCCGCCGTTCACCAGCTGCATGTAGTAGTCCCAGTTCCAGTTCGGTCCCGGGTCGGTGTGGTCGTTGCCGGGCATCTCACTGTGGCCCTTGATGTGGTTGCGGTCCTTCGGGATGCCACGGCGGTCGGCGATGTTGGCGGTCAGTGCGGCCGAGGACCGGTACATCGCGTCGGTGAACCACGACGGCTGATCGATGAAGCCTTCATGCTCGATGCCGATCGAGTACGGGTTCGCACTGCGGGCGTGCCAGGCGGTGTCCTTCTCGGCGACCATCTGCGTGATCTGGCCGTCGCTGGATCGGACCACTTAGTGCGCGCTGACCTGCGCCGCCGGGTCCTTGAACCAGCTGATGGTGCCGGCGTACGAGCCCTGGGTCACGTGGATCACAATCGTGGTGATCGCCTGGGTGCGGCCAGCTTGGTAGTTGCAGGTGCAGGCCGGGTTCCAGATCGCGCCCGGGTAGTCGGTGGCCTGGACCTTCGCCCTGGTGCCGAGCGGCGAGACCTTCGCGTAGGCGCCGAGGTCCGGCGTGACCTGCTTCGGGTCGGTCGAGACACTCGCCGTACTGACGCCGCGGGCGATGACCCGGTAGACCTCGTCGGTGTACAGGCGCGCGGTCGGGCCGTCCGCGGAGTGCGAGTACTTCGCGATCACGGAGTACCACTTGCCGAGATCGGAGCGGTCCTTCAGGCCTGCCTGGTCGGCGTACGAGTCGAGGACCGCGGCGGCGCCGAGGATGTTCGACGTATCGTTCTTGCTGAGCTCGGCGACCGGAAGCCCGGTCAGTTTGCTTGCCTCGGACATCGTCTTGTTGACGTTGTTACCGGCCAGGTGCATGACGCCGTACCCGTTCGCCTGGCTGGGCGTGCCGTTGTGGCCGTCGAGGTGCGTCTCGGCGAATCCGACGCTGACGAGGGCCTCACGCGGTACGTCGTACTTCGCGGCCGCGGTCTGGAACGCGGACGCGAGGTTCGGCTGACCGGTGGGTTGCGGTGGTTGAGCTGCATTGCTCGGAAGGGCTGTCAGTGCGAGCGCTCCGACAGCAAGCAGAATCGTGGCGGTGTTCCGCGTGGGCGGCGGTCCTTCCCTGTAGCTGGTCCGCCGAGGGGCGTCGGCGGTCCCGGAAGCCACGCTAGGGCAAGATCTTCCGCTCGATCCAGTGTTCGAGTGAATTATTTCCCGTCACCGACGGAACAACACCTGACCACGCAATGCGATCAATCGTGGGTGGCTGAGTACGGCGGGGTTTGCGCGCGGGTCCTCGTCGTACACGACCAGATCGGCCGGGTCGCCGGGGCGGAGCTCGCTAGGCGCACCAAGCCACGCGCGGGCAGCCCACGATCCGGCAGCCAGGGCCTGCTCCCCTGACATGCCGATCTGGGTCAGCGCCTGGATCTCCTGAGCGACGAGACCGTGCCCGAGGACCCCGCCCGCGTCGGTCCCCGCGTAGACCGGTACGCCGGCCTCGAACGCGTCCCGCAACCGGTGCAGACGACGCTCGTACAGGTCGCGCATGTGCGCCGAGTAGACCGGGAACTTCGCGGCGGCCTGCTCGGCGTACTCCGGGAAGTTCTCGAGCTGGATCAGTGTCGGGACGACCGCGACTCCGTGGTCGGCCATGTGGGCGAGCATGTCCGGCTCGAGGCCGGTGCCGTGCTCGATGCAGTCGATGCCGGCGGCAAGCAGATCGGGCAGGGCGTGTTCGCCGAAGACGTGAGCCGTGACGCGGGCGCCTAGCTCGTGCGCGCGGGCGATCGCCGCCGTCAGCGCATCGGCCGGCCAGCACGGGGTCAGGTCGCCGGCCTCGCGGTCGATCCAGTCGCCGACCAGCTTGACCCAGCCGTCACCGCGGAGGGCCTCCTGCTCGACATACGTGACCAGTTCCTCCGGCTCGATCTCCCAGCCGTAGTTGCGGATGTAGCGCTTGGACCGGGCGATGTGGCGGCCGGCGCGGATGATCTTCGGCAGGTCCTCGCGGTCGTCGATCCAGCGGGTGTCGGCGGCCGAGCCGGCGTCGCGGACCAGCAGCGCGCCGGCGTCGCGGTCCACGATCGCCTGCTGCTCCTGGACGTCGGTATCGACGGCGCCGTGCTGGTCGAGGCCGATGTGGCAGTGTGCGTCGACCAGGCCGGGCACGATCCAGCCGCCGGTGTGCACGGTGGTCACATCAGCAGCGGTGGGCCGGTCGACGACCAGCCCACCGCTGAGATGGAGCTCCTGCTGCTCACCGGCCGGCAGCACCGTGCCGACGAGCTTGAGTACGGTCATAGGTCCGACCGTATCCGGGGACCTCCTAGCCGTGCGAGCCGCCGCCCGGCGTACAGGTCGGGGTGGTGGGCTCGTTGCCGGCGCACGGCGTCCCGGTCGGGGTGTCCGTCGGGGTCGGGGTGTCCGTCGGCGTCGGTGTCGGCGTCGGAGTGTCCGTGGGCGTCTTGGTCGGAGTCTTCGTCGGTGTCTTGGTGGGGGTCTTGGTCGGCGTCGACGTCGGCCGGTGCGTCGGCGTCCCGGTCGGGGTGTCGATCGGCTTCGGTACCGTCGGCTTGTCCCACACCGTCGACGGCGGCGTGGACGGCAGCACCGGCGGCGGAACGGTTGCCGTCGGGGTCGTCGTCGCGGTCGTCTTGGTGTCGTCCGGGACGTCGGGGACCTGTCGCGGGTCGACCTTGCGGTCGGCGTTCCCGGTCCACTTCGCGGCGGCGATGTTGCCGGTCGCGTTCGGGATCAGGACCGCGTTCTTGCTGTAGACCCGCATCCACTTCAGCACGGTGGCGACGAAGTCCTTGGAGTGCTGGTAGCGCAGCAGGGCCTCGACCAGGTCCCGCGGCTGCCTCAGGTCGTCACCCTCGGCGCAGAGCACCACGGCGACGGTGGTGACCGCGTCGTACACGTTGTTGGGGTTGCGGAAGCCGTCGCCGTTGCCGTCGGCCCCGAACTCGTCCCACACCTGCGGGATGATCTGCATCGGTCCGACGGCGCGGTCGTACGTCGTGTCGCCGTCGAACTTGCCCTTGTCGGAGTCGCTGATCCGGCCGTTGCCGTGCCGGCCGTTGAGGACCGGGCCGAGGATCCGGCCGCGGGTGGTGCCGGCCACGTCGACGCGGCCGCCGCTGGCATGGTCGGACTCGACCTTGCCGACGCCGGCGAGCAGCGGCCAAGTGAGGCCGCAGTTCGGCCGGACGACAGCGAGGTTGGCGGTGGCGCGGCGGTAGGCGGGGAACACCCCGCGCGGAATGCCGTTCACTGCTCCCGGCGGGCCGGGACGGACGACCGATCGGCCGTCGGTGGCCCCTTGCACGGGAACGTCGGCGCGGGCGGGCTGGTCGGATCCGAGCCGGCCGTCCACTCCCGGACGCTGCGGGACGATCATCGTCAGTTCGTCGAACTCACCGCTGTTCAGCCCGGCTCCAGGCGATGGGGCGACCGGGTTCGTACCAGCGAGCTGGCCGGTGGCACCGGCCCCGCCCGAAGCAACTGTCACGATGGCCCCGACCAGGAGCGGGGCCGTGCACAGTGAAGCGATGATTATTTTGACCCGACGGTTACCACTACGGGTTAGGCGCATAGCCCCTTCAACGAACCATGCGCCACAAAGTTACATCAAGACGACGCAAAGTTACGGGCCACAGAAACCCCTCGGAAAACCGGCACCGAGGTAACGATCGCGGCTACCTGCGGATGTCCGGGTAGTGAGCCTACAGCCGGGCTCAGTTGCCCGGCTTGGGGGCGTCGCTCGCCGCCGTCTTCGACGGGTCGGACTCCGCACCGGTCGAGCTGCACGGACTCGGCGTCGGGGTGGGAGTCTGCGTGACCGTCGGGTCGCTCGGCGACGGGGTCGGCGTGTCCGAGGGCGTCGGAGTCGGCGTGCAGGTGGGGTCGTTCGGCGTGCTCGGCGGGGTGGTCGGGGGCGTCGTCGGCGGTGTCGACGGGGGCGTGGTCGGCGGGGTGGACGGCGGCTTGGTGGGCGTCGTCGTCGTACCCGGGCCGTTGGTCGGCCTCGGGATGCTCGGCTTCGGCGAGCTGGGCCGGCTGCTGGTCGGCCGTGACGTGGTCGGGGCGACCGTCGGGCTGGTGGTCGTCGGCGCCGTGGTCGGAGCGGTCGTCGGCACTGTCGTCGGTGTGGTGGGCGGCGGCGTGGTCGCCGTCCGGCCGTTGCTGTCGTCGTCGCCGTTGTTGCCGCCGTCGCCCGGGATGTCGATCGTGCCCGGCTTGTCCGGCACGCTCACGGTGTCCTTGCTGTACGACTGCATCCACCGGAGCACGGTCGAGACGTAGTCCATCGAGTGGTTGTAGCGGAGCACCGCCTGGACCAGACCCTCCGGGTCGGCCAGGTTCGCGCCGCCGGAACAGAGGTAATCCCCTGTCGCGCGGGCCGCGTCGAAGACGTTGTGCGGGTCCTTGATCCCGTCGCCGTTGCCGTCCGCGCCGAACGCCCGCCACGTGCCCGGGATGAACTGCATCGGCCCGACGGCGCGGTCCCAGGTCGTGTTCCCGTCGTACACGCCCTGGTCGGTGTCGGCGATCGCCGCCATGCCGGGGCTGCCGTCGAGGACCGGGCCGAGGATCTTGCCGCGGGTGTTGCCGTTCGCGTCGACCTTGCCGCCGCTGGCGTGGGCGGACTCGACCTTGCCGATGCCGGCGAGCAACGGCCAGGTGAGGTGGCAGCCGGGCATCGAGAGCGCCAGGTCGTTGGCAGCCTTCTGGTACGCCGCGAGCACAGTGCCCGGGATGCCCGAGGTGTCACCGATCGCACCGGGGATCGGCTGCACGGTGCCGTTCGTCGTCCCGGTGACCGGGACCCCGATCGTGGACTTCTCCTGCGTCGGCAGGCTGCCGTCGACCCCGGGCTGGTTCGGCACGTTGGCGGCCAGGTCGTCGAAGACCGCGTCCTGGCGCGGAGCGGCCAGCGCATGGGCGTCGACGATGAACGTGTTCGAGGTGACGCCGCCGACGACGAACACGGCGACCATGGCAGTAGGCGGCGCCAAGCAGGTACATGCGGCGGACAACTTGCCCCGCCACGTGTCCAGGTTCTTGAACTGCTGCCTCATCCGAACCGTCCTCGACGCATTCCGCAGGTGGTGTCTCTCTCGGGCGTAGGCACGATCTTAGCCGTCACAGGGTCGTGGACAACCGGTAACGGTGCGCCACTTCGTGCAGTAACCGGGCACCCAACAGGCTTTCAGTCGGACGTCACCGAGAGTTCATCCCCCGACTTCACCGTACGCCGACGAAGGCCCGGCCGGACCAGCCGACCGGATGACAGTTCTGACAGATGTCGCCGTACGCCGGGCCGCTCGGGAAGTTCGCCCGATCGGGCATAGGCGTACAGGTGAGCTACTTGCCGCCGCCGAGCATCTTCTTGAGGTCGTCGGGCAACTCGAAGTCGCCACCGTCCTGGCCGCCGCCGAACGCCGCCGGGAGCTGGCCCGGCTGCGGCGCCTGCGGCTGCGGGCTGCCCTGGTTCGCCCGCTTGGCGGGGTTGCCGGAGCCGCGCTTCTTGCCCTTCTTCGCCTGCTGCTTGGCCTTCCGCGCGCCGCCCGCGCCCGCGCCCGCGCCCGGCATACCTGGCATGCCCGGCATCCCCGGGATGCCCTTGCCGGACGCCATCGCGGCCATCATCTTGCGGGCCTCGAAGAACCGCTCGACCAGGCCGCTGACGGTGGCGACCTCGGTGCCGGAACCCTTCGCGATCCGGGCCCGGCGGGAGCCGTTGATGATGTTCGGATCGTTCCGCTCGGCCGGCGTCATCGAGTGGATGACCGCCTCGATGCGGTCGATCTCGCGCTCGTCGAAGTTCTCCAGCTGGTCCTTGAACTGGTTCGCACCGGGCAGCATGCCGAAGATCTTGGTCAGCGGGCCCATCTTGCGCACCGACTGCATCTGGGCGAGGAAGTCGTCCAGGGTGAAGTCCTTCCCACCCTTCTTCTGCAGCTTGGCCGCGGTCTTGGCCGCCTGCTCGGCGTCGAACGTGCGCTCGGCCTGCTCGATCAGGCTCATCACGTCGCCCATGCCGAGGATGCGCGACGCCATCCGGTCGGGGTGGAAGACGTCGAAGTCCTCGAGCTTCTCGCCGTTGCTGGCGAACATCACCTGCCGGCCGGTGACCTGCGCGATCGACAGCGCGGCGCCACCACGGGCGTCACCGTCGAGCTTGGACAGCACGACGCCGTCGAAGCCGACGCCGTCGAGGAAGGCCTGCGCGGTGGTGACCGCGTCCTGGCCGATCATCGCGTCGACGACGAACAGGATCTCGTCCGGGCTGACGGCGTCGCGGATGTCCGCGGCCTGCTTCATCAGCTCCTCGTCGACACCCAACCGGCCGGCGGTGTCGACGATGACGACGCTGTACTGCTTGGACCGCGCCTCGTCCATCGCCTTGCGCGCGACGTCCACCGGGTCGCCGACGCCGTTGCCGGGCTCGGGCGCGTACACCGGCACGCCGGCGCGCTCACCGACCACCTGCAGCTGGGTCACCGCGTTCGGACGCTGGAGGTCGGCGGCGACCAGCATCGGCGTCTGGTGCTGCGTCTCCCGCAGCCACTTGGCGAGCTTGCCGGCCAGGGTGGTCTTACCGGCACCCTGCAGACCGGCCAGCATGATCACCGTCGGCGGCCGCTTCGCCATCCGCAGCTCGCGGGTCTCGCCGCCGAGGATCTTCACCAGTTCCTCGTTGACGATCTTGATCACCTGCTGCGCCGGGTTCAGCCCGCCGCGCACCTCGGCCCCGCCGGCGCGTTCCCGCACCGCCGCGATGAACTCCCGCACCACCGGCAGCGCGACATCCGCCTCCAGCAACGCGATCCGGATCTCCCGGGTGGTCGCGTCGATATCGGCGTCGGTCAGCTTGCCCTTGCCCCGCAGATTCTTGAACGCGGTGGAGAGCCGATCGGAAAGCGTGTCGAACACGAGAAACAGTCCGTTTCGTCGAAGCGATGAACTCCCCGAGTCTACCGGCCCGGCAACCTGTGGATAACTCCGGCGGCAAAGCACTCTTTCTCGCTACCGTAAACGGCATGCCCCTCGACATCCCAGCCTTCAACAACGCCTTCGGCAGAGCCCGCGATCGGGTCCGCGGCGGGCAACCTGTGGACGTCTCGGCCGAGCAGGAGAAGCTGCGTGCGCTCGTCCCGGCCGACACCTCGGAAGACCACCGCGCTTGGACCGCCCGGCTCATCGCACGCCTGGCGGAGCCGCCCCCTCCGCCTCGTGAGTGGAGTGAGTTGTACTACGAGGCGGACCGCATTCACGCGGCTGCGTACCCACCGAAGGGAACCACCGACGAGAAGATCGCGATGCTCGCGGACGCACGACGACGGATCTGGGAGATCGCCGACCGTGCGTCGGAGGACGAAGCGGACGACATCCGGGCGATGACCGAGGATCTCGAGTCCATGGAGAGCTGGATCCGCGACCCACCGTTCCCGCTGACCGACACCCCGTTCCCGGCCTCCGATGCCTGAGTCCGCCCAGCGCGTTCCCGAGAACTCGCCGACGTACCGCGAGTTCACCCGGTTGTACGACTTGGCCCAGCAGCTCCGGCCGCCAGCCGCCGACCGATGGAATCGCCAGCTGTACGCAACGAGCGGACGTGGCGGCTTCGACCAGGACACCGGTGCGATCGGGATTCATGAGCTGCTGCTGCGGGAAGGGCTGACGAGGCATCCGACAGCCAACCCTCGGCGCCAGGCGCGTGCACTGGACGCGGTTCTGACCCGAGCCACGCAGGCGGGGATGAAGCAGGACTCCCCAGGCGAGGCGAATGCAGTCCGGACGACTCAGTCACGAGGCCTCGACGACGGCGTGGCGGCGGTTCGTGCTGCCGACGACTTCGAGGCCTTCACGGAGTTGGCGGGCTACGAAGGCCTGTCCCTCGGTGGTCAGCAACGCAGCGGTGCGTATGCGGCGGCGAATGGTCTGATCCAGCAGGCGTCGGGGGTGAGTGTTGACCGGCGGGAGTTGATTGATCGGCTCAGTCAGGGGCCGGCGGTGATGCATTTCGATCAGGTGGCGGAGGCTGTCGTACGGAATCGGCTGGAGGAGATCGCGCCGGCTGAGGGGGCGGATCGGCAGGCGGTGCGGCGTGAGTTGATCGAGACGATGTTGCATGCCCAGTGGGAGTCGTTGGCGGGGCGGTCGCCTGAGGCTGGGCAGCATGTCGCTGAGGAGATCAGGCGGGGGCTCAACGCGAAGGTTGACGAGATGCGGCGTCGCGGTCCGCACCCGGCGCGGGGTGCGCAGAGCGGCGACGTGCCGCAACAGCAGGTAGGTCGCGAGGCGCTGGCTGATGCAGCGCGCCAGGAGCCCGCCGAGCTGCAGCGGGAAGGCACGGCGCGACCAGCTGAGCAGGCGGCTGAGGGCGCGGCGCGACCGGCTGACCGTGCGGCTGAGCAGGCGGCGCGGGCGGCTGAGAAGGAGACTGCGGAGGTGGCGGCGGGGCGGTTCTTGAGTGGGGTGGCGCCGGCGGCGGGGGCGGCGGGGCGGGGGTCGGCGCTTGGGGATGGGTCGCGGGCGGCGGCTGCTCGGGCGGCGGGGGCGGCGGGGCGGAGTACGTCGGGGTCGCGGGGTGGTTCCGCGCCGCGGGGTGCGTCGGGACCGCGGGGTGCGGGGTGGTGAAGGTGGGAGCGTGCTGATTGACAGGTGGGAGTGGGGCGTCGAGGATCTAACCGGTGGGATGGGATTCACGGGTTAGGAGCTGGTGTGCGGGTTGTGGTGGATGGGCCTTCTAACTTGGGGCTGCGGCCGCCGGCGGAGGGGGCTGTGCCGGGGTGTTACAAGCTGGCCGGGGCCTTGCGTGACCAAGGGATCGTGGGGCGGATCGGGGCGGAGGACGGTGGGTGTGTGACGCCGCCGCGGTACGACCGTGGGGATTGGAAGCCGGGCGACGGGGTGTTCAACGCGCCGGCGATGGCGGCGTACACGGCGAAGCTGGCGGACCGGGTCGCGGGGTTCGTGCAGCAGGGGAAGTTCGTCGTGCTGCTGGGCGGCGAGTGCAGCAATCTGCTCGGGCCGGCGTTGGGGTTGAAGCGACTCGGGCGGTTCGGCGTGGTGTACCTCGACGGGCACTCGGACTTCCGGACGGTCGACAACGCGCCGTACGTCGGAGCCGCGGGTGGTGAGGCGCTGGCGTTGGTCACCGGACGCGGACAGGCCGATCTGACCGATCTCGAAGGGTTGGGGCCGTACACGCGAGACACCGACGCCGTGCTGCTCGGGATCCGCGAGGACGACGAGTACGCAGCAGACGCGGTGAAGGCCGCGATTCCGGTGTGGCCGGCATTGGCGATCGCCGAGGACGTGAACGCCGCAGTGGTCGGGACACTCGAGCAGCTCGAGCGGGACGAGCTGGACGGGTTCTGGGTGCACCTGGACGTGGACATCCTCGACGCGGAGATCATGCCCGCGGTCGACAGCCCGGATCCGGGCGGGATCGACCATGAGCAGCTGCGCGCTCTTCTGCGCCCGCTGCTTGCCGCGCCGAAGTGTGTGGGCATCGACATCGGCATCTTCGACCCGGACCTCGACCCGGACGGCGTCTACGCGGCCGCGCTGACCGACACCTTGGTCGCGGCCCTCACTCCGTAGGTGACCACCGGAGCTCCTGGCCGTGCGGCGCCGCCGTGCCGAGGGTTCGGCGGGATCCGTCGGGCCAGATCTGGAGGTCGATTCGGTACTCCCAGCCGTCCGCGCCTCGGTCGTGGCTGATCACGTGGTGCGGCTCGAGGCTGAGATGCGCCAGCGGTGTCGACTCGGTCGCTTGAGCACCCAGCTCCTCGAGGCGCTCCTCCAGCGCGGTCCGGTCGACGCGTCGCAGGTACTGCCACATGATCGAATGCCACACGACCGTCACGTGGCCCTCGGACAGCTCCAGTGCGCGCAGGAACGAGACGGCGTCCTCCGGGCGTACGTCGGCCGGCACCTCCCGCGCGACCTTCAAGGCACCCCGTAACCGCTCCAAACGCTCCGTCTGGTCCGGCCAGACGTACGACGTCAGCCTCAACGCACCGTCGGGCGTCAGCGGGTTGACCGGGGCGATGTCGCACCCGACGCGTTCGACGATCCGCAGATCCGCAGCAGGCAGCTGTCCCGACCAGGCCGACGAGAACACCACCGGGCTGTCCTCCGGCCCGTAGGACGTCCCGTCCGCGAGGTACCGGTACCGATCCGCTCGGAGGTTCAACCCGGCCGACGCGCCGATCTCGAACAACCGGACCGGCAACGGCACCGCTTCGACCAGCTGCAGCAGACCGCCGTACAAGGAGGCTGACCGACCCACCTCGTTCGTCTGTGGCGGCTGGGTGAGCAGCGACCGCACCTCCCCCACTCGCGACCGCAGCACCTGCTCGAACGCCTCCCAGCCGAGGACCGGGTCCCACGCGCCGCCCACACTCGGGTAGAAGGCCGCGAGCTCAGGCACCGTACCGGACAGCACCAGACCGTGTACGGCGCCCAGCAACCGCAGGCCGATCGCCTCACCGAACGAGCGGTCCTCGTATCCCTCCAGTACTTCGACGGACACACCACCGACCTCGTAGTCGTCCACGAGCAGCCGGAGCAGCTCGGCGTACATCGGGGACCCGAGGTCCTCGCAGGCGACGGCTTGGCGCTGTAAAGCCTCTACGACATGCACAGCGCTGAGACTAGAACGTCAACCGATCGAGGACGGACTTAGCCGTCGTTCGCGCGTCCTCAGGTTCGAGTGGAGCGCCGTGACGGTCGGTCAGGTAGAAGACGTCGACACACTCGGCACCGAGCGTGCTGACATGGGCAGAGCGGATGTCAGCACCTGTGGCCGCGATGGCTGCAGTGACGTCGTACAGCAGTCCTGGACGGTCATGTGCTCGCACCTGCAGGACAGTCGCGGTCTCGGACGCCTCCGGTAGCAGGTCCACTCTGCTGGCAACACGTGCAGCAGACGAGTCCCGTGCAGCCAATCGGCGTACGACGTCGCTCGAGTCCCGCAGCGCGACAGCCAACCTGTCCCGCAACCGCACCGGATCAGGCGCTGACCCAGCAACGGTCCACTGTGAGATCCCGAGTCCTTCAACAGACGTGATGACCGCGGACCGCACAGCCAGCCGCTCTACTGCCAGTACGGCGGCCACAGTCGACAGCGTGCCGACCTGATCTGGTACGGCGACGTTGATCCGCAGATCGCCGTGGTGGTCGGACACTGTGAGCCCCAGCCGCCCCACACCGACTACCTGGTGCAACACCGGCACCGGAACGGGCGGTGCCTCGGTCCACATGCCCTCGCCACCACCGGACAGCTCACCACGCACCCGGCGGCAGAGCTCGCCTACCAGTCGCATCCGCCACGGTGACGACGCAGCCGGACCGGCCGCCCGCGCATCGGCGTACGTCAATGCTTCCAGGAGGTCCAGCGTCTCGGTACTGCGAACGATGCCGGCCACCATGTCCACGGTCATCGGGTCCTCGAGGTCCCGCCGGGTCGCGACCTGGGCGAGCATCAGGTGCTGCCGGACGAGCAGGGCGATGGTGTCCGAGTCCGCTTCGCTGAACCCGATCCGCCGCGCGACCTTCGCAGCGATGGCCGCACCGGTGACGCTGTGGTCGCCGTCGAGCGCCTTGCCCAGGTCATGAATCAGTGCGGCGACCAGCAACAGGTCAGGCCGTCGTACGTCGCGGACCATCGCCGACGCCTCGACGCACGTCTCCAGCAGATGCCTGTCGACGGTGAACCGGTGGATCGCCGACTGCGGCGGCCGGAACCGCACCGAGTCCCACTCAGGCAGGATGCGTGTGATGTACCCGGCCTGGTCCAAGGCCTCCCACACTTCAAGCAGTCCGCTCCCCGCACCGAGCAGCGCGCACAGCAGGCGTCGCGCCTCCCCCGGCCACGGCACCGGCAAGTCAGCAGCCGACGCGGCCAGTCGAGCACAGACAGCGGGAGACAGCACGAGTTGACGATCCGCAGCGACCGCAGCAGCACGCAGCCCGAGCACAGGGTCCCGCTCCGGTCGCGCGTCCGGCATCAGCACGACCTCGCCCTCGTGCTGGCCCACTCCCTCGTCCAGCGCGAGCAGCAGCGGCCCCCCGGTCCGTTGACGGCGCCGGGAACGCGGTGGCTTGGTCATCAAGCTCTCGACCCGTCGCCAGGACACGTCGCACACATGGGCGAGCGTCCGGCCGGTCGCGTACACATGCCGCAGCAGCTCGTCCCGCCCGGACAGCCCGAGCCCAGCTGCCACCTCACCCGCGAGATCAGCCACCAGCCGGTCAGTCGCCCGACCAGCGACCTCATGCAGTACGTCGCGGACCTCGAGCAGATCGCGCCGCGCCCGCTCCACCACCGGATGCGGTACGTCGACCAGCCAGGACGCCACCAACGCACGCAGTACGACGGCATCCCGCAAACCGCCGTACGCCTCCTTCAAGTCGGGCTCCGCGAGATGCGCGAGCTCTCCGACCGTGGACGCGCGATCGCGACACGCCTGCGCCAATCCGGGCAGCCGGGTGTGTGCAGTACGACGCCAGTCCGCCATCAGCACGGACCGCAGCTGCAGCGTCAGATGTGAATCTCCGGCCACATGGCGCGCGTCCAGCAGACCGAGCGCGACCCGGTCGTCCGCCGCGGCGGCCTCGCGTGCTTCGGCCAGTGTGCGGACGCTGTGGTCCAGCTTGGTCCGCGAGTCCCACAGCGGATACCAGATCTGTGCGGCCAGCTCGTCCACCCGTGGGTACCCCTCGACGTGCACGAGCATCACGTCGAGATCGCTGTACGGCGACAGCTCCTCCCGGCCGTAGCCGCCGACCGCGACCAGCGCGACGCCCTCGGTAGGCACACCGAGGGCGTCGCAGGCCTTGGAGAGGAGCAGGTACAGCAGCGCGTCGGCCTCCTCGGCACGGACGCGCCGCTGCTCTGCTCTGTCCACCATCTAGAGGGCGTCTCCGTCCAGCTCGCCGGTCCGGACCCGGACGATCGTGTCGACCGGGGTGACCCACACCTTGCCATCACCGATCTTGCCGGTCTGCGCCGCCTTGACGATCACGTCGACCACGTCGGCGCTGTCACCGTCCTCGACGACCACCTCGAGCCGGACCTTCGGCACCAGGTCCACCTCGTACTCGGCGCCACGGTAGACCTCCGTGTGGCCCTTCTGCCGGCCGTAGCCGCTCGCCTCGGTGACCGTCATACCGGTGACGCCGAACGTCTCCAGCGCGGCCCGGACGTCGTCCAGCTTGTGCGGCTTGACCACCGCGGTGACCAGCTTCATGCCTTGACACCTTCCTTCTCCGACGGCTCAGTGGTGCCATTCTCGGTCTCGGCCGCTGCCGGGCGGGACGACAGCGCGCCGCGCAGGCCCGACGAACCGAGGTAGTCGTACGCCGTCTCCGCGTGCTCGACCTGGTCGACGCCGGTGACCTCGTCCTCCTCCTTGAGCCGGAAGCCGATGGTCTTGTCGATGACCTTGCCGAGGATGAACGCCACGGTGAAGGAGTAGAGCCCGACCACCACGTTGGCCAGTGCCTGCCGGCCGAGCTGTGTCACTCCGCCGCCGTAGAACAGACCGTCGACGGCCGACGGGGCCGCCGCCGTACCCAGCAGGCCGATCGCCAGCGAGCCGAACAGACCGCCGACGAAGTGCACACCGACCACGTCGAGGGAGTCGTCGAAGCCGAGCCTGTACTTCAGCGACACCGCGCCGCAGCAGATGGCGCCGGCGGCCAGACCGAGGATGAGAGCACCGATCGGCGAGACCGCGCCACAGGACGGGGTGATCGCGACCAGACCGGCGACCGCACCGGATGCCATCCCCAGCGTGGTGGCCTTGCCGTGCACGATCCGCTCCACGATCAGCCAGCCGATCACCGCGGCGGCGGTGGCGGCCTGGGTGTTCACGAAGGTGACCGCGGCGGTGGTGCCGGCACTCAGCGCCGAGCCGGCGTTGAAGCCGAACCAGCCGAACCACAGCAGACCGGCGCCGAGGATGACCAGCGGCAGGCTGTGCGGCCGCATCGGGTCCTTCTTCCAGCCGATCCGCTTGCCGAGCACGATCGCCAGCGCGAGCGCGGCGGCACCGGCGTTCAGGTGGACCGCGGTACCGCCGGCGAAGTCCACCGCTTTGAGCTTGTCACCGATCCAGCCGCCGTTGCCGTCGTCCAGGAACCAGACCGAGTGCGCGACCGGGAAGTACACCAGTAGCGTCCAGCCGACCACGAACGCGATCCAGCCGCGGAACGTGGCCCGGTCGGCGATGGCGCCGGAGATCAGCGCGGGAGTGATGATCGCGAACATCAACTGGAAGGCGACGAAAGCGAGCGTGGGCGTCGTCCCGCTCACCGCCTCCGGTGCGAGCAGACCCTTGAGGCCGACCTCGGAGAAGTCCCCGATCACATGTCCGGTGTCACCGGCGAACGTCAGCGAGTAGCCGACGACCACCCACAACACCGTGACGACGGCGATGGTGATGAAACTCATCATCATCATGTTCAGCACGCTCTTCACGCGCACCATGCCGCCGTAGAAGAAGGCCAGGCCCGGTGTCATCAGCATCACCAGGGCGGCGCTTGCCAGGACCCAGGCGGTATCGCCGGGCACAATCGTCATGAGCGTCGTCCTTCCATCGTTCTCGATGTGACCCGCGTCCTCAGTCAGGGGACTCCACAACGCCGGGGAGCCCGCGCCACGGTCACATCGCAAACGGTGTCGGCGCGCCGTTTCAGCCGATCGGTCCATTTGTTTCAGGCATGTGACAAAGCGGGCTCCCAGGTGACATCGAGGTGACATGACTCACCGGAGGCCAACTTGTGGCACTCTGGCCTGGACCACACGGGCCCGCAGCCGCGCCACTGCACCCGTCCGAGCTGGGGACGTAGAAATGGAGCCGATCTACGGGGTGAGGCCGCGCCGCGGCAGACCACGGGACCCGGAGGCGGAGCCGAGGATCCGCCGGTACGCCGTTCAGCTGCTGCTGGAGCGGGGATTCGACGGAATGACGGTAGACGACGTTGCCGAGGCCGCGGGGGTCGGCAAGGCGACGATCTATCGCAGGTGGGCCAGCAAGGAGCTGCTCGCCAACGACGCCATGGCCGAGCTGTTCGACATGGAAATACCGGACGCGGATACCGGCTCGATCGCCGGCGACCTGCTCGAGGTCTACCGGACCGCACTGGCCTTCGCCAACAGTGAAAGGGGACTCGCACTGATCCGCCTCGCAGTCGCCGAGGCGAACCGCGACCCGCGGTCCGCGCAGATCTACCGGGACGTCCTGGACCGGCGGATCGAGCTGACCGAGGCCGCACTCGACCGGGCCAGAGCCCGGGGAGAACGGGTTCGCGACAGCGCGGATCCGGTGGTGATGGTGGAGTGGATGGCCGGTGTCTTCGTCGTCCGGGCACTGACCGGACGTCCGATGCCGCCGCCGGAGGACGCCGAGCGCCTGGCCGACGTCACTCTGCGGGCCATCCTCGACGACTGGAGCGGCTCATGGCCGCACACCGGGTCCGAGAGCCAGCTCGCCGACCGCGAGTTCGGTGACCCTACGGACCTGTCCTGAGTTCAGGTCCCAGGCCAAGACCCAGCCTCGGACCTGGACCAGGACGTTGTCGTTGTCGTACCAGCCCAGTACCGCGCAACAGCCGGGCTGACGCACGTAGGCGGGGTCGCCTGCCCCCCTCGGCGTCTGACCGGAGCCCGCGAACGGTTCACCCAGCATCAGCAACCGGCTGGGCGCCGCCCGGAACGTGGAGATCGCAGCCACACCCTGTGGTTGCGAGACCAGCGTCCGGACCTGCGGCAGCTTGTTGGCGATGAACAGCCTGGCCACTCCGCCGTCGGACGAGAACGTCTGGCCGACCCACGACTGGACCGGCAGAGTGAGCGTGCTGTCCTCCGTCCACTGGCCGCCGACCTGATAGCGCTGCACGGAGCCGGTCTCGATCCGGAACGGCGCAGTGACCGCCTCCGGGTCGTTCGAGGCCTCGATGCGAGCAATCTGCCGCTCGCCGTCGCCGCCCTCCCCGACCAGCACGCGATAGGCGACGCCTGGTCCGCTCACGAGGATGCGCTGCGCCTCGTCCAGCCAGGACACGCTGCTGAAGTCTCCGGCCGGCAAGCGGTACTGCGAGATCTGAGCGGTCGAAGCGTTGACGGTGACGAGCTCACCGGGCTGTGGGAAGGCAACGACTGTGCCGTCGGGCGATACAGCACCGGAGCTCAACGGCGGCCGGCCGTCGACCGCAACCAACCCCACTGCTGCCTCGGACCACGACGAGTCGCGGCCGAGGAGCAAAGGCTCATAGACATCGCCGTTCTTAGCGAGCACCACCGCGGCGACCCGATCGAGCTTGTGCTTGGCCAGCGAATGAACCTTGCCGGGGAGCTCCAGGCGATCACCGAGCGGAGTCTCGAGCCGGTCGAGGAACCGCTCGCTGCCGGGCGGAGGCGCCAGCCAGAAGTCGATTCCGGAGATCTGACCGGCCGGTGCCACGTAGTCGCGCGGGGTGTTGAGCAGTCTCTCCGGAGGCGTGATGTCCGCATTGCCGTTCGAGCCCACCTCGATCGTAATCGAGACGACGAGCAGTGCGACCAGCACGACCAGCACACTGACCAGCACAGCCCGCCGACGACGGCGTCGTACCCTCAGGCCGGCTGCCCAGGCCGCGTCGGCCAGGTCTGGCTCGGGCAGGTCGTCGGCGGCCTGGAACAACAGCGGTGGAACGTCCTCACGCCTCATTGGGCATCGCGCCAGTCCCCCGCGCCCAGCGCCGCCCGGAACCGCCCGAAGGCGGTCAGACCATGCGCGTGGACGGCGGTGTGGGACATCCCGAGCAGATCACCCACCTCGAACTCGGTGAGTTCCTCCACGTGGAGCAGGACGAACACAGTGCGCTGCGCAGGAGTCAGGTCGCCCAGTGCGGCCTTCACCTGGTCGTCCTCGTCCGGGAACGCCGGCGTCCGGTTCCACGGCTTCAGCGCGGGCAGGTACAGCAGCCGCTGCACGAACGCATCGGGGTCGTCCACCCGGGTCCACTGCATCGACAGCTGTGTGAACGCGCGCAAGAGCGTCTTCTCGGCTCGTTCGAGGTCGCCGTACACCAGGTACGCCGTACGGAGCCATCTGCCTTGTCGTGCATCCACGAACGAGGCGAAATCCGGGTCGACCGTGTCGCGCACCTAGCCTCCGCCCCATCCCCTCGCTTCCTCCCCTATTCAACTCCTCAACTACTCCACGCGGCCAGAGCCAGTTTCCGATCGCGCCCGAGCCGTCTCCTCGGTGATCAGGTCGAAGTTGATCCCCGCACCCGCCATCAGGCCGGCCGCCGCGGACGGCATCACCTGAGCCATTGGATTGGTGACGTTGCCCGCCGCGAAGACGCCGGGGACCTCTGTGGCGCCCATGCCGTCGACCTGGATCGCCGTACCGATCTCTATGCCGTTGTTCTCGATCAGGGTCGGCTCCAGCCCCAGATCGGCCAGGAAGCCCGCGCGGGCGCGCACAGTGGTCTGGATCGCCAGCGCCTGCCGCGGAACGACCTTGCCGCCCTCCAGCCGCACTCCGGTGATCCGGTCGTCGGACACCTCGAGCTCCTCGACTTTGCCTTGTACTACGGAGATGCCGCGCGCAGCCAGCTCTTCCCACTGCTCATCAGTCGGCTCAGGCGCAGTGTGCAGGAACAGCGTCACGTCATCGCTCAACTGGCGGAACAGCTGCACCTGGTGCATAGCCATCGGACTGGTCGCCAGTACGCCGATCGCCTGGTCCCGCACCTCCCAGCCGTGGCAGTACGGGCAGTGGATCACGTCCTTCCCCCACCGCTCGGCCAGTCCACGTACGTCCGGCAGTACGTCGATCAGCCCAGTCGTCACCAGCAGTCGCCGGCCCCGGTACGTCGTGCCGTCGGCCAGCTCGACCGCGAAGCCGTCGTCGTCCTTCCTCCCGGTCGTCACAGTGCCCTCGGCGATCTCACCGCCGTACCCGCTGACCTCCTCGCGGCCGAGCGCGTAGATCTCACCCGGCGGCGTGCCGTCGCGGGTCAGGAAGTTGTGCACGCCCTCCGCGGGTGCGTTGCGCGGCGTACCGTCGTCGACCACCAGCACCGAGCGGCGGGACCGGACCAGGGCCAGCGCTCCACTCAGGCCGGCGGCGCCGCCACCGATCACGATCACGTCGTACTTCGTCATGTCCCGCACTCCTCGTCTCGAATGTGATCCGAGGATGCGTCGTGGTTTTCATTTTCGACAAGTATTGTTGCCGGTATGGCAAACGACGAGGACGTGCTCGAGTCGGTCGGACCGCGACTGCGGGCGTTGCGGATCGAGCGCGGGACCACGCTGGCCCAGCTGTCCGAGGTCACCGGCATCTCGGTCAGCACGCTGTCCCGGCTGGAGTCCGGTCAGCGCCGGCCGACGCTGGAGCTGCTGCTGCCGCTCGCCCGCGCGCACCAGGTGCAATTGGACGAGCTGGTGGACGCACCGCCGACAGGCGACCCGCGGATCTACGCGAAGCCGATCAAGCGCCACGGCACGGTGCACATCCCGCTGAGCCGGCGGCCGGGTGGGTTGCAGGCGTTCAAGCAGATCCTGCCGGAGGGGTATCCGGGCAACGACGTCGTGCAGAAGACGCATGAGGGCTATGACTGGCTGTATGTGCTGTCCGGGCGGGTGCGCCTGAAGCTCGGCGACAAAGACTTCGTCCTGAAGGAGGGCGAGGTGGCCGAGTTCGACTGCCGGGTGCCGCACTGGTTCGCCAATCCCGGCCCTGGCCCGACCGAGGTGCTATGTCTTTACGGCCCGCAAGGGGAGCGGATGCACGTCAGAGCGCGGACCACATGAGACAGACCGATTGACAGGAGATACGCAGTGAGCGTCGCGTTGTTCACGTTGGGCGGAACGATCTCGATGGCAGGCAACCGGCGCCTGACCGGTGACGACCTCACCGCGGCCATTCCTGGGCTGTCCGGCCTGTCCGAGCTGGGCCACCCGGTGGAGATCCAGGACATCGAGAAGGTCCCCAGCGCCAACCTGACCGCCGCCAAGATTCTCGAAGTCGTCGACGCCGCCTCGAAGGCCGTCGCCGCCGGTGCTGCGGGCGCCGTGGTCACGCAGGGCACCGACACGCTCGAGGAGAGCGCGTTTCTCGCGGATCTGGTTTGGCCGCACCCGCAACCGCTCATCTTCACCGGTGCGATGCGCAACCCGACACTGGCCGGTCCCGACGGTCCCGCCAACCTCCTGGCTGCGCTGCGGGTCGCCTGCTCCCCCGCGGCGCGCGACCTCGGGGCACTGGTCGTTTTCAAGGACGAGATCCACGCCGCGCGCTGGGTGCGCAAGACGCACAGCACGAGTACGGCGACCTTCGTGTCGCCGAACACCGGGCCGATCGGTCACGTCGTCGAGGACCGGGTCAGCATCCTCACCCGCCCGCTGCGGCTTGACGGCGTTCAGGGCAGCGCTGAGCCGGCCGAGCTCGACAACCTCAAGGTGGCGCTCTACACGGTGACCATGGACGACGACGGCCTGCTGCTGCAGGGATTGGCCGACACACATCAGGGCCTGGTCGTCGCCGGGTACGGCGTTGGGCATGTGCCGGCCGCGCTCGCCCCGGTGCTCGGCGACCTGGCTGCCCGGATACCGGTCGTCCTGACCTCGCGCACCGGCGCCGGCTCGGTGGTCCGCAATACGTACCACTCCCCCGGCTCGGAGACCGACCTGTTGCAGCGCGGCCTGATCGACGGCGGATTCCTCGACCCGTACAAGGCACGGGTGCTGCTTCGGTTGCTCTTGGCAACAGATGACGACCTGGCCGCGGGGTTCGCGCAGTACGCCTAGCTGAGCGACGAGGCTTTCGTCATCAGGTAGTCGCGTTCGGGGAGGCTCGTCGTACCGCGGGCCGCTGCGCGGAAGTGGTCGGCGGCCGCCGCCCGGTCGCCGCGCATCTCGTAGAGGTGCCCGCGGGTGGCGTCCAGGCGGTAGTGACCGGCCAGCTCCTCGTCGAGTGGTTCGAGGAGTTTCAGACCGGCGTCGGGGCCGTCCACCATGGCGGCCGCGATCGCCCGGTTGAGCTTCACCATCGGATTGCCGGACAGGTCCTCGAGGAGTCCGTACAGCGCCAGGATCTGCGGCCAGTCGGTGTCCTCGGCGCGGTCGACCTCGTCGTGCAGTGCTGCGATGGCGGCCTGGATCTGGTACTCGCCCAATGGCGGCGTGTTGAACGCTTCGACCGCCAGTGCTACGCCTTCGGTGATGTGGGCGTGGTCCCACAGCGATCGGTCCTGCTCTGCCAGCGGGATGAGCTCTCCGCGCTGACCGGTCCGCGCTGCACGGCGGGCGTCGGTCAGCAGCATCAGCGCCAGCAGTCCGGCCACCTGACCGTCATCGGGGAGCTGTGCGCGTACTGCGCGCGTCAACCGGATCGCCTCAGTCGACAGGTCGCTGCGGTGCAACTCCGGGCCGCTCGTACTCGTGTAGCCCTCGTTGAACATCAGGTAGAGCACGTGCAGCACGTTGCGCAGCCGGTCCGGGTCGGTGTCCAGTTCGAAGCTGGCGCCCTTCAACTTCTGCTTCGCCCGGCTGATCCGCTGCGCCATCGTTGCCTCAGGCACCAAGTACGCCGTCGCGATCTCGGCCGTCGTCAACCCGCCGACCGCCCGCAGCGTCAGCGCGATCGCCGAGGCCGGCGTGAGCGCGGGATGGCAGCACAGGAACAGCAGCCGGAGCGTGTCGTCGTGCTCCTCGGTCTCCCCACCTGGCACCTCGCGCAGTGCGGCGCGTTCCTCGCGTCGGCGACGCGCCTGCTCCTGCCGTACTTCGTCGATCAGCCGCCGTGAGGCCGTCTGGATCAACCAGGCCTTCGGGTTGTTCGGGCGGCCGTCCCGTGGCCAGGTCGTCGCGGCGGCCAGCAGCGCCTCCTGGACCGCGTCCTCCGCCGCGGCGAAGTCACCGGACCAGCGCACGACCGCCCCGAGGACCTGCGGTGTCAGCTCACGCAGCAGGTCCTCGAGGCCGCGACCAGGGTCAGAAGTCGTGCAGGTCGGCATCGCCGTCCATCACTCGGCGGACCTCGATCGGCTGCTCGAGAGGGACGCCGCCGGGACCGGGGGCGGCAGACTGCTCGGCCGCGATCTCCAGCGCTCGCTCCTCCGACTCGACGTCGACCATCGTGTAGCCGGCCAAGACCTCCTTGGCCTCGGCGTACGGGCCGTCGGTCAGCACCGGCGCGCTCACACCGTTCGCCCGGACCACCTTCGCGTGCCTGGGCCAGGTCAGCGCGTTGACCTCCACCAGCTCGCCGCTTTGCCGCAACCTCTCGACCGAGTCACCCAGGTGCTTCATGTGGGCGTTCCTGTCGGCCTCGTCCCATTCCAGCATCGGGATGTCGGTGTTACCGCCGTCGTGGCTCATCAGCAGCATGAACTTGGTCATGTCATCTCCTTCTCGTTCGGGCCTTCACCCGGAGACGAAGCCGGTCATTGCGGCTCTACATCAGCTCAACGTCATCATTCCAGCAGCGCGTCGACGAACTGCTCAGCGTCGAACGGCGCCAGGTCGTCGGGACCCTCGCCGAGGCCGACCAGCTTCACCGGGACGCCGAGCTCCCGCTGCACCGCGATCACGATGCCGCCCTTCGCCGTGCCGTCCAGCTTGGTCAGGACCAGCCCGGTGACGTCGATGACCTCTGCGAACACACGGGCCTGGGTGAGGCCGTTCTGACCGGTGGTGGCGTCGATGACCAGCAGTACTTCGTCCACCTCGGCCGTCTTCTCGATGACGCGCTTGACCTTGCCGAGCTCGTCCATCAGACCGGTCTTGGTGTGCAGGCGGCCGGCGGTGTCGACCAGGACGACGTCCGCCTCCTCCGCGATGCCCTCCTTGACCGCGTCGAACGCGATGCTCGCCGGGTCGCCGCCCTCCGGACCGCGCACGGTGCGGGCGCCGACACGCTCACCCCAGGTCTGCAGCTGGTCGGCGGCGGCCGCGCGGAAGGTGTCGGCGGCACCGAGGACGACGTGCTTGTCCTCGGCGATCAGCACGCGGGCCAGGCGGCCGACGGTGGTGGTCTTGCCGGTGCCGTTCACCCCGACCATCAGCATGACGGCGGGCTGCCCGTCCTTACGGCTCGCCTTGAGCGACCGGTCCATCGACGGGTCTACCAGCGCGACGAGCTCCTCGCGGAGGATGTCGCGGGCCTGTGCGGCGCCGACGCCCTCCACGCGCATCCGGGTGCGCAGCTTCTCGACCAGCTCCTGTGTCGGCGCGACGCCGACGTCAGCTGTGATCAGCGTGGTCTCGATGTCTTCCCACGCCTCCTCGTCGAGCTTGTCGCGCGACAGCAGCGCGAGCAGCCCCTTGCCGAGTGAGCCCTGGGAACGCGCCAGACGAGCACGCAGCCGGACCAGCCGGCCCTGCGCGGACTCCGGCTTCTCGAGCGTCGTCGTCGGAGCGGTCTCCGCCTCCGGCAGCTCGGCGTCCTCCAGCGTCCGGGTCGGGGTGTCCCGGGGTTCCTCGGCGTCCTCACCGACCTTCGGCTCCGGTGCCTCCACGGCGGGCTTGGTGGCCGCGGGCAGCTCGGAACGGCGCCGCCGGGCGACGACCAGACCGGTCGTGCCGACGACGAGGACGACCGCGATCAGGACGACGATCGTGATCAGGGCCTGGTCTGTGACGAGTGGCAGCAGGAGCGAGACAAACAGTGGGGTCAACACGGTTCCCCATCTTGACAGACACCCGGCCCGCCGCACGCATTTGTCACGTCAGGCAAACCAGCTGTCGCGGTACGTGAGGAGGCACCAACTCCGGCCGGTGGGTGAGCAGTACGACGGTCCGGTCGCCGGCGGCCGCGAACAGGTCGGCGAGCAACGCCCGGCCGGTCTCCTCGTCCAAGTGCTCCGTCGGCTCGTCCAGGACGAGTACGTCGCGGTCCGCGAGCAGGAGCCGAGCGAACGCGAGCCGCTGACGCTCACCACCGGACAGCCGGGCACCGTGCTCGCCGACCATCGTGTCGAGGCCGTCCGGTAGCTTCTCGACGAAGAGCCCGAGCCGTGCGCGGTAGAGCGCCTTCCACAGCTGCAGGTCGCTCACGCCGGGCTTTGCGAGCAGCAGGTTCTCCCGGATGCTCGTGTCGAAGACGTGGCTCTCCTGGGTCAGCAGGCCGACGACGGACCGCACCTGGTCGCCTTCGAGCCTGGCGAGGTCCACACCGTCCAGCAGCACCTCTCCCCCGCGCGGGTCGAGGAACCGCAGCAGTACTGCAGCCAGTGTGCTCTTGCCCGATCCGCTGGGCCCGGTGATCACCACGCGACTCCCGGCGGGCATGTCCAGGCTGAGTCCGTCCAGGACGTCGATGTCGTCGTAGCCGACGCGGAGCAGCTTCACCTGGAGGTCGCGGCCGGTCGGGAGCGGTAGCGGCTCGGCCGGCTCGGTGACCGAGTCCGGGGTGTCTACGAGTTCCTGGACTCGGCCCAGTGCTGCTCGAACTCGGATGGCCAGCTGGGCGGCGGCTGGGATCCCGCCGAGCACGTCGGCGAGGGCGAGTGGCGTGAGGACCAGGACCGCGAACACTGCGCCGGTGATGTTCGCCGTACTGCCGAGGATGAGTGCGGCGATGCTGGCGCCGCCGATGCAGAGGACGAGTAGGCCGCTCCCGAGGCCGGTGCTCCAGGCGGAGCGGCGTTCGGCGGCGGCCAGACGGGCGTCGTGGCGGGAGAAGTCGTCCAGGACCGAGTCGACCGCGTTGTAGGCGAGCACGTCGGCCGCGGTGAGCAGGGTCTCGGTGGTGGTGGCTGCTACGTTGCCGCGGGCGCCGGCGATGTTGCGCTCGGCTTGTTGGGCGGTGTGGGCAGCCAGCCACGGTACGACGGTGCAGGCGATCAACACTGCTAGCGCGACCGTTGCACCGGCTGCTGGGAGGAGCAGGGCGAGGAGAGCCACCGTCGCGGCGGCTGTGACGGCCGCTACCGCGACTGGCAGCAATACGCGCAGCCAGAGGTCGAGGACTGCATCGACGTCGAGCACGAGCCGCGCCAGCAGGTCGCCTTTCCGCTGGGATGTCGGTGCGATCTTCTCGAGACGGCCGGTGATACGAGCCCGCGTCTCCCCCAGCACCCGGTACGCCGCGTCGTGGCCGACCAGGCGCTCGACGTACCGGAAGACACCGCGGCCGACACCGAACGCCCGCACCGCCACGATCGGCACCAGCAACAGCAGGATCGGAGGTTGCGCCGAGGCAGCGGTTATCAACCAGGCGGCGGTCGCCAGCAGAGCCACCGCCGAGCCGGCGGCCGCAACCCCCAGCATCAGCGCGAGAGCCAGCCGCCAGCGGACACCCGCCTGCGGCCGCACCAGCTGCCACGGTGTGCTCATGCGTTCACCAGCTCTCGGGTTCCTACGGAGACTGTTCGGTCGGCCGCTGCTATCAAAGCGGGACGGTGGGCGACCATCAGGACGGTGCGGCCCGTCGAGCGAAGGCCGTTGATGACGGCTGCTTCGGCGTCCGGGTCCAGACCAGCGGTGGGCTCGTCCAGGAGGAGTACCGGGGCGTTGGTGAGGAGGGCTCGGGCGAGAGCGACCCGGCGTTGCTGGCCGCCGGACAGGAGTTGGCCTTGCTCGCCGACCGGCTTGTCCAGCGCGAGCTCACCAGCGCCTGCGGTGAGGAGAGCAAGGCGGACCTCGTCGTCGGATGCGGTCGGGCGTCCGAGTCGCACGTTCTCGGCGACAGTGCCGAGGCGCAGCCCAGGCCGCTGAGGCACCCACGCGAACTGGCGTCGCCACTCCGTCGGATCGAACTCGTCGGCCGCACTGCCACCAGCCACGACCACACCGCGTTCGGGCTCGACAAAACCGAGCAGCACGGCCAGAGCGGTGGACTTCCCAGCGCCGCTGGGACCCGTGAGCGCCACCACCTCCCCCGGCCGCAGCTCCAGGTCGAACCCGTCCAGCGCCGGCTCATCACGCCCCGGGTACCGCACCGTCACGTCGTACAGCTGCAGTGGACTCACCCGCAGGTCAGGCACATCGGTCCGGTCGCCCCGCATCGGCAGCGGCGTCTCCAGCACGCGGAACACCTCTTCGCCCGCCGCAACGCCGTCCGCACTCGCGTGGAACTGCAGGCCGACCTGCCGCAACGGCAGGTAGGCCTCCGGCGCCAGGATCAGCACCATCAACGCCGTCTCCAGCCCCAGCTTCCCGTCGACCAGTCGGAGCCCAACGCCAACGGCGACCAACGCCACCGAGATGCTGGCCAGCAACTCCAGCGCGAACGACGACAAGAACGCCAGCCGCAGGCTCCCCATCGACGCGGCGCGGTGCTGATCGGTCACCCGACGTACGGCGGACTCCTGCGCCTTCGCACGTCCGAACAGCTTCAGCGTGGTCAGACCGCCAACCACGTCAGCGAAGTGATGCGCCAGCACTGCCAGCGCGTGCTGACGTCGCCGGCTACGTGCCTGGGTCGCCCAGCCGATCAGAGCCATGAAGATCGGGATCAATGGAAGTGTGACCAGCACCGTCCCCGCGGCGATCAGATCGCCCGTCGCCATCCAGCCGATCACGCCGGCCGGGATCGTCGACGCCAGGACGAGCTGCGGCAGGTACCGTGCGAAGTACGGGTCCAGATCATCGAGTCCCTTGGTGAGCAGGGTGGTCAGCGCACTGCTGCGTTCCCCACTCAGCCACACCGGTCCGAGCTTCAGCGAGTGCTCCAGCACCTGCCGCCGCAGCGTCGACTTCACCGCTGCCGCAGCACGCTGAGCGACTACCTCCTGCGCCCAGACCAGCAACGCCCGCCCTGCCACTACCAGTGCCAACGCCAGCGCCACACCGGCCACCCCGCTGCCCTGCAGTACGACGCCGGTGATGCCATGCGCCAGCAGCACAGCCTGTACGACGATCAGCACGCCACTCGCGACACCGATCAGTACCGACGCCGCCAGGAAGACCCGTGCGCCCCGGGCCCTCCGCAGCAACCGCGGGTCGAGCGGCTTCACGACGCCGCCACCATCACGCGCTTCCGGAACACCCAGTACGTCCAGCCCTGATACACCATCACCAGCGGCAAGAAGATCGCGGTGATGATCGTCATCGCCTTCAACGTGTACGCCGAGGACGCCGCCTCCGCCGCGGTCAGCGTCGTCCCAGGCTCCAGCGTCGACGGCATCACATCCGGGAACAGCGCGACGAACAAGGACACCACGGCCAGTCCGATGGCCAGCGTCGTACCGATGAAGGCCCAGCCCTCGCGGCGCAGGAGGTTCGCTACGAGCCCGCCGGCGAAGGCGACCACGGCCGCGATCATGACGATGATCGAAACGCTGTCGCCCCTTAGTGCCTGCGCCCAAGCCAGGAAGGCGATCGTGAGCACCGCTGCGACGACTCCCGCGCGGGTGGCGAGCCGGTTGGCGCGGACGCGCAGGTCGTCGGTGGTGCGCAGGGCGAGGAAGATCGCGCCGTGCGTGACGAACACCGCCACGAACGTGAGGCCGCCGAGCAGGGCGAACGGGTTGAGCAGCGTTCCGAAGCTTCCGATGTACTCGTGCTTCGCGTCCAGCGGCACACCGCGCACGATGTTGCCGAAGGCAATGCCCCACAGCAGTGCCGGCAGCAGCGAGCCGATCGTGATCATCAGATCCATCCGCCCGCGCCAGACCGCATCGTCCCGCTTGCCGCGGTACTCCAGCGCGACACCGCGCACGATCAGCCCGACCAGGATCATGAACAGCGGTAGGTAGAAACCGCTGAAGAGCGTCGCATACCACTCGGGGAATGCTGCGAACGTCGCAGCGCCGGCCATGATCAGCCAGACCTCGTTGCCGTCCCAGACCGGCCCGATCGTCGTGATCGCGGCCCTTCGCTCGGGCTCGTTGCGGCCGAGGACCCGGAACAGCATCCCGACGCCGAAGTCGAAGCCCTCGAGCACGAAGTACCCGGTCCACAGCATCGCGATCGCGATGAACCACACAGTCGTCAGTTCCATCTCGAGCCCCTCAGTACGCGAACGACAGTGGCTTGTCCGGCTGATCCGGTGAGGTCTCCGGTGGATCGTCGGTGCCGGCCAGTCCGCCGCGGATCGTCCGCAACATCAGCTTGGTCTCGACGACCGCGAGTGCGCCGTACAGGAGAGTGAATCCGGCCAGCGACGTGATCACCTCGCCACTCGTCGTACCGGGTGACACACCCGATGCCGTGGGCAACAACCCGAACACCAGCCAGGGCTGCCGGCCGGTCTCGGTGAAGACCCAGCCGAAGGTGTTCGCGATCAGCGGCAGCAGTGGCAAGGGCGCTGCCAGCCAGATCAGCCACGGGGCGGGCGCCCGGCCGCGACGTGTTGTCCACAGCAGCCACAGCGCGATCGCCGCCGACGCCATCCCGACCCCGATCATCAGCCGGAAGGTCCAGTACGTCAGCGGGACGTACGGCTTGTACGACCCCGGGCCGTACAACTGCTCGTACGCGTCCTGCAGCGAGTTGATGCCCTTGACCTGACCGTCGAAGTGCCCGGTGGCCAGGAACGACAGCAGGTACGGCAGCTTGATCGAGAAGATCTCCTTCGATCCGTCCAGCGTGCCGACGGTGAAGATCGAGAACGGCGCCGGCTTCTCGGTCTTGTACAGCGCCTCTGCCGCGGCCATCTTCATCGGCTGTACTTCGGTCATCACCTTGCCCTGCAGGTCGCCGCTGATCGCCACGCCCACGCCGGCCACGAGCACGACCGACGCTCCGATCTTCAGCGCCGACCGGAAGACGTCCTTGTCCACCAGCGGCCGCCGGATCAGGTGCCACAGCGCGACACCCGCGACGAACCCGCCGCCGACCATGAACGCGGCGAAGATCGTGTGCGGGTAGGTCACCAGCACGACCTTGTTGGTCAGCACCGCCCACAGATCCGTCATCTCGGCGCGACCACGGGCCGTGTTGTAGCGGAACCCGACCGGGTTCTGCATCCACGAGTTGGCGGCGAGGATGAAGTACGCCGAGAGTTGCGTGCCGAGCACGACCATCCAGATGCAGCCGAGGTGTACGAGCTTCGGCAGGCGCTCCCACCCGAAGATCCACAGACCGATGAACGTCGACTCGAGGAAGAACGCGAGCAGGCCCTCGAGCGCGAGCGGGGCCCCGAACACGTCGCCGACGAAGCGCGAGTAGTCGCTCCAGTTCATCCCGAACTGGAACTCCTGCACCAGACCGGTGACCACGCCCATCGCGATGTTGATCAGGAACAGCTTCCCGTAGAACTTGGTCAGCCGCAGGTACTTCTCCTTCCCCGTCCGGTACCACGCCGTCTGCAGGCCGGCCGTGATCGCGGCCAGCGAGATCGTCACCGGCACGAAGAAGAAGTGGTACACGGTGGTGATCGCGAACTGCCACCTGGCCAGATCCAGCGTGTCCATCGGAAGGCCTCCCCAGCCATCTACGACGTTTCGTAGTAGATGTTAGCGCGGATCTACTACGACGTGTAGTTATACTGGTCACGTGGTGAGTGAGGAGATCGGGGCGGTGGCACGCGGGCGGCATCAGGCGCAGCCACCACGCCCTCTGGGCGACCTGGAGCGGCTGGTGATGGAGCAGCTGTGGGCTGCGCCGACTGCGTTGACCGTTCGCGAGGTGCACGAGCAGCTGGCCGGCACCCGGGAGCTCGCGTACACGACCGTGATGACCGTTCTGGACCGGCTTGCGAAGAAGAAGCTGACCGAGCGCGAGCGCGACGGCAAGGCCTGGCGCTACCGTGCGGCCGCGCCCCGTGAGGAGCTGGCCGCCGACCTGATGCGCGACGCCCTCGACCGCGCCGGCGACCGTCGCGAGGCGCTGGTCCGCTTCGTCGGGCAGGTCTCCGACGAGGAAGCGGCTCTATTGCGTGAGGCGCTGTCCCGGTTGGACGTCGAGGAGCAAACGGGGTGATCACCCCGGTCCTGCTGGCCGTCCTCGCGCTGGTCCTCACCGGCCCGGCACCGGCCGTGCTGGCTCGCTCCACCTGGCCCTACCGGGTCCCCCGCGCCGCGGTCATCCTCTGGCAGGCGATCGCGCTGGCCGCCGTACTGGCCGCACTGGGTGCCGGCATAGCGCTCTCGTACTCGATCGCGGGCGAGCCCGGTCAGCCGAAGTTCGACCCGTCATCACCACGGGACCTGGTGGCCGCGCTGATCCTCGCGATGACTGCGTCGGTCGTCATCAGGTTGCTCTGGGCGGTCGGGAAAGTCGCAGTCGGCACGAGGGCACGTCGTAAGCGGCACCGCGATCTGGTCGACGTCCTCGCCACTCCGGACGGTCTGATCCCCGGACTGCGCGTGCTGGCGGAGGAGACGCCGCTGGCGTACTGCCTGCCCGCACTGCGAGGCGCACGGGTTGTTGTGTCGGTCGGTGCGCTGGACCGACTGGACGACAGCGAGCTGAAGGCAGTGCTGGCGCACGAACAAGCACACCTGCGGGCACGTCACGATCTGGTGCTGGAGGAGTTCACCGCCCTTCACCACGCGTTCCCGCGCTGGGTGCGTAGCGATGTGGCGCTCGAGCAGGCCCGCACGCTGGTGGAGCTCCTGGCTGACGACGACGCGCGCCGCCGCAACGGACCACGTCCGCTGGCCCGCGCACTGGTCGCGCTGGCCGGCTCACCGGCGCCCGAGGCAGCACTGGCCGCAGCCAAGTCCGCAACGGTCCTCCGAGTCGAGCGCCTGGCCGACCCGGCTCCTGACGAGCGCGTGCTCGCCACACTGACGTACGCCGGCGCAGTCACGCTGCTGGTCCTGCCCACGATCACCATCGCCGCCCCGATCGTGAAGGCGATCGTGGACGCGGTCAGCTAGTTGGCCGGTAGCGCACCAGTACGCCGCCGCTGGCCCACGGGCGCGCCTCGATCAGCTCCAGCTCGACCGGTGGCTCGCCACTGGGGAACGCACCCTTGCCCGCGCCCAGCAGGATCGGGCAGATGCGCAACTGGACCTCGTCCACCAGTCCGGCGCGCAGCAACGACTGGAACAGCGTGATGCTGCCCCACAGGATGATGTCCTTGCCGGTGTCCTCGGCCTTGAGCGCACGCACCGCATCGAGGTCGCGGACCACCAGACCCGGCTCGTAGGAGCCCCACGGCGCACTCTTCAGCCTGGTCGACACGACGACCAGGCGCAGCGCGTTCAGCTTCGGCGCGATCGGCTGGTCCGCGGAGGCGTCGGTCGGCCAGTAGCTCGCGAACAACCGGTACGTCTCGGCGCCGAGCAGCATCGTGTCGATGCTCTCCAGCAGCTGGAGATTGTCGTCGTCGGCAGCGCCGCCGTCGTCCGCGACGGAGTCGAAGAATTCCAGTCCGCCATCGGGTCCGGCGGCGTACCCGTCGAGTGTCACGTACTCCTGGAAGATGAGTCGCCTCATGCTCTGCGACCCTACAGCGACACTAGCCGAAGCGCTTGCCTTCTCCCCGCGCTACAGCGAGCAGCACCAGGCCCGACAGAACCAGCAGAACAACCATCGTCACAACGAATGTCAGCACTTCTCTCCCCGAATCCCCACACGCACTACCAACACTGGCCTGACGCTCTTACCGAGTCAGAAGTTCCCCGAACGCCTTGGCGATTTCGTCGACCTGCCAGGTCAGCGAATGCGGCGTCACCACGACCTCGATCCACGACCATCCAGGCACGTCCGCGGACTGCCACGGCGGGCACAGCGCCTCGCGGGTCCGCTCCATCCGCTCGACCGTCGTACGCTCGATCGCGTCCGCGGCACGAGGTGCGTAGAGGCGGAACGAGTTCGTGTGCGGCGGCTCCGGGAACACGCGGAAACCCTCGCTCTGCAAGGCCATTGCGACCTCGACCGCCCGCTGGTGCAGGTCGTCCATCAGCGGGAGCACGGTGCGCAAGCCGTCGCGCGCGGACACGGCGTACGGGAAGAGCGAGAAGAGGTTGCCGCCGAGCCGGCGCTGCCATCGGCGTACTTCGGCGATGACGTCCTCGGGACCAGCCAGTGCGGCACCGCTGATGCCGCCGAGGACTTTGTAGAACGACACGTAGACGGTCGAAGCCAGCGCAGCGATCTCCGCCAGGCTGTGTTCGAGGTACGGCGTGCTCTCCCACAAGCGGGCGCCGTCCAGGTGCAGCGGTACGCCGCGCTCGGCGCAGTACTCCGAGAAGACGACCAGCTCGTCCCAGGTCGGCAGCACGTACCCGGCATCGCGCAGCGGCAGCTCCAACGTGACCGCGGCCAGCTTGCCGGGGATCGCTGCCAGCTCGTCCGGACGGGGCTGGCGTGGCTCTGACGTCAGCCGCTCGATCCGCAGGTGGTGCACCTCTTCCAGCGCGTTCAGCTCGTGCACCAGGAGGTGAGACAGCCCGTGCACTGCGACGCGGCTGGTCCCCGCGCGGTCGGCGTACACGCGGAGCACACTCTGCTGCGCCATGATGCCGGTCGGCAGGAACACCGCTGCCGGCTTGCCCAGCAGCTCGGCGACCTCCTGCTCCAGCGCCGCGACCTCGCCGCCGTTGCCGTACATGTCGACGAGGTCGTCCGTGGCGACTTCCGCGAGCCGCTGGAGCCGATCCGGCGCCGGCACTCGCCGGTTGCCGAGCCAGCGCTCGCAGTTGTCCGCCGCGTTCTTCCGGCGCTCCCGCAGGTCCTCGGAGGTAGTCGTAGCCACGGCCCTATCCTCTCGTGTCCCGCAACTACTTTCGGATCGTTGCTCAGATGGTTGCCGTGACGACGTGCTTTCCCTGCAGGGTCCTGATCTCGACCGAGTGCACCTTGTCGAGCGGGACCAGCACACCGCCGCCGAACGTGCTGCCGTTCTTGGCTGCCTTCTCCGACACCACCCAGCTGCCCGCGGTCCAGGTCTTGCCGGAGCTGTCGGTGACGAGGAGCTGGCACTGGTCTCCGGCCCTCAGGCCCTTGACCTGCACCTGCACCCAGCTCCAACCGGTCCGCGGCTCCACGGTGGTCGCCATGGTCGCGCCGGTGACCGAGTCGGTCGTCTTGACTTCCCTGTAGCCGGCTGCGGGTTCGGTGGTGGCCTGCGGTGCGGTCGATCGACCGAGTGCAACCCCACCGCCGAGCGCACCGGCGACCGCCACGAGTGCGGCGGCCACCATCAGCCAGCGGGAGCTGCGGCGCTTGGCCGGAACCTGTACGGCAGGCTCTGGCGACGACTCGCGGACGGCCCGCAGCGTGCGCTGCAGCAACAGGTCGCCACCCTCCGGCGGTCCGTCGAGGAACGCCTCCGGCGGGACCTCACCGAGAAAGTCCTTCATCTCCTCGAGCTCGGCCAGCTCAGCGCGGCACTCCGCGCACGTGGCCAGGTGCGCGTCCACCTCTGCCACCTCACCGGGTTCTAGTGCGCCCAACGCGTAGGCGCCGAGTTGCGTGCGGTCATGCTCAGTCATCGGGACACCTCCCCGTCTCCAGTCAACGCAGCTGGTCCAGCCATCACCGCGCGCAGAGCTCGGAGGGCGTAGTACGAACGTGATTTCACGGTACCGGGTGGTACACCCAGTTCCTTTGCAGCCTCTGCCACGGACCGCCCGCGGTAGTAGAGCTGCACGAGTACTTCACGGTGTTCGGGCGACACCTTGTCGAGCGCGTCCATCACGACCATGGTGTTCACCACGGCCTCGGAGTGGTCGCTCTGGACCGGCGGCTGGTCCACCACGTCCGCCACCTCGGCCGGACGCACCGCCCGGGCCCGGGCACGGTCGGTGACGATGTTGCGCGCCACCGTCAGCAGCCAGCCCCGCACCGATCCTCTGCCGGTGGTCAGGTCGCCGGCGTGCTTCCAGGCCCGGACCAAGGTCTCCTGTACGACGTCCTCGGCCGCGGCCCGGTCTCCGGTGAGACGGGTGGCATAGGCCAACAGGCTGCGCCCGTGTTCGGCGTACAGCGTGCGGATCAGCGTCTCGGCGTCCTGCGGCTCTGGGGTGTCACCCACCGACCGCACGATACCGGGCGCAGCAGGCGCCCACACCAGCGCGGCACAGGTCGACTCAGTAACCGCCATGACCGGAGCCGGACGGCCGGTACGTGATCTTGTTGCCGTCCGCCCCGACCCCTTCGGCCACACTGCTCAGTCGCTTCATCAACCCTCCTCGGTCGAGCGTCCGTCACCCCGTCATACGTACGGATTCACCGACCGGTTCAACCGGGACGGCTATCGTCGCCGTCATGAGTCAGGACATCCCAGCCGCGGTCCAGCGCGCGCTCACCGCGATCGACGAACAGGACAACGACGCGTTCGTGGCAGCGTTCGCCCCGGACGGCTACGTCAACGACTGGGGCCGGGAGTTCCGCGGCCCCGAGCAGATCCGCTCCTGGAGCGAGAACGAACTGATCGGCAAGCAGGCCACCTTCACCGACACCCGGGTCACCGTCGCCGGCAACCCGCTGACGATCCTGACCCAGGTCGGCGGGAAGGGCTTCAACGGCCCCTCCCACTTCACCTTCGCGGTCGAGGACGACCAGCTCGCCTCGATGACGATCACGGCCTAGCCGGCTCAGCCGGACCGGCTCGGAGGGACTCAGACGGGTTCGGGCTCGCGGATCCGCTGGGAGATGACCGAGGAGACGCCGTCGCCACGCATGGTGACGCCGTACAGGGCGTCGGCGACCTCCATCGTGCGCTTCTGGTGGGTGATGACCAGCAGCTGGCTGTTCTCGCGGAGTTCCTCGTAGATCTCCAGGAGACGGCCGAGGTTGGTGTCGTCCAGTGCGGCCTCGACCTCGTCGAGGATGTAGAACGGCGACGGGCGGGCCTTGAACAGCGCGACCAGGAACGCGACCGCGACCAGCGAGCGTTCACCGCCGGACAGCAATGACAGCCGCTTGACCTTCTTGCCGGGCGGGCGGGCCTCGACGTCGATTCCGGTGCCGAGCATGTCGTCGGGATCGGTCAGGACCAGGCGGCCCTCACCGCCCGGGAACAGCCGGCTGAAGACGTGCTCGAACGCGATCTCGACGTCGCGGTACGCCTCGGTGAAGACCTGCTCGACCCGCTCGTCGACCTCCTTGACGATGTCCATCAGGTCGCGGCGGGACTTCTTCAGGTCGTCGAGCTGCTCGGACAGGAAACGATGCCGCTCCTCCATCGCCTCGAACTCCTCGAGCGCGAGCGGGTTGATCTTGCCGAGCTGGTTCAGCGCACGCTCGGCCTGCTTCAGCCGCTTCTCGACCTTGGTCCGGTCGAACGGCTCGGCCTCGAGCTCCAGCGTGTCGTCGTCCCCGTCCTTGGGCAGCGGCGGCACCAGCTGGTCGGGTCCGTACTCCGCGACGAGGGCGTCGACCTCGATACCGAGCTCGCCCAGCGCCTTCTCGTACAGCTGCTCGAGCCGCATCTTCTGCTCGGCCCGGGCCAGCGCGTCGCGGTGGACCGTGTTCGTGAGCTGCTCCAGCTCGGAGCTCAGGTTCCGCGTCGCGGACCGCGCCTGTGAGAGCGCCTGCTCCCGGTCGGCCCGCTGCGCCTGGATCGCCGACCGCTCGGCCGCCGCCTGCTGCAGCGAGGACTCCAGCCGCGCCAGCACATGACCAGCGGCCAGGTGCACGGCCTGAGCCGCATCCGCCTGCCGTGCCCGCCGCGCCGCCCGGGCAACCGCCCTGGCCCGCGCCTCGCGCTCCTGCCGGGCAGCGCGCTCCAGCGAGTCGGCCCGACCGGACAGCGCCCTGGCCCGCTCCTCGGTGGTACGGAGCGCCAGCCGCGCCTCCATCTCGGCCGCACGCCCCGCCTTGGCCGCCTCGGCCAGCCGGTCGCGCTCCGACGTGTCCGGCTCGTCACCGTCGTCGTCGAACGCCTCGGCGTCCATCAGCCGCTCTTCGAGCTCGGCCAGACCGGACAGGTTCTTGTCGCGCTCTTCCTCGGCCGCAGCGATCGCCTCGCGCATCCGCTGCGCCTCACCGCGGGACGCCTTCGCCAGCGACCCGAAGTGCGCCAACTGCTCCGCCACCGCGGCCATCGCCGCGTCGGACTCGTGCAGCCGGGCCAGCGTGATCTCGACGGACTCCTTCTGCCGGGCCCGCTCGTCCTCCAGCCCCTGCAGCTCGAAGCGCAGCCGCTCGCTCCGCGCCGTCGCCTCGAGCAGCTTCTCCGCCGCCTCGTCGACCGCGGACTGCACCTCGATCAGGCTCGGCGCCGCGTCCGATCCGCCGTACGCGAAGTGCGCACCCAGTACGTCGCCGGCGCGCGTCGTACACGTGACGTCGGGCAGATTCCGCACCAGGGACTTGGCGGCCGGTACGTCGTCCACCACGGCGACCTTGCGCAGCAGCCGCCGCAGAGCGGGCCGCAGCGTCTCCGGGCAGTCCACGACATCGACGGCGTACGACGCGCCGTACGGCAGCACCGGCCACAGGGAGTAGTCGTCGGCGGGCGCGTCGCCGAGCAGCATCCCGGCCCGGCCGAGGTCGTGCTGCTTCAGATGCCCGACCGCCTGGAGCGCGGCGTCCGCGTGCGTGACTGCGACCGCGTCGGCGGCCTCGCCCAGCGCGGCCGCAATAGCCGTCTCGTAGCCGGCGCGCACGCTCAGCAACGCCGCGACCGAGCCCATCAGGCCGTTGACCTGCTCGGAGGCGGCCAGCAGCGCGCCGGCGCCGTCCTTCCGGTTCAGACCGAGCTCGAGCGCTTCCTTGCGCGCCGCCAGACCGGTGCGCTCGCGCTCGGCGTCACGCTCCTCGGCCCTCAGCTTCGCCAGCCGCTCGTCCATCTCGTCGAGCACCGCCTGAGCGGCCTCGAACTGGTCGTCGAGCCCCTTCTCGCCAGCGTCCAGCCCGGCGACCTGGGTCTCGAGCGCGGTGAAGTCGTGCTGCGCCTTGGCGGCGCGGACCTCGGCCTCGTGCATGTTGCTGGCGAGCCGGCCGATCTCGGACTCGGCGGCGGCCGCGCGGCTCTTCAGCGCGTTCACCTGACCGGTCAACCGGGCCAGACCCTCGCGGCGGTCGGCGGCGGCCCGGATCAGCGCGGAGATCCGGCGCTCCTCCTCGGCCTCCTGCGCCTCCAGCTGCTGGCGGCGCTCGACGGATTCGGCGAGCAGCTCGGAGTGCGCCTCGACCTCGGCCTCGATCTGCGCCTCGGTCTCCCGGACCCGCGCGGCCTCCAGCTCGAGCTCCTCCGGGTCCCGGCCGGAGCGCGGTCCGTCGTCGGCCTCGTCGTTCAGCGAGCGGATCCGGTCCGCCGCGATCCGCGCCGTGCCCTTGATCTTCTCGCCGAAGCCGGACAGTTGGTACCAGGTGTCCTGGGCGGCCTGGAGCGCCGGCGCGTCCTCGCGGAGCGCGTCCTCGAGCTCGGCCTCGAGCTCGCGGGCCTCCCGCAGCTTCGCCTCGGTCTCGGACCGCCGCTCGGTCAGCGCGGCCTCGTCCCGCAGCTCGGCCTCGAGTGCGGACTGGGCCTGGACGATGTCGTCGGCGAGCAGCCTGGCGCGGCCGTCGCGGACCTCCGCCTGGATCGTCACCGCCCGGCGCGCCACCTCCGCCTGGCGCCCGAGCGGCTTCAACTGGCGGCGGATCTCGGCGATCAGGTCCCCGAGCCGGTGCAGGTTGCCCTCGGTGGCCTCCAGCTTCCGGATCGCCTTTTCCTTGCGTTTGCGGTGCTTCAGGACGCCGGCGGCCTCCTCGACGAATCCGCGGCGGCCTTCCGGCGTGGCGCGCAGGATCGAGTCGAGCTGGCCCTGGCCGACGATGACGTGCATCTCGCGGCCGATACCGGAGTCGCTGAGCAGCTCCTGGACGTCGAGCAGGCGGCAGTTCTGGCCGTTGATCTGGTAGTCGGACCCGCCGTTGCGGAACATCGTCCGGCTGATCGTCACCTCGGCGTACTCGATCGGCAGCGCGCCGTCGGTGTTGTCGATGGTGAGCACCACCTCGGCGCGGCCCAGCGGGGCGCGGCCGGAGGTGCCGGCGAAGATGACGTCCTCCATCTTGCCGCCGCGCAGCGACTTCGCGCCCTGCTCACCCATCACCCAGGCCAGTGCGTCGACGACGTTGGACTTGCCGGAGCCGTTGGGTCCGACGATGCAGGTGATGCCTGGTTCGAAGTTCATCGTCGTCGCGGACGCGAACGACTTGAAGCCCCGGAGCGTCATGCTCTTCAGGTACAAGGCGAAGCTCTCCAACCCGTGAAAGGACAGACGATACCTAAGGAACCGTCGTAACTGCTCGTGCCGCTACCCGGGGGAAGTAGTTCCGCTGCGCAGTCTACAAACAGATGCGCGTGAACTGGTGGAGGCCGACCGGCAAGACCGCGGCCGGCTGTAAGGGCAACAGTTGCTGAACATACAGTGCTTGTACACACAGGCGGCGGAGGCCCGGACGGGGGCCACCGCCGTGGTTGTGCGGACGGTCGAGATGCAATTCTCTGTTGTCGCGGCTAGGGTCCTCAGACCGAAGCGGGGGCGCGCAAAGCCTCGTCGACGGTCAGCAGGCGACCCTCGTGAATCTGTGCGACGAGGTGGTCGTTCTCTGCCTGCAGACGCATCACATGCGCCTCCAGGTCGGCGACACGCCGGTTGAGCAGACGAACCTGCTCGAGCATGCGCGGGTCAGTGCCTCCAAGATGCCCTAGAAGAGCCTTGGCCATTGTGCTGTCCTCCGGAAGGGTTCTGGCCGGGTGCGCTCCAGGTCCTGGTCATGAAGGAGCGCTGAAAATGTGTGCCGTCTTTCAGGGTGACACCGGCGGGGGCGACGGGTCAACCTGGGCCACGTTTATTAACGATACCTCGCTCACCAGCGGACATGCCGGGGAACGGGCTGACATTTCGGGCACCGGTACGACGAACGGTTCATGAACGGCTCGCGACGGATCGGGCGGCCGTCCCGCGGGCACGGCGATCCCTCCTGCCCGTAGACGTTCAGGCCGCGCTCGAAGTACCCCGATTCCCCGTTCACGTTGACGTAGAGGGCATCAAAGCTGGTGCCGCCAATGGTCAGCGCCTCGGCCATCACCTCGTGGGCTGCGTGCAGAATCCCCTTGATTTGCAGGGGTTTCAGCGTTTCCGTCGCCCGGGCGTAGTGCAGCTTGGCCCGCCACAACGCTTCGTCTGCGTAGATGTTGCCGATCCCGCTGACCACGGTCTGATCCAGCAGCGCCCGCTTCAGCCCGGTCCTGCGGCGCCGGATCTTCGCCGTCACCGCGTCCGGGTCGAACAGAGGATCGAACGGGTCCCGGCCGATGTGGGCGATCTCGGCGGGCAGCTCGGCGCCACCCTCGGAGTACGACAGACCACCGAACATCCGCTGGTCCACAAAACGGACCTCTCCGAGGTCGTCCGCAAAGCGGAACCGGACCCGGAGGTGCGGTTCGTCGGGTGCGCCGACCGGCTGGACCCGGAACTGGCCGCTCATCCCGAGATGGGTCAGAACGGCGTCCCCGGACACCAGCGGGAGCCACAGGTACTTGCCGCGGCGGGCCGGCTCGGCGAAGACCTGGCCCTTCAGCCGGGCCACGAAATCGTCCGGCCCGGCGGCATGACGCCGTACCGGGCGGGGGTGCAGCACCTCGACCGCGTCGATCGTGCGGCCGGTGGTGAACTCCGCCAGACCACGGCGTACGACCTCGACCTCGGGAAGCTCGGGCACCTACGGCTGCTGCGAGGGGTCCGTGCTGTCCGGATGCGCGGCGCGCAGAGCCTTCCAGGCGGTCTCGGCGGCCTGCTGCTCGGCTTCCTTCTTGCTCCGGCCGATGCCGTGACCGTACGTGTCGGAGCCGATCCGGACCCGGGCCTCGAACGTCTTCGCGTGGTCCGGTCCGGACTCCGCGATCACGTACTCCGGGACGCCGACGCTGAGCTGGGCGACCAGCTCCTGCAGCGACGTCTTCCAGTCCAGGCCGGCGCCGAGCCGCGCCGACGACTCCATCAGGTCGTCGAACAGCCGGTGCACCACCAGGCCCGCGGTCTCGAACCCGCGGTCCAGGTAGACGGCGCCGATCAGCGCCTCGACACAGTCGGCCAGGATCGACGACTTGTCCCGGCCGCCGGTGGCTTCCTCCCCGCGGCCGAGCCGCAGGTACTTGCCGAGCTTGAGCTCGCGGGCGACACCCGCGAGCGCACGCATGTTGACCACCGCGGCCCGTAGCTTGGCCAGCCGGCCCTCGGACAGGTCCGGGTGGTTCCGGAACAGCGACTCCGTGACGATGACGCCGAGCACGGAGTCCCCGAGGAACTCCAGCCGCTCGTTCGTCGGCAACCCGCCGTTCTCGTACGCGAACGAGCGGTGGGTGAAGGCGTGCTCCAGCAATTCGTCAGCCAGCGATACGCCGAGCCGTTCGTTCAGCTCGGCGTAGAGCCCCGTTTCGTTGGCAGAGTTCACTGGGTTGGTGCCGTTTAGCTCTCGACGACCTGGCGACGCTCGCCCTTGGCGCCGTACTGGCCGCAGTTGGGGCAAACGGTGTGCTGCAGGTGCTTCGCGCGGCAGGCGGGGTTCACGCAGGTCACCAGCGACGGGGCAGTGGTCTTCCACTGGGCCCGGCGGCTACGGGTGTTGCTGCGCGACATCTTCCGCTTCGGAACGGCCACGGTTATGACTCCTCGGTTCGGCCGGGGGCTGGTGGACCCGGCCGGCTAGCTGACGTTGGTGTTCAGTTGTGCTGCGGTGGTTCGTCGGTCTGGAGCAGACCGCCGAGGGCGGCCCAGCGCGGGTCGACACCGTCCTCGTGCTTGTGGCCGGGCTCGTCCGCCAGGCGTGCCCCGCACTCGGGGCACAGACCCGGACAGTCGTCCGTACACAGCGGCTGGAACGGTAGTGCGAGCACCACCTGGTCCCTCAGCACCGGCTCGAGGTCGATCAGATCGCCCTCCATCCGGCTGGCCTCGTCCGGCTCGGCTTCGCTCTCCGGGTAGACGTACAGCTCCTGGACGTCAGCGAGGAACTCGTCCTCGATATCGACCAGGCACCGCGCGCACTCCCCGACCAGACGGCCGCGGGCCGTACCGGTGACGAGCACCCCTTCGACCACCGATTCCAGCCGTAGATCGAACTGGATCGGATCGCCTTCGGGGACGCCGATCACGTCGATTCCGAGATCTGCCGGCGCCGGCGCCGTGAAAGAGACTTCGCGTTGGGACCCGGCGCGGCGTGTCAGCTCGTGCGTGTCGATCACGAGTGGGGACCGCGGGTCCAAGACGCTCAGAGCAAACCTTTCAGGCGTGGGCAGGCAAGAACTCGGTCTCGTCGAGACCGGTGCTCTACATTACCAACTCCCCGGCCGCAGACCCAATTCGGGGTGAGCCTAGAACTTGCCCAGTAACCGGGAGTGAACAGCCGGGGTCACGAACGTGCTCACGTCGCCGCCGAGCCGGGCGATCTCCTTGACCCAGCTGGAGGAGATGAAAGCGTTCTCCGGGGCGGTCGGGAAGAACAGCGTGTCGACCCCGGTCATCCGCCGGTTCAGCTGGGCCATCTGCAGCTCGTAATCGTAGTCGGCGGCCGAGCGCAGGCCCTTCACGATCACGCCGGCGCCCTCGGCCCGGCAGTAGTCGACCAGCAGCCCGTCGAAGGTGCCGACCCGGACGTTCGGGAACGGGGCGATCAGCTCGGTGAGCATCTCGATCCGCTCCTGCGGCCCGAACAGCCGGTTCTTCGACTGGTTCACCCCGGTCGCGACGATCAGCTCGTCGAAGGCGGCGGCCGCCCGGGTGACGATGTCGAGATGCCCGACCGTCGGGGGGTCGAAAGTGCCCGGAAAGACCGCCTTAGCCATGGCGGTGACCGTACCAAAGGCGGGCCTCGCCGTACTTGCGGTCCCGCAGCGCGGCGAACCCCTCCGGCCACTCCCAGGGCTCCCGCTTGCCCCGCTCGACGACCACGATCGCGTCGTCGGCGAGCCAGCCGCCGGCGGCCAGCTCGACCAGCACCTCCTGGAGCTCGGAGGTCTCCAGCTTGTACGGCGGGTCCGCGAACACCAGGTCGAACCGGGCCGGAACCTCACCGGCGGTGATCTTTTCCACCGGGCGTGTCACGAGTTTCACACCGGGCAGCCCGACGACCTTGATGTTGGCCGCGATCACGTCGGCGGCCCGCCGGTCCGACTCGACGAGCATCACGTTCGCGGCGCCACGCGACAGCGCTTCGAGCCCGATCGCGCCGGATCCGGCGTACAGATCGAGCACGGCGAGCCCGTCGAAGCTGCCGAACTCCGACTCGAGCGACGAGAACAGCGCCTCGCGCACCCGGTCCGCGGTCGGCCTGGTCCCACTCCCCGGCGGCACCGCGATCCGCCGCCCGCCAGCCGCTCCCCCGACAATCCGGCTCAAGTCTTCTCCAGGTATTCGGTGGTCTCGGATTCCAGGGCGGCTCGTACGACGCCGCGCAGTACCGGATGGTCGGTGAGCTCGGCGTCGACCGAGACGATCGCGTTCGCGACGTGGCGGGCGGCGAGGATGATGTCCTCGTCCCGCAGCACGCTGAGCAGCTTCAGGCTGGTCCGGCGTCCGGACTGCGCCACGCCGAGCACGTCGCCCTCACGTCGCGTTTCGAGGTCGATCCGGGACAGCTCGAAGCCGTCGGTCGTCGACGCGACCGCATCGAGTCGCCCGTACGAGCGCGATCCCGGCCACAGGTCGGTGACCAGCAGACACAACCCAGGCACCTTGCCCCGGCCGACGCGGCCGCGGAGCTGGTGCAGCTGCGAGATGCCGAACCGGTCGGCATCCATGATCACCATCGTCGAGGCGTTCGGTACGTCGACGCCGACCTCGATCACCGTCGTCGCGATCAGTACGTCGATATCGCCGGTCGCGAACCGCGACATCACGGCGTCCTTCTCCTCCGCGGGCAGCCGCCCGTGCAGGATCTCGACGCGCAGGTCGTGCAGGATCTCGCCCAGCGCCTCGGCCACCTGCATGACCGAGATCGGCGGCCGCGCCTGCTGCTTCTTGCCGCCGGCGTCTTCTTCCTCGCCAGCAGCGAACTCGCCTTCCTCGTCCCCGGCGTTCTTGACCTCGTCGCCGATCCGCGGGCACACGACGTACACCTGGTGGCCCTTGCCGACCTCCTCGCGGACCCGGGTCCACGCGCGCTGCAGCCACTCCGGCTTCTCCTTGGCGGGGACGACCGAGGACTGAATGGGCGACCGCCCGGCCGGAAGCTGGGTCAGCGTCGAGACCGCGAGGTCGCCGAAGACCGTCATCGCCACGGTCCGCGGGATCGGCGTCGCCGTCATCACCAGCACGTGCGGCGTGTTGTCGCCGGATTTCGCGCTCAGCGCGGCCCGCTGCTCGACGCCGAACCGGTGCTGCTCGTCGACCACGACCAGCCCGAGATCCGCGAACTGGACCTTGTCCTCGAGCAGCGCATGCGTCCCGACCACGATCCCGGCGGCCCCGCTGGCCGCGTCGAGCATCGCCGTACGGCGTCCCGCAGCGTTCAGCGAACCGGTCAGCAGACCGATCTTGGTGGCCTGCTCCGCACCGCCGAGCATGCCCTGCTCCGCCAGGTCACCGAGCATCTTCGTCAGCGTCTTGTGGTGCTGGACGGCCAGCACTTCGGTCGGCGCGAGCAGCGCCGCCTGGCCGCCGTTGTCGACCACGGACAGCATCGCCCGCAGCGCGACCACGGTCTTGCCGGAGCCGACCTCACCTTGCAGCAGCCGGTGCATCGGGTGCGGACGGGCCAGGTCGGCGAAGATCTCCTCCCCCACCTCGGCCTGTCCCTCGGTCAGCTCGAACGGCAACCGCTGGTCGAACTCGTCGAGCAGACCGCCCTCGACGCGCGGCCGCGGTACCGCGTTCAGCGCGTCCGTCACCGCCCGCCGCTGGGCGAGAATCGTTTGCATCACCAACGCTTCCTCGAACCGGAACCGGCGCTGGGCGTCGCTGATGTCCTTCTCGGTGTCCGGAAGATGCACCAGCTGCAGGGCTTCGCGCAGGCCGAGCAGCTTCTCGTTGCGCAGGATCAGGTCCGGGATCGGATCGTCGAGCCGCTCGTCCAGGCTGTCCAGCACGATCTTCACCGACCGCTCGATCGTTGCGGTGGGCAACTTCGCGGTCGCGGGGTAGAGCGGGCGGAACGGACGGGCCCGGCGCTCGATCTCGGCCTCGGTCAGGTCCTCCTCGTCGAGGATCTCGGTGCCGGGATTCTTCAGCTGCATGGTGGTGCGGAACATCGACACCTCGCCCCAGAACAGGGCGGAGGTGCCGGGCGTCAGCTTGGTCAGCAGCCAGGGCTGGTTGAAGAACGCGGCTTCCAGGTCGTTGCGGCCGTCGGTGACGACGACCTTGGTGATCGTCCGCCGCTTGCGGTACTTGTGGACCTCGTCCGGCCGGATCTCGATCTTGCTGTCCAGCGCGCGGGCAGTGACCTTTTTGACCCGCCCGTTGACGGTGGCCTGGTCGCCGACCTCGAGCTCGTCGAACGGGGTCAGCTCGCCCTTCTTCAGGTACCGCCGCGGGTAATGGCGCAGCAGCTCACCGACGGTCTCGATCTCGAGCACCTCGGCGAACGTCTTGGCCGTCTTCGCCCCGAGGAAGTCGCGGAGCTTGCGGTCGATGTCGGTCCTCATTCCACCCCGATCAGCAGCGGGTACCTGTCCTGCCCTCCGTCGTACACCACGACGTCGACATCTTTGCGTTGCCGGCGCACGTGCCGCTCGACCGCCTCGGCCAGCGCCGGGTCCGCGTCGCGGCCGGTGACGATCGTCAGCAGCTCGCCGCCGCCGCCGAGCAGCCGGTCGACCACGCCGACGGCGGCCGTCTCCAGGTCCTCGGTGATCAGCGCGAAGTCTCCGTCGACCACGCCGAGCGCATCGCCGATCCGGCACCGGCCGGCCATCGTCCAGGCGTCCTTGATCGCGATCGTCACCGCGCCGTGGCGGGTCTGCCCGGCAGCCGCCGACAGGTGTACGACGTCGTCGTCGAAGCTGCGCTGCGGGTCGTGGACGGCGATCGCGGCCAGGCCCTGCACCTGCGCGCGGGTCGGGATCACCGCGACCCGGAGGCCGTCCTGGCGGGCGGCGGTGGCGGCGGCCTCGGCGACCGCGATCGAGTCCTGGTCGTTGGGCAGGATCACGATCTCGGGCGCCTGGGACTTCTCGATCGCCTGCAGCAGTTCACCGGTCGAGCATCGCCGCCCGGGGCCGCCGCGGATGACCCGGGCGCCGGCCTCGGCGTACAGCTCGGCCAGTCCGTCACCGGCGACGACGGCGATCACGGCGCGGCCCGGGGCGGGCTCGTGGTGGTTCTGGTCGGCGAAGTGGGTGACGCGGATGCGGTGCGGGCGGCCGATGTCGATGCCCTGCTCGATCGCGGCGCCAACGTCGTCGGTGTGGACGTGCACGTTCCAGAGCCCGTCGCCGCCGACCACGACGACCGAGTCGCCGAGCACGGCCAGGCTCTGCCGGAAGTCGCCGACCTTGTCGTCGGGCGCGTCGAGCAGATACATCACCTCGTACGCCGGCCCGTCCTGGCTCTCGGCGCTCTCGCCCTGTGGTTCGACCCTCGCCGGTACGTCGACGTGCACCTGCCGGCCCGTCAGCACCGACTCCATCGCGCCCAGGATCACCACCAGACCGGCTCCCCCGGCGTCGACGACCCCCGCACGGCGGAGTACATCCAGCTGCTCCGTCGTCTTCGTCAGCGCCTGCCGAGCGGAGGCGACCGCGGCGAGGCAGACATCGGCGAGGGCCTTGCCGTCGTTGGCGGCGGTCATCGCGCCGGTGGCGGCGGCCCTTGCGACGGTCAGCATGGTGCCCTCGACCGGTTGGGCGACCGCGCCGTACGCGGCGTCGGCGGCGTACGTGAGCGCGTCGGCGAAGGCAGCGGCCTCGCTCATCCGGGGGTCCGCGAGTACGCCGTCGGTGCGGTCGGTGTGGTCGGTGCGGTCGCGCGGGAGGTTCTCGTTGAGGCGGTTTCCGCAGGCGCGGATCAGCTGGGAGGTGATCACTCCGGAGTTGCCGCGGGCGCCGAGCAGGGCGCCGCGGCCGAAGGCCTGGATCGCCTCGGTGAAGGTCAGTTCGCCCCTGGGCAGGGCGTCGCAGGCGGCTTCCCAGGTCAGGTAGAGGTTGGTGCCGGTGTCGCCGTCCGGCACCGGGTACACGTTCAGCTCGTCGATCTCGGTCCGGGCCCGCGCCAGCTCCGCCAGCGCCGTCCGGGCCCAGGCCCGCAACACCTCGACCGTCAATTCCTCCACGCCCGGAAGGCTAACGAATCCGTTTACGATGTGCTGTGCCCCGCTCGATTCTGTTCTCGTTCGCGTCCGACAGTTATCGGTATGCGGTCCGGGAGATCCGGGAGGCGTTTCCGGGTGAGCACCGGTTCGAGCGGCTCGGGGCCGAGGTGGCCCGGCTGGCCGACACCTCGGTGCCGGTCGAGGAGTTCGCGGCGGCGTGTGACGAAGGCCGCATCATGTTCGTCCGGCACCTGACCCGCGAGATCGCCGGCTACCCGTTGGACGACCTGCCGACCGAGTCCGAGCTCGCGACGACGTTGCTCGAGGAGATCACGGCCAAGTCGGTCGCGGTGCAGACCTGGGTCGACGGCACCGGGAGCTCGTACCACCATCTGATCGTCGACGCGTTGGCCGGCCGCGGGGTGACGAGCACCCGGTCCGGGCAGGAAATCGTCGTCTCCGGCGTCGCGGTCGGCAAGCAGCTGCTGATCGGCGTGAACCGGGTGGCGGACAGTTTGTCGGACTGGCCGGGTGGACGGATGCGGCTGGCTCGCGGCGACGAGCGGGTGTCGCGGTCGGAGTTCAAGCTCGAGGAGGCGATCGCGACCTTCGGGCTGGACCTGCCGGCCGGCGGGAAGGCGCTCGATCTGGGCGCGTCGCCGGGAGGCTGGACGCGGATCCTGCGGCAGCACGGGCAGGAGGTGTGGTCGGTGGATCCTGGTTCGCTGGACCCGCGGCTGCGCGGCGATCGGCGGATCCATCACGAGGCCACGACCGCGGGCCGCTTCTTCGCGTCGAACCGGGTCCGCTTCGACGTCGTGGTCAACGACATGCGGATGGACCAGCTGATGAGCGCCCGGATGATGCTCGATGCGGCGGCTCAGCTACGCCGCGGCGGGCTGGCGATCGTCACGTTGAAGGGTGGCGGCAAGAACCCGCTCGACGGCGCCCGGCGCGGCATCGATGTCCTCCGCGAGCGGTACGACGTACTGCATGCTCGTCAGCTTCACCACAACCGCAACGAGATCACTGTCGTTGCGCGCAAACACGAATAGGCGCCCGGGAGGTGTCCCGGGCGCCTTTCGAAAGGCCCTACACGGAGTAAAAGCTGGGGATCAGCCGACGACGCGCTGGACCTTGCCGGCCTTGATGCAGGACGTGCAGACCTTCAGCTTGGTCGGGGTGCCCTTGATGAGCGCCCGGACCGGCTGGATGTTGGGGTTGAACCGCCGGGGCGTGCGAGCCTTGACCCGGCGGATCATCGCGCCCTTACCCAAGCGGGCAACGCTGTTGCCGAACGTCGGCTGCTTGCCGCAGACATCGCACTTCTTAGACATGATTCTCCGTGTTCAGGGTCGTGACACCGACAGACCATGTTACATGGGTGTCAGCGAGCCACCAATTCGGCTTCAGGACGTGAGGTAGGCCACTTCGTCCTCGGTCAACGACACCGAAAGTCCCGGTGTCGAGGTGCGGGTTTCGCTGATGTGACGCGGCCCGATCAGCGGAAATACAGGATACGGCTGGTGCAGCAGCCACGCCAAAGCGATGGCGGTCGGCTCGACGCCCTTGGCCTTCGCGAGCTCCCGCGCGCGGTCCAGCCGGCGGAAGTTCTCGTCGGAGTAGAAGCAGCGGACCAGCTCCTGGTCCGAGGTGTCCTCGGGCTTCGCACGTCCGGTGAAGAACCCGCGGGCCTGGCTCGACCACGGGAACAGCGCGACCTGCCGTTCCCGCAGCCAGGCCTGCGATGCGTCGTCGGACACATGCCGGCAGCCGGCCCACGGTACGTCGTACGCGCGGGCGAGGCTGAGGTGGTTGCTGAGCAGCGTGAACGGCTGCTTGCTGTTCGCCTCGGCGTACGCGTTGGCCTCGTCGAAGCGGGCGGTGGACCAGTTCGATCCGCCGAACGCCTTGATCCGGCCGGCCTTGAAGTGCTCGTCGAGGACGTCGACGAACTCCGAGACCGGGATCTCCTCGTTGTCGCGGTGCATCAGGTAGAGGTCGACGTGGTCGGTCTGCAGCCGTTCGAGGCTCTCCTGCAGCTGGCGGGTGATCGACTCGGGGTCGCAGTGCGGCGTGTGCGCACCCTTGCCGATGACAACGACCTCGTCGCGGTTGCCGCGGGACCTCATCCACTGCCCGAGCAGCTTCTCGCCGCGTCCGCCGCCGTAGATGTACGCCGTGTCGAACGTCGTACCGCCGCGCTCGACGAAGTCGTCGAAGATCACCGCGGCGTGCGGCAGCGTCTGCTGGTTGTCGACGCCCATCACGAGCCGGGACACCTGCTTGTCGAGGCCCGGGACCTTGCCGTAGGTCATCGGGGCGTCGTCGCGCCGGGTGAGCGGACGGCCGGTCGCGGTCGGGATCGTTGCGTCGTCCCGCTCGCTCGCGTACTGCTGCCCGATCGCAGCCCGCCACTGGTCCTGGACGGTGAGGTTGCCGAGCGTGTCGGCCCAGCTCATCTCCGGAGCTTCCTTCGCGCCGGCCTGGATCGCCGCCTGCACGGCCTCGGCCTCGGCCGCGTAGATGAGGGCGGGTTCAGCGGAGATGTCCCGCGGCTCCTCCCCCACCTTGTGCAGGGTGACGTGGGTCGGCTTGCCGTCGCCGCCGAACCACGGGTCTTCGACGACGAGGTACCCCTCGCTGCCGTAGATCCGGACCTGGTTCTGGTCGGACAGCCGTACGCCGGTGCTGACCTGTGCGGTGACGCCGCCGTCGAAGAACAGCGTCGCGACCGTCCATTCGTCGGCGCCGGTCTCGCCGACGTGCCCGACCGCGCTGACCGCGGCCGGGTCGGCGAACGGCTGTCCGGCCGCGATCCCGGCGATGAGCCGCGAGTACGAGACCGGGTAGCCGCCGACGTCGAGGATGCCGCCGCCGGCCAGTTCGTCGGCGAAGATCCGCGACTCCGGCCGGAACCCGGCGGCGAACGCGAACGTCGCCTGGATCTGGTGGACCGTGCCGATCTCGCCGTCGCGGACGAGCTGGGCGACCAGTTTCGTCTGCGGCAGGCACCGGTACATGTACGCCTCCATCAGGAAGACGTCGTTGCGTACCGCGGCCTCGATCATCGCCTCGGACCAGGCCCGGTTGATCGCGAGCGGCTTCTCGCACAGCACGTGCTTGCCGGCCTCGGCGGTCTTGATCGCCCACTCGACGTGCATCGGGTGCGGGGTGGCGATGTAGACGGCGTCGACGGTGTCGTCGGCGAGCAGGTCGTCGTACGAACCGTGCCGGTGGGCGATGTCCCACTTGTCGGCGAAGGCGTTCGCCGAGTCGAGGGACCGGCTACCGACGGCGACGACCTCGTTGGTCTTCGACGTCGGCACCTGGCTGGCGAACCGGGAAGCGATGTTGCCGGTGCCGATGATGCCCCAGCGGAGCGTTTGGTCAGTCAAAGGGAGTCCCGTGTCTGGTGTGTGGTTGGGTCAGAATTTCATGGCGCCTGCCGCCAGATCGGCGATGAACGAGCGCGCGCCGATCAGGAAGACGCCGATCAGGGGGACGACGCTCATCAGGGCGCCGGCCATCACCATCGAGTAGTCGGTGCCGTAGATGCCGTTGAGCTGGTCGAGGGCGACCTGCAGGGTGAGGCGGTTCGGGTCCGTCATCACGATCAGCGGCCAGAGGTAATCGTTCCAGACGTTGATGAACGTGAAGATGCCGAGGAAGGCGAGCCCGGGCCGCAGTACCGGCAGGCCGACGGTGAGGTACTGCCGGAAGAATCCCGCGCCGTCGACCTTGGCGGCGGAGATGAGTTCGTCGGGGATCGCGCCCTTGGCGTACTGACGCATCCAGAAGATCCCGAACGCGTTCGCGGCGCCGGGGATGATGAGGGCTTTCAGCGAGCCGATCCAGCCGAACTCGGCGAGCGTGACGAACTGCGGCACCAGCGACAGCTGGGCCGGGATCATGAACGTCGCGAGCAGGATCGAGAACAGGACGTTCCGGCCGGGGAACTCGTACTTCGCGAACGCGAACGCGGCGAGCGAGTCGAAGAACAGCACCAGCACGGTGACGCCGAGTGAGGCGATCAGTGTGAGCAGCATCGAGCCGAAGAAGTCGATGTTGTCGAGCACCTTGCCCATGTTCTCGAACAGGTGGGATCCGATCCACAGTTTCGGCGGGTAGGTGAAGATGTCCGGGGTGGTGTTGGAGGCCATCACCACCATCCAGTAGAAGGGGAACAGCGAGACCAGGACGCCGAGCATCAGCACGACGTGGCCGACGGCGGTGCGTAGGCGCTCAATGGACATCTGCGGCCTCCCTCTTGGCATTCTGGGCTGCGATCTTGCGTTCCACCCGCCGAGCGGCGCGTCGGGTCAGGCGTTCGTCGTCGTTGCCGCCGATCAGCCGCCAGTTGATGATGCTGAACAGCACGATCAGGATGAACAGCGCCCAGCCGATCGCGGCGCCGTACCCGAACTGGTTCTTGATGAACGCCGACTGGTACAGGTACGAGACGATCGTGAGGCCGGCGTCGCCGGGGCCGCCGATGCTGCTGGTGTCACCGAACAGCACGCGGGACTCGGTGAAGATCTGCAGTCCACCGATGGTCGAGGTGACCGCGGTGAACAGGATGACCGGGCGCATCATCGGCACGGTGATCCGCCAGAAGGTCTGCCGCGGACTCGCGCCGTCCACCTTCGCTGCCTCGTACACGTCGGCCGAGATCGCCTGGAGTCCGGCGAGGTAGATGATCGCGTTGTAGCCGACCCATCGCCAGGTGACGATCGTCGCGATCGCGATCTTGATGCCCCACGGTGAGGTCAGCCAGGCGACCTGGCCGACTCCGATCGACTGCAGGAACGCGTTCAGCAGGCCGAAGTTGTTGCTGAAGATCGAGCCGAACACGAGCGTGATCGCGACGACCGAGGTGACGTTGGGGATGAAGTACGCGATCCGATAGAAGGTGCGGAGCCGGGTGGCGTTGTGCAGCGCGTTGGCGATCACCAGCGCGAGCAGCAGCATCGGCACGGTCGACAGCACCCAGATGATCAGCGTGTTGCCGATCGTCTTCCAGAACGTCGCGTCGGTGAGCAGGTAGTGGTACTGCTCCAGCCCGACCCATTTCATCTGGCCGATGCCGTCCCAGGAGTGGAACGAGATCCAGATCGAGAACAGCACCGGGAACGCGCCGAAGACCGCGAACAGGATGAAGAACGGCGAGACGGCGAGGTACTGCGGCAGTGCCTGCCGGTACTTGTTCGGCGGCTTCTCGCTTGCGTGCGTTGCCGTCGTGACCGCCGTGACGGGTTTGGTGGTGACAGCCATGTCAGATCGCCCCCGCTCGGGTGAGTTCGCGCTGCACCTGGCGCTGGGCGTCGGCCCACGCCTGGTCCGGGTCCTTGCCGGCTGCCTCGACGTTCACCAGCTCGGAGCTGATGGGCGTGTCGATGATCGAGTCGTACGGCGAGAAGAAGGCGCCGGGGTACTTCTTGGCGGATTCCGCGAACACGTCGACGATCTGCTGGCCGCCGAAGAACGGGTCGGGCGCGGTCAGAGTCTTGTCCGTGTACGTCGCGGGCGTGGACGGGAACAGCACCGGGTCGAGGAACGCCTGGGCCTGGTTCTTCGCCGACTCCAGCCAGCTGATGAACGCGAACGCCGCCTTAGGGTTCTTGCAGTACTTCGTGATCGCCAGGAAAGACCCGCCCTTGTTGCCGGCGCCACCAGGAGCCGCCGTCACCCGCCAGAGTCCCTTGGTCTTCGGTGCCGCGTTCTTCGGCCCGAGCTGCGCCCACCAGACGGCCGCGTTGTAGGCGACGAGCTTGCCGTTGGTGACGACGGCGTTCTTGTCGGTCGAGTTCTGCGCGTTGGCCGAGAGTCCTTCCTTGACCACCCGGACGGCGAGGTCGAAGGCCTCCCGGACGTGGTCCTGGTCGCCGATGTACTGCCCGTCAGGGGTCATGTAGCGCTTGGACTGCTGCGCCATCCGGTAGCCGTAGATGCCGGTGATGTTGTCGGTGATCGTCGAGCCGGGCACGGCCTGCTTGACCTTCTTGCCGAGCGCGATGTAGGTGTCCCAGTCGGGCGCCAGCTCCGCGACGGCGGCGGGGTCGATGTCGATCCCGGCCTTGGTGAAGACGTCGCTGCGGTAGAACAGCGCGGTCGGGCCGGTGTCCATCGGGTAGGCCATCATCTTGCCGGTCTGGGTGATGCCCAGCTTCCACTTCCACGGCAGGAAGTCCTTCGCGAGATCCTTCGCGCCGAGGTCGTTGAGGTCGTGGAACTGGTCGGCGTTCGGGAAGTACGTCGCGACGTCGTCGTTGATCGCGACGATGTCCGGGACGAGCGACTTCCCGGCCAGGGCGGTCAGCACCTTGGTCTTGTAGTTGCTGCCGATCCGGGTCATCGACAACTTCATGCCGTCGTACCCCGGGATCGCCTTCTCCGCCTGGGCGATCAGGTCGTCGTTGACAGACCCGACCCAGGTCCACATGCTGAGCTCGTTCGATCCGCCCAGTGAGCTGCGGGAGCCGCAGCCGGTGAGTCCCGCGGCGGCCGCGGCTGCGGAGCCGCCGACCGCGAGGAAGTGCCTTCTGCTCAAGGTCATAGCCTCACCTGGCGCTTTCTGTTGGATTTCGCCGGAAGGTGTCCAGATATGTTTACGTAGCCATTAGGTAAGCGCATACCGACTGAACCGGTCAAGGTGCCGGTGACATGATTGGACTCATGATGATGCGTGCCGTCACCGCCGTCCTCTTCGACGCGGATGGTGTCGTCCAGCGCCCGACCTCCGATTGGTGGGCGCAGCTGACGTCGCTCGTGCCCACGGACGGGGAGGCGTTCGTCGCGGACCTGATGGCGGCCGAGAAGCCTTCGCTGGTCGGGAAGGGCGACTTCCGGGACGCGGTTGCCGACGTACTGCGCCGCTGGAACTCGCCGGTTTCTGTCGACGAGGCACTGCAGCCGTGGAGCTGGTTCGCAGCGGAGCCCGAGGTTGTTTCGCTGATCGGGGCGCTGCGGTCCAGTGGTGTCGCATGTCACCTCGCGACCAACCAGCACGCGTACCGGCGGGCGATCATGCAGGACGAGCGCGGGTACGGCGCCTGGTTCGACCAGACGTTCTACTCGTGCGATCTCGGGCTGGCCAAGCCGGATCCGGCGTACTTCCGCGCGATCCTCGGCTCACTGGACCTGCCGGCCTCGTCGGTGCTGTTCATCGACGACAACGTCGCCAACGTGGCGGCCGCTTCGAGCGTGGGGCTGCAGGCGGAGCTGTATAACCTGTCGGCCGGCGTGCCGGCGCTGGCGGAGCTGCTTCGCCGTTATGACCTGCCGATTCCGGCCTGAGGTCTTGTGATGGAGTGATGGCTGTGGCATCGTCGCCGGTCAGTTGACAACGAAGGACAACCACCAGCCGCTCCCTGGAGGCCTCCATGTCCGATCGCTTCACGTTCTCCCGCCGGCGCCTGCTCGGCCTCACCGCCGCGGCCGGGGTCGGGGTGGCTGCTTCGCCGTCTCTCGCCTTCGGCTCTCCCGGCGCGTCGGCGTACCCGACAGTTGCTTCGGCGTACCCCAAAGGCCAGCGGCCGCGGGTTCTGAATGTCCTGACCGAGGACTCGCTGTCGTCCGCTGAGCGGACGCTCGCGACGACGCTGCAGGGCCTGATGGCGCGCCGCGGCGGCGAATCCCTGTACCTGAACTTGCCGACCTTGGGTTACCAGCACTGGCTCGACGGCCTCGTGTCGCAGTACGGCGTCCGCACCAGGACCGAAGACCTGTGGAAAACCGTCGGGCGGTCCGGCGTCCGCGGATATGTTCTCTTCCGTACAGGCACTCCGTCGGTCAACGTCGCGACCACGCTCGCCGGCGTGACGGGTGCTGTGGCAATCGAGGAAAGCTTGGAGGCACTGGCAGTCCAGCACAGATTGCGCAAAGTCCTGGACGTGCGGGACAAGGACGACCGCTGGGTGTTCGAGACGTACTGGCCCCGCCTGCGACACGACGTCGTGGTCGAGCAGCGCGCCGACTTCCCGGAGCGGCTCCGGGACTACGTCACGATGGCGGGGACGCTCGCCTTCTTCGACGGCAACTCGGACTTCCGCGCCCAGGTAGTCAGCGCCCTGGACGACGACGGCACAGTCATCGGCTGGGGCGACGCCTCGAACGGCGAAGACGCATTCATCGGGGTCAACTCGAGCACGGGGGTAAAAGCCCTGCCCGCCGACCACGCACGCAACCTGTCCGTGCTGTCAGGAATCCAAGAGGACCACCTGCAGCAACAAGGCCGCGCGTTCGACCCCGCCCTACGCCCAGCGCCGTCCACCGCTCAACCGACGAACGGACCACAGAGCGGAGGGGGTGGGGGGAGGGCCCTCGAACCAGCCCCGGACCCCAACGCCCACTACGTGAGCTTCCTGATCACCGACGGCGACAACGTCCAATGGGCACTCGGCGACTTCCCGACCGACCCGCGCTGGTTCGGCAGCCCCCGCCGCGGTGAGGTGGACCTCGGCTGGGGCATCTCCCCCTCGCTGATCGACCTGGCCCCATCGGTCATGCGCTGGTTCTACGAACAGTCCAAGACCGACCGCTGGGTCGTCGGCCCCTCCGGCGGCGGCTACATGTACCCCAGCCGCTACCCCACCGCCGCCCTAGAGAAGCACACCGCGTCTTTGGCCAAAGCGATGGGCCGAGCTGACCTGTCGGTTGCCCAGATCATCGACTTCGACGCGTTCGAGAACACCCGCCTCTGGTCGTCGTACCTCATGCGCCGCGAGATCGACGGCCTGATCTACCTCGAGTACTCCCGGTACGACGGCCTCAAGGGAAAGGTCGCCTGGGCCGAAGGCAAGCCGGTCATTTCGGCACGCACCATGCTGTGGGACGGCCTCGACGGCGCCGACGAGGCATCCGTCACCGCCGAACTCAATGCCGCGACCCGCAACCCGCACTCGACCGCCGGCTACTCGATCGTCGTCTGGCACGCCTGGAGCAAGTCCGTCGACAACGTCCTGTCCGTCGTCAACAACCTCGCCCCACACGTCAAGGTCATCCCTCCGGACACCCTGGTCCGCATGGTCGGCAAGTACGCCAAGCCCTAGCTTCGTTGCCCTTAGCAACAACAGCAAAGTTATCCACAGATTGAAATCTGTGGATAACTGAACTCCCTTGAAATAAAGGGCTTTTCGGGTTTGAGAACTGTCGGTGGCCGTGTCTAGAGTCATCGGCATGGAACTGTTGGGCGAGCGACCGGCATGGTCGATGAGCGGCGCAGAATTGCTGTCGACTCTCGACCGGCTGGACGCTGACCTCGCTCGCCGCGAAACGTACCGTCTCCAGCTGATCGCCCGGATGGACGTGCTCGAGCACGCGCAGGAGATCGGCGCACACAACACCGCACAACTGCTCGAGTTCCGCTACCGCCTGGACCGCTCCCGCGCCCTCCGCGACGTACGCCTGGCCCGCTCCCTCCCTAAGTACGACGCCGTATCGGCCGCCCTCCCCGATCCCCACGCCGACCCTGATTCCGCAGACGGCGACACCGACGAAGCCACAGAGGTCGTACTGCGTCCCGCGCAGGCGGAAGCGATCGTGTCGGCGCTCGACCAGGTCCCGTCAAAGGTCCCAGCCGACGATGTCGCCGTGGCCGAACGCGAACTGATCGGCCTCGCACGCCACCTATCCCCGTGGGAGCTACGCAAAGCCGGACAACGCATCCGAGACGTCCTCGACACAGATGGACCAGAACCCGAAGAACACAAGGCCTACGCACGCGAAACGCTCACCCTGTCGAGCGCCGACCGAGGCGTGAAGTTCCGCGGCTATCTCGCCAACGAGAACGCCGAACTCCTCCGCACCCTCATCCACGCCGGCGCCCGCCCCCACAAAACCCTCGACGGCGAACCAGACCCCCGCTCCCGCGAAAAGCGCCAAGCCGACGCCCTAACCACCACCCTCACCATCGCCGCCACAGCCCTAGACGCAGGCACCCCCACCCCACGCACCCCCCGCCCCGCCCCCACACCCTCATCGTCAGCAGACCGACACCACCCACCGCGTACGCCGAGTGCATCCAGCACGAGCGACGCGATCGGACCTCGCGGCTTGATGAGCACAGACATTGGAACCCGCACGGGCGGCAGGACGAACACGAGTGACGCGAACCGCCCGAGCGGCAGCACCGACACCAGCAACGCGAACCGCACGGCCCACAACACCGACACGAGCGACGCCAACCGCCCGAGCAGCAGCAACGACACCAGCAACGCGAACCGCACGGCCCACAACACCGACACGAATGACGCGAGTGACGCGAACCGCCCCAGCAGCGCGGGGGAAGGCGGGGCGGAACAAGAGGAAGCTGTTGGAGGCGCCACGCGCGATGCAAGCGCTGTGACGCTCAACGGTGCAGGCGTCGGCAGTGGGTCCGACGGAGGCGGCGATGTGCCGGGTTTCGGCGCGAAGGCGAACATCACCGTGACCATCGACCTGCAGGACCTGAAGTCGGCCGCCGCGGACGCGATCGGCGAAACCGTGTACGGCGACGGCTTGTCGGCGGCCGCGATCCGGCGCCTCGCATGCGATGCGAAGATCATCCCCCTGGTCCTCGGGACGAATTCCGAACCGCTAGACGTCGGACGTTCCGAGCGCCTGGTGACGCGCGCCATGCGCCGCGCCCTCAACACCCGCGACCGCGGCTGCGTAGTGTGCGGCGCCCCACCGATCCAGTGCGACGCACACCACCTCATCTCCTGGATCGACGGCGGCGAAACCAAGATCTCAAATCTCGTCCTGCTCTGCCGCCGACACCACATCGACCTCCACGCAGGCGACTGGACCATCACCATCACCAACGGCGAAGTCCACGTATCCCGTCCCACCTGGGCCGACCCTCCACCCCACCAAAGACCAAGCTCCACACCCCTGAGCGCCCCGGCACAACCTCATGCCGCGCGTCACTCATCCACGCCCAATGACAACTCTTCGGCCAACACCTCGCCACACCACGGCCAAGCCAATCAAACCCACACCCACGCCACCTCCACCGACCAATCCCCATCCAGGTCGGCACCACACGACAGCACCCCACCCGAGCCATCCCCTGACCACCTGCCCAGCGGGCAGGCGACCAACGACCGCATGCGCGCAGAACAGCCGTCGACCGAGCGTTCTGTGGCGAGGGCCGCTGTTGCGTCGGTGATCCGGCGATCTGCCCTGGGGCGTGAACTGCTTCAGCGAGGCCAGTCGGCCAAGAAGCGCACTGCAGGTGAGAGCAGTGATGACGAGGGGTCGACGGCCGCGTTTCGCGAGGCGGCATACCAAGCGATCTGGGGCGAGACAACCACGCCGCCGACCGACCGACTGACCGCCTCTACCCAGATCCCAATCAGGGATCCCCAGCCCGAGGCTCCGCTGGAGTCCGGCGTCGATCCCGCGCGAAGCCGTCAGCCCATCCCCTGACAACCAACACCGACGCGGGCGGAACCGATCGCCCAGCTCGGCAACCGTCGTGCACTGCAAACGGTTTGGTGAGGGGCCAGCCGACAGGTTTGCTCGGCTCGACCCGGGTCTGACCCGGCGTCGTCGCCGATCTTGCGGACGGACGCTCTCCGGGGGAGAGCTGCGGCGGGTCTTCATCAGGCGTAAGGAATCACCGCGGTGACACGTTAGCCCGCGCGGTTGCTCGGCGACCCTGCACGTTCCCGTCGTCGGTGCAGGTCGGCTTGCCCGGCCTGGCCCGGTCAGACCCGGTGTGGCTCGGTGTGGCCCGGTCCGGCCCGGTCCGGCCCGGTCCGGCCCGGTCCGGCCCGATCCGGCCCGATCCGGCCCGGGCTGACCCGATCTGACCCGGGTCGCCGACGATCGTGCGGACAGACGCGCTCCAGGGAGAGAGCTGGGCGGGTCTTCATCAGGCGTGAGGGACCGGTGTGGTGGGCTCGTTAGCCCTTGCGGTTGCTCGGCGACCCTGCAAGTTGCCGTCGTGGGTGCGGGTCGGCTTGCCGGGTCTGACCCGGTGTGGCCCGACGGTCGAGCCGACGGACTCGGTCCAGGCACGTCTGCTGGCCCGGGTTCACAGCAGAGGTGAGGCGACCAGCGCGGTGGGCGGGCGACTCGTGCCGTCGCTTGTCGTCGTCCCTGCCCTCGTGCTGTCGACGGTCTTGCCGACGGACTCGCTCCAGGGACGGTGGCTGGCGCAGGTCATCATTCCTCGTCCAGCACGACGACTGCACCGTCGGCGTGGTCAGACGCGAGGACCGTGGCGTGCTGACGGCCCGTGCGGTGGCTCGGTATCGTCCCGGGCGCGACCTGGTGGTGTCACGACTTGCCACCGGAGCCGCTCCACGCACGGTAGCCCGGAGCGGGTCTTCATCAGGCACGAGCGACCAGTCCGGTGCGCGCTGTGTGGGCGCGGTGTAGGCGCGACGGCTCGGCTCATGCGGGCAGCTCGGCGTCAACCCGGGTCTAACCCCGCCGGGTCTGACCCCGCCGGCCGATCGGCCTGGACGCCTGCATCGCGTCCGGTCGACACCCGTCAGCAAATCGCGTTCGGACGGCAGCCGGACCCGTCGGCAACGCGCTTGCGGACGGCAGTCGGACCCGTCAGCAAGCGTGCCTGAGGTGAGTCCGTCGCTGAAGAGCAGCGACGGGCTCACCTCAGCGGAGCAAGCGTCACGCCGGGATCCGAATTCAGGTGCGGGGGACCTTCAGTTTGTCCCAGGTTTCGGCGCCGGGGATTCCGTCGGCGTCGCTGCCGGGTTGGGTGACTGAGCCGTGGAAGCCTAGTTTTTGTTGCCAGGCTGAGTACGACTTGAGGTCGCCGGTGCCCCAGGTGTCCTTGTTTGTCTGGGTTTCGTATCTGTCGCAGTCGACCGCGACCAACCGCGCGTGCATTGCCGCGATGATCGGGCTCTTGCGGCCCATCACGAAGAACGACTTGCCCGGGAAGGTGACGAAGCCGGTGCGTGGTTCGGTCGAGTGGACGTACGACGGGCGGCCGTAGCCGGCGATCACGTCCGACCGGCGGGTGTGGCGGTCGCACTTGTCGTCGAAGTTGCCCTCGATGGTATAGATGTTCGAGCCGCTGACGCCGGTAACGAGGCCGACGTGGTCGATCTTCGCTTTGAGGTCGGTGCCGCCCCAGTCGAAGAACACGATGTCACCGCGCTGGATGCCGGCGACGTCCTTGTGCCACTGGCTGTGGTTCTTGAACGCGTGCGCGTGGGCCGTGGTCAGCGCGTAGTACCCGCCGTACGTGACCGCGTTCTGGTTGCCCGAATGCCACGCCCAGTACGTGATGGAGGCGTCACACCACGGGAAGTTGCCGCTGAAAGCTGAGCCGTTCTTGTCGCGGTACCACTTCTGAATCTTGTTCGGCTCGCCGAGGCCGAGGTCGAGTTCGGCCTGGTTGATCATGTCCTCGATGCCGCTCATGAGCCGGCGCTCCCGCTGTACTCCGCGTCGGCCGGCGGGCGCCCGTACCCGCCGCGTTCAGGTGGGCCGAACTCCTCGTCCAGCAGTTCGGATTCGTTGTCGAGCCGATGATCGAAGCTCGGTTCGGTGAGCAAGCGGGCCTGCTCTTCTTGGGACATCTCGTCCGGGTCGTCCTGATACGGTCCGTCGTTCGACCGCACGTCGTCCATGGTCACAGCTCCCCCTCAAGACGTTCTGAGCCCCCAGCCTTGATCTGTTCATCATGCTCCGGCCCAGGATGTTCGTCCACGGGCCGGAGCATGATCAAACGCCCTAGCTCACGCGCCTCATCGACAGGCGGGTCTAGAGCTCGCGGAAGTACACCGCGACCGGGAGTTTCACGCAGCCGAGACTCTCGTAGAACGCACGGGCGGGCGCGTGGAAGTCGTCGCCACCGGTGCCGATCTCGACGTACTCCGCTTGCTCGGCGCGCATCGCCTCGAACGCGTGCTCGCACAACGCGGTCCCGGCGTTCGACCGCCGGTACGGCGCCGAGACCGCCAGCAGCGCGACCGTACCTTTCGAACGATCCGGTTCGACGTTCCAGGCGACGTACCCGAGGAGTACGCCGTTCTCCTCGGCGATCGCGACGTACTTGTGCTGCGCCGGGTCGTGCAACCCGGCAACCTCCTGGTGGTAGTCGCTCCGCCAGTCCCCGTGCTGGTGCTTGAAGATGGTCTCGCCGACCAGTGGGCGGAACGACTCTTCGAAGAACGGCCCGAAGGTGTCAATGGTCAGGTCGATGAGCCGGGCCAGGTCAGCGTCGACGTACGAACGGATCTGCATGGAGTGTGCCTCTCACAACGAAGGTGGAATCCGGGCAGGCGTCACCGGCGCGCCGCGCGTGCGGCAGCGGCGGGCCGGTGTCAGTGCCGAATACGCCCGGCGGCGAAGCACTCCATGCAGAGGATCTTATCGACCGACGCTGACGGGGACGGTGAGGATGCTGCCGGTGGGCGGGCCGTTCCTCAGCCGGTCGAGGTTGTCGGTGATGCTGTCGTCCGCGTGCCACTCCGAGGTGAGGATGCAGAGGGTCGGCCCGTTGAAGTCGGCCAGGGTCAGGGAGAACGGCGCGCGGTTCTCGGGGAGGTCGATGTGCTGGAGGATCTCGCCACCCTCGGTGACGCGGACGACGCCGTTGCCGCCGGTCTGGACCCAGATCGCGCCCTCGGCGTCGAGGCAGATGCCGTCCGGTCCGAGGTTATCGGCGAACACGCGGCGGTTGGACAACCCGCCGTCCGGCTCGACGTCGAACGCGGTCAGGCGGCCCGCGAACGACTCCGAAATCACCAGGGTCCGGCCGTCGTCCGTGAGCACCATGCCGTTCGGGAACTGGATCTCGTCGGCGACCTGGCGGACGTGTCCGTCAGGCGTCACCAGTTTGATGTAGCCGGGTTTCGGCGCCTCGCCGCCGGCGAAGTTGAAGTCAGCGCCGTTGAGATAGATGTTGTCGTGCGCGTCCAGGACGAGCTCGTTGGCCTTCTGCTCGGCCAGGACTGTGATCGATCCGTCGGGCTCGTAGCGCCGCAACTTCTCACCGGTGGTCAGCAACCGGCCGTCGGCGAGCCAGTCGATCGACCAGCCCATGAGCTGTTCGACCGGCACCGAGAAGTACTCCGCTTTGCCGTCGGCGTCGACGGCGACCACCTGTTGCTCGATCCAGTTGCAGAACCACAGCCGCCCGTCGTGCCACCGGGCCGACTCGGGCATCCCCAGACCGTCCAGCAGAATCGTCGGTTCGGACATCACGTCACCTCATTCGTCGATCGGGTCGTTTCACCCTCTACACGAACGCGGTCCGGCCGGATCGACGGCTGAGCAGAAAAAGGATGGCGATCATCGGAAGCGTCACCAAGTACGCCGTACGCAGATCAACGGCTCGTGCCAGGACGGCGAGGATCGCCGGCGCGAGCAGGATCGCCGTACCGGAGGCTAGTGCGCCGACCGCGGAGAGGCGGGCAGAGCTGAGGCCCGGCGTGGCGACCAGGGCGGCGAGGGTGACCGGATAGAGCGGGGCGACGCCGAGACCGGCCACGACCAGGCCGAGGGCGACGATCGCCGGGGTGTCGAACAGGCTCACCATCAAGGTGCCGCAGGCGGCGAACGCACCCGAGGGCAGTACGGGCGACCAACCGCGCCAGCGGATCGGGCCGATCGCTCGCCCGGCCGCCATCCCGATCGGGAACGCACTTCCGAGCAAAGCCGCCGTTGCCGTCGGCAACCCGGTGGCCACCAACCGCGCCACGGCCCACACCACGAAACAGAACTCGACCGAGACCGACAGCACGACCCGCAGCCATCCGATCCCCACATCCATGACGACCTGACGCCCCACCCGCCCCCGCCACTTCCGCCCCAGCCCCACTGCCGGCGCAGAATCGATCAGCACCGCGACCGGCTGCTCCTCCCGCCCACCCGCCTGTCGGAACGGCGGGTCAGTGCGTCGAACAGCCGCAGGCCTGACCGGGCGCAAGCGGCGGGTCAGAACGGCGAGGAGGACCAGGGGTGGCGCGGCGGCGAGCATGGCCAGTCGCCCACTGGGACCGAGGCCGTCGAGGGCGCCGATGGCGAGCGGTGCCAGGATGCCTGTCCCGCTGGCGACGGCGTTGACGCGGCTCAGTCGCACTGCGGCTGTTGGTCCGTTGAGCATCAGTGGTGCGACCAAAGTGAGCATCGCTCCACCCAGTCCGACACACAGCGTGCCTGCGATGACACCGGCGTACACCGGGGCTACTGCGATCAGGACCGCGCCGAACGCGCAGACGACTGAGCCGAACGCCATCGCCGTCGGGATCGACCACGAGCGCAGCAATCGCGGTCCGATGAGCGCAACGACCAGCAGACCGACTGCAAAGCCTGACGACAACAGCGCCAGTCGGCCCGGTGGTTCATCCAGGTCGCGGGCGAGGATGGCGACGCACGCGCCGAGACCGGCCAGTACGAACCCCATCGCCGACAGCGCGATGCCGATCCGAACCTCGTCACCGCGAGCTCCGGAGTCGACGGGTGCCTCCGTCGCCGCGGTCATTCCGAGCCTTTGAACAGCCTGCCGAGCTGGTGCAGGTCAGCCAATTCGATGTCGGCGGCGATGCCCTTCAGCCCAGCAGTCAGCGCACCAGAAGCCCGCCCCGCCGTCAGGCCGACCACGGTGTCCTCGACGACCAAGCACTGCACAGCTGGTACGCCGAGCAGCTCGGCGGCCCGCAGGTACCCCTCGGGGTCCGGCTTGCCGCGCTCCACGTCGTCGAGCGTCACGAGAATCGACGGCGAGATCCCGACCGCGCCCAGCCGGACCTTGGCCAACCGGGTCGAGGCGCTCGTGTAGACCGCCCACGGCAGACCCATCTGATCCAGCAGCGCGGTCAGCTCGAGCGCGCCGGGCGTGGCAACGACATCGGACACGTCGTCGCACTCGATATCCAGCACTCGTGCGACCGCGGCCACACGCTCAGCCGGCGAGAGGTCAGGGCGCATCCGCGTGATGGTCGCCTCCGCGGGGCTCCCGTGCGCGATCGCGAGCACGTCGGCGACGGGTACGCCGTACTCCGTCGCCCAGCGGCTCCAGCTCCGGTCGACGACCGCGTCGGAATCGACCAGGGTGCCGTCCATGTCGAACAGGACGGCGCGGATGTCCCGGATCTCCATGACCTTCCTCCCTATTAAACTCGTCCCACGAGCATAAACTGATCCGGGGACAGAACGAAAGGCAGCTATGAATCCTGTGCGCCGGGGACAGTGGCAGACGGCTTCGGACGTGCTGACCCAACTCACCCGTCAGCCCGGGATCACCCGGGCCGCGGTCGCGCGGACGCTGCGATTGAGCACGGGTTCGGCGACAGAGGTGACGGCTCGGCTACGCGACGTGCACCTGGTGACCGAAGTACCAGCGCCCAGCCAGGGGCGCGGCCGGCCGACCACATTGCTGCGGGCGCATCCGCAAGGACCTGTGGTGCTCGCGCTCGACCTGCGGCAGAGCAGTTGGCGGAGTGCGATCGTGACGCTCGACGGGTCGCTGCAGGATCCGGAGTACCGGCGTCACCGGAGCAGACGCCCGCAGGTCGTGCTGAACAACCTGCGGCGCCACGTGGAGCAGGCTCGGCAGCAGTACGGCGACCGGCTGCGGATGGTGAGCCTCGCCGTACCAGGAACCATCCGCGACAACCACCTGATGCAGGCCCCGACGCTGGAGTGGGCCGAGCTGGATCTGGAGACCGTGACCGAGGGCACCGGTCTGCCGCTGCTGGCCGGCAACGACGCGACCCTGAGTGGGGTGGCAGAGGCACGAACGGGCGCTGCAGCGGGAGCTGGTACGGCGCTGCACCTCATCATCGAGGTCGGCATCGGCGGGACGCTGCTGATCGACGGCGTACCGGCGCAGGGTGCGTCTGGTGCAGGTGGTGAGTACGGGCATATGCCCTTCGGCGACCGATCCCGGGCGTGTCCGTGCGGGGCTCGCGGGTGCTGGGACCTGGAGATCGACGGTCGCGCGCTGGCGCGGCACCTGAAGCAGGGGCGACCGGACGACCCGTATGCCTACACCGAGGAGGTACTGCGGCGCACCGACCGGAATGCGCGCGCTGCAGTGACCAAAGTGGTGTCAGCGCTGGGTAGCGGTATCGCCGGTCTCGTCAATGCGCATGACCCGGATGTGATCACCATCGGAGGGCTGGCGATCCCACTGCGAGCGGCTGCTGAGCGCACGTTCAAGGAGGCCTACGAGGGTGGGCTGATGACGTTCCACCGCGGGTCTCCCCCGCCGGTGCTGCCTGCGACCCTGCCCGACGGTCCGCTCCGCGGCGCGGCCGCCCTGGCGCTCGACCAGCTCACCACCGAGCCTGCGATCGCCGCGTGGGTGGCGCAGCGCTAGTCGACTACCTCTTCGACCACAGCCCTTTCAGCGACCTCAGCGACTTCTTCAGCCCCTTCGACCTCTTCGACCTTCGGCTTGGGGACGATCGGAGGCTCCACCTTCGCCAGGATCTCGACGATGTCGTGCCGGTGGTGCTGGATCTCGTGGGCGGTGTGGCGGATGATCCAGCCCAGCGTGCGCGGCGCCCGCATCGGGTAGTTGTACAGCCCCAGCTTCCCCAGCTCCTGCGGCCGCAGTACCCGCGCAGCCGCACCGAAGTCCTTGGCGTTCCGCACCAGCGCGGCCGCCACCTCCATCGGGTCCTGGTTCTCGTATTTCTCCTGCTTCACCCGACCGGTCCGGTCCATCGGCGCGTACACCGGCCGGTCCTCCGCCAGGCACTGCGCGATCCGCAGCCGCTGCACCTCGAGTACGTCGCGCACGTGGCACGCGTACTCGATCGCGGACCACACCTCTGGCTCCGGTCGCAGGCGCACCACGCTCGCGTCCGGACCGGCCGCGGCTTTCGTGAGCGCCATGCTGCAGTCCGCCGACTGCCGGATCAGCAGGGTCACAGTGCCCTGCAGATCACCGGTGTCGTAGTTGAAGCCGCACTGCTCGCAGTACCCGTCGACCGGGGGCTGCTGCTTGGTCAACTGCTTCTCCCTCGAAATCTCCACGCATGATCGACCGGACCGATCCCGCCACCGAGTGCGAACCCGGCTGCGATCGCTCCGGTCACGTACTCCTTCGCAGCACCAACCGCGCTCGGTACGTCGTACCCACGTGCCAGGTACGACGCGATGGTGCTCGCCAGCGTGCATCCGGTGCCGTGCGTGTGCCTGTTGTCGGCGCGGACCGCGCTGTACGAACGCCGCATCCCTGGGCCGTGCAGCACGTCCACTGCCGCCGTACCCACGTCGTGGCCGCCCTTCACCAGCACCCAGCGAGCACCTGCGTCCAGCAGCAGCTTTGCCGCCAGCTCGCGGTCCTCAATGGTTTCCAGCTCGACACCGGCGACCGGTCCGAGCTCGGTGAGGTTCGGAGTGAGGACGGTGGCCAGCGGAACGATCTCGGAGCGTACGGCGTCCATCGCGTCAGCTGCCAGCAGCGCGTCCCCGTGCTTCGACACCGAGACCGGGTCGACGACGATCGGCACGCCCTCCGGCAGTGTGCGCAGCAGCGAGGCAACGACCCGCACCATCGACTCGGAGGCGAGCATGCCGGTCTTCACCGCGTCGACACCGATGTCGTCGACGACGCTGTGGAACTGGGCACGCACCTGTTCCTCCGGCAGCTCCCAGGCGCCCTGGACGCCGAGGCTGTTCTGTGCGGTGATCGCGGTCAGCACGCTCATGCCGTGCACGCCGTTCGCGAGCATCGCCTTGAGGTCCGCCTGGATCCCGGCTCCGCCGCCGGAGTCGGACCCGGCGATCGTCAGCACTCTGGGCGGTGCACTCCCGACCGGCATCTCAACTCCTGAAGTGGGCGTGGCCTGTCTCGTCAGCATACGGCGAGCCGTCCACCGTGACGGTCCCGGCCGGGCGTTCCTCGTTGCCCTCAGCAACCGACCCGATGACGGTCCAGCCCTCGGGCACGTCGGCCGGCTCGAACGTGCCGACCAGGGCGTGGTCCTCGCCGCCGGTCAGCACGAACTTCAGCGAGTCCACACCGGTCGCTGCAGCGACCGCCTGCAGCGGCTCAGGCACGGTCAGCGCCTTCGTGTGTACGTCGATGATCACCTGGCTCGCAGCGGCGATGTGACCGAGGTCGGAGAGCAGTCCGTCGCTCACATCACACAGCGAGGAGGCACCGGCGAGCGCGGCGCGCGGACCTTCGGCGTACGGCGGTTGCGGGCGGCGATGCGCTTCGACGACAGCCCGTGGTGAGCGGAACCCGCGGGCCAGAACGGCCCAGCCCGCCTCGGCCCAACCCAGCCGGCCCACGTACGCGACCTCGTCGCCAGGGCGGGCGCCTGACCGCAGTACCGGCGGACGACCGTCCAGGGAACCGAACGCGGTGACCGACACGACGATCTTGTCCGACTGGACCGTGTCGCCGCCGACGATGCTCGCCTCGACCAGTTCGCACTCGTCGACGAGGCCCTGGTTGAGCTCCAGCGCCCAGGCAGTCGGCAGGTCGGCGGGACCGCCGAAGCCGACCACCAGGGCAGTCGGCCGCGCACCCATCGCCACTACGTCGGCGAGGTTCTGCGCGGCGGCCTTGCGGCCCACGTCGTACGCAGACGACCAGTCCTGGCGGAAGTGGCGTCCCTCCACCAGCAGGTCGGTCGTGATCACCATGCGGCCGTCCGGCACCGCCATCACGGCCGCGTCGTCACCTGGACCGACCAGGACGTCCTCACCTGTGGACAGCCCTTTGGTGACGGCCGCGATCAGGCCGAACTCACCCGTGCTCCCCAACGTCTCTGTCACGTCAGCAGACCTCCCATATCGCTGACCGGAGTCTAGGCGGTACCGTGACCGGGCAACTATGAGTACGCCCGGCTGTCTCGCAGTACCGCTGCACAGCGGTGTCCGCAGGCGGCCGGAGCCAGCTGAGGACGACTGAGTGGAGAACGACGTGGTGGTCCAGGCCTACATCCTGATCCAGACCGAGGTCGGCCGCGCGGCCGACGTCGCCGCACAGATCGCCGAGGTCCAGGGCGTCACCCTGGCCGAGGACGTCACCGGTCCGTACGACGTGATCGTCCGCGCGGAAGCCCGCAACGTCGACGAACTGGGCAAGCTGGTGGTTGCCCGGGTCCAGAACGTTCCTGGCATCACACGTACGCTGACCTGTCCCGTCGTCCACATCTGAGCCATCCACCCGGGGACTCGTCTGTTTTCGTCATGCCCAAAATCTTTCTGGCCGCACTCGCGGTGATCGTGCTCGCCGGGTGCAGCCCGGGTCCGACGCCCGTGCCGGTCCCCTCCCCCGCGCCCGGCGTCGCCGCCGCCTGCACGCAGCTCATCCAGGCGATGCCAGCGAAGGTTCTCGATCAGAAGCCGCGGAAGACGTCGCCCGAGAGCCCGTTGACCACGGCGTACGGCGACCCGCCCATCGAGGTGACATGCGGCGTCGCGCCTCCAGCCGGTATGGCCGAGGCCCAGTCGCAGTGCTTCCAGGTCAACGGGGTCGGCTGGTTCGCCAAGCAGGTGAAGAACGGCGTCATCTTCACCACTATCGGCCGGGAGCTCTATCTCGAGATGGCAGTCCCCTCGAAGTACTCCCCCGAGGCCAACGCGCTCACCGACGTGTCCGACGCTATCCACAGCCACGACAAACTCGTCACGCCCTGTACCTGACGAGTGCATACTCCCTGGCGAGATCGAAAATCGTCTGCAGGTGGTGTCCGGTTCGAGGCCGCCGGGGCGACGTCTCGGGTGGAGGCGCCTGCGGTGGGCGTCCGGACGATGGGAGCTAGCTGTGAAGTACATGATCCTGACGTATGCGTCGCAGCAGGACTATGACGGGATGGCCGGGAAGGACACCGGGAAGCCTGCGTGGACGCCTGAGGACTTTGCGGCGATGGGCGCGTTCATGCAGAAGTTCAACAACGAGCTGGTCGAGTCGGGTGAGCTGGTCGAGACACGGGCGCTGGCGGCGCCGGTGCTGACCCGGCGGTTCGGGTCTAAAGACGGGCAGTCCGTGGTGACGGACGGTCCGTATGCGGAGACCCAGGAGGTGCTCGCCGGATACTGGATCGTGGAGTGCGAGTCGTTCGATCGGGCGACCGAGATCGCGGCCCGGCTCGCCGATACGCCGGCGCCGGAGTTCCTGCGCGCGACGGCGTACGCCGACATCCGGCCGATCGTCGAAGGCCAGGACGAACTGGTGGAGTGATCGGGATGACCGTCGCGCTTGGGGAGTTGCTGCGGGAGTTGGCGCCGCAGGTGCTGGGGGCGTTGGTGCGGCGGTACGGGCACTTCGACACGGCTGAGGACGCGGTGCAGGAGGCGCTGCTTGCCGCGGCGGAGCAGTGGCCGGTGGATGGCGTGCCGGACAGTCCTCGCGGGTGGTTGATCACGGTGGCTTCCCGCCGGCTGACGGACCTGCTCAGGCGGGAGCAGGCTCGTCAGCGGCGGGAGGACCGGGTGGCGCAGTGGGCGCCGCTGGGTGAGCCGGCCGGTGAGCTGGTCAGGGGTGCGGACGACACGCTCGTGCTGTTGTTCCTGTGTTGTCATCCGTCGTTGTCGCCGGCGTCGCAGATCGCGTTGACGCTGCGGGCGGTCGGTGGTCTGACGACGGCGGAGATCGCCCGGGCGTTCCTGGTGCCGGAGGCAACCATGACGCGGCGGATCACCCGGGCGAAGGCGAGCATCAAGGAGAGCGGGGCGCGGTTCACGCTGCCGGCTGATCGCGAGGAGCGGCTGGGCGCGGTGCTGAAGGTTGTGTACCTGATCTTCAACGAGGGCTATGCGAGTACGACGGGACCGAGCCTGCAGCGGGTGGAGCTCGCGGCCGAGGGGATCCGGTTGGCGCGGATGCTGCATCGGTTGCTGCCTGACGACACCGAGGTGGCGGGGTTGCTGGCGTTGATGCTGTTGACCGATGCGCGTCGGCCGGCGCGGACCGGGGCGCTTGGTGAGCTTGTGCCGATGGCGGAGCAGGACCGGTCGCTGTGGATTCCGGAGCTGATCCGGGAGGGCGTTGAGCTGATCACGGCGACGTTGCCGCGAGGGCCGGTCGGGCCGTACCAGCTGCAGGCGGCGATTGCTGCCGTTCACGACGAGTCACCGAGTGCAGAGGAGACTGATTGGCCGCAGATCGTCGCGCTGTATGAGGTGCTGCTCCAGCTGACGGACAACCCGATGGTTGCCCTCAACCACGTGGTCGCCGTCGCGATGGCACGCGGCCCGGACGAGGGGCTCGCACTGCTGAGCTCGATCGAGAACGACGACCATCTCGCGAAGGACCACCGGTTGGCGGCGGTCCGGGCACATCTGCTCGAGATGTCGGGTGATGCAGCCGGTGCTCGCGTCGCCTACGAGGAGGCCGCGAGCCGGGCAACCAGCTTCCCCCAACAGCGCTACCTCCGCTCCCGAGCAAGCCGCCTATGACCGACGACCCGCCGAGAGTGCGGAGAGGACCCGGCCCGGGCGGGCGGAGCGGACTCGCCTGGGCGGATTGAGCGGATGCGCGGCCTGGGCGGATGGAGCGGATGCGCGGCCCGGGCGGGTGGAGCGGACCAGCCCGGGGCGTCTAGCGCTGGTGGGTTAGCGGAGGCCGGTGGGGCGGGTCATGGCTAGGGAGAGGAGGTGTTCGACGAGGGCTGCATAGTCCTTGCCGGAGGCCGCCCACAGGCGGGGGAACATGCTGGTCGGGGTGAAGCCCGGCATGGTGTTGATCTCGTTGATGATCACGCGGTTGTCGGCGTCGAGGAAGAAGTCGACGCGGGCCAGGCCCTCGGCGTCGATGGCGTCGAAGGCGATCAGGGCCTTGGCGCGGACTTCGGCGGCGATCTCCTCGGGGAGCTCGGCCGGGACCGAGAGCGCGGTGTACTCCTCGCCCTCGGGCAGGTACTTGGTCTCGAAGTCGTAGAAGTCGTGGCCGCCGCCGGAGACCGCGATCTCGCCGCAGACGCTGACGTCGGGCTTGGCGCCGTTCAGGCCGCCGAGTACGCCGACCTCGATCTCACGCGGGTTCTTCGCGGAGGCCTCGACGATCACCTTCGGGTCGTGGGCGCGGGCCACCGCGACGGCTTCGTCGAGCTCGTCGAGGCTGTTCACCTTACTGATCCCGAGGCTCGAACCGCCGCGGCACGGCTTCACGAACACCGGGTAGCCGAGAGCGTCGACCGCCTCGCGGCAGGCCTCCGGGTCGCGCATCCAGTCGCGGTCGCGGATCACGACGTACGGCGTGACCTCGAGGCCGGCGGCCTGGAAGACGACCTTCATGTAGTGCTTGTCCATGCCGACGGCGCTGGCGAGTACGCCGGAGCCGACGTACCGGATGTCGGACATCTCGAGCAGGCCCTGGATCGTGCCGTCCTCGCCCCACGGGCCGTGCAGCAGCGGGAAGACCACGTCGACCTGGCCGAGGGTGCTCGGGACCTGCTCGGGCTCGCTGATCACGAGCTCGCGGTTCGCGCCGAACAGCACCGGCATCGCGGTCACGTCGACCTCGGGGAGCTTGCCGTCGGTGATCGACAGCCGCTCGGGATCGCCGCTCTCCAGCACCCAGTGGCCGCTGGTGCTGATCCCGATCGGGACCACGTCGTACTTGTCCCGGTCGATCACCTGCAGGACGTTGGCCGCGGTGACGCAGGAGATGGCGTGCTCGCTCGACCGGCCACCGAAAACGACGGCGACGCGGGGCTTGCGCTGTTGTTCGCTCGAGTACTCACTCACCGGCTCGACTGTAGCGGCCCGAGGATCAGGTTCCGACCAGGGTTCGGTTAAGACCCCTTCAGATCGCACTCCGTAGCGGCCGGTGTCCGGCTCAGTCCCAGGTGACTGGCAACGCTGTCACTCCGTACACGAGCGTGTTGTCCCGGTACTCGATTTCCTCGAACGGTACGGCGAGTCGCAGCGTCGGGATGCGCGCGTACAGCCGGGTGAAGACCTCCTGCAGCTCGACCCGCGCCAACTGCTGGCCGAGGCATTGGTGCGGCCCGAACCCGAACGCGACGTGTGCCCCGGCCGACCGCCGCAGATCCAGCCGGTCGGGATCCGGGAACACCCGCGAGTCCCGGTTCGCTGAGGACAGCGCAGCGACCAGGTAGTCACCTGCCTGCAGGGTTGCGCCCCCGACCGGCAGGTCGTCCGTGACGTGCCGGAACAGCCCGAACTGGACGACAGACAGGTACCGAAGCAGCTCCTCGACCGCGGCGGGCGCCAGCGTGGGATCGGCCCGCAGCGCGGCGAGCTCGGCTGGGTTCCGCAGCAACGCGAGCGTGCTGAGAGCCATCATGTTCGCCGTCGTCTCGTGCCCCGCGATCAGCAGCGTGATCCCGATCGACACCAGCTCCGGCAGGCTCAGCGGCTCGCCGAGCTGCTCGCCACGGGTGATGAGCCGCGACAGCAGATCGTCCGCCGGCGACGATTGCTTCGCCAGGACCAGCCCGACCATGTACTGGTTGAGCGCGTCGCTGACCCGCATGATCTCGTCCCGATCGCCGTCGACGCGCACCAGCGTCGCGCTCCGCTCCTGGAACTCGGCGCGGTCCGCATAAGGAACGCCCAGCAGCTCGCAGATCACCAGCGACGGGATCGGCAGCGCGAACGCCTGCACCAGATCGACCGGCCCACCGGTGGCGAGCATCGAGTCGAGTTGGGTGTCGATCATCGCGGCGATCCGCGGCCGCATCGCCTCCATCCGCTTCACCGCGAATTCGGTCGCCAGCATCCGCCGCAGCCGTTTGTGCGCCGCACCGTCCGCATGAAGGATCGAGCCCGAGTCGGCTTCCCGCTCCAGATCGGCGCCGGGTACGACGTGGTCCGACGGCGCGGACCGCGAACTCAGCCGGCTGTCCCGGAGCAGGGTGCGGACCTCGTCGTACCGGCTGACCACGTACGCGTCGACTCCCGCCGGGGTGGAGACCTTGGCCAGCCCGGGAGTACGGCGGAACTCGGCGTACTCCTGCGCCGGGTCGAAAGGACACCCGGCCGGCCGATTGACGGGGAAGCTCTCGGTCATGAACCCTCCCAAAGGATTTTGGTAGTGACTACCATATGGCTGAGTCAACCAAAGAGAAGCCACATCCGGCGAGTCGGCGAACCGGTACCCTGCCCGCGGAGGTGCTGATGGGACTGCGCGAGGTGAAGCGGGAGCGGACCCGCCGGCTGATCGCGGACAAAGCGTTCGAGCTGTTCAACGACAACGGCTTCGGCCGGACCACGGTCGAGCAGATCGCGGCGGCGGCCGAGGTCGGGCCGAGCACGCTGTACCGGTACTTCCCGACCAAGGAGACGCTGGTTCTCGAGTTCGTCGAGGATTGCCTGGGCGATGCGGTCAGCTGGTTCCGCGAGCAGCCCGAGCTGGAGCTGACGGCCGGCCTGCAGGCGGTGATCGAGCGCGTCCTGGAGCAACTGGAGACCAATCCGGGGCGGGTGCGGGCCGTGTTCGACCTGGCCGCGCAGACCGCGTCGGTGAGCGCCCATCTCAACGAGCTGATCTGGCGCTTCCGCACCGACCTCGCCGACGAGCTGGTACTGCGGCTACCGACCAACAACCGGGCCGACAACAGGGCCGAGTTCACCAGCGCGCTGGCGGCCGGGATCGCGATGAACATCATCGAGACCGTCGTCCGCGTCTGGGTCGACACGCCCGACACCACCGACGCGAAGTCCCTCGCCCGCCAGGCGATGAGTCTGCTCCGCTCCGGCGGCATCCCCCTGCCCGCCGCTACCTATCGCGTCAGCGACAATTCGAGGTATGACTCCTGAGCTCGATCCCTCCACGGTCGTCGTCCACGCGGGGCGGCCGGAGCGGGTGCCGAACGCGCCTGTCGGTGAGTCGCCGGTGTTCAGCTCGACGTACGTCGCGGGCGGCGATCGCGGGTACGGGCGGTTCGGCAACGACGCCTGGTCGGCGCTCGAGGAGACGCTCGGCGAGCTGGAGGGCGGTCGCGGGCTGACGTTCGCGTCGGGGATGGCGGCCGCCGCAGCGGTGATCGACCTGGTCCCGGTCGGCGGGCGGGTCGTGGCGCCGCAGCACGCGTACTCCGGCGTGGTCGGGCTGCTCGATCAGCAGACCGAGACCGGCCGGCTGACGGTCGAACACGTCGACATCGCGGACACCGAGGCCGTGAAGCAGGTCCTCGACGGAGCTGCCATGCTGTGGATCGAGTCACCGACCAACCCCGCGATGGAGGTGGCCGACATCCCGGCACTTGCCGAAGCCGGGCACGCGGTCGACGCGATCGTCGTCGTCGACAACACGTTCGCCACTCCCCTGCTCCAGCAGCCGCTCCAGCTGGGCGCGGATGTCGTGATGCACTCGGCCACCAAGTTCATCTCCGGCCACTCGGACGTCATCCTCGGCGCGGTCATCACCGCGGACGACGACCTGTGGTCCGCGATCGAACTCCGCCGTCGCAGCCTCGGCGCGATCCCGGGTCCGATGGAGGCCTGGCTAGCGCTGCGCGGTCTGCGCACCCTCGCCCTCCGCCTCGCGCGCGCCCAGTCGAACGCCGCGTTCCTGGCCGAGCGCCTGCTGGAACACCCGCGCGTCAGCCGCGTCCGGTACCCCGGACTGCCGAGCGATCCCGGGCACCAACGCGCGGCCGCCCAGATGTCCGGCTTCGGCGCGATCCTCGCCGTCGAACTCGGAGGGGACGCGGCACTCGCGCAACGGGTCTGCGAGCGCACCGAGCTCTGGCTGCACGCGACCAGCCTCGGAGGCGTCGAGTCCTTGCTGGAACGCCGACGCCGCTGGCCGGCGGAAGTCCCGACGATCCCCGAGGACCTGATCCGCCTGTCCGTCGGCATCGAGCACCCCGACGACCTGTGGGCGGACCTCGAACAAGCCCTCAGCTGACGCCCTTCTTGGCTGCCGGGCTCTTGAGCACAGGCCCGCCGAAGAACGTCAGCACGCATAGCACGACCGGCAGGATGAACGCGATGTTCAGCGGCATCCAGTGCGCGAGGCCGCCGATCAGCGCGGGCCCGGCCAGCAGTCCGACGTACCCGAGGCCGACGACGCGTGCCATCAGCGCGCCGGACGACCGCGGGTCGAGGTTGCCTGCGGCGGTGAACAGCTGCGGTACGCCGCCCGCGAGGCCCAGCCCGAACACGGCCCAGCCGACGAGCGCGACCGGCACCCAGGGTACGACGATCACCAGCGTCAGACCGACCGCGGCCATCGCCGCGCCCCACCGGACGATCGCTGCCGGACCGACCACGGCCGCGACCCGGTCGGTGAGGAACCGGCCGACGGTCATCGCAACCGCGAACGCGCCGTACGCGTAGGCCGCCGTACTCACGGAGGTGCCGAGGATGTCGCGGAAGTGCAGCGCGGCCCAGTCGTTCGCGACGCCCTCGGACAGCATCAGGCCGAACGCGAGTCCGCCCAGAGCCCAGACCAGCTTGGCCGACGGCTTCGCCCGCTGCTCGCCCTCGACGACGTCGTCCTCCGGCGGAACGGTTGCCTCCAGCAAGAACCGGCTGGCGACGAGCGACAGGACGACGCACAGCACGCCGGCCGACGCGAGCGTGACCTCCGGCGGTACGTCGGCCCGCAGCGTCGCGGCACCGACGATCGCGGCGATCGCGCCGCCGATCGACCACATCGCATGGAAGGCGGCCATGATCGGTCGCGGGTACCCGCGCTCGACGACCACGGCCTGTGCGTTCATGCCGACGTCGATTGAACCGTTGCCGAAGCCGATCAGGATCAGCGTGAGGCCGAGTGTCCACCAGTTCGTCGCGAGGCCCGGTCCGGCGAGCGCGACGCCGAGCAGAATGCCGGCCGCCGGGACTAGCCGGCGCTGACCGAGCTTGTCCACCAGCGGACCCGCAACCTGCATGCCGGTGAACGCCGCGCCGCCGAGCACCAGCAGGAGCAGCCCGAGCGTGCTGTGGGTGATTCCGGTCCTCTGCTCGATGCTCGGGATGTGCACGACCCACATCCCGACCGCGAACCCGTTCAGACCGAAGTACATCCAGGTGGCGACCCGAGCGGCGCGCGGCGGCGCGGCCTGCGGTCGCAGGTCGGTCGCGGTCATGGGGCCTCCCGGCCTGGACTGAGGAGCGGAGGGAGCCCGGTCCTGGGGCCTCCCGGTCTGGACTGAGGAGCGGAGGGAGCGAAGCGACCGGAGCGACGAGGGAAGACCGGGAGCTCCAGCCCCATGACCTGCCGCGACGGAGTCGCGGCATTCAGCACAGCGACCGGAGCGACGAGGGAAGGCCGGGAGTTACAGCCCCATGACCCGCCGCGACGGAGTCGCGGCATCAACACGGTCAACTGGCCACCTCGACCAGGACGCCGCGTTGGGTCAGGATTGTGCGCTGGTCTTCGGGGGCGGACTCGTCGGTGATGATCAAGTCCGGGCGGTCGGCGGGGCAGACGTACGCGAGGGCGGCGCGGTCCCACTTGGCGCCGTCCGCGAGTACGACGGTGCGGGTGGCGACGTTCATCGCCGCCTGCTTGACCTCCGCATCGCCCAGGTCGAACGCGGTCAGCCCGGCATCGAGGCTGAACGCGCACGGGCTCAGTACGGCGGCGTCGAAGCGCAGCGCCCGCAGCGAGGCGACGGTCAGCGGGCCGACCAGCGAGAGCTCGCCCTTGCGCGCCTCACCGCCCGGCATCAGCAGCCGGATCCGCGGCGCATCCGCCAGCTCGTGCGCGACGTGCAGCGACAGCGGCATGACCGTCATCGCGCGGTCGTGCAGCAGCCGCGCGGTCTCGAGCGCCGTCGTACCGCTGTCGAGGACGATCGTCTCGCCGTCATGCAAGTGCTCGACCGCGGCCCTGGCGATCGCCTGCTTGGCGGCGGTCGCGGCCTGCGCGCGGAGCGAGTACGGCGGCTCGAGGCCGGACGGCATCGCGGACACTGCGCCACCGTGGACGCGCTTCAGCACGCCCTGCGCCGCCAGGAAGTCGAGGTCGCGGCGGACCGTCATGTCCGACGCCTCGGTCGCTTCGACCAGTTCCTGGACCGACACTCGGTCGACGACTCGTAGTCGTTCTACGATCACTTGATGCCGTTCTGCACTTCTCACGCGCAAAAATCTACCATCCGCCTGATCGTTCAAACAGATTGTCTGTTTACTTGTGACTGAAGACACCGCGCTGGTCAAGCGATCCCGGTACGCCGTGGCCGCCGTCTTCTGCGTGCACGGATCGGTGACCGGGTCGTTCGCGACCCGGGTGCCGTGGATCCAGGAGCATGCGGGAGTGTCCGCGGGTCAGCTCGGGCTGGCTCTCGCGTTCCCCGCGCTCGGCGCGGCGCTGATGATGCCGCTCGCCGCGCGGGTCAGTCACCGGTTCGGGACGCGGAACGCGCTGCGCGGGCTGCTCGCGCTCTGGACGCTCGCGCTGATCCTGCCGTCGCTCGCGCCGGGTCTGCTCACGTTGTGCGCCGCGCTCTTCATCTACGGCGGTACGGCGGGCATGGCCGATGTGGCGATGAACGCGATCGGCGTCGAGATCGAGCACCGGCTGAAGAAGTCGATCATGTCCGGGTTGCACGGGCTGTGGAGTGTGGGCGCGCTGCTCGGCTCGGCGGTCGGGACGCTCGCTGCGCATGCGAATGTCAACGCACAACTCCATCACGCGACGGCAGCCGTCGTACTGACGGTGATCGGCGCCGTCGTCTGTCATTTCGTGCTGAACATCCATCCGGATGAGGACGAGGAGCCGCCGGCGCGGTTCGCGTTGCCGCCGAAGTCGGCGTTGCTGATCGGGGCGGTCGGGTTCTGCGCGGTCTTCGCGGAAGGCGCGAGCCTGGACTGGTCGGCCGTGTATCTGCGGGACATTCTCGACAGTTCGGCGGCTGTCGCGGCCGGGGCGACGACCGGGTTCGCGTTGACGATGGCGATCGCGCGATTGACCGGCGATGCGGTGGTGGATCGGTTCGGCGCCGTACGGACGGTGCGGTGGAGCGGTGTGATCGCGACGCTCGGCGGTCTGCTCGTGGTCGTTTCGCCCACGGCGGTGGTGGCGATCGCCGGGTTCGGGCTGATCGGCGTGGGGATCGCGGTCGCCGTACCGCTCGCATTCGCCGCCGCCGGCCACACCGGACCCAACCCCAGCCAGGCGATCGCGGGCGTCGCGACCATCACCTACGCGTCCGGCCTGGTCGCGCCGTCGATCATCGGCGGCATCGCCCAGGCCAGCAACCTCACGATGTCGTTCATCGTGGTCACCGCACTGACAGCCGGCCTGGCCGTGTTCGCCCGCGTGCTCGCAACCCGCCGCCCAACCACGGCAGGAGCTGAACCACTCCAAAGCTGACCTCGACCACGAGAAACACGGCCAAGATCCTGGGCGCGCCATGCGCCAGCGCGTAGGTCTGCCAGCTTGCGAACAGGATGCGCGCGATGCCGTCGTACAGGCCGTGGAGCGGAAGCGTGCGGAACAGGCGAAGGAGCGCCCAGACGACCACGACCGAGCCCATCAGATTCGCGTAGAGCGTCTGAATGGGGTCGACCTGCGGAAAGCTCCCGAGTGACGACAGGGCGCGGTGGACGAGGACGTAGGTCCAGGGCGTGGCGAAGCCGACGGTGACGATCAGGTCGTACCAGGCGCTTGCGCGGACGATGCGGAGATAGCCGCTGTTTTGGGGAGACACGCGATTGAAGGTAAACAGTGGAGTGCTGTCCAAGGTCAAGCCCGACGGAGGATCCCGTGCGCATCGGTGAGCTCGCTGAGCAGACGAACCTGTCCAAGGACACCATCCGCTTCTACGAGCGGATCGGGCTCGTGGAGGGTGAGCGCCGGCCGAACGGCTACCGGGACTTCCCCGTCGAGATGGTGCCCTGGCTGCACTACGTCCGTACGGCGCAGGCGCTCGGCTTCACGCTCGCCGAGATCGCCAAGCACGGCGAGCAACTCCGCGATTCCTCCGACTCGGCCACAGCCCTGTCTGCCCTGCTCGCCGAGAAGGTCCAGGTCATCGACCAGCGGATGGCGGACCTGGCAACCCTCCGCGCTGACCTCACCGAACGCATCGGCACCGGCTGCCCACTCAGTCCAATAGGCGGTTGAGCACTTCGCCTGCCTCCTCGTACCCGGCGTCGCTGATGCGGTGACCCTCAACGCATCTTCACCAGGCTGGCAAAGGCTCGACTCGTTGAGCTGGAGCCGAATGGCGGACGTGGGGTTCACGGTTCGGACAAGCCCGGGTGGCAGCCGTACCGGGTGATACGAATTCGGGGTGGATGAGCTGCGGTTTCGGACGGGTCGGGCGGATGACGCGGCGGCAGTGGCCGAGCTGCATGGGGACAGTTGGCGGCGGCACTATCGCGGTGCGTACGCCGACGCCTTCCTGGACGACGAGTCGGCGGAGTATCTCGATGCCATGTGGACCAAACGGCTGGCGGCCCGGGAGGGCACTCGGACCACGCTCGCGGAGTACGACGGTCAGCTGGTCGGGCTGGCCCATCTGATCATCGGCGCCGACCCGAAGTACGGTGCGCTCGTCGACAACCTGCATGTCCGCGCACCGCTCAAGCGGCAAGGCATCGGGACCCAGCTGCTCGCGTTGACCGCCAAGGCCTTGCAGGAGGCGGCACCCGGATCCGGGCTCTACCTGTGGGTCCTCGAGCAGAACACCGCGGCGCAGGGGTTCTACGAAGCGCGCGGCGGCATTCGCGGCGACCGCAAGGACGTCCCGCCGCCGGGCGGGGAGCAACGGCGGCTCAACGGACACCCGGCCTGTTTCAGGTATTACTGGCCGGATCCTTCGCTTCTTGCTTGATGGTCTCGATCTTGACGGGTCTCGGTCTTGATGGTCTCGATCAGGGCGTACGACGCGTGACTCGCCGCCTCGGGATCGCCCGCCCGGATCGCCTCGAGTACGTCGACGTGCGCGTCGAGGATCCGGTGGTCCTCGGGCATCGTCGCGGTCTGGTGGATCGACTCGGTCAGCACCTCGGCGATCGCGTCGTACAAACGCAGCAGCAACGGGTTCCCGCTCGCGACCACGACTCCGCGGTGGAACTCGGCGTCCGCAGCAACGAACGCGTCCAGGTCGCCCGCGGCCGCCCGGGACTCCAGCGCGGCGGACAAGGCCGCCAGGCTGTCCGGGTCGGGACGCTGCGCGGCCAGGCGGGCGGCCGCGGCCTCGATGCCGGCTCGGGCGTCGAGCACATGCGTCAACGAGGCGGAGAGCTCGTCCCGGACCAGTACGCCGCTGATCTCGTTGGTCGCGCGGACGTAGGTGCCGTCGCCGACGCGCGGCTCGAGCAGGCCGGTCAGGCTCAGCGAACGCAGCGCCTCCCGTACCGTCCCGCGGCTGACGCCGAGCTCCGTCGCGAGCTGGTTCTCGCCGGGGATCCGCGAGCCGCGTGGCCACGCCCCGGACTCGATCTGCGTCCGGAACCGCTCCGACACCTGCAGCACCAGCGGCACCTGCCGCACAGGTCCTTCGATCGACACCGGCCCACCTCCGTCCGGGGCTAGCGTACAGTGTGTAAATGTAGGACATCTGCAGAGAGCAGGAATAGGGAGAGGTGTGTCGTGGCGGTGTTGACCGAACCAGTGGCTCGGGAGCGGTCGGCGCTGATCACAGCGACCGCCTTCGTGGTTGCGCTGAGCCTCCGGCCGGCGCTGACCGCGGTCGGTCCGGTGCTGCCGCGGATCGGCCTCGACCTGCAGCTGGGCGAGGCCGCGCAGGGGCTGCTCGGCACGCTGCCGCTGCTCGCGTTCGCCGTCGCCTCACCGCTCGTCCACTTCGCATCCCGACGCTTCGGCATGGAACGTGCCGTCTTCGTCTCGCTCCTCGTGCTCGCGCTCAGCAGTGCTCTGCGTCCGTACACAGGCCATGCGGGCTTGTGGATCGGTACGGCGGTGGTCGGCGCCGCGATCGCGGTCGGGAACGTGCTGGTCCCGGTGATAATCAAGCGCGACTACGCAGGCAATGTCTCCCGCGCGACCGGGGTCTACACGGCGTTCATCACCAGCGGCGCGGCGATCGCGTCGATCCTCGCCGTACCGATCGCTGATGCGGTCGACTGGCGGTTGTCGCTCGCAGTCTGGGGCGGTCTCGCCGTACTCGTCGCTGTGATCTGGCTGCCGCGGACGCTCTCGCCGGAGCCGATGCCGGCGGCAAGCGTCGAGGACGGCGCTCCCCCGGTCAGCGTGTGGCGGCGGCCGACGGCGTGGCTCGTGACCGGCTTCATGGGGCTGCAGTCGACCAGCTTCTACCTGTTCGTGAACTGGCTGCCCACGATCGAGATCTCGACCGGCGGTGTTTCCGAGCGTGTCACCGGCGTACACCTGTTCCTGTTCCAGGTGTTCGGGCTGATCGGCGGCCTCAGCATCCCGTTCCTGCTGAGGCACCCGACCAATCAGCGGGCCGGTCTGATGACGGCGAGTACGCCGATCCTCGTGGCACTGCTGGGTCTGCTGCTGGCGCCGCAGCTCGCGATCGTCTGGGCGGTCGTCGGCGGTCTGGGCCAGGGTGCCGGGCTGGTCGCCGCGCTGTCGCTGATCAGTCTTCGCGGCCGCGGTCACCACGAGACCACCCAGTTGTCCGGGATGGCGCAGGCCGTCGGCTACACGCTGGCGGCGGCCGGACCGGTCGTCGCCGGCTACCTGACGCAGGTGACCGGCGGCTGGAGTACGACGCTCATCGTGTTCGCCGTACTCTCAGCCACGCAGGTCACGATCGGGTTCGTCGCCGGTCGCGACAACCGTTGAAAGTTACTTGTCCGTGGCGAAGGCCGCGTCGAAAGCCGCAGCGGGCTTGTCGAAGGCGAGCGCGCGGATGACGTTGACCGCCTCCGCGGCGCCGACCTTGCGCTCCATGCCGGCGTCCTCCCACTCGACCGAGATCGGGCCGTCGTAACCGATCGAGTTCAGCACCCGGAAGCAGTCCTCCCACTTCACGTCGCCGTGACCGGTCGAGTAGAAGTCCCAGCCGCGCCGCGGGTCGCCCCACGGCAGGTGCGAGCCGAGCCGGCCGTTGCGGCCGCCGCCGACCCGCATCCGGGTGTCCTTGCAGTCCACGTGGTAGATGCGGTCCTTGAAGTCCCACAGGAACGCGACCGGGTCGATGTCCTGCCAGACCATGTGCGACGGGTCCCAGTTCAGCCCGAACGCCTCGCGGTGGCCGATCGCCTCGAGCGTCAGCGTCGTGGTCCAGTAGTCGTACGCGATCTCCGACGGGTGTACTTCGTGTGCGAACCGCACGCCCTCCTCGTCGAACACGTCGAGAATCGGGTTCCACCGGTCGGCGAAGTCCTTGTAGCCGGCTTCGATCCGCTCGGCCGGAACCGGCGGGAACATCGCGACGTACTGCCAGATCGACGAGCCGGTGAAGCCGATGACCGTGTTCACGCCGAGCTTCTTGGCCGCGCGAGCAGTGTTCTTCAGGTCCTCCGCCGCCCGCTGCCGCACACCCTCGGCGTCGCCGTCGCCCCAGATCCGGGACGGCACGATGGCCTGGTGCCGGAAGTCGATCGGGTTGTCGCAGACCGCCTGGCCGACCAGGTGGTTGGAGATCGCGAAGACCTGCAGGTTGTACTTCTCCAGGATGTCCTTGCGGCCCTGGACGTACGAGTCGTCGTCGACGGCCTGCTGGACGTCGAAGTGGTCACCGGAGCATGCGATCTCGACGCCGTCGTACCCGGCCTCGGACGCGAACTGGCAGACCTCCTCGAACGGCAGGTCGGCCCACTGACCGGTGAACAGCGTGATCGGGCGTGGCATCTCACAGGCTCCTAAGAGTTGTCGACGGTGATCCAAGCAGAATCGCTCGCGGCAGATCGCAGTACGGCGTCGACCACGCGAGCGGACCGCGCTCCAGCGGCGAAATCGGGCAGTCCGTCCGGGTGGTCACCCCGTACGGCGGCATAGCTGTCGGCGACGAACGAGTCGAACGCGTCCTGGTAGCCCTGCGCGTGCCCGGCCGGCAGCCGGTTCACCCGCGCGGCGGGCGGGCTCAGCGTCTCGGGATCGCGGGTCAGGAGCTGCGACGCGTCGCGCCGACCGACCCACAGCCGGTCCGGGTCCTCCTGGTCGAAGCCGAAGCTCGACTCGGTGCCGGACACCTCCAGGTACAGGCGGTTCTTGCGGCCGGCCGCGACCTGACTGACCACGATCGTCCCGACCACTCCGGCCTCGGTCCGGAACTGCGCCGTCGCCAGGTCCTCGGTGCGCACTTCGACTCCGCCGCGCTGGGCTCGCACCGTGCGCAACTGCGCGCTGATCGCGGCGATCCGGTCGCCGGTGACGAATTCGGTCAGGTCACACCAGTGCGACCCGATGTCCGCGAATGTCCGCGACGGACCGCCGGTGGTGTCGTCGACACGCCAGTTCTGGTCGTCCGCTCCGGCGAGCCAGTCCTGCAGGTACGAGCCGTGCAGGCTGGTGATCACACCGGCATCGCCGGCCGCGATCCGGGTCCGCAGCTCGCGGACCATCGGGTGGTAGCGGTACACGAACGGCACGGCGCCGACGAGGCCCGTCTCTTGCGCTGCAGCCGTCAGACCGGTCGCATCGGCGACGGACGTGGCGAGCGGCTTCTCGCAGATCACGTGCTTGCCGGCCTCGAAAGCCTTCAGCGTGACGTCGCGATGCGTGTTGTTCGGCGTACAGACGTGGACGACGTCGATGTCGGCGGCGAGCAGCTCGTCAAGGGTCTCGAACCCGCGCTCGGCGCCGGTCGCGTCCGCGGCGGCCTGCGCTCTCGACGGTGAGGAGCCGACGGCGCCCACCACGGTCGCTCCCGAAACCAACGCGGACCTGCCGTGGACCTGGCCCATGAAGCCGCCGCCGACAATTCCGACCCGGAGACGTTTCCTGGGCTCGTGCGCAGTGGTGGACACGTCGTAGGACGCTATGGGACCCTTTTGAACCCTGTCAAGCAAAAGTCCACGGCTGGTACGACGAAAGTCCGACACATGAGCGATCTGGGTACGGCGGACGCGGTCCTGCGACTGCTCCTCGACGGGCAGGCCAGGACCCGTGCCGAGCTGATCGACGTCACCGGCCTGGCCCGCTCGACGGTCACCGGGCGGATCGAGGCGCTGCTCGCGGCCGGTCTCGTCGTACCGTCCGGGGAGGCCGCGTCCACAGGCGGACGCCCGCCGGCGCGGTTCCGGTTCAACCCGGCCGCGAGGCTGGTGCTTGCCGCGGACGTCGGCGCGACGCATCTGTCCGTGGCTCTCACCGACCTGGCCGGCGAGATCCTGCACCGGTCGACGACACCGCTCAAGATCGCCGAGGGGCCTGAGATCGTGCTCGAAGCGGTCGCGCGAGCCGGACATGCGCTGCTGCGAGAGGCGGACCGATCACTTGACGATCTGGCCGGCACCGGCGTCGGCCTGCCGGGACCGGTCGAGCACAGCACGGGACGACCGAACCATCCACCGATCATGCCGGGCTGGGATTCGTACGACGTGGTCGGCCGGCTGCGCCGTGAGCTGCCCGGCGCGGTGCTGGTCGACAACGACGTGAACATCATGGCGCTCGGCGAGCACGCGACGGCGTACCCGGATGTCGAGCACCTGCTGTTCGTGAAGGTTGCCACCGGCATCGGTGCCGGCGTGATCAGCGGCGGCCGCCTGCACCGTGGCGCCCAGGGCGCGGCCGGCGACATCGGCCATATCCAGGCGCCCGGGCACACGGAGCTCTGCCGCTGCGGCAACATCGGCTGCCTCGAAGCAATCGCCTCCGCGGCCGCACTCGCCACTACGCTCGGCGTCGAGACCAGCCGGGACATCGTCGAGCTCGTCCGCGCGGGCAACACGACCGCGACGACCGCCGTCCGCCAGGCGGGCCGCGAGATCGGCACGGTCCTCGCCGCCGCCGTCAGCCTGCTCAACCCCTCGGTGATCGTGGTCGGCGGCTCACTCTCCCAGGCCGGCGACAGCCTGCTCGCGGGCATCCGCGAGACCATCTACGCGAGATCGTTGCCCTTGGCCACCACAGACCTCCAGGTCCGCACCTCCCGAACCCCCCAGGACGCCGCCCTCCGCGGCGCCGCCATCCTTGTCCAACAACACCTGCTCGCCCACTGACCACCACCCCTCGAACACCTGCTGGACGGTCGAGTTTAGTGGTCGCCGAGGCCGGCGGAGCGGGCTCGGATTATGGCCTCTGAGCGGCCGGCTACCTGGAGTTTGGCGAAGATGCTGGTGATGTGGTTGCCGACGGTGGCTACCGCCAGTCCGAGGCGGGCGGCGATCGCGGCGTTGCCGAGGCCGGCGGCGATCAGGTCGAGTACCTCGCGCTCGCGGGGTGTCAGCTCCGGGAAGGCCGGCTGGTCGACGCGCGGTCCGGACAGGTAAGCGAGCGCCCGGCGCGCGACCCCCGGTCCGAAGATCGCCTCGCCCGCGGCGACCGCGGCGATGGCCCGGATCACGTTGTCCGGCGCCGCACCCTTCAGCACGTATCCCTGCGCGCCGGCGCGCATCGCGGCGAACACCGACTCGTCGTCGTCGAACATCGTCAGCATGAGCACGGCCACGTCAGGCGCGACCCGGCCGATCTCGCTGGTCGCATCGATGCCGGACAGACCCGGCATCTGGATGTCCATCACCAGCACGTCGGGATGCAGCATCACGGCCGCACGAACCGCCTCCTCGCCGTTGGCCGCCGTACCGACCAACTCGTAGCCGTCATGCGCCGACAACAGCGCACCCAGGCCTTCGCGCACGATGCCGTGGTCGTCTGCCACCACGATCCGCAGCGTCATGGCTGCACCTCGAGTACAGCCGGCCCCAGCGGCAGTACGACGCTGACCGTGCACCCGGTCCGGCCGTAGCGGACGTCGCACTCGCCACCCAGCTCGGCCGCCCGCTCGGTGATAGAGGCGAGCCCGACACCCGGTTGCCATTCCGGCCCGTCGTTGAGCCCGTTGTCGCGCACCTCCAGCAGGAGCCGTCCGTGCTCGACAGCAAGCCGGACTCCGGCGCTGGTCGCGCTCGAGTGCCGGATCACGTTCGTCAGGGCCTCTGTGACGATGCGGTACGTCGCGACCTCCACGGCGGCGGGCAGTTCGCCGAGTTCCGGCGGCGCGTCCACAGTGATGCCGAGAGCGGCACCGTCCGTGCGCGGGCCCGCTGACACGACGTACTCACGGAGAGCACCCACCAGACCGAGTCCGTCCAGTGCAGCCGGCCGCAGCTGGTCCACGAGCCGGCGGATCTCGTCGACCGCCCCGCTCGTCAGGTCGCGCAGGCGTGCCAGCAGCAACGAACTCCGCTCGCGATCGGTGTCGAGCAGGCGTAACGCCGCCTCGGCGTTCAGCACGACCGCGGTCAGCACCGGGCCGAGGCCGTCGTGCAGGTCGCGGCGGATCCGCCGGCGCTCTTCCTCGCGGCCGGTGATAGCCCGCTCCCGTGAGTCCCGCAACTGATCGGCCAGCCGTCTGGCCTGCACTGCCACCGCAATAGGAGCAGCCAGCAAGGTGAGTACCTGCTCGTCGGCCGAGTCGAGCCGCTGTTCGCCCGAACGCAGACCGACGACCAGCTCCCCCAACCGCTCGGTCCCTGACGTGAGCGCGATCGCATGCCGTGCCGCGGGCAGCTCGCCGTACGCCGACACCTGCTTGCCGTCCACCAGGACAGCAGCCGCCGGGAAACGCATCACCCGGCACAAGGCGTCGAGTACGCCGTCCAGCCCGGTCCCCGCCGCCGTGCCGAGCCGGGCGCCGACCTCGACCATCGCCCGAACCGGATCCTGGCGCGCACCGTAGAACGCTCGCTGGATCAGCCGCTGCAACCAGACCCGCGCGGGATTGAAGGCGAGCGCGATCACCACGGTGGCGAGAACCGACGAGTTGAGCGAAACCTGATGGCGCACGGTTCGGTCCAGGAGGAGGACAAGAGCCAGGTAGGCGGCCACCACCGCGCCGGTGAGCAGGAGGTACAGCACCGACCGCGAGACCACCAGCCGGATGTCGAGGAGCTGGTACCGCAGGATGGCGACCGCCACAGCCGCCGGGACGAGCAGGATCGGCAGCACCCCGAGCAGCAGCGACTCCGAGCCGACCGCGGTCGAAGCGGCGAAGCAGCCGACCATCAGGATCGTTGCCAGCAGCAACCAGAGGACCTGTCGACGGACCTGTTCGGAGCCGCGCCGGTAACGGACGACCACCGCGGCCAGCGCCGACAGGTAGCCGGTCGCGAGCCCGATCGCGCTCGCGTTCTGGAGCCAGACGATCTGCCGGAACCCGGACCAGGCCGGGTACTCCGGAATGCCCAGCTCGGCCGTCAGTCCGCCGGCCGGGTCCAGGACGGCGGCGGCTGTAAAGCTGATGCCGGTGAAGCACAGCACCACGACAACCCAGCGCCAGCGCCGGCTCGGCAGCCGCCCGTCTGGGAACAGGAGGAGCGCTAGCGGCAGGAGCGTCGCCAAGGTCCACGTCCAGCCGGCATTCGTCACCGTCGCGAATCCGCGCCAGAAGCCTCGCGGCTCCCCCAGCCACGCGAGCACGCTGGTCCCGACCGCGGTCGAGCCGTAGCACAAGCCGCCGACGAGGAGCGACCAGCCGACCAGATTCCGTGACTGCCGGTCCGCGATCGGCCAGCCCGCCAACGCCAGGCACAGCCCGATCAGCGCATTGCTCACGACGAACAGGTCGACCAGCCGGGACCAGCTCAGCCCGGACGCCATGGCGGCGACGACGGTGATCACTGCGCCCAGCAGCGCCACACCGAGTGCAGCGAGAGCCACCGATCGCAGCCGGCGATCGGTCCTACCGGTCACATCCGGATCGGCCCTCATGAGCCCATCATCAGACCTCGAACCCACAGGCGGATAGGGGTCTGGCCCCAGGCCAACCAGGAAGGTCTCCGGGGCGGGTGGGAGCCGTGAACCTGCCGCCTGGGGCCACTCCGGCCGGACGCTGAGGTCTCCAGCGCTGACGGCAGCGCACTCGCAAAGGAGTTGCTCATGTCAACCACAGCCCCGAAGACCGGCAAGCCCGGCAAGCCCGGCAACACTGGCAAGACCGAACGGAAACCGCGGGACGTGCGCGGGTTCTGGCGGGTCCTGCTCGCCGTGATCGCCCCGGTGCCGATCCTGCTGCAGGGCGTCGTCTACCTGATCAGCCCGGTCGGCGGCAACGCGCCGTTCAAGGAGACGGTCGCGGCGGTCGCTGCGCACCAGGGCCGGTTCGAGCTGATGCAGTGGCTGCAGGTGCCCTGGTTCCTGCTGATCCCGGCGAGCTTCGCCGTCGCGTGGGTCACGCGCCGCCGGGTGCCGCGACTGTCCACCGTCGGCGCCATCGTCACCATGGGAGGTCTGGGAGCCGGCCTGTTCCTGCTGGGCGGTCCGGTCACCCCGGAGTACCTCACGGTCCACGAAGGGCTCGACCCCGGCACGATGGAGAAGGTCAGGTCCGCGATGGACAGCCTGCCGATCTTCGCCGTCGGAAGCCTGCTCTTCATCCTCGCGATCACGGTCGGCCTGTTGCTCCAGGGCATCGCTCTGGCGCGCAGCCGGGTTGCTCCGGTCTGGATGGGAATCGCTCTGGCCGTCGGCGGCTTCACCCACCCGTTCATGCCCGGCCACGTCGCCGCAGGTATCGGGCTTGTGGTCACCGCGGTTGGTTTCGCCGGGGCCAGCGTCGCCCTGTTGCGGACCCCGAACGACGCATTCGACCTGCCACCTGAGGGCCTCGCCAGGCGATCCAGCTGAGCGGGCTAGGCGATCCAGCTGAGGGCGAGTTCGTCGCACAGGGCGATGAATCGGTCGAGTTCGCTGCCGGCGCGGGCTCGGCCGAAGCCGTGGCGCCGGCCCCAGAAGGCCGACTGGACCATGTTGAGGTGGGCCCAGCGGCGGATGCGTTCGGGATCGAGCTCGGCGGTCTCGGCGAACAGTTCGAGCTCGTGGTTCAACCGACTGATCAGGTCGTCGGCGCCGAGCTGGTGCGCGGCGCGGGTGCGCAGGAACGTGGTCGCGTCGTACGCCGGGTCGCCGACGTACCCCTTGGGATCGACGGCCAGCCAGGGCTCCCGGTCAGCGCAGAGGATGTTGCGCGGGTGGAAGTCGCCGTGGATCAGGATCTCCGGCTGGTCGCGGCCGAGCTCGTCGACGACGGCGAGTGCCGCGTCCACGACGTACGGCGGCAGCGGGTGGTCGAGCTCGGCGGCATCCTTACGGAGCTCCTCCGCCCAGCCATCGGCCTGCTCCGACATCCGCGGCAGGCCGTCCGGCGCGGAGATCCGCAACCGGCGATGCAGCTCGCCCGCGATGACGACCACGTCCTCGTCGTGCTCCAGCAGCGTCGTCGGATGCGCGCGCTCGAGCAGCATGGCGTAGCGGGCGTCGTCGCGTTCGTACAGCTTGACCGCGCCCGCACCGGCCCACGCCTCGAAGGCGTCCGGCTCGTGCACGTTGCCCGGATGCGGGAACGACACCTTGAGTACGGCGTCCCGGACCGGCACGACCATACCGACCTGCCCGTGGGCGGCTTCGCCGTCAGGCTCGCAGTCCCACTGGGTCAGAAGGTCTTCGACGATGCCTGGCAGCTCGGCCAGCCAGGCTTCGCCGACAGCGCCTTCACGGTCGATGGTGGCCTTCGCGAACGCGGCCGGGATCACCAGCGCTCCGACTTCGCCGAGCGGGAGACCAGGCTGAACAGCATGTCCTTCGGGGTCATCTCACCGGCGACGACCTTGGTGACGTGTTCGACGATCGGCATCTCGACGTCGTGCCGGTGCGCCAGCTCGGAGATCGACGCGCAGGACTTCACGCCCTCGGCGACCTGTCGGGTCGCGCCGGCGATCTCCGCGACGCTCATGCCCTGGCCGAGTTTCTCGCCGAACGTCCGGTTCCGCGACAGCGGTGACGAGCACGTCGCCACCAGATCGCCGAGCCCGGCCAGACCGGAGAACGTGTGCTCGTCGGCGCCGAGCGCCGTACCCAGGCGGGCGATCTCGACGAGGCCGCGGGTGATCACCGAGGCGCGGGCGTTGTCGCCGAAGCCGAGCCCGACCGCCATCCCGACCGCGAGGGCGATCACGTTCTTGCAGGCGCCGCCGAGCTCACAGCCGATGACATCGTTGTTGGTGTACGGGCGGAACGTCGGCGAATGGCACAGTTTCTGCAAGCGCGCCGCCGTACCCTCGTCCGCGCAGGCGACCACGGACGCGGCCGGTTGGCCTTCGGCGATCTCACGCGCCAGGTTCGGCCCCGAGACGACCGCGATACGTTCCGGCCCCGCGCCGGTGAGCTCGGCGATCACCTCGCTCATCCGCTTCGTCGTACCGAGCTCGACGCCTTTCATCAGACTGACCAGCGGTACGGCGTTCGGCAGCACGCCGGCCCAGTCGGTCAGGTTGTCCCGCAACGACTGGGACGGAACTGCGAGGACTATCGCCTCCGCGCCGTCTGCCGCAGCGGCCGGGTCGTGCGTCGCGGTGATCGCATCAGGCAGCCGCAGGCCGGGAAGGTAGTCGGCGTTCTCGTGCCCGGCATTGATCGACTCGCAGAGCGACTCACGCCGGCCCCAGACGGACACCTGGTTACCGGCGTTCGCGAGCACCACCGCGAACGCCGTACCCCAGGATCCGGCACCGAACACCGCAACCTTCGTCATGCTTTCTCCTCACCTTCAGCCTTGCGGGCCTTGCGCAGGTCGTAGAGCTCCTTGGGCGGCGTCTCTCCGCGCAGTTCGCCGAGGGTCTCGGCGACCCGGGCCATGATCACCTCGGTTGCCTCGTGCAACAGCTGGTTGGTCAGCGGCTTGCCCTCGAACGCGCTCAGGTCGACCGGCGCACCGGCCCGGACCTGCAACGTCTTGCGCGGCAGCAGACGGACCCGGATCTTGCCGGTGTACGACTTGATGATCTCCTGTGAGCCCCAGTTGGCGATCGGGATCACCGGGCAGCCGGTCATCAACGCGATCCGGGCGGCCCCGGTCTTGCCGGTCATCGGCCACATGTCCGGGTCACGGGTAATGGTGCCCTCCGGGTAAACGCCCACACACTCGCCGCGTTCGACCGCGGCCACCGCGTCCCGGAAGGCGTCCGCCGCCTGGGTGGAGTCCCGATAGACCGGGATCTGGCCCGCGCTGGTGATGATCTTGCCGAGCACCGGGATCTTGAACAGCGACGCCTTGCCCAGGAACCGCGGGATCCGCCGGCACTCCCAGATGAAGTACCCGAGCAGGACCGGGTCGAAGTGCGAGATGTGATTGGGCACGTAGATCACGCCGCCGGTGCGCGGCATGTTCTCCCGGCCGGTGAACCGGCACTTCGTGAAGACGATCATGAACGGCTTGACGATCGCGACGATGATGCCGAACCAGAAGCCCCGCGGCGGACGCGGATCACCCTGCCCGTTGTCCAGCCCGCTGTCCAGCCCACTGTCCACCGGAGCCTCCTGCTGCTCGTTGCTGCCATCCGTCATGGGAGAATCCTGCCTGATGGCAGACCTACAGGTCGCTCCCTGGATCCTGGCGATCCCGGTGAAGCGTACGGCGATCGCGAAGAGCCGGCTCGCTCCGGCCTACCCGCAGCACCGTCCCGAGCTGGCCCGTGCGTTCGCTGTCGACACTACTGCGGCCGCCCTCGCCTCGCCGCTGGTGCGGGCCGTCCTGGTCGTCACGGACGATCCGTCGGTCGCGGCGGATGTGACCGCCGCCGGCGCGTATGTCGTACCGGATCTGCCGGCGGCCGGGCTCAACGAGGCCCTGCTGCACGGAGCTGCTGTTGCCGCTGCCGAGTTCCCGGACGACGGCGTCGCCGCGTTGTCTGCGGATCTTCCCGCGCTGCGTCCGGCCGAGCTGACCGCCGTACTCGCGGCGTGTACGGCGCCACGCTCCTTCGTCATCGACCAGCCCGGCACCGGTACGACGTTGCTCGCGGCGGCTCCCGGCGTACCGCTGGATCCGCGCTTCGGCGTTGGGTCCGCGCTGGCACACCAGGCGTCCGGGGCGATGCCGATCGAGCTGACCGGGATCGAGTCGGTACGTCGTGATGTCGACACCGCTGCCGATCTGGCGCATGCCGTACAGCTCGGGGTGGGTCCGGCGACCGCCGACGTGATGTCGCTGGTTCTCGGTGCCGCGACCGGGACCGAGGGTCTAGCCTGCTGATATGCAAGCGACAGTGAGCCGCTACGACGGCGAGACGTTCTCCGGTGCGGTGCTCACCGACGCCGGCGTCGAGCTGCCGTTCACCGTGCACGCCGTCGCCGATACCCCGGTCCGCCATCTGCGGGTCGGCCAGCGGGTCCGGCTCGAGACCACCGGCTCCGGCGCCGGCCTGACCATCACCAAGGTGGAATTCGCGACCCGGCTCTAGCTGGAGCTGGTTGCCCGCTGGTTGCCCGCTAGTTGCCACGGACAACGGCGAAGGCCGGTCAACCCCTGGTGTGGGGTGACCGGCCTTCGCTGTGATGCGGGTGCCGCAGTGCGTGAAGATCAGCGAGCGGTGCGCTTCGCCGCGGTCTTCTTGGCGGGGGCCTTCTTGGCCGGCGCCTTCTTCGCAACGGTCTTGGCCGGGGCCTTCTTCGCCGGGGCCTTCTTGGCAACGGTCTTCGCCGGCGCCTTCTTGGCAACCGTCTTGGCCGGGGCCTTCTTGGCGACCGTCGTCTTCTTCGCAGCGGCGGTCTTGGTCGCAGCGGCGGTCTTCGCCGGTGCGGCCTTCTTCGCCGGGGCAGCCGCCTTGGTGGCGGTCGCGGCCGGCTTCGGAGCCACCAGCTTCGGCAGCTTCTTGGCGCCGGAGACAACGGCCTTCAGCTCCGCGCCAGCGCGGAACTTCGGCACCGTGGTCTTCTTGGCGCGCTTGGTCTCACCGGTCCGCGGGTTGCGCACGATGCGCGCCCCACGCTCGATGGCCTCGAAGGCACCGAAACCGGTGATGGCGACCTTGCCACCCTTCTTGGTCAGCTCACGCTGGACGGTGTCGATCACCGATTCCAACGCGTGCTGGGCCTGGCGGCGGTTTCCGTCGAAGTGCACTGCGAGCGCTTCGACCAACTGGCTCTTGTTCACTGCTTCCCTCCGTGAACACTAGACGTCGAGCACAGCGCTCGATCTCACAGGAACGTTATGGACTCAAGTGCCCGTTCACAAACACCAACGCGGCAATTTGGCCTTGTTTTGGGCGATTCAGGCCACAAATTCCCAGATCTGGCAGCTTCCGGGCCTCTGAATCGCTGCGAAGCAACGAATCGGACCCCGTCCGCGACCGGTCGCCGCGAGCTTCAGGAACGCCGTCCGCGGACGGTTCGCAGGGCGGACTGCACCCGGTCCAGACCGCGAGCGACCGCCGAATCGCCCTTTCTGGCGCGGAGTTCGTCGCTCACCTTTCCCAGCAGGTAATCCAGCAGCGGTACGGCGATCACCAGGATCACCCACATGAGCAGGCGCCGGCGCAGGAACAACCACATGGTCTGCCTCCAAGGTCGGGAGTCTCCGCAGACCGGTTCCCTGCGCCGAACCCCTGCATTCAGAGCCAACCGCGGCGCTTGAAGATCTGGTGCAGACCTCCACACACCAAGGCCATCAGGCCGATCGCGAAGGGGTATCCGTACTGCCAGTGCAGCTCCGGCATCTTGTCGAAGTTCATCCCGTAGACGGTCCCGATCAGGGTCGGGGCGAACAGGATCGCCGCCCAGGCAGAGATCCGCTTGACCTCTTCGTTCTGCTCGCTGCTGGCGATCGCGAGGCTCTTCATCTCCTCGTTCTGCTGCTGGGCGACCAGGGTCGCGTTCACCGTCAGGATGTCGCGCAGCAGTTCGCGGAATCCGTCGACCTTCTCCACCACCTCGGTGACGTGGTCGGCGACATCGCGCAGTGAACGTTGCAGTTCCTCGTCCACGCCGTACTTCTGGAATCCGCCGCGCAGCTGCTCGAGCATGCCGACCAGCGGCCGGGTCGCGCGCTGGAACTCGATCACCTCACGGGAGAGTTCGTAGATGCGCCGCGACACCTTCGGGTCACCGCGGAACACCTCGGTCTCGATCTCGTCGATGTCGTTCTCGAGACCGGCGACCACCGGAGCGTAGCCGTCGACGACCTTGTCCATGATCGCGTAGAGGACCGCTTCGGCGCCCCGGCTGAGCAGCTCGGGATCGCGCTCGACGCGGCGCCGTACCGCTGCCAGGTTGGGCGCTTCGGCGTGCCGGACCGTCACCACGAAGTCCGGTCCGACGAAGACATGCACCTCACCGAACTCGACCTCCTCGGTCGCGTCCCGGTACCGCGCGGCCTTCAGTACGACGAACAACGTGTCGCCGTACCGCTCCAGCTTGGGCCGCTGATGCGCCTCGTTGGCGTCCTCGATCGCCAGCTCGTGCAGGTCGAACTCCTGCGCCAGCGAGGCCAGCTCGCGGCGGTCCGGCCGGTACAGACCGATCCAGGCCAGGCTGTGCGGCGCCTGGTGCAGCTCGCCGTAGGTCTCGGCCAGGGAGTCCGGCGAAGCGACCCGGCGGCCACCGCAGTAGATCGCACTGTCCACGACGCTGTGCCCCTTGGGCATCTGCGGATCGCGGGGCTGCTTCTCGGCCTGCTCGGGCACGGCGGCGGAGACGGCAGCAGCGTGCTTGCGCGCGGCGGCACGCAGTGACGGGGTGCGGCTGAACGCACGGATCGTGCGAAGGCGCAGGTCGGACATGAGTCCTCCAGGTGCGGTGGATCAGGTGAGTGATGAACGCACGTCTGCCCGACCCGCAAGTGCTGGAGACCCAGCAACTCCTAGAAGGAGTAAGCCCCCGAAGGTCGAGCGAGACCCGTATGTCTGGAGGGATCGCTGCTGCTGTTGGTCATGAGCGCCTCACCTCCCAGGTCTCGCAAGCCTTGTTCTGACAACCACGCAAGGGTAACACCAGAGTTATCGCCCCCGGCCCGCCGAACGTTACGGGGTCGATAACTCTGGCCGATGATCAGGCCTTCGCCGGAAGGGTTGCCGGCTTGAACGACGGCCGGGTCGCTTCGTAGGCAGCGATGTCGTCGGCGTGCGACAACGTGATGCCGACGTCGTCCAGCCCGTTCAGCAACCGGTAGCGCGTGTAGTCGTCGATCTCGAAGGGTGCCGACACGTCACCGGCCGAGATCGTCTTGTTCTCCAGGTCGACCGTCACCTTGGTGCCCGGGTCGCTCTCGATCGTGGTCCACAGCTGCTCGACCACGTCCTGCTCCACCAGCGCGGCGAGCAGCCCGGCCTTGCCGGAGTTGCCGCGGAAGATGTCGCCGAACCGCGACGACACGACCACGCGGAACCCGTAGTCGAGCAATGCCCAGACCGCGTGCTCACGCGAGGATCCGGTGCCGAAGTCCGGACCCGCGACGAGCACCGAGACGCCGTCGTACTCCGGCTGGTTGAGGACGAACGACGGATCGTTGCGCCAGGCAGCGAACAATCCGTCCTCGAAGCCGGTCCGGGTGACCCGCTTCAGGTACACGGCCGGGATGATCTGGTCGGTGTCGACGTTGCTGCGGCGCAGCGGGGCCGCCGTACCGATGTGCTGGGTGAAGGCTTCCATGATTCCGTTGCTCCTCAGGCGTTCGCAGGTACGGCGACGGGCGGCAGGTCGGCCGGTGCGGCCAGGGTCCCGGTGACGGCGGTCGCGGCGGCGACCAGCGGCGACACCAGGTGGGTGCGACCGCCCTTGCCCTGGCGGCCTTCGAAGTTCCGGTTCGAGGTGGAGGCGCTGCGCTCGCCCGGGGCCAGCTGGTCCGGGTTCATGCCCAGGCACATCGAGCATCCGGCGCCGCGCCACTCGGCGCCGGCGTCCTTGAAGATCGTGTCCAGGCCCTCGGCCTCGGCCTGCAGCCGGACCCGGCCCGAGCCCGGCACGACGAGCATCCGGGTGCCCTCGGCAACCTTCCGCCCGGCGAGCACCCCGGCCGCGGCGCGCAGGTCCTCGATCCGGCCGTTGGTGCAGGAGCCCAGGAAGACCGTGTCAACCTGGATCTCGCGCATCGGCGTACCGGCGGTGAGACCCATGTACTCCAGTGCCCGCTCGGCGGCGACCTTGTCGTTCTCGTTGTCGAAGTCGTCCGGCGACGGCACCTTCTCCGACAGCGGGATGCCCTGGCCCGGGTTCGTTCCCCAGGTGACGAACGGCGCGATGTCCTCGGCCCGCAGCACGACCTCACGGTCGAATGTCGCGTCCTCGTCGGTCGCCAGGCTCGTCCAGTACTCGACCGCGGCTTCCCAGTCGACGCCCTGCGGCGCGTGCGGCTTGTCCTGCAGGTACGCGAACGTGGTCTCGTCCGGCGCGATCATGCCGGCCTTGGCGCCCCACTCGATCGACATGTTGCAGATCGTCATCCGGGCTTCCATGCTCAGCGCACGGATCGCTTCACCGCGGTACTCGACGATGTAGCCCTGGCCGCCGCCGGTGCCGACCTTCGCGATCAGCGCCAGCACCAGGTCCTTGGCCGAGACGCCGTCCGGCAGTACGCCGTCGACCGTGACGGCCATCGTCTTCGGCCGCGCCTGCATCAACGTCTGCGTGGCCAGCACGTGCTCGACCTCGCTCGTACCGATGCCGAAGGCAATGGCCCCGAACGCGCCGTGCGTGGAGGTGTGGCTGTCACCGCAGACCACGGTCATGCCGGGCTGGGTCAGTCCGAGCTGCGGGCCGATCACGTGCACGACGCCCTGGTCCGGGTCCCCGAGAGTGTGGATCCGGATGCCGAACTCCTCGGCGTTCTTCCGCAGCGTGTCCACCTGGGTGCGCGACACCGGGTCGGCGATCGGCTTGTCCACGTCGTACGTCGGGACGTTGTGGTCCTCGGTCGCAATCGTCAGATCCGGACGACGGACGCCGCGGCCGGCCAGCCGCAGACCGTCGAAGGCCTGTGGACTGGTCACCTCGTGGACCAGATGGAGGTCGATGTAGAGAAGGTCGGGTTCTCCGTCGGCATGGCGCACGACATGCGCATCCCAGACCTTTTCCGACAACGTCCTACCCATCAGACTCTCCTTTGAGATTGGAAGTGGGTGCTTTCCGCTCACTGTGCTCTCGCAGTGCTTTTTTCAGCGTGCTCCGCACGGGACCGTCCAAGCGACTTGCGTTCCACGATTCGAGACGGCAGTATCGTCTCATGGACAACTCTAGCGGAGTCGGCGTTCTCGACAAAGCAGCTCTCGTTCTGTCCGCGCTCGAGTCCGGGCCGGCGACCCTGGCCGGTCTCGTCGCGGCGACCGGGCTGGCCCGCCCGACCGCACACCGGCTCGCGGTGGCGCTGGAGCACCACCGTCTGGTCGGCCGCGACATGCAGGGACGGTTCGTGCTCGGTCCGCGACTCAGTGAGTTGGCCTCCGCCGCCGGTGAGGACCGGCTGCTCGCGACCGCCGGCCCGGTGCTGGCGCGACTGCGGGACATCACCGGTGAGTCGGCGCAGCTGTTCCGCCGCCAGGGTGAGTATCGCGTGTGCGTCGCCGCCGCCGAGCGTCCGTCCGGTCTGCGCGACACCGTGCCGGTCGGCAGCCAGTTGACCATGGCCGCCGGTTCGGCCGCCCAGATACTGCTTGCCTGGGAGGACCCGGAGCGGATGCACCGCGGTCTCCACAACGCGTCGTTCAACGCGGCCGCGCTGGCCGGCGTACGGCGTCGCGGCTGGGCGCACTCGGTCGGTGAGCGGGAGCAGGGCGTCGCGTCGGTCTCGGCTCCGGTCCGCTCCCCCAGCGGCAAGGTGATCGCCGCCGTCTCGGTCTCCGGCCCGATCGAACGCCTGTCCCGCCAGCCCGGCCGCATGCACGCCCCGGCCGTGATGGCCGCCGCCGAGCGCCTCTCGGAAGCGCTGCGACGCGCGTCGGAGTAGTCCGTCAGGTAGTTGTCACGCACCGCAACCAGGATCACCATGAGGATGGGAAGCCCCTCAAAGGAGGTCCGACATGGAGCGGGACTGGCTGACTCTCGGCTGGAAGATGTTGCTCGTCCGCGGCGTCATCGCCGTGATCTTCGGGATCGTCGCGATCGCGTGGCCCATCCACACGGCGATCGCACTGGCCCTGCTGTGGGGCATCTGGGCCCTGACCGACGGCATCGGCTCGATCGTCCAGGCGTTCCAGCCCGAGTCGAAGGGCAGCCGGCTCTGGCTGGTCGTGCTCGGCGTGATCGCGCTGGTCGCGGCGTTCTTCGCGATCACCAGCCCCGGGATGGCCGCGGCGACGCTGACCTGGATCCTCGGGATCTGGCTGATCATCCGCGGCGTCTTCGAACTCGCCGGGGCCTTCAGCAGTCAGCAGGTGATGCCGCGCTGGCTCCTGGTGCTGAACGGGCTGCTGTCGATCCTGATCGGCGTGCTGTTCGCCGCCAATCCCGGAGCGGGCGCGGTCGGCGTCGCCGTCGTACTGGGCGTCACCGCACTCGTGTGGGGCGTAGTCCTGATCGGCGTCGGCTGGTCGGTACGACGCGAGCTGCACAGCGGCCCCGCCCACCCCAGCCCCTCACCGGCCTAACCAGGCCGACCCTGCGTGACAGCCGCAGGATGCGCTGGGAATCAGCGTGTAGTCGAGGACGTGCCGAGCCGCCTCGGTGTTCGTGCGATCCAGCAGCAACTCGACCGCGCGACGGGCTGTCTCGTCGATCGGCTGGCGCACGCTGGCCAGCGGCGGGATCGTCACAGTGCACTCGCTGGTGCCGTCGAACCCCATCACCGCAACGTCTTCCGGCACCCGCAGCCCGGCCTCCCAAGCCGCGAACAGTACGCCGAACGCCTGCTCGTCGGTCGAGCAGTAGATCGCCCGCGGAGGCCGCTTCTGCTGCAACCACGGCTGTACGGCGTCACGTGCGGCGAAGCGTGACACCGGGCTGGCGACGTACCGCGCCGATGCCCGCGGGTGCTTCTCCAGCGCCCGTTCGATCCCGCGCCGATGTTCCGACGTACCGGGTGAGTCTTCGGGACCAGTGACGACGCCGAGGGTGCGGTAACCGTGTGAGAGCAGGTGATCCGCCGACGCCTCGGCGGCCGCGACGTAGTCGATCGAAAGCGTCGACACCGTCACGCCCTCCGGCACGGGATGCAGAGCAACAACCGGTACGCCGGCCGCGGTGAACCGCTGGATCGCCGGCTCTACCAGCAGCGAGACGAGGACGACGCCGTCGACCTTGCGCTCGATGAACGAGCCGATGTGGGCGGACTCCTGCTCCGGATCGCCCGCCGAGTCACCGATCAGCAGCAGGTGGTCGTGCTGCCGCGCGAAGTTCTCCAGGTGCTCCGCGAGCGTGGCGAAGTACGGGTTGCGGATCTGCGGGATCAGCAGACCGAGCGAGTACGTGCGTCCCGCGCTCAGCGCACGGGCGAGGATGTTGGGCCGGTAGTCCAGCTCCGCCGCGGCCTCCAGCACACGCCGGCGGGTCTCCGCCGACACGGGCCGGGGGCCGTTGTTGAAGACGTAGCTGACGACCGCAGTGGACGTGCCGGCCCGCTCCGCGACATCACGAGCCGTCGCCATCGATCTCCCCATGATCTGCAGGGTATGCCGCGACGATCCGGGCGGTGATCTCCTCGGCCACCCGCTCGGCGTCAACCCCGGTCACGATCCGCACGGTCCCCTCGGGATCCGGGGTGAACGTACTACGCCCCGCGCTGTCCCCACCCACCGCGATCGCGACCCTGCCGACCTCCGAGAACCTGAACAGCTCCGGGCGACTCAGCGCGAGAACCGCCACCGGGTCGTGCGGCACGTTCCACGTCTCGTTCCAATAGGCCCACCACTGCTCGATATCCGCCCCGAGCGCCGCCCCCAACCGACCAGCAGCCCGGATCCGCTCCAACCGGGACGCCTCGATCGTCACCTGCTGCGTGATCTCCAAACCGGTGACCGTCGTCGGAATCCCCGCACTCAGCACCACCTGCGCTGCAAGGTCGTCGGACTTGAAGTTGTGCTCCGACCTCTCGTCGCCGAACGACCCACCCATCACCCACAGATGCCGGATCCACCGCGCCACCTCAGGCTCGAGCTGCAACGCCTTCGCCACGTTGGTCAGTGGGCCGATCGCCGCCACGTCGAGCTCACCAGGTCGCTCGCGTAGCCGGGCCACCAACCGCTGGGGCGCACTCTCCGGACTGACCGTCTCGGAGGCCAGGTCCTCATGCAGCGTGCCCTCATGACCGGCCCACCAGACCTCACGTCCCGACAAGGTCTCCGCGGCACCTGGTACGACGACCAGGTCGCGGCCGGCCAAGGCGGCGTACCGGCGCGCGAGTTGGGCGCGCAGCCGGGTATCGCCGTACACCGTGTGGACCTCGAGCAGCTCGAGATCCGGGCTGCCCATGATCTGGGCCAGCGCCATGGCGTCGTCGACGTCGGAGCCGATATCGGTATCGAGAATGATCGATCGCACAGAATTCCTTCTACTTGAGTCCGCTGCTCGCCACGGACTGGACGAAGTACCGCTGGAAGCCGGCGATGACCACCAGCGGAATGACGGTGAGAACAACGGCCCCCGCGAACACGAGACCGTAGTCGGCGAAGTTCTGACCTTGCAGGTTGGACAGGGCCACCGGGCCGAGGATGTGCTTGGCGTCGGTGCCGATCAGCAGCGGCCAGACGTAGGACTGCCACTGGAAGAGGAACAGCATCAGGCCGGCGCCGATCAGCGCGGGCCGCGACAGCGGCAGGTAGATCCAGCGGAAGACGCCGAACCAGCCCAGCCCGTCGAGCCGGCCGGCCTCGACCAGTTCGGCCGGGATGCCGAGGAAGAACTGCCGCAGCAGGAAGATCGCCATCCCGTTGCCGATCCCCGGCAGCACCAGCCCGGTGAACGTGTTGGTCAGCTGCCAGTCGCGGAACATCGTCGACAGCGGGATCGCGATCGCGTCGAACGGCACCAGGAAGCTCAGTACGACGATGCCGAACACCAGCCCGCGGCCACGGTACTCGAACGCCGCCAGCCCGAACGCCGCCGACGCGCAGACCGCGAGGCCGATGACGACCGTGGCCGCGCTGACCAGGATCGAGTTGAGCGTCGCGCGACCGACATCGCTGCTCAGCAAGGCCGAGTAGTTGTGCAAAGTCGGCTTCAACTCGAAGAACGTCCGCCACGACAGCGTCAGATGCGCGAACGTCTCCGAGCCCGGCCGCAGCGAGTTGGTCAGCACCCACAGCAACGGCAGGAAGAACAGGATGCCGACGACACCGCCGAGCACCGACAGACTGAGGGACTGCAGGCGCGGCTTCACTGGTCACCTCGCAACAGCCGGAACTGGCCGGCCACGATCGCGAGTGTCAGCGCAACCAGGATGACGACCTCGGCCTGCGCGACGTGGATGTCGCCGATCGCGTAGGCGCGGGTGTAGACGTCGTACATCAAGAGGTTGCTGTTGCCGTTCGGGCCGCCCTTGGTGAGGATCTGCACTGGCGCGAACACCAGCAGGTTGGAGACCGTGTCGGCGACCAGTACGAACGCCAGCGGCCGGCGTACCAGCGGGAGGATGACCGAGACCATCCGGCGCCAGGCACTCGCACCGTCGAGCAGCGCGGCCTCACGGACCTCGACCGGGACCTCCTGGATGCCCGCGATCAGGAACAGCATCCAGTAGCCGACGCCGATCCACGACAGCAGCACGATCAGCGACGGCAGCACCTGGCCGGACGATGTCAGGAACGGTTGCGCGGGCAGACCGAGCCGCTCGAGTACGCCGTTCGCCAGGCCGTCCGGCCGGTAGATGACGCTCCAGATCACTGCCGACACCGCAGGCGGCGTGGCTATCGGCAGTATGACCAGGGTGCGCCACAGCTTTGAGCCCATCGCGCGCTGGGTGAAAAGCACCGCCAGCAGGAACGAGACGACGACCTGGATCGGGTTGATCAGGACCGTGAAGAGCAGCGTCACGCCGACCGCCTGCCGGAAGTCCTTGTTCGACAGCAGGTCCGTGTAGTTGCTCAGCCCGGTGAACACCCGGCCGCCGCGCAGCAGGCTCTCGGTGTAGAAGCTTTCGACGACGGCCGAGATCGCCGGCACGATCCGCAGTACGGCGAGGCACAGCAGCGCCGGGGCGAGGAAGGCAAGCGCGATCAGCCCTTGCCCGCGCCTCCTCACTTGATGGACTTCCACGCGTCGGTCAGCTGGCGGGTCGCCTCCTGCAGCCGGGTGTCGGGGTTGGTGCCGTTGCGGATGTCGGCGAACGCCTTGCCCATGACTTCCTCGAACTGGATGTATCCGACACTCACCGGCCGCGACACCGCCGTGTGCTCACTCTCGTACGCCGTGATCGCCGCGGCGCCGGCCGTCTTCGTGCCGGAGAACGCGTCCATCTTCGGGGTGTACTGCTTCTGCGCCTCGAGGTTGGCCGGGATGATCGTCGTCGTGCTCGTGGTGGCCAGATTGCCGGCGGCATCGAGCGTCGCGAACTCGAGAAACTTGCGGGCCATCCCCTGCTGCTTCGACGCCGGGTTGATGCCGAGCGACCACGACCCGGTCGGCGTGACCGGCTTGCCGCCCTCGAAGTACGGCAACGGCGCGACGCCCCAGTCGATCTTCGAGCTGCCGAAGATCTTCAGGTCCCACGGCCCGCCGACGAAGAACGCCACCTGGCCGTTGGCGAACACCGGGCCGGTCTGGAAGCCGCCGATCCCGCGGGGCGACAGTCCGCTCGCGAAGGTGGCGCCGTACCACTGCATGGCCTTCTTCCAGCCGTCGGTCTCGACCGCCGGGGTCAGTGCGTCGTCGCCTTCGATCCCGGAGCTGCCGCCCAGAGATTCGGCCAGCGGCTGCAGCTGGTAGTACGCCTCGGGCTGCTCCATGAACAGTCCGTACTTCGTACCGCCCGACTGCATGGCCTTGCGGCCGGCCGCCTCGACCTGCTCCCAGGTCCAGCGCTGCTGCGGGTCCGCGGTCGGCGGCGTCACCTTCGCCTTCGCGAGGGCGGTCTTGTTGTAGAAGAGGAACTGCGTCGAGTTCCACATCGGCAACGACCACAGCTTGTCGCGGAAGTGGTTGGTCTTGTACGCCGCGGCGCTGAACTTCGTCTTGACCTGGCCGTCGAGGTCGCTGAGATCGGTGAGGAAGCCCTTCGCGGCGAGCTGCGAGACCCGCGGCTCGTCGACCGTGTAGACGTCGATACCGCTGTCCTTCGCGCTCAGCCGCTGTTGCATCGTCGCGTTGAACTGGTCGAACGGGATCTGGGTGTAGGCGACCTTGATGCCCGGGTTCTTCGCCTCGAAGGCCTTGATCACCGGCTGATAGGTCTCGGCGTTGTCGGTGCCGGTGAACGTGACGGTCCCGGTCTGCGGACCGTTGTCCGTCGCGGCCGGGGCACCGGAATCCGACGAGCCGCCGCATCCGGCGAGCGCCGCGACCGCGACGACCACGGCGGGAAGTAGTCGCTTCACTGGGATCCCTTTCGTCGAACGGTCCCCCGACTGTCGTTATCTAAGCGGTTAGACTAAGCGCTTAGACCTGCGCTGTCCAGCATGTTCGAAGCTGTCGGAATCCGGCCCCGCGGACGTACTCTCTGCTGATGAGGGTGGGGATTCTCGGGGCGGCGGAGGTCTTACGGGACGGGGAGCCGGTCGAACTCGGTGGGCGGAAGCAACGCATGCTGCTGTCCGCCCTGGCGCTGTACGGCGGGCAACCGGTGCCGGTGGACAGCCTGGTCGACCTGCTCTGGCGGGACAGCCCACCGCCGAGCGCGCTGTCGACGCTGCAGGTGTATCTGGCCGGCGTACGCAAGGCTCTGGAGCCGGACCGGCAGGCGCGCACGGCACCGACCACGGTGCTGACCGTCGCACCGGGCTACGCCTTACGCCTGCCCGCGGATTGCCTCGACGCAACGTGCTTCACCGCTGCCGTGGACGCCGCGCACCGCCGGCTTGGTCCATGGTCCGATCAGGTGACGGGCGCCATCGCGGCGCCCGAGCTCCAGCCGCACGAGCTGAGCACCGTGATCGATTCGCTGGACGACGCACTGGGGTTGTGGCGAGGCACGCCGTACCTCGACCTGGACGACGCCCCGACGGCTGTTGCCGAACGCGGACGACTCGAAGAACTTCGGCTGGTGGCGCTCGAGGACCGTGCGGTCGCTCGGCTGGCACTCGGGCTGCACGCGCCCCTCGCCGCCGAGCTCGAGGCGCTCACCGCCGAGCATCCGCTCCGCGAACGCCTGTGGGTACTGCGCGTCCTGGCCCTCGCGGGAGCCGGCCGGCAGGCCGACGCGCTTGAGGCGCTGCGCGCGGTGCGTCGGATCCTGGCCGACGAACTCGGCCTGGATCCGGGGACAACCCTGCGCGAACTGGAACTCGCCGTACTTCGCCAGGACCCAGTCCTGGTCTGGGGGCCGAAGCCCGGCAACGGATCCCGGCCTGTGGCGGCTGGCGTCGGGGGCACCTCGCAATGGCCGCTGGTCGGTCGGGTCGCCGAACTCGCGGCGCTGGAACGGGTACTCGACGAGGTGAATGCGGCGCCGCAGTTCGCCGTACTGGTCGGAGAGCCCGGGATCGGCAAGACCCGGCTCGCCGCGGAGATCGCGGCCCGCGGGCGTTCGCGCGGGTTCGCAGTACTCACCGGGCGGTGTTCGGACGACGAAGGCGCACCGCCGCTGTGGCCGTGGATCGGTGTCCTTCGAGCACTGGCCGGCACAGCTGACCTCCCGGAGGCGGTACGGCGTCAGCTCCTCGAGCTGACCGCCCTGCTGGAGTCCGGGGCCGGAGTGCCCGGCGAGAACGTCGACGCAGCGCGGTTCCGGCTGTGGACGACGACAGCGGACGTCCTCGTCGCCGCGTCGCAGGTCAGGCCACTGCTGATCATCCTCGACGATCTGCACTGGGCCGATCCGTCGTCGCTCAAGCTGCTGAAACATCTCGCCGACCTGGTCGACGCCGGACGGCTGCTCGTCATCGCTACCCGCAGGGCTGCTCCGGAGCTTTCCGGCCAACTCGCGGCCGTCGCCGAGAGCTTCGCCCGGCGGCACGCTCTGCGCCTGGATCTGCGTGGGCTGGCGACCTCCGAAGCCGCCGCGCTGGTCGAGGCCGCGACGGATCGTAAACCCGGCAGCCGGGAAGCCGAGGCCTTACGTGCACGGACGGACGGAAACCCGTTCTTCCTCGTCGAACTGCTCCGTGACGGTCGCAGCGACGTACCCGCAGCGGTCACCGACGTCGTCGCGCGCCGGGTAGAGCGGTTGCCAACGGCAACCGGTGAGCTGTTGCGAACGGCCGCCGTGATCGGCCGGGAGTTCGACCTCACGGTTCTCGCCGCAACCACGGGCCTGGACGAGGACGAGATTCTCGACCTGCTCGATCCCGCGCTGACCGCCGGTGTGATCGTCGAGGGAGAAGAGGTCGAGCGGTTCCGGTTCGCCCACGCGATGGTCCGCGACGTCGTGTACGGCGGTCTGCCGGCGGCCCGCCGTGCTCGCCGGCACGCGACGACGGCGCGAACGCTCGAAGGTATAGGCGCGCCGCCGTCCGAGACATCGCGACACTGGCTGGCTGCCGGGCCGGCGCACGCGGCACGAGCCTGGCGGGCTGCGGCCGAAGCAGCCGAACACGCGATCCGGCTGTACGCGTACGACGAAGCGGCAGCGCTGCTCGCCGCCGCACTCGACGCGCAACGAAGCGACGGCTCGGCCACCCCGCTCGATCGATACGACCTGCTGATGGCTCGAGCCGATGCGTGCCGCTGGTCTGTCGACCGGGATTCCCTGGACGCCGCCCTGACTGAGGCAGCGCAGGAGGCCGAGCGGTTGGGCGACGTCGCTCGTATGGCGCTGGCCGCGGTCAGCAGCTCAGAGGGCGCGCTGTGGCTGACCCGTTCGTACGGCCAGGCTGACCAGTACATGATCGCAGTACTGCGACGTGCACTGCGGGAGCTGCCGGCCGCCGACGAAGAGCTGCGCTGCCGAGCACTTCTCGTCCTGGCGACCGAGCTCTACCACACCGACGCGCCTGCCTACCGCGACGCGCTGGTCGAGCAGGGCATGGCCATGGCCCGCAGGATCGGCGATCCCGACCTCCTGGTGTGGGCGTGCCAAGCCGCGTTCATGGCGACCCTGCGTGCGGCCACCGCGCCGTACCGCCTGGGGCTGGCCGAGGAGGCCGTCGCCATCGCGGTCGAACAGGGCGATCCGATCCGGGAGGCGCTGGCCCGGACCCTGCGGGTGATCGTCACCAGTGAGCTTGGCATGGTCGCGGAGATGCGCGCAGAGATCCGTCGGCTCAGGGAGATCGCGGAGCCGCGGCGACTGGCGTACGTCCTCATCGTGCTCACCGAGCTCGAACCGCCGTGGCTGGCGATGCAAGGACGGTTCGACGAGGCGGAGCGACTCATCGAGCAACGGCGCGAACTGGTCGCCACCGCGTCGCTTCCGCAGCGGGACGAGTCGATGGTCTCCGCGCCCGCCTGCGTCGAGGTATGGCGGAGCGGCGCGGCCGCGGTCGTGCGTGCGTTCCAAGCGCTGGCGGCGGTCAGTCCGATGCCGTTCGACCTGACCATCCAGTGGCTGCTCGTACGGGCCGGCCGGCTGGACGAGGCGCGTGCAGTCCAGACGGAGCTGGTTCCGTCCACCGATGACTGGCTGTCGATCCATCACTACTGCATCGCGGCCGAGGTCGCCTTCGCGCTGGACGAACCGGCGGCGGCGCGTTCTCTGTACCAGTGGCTGAGTCCGTATGCGGGACGGGTCTGCGGCGCCGGGTTCTCGGTGGCGATCGGTCCTGTGGACGCCTTCCTGGCCTTCGCAGCGATGGCGACGGGCGAGCGGGACATCGCGAGCATGCACGCCGACAGGGCACTGGAGTTGTGCGCCGAATGGGAGATCCCGCTGGCCGCGCAGTGGTTGCGCGAGCAGCGGGATCGCGGCGGCTTCTGAGTCACGCGTAGCGGAAGGCGATGCGCTCGCGCCGCTCGAACGGTCGCCGCCAGAAGAGCCGCCACACCAGCTCCATCGGACGGCCGGCCATCGAGTCACGGATCTGGGCGAGGTGCTCGGCCGGCAGCTGGTAGAGCGACCAAGGGACGAGGAACGGTAGGGCGCGCGGGCCGTGCGCCGGTTTGAAGTGCTCATTCTCCAGGCGGTCCCAGTCGTCCTGGACCAGGTACCGCTGCACCAGCACCAGTGCATCCCGCTCCTCGTGCGCCAGATGGCGCGCCAGGTGCTCGCCGAGAGCAACGACTCGTACCTCCAAGGCATCCCGGGCGTCCGCGTCGGCGTACATCGTCAGGCGCTCGAACCCCGTCGTGCACGACGACAGCAGCGGGTCGATCTCGGCATGTTCACCCTCCATAGCCTCCAACGTGGCCCGGCCGTCGGCGTCAGCCTTGGCCAGCAGTAGCGGCCAGAGCGCGGTGTCTTCACCGGTGTGGTGCTTGTGCAGAATGTCCAGGAACTTGTTCCACCGGGCAGCAAGTGCCCGCCAGGTCGCGCGATCCTCCACAGGTGTGCCCACCACGGCGGCCTGGAAGGCTGCCAGGTCGCGGCGGAACGCGTGGTGCACCACGTACATCGCGGTCAGGTCCACCGGCCCGGGCGGTGCCGCCGCCTGTCCCGGCAGCATCAACTGCTCGACGGTCGTTGCGGTCATGACTGATCCCTTCTTCTCGAACTGCGACCACCGTGCCTCCGCGCACTTGGAAGGCGCTTGGGGCCGGGACCCCAAGCCGAGCCCAAGCCGATCCCAAGCCCTGCCCAAGCCCAGCCCAAGCACCGCGCGGATGCTGCTGTCATCACCGATCCGAGGGGGACCTGATGACCGCGTTGTCCGTCGTACGCTGGCCCACGGCCGTCGTACCGCTGTTCGAACGAGCGCTCACCTGCGAGTTCGCGTCACTGACTCGCTCCGGCGCACCGATCACGTGGCCGCTGACGCCGTACCACGACGCCGGCGCAGCCACGATCGATGTGAGCACCGGCCTCAGCTACCCGGCCAAGGCGGAGCGGGCCCGCCGTGATCCGCGCGTCGCCCTGCTGTTCTCCGACCCGACCGGTTCGGGCCTCCGCGACGCACCAGTGGTGCTCGTTCAGGGCCTTGCGACCGTACGGGACGCCGATCTGCAGGCCAACACGGACCGCTATGTCCGTCGGCTGCTGGGGAAGCTTCCCCAGACCGTGGCCGGGCAGCCGTGGTTCCTCGTCCGACAGCAGGTCTGGTACTGGTCGCGGGTGTGGATCGAGGTCACTCCGTTGAAGATCGCGTGGTGGCCGACCGGCCGGGTCGACGGCGATCCGCTGCGCTGGGAGGCCTCGGCCGAGGTGGCCGCGCCACCGTCGGACCCGGCCCCCGAGGGATCGGCGCCACCGCCGTGGGCGGCGCCGCCGGCCGACTGGCGGCAGGGCGCCGACCGCGCGATGGGGCTCGGCAACCCGGTGCTGACGGTTCGTGACACCGACGGCTGGCCGCTGCCGCTGCGAACGCTCGCCGTGGAGCGAGTCGACGACGGATTCGTGGTCCGTACCGGCTCGCTCGGCGCGGGCGCGCGCGGCCGGGCCTGCCTGACGTTCCATGCGCATGCTGAAGCCTTCACGGGCCAGCAGAACGCTGCGTTCGTCGGCACCGCGGCTCCGACGGCCGACGGTGTCCACGTCCGGGTCGAGCGAGCGCTGGCGGACTTCAGCCTGCCGGCCGGACGCTTCCGCCAGCTGCGGACGCTCCTGTCGAGCGGCCGGACCCTCACACCTCGCCTTGCCCACGAGGCCGCTCGCCGGCGCCAGCCGCTCCCAGTGGTACGCCGACCGGTCTGAGAAGCAGAAGCGCCGGGCGATGGAATTCGGGATGCCGCCGGCCGGTGGCATGGGGATGGGCCTGGACCGCTTGGTGATGCTTCTCACCGGGACCGGTATCCGGGAGA
>NZ_JBFAPF010000016.1:0-214634 GCF_040675555.1 Kribbella sp. NPDC049584
GATGGGTGACTTGGCAGTTCTCATCCTGCCGCCGAAGGATCCGTCCCCCTTACTCAACCCCACCGTCAACAACCTCATGACCCGCAACAGCTAGCTAACCGATACCGGTGGTGCTCTCGCGCACCACAAGACTGAACGGGGCCTGGAGGCGGACTGGTTCGCCTCCGGGCCTCTGGTCGCGGAGGGCCTGCAGGGCCAGCCGGGCGATGGCCACGCGGTCGGGCGCGACTGTGGTGAGCGTGGGAAGCGTGGCGAGGTCATAGGGGATGTCGTCGAAACCGACCACGGCCACATCCTGCGGGACCTTCAGACCGCGCAGCACGACCGCCCGGATCGCACCCATCGCCAGCCAGTCGGTGGCCGCGAAGATCGCGTCCGGAGCCGGACGACCCGAGTCCAGCCACTTGCCGAGAGTCCGCTCGGCGTCCTGACCACGCAGCCCGCCGGTCGGCAGCACGACGTCCTCGTCGACGGGCAACCCGGCCGCGGCGAGGGCATCGCGGTACCCGTTGATCCGCTCGTCCTCCATCCCCGGACCCGGCGCCAGCGCCATCACCTGCCGCCGCCCGAGCGACAACAGATGCTCGGTCGCCACACGTCCGGCCTCCCGGTTGTCTATCCCGACGTGGTCAGCGTGATGCTCCGCGCCGGCCTTCTCCCCGAGCAGGACCAGCGGCAGCGTCGGATCACGGCCCTCCACGTCCTCGGGCGTCAGACCGAGCGGACTCATCACGATCCCGTCGAGCCGGGCCGGATGCCGCTCGTTGAGCAGCGCGAGCTCAGCCTCCCGGCGCCCACCGGTCTGATGGAACTGGACGATCCACCCGAACGCCTCCGCCTCGTCGAGCATCCGCGCCGCGAGCGAAGCGAAGTACGGACGGTCGAGCTGCGGTACGGCGAATGCGATCACCCCGCTGCGGCCCTGCGCGAGGTTGCGGGCGGCGATGTTGGGCCGGTACCCGAGCTTGTCGATCGCGGCGAGCACCCGTTGCCGGGTCTCCTCGCGGACATGCTCGGCCCCGTTGACGACGTTCGACACCGTCTTCATCGACACCCCGGCCGCCTCGGCGACATCGGTCAAGCGGGGTCTCATGGGAGCAATGCTGTCATTTGAGACCGGTATGGGCCATCCCGGCCAGGATCCGGCGCTGGAAGACCACGAACACCACGACCACCGGGACCAGCGTGACGACGCTCATCGCGAACAGGCCGCCCCACTCCGAGCTGCCGGTGGCGTCGAGGAACCCGCGCAGCGCCACCGGGACGGTCAGCCTGGTCCGGGTCGAGAGGTAGATCAGCTGGCTGAAGAAGTTGTTCCAGGTCCAGATGAACGAGAAGATCGCCGTCGTCACCAGCGCCGGCGAGAGCAGCGGCAGGATGATCCGCCGGTAGATCCCCCAGTACCCGCAGCCGTCGATCCGGGCCGCGTCGTCCAATTCGACCGGGATCGACCGGATGAATTGCACCATCAGGAACACGAAGAACGCGTCGGTGGCCAGGAAGCTCGGCACGATCATCGGCCAGAACGTGTCGATCCAGTTCAGGCTCCGGAAGATCGAGTACTGCGCGATCAGCGTCACGTGCGCGGGCAGCATGATCGTGCCGAGCATCAGCGCGAACAACGCCCTCCGGCCGACGAACCGCATCCGGGCGAACGCGTACGCCGTCAGCGAGCAGGTGATCACGTTGCCGATCACAACCGCGGCGCAGATGATCAGCGAGTTCATGATGTAGACGCCGAAGCTCGTCCCGGTCGAGGACCACCCGAGCGCATAGTTGCCGAGCGTCGGGTGCTCCGGGATCAGGCCCGGGTGCTCGAAGATGTCGGTGTTCTTGCGCAGCGAGGCGCTGACCATCCAGAGCAGCGGATACAGCATGATCAGTGCCCCGGCGGACAGTCCGATATGCGCCAGCACGCGCTTCATCGGCGTACCCCTTCGTCTCCGTAGAACACCCAGGTGCGGCCGAGGACGAAGTTCAGTCCGGTGAAGACCGCGATGATCAGCAGCAGCACCCAGGCCATCGCGGCGGCGTATCCCATCCGGAAGTTGCCGAAGGCCTGCTGGTACAGGTACAGCGTGTAGAACAGCGTGGAGTCCGAAGGACCGCCCTTACCGCCGCTGATCACGAACGCCGGGGTGAACGCCTGGAACGCGCCGATGATCTGCAGCACCAGGTTGAAGAACACCACCGGCGACAGCAGCGGCAGCGTGACCCGCCAAAATCGTTGCCACCGGCCCGCACCGTCGACCTCGGCGGCCTCGAGGACGTCGTCCGGGATCTGCCGCAGCCCGGCCAGGAAGATCACCATCGGCGCGCCGAACTGCCAGACCCGGAGCACGATCAGCGTCCACAACGCCGTACCGGGTTCGGAGATCCAGCCACGGCCCTGGATCCCGAAGACGCCGAGGATGTCGTTGAGCAAGCCGTCGCTGCCGAAGATCTGCTGCCAGAGCAGGGCGATCGCGACACTGCCGCCGAGCAGGCTCGGCACGTAGTACAACGCCCGGTAGACGGCGAGACCCTTGAGCCCTCGGTTGAGCAGTACGGCGACGGCCAGCGCGAACGCCATCTCGAGCGGGACCGAGACGCCCACGTAGATGAACGTGACGCGCAACGAGTGCAGGTAGCGCGGGTCCTGGAAGAGCGCCGTGTAGTTGTGCAGCCCGGTCCACTCGGGGGTGTTGAGCAGCGCGTAGTCGGTGAACGAGTAGTACAGCGACAACAGCATCGGGCCGATGGTCAGCCCGAGTACGCCGATCAGCCACGGCAACAGGAACAGGTACGCCGGGAGGCTCTGGCGGAGACGCGCTATCACTGACCGAGAGTCTTTCCGGCCAGGTCGACGAACTCCTGCGCGCCCGCGTCCGGCTTGGTCTTGCCGAAGCCGATGTTCTCCGCGATCCGGCCGAACCCGGTCAGCAGTTCGCCGTACCCCTTCGGCCACGGCTTCGGCGACGGACCGACCTTGCCGGCGATGTCCTCGACGTACTTGATCGCCCGCGCCCCGGCCGAGCCGGCATCCGCCGAGACCAGATCACGCGCCTTCTTCGACGGCGGTACGCCGAGCAGGATGCCGATCGCCTTGATCGCCTTCTCGTCGTTGAGCAGGAACCCGATCAGTTCGGCCGCATCCTCGGGATGCTTGCTCGCGGCCGAGATGCACCACAGGTCGAGTCCCTTGATGAACTGGCCCTTGAGGTCACCGGCAGTGCCCTGCGGCACCGGCAACACCGACAGCGGGCTCTTGACCACCGGCTGGTAGAAGGTGACCTGCTGGACCCAGCCGAACTGCAGCGGAGCTTTGCCCTTGGCAACCAGTGACTTCTCGATCGCGGTCGTCTCGGCGCTGACGTTCTGCGGCGGCGCGGCCTTGGCGCTGCGCAGGTCGGCCCAGTACTGGAACCACTCCTGGACCGTGTCTTTGCTCGTGGCAAGCTTTCCGCCGTCGTCGGAGAACAGCTCGGTGCCGTGCTGGCGCGCGTACACCTCGAACAGCTGGAAGTTCCCTGCCTGATCGGTCGATCCGTAGGAGCCCTGGATCGATCCGCTGTAGTCGCGGGCGAACTCGGCGAACTTGTCCCACGTCCATCCCTGGGCCGGGACCGTGCCGCCGGCGCGCTTGACGGCCGCCTCGTCGACGTACATCGCGTAGCTGATCGAGCTCTGCCCGATGCCGAAGTTCTTGCCGTCGACAACACCGCTGTCGGCGACGTCCTTGTCGAGGCCCGACGTGTCGATCCCCGAGGAGCCAAGGTCTTTCAGCGCGCTTCGGCCCGCGTAGTCGCTGAAGTAGCTCATCGACATCCGCAGTACGTCGGGAGCGTTGTTGCCGGACGTCTGCGTGGCGAGCTTGTCCCAGTAGTCGTCGAACGGCGCGCTCTCCGCGGAGTACTCGACGCCGCCGCTCGACTTCCACGCACTCAGTGCGGTATTGAGCGCCTTGGTGACCGGGTCAGGTCCGTACCAGGAGACGCGCAGCGGCTTCTTGCCTCCCGAGCAACCGGGCAGGACTGCCGCGGCGGCGGTGGCGGCGCCGAGACCCAGCAGGGTCCGGCGGGTCAGTTTGGTCATGATTGGTTCTCCCTGCGTTGGGCCCAGCGCCAGTTGTGGGGCAGGCGGAGCGGGACGTAGTTGCCGTTGGGGAGGTCATCAGTCAGCCGTGCTTGCCAGCAGGCGAGCTGGTGCAGCAGCTGGGCCCTGACGGCCAGGTAGTCGTCGTCCTCGAAGAGGTTGTGAAGCTCGGCCGGGTCTTTGTCCACGTCATAGAGTTCGCCGGCCAGGTCGGCGTGGACGATCAGCTTCCAGCTGCCGCTGCGGAGCATCCGGGCGGCTCCGGACTGCGTGACGGTGTTGAGCTCGTCGAAGGTCGGGCCGTCGTACGCGAAGTGCAGCGGCGGGCGGGCGTTGACGTCGTACGCGCGTCCGCCGAAGCCCTGCTCGGCGATGATGCTGCCGAACTCGGTTTCGGGTGCGGCCTCACCCTGTGCGAGTGGGAGCAGACTGCGACCCTGGACGCCATCGGGGATCGGTTGGCCGACGGCCTCGCAGATGGTCGGGAGGACGTCGACGATCGAGACCGGCTCGTCGCGCTGCTGGATCGCGATGCCGTCGCCGGTCATGATCAGCGGGATCCGCATCAGGAAGTCGTTCAGGCCGGCGCCCTTGCGTTGCAGGCCGTACTCGCCGACGTAGTCGCCGTGGTCGGCGAGCACGATGGTCAGGCGGGGTCGTTGCCTCAGGCCCTCGTGCAGCCGGCGGATCTGGTCGTCGAGGAGACGCAACATGCCGAGGTAGTTCGCGGCGTACCGGCGCCAGTTGTCGTCGTACCCCGGGCGCTTGTCTTCCTGGAGTTCGCGCAGCCAGGCGTAGGTGCCGCCCTTGGCTTGTGTTGCCTCGGGCCCGCTGATGCGATCCGGGACGTCCTCGGGCGCCACGAGGTCGAAGTACGGCTGAGGGACTTGGTACGGGTTGTGGGGCTCGGGGTACGAGACCCAGAACAGACCGGGCTTGCCGGGGTCCGCGGTTCGCGCGGCCTCGAGTGCATCCGTGGTGATCCGGTGCGGCAGTTGGCAGCGCACGTCGTACGGCGTGGGCTGGTCGGAAACACCGTGGTCGAGGTGCTCGAGCCAGTCGTCGAATGCCTTCTCGTCCGCATCCTGCTGCGGTCCTCGGGTGTGGAAGTAAGGGCCGGCGAACGTGTCGAAGTCTTGTGCGCCGCGGTGCATGTGCGGTTTGCCGGCGAAGTGCAGCTGGTAATCGGCGGCCCGCAGTACGTCGAGCAGGTCCTCGGAGAACCGGGCGTGCTGGGCGTTGCTGTTCTGCCGGACCTGATGCGCGCTCGGGAACCGACCGGTGAGCAGACTCGTCCGCGCCGGCACACAAGCCGGCGCCGCGGTGTAGGCCTGCCGGAAGTCGGTCCCGGCCGCCGCCAGACCGTCGACGAACGGCATGGTGTCGACCGGATACCCACTCCGCCGAGTCAGCCCCACCCGCTGCTGATCGGTCATCACGATGACGATGTCGGGACGCATCTACTTCCTTCCGCTCACCCACCCCCCAGCGACGCGAGGGGCGCGGGCTGTTTCTGCTCACCCCGCCCCGAGCGAAGCGAGGGCGGGTTGTTTCTGCGCCTTTACAGCGCTGTATTGCAGCGCTGTAAACCATGCTGCAGACACCTCGAGGTCGTCAAGTGACGCGCATCACATCAGATTCTGGATTGCTTTGAGCAACTCAGCTGTTCTGGCTTGCATCGAGCAACTCAGCCGTCCCTGGAAGGACCCCTCTGTGAGCACTCTCGATCTCCCCGTCTCGGCCGCTCGGCGATCGCGTCGCAGCCTGAGCCGGCGCGGCAGTTTCTGGACGGCGGCCGCCGTTGCGGGCATCAGCCTGTGGACCAGCGCGGCCCCGACCACGACGTACCCGCTCTATGCCTCGACCTGGCACCTCACCCCGACGGCGACGACCGCGATCTTCGCGGTCTACCCGGTGGTGCTGGTCGCGTTCCTGCTGATCTTCGGCCAGGTGTCGGACTACATCGGCCGCCGGACCACGATGCTGTACGGCGTCGGCGCGATGCTCGCCGGCGTACTTCTCTTCGCTGTCGCCCCGTCGGTGGGCTGGGTCTACGCGGGCCGGGCGCTCATGGGCGCAGGCGTCGGCCTGGCATTGACGCCGGCGACGGCCGCCGCGGTCGAGTTCAGCGCCCGGGGCAAGGAACACCGAGCGGCCTCCGTCACGACGGTGGCGACCGCGGCGGGGCTGGCCCTGGCGACGATCGTCGGCGGCGGGCTGATCGAGTACGCCCCGGCTCCGTTGCACCTGGACTACTGGGTCCTGGTCGCGGTCATCGTCGGCGTCCTCGGAGCGATCTGGCGGATGCCGCGGCACACGAGGGACGAGGCACAGGGCCGCTGGCGCCCACGCCCGATCACCGTTGCCAAGGGCACCCGTCTGCTGTACCTGGCGGCGGCCCTCGCGGTCACCGGCGCGTACGCGTTCGGCTCGGTCTTCCTGGCGCTCGGCGCCGAGATCGTGCGTGACCTGGTCGGCACCGGGAACATCTTCGTGATCGGTCTGCTGCTCGCGATCTTCTCGGTCGCCACCGGGACGACCGCGATCATCGGCCGCCGGTTCCCCGCCCACCGCCTGGTCCCGCTCGGCGCGGTCCTGACGCTCGCCGACCTCGGTCTGCTCGAGCTCGCGGCGACGGCCCACTCGGTCCCGCTCTTCATCGCGACGACGGTCGTCGGCGGCACGGCGTACGGCCTGCTCTTCTCCGGCGGTCTCGGCCTGATCGCGAGCCACGCGCCGGCGCACCACCGCGGCGCGACAGTCTCCGCGGTCTACCTCGTCGCCTACATCCTGCAGGGCGCGATCGCCCTCGCCCTCGGCCTGGTCGCGACGGCGTCCGGCCTGAGTACGGCGCTACTCCTCGGCGTCACCGTGATCGGTACGCTGGCCATCCTGATCCTGGCGGCGGCCATCCTCCACACCACCCGCAAGGAGGTGTCATGAGCACCCGCACCGCGGGCCGACCGAACTGCTCGATCGCCCGCGCCCTCGACCTGCTGCGCGACCGGTGGACGTTCCTGATCCTCCGCGAGGCACACCTGGGCACGACTCGTTTCGCCGACTTCCGTGACGTGCTCGGCATCGCGCCGAACATCCTCACCAACCGCCTGGCGGCGATGGTGGAGGCCGGCCTGCTGGAGCGACGCGAGTATCGCGCGGAGCGGGAGCGCACCCGTTGCGACTACCACCTGACGCCGGCCGGCGAGGACCTGAAGATCGTCCTCGCCGCCCTCCAGCAGTGGGGCGACGTCCACGTCCCCCGCGACCAGGGCCCCACCGTCGTACGGCACGCCAAGTCGGGCGAACTTGTCGATGTCTCGTTCACAACCGAGTCGGGGACCCGTGTGCCGGCGGCGGAGGTTTCCTTCGACCCGGTCCCCGGCAGCACGGCCGACCGCAGCGACTGGCGCTGACTCACCGATCGGCGAGATGTTGGGCGGGTTCCCAGCTGAACCCGTCCGGGCGACGAAGTCCGCCGCGTCGCCGCTCAGCGCGATCCGGTGCGAGCCGCTGCCATCCACCGGTACGCCGGCGTCCTTGGCCAGCGCCTTCCGCCCGTACAGCCCCAGCTTCATCGGCCCGGCGGCGTCGAACTCGACGTACTTGCGCCCGAAGCTCTTCGCCACCGTGAGTCCGTGGTCGACGTAGAACTTCTTGCTCGCGGCCACATCCGAGCAGCCGAGGAGCAGTACGACGGAGTCGATCGCGCGCGTCGCGGGGCCGGTGTCCTTCTTCTGCGACGTCGCGACCTTCCAGATCGTCCCGTCGGGCGCTTGCAGCGTGCCGCCGTACCCCCAGAGCGACTTGGTCACCGGCTTGATCACTGTCGCACCGGCGCCGACCGCGCTCTCGAACAGACTGTTCACTGTGCTCGGCTGCCCTACCGTCAGCGACAGCGTGAAGCCGCGGAACCCGCTCGTGTCGGCGGCCGACTGACGCACTCGCACTCGCTCGTCCAGCCCGAAGGCTTCTTGCAGAAACCGCTCGGCCTCTGCAACGTCGGCAACTTCCAGAACCACACCTCGTAGATTTGTCATGTCTTCAAGCTAGGTTCGGCCGACGCCGCAGCGCTTCTTGATTCCTGACCAGCTTCAGCAGGCCAGGGTCGCGAAGCCGAATCCGCGAGTCGACAAGGCCGTCAGTGCCTGGTCCAGCGCGGCGACCGTCTGTGAGCGGTTGCCGCCGCCGTCGTGCATCAGGATGATCGCTCCCGGATGCGCCCCGGCCAGCACCCGCTGCACGATCGTCGCCGTCCCCGGCCGCTTCCAGTCCTCCGTGTCGACATCCCACAGGACCTGCTGCATCCCGTCCCGCTTGATCTCGGCCCGCACCCGCGCATTCGTCGCGCCGTACGGCGGCCGGAAGCACTTCGACTTGATGCCGTCGGCAACCTGGTGATGCAGTTGCGCCGGCGACAGCTTGGTCAGCTGCGGGTGCGAGATCGAGTGATTCCCGATCTGGTTTCCGGCGGCACGCACCTGGTCGACCAGCTCCGGGTGCGAGTCCGACTCCTCGGCCAGCATGAAGAACGTCCCGTGCACGCCGTGTTTCGCCAGCACAGCAAGGACTTCCGGCGTCCACCGCGGATCCGGACCGTCGTCGAAGGTCAGATAAACGACCTTCCCGTGCGCCTGCTCAACCGGCTCGGTGCTCTGCACGCTCGCCGTCGCTGTCGCCGTGGCGGCGGGTTTCGGAATGGGAGTGGTCGCCGCGACGCGGTGCGCAGGCTTCGCCGTGTTCGCGCTCTGCGCCTCGCTGGAGTTCGCCGCATGCAAACTCCAGAAGGCCGCTGCCGCGCCGACGGCCAGCACCACCGGCAACCTCAGACCTCTCCACATCCCCCGAACCCCCAGCCTCAGCCCCGATACCCCTTACCTCCCTGGAGACGCCGCGAGCCGCCGGAAAGTTGATTCAGCTGCTGAGTTTGATGTAGTCCAGGTTGAAGCCGCCGGTCTCGCAGTACACGGTGATGACTTGATCGCCTTGCGGCAGCGTCACCGGTGTGGTGATCGTTTGGTAGTTGGTCCAGCCGCCCGTGTCCGGGACTGTTGCTTTGGTGAGTGTTGTGCCTGTGGCATCCCGAATCGAGATCGCGTCCGTCGCCGGACCGCCGGTGCCGTTGGCGACCCTGAGCTCGAGGTTGTAGGTGCCGGCCTGGGCGAGGTCGAGGCGGTATTGGAGCCAGTTGCCGGGCGCGGTCCAGCCGACGTTCTTGCCGCCGCTCGCGGCCGGATTGTTCTCGATGAAGTTGGCACCGCCGTCGGTCCAGCCGTGCTGAGCGACGTACGACTCCGCTTCCACCTTCTCTCCCACCGGCGCGCCGTGCGGCCTGACCGTCACATGCACAGTCGCCTCGTCATGCGACGCGCCATCGGTGACCCGCACCTTGAGGTCCAGGGCTCCAGCAACCGTCGGGTGCAGGGCCAGTGTGTTGCCATCGAGGCTGACACCGGCCGGCAGGTCCGTCGCGTAGTACGCAAGCTTGTCATTGTCGCGATCGGTAGCTTGCAGCTTCACCTGGGTCGTGCCGTACTGATCGGCAACGACATCCGGGATCTGCGTGAACACCGGCGCGTGGTCGCGACGCGGCACGTCGCCATGCCAGCGGTACGTCGCATACGCATTCGCCGGCACTGTGACCGCGAACGACTTCCCCGCGAGCGTGATGCGGACCTTGCCGGCCGCTGCATTGGAGTTGCCAACGATCGCGACGAAGTTGTCATGGGCATCCTTGTAGACGACATTGCTGATGCCGTTGGCCGTCGCGCTCGACTCCACCCGGGTGTGCTCCGGCCCGAGGTACTTCGCGAACTGCCCCATCGCATACAGCTCGTCGCGGACCGTGAACGTCTTGGTGTTCGTGTCGACGGTGACCAGCCTGTTCGGCCACTTCGTCGTACGTCCGACCTCTTCCCAGTCGACGTTGTTGTCCCGCGCCGGCGTCCAGTGCAGCGTGCCGCCGTCCTGGTCGGTCGTCTGCGCCCACATGATGTACGACGACGCGTCGAGCCGGAAGTAGTTCAGGATCGTTGCCGGTGACAAATCACTCGTCTCCGTCATGTGCACGGGCTTGCCGAACTCCTCGAACGCATCCCGCATCACCGTCGGATCACCCCAGTACGGATGGAACGCGATCGCATCCGCGGCCTTGACCGTCCGGGGATCGTTGAAGATCCGGTAGTAGTTCTTCGTCTGCGTGCTGTTGGGATCCCGCCAGTCCCAGAAGTTGAAGTCGTGCACGTACAGCTCGGTGCCGAGTCCCGCTTTGCGCACCTCACGCTTGATTGCCACGGACAACTTCTGCTGCTGCTCGACACTGATGTCCATCGCCGGATACACCACGTCGATCCCCGGCTCGTTCAGCAGCGTCAGCGCGTCGACCGTGATCCCGTACTTCGCATACGCCTGCAGATACTTCACGTAGTACTTCGCGAACACGTCGATGCAGTCGTCGCGGAGCTTGCCCACCTGGTGGTACGACGTCGTACTCCCCGGGTTCAACGCGACCTCGCCGGTGAACCGGTTGTTGGTCTTCATCCAGGCCGGCGCACTCCAGGCCGAGGCGAAGAACGTCGCACGCGGGTTGTACGTCTGGATCAGCTTCACCGTGTCCACGATGTGCAGATCCACGTCCCGCTTGATCGAGAAGTACATCAGGGTGCGGTCCTCGGTCACGCCGGCCGGCAACTCGTCGTACGACCAGAACGGCAGATGCTCGATCAGATCCGGACTCCCGATCGTGAGCCGGAACCGGTCGAAACCGGCGCCGGTCCTCGGGTCGACCAGCAGCTTGACGGCCCGCTCGCGCTCGGCCGGTGTCAGCTTCCAGAGGTTGGAGACGCTGGTCTCGTCGAGCGAGAACCCGACGCCGGAGTACTTCTGCCGGAGCGTGCTCGGATCCACGACCACTGTCGCGTCGACGGGGCCGCTGTCATCCGCGCCGACGTACGTCGACGGCAACGGCTGCCAGGTCTGGGCCGACCCGCTCGAGTACGTCCCACTCACCACCGCCCCGCGCTGGGCCACCGCCGGCGACCCGCCCGTGGCCAATCCGCTGGCCACCACCCCGACCACAACCGCCAACCCAAGAGTCCGCCTCACAAACCCTCCAAGCTCAGTGGAAAGCCCTTACAAGCACGGCGACTCTAGGTGGAGAACTCCCTCCCCAACACCCCCTGCCGGTTCCGGAACTGGTTCCGCAACTCAGCTTCCGTAGTTGGCGATGCCGCCTTCCAGCAGGTCGAAGGTCTGATCGATGACGTCAACCTGCTCGCGGCGTACCTTCTCGCCCGGCTGTCCGGCGATCAGCTTGTCGACGGCGACGCGCGGCACGATCGTGACCGCGGTCGCGATCAGGTTGGCGACGACCGCGGCCTCCACGCCCGGTCCGACCTCGGTCTCGAGGAGCTCGGTCAGCGCGTCGGCCAGTTCACGGGTGTGCTCGAGCGTACGACGTACGAGCGCCGGGCTCGCGTCGACGATTTCGTAGAAGTGCTGGGTCCCCTCCCGCGCGCCGGACAGTGGGTGCTGCGTCGCCAGCAGTTCGTGCAGATACCGCCGTACCGCGGCGACGACCGACTCGCCGGGCTCACGGTCACTGATGGCCCGTCGGAGATCGTCGACGAGGTCCGCGTGCCGATCGAGGAACAGGTCCTCCTTGCGCGGGAAGTAGTTGAACACCGTCATCCGCGCCACGTTGGCCGCCTCCGCGACCTCGGCGATCGTGACGTTGTCGAACCCGCGCTCGATGAACAACCCTGACGCGATGTCCGCGATCCGCCGCCGGCTCTCCCGCTTCTTCCGCTCGCGCAGGCCGAGCCGTTCATCCATGACATTTAGCATACTCGACATAAATTTAGACCGAGTACACTATTTGCAGACGACGATCGGGGAGCTGTTATGGACTACGACGTGGTGGTGGCCGGCGCAGGGCCGGTAGGACTCATGCTCGCCTGCGAGCTGCGACTGGCCGGGGTGAATGTGCTCGTGGTCGAGCGGCTCACCGAGCCGGACCTGACGATCAAGGCAGGTTCGATCAACGTGCCGACCGCAGAAGCCTTGTACCGCAGGGGTTTGCTGCCCGCGCTACAGGAGCAGCAAAAACGACTGCTCGAACAGTTCGCCCGGCCTGCGGGCGCGCCGGCTCCGGAAATGCCGAAGCGCCCACCGATCGCCGGCCACTTCGGCGGCATCCTGGTCGGCGCCGACAAGGTCGACTTCGCCGATCCCGAGTTCCGCGACGCCGGACCGGCGTCCACCATCTTTCTGGTCAATCAGCAGACCATCGAACAGGTCCTCGCCGAGCGAGCGGAAGAGCTAGGCGTCGAGGTGCGACGCGGCGTCGAGCTGACCAGCTACACGGCGTCCGACAACGACGTACGCGTCCTGCTGGGGTCTGAAGAAGTGTCGGCCGGCTGGCTGGTCGGCTGCGACGGCGGGCGGAGCGTCGTACGCAAACTCGCCGGCTTCGACTTCGTCGGCACCGACCCCGAGATCACCGGCCACCAGGCGATGGTGGAGTTGGAAGGCGCCGAGCAGCTCGCCCTCGGCTGGAACAGCACCGACACCGGCATCTATGCGTACGGTCCGTTCCCCGGCCGCATCCTCACCGTCGAGTTCGACGGCCCGCCGATCGATCGCGACGCCCCGATCACCGCAGCCGAGCTGGAAACCAGCCTCCGCAACGTGACCGGCGCCGAGGTCACGATCACCAAGGTCATCACTGCGACCCGCTTCACCGACAATGCCCGCCAGGCGACGACGTACCGTCTCGGGCGCGTGCTCCTGGCCGGCGACGCCGCTCACGTCCACTCCCCGTTCGGCGGTCAGGGCCTCAACCTGGGCATCGGCGACGCCATGAACCTCGGCTGGAAGCTGGCCGCCACGATCCAGGGCTGGGCGCCGGACGGCCTCCTCGACACCTACACCACCGAACGTCACCCGATCGGCGAATGGGTCCTCGACTGGACCCGGGCCCAAATCACGATCATGCGCCCCGACCGCCACGCCCGCGCCCTGCGCCGTGTCATGGACGACCTCCTCCGCACCGCCGACGGCTCCACCTTCCTGAGCAAGAACCTCTCCGGCGGCTGGCAACGGTACGACTTCGGCAGCGACAACGACCTTGTCGGAACGTCGGCGCCCGACCTCGAGTTCGCCGACGGCACCCGCCTCGGCGACCACCTCCGAGACGGCAAGGCCGTCCTCTTCAACCTCACCGACTCGCCACAACTCCGCGACCTGGCCGCACCTTGGTCCGACCGCCTCCACATCGTCGACACCAAACCGGCAACTCCCGGCGCGGCCGCGGCTCTCCTGCTCCGGCCGGACAGCCACATCGCCTGGTCCACGGACAACGAGAACCTCGACGGTCTCACTCCCGCCCTCGAAACCTGGCTCGGCCAACCAGCCTGAACGTCTCCAGCGCTCGGGACGTCGATTCTGGCCTGGGCGGCCGGCGGGTCGCCCAGGCCGGCTCTCTCTGTAGATTGTGCAGCCGGATCACCCGGGCAGAGAGAGGTCGCGACGATGACCACCGACCCAGCGGTTCACACCGGACGTACGGCCGTCGGACCGTTCCCGCCGGCCGCTCCCCGGAATCCCGATGCGCCGCACGTCACCGCGGCGACGATCCACGTCGACGCCGGACACGTCCAGGGTCCGCTGGCGCGGATCTGGGAGAGCTTCGGGTACGACGAGTTCAACTGGACGTACATGCCCACCGGCAAGCGGCTGCTGCAGACCTTCGCCGACTTCTCCGGCGCCGGGTACTTCGTCCGGCCGCACTACATGTACTGCTCGGGCAGCGGCTTCGGCATCCCGCACTGGAGCTCCGGCAACGTCTACCACGAGGATGCCGACGGCAATCCGTACTACGACTTCACGCTCCTCGACCAGGCGTACGACGCGATCGTCGGCGCCGGACATCACCTCCTGGTCGAGCTCGGCTTCACTCCGCGGGACCTGCTGCCACCTGAGGCCGCCGAGCTGACCGTCGTACCGAGTCCTACCGCCTACACCAACTACGAGGCAGGCGCCTGGGCCTATCCGCCGAAGGACTACGCCAAGTGGGCGGGTCTCATCAGCGCCACGGTCCGGCACTGCCTCGATCGCTATGGCGAGGCGGAGGTCAAGACCTGGCTCTGGGAACTGTGGAACGAGCCGGACATCTTCTACTGGCGCGGCACTCTCGATCAGTACAACGAGCTCTACACCGCAACGGTGCAAGCGATCCGCAACGTGTTGCCCGAGGCAAAGGTCGGCGGGCCGGCGGTCACCAGCGGCGGCCTGGACTTCCTCCGCGGCTTCCTGGACTACACGTCGAGCCGCAACGAGCCGCTGGACTTCATCTCGTACCACACCAAGGGCTGCCACTTCCCGACCCGCGATTACAAACCGTTCGCCGAACCAGCCGCCGAGCAACTCAGCCCGTCGTCGACGAAGATGCTGTACGACGTACGCGAGTTCAATCGGCTGATCGGTTCTTATGAGGCGTACGCCGAGCTGCCGGTCATCGTCGACGAGTGCGATGCCGCCGTACCGGCGCACTTCGGGCGGTACGACAACCGCAACTACAGCTTCCAGAACACGGAGTACTACCCCGTCTTCCAGGCGAAGCTGATGAAGAAGATCCTGGACCTGAACGACACCGAGCGGGCCAAGGTCGCTTACGCCACCTCCTGGAGCTTCTACTTCGAGGCCGAACGCTACTTCGAAGGCACGCGGTCCTTCCTGACCGCAGGCGGCATCGAGAAGCCGTTCCTCAACGCGTACCGAATGCTGTCGCTGCTCGGTCCCGACCGGTTGCGCGCAACGTCGGACGCAGCCTGGCACGTCAGCGAACTCGAGGGGACCGACGGCAGCAGCATGCCCGAGGAGGTCGACGCCCTAGCCTCACGCTCGGCCGACGGCACAGTCGCCGTACTGCTCTGGCGCCACATCGACGACCAGTACCAAACCAGCGCCGACCTCACGCCGGTAACCGTAACCGTCCGCAACCTCCCGCCCGGTCCATACCGCCTGCGCCACTTCCGCATCGACGCCAACCACAGCAATTCCTTCACCACCTGGCAATCCCTCGGCTCCCCGCAGGACCCGACGAGTGAACAGCTGTCCAGGATCACCAGCCGCCAGGGCCTCGAGCAACTCGACCCCGAACAACTCTTGACGATCGACGGCGACATTTCCCTAGACGTCACACTTCCGTTGCCCTCGGCATCATTGCTGATCCTCGAGCCGACTGACGGCGGCCGCTAATGCGCAGCCATCAGAATCAGCCACCGCCGCTCCCATAGGGACGCGTGATGATCTCTAACCAGTGCCCGTCCGGACCCTCCCAGTAGAGGCCGCGTCCGCCATCGCCGTGGTTGATCTCTTGCGGTCGGCGCTTGAACGGGTCGGCCCACCATCTGCGCCCCTCGTCCCGCAAACGACCGAGGATCCGGTCGAAATCCTCCTCGCCCACCAGGAACGCATAGTGTTGCCCGGGGATCTCCCCCTCGGCGTCCATGAAGTCCAGGCTCGCCCCGTTGTCCAACTTCAACTCGGCGAACGGTCCGTACGCTCGCGCCTCCGGCAAACCAAGCACCTCACCGACATCGCGAGCCGCAGCCCACCGATCCTTCACATGCACAATCGTGTGATTCAGTTCAACACTCATCGGACTCTCCCGTCGCCTGTCAGTCGTCGGCCGGGATTTGGGGAAAGTAGTCAACCTCGCAGCTGTAGTAGCGCATCGACAGCGCGGCGCGCTCCGCGTCGATGGCACCCTCGCCGACAGCGAGCACACGATTGAGCCACCGGCTGGGCTCGTGATCAGTCCGAAAGGTCAGCACGTGCAGCCCCGAACCCTCGGCGACGTTCGACAGCCCCGTCAGCCGAAACAACACAAACCCGCCATCCATCGACCATCCCCCGGGCATCAGGGTGGGCATACCCGCCCTCGAGCCTAGGGTTATTGGACCATCGCGCACTCCCAGCAAGCCGCCCCGCAAACACCGCCGTCCCCTGCCCATACAGCACCCCGTCCCCCGCCCCCGACGGCTCAACCGTCTTGACAAGGTCATACCGCCACTCAACATCACAAATCCACTCAAGCTTCACCGCCTACCTCCCGCCCGCCCCTCCGAACGACGTTCCTCCTTCACTCCACGATCCGCAACCACAGCAATTCCTTCATCACCTGGCAAGCCCTCCGCTCACCCCAGGACCCAACCCCCGAACAGCTCACCAAGATCAAAGGTCACCAGGCCCTCGAGCAGTTCGCTCCCGAACGCCTCTTGGCAGCAGACGGCGACGTGTCCCTGGACGTCACACTTCCGTTGCCCTCAGCGTCGCTCCTGATCCTCGAGCCGACCAGGCACTGATCAGTCCGCGGTCGCGACCAATTCGTGAAGGGCATCACGGGTTTCGGCGTCCGGGGAGTAGAGGACGGGTCCCCGTCATTCCTCGGGTCAGGAGGACCTTGTACGTATTACGAATCAGACGGTCGAAGGCCGCGTCGTCGGTCGCCTTCCGGTTCTTGAAGGCAGGATCCTTGTTGGCGTCGCGGACAGTCGTGAACCGTCCGTTGCGCCAGACGAGATCCGGCCCGAGGATGACGCCACTCCAGTCGTACTCGAAGCCCTGCGCCGTATAGATACAACCGACCTGACCGAAACCGTTCGGGTCGGACGCCCAGAGTGCCGCGGGCGGAGCCTCTCCCACCTTGCGCTCACCCTTGACGTTCCAGGGACGAGCCCAACCACCGATCTGGACGTCCTCGACGAGGGTCTCATCAGGACGCGGGTTACTCCACGGCCAGCAGTAGCCGGCTGAAATCCGTGCGCCGTATCCGCGCGCGATCTTGTCCTGGAGAAGGGACTCCATGGCTTCGGGGCTGTCGGCAACTCGAACCTCGAATGCCGGGTCGCCCTGCCATTCGACAGGTCCGTCCTCCGCGAGGCCGAGGAGGCGTTGGACCCACTGGACGTACTCTTCGCTGCCGCCGCACCGGAACTGCGCAACGAGGTCGACCTGGAACACCTCGAAGCCGAGGTCAGCGGCGTACTGTCGGATCTCTTCCGCGGTTCCGAGTTCACCCGGCTTCACAACTTGGTGCTGATCGAGCAGGAACACAGGTACCCGGGCAGCGGCGATCAGTTCGTCGACCTGCCGTCGGCCGGTCCGGAGCGCAGCCTTGGTGTAGCGGTCGACGGAGGTCTCCCGAATGCGGTGAGCTTCGTCCAGGATCAGAACGTCCAGGTCGTTCGGCTCTGCTTCCATGAACTGGTTGAAGTACTTGAACATCCGTTGCACGCGAGGCTGCCGCTGGCCGGCGACTTTGCGGAGCGTCTGGGTGAACGAACGTGATCCGGTTGCATGGAGAACGCTGCGTCCGCGACGAGCCAGGTCACCCAGGAGGGACAGAGCGATCACGCTCTTGCCGCTCCCCGGCCCACCTGTGACGATGACTACCGACTTCTTGTCGCCGCTGCGCGCGCGTTCAACCTTGTGCAACACGTACGAGTGCGCCAGCTTCTGTTCGGCGAGCAGGACGAACTGCTCTCTTTGTTGGACCTCGTCCGCCGCGACGGAAAGCAGTTGCTTGGACGGCGCAACCGCTGAGTTGATCAGCTGATCGGCGTACGGGCTCCCGGGAACGTCGGGGTCGAGCCGATCACGAAGAAACTCGATGAACTCGCCGCGCCGCGCACCCGTGAAGAGGCGCCCTCGGCTGTCCTGCGGGTAGTCATAGAGATCCCGCACATCGGCTTCGGCCATGGCGTTGTGCAGGTACGCCGCACCCGCGACGGCGTCCGGCTGGCCGTCCAAGAACTTGGCGAAGTCGGTCAGATACTCGCAATACCCTCGCACTTGAGCGACCGGATGCAGCCGAGGTGCGTTCGGATAACCGTCGATCAGAACGAGCTCCCGATCATCGTCCCAGGCGGCTGCGCGACTCCACTGCTTGAGTTCGATCACGACGTACGACGGTTCGCCGGTCCGTGGGTGGCGACCGGCGAGCACGACGTCAGCCCGCTTCGAGGTCAGCGGAAGGTGATGTTCGACGAGTACTTCGACCTTGCTGAGGCCGGCCTGCTCGAGGTCGTGAGCAAGAACCGGCAGGCTGCGTTCCCACGAACGGATCTCGGCCGGCGCCGGCCGGTGACCTGTGTGGAACAGCATCTGCTCAGCGATCCTCAGGGCGAACTGCTGGTCAAGTGTCAGCATCACAAAACCAGCGCCGGATTGGCGGAACAGCGTCACGGTTGAAGTCCCCAGGGCAGCACGAATCAAGGTCGTGCGGGTGGGGGCATGTCCTGCGAACGCTGCCGCTCAGCGGAAGCCCGTCGGGCCGCGCCCCTGACTCTACCGAGCCAGCGCGGCCCGCATGATCCGTGTCATGCTCGCGGCGTGTCCGATCTGATCGACTTACGAGACCGCATGCGCCAGTTCACCGAGGCACGCGACTGGGCCCAGTTCCACGACCCGAAGTCCCTGATCCTCGCCCTAGTCGGCGAGGTAGGCGAACTAGCCGAACTCTTCCAATGGCTCCCGGCCGACACAGCAGCCGACCGCGCCCACGACGACCCCCTCCACAGCCGCGTAAGCGACGAACTAGCCGACGTCCTGCTCTACCTCGTCCGCCTAGCCGACGTCCTAGACATCGACCTTGGCGAAGCAGCCTCCCGCAAGCTGCGGGGTTCTTCACTCCGGTTTCCACCTGAACAAGTCCGTGGCCAGGCACCAGAGAAGCGCTGATAACTCCCGCGCCGACACGTGGAGCTGTTCATCAGGCAGGCCGTGGAATACGGCTGTTGACGGGCTTCGAGCTCCCCCACGGGTTGCCATTCTCTTCCGATCCCGCAGTCCGGATGCCTGCCAGTTCCGGTATCAGCCTTGGGCGAACTCGGAGCGCAGACCAACCCATGTCCAAGCCGGGACATCGCGCAGGCCGCCTGTGCGGTACTCCTGTGGTGGGCGACTGCATGACCATGCCGAACCAAGTGGCAGGCCACGAAAGGCTGGCGTACCTTTCACTCAGGGTAGTCAGGCTGGGGGAGGATCAAGGTGGCGGCAACATACGATCCAGAACGAGAACGACGGCGTCGCGAGCGGGAGCGAGAACGTGAGCAGCGCGCCGCTGAGGCTCAGCGCAAGAAGATGGAGCGTGAGGCGAAGCAGGCTTATATACAAGCCCGCAAAGACGAAGTCGCAAAGCTAAACAGCTCCCTCGAAGGCAGAGTCAACGAGCTTGAAAATTTCCTGACCAATGGCCTTGCGCGAACACAGCAACCAAGTCTGGCGAAGTTCAGGCGTACAGCAGCCGTGCCTCCGCTACAACTGGGCGACCTCACGCATCCAACTCCGGCACCTCAGTGGGAATCCTTTGCACCACGAACACCGGGTTGGTGGAAGCGAACGTTCGCGCAAGCAACGATCACACAGGAGCTCCAAGCCGCGCAGGCTTCCTATCAAGAGTCCTTGACCGCTCACGCGGCTGCCGAGGCTGCTCGCGAGCGCGCGATCGCTGTGAAGCAAAGAGAACACGAGGAAGCCGCGAAAAAGATAAGAGCGGACGTGGACGATCACAACCGTCAACTGTCCGACCTGGCCGCACGCGCGGAGCGTCGCGAGAAGACAGCAGTAGAAGATGCGCTGCTGCGAATTATGCACACAGCACCGATACCAAAGGATTTCCCCACGCAGGTTCAGATTGCGTACGATCCATCGGCCGAGCACGCGATCCTGGAGTGGGAGCTGCCTGCCCCAGACTGCGTGCCGGACGTCAAGACGACGAAGTATGTCCAGGTTCGCGATGAGATCGTGCCGACGCCGCGGCCGGCCCGCGAACGAGCGGAGATATATCGTCGAGTCGTCGCGCAACTCTGTCTTCTCGCAGTGCGGATGGTGCTAAATGCCGATGGACGCCTGAGCCAAGTTTCATTCAATGGTCGCGTCCGGCACGTGAATCCAGCGACAGGGCATGAAGAGCGCCCTCACATCATCAGCGTGATTGTGGAGCGCACCCAGTTCGATTCGTTGCTGCTGGATCGCGTTCAACCACAGGAGTGCTTGCGCCATCTGAACGCGCTGGTGTCGCAACATCCCTTCGAACTCGAACCAGTGGAACCATTGGTGGAGTTCGACAGGTCCCGTCTCGCTTTCATCGAAGGTCTTTCGATGGTCTCAGGTCTCGACGCTCGTCCGGACCTGATGGCGATGAGCCCGACAGAATTTGAGCACCTCATTCGGGAGCTTTTCGACGCGGACCCGAGTATTGACTCGGTCGAGAGTCTGGTCACGCGGCAGAGCGACGACGGCGGCGTCGATGGTGTTATCTATATCAAGCAACCTTTTGGTCGAAGCATGACAGTCGTCCAGGTGAAGCAGTATGCGCGCAGCCGCGCTCTCGGCCCTGTGCATGTTCGGGAGTTAATAGGATCCATGCACCAGGTAAAAGCTGGCAATGGACTGCTGGTGACAACGTCCGACTTCACTGCCCAAGCCAGGACGAGCGCCCGAGACTTCGGCCGGATCGAGCTCATCGACGGAAACAACCTGGTGCACATGATCAAGGAGCTTCTCAAAAAGGACGTGCTCATCGGTGATCGCCGTCGCTGAGGACGGTCCGATCCGGAGCTGGTGATCCGCGCCGCAACCACAGTTCCAGCCGGGACATTGGCCCCGAGGCCGGCGTCGGCAGACTGTCGCCCGCGAGCGACAGCTCGCAGGTCGTCCGCGCGAGCCGACACGTCTTTTCGGGTCGAGCCGCGTCTCAGATGCAGCAGAGGAACACCGCGTGGCGCGCAGGGGCTGAACCGTAGTCCGTGGGCGGGACGCCATTCATGAGAGCCGGTGGGGGGATTTGAACCCCTAACCCCGCTTTACAAGTGCGTGGGTCGCCATAGGCGTTGGCCCATCTCGGTGGCAATCGTGGCAGTTTCACTGCCTGTGCTGTCAGATCTGGCCCCGAGATGGCTGGGCTTCATTGACAGATCCATTGACAGCACACGGTGCCGCAGTTGGGGCCTCCGCCAGGTTCTGAGCTGGTGCTCAGCTCTTATCCAGGTCGGACTCAGCTGGCTCGACCCCGCTCACGGGCAAGTGCGGGTGATCGCCTTGGCGGCGTCGCGGTTCGGCCGCGGTGATGGGCAGTGCGTATTTGTAGGCGACCTGGACGTATCGCAGGACGTAGGTGCACCGGTAACTGCGGTTGAGTGGCATCCACTCGCCGGGTCCGTCGTCGTTCTTGGAGGCGTTGGCCGGTCCGTCGACAGCTAGCAGGTTCGCTGCCTGGTCATTGGCGAAGTCGACGCGGCGCCGCAGGGCCACCGCGCCGCGCCCAATGACCCACGCATGGGCGAGTGGATACAGGTGGTCGATCTGCACCTTGGTCGCGTCAGTCTTGCGGAAGTCGATTCGCCGACCGGTGTACGGGTCGGCGAGAAGGGTGCCGGCGATGACCACGCATCGGGAGCGAGCGCGGTACTGCACTGCGGCCAACTGAGCTGCCGTCATTTCCTTCGCGCGATGTCAGGTGGATCCCCACTTTCCGACCGACGACGCTCACGATCACCACCAACGCGCCCGAACCGACCGCCGGAATGCCCCGCTCGCCCGGTTATGACTGTCGGGGTGGTGCTGTGCTCTGGCGGACGGTGAGTGAAGTGGCCAACTCGATGCGGCGGGCTTCGCCATCGTCGCCGCCACCGTCAATGATCACCTGCACCGCCATCCGCGCCATATCCATCAAGCGTTGCTGCACGGTGGTCAGCGGCGGCGTCACCCAGTCACAGGCGGCAAGGTCGTCGAACCCCACGACGCTGATGTCCTCGGGAATACCCATGCCCCGCGACTGCAGGGCCTTGCACACACCGAATGCCTGCAGGTCTGTTCCGGCGAAGATCGCAGTGGGGGGCTCGGCCAGGTCCAGCAACTCGAGCGCCGCGACCCGGCCACTCGGGGGAAAGTGGTCGCCGAAGCGCAGGAGTTCGGGATCGGGCGTGATCCCTGCCCGTTCGAGCGCGGCGCGATAGCCACCCAGCCTGGCCTGTGTGCACAGCAAGTTCGGCAAGCCTGCGATCATCGCGATCCGGCGATGCCCCAACTCCACCAGATGCTCGGTCGCGGCCAGACCACCGGCCCAGTTGGTCGACCCGATCGAAGCGATGTCCGGGTCCGGGTCGCTCAGCGGGTCGATCAGCACCAGTGGAACGCCCAGCGCGTTGAGCCGCTCCCGCTCCGCCGTACCCAAGTCGGAGACCGCGAGCAAAACGCCGTCCGAATGCCGTCCCGCGAGGTTGTCGAGCCAGCGCTGGGTGTCCGCCTGGCCGCTGTGCACCGCGGATACCACCAAACCGAGGCCAGCCTCCCGGCAGGCATCCTCGGCACCCCGAATGATCTCCACCGCCCATGGCGTCGCCAGCTCTTTGATGACCAGGTCGACCAGGCCCGCCCGGGGCTGCTTTCCGCTGGGTCGGCGCTCGTAGTTGTGCGCCCGGAGTACCTCGCGGACCCGCTCGCGGGTCTCGGGCGCGACCTCGGACCGGCCGTTCAGAACTTTCGACACCGTCGGAGCCGAGACGCCGGCCGCTCGCGCGATGTCGGCGATCTTCACACGCTCCGCCTTGGCCACTGACCACTCCCCACAGAAACTTTCGGGACGGGTTGCGACACCTTACCCGCACCGAAATTCCCCGCGGTTCGGCCTTGCGGCCCCGAGATCTTGACGCAGCCAGGATCGGGTCCTAGCGTTCGAGTCGAAAGATTCAGAAACTTTCATCAACATTTCTCTCGCGGCTCCGCGGGCCATCCTTGCCCGCGCTCCGACTTCCAGGCGCACCACCGATGTCCGCCTGCCCGCCGTCAGCAGTTCTCCCGTTGGCCGTGCCGCAGTGCGGTGCGCAGTTGGAGGGGGTTGTCATGAACCGTTCGTTTCGCCGCCGATCCGCGGTGGCATCCCTTGTCACAGTCCTGGCCGTCGTCGCCGGCTGCGGCTCCTCCGGACCAGGATCGAGTGGTGGCTCGGACAGCGCCACCGCGTGGATCCTGACCGGACCGACCGAGGCCACCTTCAGGGCGTCGTTCGACGCCTGGAACAAGGCCCACCCTGACGAGAAGATCAACGTCCAGTCCTTCGAGAACGACGCCTACAAACAGAAGGTGCGCAGCGCCGTCGGCGCCGGCCAGGCACCGACGCTGATCTTCGGCTGGGCCGGGGGCGTGCTGAAGTCGTACGTCGACGCCGGCGCCGTCGACGACCTGACCGGTGTCACCGGCTCGGACACCATCGGCCACTTCATCCCGTCGGTCACCAAGGTCGGCCAGATCGGCGACAAGCTCTACGCGATCCCGAACAACGGCGTCAAACCCGCGGTCATCTATTACAACAAAGACCTTTTCCAGAAGGTCGGCGCGCAGCCGCCCACGACCTGGGACCAACTCCTGCAACTGGTCCCCCGCTTCAAGGCGGCCGGCATCGCGCCGATCACCGTCAGCGGGCAGGACAAGTGGCCGTTGCTGATGTGGGAGGAATACCTCGTCGACCGCATCGGTGGACCCGAGGTGATGCGCCGTGTTCTCGCCAACACCCCGGACGCCTGGTCCGACCCGGCGTTCGTCCAGGCGAACACGATGATCCAGCAACTCGTCGACGCCGGCGGCTTTGTGAACGGCTTCTCCTCGATCTCCACCAAGACCGGCGCGGACGTCGCCCTGCTGTACACGGGCAAGGCCGCGATGAATCTCAACTTGCCCAGTGCCTACCAGACGATCCAGTCCGGTGATCCCTCCTTCATCTCCGGCGGCAAGCTCGGATACCTCGCGTTTCCGGCTGTCAGCGGCGGGAAGGGCAACGTGAAGAACGTCGTCGGGAACCCGAGCAACTACTGGTCGGTGTCGGCCAAGGCCTCACAGCAGCAGAAGAAAATCGCCGAGGACTACCTTCGCTCCGGTCTGACCACCGACAGCTACTCGGACTCGCTCCTCAAGATCGGTCTCGTCCCACCGGTCCAAGGGGTCCAGGCCAAGTTGGCATCCGCCCCGGACGCGTCGTACCTGACCACGATCTACGACTCAGCCCAGCAAGCGCCGAACTTCCAGCTCTCCTGGGACCAGGCGCTCTCCCCCGCACAAGGCGATGCCCTGCTGACGAACCTGCAGCAGGTCTTCCTCAAACAGATCACGCCGGCCCAGTTCTCCGCGAAGATGAACAAGACGCTGGGGTCGTGAGGACAGCGTGAACAACACCTCCTCCTCGACCGGTACCGGGACGGCTCGGGGCGTCCGTGCCGGTCCCAGTGCCTGGTGGACCCTGCCCGCGCTGGCGTTCTTCGTCGTCTTCGCCCTCCTTCCCCTTGGCGGCGTCGCGGTGCTGAGCCTGATGGCGTGGGACGGTCTCAGCGCGCCGCACTGGACCGGTCCGGCGAACTGGATCCGGGTACTCCGCGATCCGGTCACCGGTCATGCCGCCGTACTCAGCCTGAAGATCATCGTGCTGTCGTGGCTCGTCCAGACGCCGCTGAGCCTGCTCCTCGGTGTCTTCACCGCGGGCCGGCAGCGCTATCGCAACATCCTCGCGGTGCTCTACTTCGTACCGCTGCTGTTCTCGTCGGCTGCGATCGCGATCGCATTCAAGGCGATCCTTGACCCGAACTTCGGCATCAGCCGCGCGGTCGGCTGGAACTTCCTGTCCCGCGACTGGCTCGGTGATCCGACATTGGTGCTGGCGACGGTGGTGTTCGTAATCGCCTGGCAGTTCGTTCCCTTCCACACCCTGCTGTACCAGGCCGGCGTCCGGCAGATCCCGGCGTCGCTCTACGAGGCGTCGACGATCGACGGCGCCGGGCCCGTGCAGCAGTTCTTCTGGATCACGCTTCCGCAACTGCGCTACACACTGGTGACGTCGTCGACGCTCATGGTGGTCGGTTCGCTCACCTACTTCGACGTGGTGTTCGTCCTCACCGGGGGCGGCCCCGGCTACAGCACCCGCCTGCTGCCGCTCGACATGTACCTGACCGGCTTCTCGGCCAACGACATGGGCGGGGCCAGCGTGCTCGCGGCGATCCTCGTTGTCGCCGGGCTGCTCATCGCCGTCGGTTTCACTCGGTTCTCCGGCTTCAACCGGATGCAGAGCCAGCAGGAGGGACTGTGATGCTCGACCTGGAGACGCAACCCCCGACCTCGGTGCCCCAACCCGCCGAGCCCGGCCCCAGCGCCGCAGTACGACGTCGGCGCGGGAACGTGCCCGGCGCTGTGGGTGGCCTGGCCTGGCTGGCGATCGTCGTGATCCCGATCTATTTCATCGTCGTCACCAGCTTCCGCCGCCAGGCCGGCTTCTTCGCCGGCAATCCGCTGGCCCCGCCGACCGACCCGACTCTCGAGAATTACGCCGCGGTGGTCCAGCACGACTTCTTCCGATACGTCGTCAACAGCGTGGTGGTCACGGCCGCCGCGGTGGCTGTGACGCTGGGGGTCTCGCTGCTTGCTGCGTACACCGTTGTCCGAGGCAACGGCCGGACGATCCGGTTCGTGTTCTCGATGTTCCTGCTCGGGCTGGCGATCCCCCTGCACGCGACGATCATTCCGATCTATTACCTGATCACCCGGCTGCAGCTGTACGACAGCCTCCTCGGGCTGATCCTGCCGTCGATCGCGTTCGCCATCCCGGTCACAGTTCTGATCCTGGTCAACTTTCTCCGCGATGTACCACAAGAACTGTTCGAATCGATGCGGATGGACGGCGCCTCCGAGTGGCAGACGCTCATCCGCCTCGCGCTGCCGCTGGTCCGCCCGGCCCTGGTCACCGTGGCCATCTACGACGGACTCAACGCCTGGAACGGCTTCCTCTTCCCGCTCATCCTGACGCAGAGTGAGTCGAAACGGGTGCTGCCTCTGTCGTTGTGGGCCTTCCAGGGCGAGTTCACCGTGCAGATTCCCGGCGTTCTCGCTGCGGTGGTGCTCTCCACGCTACCGATGGTCGTCCTGTACGCGTTGGGACGGCGCTACCTCGTCAGCGGTCTGACCGCGGGGTTCAGCCGATGACGGCCGGCGAGGACATCGCGCTGCACGTATCAGGCACCGACCTGGTAACCCGAGCAGGGCAAGCCGTCGTGCTGCGGGGAGTCGGGCTCGGCGGCTGGCTCAGCATGGAGAACTTCATCACCGGCTACCCCGCGACGGAAGAGTTGCAACGTCGGGCTCTCCGCGACGTGCTCGGGGAGGACGTCTACGAGGCGTTCTTCGCCCGCTTCTACGCAACGTTCTTCGCAGACGACGACGCGTCGTACCTGTCGTCGCTGGGTCTCAACTGCGTCCGGGTGGCGATCCACTATCGGCACTTCGAGGACGATGACAGGCCTCGTCAGCTGAAGGACGAAGGGTTCCGGCTGCTCGATGGCGCCATCGACAGCTGCGCACGGCACGGGCTGTACGTTGTCATCGATCTGCACGCCGCACCCGGCTTTCAGAACCAGCGCTGGCACAGCGACAACCCGACCCATGTCTCGCTGTTCTGGCAGCATCGCGACTTCCAGGACCGCGTGGTCCACCTGTGGGAGGCGCTGGCCGACAGGTATCGCGACAACCCTTGGGTGGCCGGCTACAACCTGCTGAACGAGCCAGCCGCTCCGAGCGGAGACGCCGTCGTCTCGTTCTACCGGCGGCTGCACGCCGCGGTCCGCGCGGTCGACCCAGAGACCGTCATCTTCCTCGACGGGAACCGGCACGCCACCGACTTCACGCGGTTCGGCGAACCCTTGCCGAATACCGTGTACAGCGCCCACGACTACGCCCTCGCCGGTTTCGCTGATGCCGGCGCTTATCCGGGCGTCACGCGCGGCCGCTATCTCGACCGTGATGCGGTCGAGGGTAAGTTCCTCGAGCGCACGCAGTACATGCGCCAGACCGGAACGCCGATCTGGATCGGCGAGTTCGGCCCGGTCTACTCGGGCGACCCGCAACAGGACGAATCCCGGTACCGCGTACTACGTGACCAGCTCGCCATCTACGACCGGTACGGCGCGGGCTGGAGCCTGTGGACGTACAAGGACATCGGACTCCAAGGACTCGTGTACGCCGCGCCCGAATCGCCGTACCTCCGGCAGATCGCGCCGCTGCGGGCCAAGAAGGCGCGACTCGGTGTTGACGCATGGGGGTCCGTGGACATTGGCGTCCGGCGGCTGCTCGACCCGATCGAGCACGCCTTCGACACCGAGTTCCCCGACTTCGATCCGGAGCCGTTCGGCCGCCGCCAGTGGATCGCGACGCTGGTGCGGCACATCCTGCTCGCCGAACCGCTGGTCGAAGAATTCGCCCGCTGCTTCGCCGGCCTCGGGATCGAGCAGGTCCAATGGCTGGCCGACTCGTTTCGGCTCGATCGCTGCCTGATCCGCGATCGGCTCGCCACCACGGTGCGAGCACAGAGTGACCCGTCCATACCAGCGTTGAGAGAAGGTTGAGGACCAGATGGACAGCACGTCTACCGAAAACGGCGGCATCTCCCGCCGTGCAGTGATCCAGGCCTCTGTGGCAGTCGGTCTGGCCGCCGGTCTGTCGCCCGCCACGGCGCACGCCGCGGACACGCCGATCAGCGCGGGCATCGACACCACGAAGAAATCCGCCCCCATCCTCCCGTACGTCTACGGCGCGTTCATCGAGCACATCGGGACGCTCGTGTACGACAGCCTCTGGTCGGAGGTGCTCGCGGACCGGAAGTTCTACCTCGCGGTCGACACCCAGAGCCCCAACACCAGGAAGTGGCGTCCGGTAGGTCCGGCCGCCGCTGTCACGATGGACACCACGGACCCGTACGTCGGCGCGCAGTCGCCGAAGGTCGCACTGAGCCGCTCCGAGACCCGCGGTATCAAGCAAACCGGCCTGGGCCTCGCCTCCAAGGCCTACGTCGGCAGAGTGGTGATCGCCGGTGACCCGGGTTCGCACATCGTCGCAACGTTGTCGTGGGGTGACGGGCCAGGGCAGAGCCAGAGCGTGACTCTAATGGTCAAGAAGGGCTGGGCGACGATTCCGCTGCGGTTCGTCTGCCGGGCCGCGACGACGACCGGCAGCCTGGAGATCTCGGGAACCGGGACCGGTACGTTCCGGGTCGGCGCCGTCTCCCTGATGCCGGGCGACAACGTCAAGGGCTTCCGCAAGGACACGATCGACCTGCTGCGCGGGTTGGGCGGCTTCTGGCGGTTCCCCGGCGGCAACTTCGTTTCCGGGCACGACTGGCAGAACGCGATCGGCGATCCCGACCTGCGACCGACGACATTCGACCCGGACCGCAACCAGGCGCAGTCCAACGACGTAGGCACCGACGAGTTCCTGGCGATGTGCGATCTGCTCGGTACCGAACCGTACCCTTGCGTGAACACCGGCTTCGGGTCCGCGCGCGAGGCGGCGCTGATGGTCGAGTACGTCAACGGCGCCCCCGACACGCCGATGGGTGCGCTGCGGTCCGCGAACGGTCATCACAAGCCGTACGGGGTCAAGTACTGGGCCGTCGGCAACGAGATGTTCGGCTTCTGGCAGCTCGGTTACATGACTCCGGCGCACTACATGATCAAGCACAACCTGTTCGCGGACGCGATGCGGAAGGTCGACCCGTCAATCGCTGTCGTTGCGGTCGGCGGCTTCCCGGCCAGCATGACGGTCCACCGGCTGCCCTTCTACATCGACCCGAGCAGCCGGCAGATCGTCCAGCCCACGAAGGTGAAGGTCGAGTACGGTTCGCTGACCGACTGGAACCACCGCTTGCTGACCAGCAGCTCGGGCAAGTTCGACATCATCTCCGAGCACTGCTATGGAACGACCCAGCGGTTCGACCTCGATCAAGGCAAGTACATCGACGTCAGCCCGGCGGAGTCCATGGTGGACTCTTGCCGCCGGGGAGCCAACTACATCAAGTCGGTGCGCGAGAACTGGGAGCTGTACAAGCCGGACTTCCCGGAGCTCGAGCAGAAACAGATCAAGGTCAGCATCGACGAGTGGGGCTTCCAGAAAGCTTCCGGGATGAAGCAGCTGTTCGGCCTGGCGATGATGCTGCACGAGATGTTTCGGGCGAGCGACTTCATCACGATGGCGGCGTACACGATGGGAGTTTCGTGGCTGTCGTACAACAAGACCGACTCGACCTACAGCGGAGCGGGTGTGCTGTTCAAGCTCTACCGGGACAGGTTCGGCGTCACACCGGTCGACCTCACCGGCAGCTCACCCCAGCCGGCTCCGAACTACCCGCCGGGTGGCGACCAGCCGAGTGTCAACGCGGGCAGCCCGACGTACCCCGTCGACGCGATGGCCGCGCTGTCGGCCGACGGCCGGACGCTGACCGTGGCGACCGTCAACGCCACAGCCGATGCTCAGGACATCGACCTGTCACTGAACGGATTCAACGCGCGCCCCAACGGTACGCTGTGGCGGCTTACCGGCACCACCCTCGACGCAACCAACAGGGTCGGGCAGCCACCACAGGTCACGGTCGCCGAGGTGGCCTTCGACGCCCGGAGCAGTGTTATTTCCGCGGCGCCGTACAGCGTCGAGATCCGATCGTTCGTCCGAGCCTGACCCGATCCGTTCAACCCCTTCCGGTAGACGCGGCCCGCCCGAACGGCGGGCCGCGGCCGCGAGCCCGTCGCGAGCGGGCGGTTGAACGCCAACCACGATCCGATGGACAGCTGCGCAGCAACTCCGTACGCGAGCGCCGGCCACGGCACCCGGAGTGCGATGCTGCCGCGTGCGCCCCGACTGCGGGCCAGGCTCCGAGTGGACAGGCGACGTGGGGCATGCTGATCACGTGATTCGAAGTGATTCCCTCTCTACGTGGACAAAGCCAACCCTCACCTTGTTCTGCGGGCTGCCTGGATCGGGTAAGTCGACGCTGGCCGCGCGTTTGGAAACCGAGGGACGAGGGGTGCGCCTGAGCGCCGACCAGTGGCAAGCAGCCCTCGGAGTGGGACACGCCGACACCGACTTCCACGAGCGGCTGCAGGGCGTGCTCTACCGCCACGCGCTCGCGTTGCTGCGCCGGGGCGTGGACGTGATCCTCGAGGACGGTCTTTGGATGCGCGAGGAACGTACCGAGAAGTTTGCGGATGCCAGGTCCTGCTCAGCTCGGATTGAACTGCACGTCTTCGACGTCGACCACGAAACGCTGTGGGAGCGTCTCCGGCTCCGGAACGAGCAGGCCGAGCCAGCGTCCTATCCCATGACACAGGACGAGTTGCGATGGGCCTGCACCGTCTTCCAGCCGCCGTCGGCCCAGGAACTGAGCGAGGTGGACTCTTACACAGTGCACAACGGGGGCCTTCCCTAGAAACTGCGAGTCGAGCTTCCCAGCTCCGTGCGAAACCACCCGAAGCACCGGGTAGGGCATGCGGGCCGCATCCGACGTCGGCGGCTGCGGCTGGGCTTGTTTCGGCTTCTTCGCCTCCGCCGCGGGATTGCTGTCGATCCATTCCCAGCGAACCGCGGCCGCCAGCGCCCCGCTGATGACGAAGTGAACTTTTCGTACAGTTCCGGTCGACAATGGCTTGCAGACGTGGGCCCGACACTCGGCAACCCGGCACCTGCGGTTCCGTAGGCCTCCAGTGCGTTGTGGTTCTCGCGTCCGTCCCAGGTGATGTGCAGGCAGTCGTGCACGAGGGCCGTCGTACCCGCTGCATGGTCGAGAATGTCCTGGCTGGAACATCAGCCGGCCGCCCGTGTCCAGGAACGCCTTCAGCCTGGATTCGTACGGCGTGATCGGCGCCGGATAACTGCTACCGGTGAACACACCACCCTCCTATGTGTGGAGAGGTAGTTCCGCGGCAAGTTGCTAGCGGCACCGAAATCCCACGTATCGAACTGGACGCCCTTACTGGTCAGAGCTGTTCCAGCGAGCACGTCTACGGAGATCAGATGAGCGCCGTCAAGAGCAAGCCAATGCGCGCCGGTGAACTCGGCGCCGACGAGACGCCCGTGCCGTCGATGCTGTCGTCACTGATTCGGCGGGATTGGGATCAATTGGCACGTAAGGCGCGCGGTGCAGATGCGCTTGTCCAGGTCGTTCGTGATGACGATCTCGTAGGACGCCGTCGTACGACCGAGATGGATTGCGTTGGCCACGGCGGTGACGTGTCCGTCTCGAACTGCGCGGTGATGGGTTGCGTTGAGGTCGATCCCGACTGCGCCCATGCCGAAGCCGGCTGCGTGCAAGGCGGCGCCGATCGTGCCGACGCTTTCGGCGAGCACACAGGAGGCGCCGCCATGCAGCAGCCCGTAAGGTTGAGTGTTGCCCTTGACGGGCATCGTGGCGACGACCCGCTCAGGCGACGCCTGGACGACGATGATGCCCATCAGCTGTAGCAACGTATTCGACATGTCCAGCTCAGGCGGCAGCGCATTCGCGTCACTCACAGCAGGCACCTCCTCGAGTCATTGAGGTCGCAGTCCGGCCAAGCCTTTGTACGACGATGCGATCACCAGCACTTACCCAGCGACGCGTTCCATCCGGTTCCACTTCGCCGAAGTCGAGCCGCGGGGTCTCGCCTCGCTGGGCAGGTGAGGGAGATGACGGTCGGTTCAGGACGTTGTTGTCGAACCCCACCCTCCGCCCGGGTTTCTGACCGTAGGGCGGGACCACGCTGTCAGGCTCCCACCGAGAATCAGTCCCTTTGCAGGTGGGCAGGCTGGTACGTACAGCGCATCCCGGTGTAGATGCTGTCGCGTAGATGACTTCCGATCACTGAATCGACCTGCTCAACCCGGGTGATTGCTCGACGGATCGCCTTGCTGACGGCAATGCGCGCACGTTCGTGGTTGTCGGCGAAGCTCCGAGTCCGCCCACTGAAACCTGATGCAGCCGCCAGCTCGCGCACTAGCCAATCGAACTCGACTTGAACCTCTGTGGCCCTGTGCTGGTCTCCCACTGCATCGAGTCGCTCGATTTCCGCTCGCAGTTCGCCGAGTCGTCGACGGTAATTGCTGACGGCCTCACGGTCCACCAAGAGTTGCGCCGGTTCAGCCTGCCGCCGGGATGACATCCCGAGTGCGTTGACTCCACCGGCAAGCTCGATCGAGGCTATCTCCTGCAGCGGATTTGCGACGAGGATCGCGATGTGCTGCAGGCCGACAACGTGGCCTACGACAGCCGATCTACCTGCAAACGAGACCCTCCAGCGGCGGCCGTGACGGACGCAGTCCGCCAACACGTCTCTGCTGGCCTCCGCCACTGGGTCCGGTCGCACCAGGCGAATCACGCGGTGTGATCCGCCCGTTGATTGACGGGACTCCAGATCTGGCGCTTCCATCGGAACCGAGCAGGCGTTGACAGCCGACACTTGTCCTTGCACTCGTAGCTCCATTCGGTCTTGAGGTTGATCACGGTCACCGACCGACACCGGGCTAGCCCCTCATGGCAGAAGTTTGGTCAGCAGCCTTCCTGGACCTGGTAGATGTGGTCTGCGACGAGGCCATGCGCCTCGCGGTGCACTGCTGAGGCGGCCGCCGCCGACGGCGCCTCAACAAGGCAGAAGATCTTGCCTTCGTCTTCGTCGACCCAGTACCGCAAGTAGCTGACGTCGTGCGGACCCTGCGCCTGCAAATCAGCCTTGTGCGCCTGCATCATGTCCTCCATCTTCAGCCCCGCAGGAACGGTGTGGACGTCGATGTAGAGAGGCATGCGGACCACCTTTCGTGTCAATGACCACCAACGACGCTACGGTCGCCACCAACCGGTCCGAATCGGCAACGATGCCTAGGTAAGGCGCGCCGAATGCCCATTTTTCATAGACACCTCGGGTGGTGATGGCGTTCCGTGTGCGAGTCGATGCAGCGAGGGGTGAACCCGTCATCCGGTGCCCCAACCGGGTCCAACAAGCACTTCTGGCGGTACGGGCTTGTCGGCAGCACGACGCTCGACCAGTAGGGGAAGCCCAGTCTGTCTGCGCCGCAGAGGCGCGGAACGGGTCGGAACATCGGTTCAGTAGGCGCATCACGGACGGGTGATGGTGCTGTAAGGGACCCGTGCCTGCCTGGACAGCAATGGATGGCGAGATGGCTCGCACGGACCGGATGATTGCTTGTGGCCTCCGTGCAGGCGTACGCCAGCCGAACCCATCCGACGGACATCCTTGCCGTTCGCTCCGCTCGGCGAGGTCCTCCCGGGCTTTGAAGCTGCACAGTCCTGGCCGTTGGGGAATGGGTCGCTCGAGAGCGGATGAGTCGGAGGCCAACGCGGGGAAATAACCGGCCACCCGCCCAGGGTTGCTATGAACGGCAGTTCTCAAGAGAGGGTAGGACGTGGCGCTCACACTGGGACGGATCGGGGTGTGGCATCCGGCGGACAAATGGCGGGCGGAGCTCGTGGCCGGGGTCGAGCAACTCGGTTACGGAGCGCTCTGGCTGGGAGTGTCGCCGGCGGCCGACCTGCGCGACGCCGAAATACTGCTGGCAGCTACCAACTCGATGGTCGTCGGCACCAGCATCGTGAACGTGTGGTCGGCCGACGCAGCCGCGGTGGCGGTGTCGTACCACCGGCTGGAGGAGAGATTCCCTGGCCGGTTCATGCTCGGCATCGGGATCGGTCACCGGGAACACACAGGCGAGTACAAGTCGCCGTACGAAACGCTCGTCGAATACCTGGACGAGCTCGACGAGGGCAGGGTTCCGGTGGACCGTCGGATGCTCGCGGCACTCGGCCCGCGGGTACTCGAACTGGCGGCGGCTCGCACGGCCGGGGCGCTGCCCTACCTGACGACGCCGGAGCACACCCGCGAAGCACGGTCGACACTCGGTGACGGAGTGCTCCTGGTTCCCGAGCAAAAGGTCGTACTGGAGACTGACAAGGAAGTCGCGCGCGCGGTAGCGCGGGACTACCTGGCATCGTCCCTGAAGCTGACCAACTACACGCGCAATCTGAAGCGACTCGGGTACTCCGACGAGGACATCGCCTACGGCGGCAACGACGACCTGGTCGATGCGCTGGTGCTCCACGGGACAGCGGTCGAGATCGCCGACGGCCTCACCGCCCACCTCGAAGCCGGGGCCGACCAGGTCGTCGTCCAACAGATCGGCAAGGACGCCCACGACCTCCTGCCCGGCTACGAAGCATTGGCGACTGTTCTGATGTGAAGTTTGCGTTGACCCGCTCTCTCTCCAGTGGAGAGTGCCCGAGGTGTGCTGTGTTGCTCCATTCTTTGCCGTTCATTTGCTGCGGGAGGTGGCGCTGACACTTGGTGTTGTCGCCACCGTGACCCGGTCAGCAAGGTGTCGGTGGTGTGTGTCGCGGCGGTGAGGGCTGCGTTCCTTCGGGCTGGGTCTGCTGTCGCAGGGCAAGTGCCGTTCGCAGGGCATCAGCCGCCTCCGCAGTGGCCTGCTCGAATCGACCGCCGAGCGCGAAAAGGCTCGCGTAGCCGTGGATCAGGTCCAGCTGCCGGCTCAGCACGACCGGTACGCCGGCGTCGGCCAGGCGAGCGGCGAATGCTTCTCCTTCGTCGCGAAGCGGATCGAAACCCGCCGTGCTCAGGTAGGTCGCCGGAAACCGGGCAAGATCTGTGGTGAGCAATACCGATGCACGTGGATCTGACTCGTGCTCGGCATCGACGTAGAGCTTCTCGAAGTTCTCGATGCTGCGCGCGGTGAGGAAATAGCCGCTGCGGAACAGGTCGTGCGAACGTCGTCGCGCGCTGAAGTCGACGCGCGGATAGAGCAGCAGCGCGAAGGCCGGCTGCCTGTCCGGTGAGGCAGCTACCACCGCTGCGAGGTTCGCTCCTGCGCTATCTCCACCGACCGCCACCGCCTCCGGGTCGGCGCCGAGGCTCTCGGCAACGCGGACCGCATGGTCGTACGAGGCACGGGCGTCATCTACGGCAGCCGGAAACGGATGCTCCGGGGCCAGCCGATAGTCCACGGACAGCACCCGAACCTGAGCGCTATGCGCAAGGTAAGCGCACAGCGCATCGTGAGTACGGAGATTGCCGATGACCCATCCGCCGCCGTGGAAGAACACCATCAGCCCCGAGCCGGGCGCGAGCGCCACAGGGGTGTAAAGCCGTGCCGGGAGCCGGCCGCGGGGCCCAGGCACCGCGGTCTCCAGTCGCTCGACCGGTACGGGCTTGCCGTCGACTATTTGCGCGCTTTCGTCAATCGCGGCGCGTGAATCGGCCACCGACCCGGCCCATAGCTCGTCTCTGCCATCCAAACGCAAGAACCGCAGCAACAGCTTCGCTTCGACAGCGAGTTCCTGGTCATCCACGATGACGGTGCGCCCGGCAAGCATTCGTTGCACCGGAAACGGCAGAGCGAAGGCTCCACGCAGTGCTGCCCTCTTGAGGCGGAGCAGGCCTGAAATCGGAGTTGACATGGAGTCTCCTGCATAGAGTCGGCGTGGGTGGTATGCGTTCAGTCGTCGACCTGCGCGTTGAGCTTCTCCGGGTTGACCTGGATAGCGATTCTGGCCACGCGTCCGCCGATAACTACCAGGTCGACTGCGCCGAGAAGGCCGGTGCTGTCATGGACCGCAATTCCGGCCCGACCATTGATCTGCTCCAGCGACAGAGTCACTTGACGGCCCTGAGCAGCAAGAACGCCGAGCAGGTACGTCGCCACCGCCTCGGCGCCAACGACCGGCCGGCGGGCAACCCGAATCTGCTCGCCGCCATCGGCAACCGACACCACGTTCGGATCGAGGACCGCCACCAGGTCCCGCAGGTCACCACCGCGGCAGGCATCGAGAAACACCGCAACCACCCGGTCACGCTCAGCACCGGCAACATCGAAGCGCGGCTCGGCAGCCAGATGCGCTCGCGCGGTCACCGCCAGCTGACGGCAGGCGGCCGAGCTGCGCCCAACCGTTCCGGCGATCTCCGCGAACGGTACGCCGAACACGTCATGAAGGATGAAGCTGACCCGCTCCGCCGGAGTCAGTTTCTCCAGCGCGACCAGAAAGGCATAAGAAACCGAATCGTCCAGCGTGACGCGGTCGGCCGGGTCGGCGGGGTCGGCCGGCGCGAAGACGGAGTCGCCCAACTGTGGTTCCGGCAGCCAGATCCCGCGGTAATGCTCCCGTTGTGCCCTGGCCGATCGCAACTGATCCAGGCACAGCCGACTGACTACTCGAGTGAGCCATGCCAGCGGTTGCCGCACCAATGCGCGCTCGTCCTCAGTGAGCTGGTGCCAGCGCGCCAGGCCTTCTTGTACGACGTCCTCGGCGTCGTGCTGTGACCCGGTCATTCTGTAGGCGATGGCGTGCAGCCGTCGCCGAACCGCAGCGTCCGCAGTCACATCAGCGCTGTCATCGGATACCGGGCTGGGGGTCATGCGGCAACCCTCGGTCCCTTGGGGCTGGAGTACGACCCTGCCTTTGTTCGCTCGTTGCGGGGCGCGTCCAGGACCATCGCACAGATGGCCTCCTTGACCATCGCGGCCGGACGCCCACCAAGGTGGAGTGGGCGTGGAGTGTCGTCAGCCTTCACCACTTGGATGTAGCCGCGCCGTCTGCCCAAGCTGATGCATTGCACAACATAGCCGACTGACACCCGGGTAGGTTCCTGTCCGCGAACTGCCGCCAACACAGTGCCGGCCGCATGCGCACCTAGTGGCAGTGCTGATGCACAACCCATCCGCAGGTGCCTCCCAACCGCGTCCGGCGCTACCATCGCGTCGCCCGCGGCGACGACCGTCGGCGCGTCAAGCGCACGAAGGCACTGGTCGACGCGTAACCGCCCGGCGCGGTCGACGGCCAACCCGCTGACCCTCGCCAGATCAGGCACCGCGAACGACGCCGCCATCACGCACACGTCGAACTCGATTTTCCTGCCGTCGGCCAATTTGATCCGGCCGTCCTCGATCGCGTTGACGGCGACGCCTGCTTCGACGTGCGCGCCGAGGCGGCGGAGACTGCGCAGGATCGAGCGTTGAGCAGCAGACCGCATGAACCCAAGCACCGGACCAGCCGATACCAGGATGACCTTCGCATCGCCGTGCCGCTCGGCGATCTCGCTCGCGGCCTCCACCCCGGTCAGCCCACCGCCGACGACGACAACCCGCTGTCCTCTGCCGCCGTTGATGGCCGTGGCTGCGCGCCCGGCGTCGTCTACGTCGGCGAGCAGGAACGCATGCTCGCGAGCGCCGGGAATCGGCGCAGCGCCTACGCTTCCAACGGCGTAGATCATGTGGTCATAATGCAGCACAGTCTCTCCGTCGGCCGTCGCAACGGTCACCTCACGGTCGTCGGGATTGATCATCTTGGCGCTGCCGACAATCAGTTCAGCGGCCTCATGCAGCACGTCAGAGAGCGGCACCGTGACGCTCTCGCGTGAGCCGGCGGCCAATTGGTGCAACCGGATACGCTCGACGAAATCCGGGCGTGGGTTGACCACGCGCACCCGTACGCGAGGGCGCTCAGCCTCAGTCAACGAGGCGAGCAGGCGGTTGGTGGCGATGGCGCCGGCGTAGCCAGCACCGATCACTACCACCTCCGCTGAACTCGAGCCACTCATCATGTCCTACTTAGCTCCGGGGACAGGAACGCAAGAATGACGAAATACGCCGTGCCGATGTGAGATCACCCGCGCCACAGCAGCTGGACGGGATGGCCAGGCGTATTCCCCCTCCAAAACCCCGTCCTCGGCGATGGCTGCGCGACCCGAGGTCCGCGGCGACAGACGTCCGATCTGCGCGACAAAAACTGGCCGAGTACTCCGCGGGTGGCTGTGGAACGCGATGGAACGCACGGTGTTAGTGAGTGCCGTCGCCCCGGACGGTTGGCGAGTCATAGGCCTCGGCGCCACCAGATGTCGTTGATATGTGGTCTGGGAGAGTCGATGACGGCTCCAGCTCCGTTGATGAGTCCCGCCACGTCACACCTCGCGGAGGGCGAAGAGATGCATGTGACACCCGGACTTAAAGTGTTGTACTTCGGAACTCCCGTGGTGCTGATCAGCTCACGCAACGAGGACGGCAGTGCGAATCTGGCGCCGATGTCGTCGGCTTGGTGGCTGGGCCAGTCTTGTGTGCTCGGTCTTGCCAACAGCGGTCAGACGGCGGCGAATCTTTTGCGTGAACGTGAGTGCGTACTCAACCTCCCGTCTTCGACCATGGTCGACGCCGTGGATCGGATTGCGCTCACCACCGGGAAGTCCGCCGTGCCGGATTACAAAGCGGAGCAGGGATACCGCTATGTGCCGGACAAGTTCACGCTCGCACAACTGACCGAGCAGACATCGGAGTTCGTCGCACCGCCCCGCGTAGCGGAATGCCCAATCCAGATGGAGTGCCGCGTCGTGTCCGCCAAGCCCCTGGACACGCCCGATGTGAACGCCACGGCGTTCCTGGTCGAGGTCCTGCAGACGCACGTCGAGGAGGATCTGATCATTCCAGGGACACACTACGTGGACCCGCTGCGCTGGGACCCACTCATCATGAAATTCTGCGAGTTCTTCGGCGGCGGACGCAACGTTTACCCTTCGAGACTTGCGGAGGGGTGGAATATGCCGCACCAGCTCCGGCCTGCGACCGCCTGAACCCGGGTGTGGCGACGCCTAGTTGTGATGTCCCAGGGAGGTTGGGCGACCACACCGAGACGTACGGCGGCGTGACGCTCAACATCGACAACGACCGCTTCGACGCCCCGGCCGCGTCCGTCAGCCGGCTCCTAATCACGATCCGCGAGCAGTTCTTCTGCCTGGTGAGCAGCCTGCGCACGAGTCGAGACACCAAGTTTTGCGAGGATTGCGGAGACGTGGTGGTGGACGGTCCGCGTGGAGATTACAAGTTTGGCTGCGATCTCGGCGTTGGTTTGCTGAGCCCGGATCAGGCCGAGGACCTCGCGTTCGCGCAGCGTCAGCCCGAGGGGGTGTGCCCGTGTAGAGGCACGCGGCCCCACCGCTACCGAACGCATACCGAGTGCGCGCATCCGCTTTTGTACCAGCCGAGCGGCAGGAGTGGCCCCGAGATGGGTCAGTATCGTCGTCGCATCTCGCAACTGAGCCTCATCCGCTGCGCTCGCCATGGCGAGGGCTGCCTCGTACGGACACGACAGCTCCTGCCAGATCCGGCTGGATCCGACTGTGTCACCCGCTAGTTGTAGCCTGTACGGCTCCGCAACATTGCCTCGCGGTGGACGCGGCGAGCCGGTGCGACTTAGCCAGACCGCAACCTCGCCTCGCTGCCACTCACCCAATGTCGCGCACACATCGTCGGCGAGCTCGGCTTCCAGGCGAGCCCCCTGCTGATCTTCCACGAGCCACTTTGCTTCTGCCCGCGCTAACCTCACGGCTACGAGCTGCTGCGGTTCGGCGGTCTGCTCTGCCGTGGCAGTGGCTTCGTCGAGACTTTCCCACGGGTCCGCTGTGCCACGACGCGCCCATATGGCGCCCTGTCTCACAAGTAGGGACAGCCGGTTCGTGGGAGAAGGGCCTGCACCCATGAGGTGCTTCGTTGCCATTGCCAACGACTGATCCCACTTCCCCATCCGATCGAGCATGACCGCACGCTCGCACGCAAGGCACACAAGGAATGTAGTCAGGTCATGCTCTGCGCAGTACGTCGAACCCTCTTCGAGGTACATTGCACCTGCATCGAACCGCCGGCTGTCGATGTGCAGCGCGGCGAGATTGGCGTAAGCTCTTGCGGCCTGATTGTGGTGTCCATGTGCCAACGCCAGTGCCAGTGCCTCAAGCAACCGATCGGTCCATTCCAAGCCCATGGGCGCAGAGCTTGTTGCCGAGGTGATCCATGCATCACTCAGAATATCCGTTGCGCCGAGTGGCTCAGACAATTGAGCAGCAATGCGGGACAGGCCGATCGCAGCGTCGTTCTGGGCGTAAAGCATCCGCTGATTCGCGCATACCGCATAGGCACGAGCGAGTTCCACAGTTGGGCCGAGTGGCGTCAGGGTGGCCACAGCGGCCTCGGCGGCCTCGATCGCATCCTGCCCCCGGCACATGCTGGATCTGATCCGTGACAAACGACGCCAAGCATCACCAGCCCGCAGCCGGCTCCCCCGGTTCTGCCATAGCTCCAAGGCTCGCTCCGCAGCCTGTTCGGCCTGCTCCCAGCGGTCGAGCAGCGACACCTCATCGGCGAATCCCTCGTACAAATCGGGCAAAGTCTCAAAGTCGCCGGGGGCGTACCTCAACGCACGCTCGAACTGCGCGGCTGCTTCCCTGTGAGATGCCATCCGCGCGGCTCGATGCGCGGCCGCCGGAGCGTACCGCAGCACTGCCGAGGCGTCCCCAGCCTCCTCCGCATGGAATGCCAATCGGGCGTCGTCCTGACAACCCATTGACTGCAGCTGCGCCAGAAGCGATCGATGGATGAATCGACGGCGGTCAGCGGGGATCGTCTGTGCCACGGCCAAGCGCGCGATCTCATGGCGGAAACGCAAGCCGTCTCCCCCGTCCAACAACAGGCCGCTGGCGATGAGTTCCTCGATCGCAGACGGCCTGGACGTGCTAGCGGTCTGCAGCAGACCAACATCGATCCGGCCGCTGGTCGAGGCTGCTATGTCCAGCACTGCACGAGTGTCGCGGTGAAGCCGCGCGACCCGGGCAAGCACCACGTCACGTGCCGACGCAGGTACCTCGTCGGCCATTCCATCCCGGAGTACTTCGGCGACATAGAACGGATTCCCGCCGGTAAGCTTGTAGAGCTCGGATGCGGCTATGTTGCTGTCCTCGGCCATTTTCGTGACAGCGTGAGGCGTCAGCGGAGCCAGCCCTATGCGCCGGCTCGCGGCCAGAGGCGCCAGGTCCCCTAGCACAACACGCAGAGGATGATCCGACGCGATCGAATCATCGCGGTAGGTCGTGACGATCAGCAGCGAAGCCCCGCGTAGACGGCGACCGAGATATCGAATGAGATCAAGGGTCGCTTCATCGGCCCAGTGGATGTCTTCGATCACAACAACATTCAGTACGGACGTCGTGGATGTTTGCTGATGGAGCGTCCGGAACAGATCCTCTCGCCCCACCCCCTGCCGGCACAGCTGCCCGATTTCACCGCCGAGCTGGCCGGCAAGATCGAACAGCGGTCCCAGCGGACGCGGTGTGAACAGACCGTCGCACGCCGACCAATACCAAGCCGCACCGTGCAATTGCTGTTCGAAGTGCTCTACAAGCGTCGTCTTCCCCACTCCGGCTTCGCCGGCGATCATCACCAGCCGACCACTGCCTCCCCGGGCGTCTTCTGCGTACTCATGCAGACAAGCAAGAGCAGCCTCGCGCTCGAGGAGAGGGGCGGTCGGACGAGCCGACGGCTGCATAGCATCGCCAGTGCCGATTCCAGGGCCCGAATAGTGTTCTGCCCGCATGTCCGTTGGAACCACACGGAACGCCCCCATCACAAGGTGTGTGCCGAACCGAGCTGGAACGGCGACAGAGATACGCATGAATCCAGTTGCTGGTTCAATCGGCCGCGCGCGGCTGCGTCCAGCAGACACCGTGGGGCGGGATGCCTGAACAACCCGACCAGGTGGCCCACGCGCGGCAGGCCTCTCGTGGAGTGCGGGTCGGTCACGGGCTGCCAGACTCCACGTGAATCCGAGCCGCGCGTCAGAACCCGACCGACTCGCGAACAAGGATCACGGTTCCGCGGTCGGGCAGGGCCTCCCGCTCCATGATGAGGATTTTGCCGATGAACGATCCTCGGCCGCGCGTCTGCCGGAGGCGCTCGTCCTCCCGTGGCAGGCTGTACGTGCGTACCCGCCGCAGCGCGGTCTCCAGGTCGGGCACCACCTTCTGGGCTCCAACCACCCAGATCGCGCTGAGCGCGCCGGCCGCGTACGACGAAAGCTGGCTCCCGCTGGCCGAGGCCGCCACCAGGTACCCGTCCTCGGTCACGGCGTGGACGCTGCCTACCACCACATCAGGCGCGGCACCGAGCTTCACCTGTGCCGTGAAGTCACCGCCAAGCTCGGCCACCCGGTGCCGGACCGACCGGAACTGACCGGACTCTTCAATGTCGGCGTGAATCCCGGAGAGCCGTAGCGTCTCACTGCTCGCGGTGAATACTTCCCGGTCAGTTGGCAGCAGTTCGGCGACGAGCTCGCGGGCGTCCTTGATGGTATCAACGACGTGCACCGCGTAGAGGTGGTCGCGAAGGGCAGCTGCTGCGCGGCCGAGCCGCTCGTCATCCGCGGGTACCGCGAACGTGGGGTCCGGCTGAATCACACTATCCTCCATGGTTCCTATTGAGAACTGAGCCCATCATCAGGAACCATTGGCACAAGCGAAAGAAGGCACTTTTTTCTGCCTCAGTACCTCGGAAGGAACCAAATGGCGACGCAACAGGTGCGAAGCTGGCATGACCCGGCGGCATGTCGGATCCGCGAGGTGCTGAACCGCGTCGGCGACAAGTGGTCGCTGACGGTCATCCATGAACTGGCCCCGGGACCAAAGCGGTTCACCGAACTCAAACGGGACTTGGGCGGCGTCAGCCAGCGGATGCTGACCGTCACGCTGCGCGGACTCGAACGCGACGGGCTGGTGACCCGAACCGTTCATCCAGTCGTCCCACCACGGGTCGACTACGCACTTACCACGCTCGCGAGGACCCTGCTCGACACCGTTATGCAGCTGGTGTCATGGACCGTCGAGCACGTCGACGACATTGAACAAGCCCAGCAGCTCTACGACGCCAAGATCATCGCCGAACATCGATGACGGATGCGGTCCCAGCGGCCTCACCACAAGAGCATCGGCTGTCAGGTTGGCGGTCGAGTTGAGACCTTGTCCGCAACCAGCGGCGTGTCAAGGCCGCGCTGTCGCCGCCCGTCAGTAGGGCCCTCGACACGCAGGCCCACATCGCGTATGACTGGCGCATGCCGACTCCCTCCTACCAGGGCGACCCCGAAGCCCTGCCTGATGGCGCATTCGAGCCGGGCGCCCTCCGTCACCTTGTCCCGGGCAACCGCGGGCGCTTGCTCGACAGCCGCAGGACCCCGGTCGTCCTCCGCGCTGTCCGCATTGAGCCCGGGATGTTCGAACTGGAGGTGACCGCGTTCGAGGACATCGGCGCGCGTTGGCTGCTGCCCTTCGAGGACATCACGAGGTTGCAGTTCGAGCTCGACGCCGAGACGGCAACGTCGGACGCCGTCGCGGCGTACGAGCGGGCGGTCGAGCGCCTCGACCGCCCGCTCACAATCCCTGCCGACAGGTCGGCGCGACGGGCAACTCTGCGCGCCATCGCGGCCGAGCGCGAGCGGGCCGCCGTCTGGCTCGACCGCCGGCTGCCGGCTGGCGTTCCGGACCTGCCGGCCCTGGTCGAGCGGGGCGAAGGCGACGAGCGTCTGTACGAGGCCGTCGAGTCGCTGATGACCGAGCGAGGCCTTTCCGAGTTGGAGGGCAGGTTCGCCGACCGCTACGTGAGCAATCCGTTCTCCGGTGAGCTGGTCAAGGGTCACAGGATCGTACTGGCCGAGCTCGGCCTCGCAACGCATTACGGCACCATCGTCCGCGACCCCGGCCTGTTCGATGGCGTCTGGTCGCGTGAGCGGCGCCGTGACCACCTGGTGACGAGGCTCGCCTTCGTCCAGGCGTTGCTTGCCCGCGCCGGCAACCCGACCGTAACGCTCTACCGCGGGATGGCCTGGGACGGCCGGTCCACCCGCCGCCGCCCGCATTCCCTGATCTCGGCCACGTTCAGCCGGGCTTTGGCCGAGGAGCACTTCGGCGGCGGTTCGATGACCACATCCGCGGCTCTGTACCGGCAAGAGGTCCCGGCCGAGCGCGTACTCATGACCTTCATCGAGACCCGCGCCATGAACCGTCAGTACAAGGAGGCCGAGGCAATCGTGCTCGGCGCAAAGGCGGGAGACCTCTTCTGATTCCGAGCATCTGGATGTACCCGCCCTCTGCCGCTAGAACGCGACAGCCGCACATGCACGTCACAGACGAGTTCCATCCCGCATCGACGTCGCGTTGATGCTTCAGCAGCACCGCCGGCCCCGGCGTGTCCGCCGGGGCCGGTGAGGTGATTGGTCAGCTGGCCCAGGGGGCTGGAGGCCCCAAGGGTCGTGGACTGCTGGCCGATGACGCTAGCTAGAAGATGATGACACTGAATTTTGTTGCGTCGGCGAATGCGCCGCTGGTCGGGTTGGTGACGGTGAAGGTGCCGTCGCCGTTGGAACGGGCGGTGGGGATGAAGTTCCAGCTGCGTCCTCCGGTGAGTGCGATGTCGGTTTTGCCGTCGGCGTTGAGGTCTTCGGCGATGGCGCGGGCGTCCGGGTCGCGGGACCAGGCGGGGAAATTGGGGACGCCGCTGTTGGTGACGGTGAAGATTCCGTTGGTGTGCCCGAAGGCGACGGGAATGGTGAACCAGCCTGAGTTGGGGTCATTGTTGATGAGGGCGATGTCCAGCCTGCCGTCGCCGTTGAAATCGCCGAGTACGGGGTTTGATCGGCTTCCGCTCGCCCAGAAGGCGAACGAGCCGGATTCTTGATTGGAGACGGTGAAGGCGCCGTTACCGGTAGACAGTGCCAGTGGGATGGTGTGCCAGCCTGCGTTGGCGTCGTGGTTGACGATTGCGATGTCGGTTTTGTGATCGCCGTTGAAGTCGCCGGCGATCGGTTGTGAGGCTGGCGCTCCAGCCCAGTTGGCGAAGACTCCAACTTCGGCGTTGGTGACGGTGAAGTCACCGCTGCCGTTCGAGGTGGCGACGGGGACGGTGTGCCAGCCTGCGTTGGTCGACGAGTGCGATGTCGGTTTTGTGGTCGCCGTTGAAGTCGCCCACGATCGGTTCTGTTTGGCTGCCGGAGGCCCAACCGGGGAAGCTACCGGCGGGCAGGTTCGTGACGGTGAAGCTCGTTTCGTTCGCGGTCGCGAAGGCTACTGGGATCGTTGTCCAGCCCTGGCCTCCGACGAGTGCGATGTCGGTCCGGCCATCCCCGTTGAAGTCACCCGCGATACGGTGCGCGCCCGGCGCGCCCGACCAACCGTCGAACTGAGCACCGATATTGGTTACGACCCCTCGGAAGGCGCCGTTCCCTGTCGCAAAGCCGACGTGCATGGCACCGTCGGTCCCGCCCGGAGTCAGAACAGCAATGTCAGTGAGGTGATCCCCGTTGAAGTCACCACTGACGATGGGACGTCCGGTGGGCACGAACGCCGAGCCGAACCCCGAGGAGATGTCACCTGAGTTGACGCCGCTTGCTACTGGAACGCTGTATCCGCCCTGATTGTCGGAATCCACAACATCGGTGTTGAAGCGCGTGCCGCCGAAGGTGGCGATCCCCATCCTGCCGTTCGCGTTGAAGACACCAGGAACCACCGTCGCGTAGTTGGGATCATTGATGGTGCTGAAGGGCCGATCTGTCGTGACGAATGGAGTGTCCAGGCTCTCACCGACCTGTGAGTGGGCCGGTGCAGCAAACGTGACAATCGACAGTGAGGCGGCGACTACAGAGCCCAAGGCTATTCGCTTTACTCGCCGACCAGGCCAGGATCGCAGGCGGAAATGGAACTGCTTCGTAGTTGAGAATGACACGAATAACTCCCAGTTGGTGACTGACAGATGGGGTCCTACAAGCGCTACGCTGATTTCAGCGAGCCATCTGAAACGAAGGCGTTCCGTCCCGTTCCATGGGGTGTTTGCGGACTCCTGCTGCCGGCATAACTCCCGAGAGCGAGCCGGATGCAGCTTTGCACCGTCTGGTCCGTACCAACTTGTGGCCCAGGCAGGCCTGTGCTCAGCAGTTGATCCTGTCGTTGTGCGGGGCGACCGCGCCGCCCCAGACCGTCGGGCAAGGACGGCCTTCGGTATCAAGGCCGCACCCGAGCGGAGGCGGTTGCTGAGGAAGCGCACGGGTGCGCCGTTGCTGGTCGAGCTAACTGGCTACGACGAGCATGGTGCGCCGTTCGAATACTGCCGGACCGTGCACGCTACGTGGTAGCCGCCCAGCGCGGACATGCCTGGGCTACGCGTTGTCTCCACCGAGCAATTGAACGAGCGCGTCACCTGAGTTTGTTGTTTAAGGTCCGTGCCTGCTTCATCGACAGGTCGCGATCTATGCACCGGTTCGGTATAAGGCATCGAAGGATGCCGCGACGTCCTCGATCCGACTTCTTGGATCCAGCTCGACATCGACCGGGAAACCGACGGTCTCGACGGGTATCCCGAAGTCGTTCCTTTTCGTCGGTAGATCGATCACCAGGCCGGAACGGGGCATGACGTACGGAACAATGTTTCCGTACTCGATCATTCCGCACGTCCGCGCGCCGACGAGTGTCGCTCCGAGCCCGCGCTTCAGGAGCCACGCCGATGACTCGCCGGACGACTTCGTCTCGGGATCGACCAGCACGACCATACGACCGCTCCACATCAGGTCGCCAGAAGCGATCGTGCCGGCCTCGTCGGCGTCGATCTCGAGGCGGTCGCTGGGAGCAGGGTGGTGTCGGCCATCCAGCAATCGCGGCGGCACAGACTTGACACCGTCGCGTGCCTGACGCCAAGCGGCGGCGTTCCAATTGCCCAACGCCTTCCCGCCAACGGTCCATGTCCAGTCACGTGCGAAGTGTTCGATCCTCCCCAATCTGCGCCTCGCCCAATCCAGTGTGTGGCCGTCGTTGCCGCCTCGGTTGCCGCGTAGGTCTACGATGATGCGCGCGGAGTCGAAATGGCGGTCGGAGTCTGCGGCCCACGATCTGAGCAAGGCCTCGTCGCTAGGCGCCCCTATAAGACGCCGGATCCGCAGCACGAGTACGTCACCTACGCGTCGCTCCTCCACTGCCGGGCCGTCATCGCCGTCAAGGGGCGGCAGGGACCTGCGGGTCTGCGGGATCGCCCCGCGGATCTCTAAATGCTGGTCAACCAGCACATCGCGCAGACGATCGCGTAGCGCGGTAACCGCCTCGCCCCATGTCGCAGGCGACTGGCTTTCCAGCACTCCCGCCCACTCCATGATGGATGCGCGCACCAGGTCAGCGGGGATCCGACCGGTGGCAACGCCGAAATGACGCTCGACGATCAGCTCGTACAAGAGTTCCGCCTCGGCGAGAAGCAACGCCGCGTCACACGCCGAGCGCGGAGTCCGCGCCGCGACATCCGCGGCAAGGCGGGACAACGGCGTACTCAAAGGGTTCAGCAACCAGCGCACGCCGGACTCGGCCCAGTCTAGATAGTAGTCGTCCTCGACCATTCTCCCAGCGCCTCCAAGAATGGGTTACGTCTCCTGTACCTCAGCTGTTCCATCCCCGTTCCACGCCAGTCGTTCGTGTTCGTCAGCTCGCGTAGATGATCGCGGACCGCATACGACTGCCTGTGCGCGGGCCCGGGACTCGACCCAGCAACTGCAGCAGCACCCACATTCCTAGCAGCAAATCCTGTGTTTGTTGGGAGTCAGGGTCGGATCACCCGCCCGACCATGAACGGGGCGTGCGCCGCGGCGATCACCAGGGCCGGCAGCAGTCTTGCTGCCATCGTTGAGCGGGATCTTCTTCGGCGGGAAACACAGGTCGCACTGCGCCGCATCACCTGGCAGCCGACCCGCTCAGCGATCACCATCGCCGGCATGTCCGGTGTCTTGGCAAGCAACTGCCGCACCTCCGGTTCGAACGGAGTGAGCGACGGGGACACCATCGCCCGCTCATACTTCGACGGGCCGTCCGAGGCCACAGCACACGCGCCACCTCAACCGCCCAGGTCCCACCTCTGCTGCGGAAGACGGTTCGCGACCAGCCGCCGGATCAGAGCCCAATCCTCCACAGAGATCATCCAACCGATCTGTCCGGGTGGCCTCGTTTCAACCGTCGTTGAAACGACCGACCGGTCATGACAGTTCTGCTCGATCGGTGGCCCCACTCCAACACTGACCGTCGGCCTGTCGCGGCGTGTTGCCCATATCATTTGGATCGCACTGACCGCGTCGGCTAACCAGCGTGGTGGAGCTCCGGCAAGCTCGAGGAGTCAGTGGAACCCGAATCGACGTTGGGAACCGAATGAGCGGCACGAATGACGAAGAGCTCTTCCTGTGCTGTCTGCTGTGGGCACGCACGGGTTTGGCCGCGGAGATGACGGCGTACGAAGACCAAGTGCTCGCAATGATCCCGGAGCACTCCGGAGCCGTTGTGCAGCGCGCGATCGTTGACGGCCCGGAGGATCGACCGCGCGAGGTTCAGATCCTTCGATTCGCTAGCCAGGCGGCCCTCGACGGCTATCTCGCCGACCCGCGACGCATGGCCCTCTCCGCCGAACGCGACCGCGTGGTCGCCCGAACCGATGTCCTCCCGACGCGCCTGATCTGAGACGCACTACCGCTGGAGTTATCCATCGGAGGCAGTCCAGATGGTGCACGCTGCCCAACAGAGCCTGAGCGCAGATCGAGGTCCCGGGAAACGCACGATCCTTGCCGGGCGCATCGAAGGCCTCGACAATTCGCAGGCCAGCTGAAATCGCTCTGGCTGGCGATGACAGTTCCCCGAGTCGTCGGCCAGGTTCCCTGCCATTTACAACTCCTCGAGGGCGGCACCACTATGGTCGACGGTCCTCGCAGCCGGATGCCATCCGACCAGGCCTCCATCTGGGTCCCGTCCGCACCCACCGCGCCCCGTATCCACCCGCCGTGTCAGTCGGGAACGAGGTGGTCGTCGCCGGGAGATCATCGCTCCCGGGTTATGTTCCCACGTCAAAGAGCCGGTGAGGGGACTTGAACCCCTAACCCCCGCTTTACAAGAGCGGTGCGCTGCCAGTTGCGCCACACCGGCCGGTGTGCTGGTCCATAGTAGAGGATTGTGTGGGGAGTGTTGCGGGGGTCGGTGGGGTTTCGGCGGCTTTGGGTGGCTCGGTCGGTCTCGTTTCTGGGGGACTCGCTGGGGCTGGTGGCGTTGCTGCTGTATGTGCAGGGGTCGACGGGGGCGGCGCTGGCGGTGGCGTTGCTGCTGTTGGCGGGGGATTTTGTGCCCGGGTTGTTCGGGGCGTTGGCGGGGGCGATCGGGGATCGGTTCGATCTCAAGAGCGTGATGGTGATCTGCGACCTCGTGCAGGGGGTGCTGACGGTTGTCATGGCGCTGCTCCTGCCGCCGCTGCCGGTGCTGCTCGCCATGGTTGCGGTCCGGAGCGTGACGGCGACGGTGTTTCAGGCCAGCTCGCGGAACGCGATGCCCGGTCTGGTGAAGGACGAGCAACTCGAGGCGGCGAACTCGGCTTTGGGGGCGGGGACGAGTGGGCTGGATGCGATCGGCCCGCTGGTCGCCGCAGCGCTCTTCCTGATCACCGACGTACGCGGGATTCTGCTGATCGATGCGGCGACGTTCTTCATCTCGGCGATGTTCCTGAGCCGGTTGCCGCGGATCCCGCGGGCTGAGCCGTCGGGCCACAGTTTCCTGAAGGATGCGCGGGACGGGCTGGGCTACATCTGGCGGACGAAGGCGGTCCGGGTGATCGGGATCGGGTTCTTCGCCGTGGTCGCGTTCAACGGGGTGGATGACGTTGCGATGGTGTTTCTCGCGAAGGACGAGTTGCATGGGAGTGACTCGGCCTCGGCGACGCTGTACGCCGGGGTGGGGATCGGGCTGATCGTCGGGTTCATGGTGCTGGCGAGGTACGCGAAGAGCATGAGGATGCCAACCCTGATGCTCCTCGGGTTCGCCGTGAGCAGCACGGGGAATCTGGTCACGGGGCTGGCGTGGGCGATCTGGGCGGCGCTCGCGTTGCAGGTGATTCGCGGGCTGGGGATCGCGGGGATCGATGTCGGCGTCAACACGCATCTGCAGCGAGTCGTACCGGCGCACATGCGGGGCCGGGTGTTCGGCAACTTGTACGGCGCGATCGGGCTCGCGGCGGGGCTGTCGTACGTACTGGGCGGGTTGCTCCTGCAGCACACCGACGCGCGTACGACGTTCATCACCGCGGGGGCCGGCGGGTTGCTCGCTACGGCTGTGACTGCGATCGGAGTTCGGCGATCGGGCGACGGAGAGCACGGGCACCGGGTACGGCGATGAGCGCGATCGCGGCCATGACGAGGAATGCTGCGGAGGGGTGATCGACCAGCAGGCCGACGACGACGGCGACGATCAGGCCGCCCAGGTTGCCGGACATCCAGATCAGGCCCGCTGCGGTGCCTTCGGCTTCTCCCGTACGGCGTTCGACGAGCTCGAGCACGATCGGGAGAGCCGGGAGTAGGAGCAGGCCGATCAGGGTGATCGCGACGAAGCCGGTCAGTACGCCGGGAGCGATCGCGAGTAATACGCAGGCCAAGGCGGTTGCCGTGAGGCTGACTACGAGGAGGGTGGATTCGGCGCGGCGGCGTACGACGAGGATCGGGATGATCGCGCTGCCGAGTACGCCGGCGATCACGTTCACCAGGAGGATGGTGCTGGCGGTGCCGCCGCTGACACCGGCTGGTTCGAGGAGGGCCTGGGCGAAGGTGCTCATGGCAACGAATACGCCGAACGGGAACAGCGCGAGTACGCACAGGCGGCGGATCAGCGGGTCACCCCAGGCCGCCGCGAGCGCGCCGCGGTCAGGTCGAGAGGACGAGCCGAAGCCGATGGACGCGCCTGCGTGCGCGGCCTGCGCGTCGATAGGCGCAGCTGCGGCATCGGCGTGGACGGCTGCGGCTTCGGCGGGGTTGGCGTCGGCGGGGGCGGCCGGCTCTTGCTGAGCGGTGAGCGGTGCGTCGGCGAAGTCAGCGAACGGCGTCGCCGGGTGAGCGGGTTCGAAGGGTCCCGGGCGACGTACGACGAAGATCAGGATGGCTGTGGCGAGGACGCAGAAGGCTGCGGTGATCCACAGCATGGTGGGCAGGGTCGACGCGGTGGTGAAGATGGCTGACAGGAGGAACGCGATCACCATGCCGGCGAAGATGCTTGCCGTGCCGACGGCGATGCCGGTGGGGCGGTCCTTTTCGGAGAGGTAGCGGCCGGCGATGCCGGTGACCGCGTTCAGGACGAGGGGCTGGGCGATCGAGGCGAGGATCTGGCCGGCCAGGAGCCACGTGAAGTCGTCGCCGATCAGGCGGACCAGGGCGCCGGCAGCGGTCAGGACGGCGCCGGTTATCAGGGCGGCCCGGAACCAGCGGTCCAGCAGCAGGCCGCACGGGATCGCGAGCACGACGTACAGGAGTGGGAAGACCTGTGCGAGCCAGCCGATCGCGCTCTCGGAGACGCCGTAGCGCGCGGCTGCGACGGTGGTGACGCCGGCGAAGTTCAGCCAGACGAGCTGGGTGGCCGCGCCCACCAATGAGTAGCCGACGATCGCCGGCCACTGACTCCGCATCCGCATCTGCGAACTGTAGCGCCGGGACTGGCGTACAAAGGAGGAATGGTTGATTGGGAGGGGCCGCTGTCCGAGGCGTACGACCGGGCGCTGACGTATCTGGAGAGTCTCCCGGAGCGGCGGGTCGGTCCGCGAGCGACGTCGAAAGAGCTCCACGAGGCACTCGGCGGGCCGCTGCCGATCGGGCCGACGGATCCGCGGGAGGTCGTCGAGCACCTTGCGAAAGGGGTCGATGACGGGCTGTTGCCGAGCGGGAGCGGGCGCTTCTTCGGGTTCGTGTTCGGCGGCGCCACGCCCGCGTCGCTGGCCGCGGACTGGCTCACGACGGTCTGGGACCAGAACGCGGGCCTGTACGCCGCCTCGCCCGCGGCCGCCGTGGTGGAAGACGTCACCGCGCGCTGGCTGGTCGAGCTGTTCGGCCTGCCGTCCACAACCTCCGTCGGATTCGTCACCGGTGCACAGATGGCGAACCTCACCGCACTGGCGGCCGCAAGGCACGAGGTACTGCGACGGGCCGGGTGGGATGTAGAGCAGGACGGGCTGATCGGAGCGCCGCCGATCCGAGTGCTGGCCGGGGCGGAGCGGCACGACACGATCGACCGCGCCCTGCGCTTCCTCGGCCTGGGAACGAACAGCATCGTGCCGATCGCGGTCGACGAGCAAGGGAGGATGCGCGCCGACGCGCTGGCCGAGGCGCTCGACGCGGACCCCGGCCGGACCACCGGCGCGGGCGGCACCGCGATCGACAGACCGACGATCGTCTGCGCACAGGCCGGGAACGTCAACACCGGAGCGTTCGACCCCATCGCGGAGATCTGCGAGATCGCCCACGCGCACCAAGCGTGGGTGCACGTGGACGGAGCGTTCGGTCTATGGGCCGCGGTCAGTCCGGGCCTCAGGCAACTAGTCGACGGGATCGACAGGGCCGATTCCTGGGCGACCGACGCACACAAGTGGCTGAACGTGCCGTACGACTCGGGCATCGTGCTCTGTGCCCATCCCGAGCCGCACCGGGCCACGATGTCGATCCGGGCCGCGTACCTGATCCAGGACGAGAACGGCGAGCGCGACTCGCTCGACTACAACCCGGAGTTCTCGCGACGGGCGCGCGGAATCCCGGTGTACGCCGCCATTCGCGCGCTGGGGCGTGACGGCATCGCCGAGATCGTCGACCGCTGCCACGCGATGGCAAATCGATTTGCAGATCGGCTCAAAACCAACGACGTACAGATCCTCAACGACGTCGTGCTCAACCAGGTCCTGGTGAGGTTCGGTGACGACGCCACCACCCGCCGCGTGATCACCGACGTCCAGAACGAAGGCACCTGCTGGATGTCAGGGACCACCTGGCAGGGCAAGGCCGCGATGCGCATCTCCGTCAGCAACTGGACCACGGACGAAGCCGACATAGATCGCTCCGCCGAGGCAGTACTGCAGTGTCTGCGCGGTTAGCGGCCTAGCCTCACTCGTGGCCGAGTGCCTTCGCCAGCTCGTCGCGGCCCATCTTGGAGCGGCCCTTGAGGTCGCGACGCTGCGCCTCGCGGTAGAGCTCCTGCCGCGTCTTCGGCTCGGACCCGCCGGTGCGCTTGCGTTGCGCGACCGCAGCACCCTGCTTGCCGAGTGCGGTACGAGTCTTCTTCGGCATGTGCGAGATCGACTTCTTGGCCGTCGCACCTTTGATCGCGGATTTCACGTTCTTGCGCGCCGCCGCGCGCTGCTTCTGGGTGGCCATACCCGGCCGGTACCCGCGAGCGCCGGCCCCAAGCGGTTCCGGAGTACGCCTAGTTCCCGCGGCCGGTGCGGTCCTGTAGTTCGTCGATCAGGCGGGATGCGTCCGCCTTCGAGAGTTGGTCCGGGACGTCGACGCCTGCCTCCTGGGCCAGGGTGTGCAGGTACGACGCCTGCGGGCCGGTCATCGGCTCCTCGCCGGTCGTCCACTCCTCCGGATCTTTGTCCGGTACTGGGTGCACCGTCATCATTCCTCCTGTCGAACATCCGCTCGATTGTCGAGCGACCAGTACCCATAGGATCAACTTCCATGCACCGTGTCGATTTTCGCCGAAGTCGATCGACGCTCAGGCGTACAAACGATCACAGGAGGAAACGAACATGTCTTTCCAGGCGTACTTGGACAAGATCGAGGAGAAGACCGGCCGGACCCCGCGGGAGCTGGTCGACGAGGCAGTCAACCGTGGGTACAAGGACGTCAAGGCCGGCGTGATCTGCGACTGGCTCAAAGAGGACTACGACCTCGGCCGCGGGCACGCGATGGCGCTCGTGCACGTGATCAAGAACGGAGCGCAGATCAGCGACAAGCACGTCGGCACCAAGGGCACGCACTCCGACCCGAGCAACATGCTCTGGCTGGACGGGAAGGCAACCAACCCGCTCAACGTGTAGCCGGCATGGTGCGTCGCCAACCCTCGACAACCAAGGTGGGACGCATGCCGACCGACAGGTAGAGGTGCAGCGCCGGGGTCGGGTTGTTGGTGTCGACGTACAGGATCGTGCCGGTTCGGCCGGCGGCAGCGTCGAGGGCGAAGGCGTCGCGGAGCAGGTAGGTGGCCAGACCCCGCCCGCGAGCCGCCTCGATCACGCCGAGCCCGTTGATATGGCCGCAATTCTCGATCTCGACATCCCGATCGTCGCAGTCCCGGAACGCTACTGCTTTCCCGTCGAGTTCGAGCAGAGTGAACTGCGACCACGAGCAATTGGCGTTTGCCGCGCGAGCTTCGAGCCATTCCTCGTGCGGGCGAGCGACAAAACCGAATTGACCGCGGAAACAGTCGATCATCACGTCGTGCGCGATCCGACGTGCCTGGTCGTCGTCCATGCCGCGGCGAACGACGTACCCGGCCGGTACGTCGGGAGCCGCGACGGGTCCGGTGTGGTCGATCCGCATCCGGTTGAACGTCGTACCGGTGCTGAATTCGTGCTCGGACAACAGCGCACGGAGGGACGCGTCGGCGCGGTAGACGTAGCTGTCGACAGTGACCTCCGCGTGACCTGCTTCACGTCCCATCTCCGCTGCACGCCGTAGGGACCGGTCGAACAGCCAGCCGGCGACCATCGCGGCACGTGACAGCACCTCGACCTCGATCACGTCGCGATTGCCCTTGCCGAAGGCTGTCCCGTAGCCGACTGGCACATCGTCCCGATCGAGTACCAGCCAGCCGTCGGTGCGGGGCTCGAATCCCGGGTCAACGATGCCGTTGGTGATGTCGGCCAGTGTGCAGTCGGCGGATCCGATCACACCGGTGTTGTACGCCGAAACCAGGGCGAAGATCGCTCGGGAATCGGCAGGCACAGGAGACCGGACCGTGTACTCGGCGGGCAGTACGGCGGTGGTCATCGCGCTTCACCACCGATGGGCGATGTCGACGACGATTCGGCTGCCGGAGCCCGGACCGTCGAGTGTGAACACGCGGAACGGCAGGCGGGCACGCAGGCCGATCCCTACCCAGGCGGCGTATTCGTTGCTGCCGGCGTACGCGATCTGGCGGACGGTGCGGAACCCGGCGACGTTCGCCAACTCCGAATCGTTCGCAGGCTGGAAGGCCCAGTGCCTGTCGTCGTCGAACTCGCGGACGCCGAGCATGATCTCCAGCTTCGCACCCCCGCGGATCGGGACGAGGTGACCGGCGCCGTCGCGGAAGACGTTCGAAACGTAGTGCGCGCTGTAACTGGTCGGCGTGCCTGTCAGGTCGAAGACGACACGGTCGAAGCAGGCGTGCCGGCCGGCGCGGACCGTGGCAAGGGTGGCGGTGCTCACCCTATTGCTTGCCTCCGGCAATGAACCCCAGGCGGTCCGGCAGGCTGTGGTGGCCGAGGCGGTTGCGGGTACGGCAACGGCAGGAACTGCCGCCACCGCGAGTACAGCGATCGTGGTTCGGATGGAATGGAAAAGATTCATTTTGTCCCCCCTTTGAGACACCTGTTCGATGCGTCCCGGGAGGTCGAAGTTGACATTTTGGCGAGAAATCTTTAAGTGCCCGGAATTCGACGCTGGGTGACGGCATTCAATTGCTTGAACCGAGCTGTTTTCCGGCTGTGACGTTGTCCGGCGTACCGTAGGCGGGTGGAATCGAAGAAGTCGCCGCGGGACAAGTGGATCACGGTCTACGGGCGCAAACCTGTGCTGGAGGCGTTGCACGATCCGAAGCTCTCGGTGGCGAAGGTGGTGCTGGCGGACAACGCGACCGGGGGCTCCATGCAGGAGATCCTCAGAGCCGCGGAGAAGTACGGGACGCCGGTCGAGCGGGCGACTGCCAGCCGGGTGAAGTGGCTGGCGGGGAACGGTAAGCACGACCAGGGGGTCGTCGCGGACGTGGATGCGCCGCGGATGACCCCGCTGGAGGAGTTCGTCCGGACCCGCGGCAAGCGGCCGACCAACGTATTCCTGCTCGACGGCGTCACCAACCCGGGCAACGTCGGCATGATCCTGCGTACCGCGACCGGCGCCGGCTTCGACGGGGTCATTCTGCCCAAGGCCGGTACGCCGCACGTCGGGCCGCTGGTGATCAAGGCATCGGCCGGCATCGCGTTCCAGGCGCCGATCGTGAACGCGTCCACCGCGAAGGCGGCGGTCGACCTGCTGCGTACGGCGGGCTACCACGTCTACGGTCTGAGCGCCCGCTCGCAGGACTCGCTGTTCAAGACCGAGCTCGCCCCGCGCGCCGTCTACGTGCTCGGCGGCGAGACGAACGGCATCACGGTGTCCACCGACTCCGACCTGCAGATCCCGCTGCACGCCGGCGTCGAATCCCTCAACGTCGCCGTCGCTGCCGCCATCGTCGCCTTCGAGGTCACCAACCGCTGACGCAATCACCAACCGCCGACGCAATCACCAACCGCTGATGCAACCGCGGTTAGCCGGTGATCTTCGTGGCGAGCTGCGAGGCCGAGTCGCGGTCGTAGCCGCCGGAGATCTCGACCTTGCCGCCCGGGATCGCGGACTGGACGCTCGGGGCCGTGACGACCTGGCCGCGGACCACGATCGCCAACTGGTTCGCGGGCGGGGTCTGCTTGGCAAGGGCGGCAGTCAGCTGCTCGAACAGCGTGGCGCCCGTCGAGTCGAGCGTCAGGCCGACGTACCAACCGCCTACCCCGTTCTCCTGCATCGCCGCCTTGACGTCGGTCACGTTACTGCCGTCGAGTTCGACCTTGCCGAGCGTGTAGCGCATCCCCTTCGCGTCGCACGCCGTACCAGCAGGTGCCGGCGTGGCACAGGTGCCTGGCTTGACCGTGAGGACGCGACGGAACTCGACGGCGGTCGGCTCCGACGGCTTGGTGTGAGCCGCGGGCTTACTCTCGCCCCGGTTGACGATCACGATGACCCCGACCGCGATGATGACGCCGAGCAGCAGCACAAGACCGCTGACGAGCAAGACAAGTCCCCGGGACCGCTTCGGCGGCGGCTGCGAGGGGAAAAGCGGCGGCAGCCCCTGCGGGTACGGCGGTTCGTTCGGAGGGACCGGCGGCTGCGTCATGGGACACCATGCTACGTAGTCGGGAAGTCACGCTCTGAGCAGACGAGCCGCCAGCTCGGCGTTCCGCTGAGCAAACGTCCGCCACAGCTCAGGGGTCGAGGCAACCCGCTCGCGAGCCGTCGCTCGAGCCACCGCCCGCTGTGTCCACGTGCACATCCGGCCGGCCCGCAGTTCGAACCGCACGAGTACGCCGTCGGCCCAGCCGTACACGTCCGCGTCCCGCGGCTCGAGCCACGCGACCTTCTGCTCGGCGACGATCCAGTCGAGCGCCTCGATCTCCCCCTGCACCTTCGCCGCGAACTCGTACCGTTGTCCGGCCGAGGCGCGATCCCGGCGACGCACCAGCTCCTCCCGCAACGTCGCCACCGCGGCCGGATCCCTTTGCAGTACGGCGATCGCAGTACGCGCCAATGCCTCGCGATCCTCCGGCCCGATCCCGAACAACCGCCCGAACTCCTCGGCCGAACCGTCGCCGGAGACCGTGTACTGCAACGGCAGGACCCGGTGCAGCCCGGAGATCGCCTGCCGGATCCGCAACCCACCGAGGTACGGACCGAAATGCGGTAACGAACCGCTGACTGTGTGCGAGAAACTCAACCCTGGCCTGGTTCCGGTGGCGAGCCGGATGTAGCCCACGACCTCCGCGCCGCCCTCGACCCGGTTCCATCGCGGCTTCGCATGCTCGAGCAGATTCCGCTCCAGCCACGCCGCCTCGTGTTCGGAGTCGCACGAAACGCCTTCCACGCGGGCGATCCGCCGTACCATCCGAGCCAGGTGCGGACGGTCGCCGAGGTTCGCCCAGTACGACTGCACGCGCCGCCGCAGGTTGCGGGCGCGGCCGATGTACAGCACGCGACCGGCATCGTCGCGGAAACGGTACACGCCGGGCACTGTGGGCAACTCCCGCACGCTGCGGATCATCAGCCCAGTGTGCCCGATCGGATCGAACGAGTGATTGTCGGTTGAGTGTTTGAAACGAACGCCCTTCTGGGCTTGCGCGGCCGCGACCGGCAGGTCATTCTTGCGTGCGATCCGAGTGCTCGTCGGGGGCTGTGAGGACGAGCGCCGGACTTGGGAGGCTGGGGGGCTTCGTGAGGTTATCCGCCACATGGCTGCGTCATGCGCTGCCTGCGTTGTGTGTCCTGGTGTTGCTGCCGCTTGCCGTGATCGCGCCGGCACAGGCCGCGGTCGCGCCGACCGGATTCAGCGAACAGGTGGTGTTCACCGGGCTGACGAATCCGACGAACGTCGCGTTCTCACCGGACGGCCGGGTGTTCGTCGCCGAGAAGAGCGGCCTGATCAAGGTCTTCGACTCGCTCGACGATCCGACACCGAGCGTGTACGCCGATCTGCGCACCGAGGTCTACAACTACTGGGACCGCGGCCTGCTCGGCATGGCCTTGAACCCCAACTTTCCAACGGATCCACGGATCTATGTGCTGTACACCCACGACGGACTGATCGGCGGCCCGACGCCCAAGTGGGGTACGCCGGACACCAACGACGACCCTTGTCCTTCGCCGCCAGGCCCGACCGCCGACGGCTGCCAGGCCAGTGCCCGGCTCTCGGTCCTGAACGAGAACGGCGCCGAGCAGGTGCTGGTCGAGGACTGGTGCCAGGTGTTCCCGAGCCACTCGATCGGCTCGATCGAGTTCGGCCCGGACGGCATGCTGTACGCCGGCGGCGGTGACGGCGCGAGCTTCAACTACGTCGACTACGGGCAGGACAGCTACCCCTCGTCCGACGTCACCCCCGACAACCCTTGCGGTGATGGGCCTGCGGCCGTCGGCGCGACGCTGACCCCGCCGACCGCCGAAGGCGGAGCGCTCCGGGCGCAGGACGTACGGACGACCGGCGATCCGACCAGCCTCGACGGTTCGATCATCCGCATCGATCCCGACACCGGTCAGGCCGCGCCCGGCAACCCAGCGCTGAGCAGCGCGGATCTGAACACGCGCCGCATCGTCGCCAACGGTCTGCGCAACCCGATGCGGTTCACGTTCCGCCCAGGAACCAAGGAGATGTGGATCGGCGACGTCGGCTACTCGACCTGGGAGGAGATCGACCGGATCGTCGACCCGACCGCCCGGGTCACGAATTTCGGATGGCCTTGCTACGAAGGCGCGGGCCGCCAGCCGGGGTACGACGCGATCAACGTCAACCTCTGCGAGAACCTGTACGCCGCCGGCCCGTCCGCGGTCACAGCGCCGTACTACACGTACAAGCACAGCGACCACATCGTGACCGGCGAATCCTGCACCGTCGGCAGCTCGTCGATCTCCGGGATGCAGTTCTACGGCGGCGGGAACTACCCGGCGGAGTACGACGGCGCGCTGTTCTTCGCGGACTACAGCCGACGCTGCGTGTGGGCGATGATGCCCGGCTCGAACGGCTTGCCAGATCCCGCGAAGATCCAGACATTCGCCTCGGGGTACGGCGCGACGAAGCTGCAGACCGGTCCGGGCGGAGACATGTTCGCGGTCGACTACGACAACGGGCGGATCCTCCGGTACGTCTACGACGCGACGAACAATCCACCGACCGCGGTCATCCACGCGGACCCGTCGAGCGGGCCGACGCCGTTGACCGTGACGTTCGACGGGACGGCCTCCAACGACGCCGACGGCGATCCGCTCACGTACGCGTGGGACCTCGACGGCGACGGCGTGTACGACGACTCGACGGCGTCCGTTGTCCAGCACACGTATACGACGGCGGGAGAAGTCGTCGCGCGGTTGAAGGTGTCGGACGGTCATACGACCAGTACGACGTCCATGCAGATCAACGTGGCCAATACGGCGCCGACCGCGCTGATCACGTCACCTGGTCCGGCGACGACGTGGAAGGTCGGGGACACGATCAGCTTCTCGGGTTCGGCGACCGATCCGGAGCAGGGGACGTTGCCGGCGTCGGCGCTGACGTGGACGCTGATCATGCATCACTGTCCGAGCGACTGCCACACGCACACGATCACGTCGATGACGGGCGCGAGCGGTACGTTCACGGCGCCGGACCACGAGTATCCGTCGTACCTCGAACTCAAGCTGACCGCGACGGACGCGCAAGGACTGACCGACACGAAGAGCGTGCGGCTCGATCCCAAGACGGTCGGGCTGAGGCTCGCCTCTTCCCCTGCCGGGTTACCGGTCACCTCTCTGAACACGACAGCGAAGACCCCCTTCACCTCCACGGTGATCGTCGGGTCGAGCGTGTCGGTGTCCGCGGATCCGGTGCAGTCCTCGGCCAACCAGCTCTACCGGTTCGCGACCTGGTCGGACGGCGGTGCGCGCAACCACAACCTCTTCGCACCGGCGGCGGCCACGACGTACACGGCGTCGTACGGCGTGAAGCGGAACCTCGCCCGTGGCCGACCGGTGCTTGCCTCGAGCACCTATATCGCGGGGCGGGAGGCGTCGAAGGCCGTTGACGGGTCGATGACGACGGCCTGGTCGAGTGCGCGGACCGATCCGCAGTGGTTCCGGGTCGATCTGGGATCGGTGCAGCTGGTCAACCGGGTGCTGCTCAATTGGTTGTCGACGGCGTACGCGAAGTCGTACCAGATCCAGGTGTCCGGGAGCGGGCGGACGTGGAAGACCGTGTACTCGACGACGGCCGGCGACGGCGGCACTGACAACCTGCAGTTCAGTGCGAACTACGCCCGGTATGTGCGGATCAATGCGACGAAGCGCGCTGTTGCCGGCAGCTACTACTCGCTGTGGGAGTTCGGCGTCTTCCAGGACACCGGGCTCGCGACCGGGATCGGCGCCAAGTGCATCGACGTCTACCAGGCCGCGACCGCGGACGGTACGCCGACGACGCTCTACACCTGCAAGTCGTCGGCGAACCAGCTGTGGACGCCGTCGCTCGAGGACGGGACCGTCCGCACGATGGGCAAATGTCTGTCGGCTCGCACCACCACGCTCAACACGCCGGCGGTGTTGTGGAGCTGCGACGGTTCACCCGGCCAACGCTGGGTGCCACAGACCAACGGCACGTTGGTCAACGCGGCGTCGGGCCTGTGTCTCAATGCCGCTGGCGGTTTGAGCGCCAACGGCACCAAACTCATCCTCGCGGCCTGCACGACCGCGATCAGCCAGAAGTGGGTGCTGCCGTAATTCAGTCGATGTGACGATCGCGCCGGACCTATCGTCTGCCGTATGAGCAAGGGTTGGGTGGACGAGGGGTACGGCGCGGTCGCGGACACGTTCGCGGAGAACTTCTCGCTGTTCCCGGAACTGGGCGCGGCCGTCACGGTGTACGCCGGTGGGCGCAAGGTGGTCGAGCTCTGGGACGGCGATGCCGCGCCCGGGCGGCCGTGGTCGCAGAAGACCGTCGTACCGGTGTTCTCCTGCGCCAAGGGGCTGGTGAGCGTCGTCGTACACCTGCTCGCTCAGTCGGGGCAGTTGTCGCTGGACGAGCCGATCGGGTCCTACTGGCCTTCGTTTGTTGCTAATGGCAAGGAAGCCGTCACCTGCCGGATGGTGCTCGGGCACCGGGCCGGGATCCCGGTGCTGGATAGGACACTCTCGTTCGAGGAGATCGCGGCGTGGACGCCGGTGATCACCGCGATCGAGGAGCAGAAGCCGCTGTGGGAGCCGGGGACGACGTACGAGTATCACGGGCATGTGTTCGGGTTCGTGCTCGGCGAGGTGGTGCGACGGCTGACCAGACAGTTGCCGGGGGCATACTTCCGGACCGTCGTCGGTGAACCGCTCGGGTTGCGGGCCTGGATCGGCTTGCCTGCTTCGGAGTTGCCGAACCTGGCTCGGCTGGAGGAGGCGGAGGGTCGACCGCCGGCGTTGGATCCCGAACATCTGCTGATGCGCATCGTGTCGATGAACGGTGCTCTGGTGTTCCCCGGAATCGACGACCCGCACGGATGGAACGATCCCGCGTTGCTGGCGATGGAGCTGCCAGGCGCCGGTGCTGTGGCCTCCGCAACGGGCCTCGCCGCTGTGTACGCCGCGGCGATCACCGGGCTCGACGGCGCCGATCCGCTGTTGTCGCGCGCCACCGTCACCGATGCGGCGCGCGAGGTCTCCGCCGGCACCAGCTACCTGGGCTTCGACGCGGGTGCGCGCTGGGGATCCGGCTTCCTGCTGGACTCACCGTTCCGTCCCACGCTCGGTCCTCGCAGCCTCGCGAACGATGGCGCTGGTGGCCAGTTCGCATTCGGCGACGACGAGCACGGCATCGCGTTCGCCTATACCGCGAACAGGATGGTGGGCCACGGTGACGCCCGCTCCACCCGCCTGATCGACGCCGTTCGCGGCTGCTTGGTCTAGCTGAGCAGTAGGTCCGCGACGAACTGCGGGGCCTCGTTCATCACGTTGTGGCCGGTCGGGACGACGTGGACCTGCCAGTGGGGATCGGCGTCGAGCCGGGTGCGGAGCTCGGCGAATGGCGTCTGCTCCTCCCAGCCCGAGCAGTAGACGAAGTCCCGGCGCGCGATCCGGTCGACCTCGCCGGTGAGCCGGATCTCCTGCATGAACGAAGCAAGCGGATGAGGCCGCCGACGGGGATCGCCATTGCCCGGCGGGCGAACGGCGTACCCGCTGGTCGCGCTGCCCTCGATGATCAGCTTCCGGAAGTAGTCGTTCACCAAGGACCACCACAACTCGCCGTCGCGCGGTACGAAGGCGTCGAGATGGACCAGCCGCGAGACCCGACCTGCTGCGCGATCCGCGGCGGCGGTGATCACCATGCCGGCGTAGCTGTGGCCGACCAGGGTCACGTCGGTGAGGTCTGCGTGATCGAGCGCCCGCAGTACGTCGTCGACATGTACGTCGAGGTTGGCGGTCGCGACCGTCGCCGCGTCGTCGGACGGCCCCAGACCCGTCAATGTCAGCGCGTGGACAACATGCCCCACCAGCAACGGAACCACCGCCTCATAAGCCCACGAGCCTTTCCAGCCACCGGGAACCAGCATGAACGTCGTCATGAGGCAATCTCACCGGATCGGAGCATGGCTTGGTGTCGGCAGGAGGCCAAGCAATACCTGTTCGCCGCCAACCTCGGTAGAGGACGGAAGCTGTCCTCTACTGAGGCGAGGATGAAGGCATGACAAAGAACCCCGGTGGTAAGGCGACTGTGACTCCGTACGTGGCCGTTCGTGGTGCGGCGGCCTGGCTCGAGTTCGTACAGGAGGCGTTCGGCACCAAGCCGGCCTTCGCCGTCCACAACGAGGACGGCACGATCGGCCACGCCGAAATCACGATCGGCGACTCGGTCGTGATGGCCTTCGACGCCCGACCCGACTGGCCGGACACCCCCAGCTTCCTCAGCGTGTACGTCGACGACGCCGACGCCACCGTCACCCGCGCCGTCGCCGCCGGCGCGACCATCATCACCGAGCTCACGACGTCCCGCATCGTCGGCGACCGCGGCGCCCGCCTCAAGGACCCCGCCGGCAACATCTGGTGGATCCAAACCCACCTCTACGACGTAGACCCCGCCGACCTCCCCACCCTCTTCGCCGACCCCGAAGAAGCCGCAACCATGCACCGCCTCCAGGAATCCTTCGCCACCGAAATGCGCTCCCGCCTGACTCGGCCTTCTCGTCGGGATTGAAGCGGTTCGAGAGTGCAGACGAAATAGCGGGGGGAAGTGTGATGTGGGTTTGTTCACGTCACATGTGGTGGTTGCTCGGCGTCAGGTGATTGTTCGTTGGGGACAAGCGCAAAGGAACGTCATGAGTGTTGTGATCGAAGGATTTGGTGGGGAGATTGTCGGGCCGGACGACGCGGGGTATGACGCCGCGAGTCGGACCGTGCTGGTCGGGGGCAGCCCGGCGTACGTCCTCAGGCCGGCGAGTGTTGAGGATGTGCGGAAGGCCGTCATGTATGTGGCGGAGAGCGGGCTGCCGCTGGCGGTTCGTGGGGGCGGGCACGCGTTCGCGGGATTCGGGACGAACGACGGCGGGGTGGTGATCGAGCTCGGCAAGCTGGCCGGGATCGAGGTCGTCGACAAGGAGCGCCACGTCGTACGCGTCGGCGGCGGTGCCACCTGGGGGCAGGTCGCGGCCGCGCTGGCACCGCACGGGCTGGCGATCTCGTCGGGTGACACCAAGAGTGTGGGTGTCGGCGGGCTGACGTTGAGCGGCGGGATCGGGTGGAAGGTCCGCAAGTACGGTCTGGCGCTCGACAGTCTGGTCGCCGTCGAAATCGTGACCGCGGCCGGTGACGTCGTACGGGCGTCGGCGGACGAGAACCCCGAGCTGTTCTGGGCGGTCCGCGGTGGCGGCGGGAACTTCGGGATCGTAACCGCGTTCGAGTTCGCGGCGCACCCGACGACCGACATCTACTTCGGCAAGCTCGCCTTCCCGGCAAGCGAGATCGCCGAGGTGCTCCAGGGCTGGGCGGAGTATCAGCGCACCGCGCCGGCCGAGCTCACGTCGATCGCGTCGTTCGCCAACCCGTTCCTCGGCGGCCCGGACGCGCCGCTGGAGATCGAGGTCGCGTTCGACGGTGACGACGCGGAACTCGCCGCCCGGGCGATCGACCCGATCCGCAAGCTCGGCACGGTGCTCGCCGACGAGATCGGGCTCCGGCCGTACGCCGAGGTGCTGGTGGACGGGGTGGTCCCGCCTCCCGGCATCCAACTGGTCACCCGAAGTGCCTTTGTCGACAAGGATTCCGTCCCCGAGGTACTACGGATCCTCGCCGAGACCGGCGCCTCGCAGGGCTCCCCGATCATGTCGATCCGCACCGTCGGCGGGGCGGTGTCGCAGGTCGCCGCGGACGCCACGGCGTACGCGCATCGTGAGGCGGAGCTGATGTTCGCCACGACCACCATCGGCCCGCCGCCGGTCATCGAGGCGACGCGGCCGGCCCGCCAGGCGCTGTGGGACAAGCTCACACCGCAGGTCACCGGCGCCTACGCGAACTTCCTGTCCGATGCCGATGACGCCGACGTGGCTGCGGTCTACCCGGCGGCGACGTACGAGCGGCTCGCGGCGGTCAAGCGCGAGTACGACCCGGCCAACCTGTTCAGCGGCAACCACAACGTGAGGCCGGCATGAGCCCGGAAAGTAGCAAGGTGTGGTTCGTCACCGGCTCGTCCCGCGGCCTCGGCCGCCACTTCGTCGAGGCCGCTCTGTCCCGCGGGGACCGGGTGGCCGCGACGGCCCGGAAGAGCCTCACCGAGTTGGTCGACACGTACGGCGACGCAGTACTGCCGCTCGAGCTCGACGTCACCGACAAGGCCGCTGTCTTCGGGGCGGTCGAGCAGGCGAAGGAACACTTCGGCCGTCTCGACGTGATCGTGAACAACGCGGGCTACGGTCTCTCGGGCGCGGTCGAGGAATTCACCGAGCAGCAACTGCGGGACCAGTTCGAGACGAACTTCTTCGGCCCGGTCTGGGTCACCCAGGCGGTGCTGCCGTACCTGCGTGAGCAGGGCAGCGGTCACATCATCCAGATCTCGTCGGTCGCCGGGCTGACCGGATTCCTGCTCGGCAGCGGGTACTGCGCGTCGAAGTGGGCACTCGAGGGACTGAGCGAGGCGCTCGCCCAGGAGGTCGCGGGATTCGGGGTCAAGGTGACTGTGGTCGAGCCCGGCGGGTACGCGACCGAGGGTCTGACCGGAGGGGTGGCCGCGACCCCGAACCCGCTGTACGACGGGCAGCGTCAGGCGCTCATGGACTACGTGGCGTCGGTCGACTTCGACGACCCGGCCGCGGCCGGGCCCGCGATCCTCGAGCTCGCCGACTCCCCCAACCCGCCGCTGCACGTGTTCTTCGGGCAGGGCTACGAGCTGGTGAAGCAGGCCTACGAGGATCGGCTGAAGACCTGGGCGGACTGGCAGGAACTGTCGCTCAAGGCGATATAGCTTCGCGATGCAGCCCGACCGCGACGACGATGATCGCAACCGCTGCCAATTCGGCCGGCCGCGGGAACTGCCGCAGTACGACGGCACCGATCACCGTCGCCGTGGCGGGCAGCAACGCCAGCATCAACGCGAACGTGGACCGCTTCAACCGTGCCATCGCGAGCTGATCCGCGACGTACGGAATCACCGACGAGCACACGCCGACTCCTACCGCCGCAGCGAGAAGTGCGGGATCGGCGAACGCGGGGACGGCAGCGCGCAGCCCGACCGGTAGCGCGAGGACGGTTGCAACTCCCATCGCGAGGGCGAGACCGTCGATCCGGCGCAGTCCTTCGACTCGGGCCATGCGGTGGCCGAGGACGACGTACGCCGAGAAGAGGACCGCGTTGAGTGCGGTGAAGACCATCCCGATCCAGTCGTGGGACAGACGGATATCGGTCAGCACATAGACGCCGCCGACTGCGAGCACCAGCGCCAGCAGGTTGCGTAGCGAACGCACCGCGATCGCCGCCAGCACGATCACCGGGGCGAACTCGGCCGCGGCGACCGTGCCGAGAGGGATGCGATCGATCGCCAGATAGAAGCAACAGTTCATCACCGCGAGGACGGCACCCCACGCGATCACCAGCCGGCGCGTGCCCCAGGAGAGCAGACGCCAGGCGCGCCACGGCCGACGCCAGATCGAGAAGATCAGCCCGGCCGCAGCGATCCGCAACCAAGCCACGCCGAGCGGATCGATCCGCGCGAACAGCAGCACCGCGAACGCAGGGCCCAAGTAGTGGAAGACCGCGCTGACGATGAAGTATGCCTGTGGCGGTACCGTCCGTCGCATCACTTCACGGTAGGAACCAGAACCCGGTAGTGCCATGACGTTTCGGTAAGCTCCGGGGCCTGATCCTTTCCACATGTGATACTGCGGTGCCGCTCGCTGCCCTGGCCACTATGCGCGCAGCAACTGGGTCGATCAGCCGGCCTGGCTGGCCCACGCGCTTGAAGATGAACTACGTGTTCGCCGCCAACCAGGACTGGGATCCGCCGGAGCCGGGCAAGCCCCGTCGCCAGCGGCCAGCTATTCGTTGAGCTGACGCTCGTAGGACTCTACGGACCAGCTGGCCGCGGTTTTCGTGACCAGCTTGGCGCCCAGGCGTTCGTAGAAGCGATAGCCGGCTGTGTTCTCAAGGCGCAGACCCCAGCCGATCGGAAGGCGATCCGGGAGCGCATACCGGGCCAGGCCGAGCATCAACTGGCGACCGACGCCGGCGTCGCGGAACTGCTCGCGGACGTAGAGGTCGTCCAGCGCGAGCTGATCGCCACCGACCCACAGGTACGGGCGGCGCAGCGCGGACACGTAGCCCCCCGCAACCCCGTCTACCTCTGCCAGCAACACGATCACCTCGTCGCGTCCGAGGAACCCTTGCCAGTCCTGCAGGCTTGCGGTCATGTACTGCTGCTGATCCTGGTACGCCGCCAGCTCCCCCAGCATGGTCAATACCGTCTCTGCGTCCGCGACCACCGCGCGGCGAATCTCAGTGAACATGAACCCCTCCGGTTGAAGGCTTGAACGCCGGTACGACGAACAGCGCGAGGACGGCCGCGACCGCTGCGGTGATCGCGGCGAACGTGAACCCGCTGGAGAACCCGCTCGACACCGTGCCCGCGAGACTTGCTGCCGCGACACTCGACACGACCGCAACGCCGAGCGATGCGCCGAACTCGTGGAACGTGCTCAGGATGCCGGATGCGAGGCCCGCCTCCCGATGGTCGATCTGCGCGAACGTCGTCGTCGAGGCCGCCACGAACGCGGCGCCGAGTCCTACGGTCCCGACGGTCATCCCGATCACGATCTCGGTAGCACCCTCCCAGATCGCGGGGACAGCGACACCGATCGCGGTGATTGCGAATCCGATCACGGCGACCGGGCGTGCACCGACCCGTCCGACGAGTTGGCCGGCCAGGTGCGCGCCGACGATCGCGGCGATTGCCACCGGCAAGAACAGCAGGCCGGTGCGCAAAGCGCCGTACTGCTTGAAGTGTTGCAGGTAGAAGGATCCGAGGAAGAACATCGAGATCATCAAAGCGGTTGCGATCAGCAACACGAAGGTGCCTGCGGCAACAGGTCGGCGGGTGAGGATCCGGAGGTCCATCAGCGGCGAGCGGACGGAGCGCTGGACCCAGGCGAAGACGGCGTACAGGACGAGGGCGCCGGCGAGCGTGCCGAGGGTTGCGGCCGAGAGCCAGCCGCGGTCGCCCGCGTTGATGAGCGCGTAGATCGCCGTACCTGTTCCGGCTGTGACCAGAAGAGCGCCGGGGACGTCGAGGCGGCCCTGCTGCTCGCTCGGACGATCGGCGGGGAGCAGGCGGAGCAGGAGGACGAACACGATCAGGCCGATGGGCAGGTTGATGTAGAAGACCCACTGCCAGCCGGGACCGGCGGTGAGCAGGCCGCCCAGCAGTACGCCGATCGCGGAGCCGCCACCGCCCATCGCGGACCAGATGCCGAGCGCCTTGTTGCGCTCGTCGCCGTCGAACGTCTTGGTGACGACGGACAACGCGGCCGGCGAGAGCATCGCGGCGCCGATGCCTTGAGCGACGCGGCCGCCGAGGAGAAGCTCAGGTCCGTTGGCCAGGCCGGTGACGAGCGAGGCCAGGGTGAAGACGATCAGGCCGGTCAGTACGACGCGGCGCGAGCCGAACAGGTCGGCGGCGCGGCCGCCCAGCAGCATCAAGCCGCCGAACATCAGCGTGTATGCGCTGACCACCCAGGTGAGGGTCTCGCGGCTGAGCCCGAGATCGGTCTCGATGTTCGGGAGCGCGATCGCAACCACGGTCACGTCGAGGATCAGCATGAATTGCGCGACGGCGAGCAGCCCCAGCAGTCGCCACCGCCGGGGGTCGGGTTGATCCATGGGTCATCCTTAAGTCGAACAGGTGTGTACGGGTTAGGTCAGTACCGTAACTCGTACACTGGTGTTCGACAAGGGGAATTCGTACAGCGGTGTTCGAGATGAGGAGATGGTCGATGGCGGTGACCACCCGGCGGGCGGACGCGCAGCGCAACATCGCGGCGATCCTGACCGCGGCCGCGGAGTGCCTGGCGCGGGATCCGGCCGCGAGCACGTCGGAGATCGCGAAGGCGGCCGGGGTCGGACGGGTCACGCTGTACGGCCACTTCCCGTCGCGGGCCGAGCTGGTCGACGCGGTGTTCGTGCAGGCGATCGCGACCGGCGAGAAGACGCTCGGGCAGGTCGATCTCACCGGCGACCCGCGCGAAGCGCTGGCCCGGTTGACCGAGTCGAGCTGGCAGCTGGTCGACCAGTACCGCGCGCTGCTACTCGCGGCTCAGGACGCGCTGCCGCCGGGGCGGGTCCAAGAGCTGCACGCCGACCCGATGGCACGCGTGGAACGTCTACTGGAACGCGGCCGCGCCGAAGGCGTCTTCCGCACCGACCTACCAACCTCGTGGCTGGTCAGCGTCATGCACAACGTCATGCACGGCGCGGCAAGCGAACTTCAAGCCGGCCGCATCACGTCCGACCAAGCCGCGCCGTACATCACCGCGACCTTGCTGGGCGCGTTCGCTCCTGCCTGACTACTCCAGCCAGATGGTTTCGAACGTGGGGTTGGCGTGGATGTGGACTGCTTCGTAGCCGCCGGGACCGGTGCGGAACTTGTGCGGGGTGTCGGCGGGAACGACCAGGATCTGGCCCGCCCGGCCGACGATCTCCTCGATGCCGACCGTGAACGTCGCCGTACCGCGGCGGATGATGAACGTCTCGGCGTACGGATGCTTGTGCAGCCGCGGCCCGGCGCCCTCCTTCGTGGTCGACTCGAGAATCAACGAGACCCCAGCCCCACCTGGCAACTGGGTGTAGTTCTCGGTCCACTCCTCCCCGTCGTCCCGCCCGTCGGCCCGGTTGATCACCGCGGCCCCCGATTTCGCGATCTCCGTCATGCCACCCTCCTCGCTGGTCCTGTGTCGCTGACGGGACACCCATCACCGTAGCCTCGCCCAAGGTCCTTTCAAATCCCTTTTGCCGTACGTCGAAGGCCGGCTCCGGCGATGCGGCCGGCTACCGGAGCGAGGCCGGCGACGACGACCGCGAGTACGGCGACACCACCCAGCGCGGCCGGAAGCGACCAGTGCGAGGACACCGCGCCGACCGCCGCCGGGCCGATCAGGAATCCGAGATAGGCGATCGTGGTCACTACCGAGATCGCACCCGCGCGCCGCTCAGGACCGGCCCATGCGCCGGCCATCCCGATGATCGTCGGCGCACAGACCGACGTACCGAGACCCGCGACTCCGATACCGGCCAGGGCTGTCCAAGGATGGTTCGCGGTGGCCGCGGCCAGCGAGCCGACGGCGGCGACGAGGCCACCGACGACCAGGAGCTGGACCGGCCGGACCCGCTTCAGGACAGCATTGCCGGCGAATCGGCCCGTGGCGGCCGCCGCGGCAAAGACCGCGGGCGCGATGGACGCGAGGCCGGCCGGGGCGTTCAGCGAGGTATCCAGATGTACGGCGCTCCAACTCTGCCACGCGTTCTCGACGAGGTAGGCGATCGCACACAGCACACCGAACATGAGGAGCGCCGGCTCCAGCCCGCTCCTCGGAGTTTCGGCGGCAGCCGGCAGGTCCTGTGAGGTGCCCGAGGCGGCGGCCGGTGCGCTGCTCGAGGCGACGGCCGGTGCGCTCCTCGAGGTGCTGCCTGGAGCAAGAACGACGAGTGCTGTGATCACGATCAGCGCGCCCGCCCCGCCCAGCACGGGCAATGCGCCGAGCCCGGCGGCGCGGAGTCCCGCCGTACTGAGGCTTGCGACCACGACGGCGACCGAGAACATGCCGTGCGCGAGGTTCATCACCGGCCGCCCGGTCACCGCCTCCGCCTGGGATCCGGTCGCATTGATCGCCACGTCCATCGCACCAGAGGTTGCTCCCAGCAACAACAATGCCGCGCTCAGGGTGACGACCGAGCCCGCCAGCGCGGGCAGTACGCCGCAGATCGCGAACAATACGGTGACGACCGGCAGCACCACCCCGCCGTACCTATCGATCAGGTAGCCGGTGAACCGCATCGACACGAGCGCGCCGAGTCCGACCATCAGCAGCGCGACGCCGAGCTCACCGTCGTTCACCCCGGCGCCGGCCCGGACCGCGGGCAGGATCGCGCCCCACGCTCCCCAGAACAACCCGAACGCGGCGAACCCGGCGACTGTTTTCCGCACCCGCTCGAGGCTACGCGGCATAGGGTGCAGCGTATGCCGCTGTTTTCGTTCGAAGGTAAGCGTCCGAGTGTGCATCCGGACGCGTGGATCGCGCCGACCGCGACGCTGGTCGGGGATGTGGTCGTCGAGGCGGGGGTTTCGATCTGGTACGGCGTGGTGATCCGCGCCGATCTGGGGACGATCACGATCCGCGCGGGGGCGAACATCCAGGACAACACGGTGATCCACGTCGGCCACAACGGCTGCGAGATCGGGCCGAATGCGACGGTCGGACACCAATGCCTGGTCCACGACTGCACGATCGGTGAGCAGGCTCTGGTCGGCAACGGCGCGATCGTGCTCGACGGGGCGGTGGTCGGCGAGCGTTCGCTGGTGGCGGCCGGCTCCACGGTCACGCCGGGCGCCGTCATCCCGCCGGAATCGGTCGCGATGGGCAGCCCGGCGAAGAAGATCGTCCCGCTCGAAGGAACCGCGAAGCTCTTCGTCGACCACAACGCCGCCGTCTACCACGCCCTCGCCGAACGCCACGCCGCCACCGTCGAGTTGGTGGAGGAGTAATGATCGACGAGTTCGCCAAGGCCTACCTCCACGACGAGCTGCGATGGGTGCGGGAGTCGCTCCTGTCGACGCTCGACGGACTGCCGGAGTACGACGTACGCCGTCCGCTCACCCGGACCGGGACCAACCTCCTCGGCCTCGTCAAACACCTTGCACTGACCGAGGCCCGGTACTTCGGGGAGATCTTCGGCCGCCCGTATCCGGATCCGATCCCGACCTTCGACGATCCCGGCTACGCGAACCACGACCACATGTGGGTGCGCGAACACGAGTCGCGCGCCGATGTGATCGCGGCGTACCAGCGTGCTTGCGAGTACGCCGATACCACCATCGACGCCCTCCCGATCGACGCTCCCGGATTCGTCCCGTGGTGGCCGCGGCCCAACGTCAAACTCCTCAACATCCTGGTCCACGTCGTTGCCGAGACCAACCGCCACACGGGCCACGCCGACATTCTTCGCGAGCAGCTGGGCGCCCCCACCGGCGCATCAGAGGTCGACTGGGAAGCACACCGAGCCCGGATCGAGAGCGCCGCCCGCGCAGCGACCTAGCTTCGCCAGTGGTAGCGGCGTTCGGGGCGGCCGGTGGTGCCGTAGCGAAGGGTTACCTGGGCTTGGCCTTGGGTGCAGAGGAACTCCAGGTAGCGGCGGGCGCTGACGCGGGAGATGCCGACTTTCTCGGCGCACTCGGCAGCCGAAAGGTTGTCGGGGGTGGCGCGGAGGGCGGCGGTGACCAGGTCGGTGGTCTCCTGGCTGAGGCCCTTGGGGAGGCGGTTGACGGTTGGGCAGGCAGGCGCCAGGACGCGATCGACGTCCGCCTGGGACGTTACCTGGTCGGGGACGCTCGCCCGGCGACGCTCGTACTCCTGTAAGCGAGCCCGCAGATCCTCGAAACCGAAGGGTTTCAGCAGATAGTTGACGACCCCCTGGCGTACGGCGCCACGCACCGCGTCGGCCTCGCGGGCCGCGGTGATGACGAGGATGTCCACATCAGGCCGTACGGCGCGCAGCCGGGCGATCAGGTCGATGCCGAACACGTCAGGCAGGTAGAGGTCGAGCAGCACCAGATCAGGCCGTAGCTCGGACAACGCCGCGACGGCCTGATCGCCGGAGTTCGCCGTACCGACGACCTCGAAGCCGTCCACGCGGTCCACGAATCCGCGGTGGATGCGGGCGACCATGAAGTCGTCGTCGACGACGAGGACCGTGATCATCGGGCTCCCTCGGGCGTGCGCTGGGCGGACATGCGGGCGACGAAGGCCGCGCCGCCGTCGGAATTGTTCGTCACCGCGACCTCGCCGCCGCGCCGGCGGCAGATCAGCCGGGTCATCGCGAGACCGATCCCGCGCTCCCCCTCGGCCGCGGCCTTGGTGGTGAAGCCGTGCGCGAACACCTCCTGCGCCAGCTCGGGCGCCACCCCCGGACCGGAGTCGCGGACCACGATCTCAACACTCGTCGCGTCCTGCCGCAGTTCGACCTCGACCCACGCCGGTGACAGCGGCGTACCGGACTGGGCGGCCGCGTCGATCGCGTTGTCGACCAGGTTGCCGACCACGGTCGCCACGTCGGCCGACAGCGCGGGGTCGAGCCGGAGCAGCGTCGTACGTTCGGACACGCGGAGCTCGACGCGGCGTTCGGCCGCGAGCGAGGACTTCGCCATCAGCAGGGCGGCGACCGCGGTGTCGTGGACCCGCCGGGTCACGGTCAGGTCGAGCGACTCACGGTACCGGTTGAGCGCGCCGACGTACGTGACGACCTCGTCGTACTCGCCGATCTGGATCAGGCCGGAGATCGTGTGCAGCTGATTCGCGAACTCGTGCGTCTGCGCCCGCAGCAACTCGGCGGACGAACGGAACGACCCCAGCTCCCGCTCCAGCTGCGCCAACTCGGTCCGGTCACGCAGCGTGGTGACGGAGCCCAGCGACCGCCCGTCCTTCAGCACTTCCATCCGGTTCATCACGAGTACGCGCCCACGGCGTACGACGACCGCGTCGCGCGCCTCGTCCTCGCCGGCGAGTACTTCGCGGAGCCGGCCCTCGATCCCCAGATCGTCCAGGTTGCGGCCGACCGCGTTCGCCGGGAGGTCGAGCAGCCGGCGGCCGACGTCGTTCACCAGCGTGACCCGCAAATGGGGGTCCAAGGCAACGACTCCCTCGGCCAGCCCGTACAGCATCGCCTCCCGATGCTCGGCAAGTCCGGCGATCTCGCGCGGTTCGAGCCCGAGCGTCTGCCGCTTGATCCGGCGGGCCAGCAGCCACGAACCGAGCAGCCCGAGCACGCAGGCGATACCGAGATAGATCGCCAGGTACGACGATGCGCCGCGCAATCGTTGCCAGATCGACGGGGCCTGCTCGCCGACCATCACGGTGCCGATGTGATCGCCGAGCGTTCCGTCCGGCCGGCCGTTCGAATCCGTGCCCTGACTGAGCACCGGGACCTGCGAGACCAGCTCTTTCCCGTCCCCCAGGCGCAGCTCGCCGGACCAGCCGCGGCCTTGCGCCACCCAAGGATCACCGAGAGTCAGCGAGTTGCCGATCGTGGTGGGGTTCGTGGCCGCGATGATCCGGCCCTGCGCGTCGGCGACCGTGATCGAGGTGACGCCGGACTGCGTCAACGTTGTCTGGAGCAACGGTGCGAGAACCTCCGCCGGTGCGGGGTGGCGGATGCCGAAGCGCAGCGTCTGGCTCCCGGAGAGCTGCTCGGCCAGCGCGGTCACCCGGCGACCTTCGACCCGGTTGAACGTGGCGGCGGACTGGGCGAGCGAGACCGCGGCGACGGCGACGAGCACGACCACGACGATGGCCAGTTGCAGCACCAGCAGCTGCCCGGCCAACGTCGGACGTCTTCCGAGCCTGACGGCCATCTTCACCTCCCATAGGTCCTGCCGCATGATCACCGCTGCGGCGCTCGAGTGCCACACTTCACCCAGATTCCGCCTGTGACCACAATGAACTCAACCACCGCTGCGGCCACAACGCAGACGCCGTACCCGCTGGAGGTCCACGATCGTCGCCACCTGATCCCCATCGAAAAGGACACCGCCATGAGGCCGATGCTCTGGGTCACCACAGCAGTGCTCGCGCTGGTCGGCGCGAGCGCCTGCGGCGCGACCGCCGACAAATCCGACTCCAACGCCGACAGCGGCAAGCCCGCGACCGGGCTGCGGCTGATGGTGCCGAACGCGGCCGGCGGCGGCTACGACACCACCGCCCGGGTCGCGGCGAAGGTGATGGAGGACGCGAAGATCGCGACCGGCGTCCAGGTGTTCAACCTGCCGGGCGCCGGCGGCACGGTCGGCCTGCAGCGGACCGTGAACGAGAAGGGCAACGGCAAGCTCGCCATGCAGATGGGGCTCGGCGTGGTCGGCGCGACGTACACGTCGAAGTCGAAGGCGACGCTCACCCAGACCACCCCGATCGCCAAGCTGATCGAGGAGGCCGGCGCGATCGTCGTACCGAAGAACTCGCCGTACAAGACGATCGGCGACCTGGTCACCGCCTGGAAGGCGAACCCGAAGGGGATGGCCGTCGGCGGCGGTTCGTCGCCGGGCGGGCCTGACCACCTGCTCCCGATGCAGCTCGCGCAAGCCGTCGGCATCGAGCCGAAAGACGTCAACTTCGTCTCGTACGACGGCGGCGGCGAGCTGCTGCCCGCGCTGCTGGGGAGCAAGATCGCCTTCGGGGCCAGCGGATTCGGGGAGTTCCTCGACCAGGTCCAGAGCGGTCAGGTGCGGGTGCTCGCGGTGACGAGCGAGCAGCCGATCGAGGCGCTGAAGGACGTGCCGACGCTGAAGGGCTCCGGCATCGACCTGGTGTTCACGAACTGGCGAGGCATCGTCGCGCCGCCGGGTATCAGCGACGCGGACAAGAAGGTCTGGATCGACGCGCTGACGAAGATGCACGACTCCGCGGAGTGGAAGTCCGAGCTCGAGAAGCACGGCTGGACCGACGCGTTCGTGACCGGTGACGAGTTCGGCAAGTTCCTCACCGACCAGGACAAGGCCGTCGCCGACATCCTGACCAAGCTGGGACTGGCGGCGTGAACGAGGCCGCTGTCAGGCGGCCGGATCGTGCGCAGTACGGAGTGTGCGGGTTCCTGGCGGTGGTCGGCGTCCTGGTGATCGTCGACGCCGCCCGGCTCCAGCACATTGCCAACAGCAACGATCCGATCGGCCCGAAGCCGGTACCGATCGTCCTCGGCGTTCTGCTGCTCGTCGTCGCCGTCCTGTACGCCGTCGACGTGGCCCGCGGAGGGACCGGCGAAGCGGAGGAAGGCGAGGACGTCGACGTGACGTCCTCCGTCGACTGGCGCACGGTGCTCACGCTGATCGCCGCGTTCGTGGTCAACCTCGCGTTGATCGAGCCGCTGGGCTGGGTGATCAGCGGGATCCTGCTGTTCTGGGGATCGGCGTTCGCGCTCGGCAGCCGGCACCACATCCGCAACGTGTTCATCGCCGTCGCGCTGGCGCTGATCACGTTCTACGCGTTCGCGATCGGGCTGGGCGTCAACCTGCCGGCCGGCGTACTGCAAGGGATCTTGTGATGGACCTCCTTCAGGGATTTGCAGATGTCCTGACACCGATCAATCTGCTTCTTGCGTTGCTCGGCGTCACCGTCGGTACGGCGGTCGGCGTCCTGCCGGGGATCGGTCCGGCGATGACGGTCGCACTGCTGCTGCCGATCACCTACGGACTCGAGCCGGTGCAGGCGTTCATTATGTTCGCCGGGATCTTCTACGGCGGCATGTACGGCGGCTCGACGACGTCGATCCTGCTGAACACCCCAGGTGAGTCGTCATCGGTGGTGACGGCGATCGAGGGCAACAAGATGGCCAGGGCCGGACGGGCCGCGCAGGCGTTGGCGACCGCGGCGATCGGGTCGTTCGTGGCGGGGACGATCGGGACGCTGCTGCTCGTGCTGGTTGCGCCGCAGGTGGTGAAGTTCGCGATCAGCCTGGGGGCGCCGGACTACCTGGCGATCATGCTGCTCGCGTTCGCCGGTGCGACCTCGGTGCTCGGATCGTCCCGGATCCGCGGGTTCGCGGCCCTGCTGCTCGGATTGGTGATCGGGCTGGTCGGGATCGACAAGGTGACCGGCCAGCAGCGGCTCACGTTTGGCGTACCGCAGCTTGCCGACGGCATCGATGTCGTAGTGGTTGCTGTTGGCATCTTCGCGGTCGGCGAGGCGCTCTGGGTCGCGGCCCACCTGCGGCGGAACCCGGGCACGGTGATTCCGGTCGGCCGTCCGTGGATGGGCAAGTCGGACTGGCGTCGCTCGTGGAAGCCGTGGCTGCGCGGAACGGCGTACGGCTTCCCGATCGGTGCGCTGCCGGCCGGGGGTGCGGAGATCCCGACGTTCCTGTCGTATGCGACCGAGAAGAAGCTGTCCAAGCATCCGGAAGAGTTCGGGCACGGCGCGATCGAGGGCGTCGCCGGGCCGGAAGCCGCGAACAACGCGTCGGCAGCCGGAACGCTCGTGCCGATGCTCGCGCTCGGTCTGCCGACGAATGCGACCGCGGCGGTGATGCTGGCCGCGTTCACGTCGTACGGCATCCAGCCCGGGCCGCTGCTGTTCCAGCGCGAGCCGAGGCTGGTGTGGGCGCTGATCGCCAGCCTGTTCATCGGCAACCTGATGCTGCTGCTCCTCAACCTGCCGCTGGCGCCGGCATGGGCGAAGCTGCTGCAGATCCCGCGGCCGTATCTGTACGCCGGGATCATCTTCTTCGCCTCGATGGGTGCGTACGCCGTGAACGCGCAGCCGCTCGACCTGTTGCTGCTTCTGCTGCTCGGGCTGCTCGGTTTCGGGATGCGCCGGTTCGGGCTGCCGGTGCTGCCGCTGATCATCGGCGTGATCCTCGGCCCGATCGCCGAACGGCAGGCGCGGATGGCACTGCAACTGTCCAACGGTGACGTCTCCGGTCTGGTTGGTGGACCGGTCGCGTACGTCATCTACGTGGCGATCCTGCTGATGATCGCCTGGCCGCTGATCGCCAGCCTCCGCCGCAAAATCATGACGAAAGATGTCGTATATTCCGGCGGACAGTGAGGGCATGACGGATTTACAGCGCGCCTGGCTGGGTGTGGTCTCCGCGGACCACACCCAGCGCGCGGTCGAGGGCGGTTTCATCCAGCTCAACCACGGCAAGCGGTACGGCGTCGCGCGGCTGCGCGAGGGCGACGGCTTCGTGATCTACTCGCCGACCGAGCGGTACGGCGAGAAGCAGCCGCTCCGCGCGTTCACCGCGCTGGGCGTGGTCGTCGACGCAGCGCCGTACCAGGCCGAGGCGATGAACATGGGCTCCCACGGCATCGTCCAGCCATGGCGCCGGCGGATCGAGTTCCTGCCGGTGCAGCGCACCGGCGTACGCGAGGTGGACCTCGAACTCACCCGACAGCCGAACTGGGGCTACCAACTCCGCCGCGGCCTGGTCCCACTCGCCCCGGAAGACTTCCAGGCGTTGCGGTCCGCCATGTCAGTCTCGTGAGGTGTCGTCCGACGAGGCTGGTGGCCGCGTAGCGAGTGGGACGAAGACCTGGTCGACGATCTCGGTTAGTACTTCGGGTGAGACTGCGGTGGCGCCGTTGAGGGCGTACTCGTTGCGGAGCAGGTCGACGGCGACCGTGGCGACGCGGGGAGTGAGGGCTTGCTGGCCGACTTCGCCGCGGCTCGCGGCTCGGGCCAGGACGGTCAGCCAGTGCGAGACGCCGGCGCGGGCGACCTGGTCGCGGAGTTCGCGCATCCGCTCGGGGTCGGAATGGATGTCGGCGAGGAGCTGGCGCAGGATGCGACCGACCGGGGACGACATGCGGTCGTTGGCACGGGTGAGCAGCGCGAGCGCGTCACCGCGGAGCGAGCCGGTGTCGGGCGTCGAGTCCGGTCCACTCGGGAGCATGTGCCGGTACGCCGCGATGCACAGCGCTGCCCGGCTCGGCCAGCGGCGGTAGATCACGTTCTTCGCGGTGCCGGCGCGGGCGGCGACACCGTCCATCGTCAGCTCGCGGTACCCGACCTCGGTCAGCTCCTCAACCGCGGCCTGCAGGATCGCCTCCTCCAGCGCGGCACCCCGCCTACGCGTCGTCACGATACTCAGGGTATCCCATGACAATTGGCCTAATCCGGCTGGGCTGACCTCTCTTAAGCTACTAGCAGTATCTTAAGAGAAGGGTTCACCTCATGCGTAAGGTCCTCGCTGGTCTGCTCTGGGACATCGGTCTCCCGCTCGTCGTCTACTACGCCGCCCGCATCCTCGGGTACGACGTACTCTCCGCCCTCGCCGCCGGTACCGGCGCTGCACTGCTGCGGGTCGCCGCCATCGCCGTCGTCCAGCGGAAGTTGAACGGGCTCGCGGCCTTTGTGGGCGGGACGTTCGCCCTGCTGCTGGTCATCTCGCTGCTGACCGGGGATCCGCGGATCCTGCTCGCAAAGGAGTCGGTGCTGTCGGGCGCGGCCGGGCTGTTGCTGCTGGGGTCATGTCTGCTCAGCCGTCCGCTCGTCTACGCGATCGCCCGAAAAGCCAACGCCACCAAGCCGGAACTCCTCGCAGAGTGGGACGACCGCTGGAACACCCAGCCGACGTTCCGCAAACACTTCACCACCTTGACCGCGGTCTTCGGCGGCGTACTCCTCGCGGACGCGATCATCCGACTGGTCCTCGTCTATACCCTCCCCGTCAACACAATGGCCAACCTGTCCCCATTCATGCACGTCGCCGCCCTAGGAATCCTGATCGGCTGGTCTCTCTGGTACCGCAACCACCGCCAGCGCGCGATGCAGCCGAGCTAGTCGGTCAACCTGTGCGCATCACGAGCAATCGCCTCGAATTCCTCCGGTGAGAGAATCAGGGAGGTCTCGAGCGTCCAGAAACGCTGGCCGCCGTGATGGAGTTTGATGTGGACGATCAGGTGGTCCGGTCCTCGCGCCGGTCGAGGGCCACGGATGACCTCGAGCTGGAGTGGGTTGCCCCGTCCCCACGCCATCGACCAGTTGTCCATGTCGTGCCAGTGCGCGGCGACCTGGTCGAGGAACTGCACCAGGCCGCCGTACTCATCGAATAAGTCGAGCCTGACCTTGGCGGTCATGTCGCGGCCACGGAGTTCGGCGTCCAGATAGCGGCGTCTCTTCCTGGGCACGAAGTCCGGGGCGCTGTCCGGTGGCTGGCGTACGGCGGTCAGGCGGAGGTACTCAGGTGGCTTTCCGATCGTGATGAACTGCATGAGCCCAGTGTCACGCTATAGGTTCGATTCATGGCGGCCGTAGGTGATGAGATCTCGGTGGAGGTTGCTCGGCGGATTGCCCTGGGTGCGCAGGGGTTTGGGGACCGGCGGCCGAAGCGGGGTGATCTGCGGGCGGTGCGGAAGGCGATCGGGTGGGCCGGCGTACTGCAGCTGGATTCGGTGAATGTGCTGACCCGGTCGCATTACCTGCCGGTGTTCGCGCGGGTGGGGAACTATCCGCGGGCGACCCTCGACAAGCTGGCGTGGGGCAAGGACCGCGAGCTGTTCGAGTATTTCTGGGGCCACAAGGCGGCGCTCATCCCGCTCACGGCGTACCCGTTGATGCGGTGGCGGATGCGGGCGGCCGAGCGACAGGTGTGGAACGAAGAGCTGAGCCCGGACGTGACCGCGCCGTGGTCGGTCGTGGCGGGGATGCGGCGGCTGACCGCGGAGCGACCCGGGTACGTCGACCAGGTGCTGCGGATGATCACTGAGAAGGGCCCGTTGACCGCGGGCGAGGCAAGCCCGGACGGCGTACGTCGGAAGCGCTCAGACCCGGATCCGGACCCGGGCACCGGGCGGATGTGGAACTGGCAGGACGCGAAAATCGCGATCGAGTACCTGTTCTGCACGGGCCAGGTGACGATCGCAGGGCGCCGGCATTTCGAGCGTATCTACGACCTGACCGAACGCGTCCTACCCGCCGACGTACTCGCAGCCCCCGAGCCCACGGCCGACGAGGCCCGCCGCGAGCTCGTCCGGATCGCGGCCCGCGGCCTCGGGATCGCCACCGCCAAAGAGCTCTGCGGCAACTCCGGCCAGGCCCACTTCCCGTTGCCCACGGCAACCGCCCGCGAGGTGATCGGCGAACTGACCGACGCCGGCGAACTGATCCCGGTCCGCGTCGAAGGCGTCACCCGACAGAGCTACCGCTGGCACGAGGCCAACGACCGTCCCATCGACGCCCAAGCCCTCCTCTCCCCCTTCGACCCCCTGATCTGGAACCGCGACCGCACCCACCACCTGTTCGACTTCTTCTACCGCATCAGCATCTACACCCCAGCCCCCCAACGGATCCACGGGTACTACGTCCTGCCGTTCCTCCTGGGCGACCGACTGGTGGCCCGTGTCGACCTCAAGGCCGACCGCCAGACGTCCACCCTCGTCGTCCCCACCCTGACCGCCGAGCCCGACGCGCCCGACTTCATCGAACCCTTGGCGGACGAGCTCCACCTGATGGCCGACTGGCTGTCGCTCGACCACATCCACGTCCCGGCCGACGGACGGCTCGCTGCTCAGTTGACCGATCGGATCCGCGTGACGAGTACGCCGGCCAGGACTGTGACCGCGGACGCCAAAAGGTAAAGCACCGGGTAGCCGCCCAGGTGTTTCACGATCGGAGCGGCGATCGCGGGTGCTAGGACCTGTGGGAGCGAGTTCGCGATGTTGATGACGCCGAGGTCCTTCGCCCGGTCCTGTGCGCTCGGCAGCACCTGAGTGAGCAAGGCGAAGTCGACGGCAAGATAGACGCCGAACCCCATCCCGAGGATGATCGCGCCGAGGATCGCGCCCGCCCAGGTAGGCCAGAACGCGAGGACGATGCCCGCGACGGCCATCACCCAGCCGGAGGCGGTGACGAAGATCTTCCTGCGTTCGGAGCGGTCCGACCAGCGGCCGCAGGTGATGGCGGTCGTCAGCACGCACACGCTGTAGATGGCGGTCAGGATGAGTACGGCGGTGTCGGGATCGTCGACGCCGACCTCGTCCTGCAGGTAGTAGAAGAGATACAACGTGCCGAGCGCATTGCCCACGTTGAACAGGAATCGGGTCAGCCAGGCCCAGCCGAAGTCCGGGTACCGTCGGGGGCTGATCCAGAACCCACGAAGGAAATCGCGCAGTACGAACGTCGGCCGCTCGACCAGCTGCACGTCATGACTGCGCAACACATAGGGCACGACCGACAACAACAGGAACGCTGCACAGGCGGCATACCCGAGCGCGTAGCTGTCAAAAGCTGCGGCAAGCGCAGTACCTACCAGTGCACCCAAGACCTGCGAGATTGCCACCCAGCCGCCTACGCCGCCGCGCTGGAGGACCGGGACGCGATCCGGTACGACGGCCGTTGCCGCGGCGAGCAGCGCGTTGCCGAACAGTTGCATCAAGCACCAACCGAGCAGCATCAACACGATCAGGTGCGCGCCGGCCAGGATCCCCAGACCGACCGCACCGCCGACCGCGCCGGCCACCACCCACGGCACCCGCCGGCCGAAGCGTGAGGTGGTCCGGTCGGAGATCGCGCCGAACGCCGGGTTCGCGAACACCGACACCGCCGCGCCGACCCCGGTCACCAGCCCGAACACGAACTCCTTGTTGCCCGGAGCAACCGACTCCGACTGCTTCGCGAGCAGCACCTGGATCGGACCGAGCCAGGCCGCGAACACCCCGACGTTCGCGAGGACGACGGCCGCCGTCCACCCCGGCCGCACCCGGACGGTCGGCTCCGCCAGCGCGGACGGCACCACCCCAGGCTCGGGAATCATGACCGGCCGGGTGCCTGACGGCTCTGGGCGATCAGCTCCCGCAGCCAGTGGTACGACGCTTTCGGCGTACGCTCCTGTGTCTCGAAGTCCACATGCACCAGGCCGAACCGCTGCGAATACCCGGCGGCCCACTCGAAGTTGTCCATCAGCGACCACTGGAAGTACCCGCGGACGTCGATGCCGTCGTCCATCGCCGCACGGAGCGATCGCAGATACCCGTCCAGGTAGGAGATCCGCCGCTGATCGTCCACAATCCCGTCGACGGGCTCGTCGTTGATCGCGCAGCCGTTCTCGGTGATGTAGATCGGCGGCAGCCGGTCGCCGTACCGCTCCTTGAAGATCCGCAGGATCTCGCCGAACGCGTCCGGTACGACCGGCCAGCCGAAGTCCGTGGTCGGGTAACCGCTCAGTGTCCGCGGCTCGAACGGCAGACCCGGCGGCAACAGCACCCCATCCGTCGCCGCGGTGTCGGCCTGACCGGTGGCAGCGCCGACCGAGACCGGCGCGTAGTGGTTGATGCCGAAGAAGTCGAGCGGCGTCGAGATGATCGCCAAGTCGTCGGCGACCGGGCCGGGCATCGCGTCACCCATGCCGTTCGGGTACTCGCCGAGCAGGATCGGGTCGGCGAACAGCCAGTTGATCAGGTTGTCGTACAGCGCGGCCGCTTCCTTGTCCTCGGCACTGTCACTCGCAGGCCAGGTCGGCGCGTGGTTGCTGGCGATGCCGATCTGAGTAGCACCAGCGGCCCGAAGCGCCTGCACCGCGCGGCCGTGGGCGAGCAGCTGATGATGCGCGACCGGGAGAGCGTCGAACAACAGCTCCTTCCCGGGCGCATGCGCGCCGAGTGAGTACCCCATCAGCGTGAGGACCATCGGCTCGTTGATCGTGATCCACATCGGCACCCGATCCGCGAACCGTGCGCCCAGAATCCCGGCGTACTCCGCGAAGCGGTCGGTGATGTCGCGGGACAACCAGCCGCCGGCGTCCTCGAGCGCCTGCGGGGTGTCCCAGTGGTACAGCGTCGGCGCCGGCTGGATCCCGGCGCCGAGCAACGTGTCGATCAGCCGGTCGTAGAAATCCATTCCGGCCGCCATAGCGGGCCCGCGACCCGACGGCTGGATGCGCGGCCAGGAGAACGAGAACCGGTAGGTGTCCACCCCGAGCTCCCGCATCAGGGCGACGTCCTCGGCGTACCGGTGATAGTGGTCGCACGCGACCGCGCCGGTGTCACCGTTGAGGATCTTGCCGGGCTCGGCGCAGAACGTGTCCCAGGTGGAGGGACCGCGGCCGCCCTCGGCCACGGCACCCTCGATTTGGTACGCCGACGTCGACACCCCCCAGCTGAACCCTGGCGGAAACTTCAGATCAGCCGTCATTCGCATCATCCTCATCAGGGGTGGTGTCCTGCGGCCGCGGCGGCTCGACCTTGTGCACGATCACCGCCGTGCCGTACGCCGCGACCTCGCTCATCGTCTGGGCGATCTCGTTGCAGTCGAACCGCATCGCGAGGATCGCGTTCGCGCCCATCTGCTGCGCCATCTGGCACATCCGCATCACCGCGACGTGCCGCGACTCGGCCAGCATCTGGGTGTACTCCGGCACCTCGCCACCGCCCAGCGACCGGAAACTCGCGGTGAAGTTCGACCCGAAGTCGCGGCTGCGCACAGTCAGCCCGAACACCTCACCGAACACCTTGTCCGCGGTGTACCCGGGCAGGTCGTTCATCGTCGAGACCAGCACCGGGTACGGCGAACCCTGCGGCGCGACATGCGGCGCGCTCTGCTGGGCCGGCTGGTAGTTGCCCGGCGCCTGGCCGTACCCGGGCTGCTGGCCGTAGCCCTGCGGCGGCGGCCCCTGCTGGTAGCCCGGAGGCGGTCCCTGGTACCCGGGAGGCGGTCCCTGGTACCCCGGCGGCGGGCCCTGCTGGTAGCCCTGCTGCGGCGGGAACGGCTGGTTCGGAGGAAAGTTCTGGTTCATGCCCTCATCCTGACAGGCCTCGGGGCATCACCATCTGAACACTTGGAACTCGTACAGCGAATACCCGTAAGAGGTCGCGCGCTGCGTCCCGGTGACACGGACATACCTCGCCTGGGCCGGCGCAAAACGCACCACGTCCTCGCCGCCGTCACCGGTCGTCGTCGCATATACCTGCTGCCAGGTCGACCCGTCCCGCGACACCTCCACCTTGTAGGACTTGCCGTACGCCGCCTCCCAGTCGAGCACCACCCGGCGTACCGTCTGCTCGTTGCCGAGGTCAACCTTCAGCCATTGCGGATCCGACCAGTCGCTCGCCCACCGGGTGTCCGACTTGCCGTCGACGGCCTGCGCCGGCGGCAAGTTGTACCAACCGCTCTCGTAACTGCTCGCCGTCGCGGTCTTCCCGACCGCCAGGTTGGTGACGTCGTCACCGCGCCGGGCCGGGAACTCGACGACCTGCTGGTACGTCGGTCGGTTGACCCACGCGATCCGGTCCTGCGTGATGCCACCCATCGGCTGATGCACGATCTGATCCGCGCAGAACTGGTCACCCGCGGCACAGTCCGCTGTTGCCGGGTACGTCGTCGCGGCCGGCACCTTGGTTGCCGCGAGCAATGTTTCCGTGAGAGTCGCGCGGCAGGCGGCCAGCGATCCGCTGCCGCAGTACGTCACTGGTTGGGCTGCCTTGACCGGGTCGCCGAGGACCTTGCGGATGTCCCGCTGGACGAAGCCCCACCAGCCGCTCTGGAACGACGAACCCTGTGCGCTGGGCCGTTCATCGATCTTGAGATTCGCGACCAGCGCGCCATACAGCTCTGGTCCGAGATCCTTGAACTCGGCGGGGACGAGCAGCGGCCACCAGGCATCGAGGATGCGGATGGCGTCGGCGTTGTCGTAGGTCTTCGACGACGCATTGGGGGTCTTGCGGTGAGCGCCGGCCTGTTGCCAGGCGGTCAGTTTGGCGACGGCATCGGCGACCGCCGGGTCGGTGATCGGTGCGGACTTCAGGACTCTGAGCAGACAGGGCAGGACCTGGTCGCCGCGCAGGTCGACCGTGGCCGCGTCCTCCATCGCCTCGACCAGCTTGCCGCGGGTGAACTTCTGTCCGCTGTCGATGACCGCCTTGATCCGGTCGTCGAGCGGCTGGCTGCGGTAGACCGCGTTGTAACCCCATTGCCCGTCCGAAGCGGAGTACCCGGGCGCTTGTTTGTTGTTCCAGCTGGTCAGGTAATCCTGGTTCACCACCTGCGGATGCTGCGCCGCCGGCGTGTACGTCGCGCGATTCGTGTCCGGGTTCCAGCCCTGCCACTCGTACGAGCTCCAGGTCGGGAGGTTCGGGTCGGCGCCTGCCGCGCGAACCGGGTTGTCGCCGGAGTTGAAGTACGCGATCGAATCCTTGTCGGTGTAGAACCAGTTGAACGTGTACCCGATGTTCGCGGCGGCCTGCTGGAAGTCGGCGGCCGAACGGATCCGGTCCGGGTCGTTGAACTGCATGAACCCGAGCGCCGACCCGGCCTCATTGCCGTACGTCGACCTGTTCTTCGTGAACAGCACCGGCGTGCCGCCGACGGTGCCACGGTGCGTGACGATGCCGTACTTGGTGCGCAGGGCAACCAATGTGTACGACCCCGCGGGTTCGGACGACCCGAGGCTGGCGTACCACGCGTTGTGCCGCTCGAGCCGCTCGATCGGAACGCATTGCCCGCGGAGCTCGTAGTACTGCGAGTTCTTCGTCGGCGTCGCGCCGTTCGGCTCACACAGCGGTACGGCGAACGTGTCGGTGATGTCCTGCCCCGCGGACGTTGCGCTCCACGAGTAGTCGGGGCCGCGGCCGATGAGCGTGTAGAAGTTGAGGCCGGCGAACGCGATGCCACGCGAGCTGACGCCCGGGCCTTGCAGCTCTTGGCGCATCAGCAGTTGCGGCGCGAAGTACCCGGTCTGCGGCCCGTAGACAGCGATCGGGTTGCCGCTCTGCGTGTGTGCGCCGGAGACCATCAGCGCGTTCGACATCCCCTTCTTGCCGAAGCCCTCCGGGAACAGGCCGGCGTCGAAGATCCCCTTCAACGAGTCCGAGCCCTTCGGCGCAGGTTTCGCGGCCGCCGTCTTGTTGGCGGTCTGGTCGATGACCTCGGGCTCTGCGGTGACCGAGCCGCGGTCGGGCATCGCGCGGCCGGCCGGGTTCGGGCCGGTCGTGCCATACGGGAAGGAGGTGCCGTTGTGCACCGTCGTGCTGGCTTCAGGATCGTTCTGGGAGCGGAAGGACTCCCACACTTTGGTGCCCTGGGCAACGCCGTACTTCGCCTGTGCTTCAAGCAATGCGAGCGCGGAAGTGACCTCCGCGCCACCGCCCGTGCCGAAGATGCCCGCGACAACTGCGGCAGTGGCGACGACATCCGTCACCTTCCAGTGCGGGGTCGGCCACTGCAGACCGAGAGCGACGTACTCACCGGGGTACGCGATGCCGACGGTGTCGATGTAGTGGTTGACGCCATCGACCCAGGCCTGGATGTCCTGCTGCATCTTCACGCCGTCGGCGCCGTACAGGTCGTCGGCGTCGTCGAACTGCCGCTGGAGATCAGCCTCGGTGTACGGCGCGGTGCGCCAGAACTCCTGCTCGAACTCGCGGTTCGCCGCCGCACCGCCCGCGAACGGTGTCAGCTGACCGCGACCGAGGTGACGAAACACGTCCATCACGAACAGCCGGTCCTGCGCCCCGGCGTAGCCGGCGCCGAACATCGTGCCGAGCCGTGTGGTGCCGGTGATGTGCGGGATGCCGCGCGACTTGTCCCGCACGATCGTGACGTCGCTGCGCGGATGGATCGTGCTCGCGACGTCGTCGGGTTTCACGCCGAACGACGAGTCGTCGTAGTACGGCGCGAGGCCGTCGTCGGTGATGCCTTGCGAGTTCCAGACTAGGTCCTGGTAGGGCTTGACCGTGTCGCTGAAGTGCGCGGGCCTGACGCCCAATGCCTTGAAAGCAAGGAGATCCGTGAAGGTCGCGTTGCCGTTCTGACCCGGCGGAAGGATGTCGCGACATTGCTCGAGGCAATAATCTCCGGGGGTCGCGGCAACGGCTTGTGGCGTTGCCTGGGTCGGCGCCGGCAGGGCCGCGAGGACGGCGGTGACGGCAGCGGCGGCGATCGTGATGCGAAGGCGGGTTCGGAGTGCGGGGCGGGGCACAGTTCCCTCCTCAGGTGGGGTAAAAGTGAGAATGACTCACCAGTAGTATTCGGGTCAAGAACTCACGTCCAGACTCTCGCCAATTGCTGTCCGTGACCACTACTGTCAGCTAGACCATGACAATCTCTCCATCAACGAGCGGAGCGAGTTGATGCAAAGGGACAGGGCGCATAACGCTCAGGGCAGGCTGGAGCGAAGCGGAAGCCTGTTTGAGCGTTATCGCTTGAGTGTGGTGATCAACGCCAAGGGGACGTTCACCCCGCTCGGGGTGTCCCGGAGTTCCGACGGGGTGGCGGAGGCTGTCGCACAGGCACTGCCCGAATTCTTCGTGATGGACGAGCTCGGCGACCGCGCCAGCGAGGCCATCGCACAGGTGACCGGCGCTCAGGCCGGCGCGGTCGTGCACTGCACCGCGGCCGGCATCACCCTCGCGGTCGCGGCCACGATGACCGGCGGCGACCCCCGGCGTACGGCGGCGTTGCCGGATGCAACGGACATGCACAACCGCGTCGTACTGCCGGCCTGTCACGTGGTCGACTACGGACACACCAACCTCCAGGGGATCCGGCTGGCCGGGGCGCAGGTCGATCTGGCCGGCGACGACGACGGTTGCACGATCGCCGAGCTGGAGGACGAGCTCGACGGGCCGGACGTGGCGTGCCTGATGCTGGTGTCATCGAGGCTGACCCGCGGCGAACCGATCGACCTCGTCGCCGCCGTCCGTGCCGCGCACCGTCGCGGCGTACCGGCGATCGTCGATGCGGCCGCGCAGTTCCCGCGGATCGCGGACCTGCTGGCGACCGGCGCGGATCTGGTGCTGGTCAGCGGGCAGAAGTACCTCGGCTCGCCGACCGCGGGGCTCGTCGCGGGGAGTTGGCCGCTGGTGCAGGCGCTGCGGGCCCAGGAGAAGGGCATCGGGCGGGTGATGAAGCCGACGAAGGAAGCGATCATCGGCGTACTCGCGGCCCTCGAGGAGTGGCAGGCGTTCGACCGGGTGAAGTGGGAGGCCGACGAGCTCGCGAAGGTCGACGCGTTCGTCGCCGCGGCGTCCCGGATCCCCGATGTCACCGCCGAGGTGGTCAAGGACCCGACCGGGTTGCAGGTCTCCCGGGTCCTGCTCAAGGTCGCCGACGCGAAGCGCGTCGCGACCGAGCTCGAGGCCGGTACGCCGTCGATCTACGTGATGACCGACCGGATGTCCGAAGGCGAACTCATGCTGGAGCTGGTTCCCCTCACCGCCGAGGAGATCGACGCGATCCTCGCCCGGTTGTGGGCCGTGCTGACCTGAGGCTGACACAACGAACGGTGGGCCGGCACAGGTTGTTTCCTGTGCCGGCCCACCGTTCGTGTGTCAGCGTCAGTGCTGGTACGACTTGCGCGGGCCGCTGCGGCGGGGGCCGCCGTTGCCGCCCTGACCGCGACCCGGACGGCTGCTGCCGCCGAACCGCTTGCCGCCCTTGGCGAAGCGCTGCGGCTTCGGAGCCGGCAGCTTCACCGGGTAGCCGGACGGCTTGGTGCCGCCGGTCAGCTCGGTGACCAGCTCGTCACCCGGACGGGCCCGAACCGGCTCGGCCTTGACGCCGGCGGTCTCGGCCATCCGGATCATCCCGCGCCGCTGGTGCGGCAGGACGAGCGTGACGACGGCGCCCTTGCCGCCGGCCCGCGCCGTCCGACCGGCACGGTGCAGGTAGTCCTTGTGCTCGGCCGGCGGGTCAGCCTGGACCACCAGGCCGACGTCGTCGACGTGGATGCCACGGGCCGCGACATCCGTTGCCACGAGCACCGGCACCGAACCGTCCTTGAACTGGTCCAGCGTGCGGTTCCGGACACCCTGGGTCAGGCCGCCGTGCAGCGCCGCGGCCATCACGCCACGGTCACGGAGCTGGGTGGCGATCCGGTCGGCTCCCAGCTTGGTCCGGACGAACACGATGGTCCGGCCGTCACGGCTGGCGAGCTCAGCGGTCAGCGACTGCTTGTGACCCGGCTCGATCACGAGGAGGTGGTGCTCCATCGTGCTCACCGAGGCCTGACCGGACTCGGTCGAGTGCTGCACCGGGTCCTTCAGGTAGGTCTTCACGATCTTGTCGACGTCGTTGTCCAGCGTCGCCGAGAACAGCAGGCGCTGACCTTCCGGCGGCGTCATGTCGAGCAGCGTGGTGACCGCCGGCATGAAGCCCATGTCGCACATGTGGTCGGCCTCGTCGAGGACCGCGACCTCCACAGCGCCCAGGTCGGCCGCACCCTGCTCGCACAGGTCGATCAGGCGGCCCGGCGTGGCGATCAGCAGGTCGACGCCACGACGGAGCGCGTCGATCTGCTTCGGGTACGGAAGACCGCCGGCGATCAGCTTGAGCGACACGTTCATCACGTGCGCGAGCGGCTCGAGGGCGTCGTGCACCTGCATCGCGAGCTCACGGGTCGGGACCAGGATCATCCCGCGCGGGCGGCGCGACTCGGTGTGGCCGCCGGCCAGGCGCATCAGCGTCGGGAGCCCGAAGCCGAGGGTCTTGCCGGAACCGGTCTGACCGCGGCCGAGCACGTCCTTGCCGGCCAGCGCGTCCGGAATGGTCGCGGCCTGGATCGGGAACGGCGCGGTGATGCCGTCGCGGGCCAGCCGCTGCACGAGCCGCGGCGCGAGACCGAGCGCGGCGAACTGGTTGTCATCGGCAACAGTGCCGAGGTCGACGACCGGCTCCTCGCGGGGGGCCTGCTCCTCGCGGCGCGCCTCCTGCGACGCACGCCGGACGAACGGCTTGTCGTCGCGGCGGTAGGACGAACGGTCGTCACGCTGGTACGACGGACGCTCGCTGCGCTCGAACCGGGGACGCTCGTCGCGGTCGAACCGCGGCTTGTCGTCACGCCGGTACTGCGGCCGGTCGCCACGGTCGTCGCGGCGGTCGGTGCGCTCGGGCCGGTTGTACTGCGGCTTGTCGCCACGGCTGTACTGCGGCCGGTCGTCCCGGTTGTAGCGCGGACGCTCGTCCCGGTTGTCCCGGTTGTCCCGGCTGTACTGCGGGCGGTCGTCACGACGCGGCGCCGGACGGTCGTTCCGGTTGTCGCGGTTGTACTGCGGACGGTCGTCGCGGTTGTACTGCGGACGGTCGTCGCGGTTGCGGTTCTCGTAGCGCGGGCGCTCGTCGCGGCTGCGGTCGTCGCGGCCACGCTCGTCGGCGCGGTCATAGCTGCGCTGGCCGCGGTCCGGGCGGGGCTCCTCGGAGCGGTAGCCCTTCACCGGCTTGCGGTCCTCGCGCGGTGCGTCGTACGAGGCGTTCGCGGCGAGGCGCTCGCCGTACGACTGGTTCTGGTACTTCTTGTGTCGGGGCTTCTTGGCCCGCCCGTCGGCGGACTCGTCCTGCTGGTGGTGCTGGGTCACGCAAACTCTCTCTCAGTTTCACGGACGAATGGCGCCGGATCGCAGCCGCAACGAAGGTCCGGTCACGAAAACGGGACCGGACAACGTGCTCAGCAGGAGACGGGCATCGACCTGCGGGTGCTATCGCGTTGCACCCATGTCGCCGGACTCTCAGCGGATGCTGAAACCGACGGGTCGGAGCGCCTGGGAACATCTCTGGTGACGCGACGCGCGCACCGACACCAGAAAAGTATAACCGATCGTGACCGTTGCCCTGACCAGCCACTCGACCGGAAGACCACCGACACGACTGGTCTTGCGGACCTCCGGCACTGACCAAGCCGGCCGCCGGTCACGTGCCCCCGCTCAGCCGCCGCCGGATCCGGCAGTTGATCAGTGCTGGAGATCCGCCCGGCCACACTTCAAGGGCGCTTGAGTTCTTGGAACGCCGTCCTAGGGTGTCGATATGGCGGAGGAGAACGTCCCCAGCAAGGAGCACTGGCTCTCGATCGGGGAGATCGCACATCGGTCCGGGGTGGCGGCGTCGGCGTTACGGTTCTACGAGGACCAAGGCCTGATCGCGTCCCGGCGTACGGCCGGCAACCAGCGTCAGTACCAGCGGAGCACGCTGCGGCGGATCGCGTTCGTGCAGGCGGCCCAGCGGGTCGGACTCGCGCTCGCGGAGATCAAGAACGCACTGGACTCGCTCCCGGAGGACCGGACGCCGACCCGCGCCGACTGGAGCAAGCTGTCGAAGACGTGGCGCAACCGTCTCGACGAACGTATCGCCGAGCTCGAGCGGCTCCGCGACGACCTCGACAGCTGTATCGGCTGCGGCTGCCTCAGCCTCCAGCGCTGCAACCTCTACAACAAGGAGGACCGCCTGGCCACCCGAGGCCCCGGCGCCCGCCTCCTCAACGTCGGCATCCCCGGCGAGGCCTGACCACCGCTGAACCCATAACCCGGCCGTTATGGGCGGCATAGAACGGCGGGCGTGGTGCGCGGGTTATCCCGTGGGTTTTCTGCGATGTGATGCGGAATTCCTGGGCGCTTGGGAGCATCCGATGGTGGCGATCGGTAATCCGCCCGTCGCTATCCGCCACCGATTCGGAGTGAGGCCCTCCATGTCGCATCGCCGTATCCTGACCAGTCTCGCGGGGCTTGCCGCCGCCGCGCTGGCCGTGCCCGCGTTGGCAGCGTCCCCCTCGACTGCCGCGCCGGCCCCTGACAGCTCGCACGTCTCGACTGCCGCCACCCGCGCGGCGTACGTCGGCTCGCCGCAGGACGAAGCCGCCACCAAGGCGTTCTACGACGCCGTGATGAAGTCCGCCCGCGCCAAGATGGCCAAGCAGGCACAGCGTGGTCCAGGTTCGGCCGGCCAGAAGGTCACCGCGGTCACGGTCACGTACGCCGTCGACGCGCCGACCTTCGCGTCCCAGATCGCGTCCAGCTCGTCGATCTGGAACTCGAGCGTCAGCAACGTGAAGCTCGTCGAGGGCAGCAACTACGACTTCTACTACACCGAGGGCAACGACCCGCGCGGTTCGTACGCCTCCACGGACGGCCACGGCAGCGGCTACGTCTTCATCGACTATGCCCAGTCCCAGCAGTACGACAGGACCCGCATCGTCGCCCACGAGACCGGCCACGTCCTCGGTCTGCCCGACCACTACTCGGGCCCGTGCTCCGAACTGATGTCCGGCGGCGGCCCCGGCCCGTCCTGCACCAACCCGTACCCGAACGCCACCGAGCGCTCCAAGGTCAACGCCCTCTGGGCCAACGGCTTCGCCAACGCAGGCAAGGCCGCCTTCCACACCTCCAAGTAACCCCAAACCTCCGGCCCGGAACCGCCCGGCAGGGGACGGTTTCCGGGCCGGAGCCCTCAGGTGTCCCTTCTGACCGGGCCTGTTGAGCCGCGGACGACGAGTTCGGGGCGGAACAGGAACTCGGTGTGGGGGGTGGCGTGACCGCGGACCTCTTCGAGCAAGGACTGCACCGCGGCAAGCCCCATCGCCTGCACCGGTTGGCGGATCGTGGTCATCGGGGGGTCGGTGAATTCCATCATCGGGGCGTCGTCGTAGCCGACCACCGAGATGTCGCCTGGTACGGCGAGGCCGCGCTGGCGGGCGGCACGAATCACGCCCAGAGCCATCATGTCGGAGCCGCAGACGACCGCTGTGACCTGCGCGTCGAGCAACTGCCGGCCCGCGGCCTCGCCGCCCTCGACGCCGAACATGCTCAGCGCGACCATCGGATCGATGTCCTCGTCCGACACTCCCAGTTGCGCCTTCATCGAGGTCCGGTACCCGGTGAGTTTGCGTTGGACGACGATGAACCGCTCCGGCCCGGAGGCGAACCCGATCCGGCGGTGGCCGAGGGCAACGAGATGCGCGACCGCCAGTTCCATCGCGGCGTACTCGTCCGACGACACGAACGGCGCCTCGACCGACGGCAGCCAGCCGTTCACGAACACCACCGGCAGTCGCCGGTCCACCAGCGCCTGGTACCGGGCGTGGTCCGCGCCGGTGTCGGCGTGCAGGCCGGAGACGAAGATGATTCCGGAGACACCGCGCTCGAGCAGCATCTCGACGTACTCCTCCTCCGTCGCTCCGGAGGGTGACTGCGTACAGAGCACCGGGGTGAAGCCGCGCTGGGACAGCGCGGACTCGATCACCTGGGCGAACGCCGGGAAGATCGGGTTGATCAGCTCCGGCATCACCAGCCCGATCAGGCCCGCCGACCGCCGCCGCAACCGGGTCGGCCGTTCGAACCCGAGTACGTCGAGCGCGGTCAGGACGGACTGTTTGGTCTCGTCCGCCACCCCCGGCTTGCCGTTCAGTACCCGCGAGACCGTCGCCTCGCTGACCCCCGCCTTGGCCGCGATATCCGCCAGCCGTGCTCTGCTGCTCACGCCCGGCACTGTACCCAGCTCACACCTGACATTTCAGCAAGATCCTGCAAGAACTTGCAGACTGCGCGTGGATGTCCACAACGTGAACAGAATGGACACGTCACACGCCGCATACCTTGTCAGGACGAGCGGGCCAGGCGAGGATAGGCGGACTCCCCCGCCTCGGGGGTGCCTTTACTCGGATCGTCCGGCACGTTCCTGCCGGTGAAGGGAAGAAATCGTCATGGCTACTGTTTCGTTCAAGGCGGCGACCCGGATCTACCCCGGTTCTGACACGCCCGCCGTCGACAAGCTCAACCTCGAGATCGAGGACGGCGAGTTCATGGTGCTCGTCGGCCCGTCGGGTTGTGGTAAGTCCACCTCGCTCCGGATGCTCGCCGGCCTCGAAGAGGTCAACGAGGGTTCGATCTACATCGGCGACCGCGACGTCACGCACCGTCCGCCGAAGGAGCGGGACATCGCGATGGTGTTCCAGAACTACGCGCTGTACCCGCACATGTCGGTCGCCGACAACATGGGCTTCGCGCTGAAGATGCAGGGCGTGTCCAAGGAGGACCGCGCCAAGCGCGTGATGGAGGCCGCCAAGCTGCTCGGCCTGGAGGAGTACCTGGAGCGCAAGCCGAAGGCCCTCTCCGGTGGTCAGCGTCAGCGTGTCGCCATGGGTCGCGCGATCGTGCGTAACCCGCAGGTCTTCCTGATGGACGAGCCGCTGTCGAACCTCGACGCCAAGCTGCGGGTGCAGACCCGTACGCAGATCGCCGAGCTGCAGCAGCGTCTCGGTGTCACGACCGTGTACGTCACGCACGACCAGGTCGAGGCCATGACGATGGGCGACCGGGTGGCCGTCCTCAAGGACGGTCTGCTCCAGCAGGTCGACACCCCGCTGAACCTGTACGACAACCCGAAGAACAAGTTCGTCGCGGGCTTCATCGGTTCGCCGGCGATGAACCTGCTGACCGCCGACATCACCGACGGCGGCGCGAAGCTCGGCGACTACACCATCCCGATCGACCGCTCGGTGCTGGCCAAGGCCGGTAGCGACAAGACCCTGACCGTTGGCGTTCGCCCGGAGGCGTTCAAGGTCGCCGACGAGGGTCTGCCGGTGAAGGTCGCCGTGGTCGAGGAGCTCGGCGCCGACGCGTACCTGTACGGCACCGCGGAGCACTCCGGCGAGCACCAGCAGATCGTTGCTCGCATCGACGCCCGGATGCCGGTCGAGAAGGGTTCGACCATTCGCCTGGCGGCGGTACCGGAGAAGCTGCACCTGTTCTCCACCTCCACCGAGGAGCGGCTCAGCGCCTGATCTGCTCGCGGTTGCGGGTTCTACCGGCCCCTGGTGGTTTCTCCACCGGGGGCCGGCCGCTTTTCGAGTCGGTCGACCGGGTTCATGTTGGTCTGCTTGAGCAGGTAGTGCGGGCGTTTCTTCGCCTCGTAGTAGATCCGGCCGATGTACTCGCCGATCACGCCGAGCATCACCATCTGCAGGCCGCCGAGCCCGGTGATCGCCGCGATCAGCGTCACGTACCCCGGCATGTCGACCCCGTGCAGGAGCGCGGCCACGAGCACCCAGATCGCGTATCCGGCGGCGACCGCGGTCAGCAGCAGGCCGACGTAGATCGCCATCCGCAGCGGCTTGTTGTTGAACGACAGCAGCCCGTCGAGCCCGTACTCGAGCAGTCGCCGGAACGTCCAGCGGCTCTTCCGGTCCGGCGCCGCCTTCACGTTGTCGTACTCGAACAGGATCGACTCGAAGCCGATCCAGGCGAACAGCCCTTTCGAGAAACGGTTGTACTCGTTCAGCTCGAGCAGCCCGTCGACCGCGCGCCGCGACAGCAGCCGAAAGTCGCCGACCCCGTCGGTCAGCTCCACATCGGCCCATTTGTTGATCAACCAGTAGTAGGCCCGAGCCAAGAACGTCCGGGTGGCGGGGTCGCCGGTGCGGTTCCGCCGGGCGATGACCTGGTCGAAACCGCGTTCGTACTCCTCCAGCATCCGGCCGATCAGTTCCGGCGGGTGCTGCAGGTCGGCGTCCATGATCACGACCGCGTCGCCGGTGGCGTACCGCAGGCCGGCCAGCATCGCGGACTCCTTGCCGAAGTTGCGGCTGAAGGACAGATAACGGACCGACTCGTCGGCGGCTGCCAACCCGACGAGGGCCTCGAGCGTCCCATCACTGCTGCCGTCGTCGACGTACACGATCTCGTACGGCCGGCCGGAGGCAGACAGTTCGCGGCTGAGCGCCTCGTGGAACCGGTTGACCACCTCGACCTCGTTGTAACACGGCACCACTAGGCTCAGGCGCGTTGTCGGGCTCATGCGCAACTTCCAGAAAGGGCAGGGGGATCGGTGGCCTCAGCGGACGGCGAATCACCAAAGGCAGTGCGGCGACGTTCGGCGTTGCTGCCCGCCGTCGTCGCCTTCGTCGTCGTGGCGGCGGTGTTCGCCACCTCCGGCATCATCCGCGGTACCTATCCCTTCGGTTCGCTGTCGCGCAGTACCAACGATCTTGGCACGCAGTACGTCCCCTTCTTCGCCCACCTGTGGGACATCCTGCACGGCCGGGCCCAGGGTGACCTGCTGTTCAACTGGCAGAGCGCGTTCGGGGTCGGCTTCCTGGCCGACCTCGGGGTCGATCTCGGCAGCCCATTGTCCCTGCTCGTGGGGCTGTTCCCCCGCCACCAGATCGACCTGGCCGTCTACGTCATCACCACCCTGAAGCTGAGCCTGGCCGCGGCCGCGATGGCGGCCCTGCTGATGAAGCTGCGTCCAGGTCCCCGCTGGGTTGCCGCGATGCTGGGCGTTTCGTACGGCGTCTGCGGCTGGGCGCTCGACGACGGATCGTACGTGCCGATGTGGCTGGACGGCCTGATCGCGCTGCCGATGTTCTTCATGGTCGCGGAGTGGTCACTGCGCCGGACCAACCGGCTGCTCAGTGTGCTGGTGGTCGGCCTGTTCTGGCTGTCCAACTTCTACACCGCCTACATGGCAACGATCGCGGGTGGGATCTACCTGCTCGCCCGGCTGCTCACCAGCGATATCGGCTGGTCGCTGCGGCTGCGGGCGATCCTGCGGCACGGCATCTCGTTCGTGCTCGGCATGGCCTTGGTCGCGCCCATCCTGCTACCGATCATCATGACGAACCGCGCCGCAACGCCGTCACCGTCCGGGATCTTCCACCCGTCCGCGCTGGACATCTTCCTGTCCCGCCTGTTGCCGTTGTCCGAGGGCGTCGGCCGGACGGCGAGCCTGTACGTCGGAACCGTCGCGCTGCTGCTCGCGCTGACGATGCCGTTCAACAAGTTCGTGCCGTGGCTGACCAAGCTCGTCTGGGTGATCACGACCGTCCTGATCGCGTTGTCGTTCAGGTGGCCGCCCACACAGGAGTTCTGGCACGCGTTCGACACCCCGAACGGCAGCCAGTACCGCGAGGCGTTCGTGCTCTGCGGCGTGATCGTGGTGCTCGCGTGGATCTCTGTCTCGCACAAGTTGCCAGGCCCGATCGCGCTGCTCGGCGGCGGTGCGTTGCTCGCGCTGATCGCCGTACTGTCCGACGACAGCCCGTTGCTGACCAGGCATTGGTTGCTCGTGCTGATCGGGTCCGGAGTCGCGACTTTGGTTGTCTTCGGCACCATTTGGACGCTGCGCCGGTTCACGAGCACCCGGCGGGTCAAATGGCCGGTGGCGGCGGCATTCGGCGTACTGCTGGTGGTTGTGGCGGTGGAGACCACGTGGACCGCGGTGGTCACCGACGAGCGGCGCGCGCGGGTGCTCGGCGCGTCGGCCGCGGCGTGGGACGACAAGCAGACAGCGCGGTACGACGCGCTCCGGGCGTTGGGCGCGTGGCCGAAGTACCGGACCGAGCCGGGTACGTCGATCACACCGAACGACCCGATCCTGCTCGGCGGGCAGGGCGCCGGCCTGTACAGCAGCCTGTTGCCGGAGTCGGTGAACGAGACGCTGACCAGTCTCGGTTTCGGCTGGTCCGGGTACGGCCGCGCGTCGCGCACTCTCGACAACCCGGTCACCGACGCGATCTTCTCGGTCGGCGCCCGGATGCGGCTCGTCGGCACCGGGCAACCGAGCATCACCCGGTCCGATGCACCGCCGCTCGTGACGGTACGGCGACGGCTCGGCGCGACGGCCGACGTCGACACCAATGCGCCGAACGCGTATGCGATCCAGGAGCGGCTGCTCGGGAGCACGGTGTACGAAGTCCCGAAGTACAAGGGGACGCGGTTCGAGACCGGTGACGTCAAGCTGGTCGGGGCGTGCACTCCCGGTACGTCGGTGTACCTGTTCATGCCGCGGGTCGGCGGGCGGGCTCGACTGGCTGACGGGAAGTGGCACGAGCTGAGCGCGACACGGCGGCCGGGGATCAACACGAGCAGCGCGATGGTCGAGCTCGGCTCCGTGCCGAAGACCGGGGTGGTGCTGATCGAGCTCAACTTCGGCGACGACCCGCAGGGTATCCCGCCGTCCAGCGCGATCGGATGCCTCAACGAGCAGGAGCTCGCGAAGGCGATCCGGCGGCTGCGGGCGAGCGGAGCGACCGATGTGGAGGCCGGCGGTCATTCCCTGCACGCGACACTGCGGCCCGGCAGCACGGGGTACGCCGTGGTCGCCGTACCGAAGATCGACGGGTGGAAGTGTTCGGTCGGCGGCGGAAAGGCTCAGGTGCCGCGGGATTACGGCGGGCTGATTGCTGTTCCGTTGACGGGTAGCGCGGACCGCGTCGACTGCACTTTTGTACCGCCCGGGCTACGTCGTGGACTGGCGATCGGCGGGGCCGCCGCCGTACTCACGCTCGGGATCGTGCTCCTCGGAGCGCTACGACGGCGGCGGCGCGTCGCTAGTTGACGTCGCGGCGGTGGAAAACCCATCCGCCGAGCACGATGGCGAGGACGGCGAGGATAGCCAGGTACCAGGCGCCGTGCTCGAACGACAGCGTCTTCGGGACGTAGTCGCAGACGTAGCTGCCGTCGCTGCCGGTCTTGCATTCGGTGACGTAGTACTGCGCGTCGTGGCGGACGAAGGCGTCGAAGTTGACCTTCACGAGCCATGGCTGCGCCTTCTGCAGGAAGGCGGCGAACACGCCCTCGGCAAGGACCAGGTACGCCATCACCAGGCCGATCGCGGCCGCCGTGTGCCGGAGTAGCAGGCCGACGATGGAACCGAGAGCGGCCGCCAGCGCGGTCGTCAGAACGGCCCGACCGCCGATCGCGCTGAGATCTCCCCAGGTCTTTCGTGTTGTCCCGGCAGTGTCACCGAGGTGGTCGACGATCAGGAACGTGCCGAGCAGCACGATCGCGAGCACCACCGCGGCGATCGGCACGAAGCCGGTCGCGGCCGCGAGCAGCTTGCTGCCGTAGACCCGGAGCCGGCGCGGTTCGAACGTCAACCAGTTGCCGATGGCACCGGAACTGAACTCGGCGCCGACGAAGCTGGCCCCGATCAGGAACGCAGCGAAGGCCAGGAAGTACGACGATCCTTGCAGCAGACCGGGCATGACCTGGGCGAACACCGTCGGCGGTTTGCCGAAGTCCTCGAGCTTGGGCTCCGGGTAAGAGCACATGTCGTCGACCGTCGGCTTCGGGTCGGGCTGGGTCTTCCAGTCCTCCTCGCATTGCGCGCGGTTCTCGGCCGCGTTGTCGACCCAGTCCTGGTGAGCCAGCTGGAAGTGGCGCTCGGCCTGCTGCTGTTCGGCCGCGGAGAGCGGCCGCGCGTCGAACCAGGTCGCTACCAGCAGTAGCGCGGTAATCAGGAGAAGTCCGGCGATACCGATCAGTGTGAGCCGGCGGGCGGTCAGGCGGCGGAGTTCGACCTTGGTCAGTCGGATCATCACAAACCCTCGCCTTCGGTCAGCTCGAGGAAGACGGACTCCAGATCGGCACGGACCGGGACGAGCTCCGACACGTACAACTCCTGGTGCGCGAGACGGCGGGTCACGTCGGCCGGGTCGGCCGCACCTTCGACGAGCAGGTAGTTGCCATCGGCCCGCACGGTCATGCCGGCCGCGGTCAGGATGCGGGTCGCGGCCTCGTGGTTGCCTATAGCAACCTTCACTGTCGGCGCCGTACTGCCGCCGATGACCTCGGCAACGGTTCCTGAGGCGAGAAGCCGGCCGTGGCCGATGATCGACACGGTGTCAGCGACCTGCTCGACCTCGGCCAGGATGTGGCTGCTGACGAGGACCGTCTTGCCCTGGTCGCCGAGGCCGCGCATGGTCTCGCGGATCTCCCTGATGCCGGCCGGGTCGAGGCCGTTGGTCGGCTCGTCGAAGATCAGCAGGTCGGGCTGTTTCAGCAACGTGGCAGCGATCGCGAGGCGCTGCTTCATACCAAGCGAGTACGAGCGGAAACGGTCGTTGCCGCGTTCCCCCAATGAGGTCTGCTCGAGCACTTCGCCGACGCGCGTCCTCGGAGCACCGATCGCCTCGGCAAGCAGCTCAAGATTCTTCCGGCCAGTGAATGCCGGGAAGAACTTCGGCGACTCCACGATCGCGCCAACCCGGCCGACCACCTCGGGCAGCTGCGCCGGCACCGTCTTGCCGAACACCGTCATCGTGCCCGCATCCGAACGGACGAGCCCCAGGAGCATCCGGATCGAGGTCGTCTTCCCCGAACCATTCGGCCCCAGAAACCCGTGCACACCACCGATCGGTACGTCGAGATCCAGCCCCTGCACCGCGACCACCTTGCGCCCCCGCCGGGTCCGATACGTCTTACGCAACCCACGCGTACTGATGGCCACGTCGGACATCCACACCCCTTTCGTCAGACAGCAGACGCACAGCCTGACACCTTTGTTCGTGATCAGGTGAGTTCCCCACGCGCGCTACGCAGGCGCTCTCCTCGTCGCGACGCTCCTCGGCGCGCCCGCTCCGCGCGCTCCCGCCCACCCTCCGGCTACCGCCGGCGTTCCTTCCGGCTCATCGCCGGGGTGGCTCGCTGCCGCTCGCACTGACTGCTAAGCGGACCTGGTCCGTCGCGGTTGGGGCGTGCTGAGTGGTGGAGCTGGCGTGCCCCACGCGTGCTATGCAGGCGCTTGCCTCGTCGCGATGCTCCTCACCGCACCCGCTTCGCCCGCTCCCACCCGCCCGTCGGCTGCCGCCGACATTTGCCGGCTTACCGCCGGAGTGGCGAGCTACCGCTCGCACTGACTGCTAAGCGGACCTGGTCCGGCGCGGTTGGGGCGTGCTGGGTGGTGGAGCTGGTCCACCCCACGCGCGCTACGCAGCCGCTTGCCTCGTCGCGATGCTCCTCGGCGCACCCGCTTCGCCCGCTCCCACCCGCCCGTCGGCTGCCGCCGACATTTGCCGGCTTACCGCCGGAGTGGCGAGCTACCGCTCGCGGTGACTGCTTAGTGGACCTGCTTCGTCGGCGTCGGACGTGGCCGCCGATCGAGGTGTCCGGCCCGGCGTGCTACGCGTCGCGCCTCCTTGCAGCGCTGCTCACCGTGTCCGCGGTACGCGTCTCAGCTCTGAACCTGTGGCATGCAGCATTGGCTCACCCACTCAACGCCGAAGACGCGAACTTGATCCATAGGCGGTCAACTCCGCAGTACATCGCGTCGCTTGATGTCCTCCGTCGACAGGTGGGCGACACACGTCCGCAAGGTAATCTGCGACAGCCGAAAACGCGGATCGCGGCAGATAAGGACGTTCGTCGTGCCGGCCTGCCGATGGTGTCTGGCAGGCCGGTTCGCCGGACGTCATGGATCGGCTGGTGTCAGGTTGGGCGCTTCTGGGCACGCCTCTTGGCGAGTGCCGCGCGCAGCAGGAAGGTCGGTGAGGGCGGCACCCACCCGGCTTGTCTGGCCATGGCGAGGTCGTCGCGGTTTGCCCAGTGCTCGGTGATCAGCCCGTCCCGGGTACGGAACCAGTGGGTCTGGGTGATGGCGAAGGGCTTGCCGGTGGGCGGCATGACGGAGTCAACGACGGTGGAGCCCGGCTGGTAGTTGACGAAGTCACCGATGTGGTGGCCCGACATCGTCACGTGCAGGACCACGAGGTCATCCTGCTCGGCTGTTTCGTGGATCTCGAAGTGCAGGCCACCGAAGGCTCCGCGTAGCCACTCGGCGGTGGCGTAGAACCCGGCTGGACCAGGCTCTCGGGTGGGTGGCGGCTCGACGGTCGCCTCGCGATTGACCGCTTCCGGATGGTAGATGCGCTCGAAATCGTCGCGGCTACCAGTGGCCATGGCGTCCAAGCTGTGAGCACACAGCGCGGTCGCTCCACTGTCGATACTGCGGTCGACGCTGCCGGTCATGACGGTTCCCCCCTCGGCTCGCCCATCTGATAGGGTCGAACCCTACTCAACTCTGATAGGCCCTGACCCTAATGAATATGAGCGACCCCGTCAACCCCCAGAAGCGCCCCTACCACGCACCGCAACGGGCGGCCGCTGCCGCGCGCACCCGCGAGGCGATCGCCGCCGCCGCGATGGACGTCTTCGAGCGCCTCGGCTGGTCAGGCGCCACGATGCGCGGTATCGCGGAGCAGGCCGGCGTGTCTCTCAAGACCGTCGAGGCACTCCACCGCACCAAGGCCGAGCTGCTCAAGGAAGTGGTCGACTACGCCATCGCCGGAGACCTGCGGCCAGTCCCGATCTTGGGTCGCGATTCCGTAGCAGCCATGCAGGCCGCACCTGACGCGCCCACGATGCTCGACCTCCATGCTCGCCACGCCCATGCCATCAGCGAGCGCGCCGCATCGATCTTCTGGGTCGCCGAGCAGGCCGCACCCGCCCACGAGGATGTCGCCACGCTCTGGGGGCATATGTGCGACAACCGCCGCGCCGGCGTCCACTGGGCCGCTGCCACGCTGCTGGCCAAACCAGGCATGCCGGCCCACGTCGGCCAGCGCTACGCCGAAGAGGTCTTCTGGATCGCCACAGACCCCGCCACCTACCGGAGCCTCACCCTCGGGCGGGGCCTTGACCCGGCCGGCTTCGAAGCCTGGATCAGGAACTTCTACGACAAGATGCTCCTGCACTAGACCAAGCACGTAGCACGTGCTTTGCGGCGCGAACCCCAGGCCAACATGAACGCTCGACCATCGGCAGCTCCGCACGCTCCGACACGCGGACCGACTTCTAGCCTGTCGCACATCAGGTGGCGGACATGTGTCGCACATCTGTGTCGGATCACAATCGGTCGCTTGATGTCCTCCGTCGACTGGGGTGCGACACTCGTCCGCCAGGTGATCTGCAACGGTGCGACGGCAGGGATCGCGGCTAGATCGGCGCGTTGTATTACGCCGCGGGCACCTGTGAGCTCGAATTCCGCCAGGATGGCGGCATGGATGTGCGGAATTCCGAGCCTGAGAGTTGGCTGGAGCGATACAGGGCCGGCGATCGCGCGATTGTCTGGCACGAGATTCGCCAACTGGGTGCGCGGCTCGACGAAGCGCAACGTGAAGGCGCCCAGCTTGTCTGCGATGAGATGGCCCGGCGGGCTCGTCGAAACGTCGAGGTTCTCGTCGAGCAGCTGACCGCTGAGGGCTACCGCTTCCACTCCAACGACGACCGAGAGGAGCCAGAAGTCCCGTTCTTTCCAGCGAGCGGGAACGCTGAGGGACAGGCGCGGTGGCTGGTCGAGCACTTCGGTTCGGTGCCGATGACTCTGCTCTCTTGGTTGAGGATCGTCGCCGACGTGTGGCTCGTGGGAACGCACCCCGAATGGCCCGAGGCAACAGGGGCCGATCCGCTGGTCATCGACCTTGAAGGCATGCGGTACCCGACCGACCCCCTTCGCGAATACTTCGCAAGCGACTACGACTTCTGGCTCGAGGCACAAGCACAATCAGACGACGACCGCGACTTGTTCTGTCTGCCGATGTCGCCAGACAGACTCACGAAGGACAACACCAGCGGCGGCCCGCCGTACGGAGTGGTGGTTCCGGACGGTTGCGTCGACGGCCTGTGGGTGGGCGAGACGACGATGCCGTTCGTCGCCTATCTCAACAATGCCTTCGCACATGGCGGATTCCCCGGACAGGTCGATTCATATGACGCATGGCAGCACAGGAGCCGCCTTGCGGCGCCACTTCTGCCGCTATAGAGCCGCGACATACGCCGTACGAAACTGCACTCTTCTCGGCCGATCCGTACGTTGGCCGGCGCGCCGGGTGATTTCTGCCAGTTGCGCATCAGTTGGCGGACATCTGTCGGCGGATCACATAGGCGACGTTGATTAGAGGCCCAGTTCGGTGAGGCCCGGGTGGTCGTCCGGGCGTGGGCCTGGCGCGTCCCAGTGGAACAGCCGGTCGGACTCGGCGATCACCTGGTCGTTGATGCTGGCGCGCCGGACGCGCATCAAGCCGTTCTCGTCGAACTCCCAGTTCTCGTTGCCGTGCGAGCGGTACCACTGGCCGGCTGCGTCGTGCGACTCGTAGACGAAGCGGACCGCGATCCGGTCGTCGGTGAACGCCCAGAGCTCCTTGATCAGGCGATAGTCCAGCTCACGAGCCCACTTCTGCGTCAAGAACTCGACGACCTCGGCCCGTCCGTTCACGAAGACATCCCGGTTCCGCCAGTAGGTGTCCGGCGTATAAGCAAGCGACACCGCCTCCGGATCCTGCTTGTTCCACGCATTCTCCGCGGCGCGAACCTTCTGGATGGCGGTCTCCCGGGTGAAAGGCGGGAGTGGCGGACGCGCGTTCACAAGCAGCTCCTTCAGTTGGCCAGCAAGTCCGTTCAATCTTGGATCAAATTGCCCGCCCGCGCTACGCATTCGCTGCAAGCGGCGGACGTGTCGGGTGAAGCTGCAGGCGGTGAACGGATGCCGTTGCGAGGGCGGACGTGTAGTCCGAGGCCATCCCTCCCGAGGCACCCCGGGCAAGCACTCAGCCCGCGCCGGTCCTCGCGGCGAGGAGACGCGCTTGCGTAGCGCGCGGCAAACCAGCTCCGCCACAAACGAGCTCTGCCGCGACGAACCAGGTTCACCTAGCGGTCGACGCGAGCGGCAGCTGGCCACCCCGGCGATAAACCGGAAGAACCGCCGGCGGCAGCCAGAGGGCGGGCGGGAGCGCGCGAAGCGGGCGCGCCGAGGAGCGCAGCGCCGAGGAAAGCACCTGCGCAGCACGCGTGGGATCAACCACGTCGACCGCCAACCAGCCCGCCGCAACGAACCAGCTCGACTCAGCAGTCGACGCGAGCGGCAGCTCGCCACCCCGGCGATAAGCCCGAAGACACGCCGGCGGCAGCCGGAGGGTGGGCGGGAGCGCGCGAAGCGGGCGCGCCGAGGAGCGTAGCGAGGAGAGGCGACCGCGCAGCACGCGTGGGAGAAACCACCTCCACCGCCCAGCAGCCCGCCGCGACGAACCAGCTCGACTAAGCAGTCGCCGCGAGCGGCAGCTCGCCACTCCGGCGATAAGCCCGAAGAAATGCCGGCGGCAGCCGGAGGGCGGGCGGGAGCGCGCGAAGCGGGCGCGCCGAGGAGCGCAGCGCCGAGGAAAGCGTACGCGGAGCACGCGTGGGATCAACCACCTCCACCGCCAACCAGCCCGCCGCAACCAACCAGCTCGACTAAGCAGTCGCCGCGAGCGGCAGCTCGCCACCCCGGCGATAAGCCGGAATACACACCGGCGGCAGCCGGAGGGCGGGTGGGAGCGCGTGGAGCGGGTGCGGTGAGGAGCGTCGCGACGAGGCAAGCGCCCGCGTAGCGCGCGTGGGGCAGACCACCTCCCCATAAATACCCCCTACAGGTATTGATCAGGACTTGCATTCGATACCCATAGGGGGTACTTTTTGGTGATCGACATACCCCCGAGGGGTAGCTGAGGAGTTTGAGATGAGCGACGAGCACGTACACGGTTACACCGCTGAGAAGACCAGTCACCTGAAGCGGCTGCGGCGGATCGAGGGGCAGATTCGCGGTCTGCAGCGGATGGTCGAGGAGGACAAGTACTGCATCGACATCCTGACTCAGGTGTCGGCGGCCACGAAGGCGTTGCAGTCGTTCTCGCTCGAACTGCTCGACGAGCACCTCTCGCACTGCGTGGTCGAGGCCGCGCAGAAGGGTGGTCCGGAGGCCGAGGAGAAGGTCCGCGAGGCCTCCGACGCGATCGCCCGCCTGGTTCGTAGCTAGTCCCTCGACGCGATAGCCCGCCTGATTCCTACCTAATCACTCGGAGCCATCGCCTGATTCGTAGCAATCACTCGAAGCGATGGGCCCCTGGTCCGTAGCTGAGCACTCGGAGCCATCGCCCACCTGCCTCGTACCAATCACTCGACGCGATAGGCCCCGGGTCCGTAGCTAAGCACTCGGAGCCCACCTGACTCGTAGCAATCACTCGACGCGATCGTCCGACTGGTCGTGGCTAGTCGCTCGACGTGATCGCCCGCTTGGTTCGTAGCTAATTACTCAAGGAGCAGCTGATATGACCACCACCACTTACTCCGTGTCCGGTATGACCTGCGCGCACTGCACGTCCGCGGTCACCGAGGAGCTGAGCAAACTCGTGGGTGTGCAGGACGTGACGATTGATCTCGTCGCGGGTGGCACCTCCGCGGTGCATGTGACGAGTGAGTCCGCGCTCGACGAGGCCGCCGTACGCGAGGCCGTCGACGAGGCGGGTTACGAACTGGCGGCGTCGTGAGCCGGGCCGCTGCGCTCCGGCTCGGCGCGTTCGCCGGTGCCCTGGCGCTCGCCTTTGGGGCGGCGTACGGCATCGGCACCGCGGTCGATCCGATCGCGGCGGCCGACGCACCTTCGCAATCGCAGGAGATGGGGATGAGCGACATGGGCGGACACGACGCCGGCGGGCAACTGCCGGGGCTCGCGGTGTCCGACGCCGGGTACACGCTCGCCCCGGCGTCGACGTTCTTCACCGCCGGGACGAAGACCGCACTGCGTTTCACCATCAAAGGGCCGGACGGCAAGCCGGTCACGCAGTACACGAAGACGCATGAGAAGGACCTGCACCTGATCGTCGTACGGCGCGATCTGTCCGGTTTCCACCACGTGCACCCGACCTTGGCGGCGGACGGGACGTGGAGCATCCCGTTCACGTTCACCGCCGGCGGGACGTGGCGGCTGTACGCCGACTTCCAGCCGGCCGGCCTCGACAAGAACATCACGCTCGGCACGGACGTCAACGTCACCGGGCTATATGTCCCGGTCCCCCTGAACGAGCCGGCCGCCGTCACCAGCATCCACGGGTACGACGTCACGCTCGCCGGCACGCCGGTTGCGGGCAAGGAATCGCAACTGACGTTCAAGATCAGCAAGAACGGCAAGCCGATCACCGACCTGCAACCGTACTTGGGCGCTTTCGGGCACCTGGTCTCGCTGCGCAGCGGCGACCTGGCCTACCTGCACAACCACCCGGCGCAGCACGCCGAGCCGGGGATGAAGGGCGGCCCGTCGATCGACTTCATGACGACGTTCCCGACCGCGGGCACGTACAGCCTGTTCCTGGACTTCCAGCATGCCGGCGCCGTACACACCGCGGAGTTCACGGTGCACGTCGACTCGACCGGCACCACGATCACCCCGCCGACCGCCGTACCGGCATCCACCGCGCATGAAGAGGAGGCACACGAACATGAGCAACCAGTCCGTTGAGCTCATCATCGGCGGGATGACGTGCGCCTCCTGCGCCGCCCGCGTCGAGAAGAAGCTGAACCGGATGGACGGCGTCACAGCGACCGTCAACTACGCCACCGAGAAGGCGAAGGTGACGTACCCCGACGGCGTCTCGACCGACGATCTGGTCGCCACCGTCGAGAAGACCGGCTACACCGCGGCCTTGCCGACGCCGGCCGTCTCGACCGAGGCCGAGGAGCCGGATGAGCTGAAACCCCTGCGGGAGCGGCTGATCGCGAGCATTGTGCTCACGGTGCCGGTGGTCGCGTTCGGGATGATCCCGGCGCTGCAGTTCGACTCGTGGCAGTGGGCGTCGCTGACGCTGGCGTTCCCGGTGGTCACGTGGGCGGCCTGGCCGTTCCACAAGGCCGCCTGGACGAACCTGCGGCACGCCGCGACGACGATGGACACGCTGATCTCGCTGGGCGTCGTGAGCTCGTTCCTCTGGTCGCTGTACGCGTTGTTCCTCGGCTCGGCGGGCGAACCCGGCATGAAGATGCCCTTCACGCTGATCCCGTCGCGCGGCAGCGGTGCCGAGGAGATCTACCTCGAGGTGGCGACCGCGGTCACCGTGTTCATTCTGTCCGGGCGGTACTTCGAGGCGCGGGCCAAGCGTCGCTCCGGTGCCGCGTTGCGCGCCCTGCTGGAGCTCGGGGCGAAGGACGTCGCCGTACTGCGCAACGGTACGGAGACCCGAATCCCCGCCGACCAACTGGTCGTGGGTGACGAGTTCGTGGTCCGGCCAGGCGAGAAGATCGCGACCGACGGCGTGATCGTGACCGGCAGCAGTGCGGTCGACGCATCGATGCTGACCGGCGAATCCGTGCCGGTCGAGGTCGGCGCGGGTGACGCGGTCGTTGGTGCGACCGTCAATGCCGGCGGTCGGCTCGTCGTACGGGCTGTGCGAGTCGGCGCGGATACTCAGCTGGCGCAGATGGCGCGGTTGGTGGAGGACGCGCAGAACGGGAAGGCCGCCGTACAACGCCTTGCCGACAAGGTGTCCGGGATCTTCGTGCCGATCGTGATCGGGCTTGCGCTGGCGACGCTCGGCTTCTGGCTGGGCAACGGTTCGCCGGTCGAGGTCGCGTTCACGGCGGCAGTCGCCGTACTGATCATCGCCTGCCCGTGTGCGTTGGGGCTGGCCACGCCGACCGCCTTGATGGTCGGTACCGGTCGGGGCGCGCAGTTGGGCATCCTGATCAAGGGCCCGGAGGTGCTGGAGTCCACGCGGCGCGTCGACACCGTCGTACTGGACAAGACGGGCACGGTGACCACGGGCCGGATGGAGCTGGTCGACGTACTACTGGCTCCCGGTCAGGACCGGGCCGAGGTACTGCGGTTGGCCGGCGCGCTGGAGCACTCGTCGGAGCACCCGATCGCGCAGGCCGTCGCCCGGGCTGCATCAGCCGCCGGAAAGCTGCCGGAGGTCGAGGACTTCGGGAACGTCGAAGGTCTCGGGGTGCAAGGGATCGTCGACGGGCATGCCGTGCTCGTCGGGCGGACGCGGTTGTTGGAGGAGTGGAGCCAGCACCTGCCTGACGACCTCGCGCACGCGAAAGAGCACGCGGAAGCGGAAGGCAGTACGGCGGTTGCGGTCGGGTGGGACGGGGTTGCGCGGGCCGTGCTGGTTGTTGCGGACACTGTGAAACCCACATCGGTGCAGGCGATCTCTCAGTTGCGCGAGCTCGGCCTGCGGCCGGTGCTGCTGACTGGCGACAACGAAGCAGTTGCGTTGAAGGTTGCCGGTGAGGTCGGGATCGACGACGTGATCGCCGAAGTACTGCCGGCCGGCAAGGTCGACGCGGTGAAGAAGCTGCAGGACGAGGGTCGCGTGGTCGCGATGATCGGTGACGGCGTCAACGACGCGGCCGCCCTCGCCCAGGCCGACCTCGGCCTGAGCATGGGCACCGGCACCGACGTGGCGATCGAAGCAAGCGATCTGACACTGGTGCGCGGCGATTTGCGGGCGGCTGTGGATGCCATTCGGCTGTCCCGCAGTACGTTGCGCACGATCAAGGGCAACTTGTTCTGGGCCTTCGCCTACAACGTGCTGGCGCTGCCGCTCGCCGCCGCCGGCCTGTTGAACCCCATGCTGGCCGGGGCCGCGATGGCCTTCAGCTCGGTGTTCGTCGTGTCCAACAGCCTGCGGTTGCGTCGGTTCCGTTCGCTCACCTGACCCAGGCGGTCGCGTCGGCCGGAAGCTTGCCGTCGTCGAGGGGGATGCTGCTCAGCAGCACCTCCTCGTGCGGCGGCAGGTCGATCGGGTCGGCGCTGAGGTTGGTCACGCAGGTCAGGTTCTCCCGCCGGAACGCCAGTACGTCGGCGGCAGATTCGACCCAGGACAAGGTGCCGTCGCCCAGCAGTTCGCGTCGGATCCGTAGTCCGGTGCGGTACAGGGCCAGCATCGAGTTCTGGTCATCGTGCTGGGACTCGACCGTCAGGTTCTTCCAGTCCGCCGGCTGCGGAAGCCACGGCGTACCGGCTCCGAAGCCGAACGGCGGTTCCTTCCCGGACCAAGGTAGGGGCACTCGGCAACCATCCCGGCCGCGGTCGGCGCCTCCCGAGCGCGCGAAGATCGGATCCTGCAGGAGCTCGTCCGGCAGATCCTCCACCTCGGCTAACCCCAGCTCTTCGCCCTGATAGACGTAGAGGCTCCCGGGAAGCGCCATGGCGAGGAGGGCGGCCGCGCGGGCACGGCGCTCGCCCAGCACCAGATCGGTCGGCATTCCATGCTTGCGATCCTGGTGCGAGAACGAGGTGTCCGGTCGTCCGTACTTCGTCACCGGGCGCGTCACGTCGTGGTTCGACAGCACCCAGGTCGGGGGTGCCCCGATCGGTACGTGCGTCGACAGCGTCAGGTCGATGGAGGCGCGTAGCTCGTCGGCCTCCCACGGGCGCGACAGAAAGTCGAAGTTGAACGCGGTCTGCATCTCGTCCGGCCGCAGGTACAGCGCGAACCGTTCCTGGTCGGGCATCCACATCTCCCCGACGAGGAAGCGCCCGTCGTACTGATCGGTGAGGTGCCGCCAGCCGCGATAGATCTCATGTACTTCGTCGTGGTCGGTGTACGACTCCTCGACGCTGTCCAGGTCCTTGAACAGTACGGCGGCGCTGTCGATCCGGATCCCGTCGACGCCACGATCCAGCCAGAACCGGAGGATGTCGTGAAATTCCTCGACAACCTCCGGGTTCCGCCAGTTGAAGTCGGGCTGCTCGGGCGCAAACAGGTGCAAGTACCACTCACCGTCCTCGACCTGTGTCCACGCCGGCCCGTTGAAGATCGACTGCCAGTCGTTGGGCGGACCATCGTTGCGGCCGGGGCGGAACAGAAACCTCTCACGCTCCGGCGACCCCGGGCCGGCACGGAGGGCCTCGACGAACCAGTCCTGCTGGTCGGAGCCGTGGTTCGGCACGATGTCGATGATCGTCCGGATGTTCAGCGCGTGAGCCTCCGCGATATACGCCTCGGCCTCCTCCAGCGTGCCGAACGCCGGGTCGATCGCCCGGTAGTCGGCAACGTCGTACCCACCGTCGGCCATCGGCGACGGGTACCACGGGTTCAACCAGATCGCATCCACACCAAGCTCAGCCAGATACGCCAACTTCGCCCGCAGCCCAGCCAGATCCCCAACCCCGTCCCCGTTACCATCCGCAAAACTCCGCAAATAGACCTGATAAATCGCAGCCCCACGCCACCACTCGTCACCCACAAGATCTCCTCTCAACCGCCCCTCGCTCCGCTCGGGCCGGTGATGTCTATTCATGCCCAACCCGACCCACATTGCCGGCTCCTCTCCCACCACCCCGAGCTGAGCCGAGTCCAACCCGACCCCAGGGGCCAACCCCTCGCCCCCGCCCGACCCGGCGGGGGATCCAACCCGACCCCGCAGGGTCGGCTTCTCTCCCACCAGCCCGACCTGCGCCGGGTCCAACCTGACCCCGCAGTGCCGGTTCCTCTCCCACCCCCCCGACCTGAGCCGGGTCCAACCGACCCCCAGGGGCCAGCTCCGCTCCCACCACCCCGACCCCGGGGCCCGGTCCAACCCGACCCCAGGGGCCAACCCCTCGCCCCCGCCCGACCCGGCGGGGGATCCACCCCGACGCCGCAGGGCCGGCTCCTCTCCCTCCAGTCCGACCTGGGTCGGGTCCAACCCGACCCGTGCCGGGGCCGGCTCCTCTCTTTCCCCGCCCCGAGCGGAGCGAGGGCGGGGTTCTTTCATCCTTTGAGGCTTCCGGCTGTTAGGCCTGCCATGATGCTTCGCTGGAAGATGAAGAACACGATGATCGTGGGCAGGCTGGCGATGACCAGTGAGGCTATGAGGACGTTCTGGGGCATCTGGGCCGAGAGGGACGCGATGCCTACGCTGATGGACATCTTGTCGGTTTCCGGGAGGACCAGGAGCGGCCAGACGAAGTCCTTCCAGACCGTGACCACGGACAGGATCGACACGACTCCGATGATCGGGCGGGAGACCGGCAGCACGATCGACCACAGGATCCTCGCGGGTGAAGCACCGTCGATCTCGGCGGCCTCCAGCAGCTCCCGCGGGATCGAGTCGAAGAACCGCTTCAGCAGGAACACGAAGAACCCGTTCGCTGCCGCCGGCAACCAAATCGCCCACGGGGTGTTCAGCAGGTCGGCGTGGAAGATCGGCAGGTCCTTCGCCACCAGGTACGTCGGAAGCAGCAGAACCATCGGCGGGATCATCAGCGTCGCCAGCATCGCGCCGAGCACCAGCTTCCCGAAGATCGGTCGCAGCTTCGACAACGCGTACGCCGCGCTGACGTCGACCGCGAGCGTGAACAGCCATGCGCCGCCGGCGTACAGCACGGTGTTCTTCAGGAAGACACCGAGCTGGAGCTGCTCCCACGCGTCGACGTACACGTGCAGGTCGAAGTGTTTCGGGAAGAAGCTGGGCGGGATCTGCGCGAGCTCGTCAGGTGACTTGAGCGCGCCCGTCACCATCCAGTAGAGCGGGAACACGAACGCGCCGGTGAACCCGACAACCGTCACCGTGAGGATCGTCCAGTAGATCACCCGGCCGCGCGGCGTGCGGAGTGCGAGCGGTGAGACCAAGGTCCTCATCGGGCGTCCTCCTCGCGCGACACACGCAGGTAGATCGTGGAGAAGATCAGCAGCACGATCATCAGCATCAGGCCGAGCGCGGAGCCGCCGCCGAAGTCGCCGAAGTTGAACGCGTACTGGTACATCAGGTAGGCGACCGTCACAGTCGCGTTCTCCGGGCCGCCGCCGGTCAGCAGGTACGGCTCGATGAAGACCTGCATCGTCGCGACGATCTGCAGGAGCAGCATCACCAGCAGGATCAGCTTGGTCTGCGGGATCGTCACATGCCAGACCCGCCGGAACAGCCCGGCGCCGTCGAGCTCGGCGGACTCGTAGAGCTCGCCGGGGATGCTCTGCAGCGCAGCAAGGTAGATGAGCGTTCCGGTGCCGAGGTTCATCCAGGTCGACACGATCACCAGGCTGATGAGCGCCGTACTCGTCGAGTCCAGCCAGCTCAGCGGCGGGATGTGGACGACGCCGAGCGCCTGGTTGAAGAGGCCGGCGCCCGGGTCGTAGAACCACTTGAACAGCAGTACGGCGACCGCCGGCGGGAGCATCACCGGCAGGTACACAACGAACCGCAGGTACGCCTTGGCGTGCTTCAGCTCATTGAGCACCACGGCGAGCACGAACGGGACGGCGTATCCGATCACCAACGCCAATCCGCTGAAAGCCGCCGTGTTCAACCACGCAGACCGGAACGCCGGGTCCGCAATCACCGTACGAAAGTTGTCGAACCCGACCCAGACCCCCGGATCCACGAAGTTGTTCTGCTGAAAACTCAGCACAACTTCCCGAATCATCGGATACCAGGAGAAGAGCGCAAAACAGATCAGCGCACCACACAGGAATCCGTACGCCGTGAGGTTCCGCCCGAACGCTCGCCGCAGGGCGCCTGCCGTGTCGCGCTCCGCGCCGTTCGCCCCGCCTCCGGAGCCGCTCGCTCCCCCACCGCGCGCCGTCCCCGCGAATCGGGGACGGCGCGCGGGAGTTCGGGTGGCAGTCGCCATCACGTGTTCTTCGCGAGGATCTTGTTGGCTTTGCTCTCCGCGTCACTCAGGAGCTTGTTGATGTCGGCGTCCTTGCGCGTGAGGACGGCGGACATCGCGACGTCGAGGACGGCATAGAGCTCCTGCGCCTTGGGCGGCTCGAGCTTGTTGGTGATGTTGCCCTGGGCAGCGACGTACGGCGCGAAGTTGTCGACCGGGACCGTTGCGTACTGCTTGCGCAACGCGGTGATCTCGTTGCCGGGGGCACTGGTTCCGTAGAGGTCCGGGATCGGCAGACCGACCGGGCGACCCTGCTGCTTCGACCGCGCGTAGTCGAACTGGCCCTTGCCCGGCGTCAACTCGTGGAACTCGAGCCACTGCAGACCGGCCTTGATCTTCTCCGGCGACGCCTTCGGGTTGAACATGTACCCGTCGCCACCGCTCAGCGACGACTTCCCGTCCGACTCCGGTACGGCGGTGACGCCGTAGTCCTCGAACTTGCCCTTGAAGTCGTTGTTGACCGACTGCACGACATCCGGCGCGCCGACCATCATGCCGAGCTTGCCGCCGCCCATCATCCGCATCAGGTCCTCCCACTGGAGCAGCTGCTTCGTGCCCATGGAGTTGTCGTCCCAACGCATCTTCTTCAGGTTCTCGAGAACCGCCTTACCCTCGTCGCTGTTGAACGCGGCGGTCTTCCCGTCGTCGCTCACCATCGACCCGCCGCGCGCGTACAGCTCGGCCGCGAAGTGCCACCCGCCCGTGTTGCCGGCGGAGTACTCGCCGTACCCGACGTAGCCCGGGCCGAGCGCCGCGATCTTCTTCGCCGCGTCGCGGACCTCCTCCCACGTCTTCGGGGGGTTGGCCGGGTCCAGACCGGCCTGGGTGAACAGCTTCCGGTTGTAGACCAGGCCCATGTTGTAGTTGTTGCGCGGCAGCCCGTACGTCTTGTCGCCGTCCTTGAACACGCCCATCACGTCCGGACGCAGATCCTTGACCGCGCCGACGCTGCCGACGTACTGGCTGATGTCGGCGGCCTGCTTCTTCTCGATGATCTTCCGGACGTCGGTGTAGTAGACGTAGAAGAGATCCTCCTGCGTGCCGCCGGCCAGCTTCGCCTGGAACGTGTCGGGGTTGATGCAGGGGAACGCGTCCTTGCCCTGGACGGTGATGTTCGGGTGCGCTTTCTGGAACGTGGCGACGTCCGCCTCCCAGGCCTCGCGCTCCTTCGGATTGCTCTTCGGCGGCTCGCAGCCGACCGTGATCGTCACCGGTCCGTCCGACGCTCCCCCAGCGGCCGGCTTGTTTCCGTCGTCCGACCCGCAGGACGCGGCCACCAGCCCGAGTCCCGCAACCAGCAGCAGGCTGAGCCCGCGGCGCGTTGTCGTCATTTCCACCCTCTCCCTCGGATCGTGTGGACACCGTAGGGAACTGGACGCATGATCGCAATACTTCGATCTGAGATTGCAAAAACGTGACTTCTCGTGGGAGATTACCCAGCAGAGGGCAAACGACAGCAGCCGCCGACCAGAGCGGTCAGCGGCTGCCGGGGTACTGCGTGACGTCTAGATCCGGGCCCGTGCGGTGGATGCGCGGACGACGAGCTCGGGCTCGAAGAGCAGTTCGTCGGCGGGTACGACGGCGCGCTCGATCAGGGCGACCAGCATGTCGACCGCGGCGCGGCCCATCGCGTCGATCGGCTGGCGGACGGTGGTGAGCGGCGGGTCGGTGCAGTTCATCATCGCGGAGTCGTCGTACCCGATCACCGAAACCTCGCCCGGGACACTCAGGCCGGCTCGCCGGACGGCGCGGATCGCGCCGAGCGCGAGGATGTCGCTGGCGCAGACGATGCCGGTGACGCCGGCGTTCACCAGCCGGGTCGCGGCCGCGTGCCCGCCCTCGAGCGAGAACATCGTGTGCTCGACGAGCTTCGGATCGGCCTCGTCCGCGGCGAGGTACGCCTCGAGCTTCCGCCGTGAGGGGATGTGGTCGCGCGGGCCGAGAACCATCCCGATCCGCAGGTGGCCGAGCGCCCGCAGGTGCCCGATCGCCATCTCCGCGGCGACGTAGTCGTCCGACGAGACCTGCGGGAACCCAAGGTGGTCGACGGCAGCGTTGACCAGCACGGTCGGCAGCTTGCGCTCCTGGATCAGCTCGTAGTGCTGGTGCGGCGCGTCCGCCTGCGCGTAGAAACCGCCGGCGAACACCACCCCGGACACCTGCTGCTGGAGGAGCAGATCCACGTAGTCGGCCTCGGACACGCCACCGACCGTCCGGGTGCAGAGCAAGGAGGTGAAACCTTGCTGCGCGAGCGCGCCGCCGACGACCTCGGCGAACGCGGGGAAGATCGGGTTCTGCAACTCCGGCAGGACCAGACCGACCAGCCGGGCACGATCACCGCGAAGCTGTGTGGGACGCTCGTACCCCAGGACATCGAGTGCGGTGAGCACCGCTTCACGGGTCGCCTCGGACACGCCCGGCTTCCCGTTCAGGACGCGGCTCACGGTGGCTTCGCTGACGCCGACCTTCTTGGCCACCTCTGCAAGTCGTCGTGTCATGGCGCAAACTCTACGCCTAATCACGCAAGAATTTGCAAGCACTTGCGTACCTCGCTGAACCCTCAGGATTCCTGACAGACTGGGAGCTGTGCCCCGATTCGTCGCCACCCGCCCGGATACCGGCCTGCTGTCGCTCCCCTGGGACGTCCCGCTCGAGGACTGGCCGGAGGACCAGCTCGTCGCGCTGCCGCGCGGTATCTCGCGGCACGTCGTCCGCTTCGTCCGGGTCAACGGCACGGTGTACGCGATCAAGGAGGTCCTCGAGCATCTGGCGATGCACGAGTACCGGCTGCTCCGCGACCTCGAACGCCTCGAGGCACCGTCGGTAGAGCCCGTCGGCGTGATCACCGACCGGGTCGACCGCGACGGCGAGCCGATCGACTCGATCCTGATCACCCGGCACCTTCAGTTCTCGCTGCCGTACCGCGCACTGTTCTCCAGCACGCTCCGGCCGGACACGGTCAACCGGCTGATCGACGCGCTGGTCGCGTTGATCGTCCGGCTGCACCTGCTCGGGTTCTTCTGGGGTGACTGCTCGCTGTCCAACACCCTGTTCCGACGTGACGCCGGCGCCTTTGCGGCGTACCTGGTGGATGCCGAGACCGGTGAGCTGCACCAGGACATCTCCGACGGGCAGCGGGCACACGATCTGTACACCGCGGAGATCAACCTGTTCGGTGAGCTGCTCGACCTGCAGGAGGGCGGTCTGCTCGACGAGTCGATCGACCCGCAGGAAACGGTCGAGTCGATCCAGAAGCGGTACGAGGCGCTCTGGGCCGAGCTGACCGCCCCGGAGGAGTTCGCCACCGACGAGATGCACCGGCTGGACTCGCGGATCCGGCGGCTGAACGAGCTCGGCTTCGACGTCGCCGAGATCGACATCATCACCGACTGGGACGGCAGCCAGGTCCGGATCCAGCCGAAGGTCGTCGACGCCGGCCACCACTCCCGCCGCCTGCTCCGCCTCACCGGACTGGACGTCGAGGAGAACCAGGCGCGCCGGCTGCTCAACGACCTGGACGCGTTCGCCGCCGCGACCGACCAGCAGAACGAGGACGAGGAGATCGTCGCCCACCAGTGGCTGACCGATGTCTTCGAGCCCGTCGTCCGCTCGGTCCCCCGCAACCTGAACCGCAAGCTCGAACCCGCCGAGGTCTTCCACGAGGTCCTCGAACATCGCTGGTTCCTGTCCGAACAGGCCGGCCACGAGGTCGACACGATGGAAGCGGCCCGCTCGTACGTGAACGACGTACTGGCCGCCAAGCCGGACGAGAAGCTCGCGCTGCCGACACCGTCTCTCCCCGAGCCCGACTGAGGTTTGCAACGTTCCGGGCCTCCGTGACGTGATCAGGGTGGGAGGTGCCGGATGGAGACACCCGACTTCGACGACTGGGTCACTCAGCGCGGCGGTGCGCTGCTGCGGTTCGCGTACCTGGTCACGCGCGACCACAACCGCGCGGAGGAAGCGGTCCAGGACGCCCTGATCGCGGCGTACTCACGCTGGTCGAAGATCTGCCGCGCCCAAGATCCGGAAGCCTACGTACGCCGCTGCATCGTCAACGCCGACATCTCCCGCTGGCGCCGCTTCTTCCGCCGCGAATCCCCGACCGAGAACCCGGTACGTCGGCCGCAGCGCCGGATCACGCCGTCAACCAGGCCGAACACGACGCGGTCTGGGCGTTGTGCGCGACGCTGCCCGCGAAACAACGAGCAGCCGTCGTACTGCGCTACTACGAGGATCTCCCGGACGCGGAGATAGCTGTGATCCTGGACTGTTCCCCCAGCACCGTCCGCTCGCAGATCCATCGTGCGCTGGCAAGCCTCCGCACCACCATCGAAACCGAGGAGGTCCAGCGCTGATGGACCGCTCCGAGCAACTCATCGCCGACAGCCTGTCGAAGCACGCCGCGGACGCTCCCACCGACGACAACCTCCTGGCCGGCGTACACGCCCGCCTGCGCCGTCGCCGCACCAGCCGCGCGGTCGGCGCTGTCGTTGTAGCGGCCGCTGCGGTCGCTACTGCGATCGTCGCGACACACACCCTGACCTCGGGGCTGCGGACCGACCCGCAGGTCAGCCGGCCGGGCCCGCCCGCTGCCGGATGGCGCTGGGAGTCGTACAAGACGGTGCAGGTGCAGGTGCCGACGAGGTGGACGCAGTACATCTCCGGGCCGGCACCCTGTACGACGTTCGCAAACTCGGCCGTCCCCTCGATCGGACGGTTGAGCGGCTGGCTCAGCAAGAGCTGGTACACCTGCGAGTACGCCGTACTGCCACTGAACAAACGGCAGCCGTATCTCTGGTTCGACGACGTGCAGGCGCCCGGAATCAAGCACTACGACGGGGGGTGGACCGAAGAGACCCGGCTCGTCGGCGGGACGAAGATCAGCGTGCTGACGAACGACGACACGCTCCGCCGCCGCATCGTCGACTCCGCCCGCCCGATCACTGGCACCGACTACTACGGCTGCACGCCGACCCTCCCCGACCCGCACGGCACCGGGCTGAAGGCGAACGAGCGGTTCACCTCGGCCGGCGTGTGCGAGTACTGGCGAGGCACGCTGATCGCGGGAACCGACCTCGCCGCCGGACCGGCCTCAGCCTTCGCACGACGAGTGAACGATTCGCCCGAAGGGCCGCCGCCGGCTCGCGCCAAGGGGTGCGGCAACATCAACCAACGCACCTTCGTCGTCACCTTGCACACCGGCGCCACGTCGTACCCGGTCTGGATCACCTCCGACTACTGCTCGGTCGACGGAACCTTCGCGACCGACGACGGAAGAACCCAGCGGCGTGCCGACGCGATCACGCTCGACCTCGTCCAGCAAGGCGTCCACAAACCGCACCAACCAAGCGACATGTTCGACCCGCCGCGCGCCATCACCCCACCGGCCCGCTGAAGTCTCAGCCGGTCCGGCGGTTTTCCACAGCAGATGTTGACTAGGGTTGAAACGTGAAAATTGTGGGCTACGAGACGTTCCTGGTCGCGCCGCGGTGGCAGTTCCTGCGGATCGATACCGATGAGGGGATCAGCGGTTGGGGTGAACCGATCGTCGAGGGGCGGGCCGAGGCGGTGCAGGGAGCCGTTGCGGCCTGTATGGAGTACCTGGTCGGCACGGATCCGTTGCGGATCGAGGAGCACTGGCAGGTGCTGGCCAAGGGCGGGTTCTATCGCGGCGGTGCAGTGCTGTCGAGTGCACTGGCGGGCATCGACCAAGCCTTGTGGGACATCAAGGGGCGGCATCACGGCGTACCGGTGCATGAACTGCTTGGCGGGCCGGTGCGTGACCGGGTCCGGATGTACACGTGGGCGCACGGGGTCGACAACGCTGCTCTTGTCGACGATGCGCAGGCCAAGGTCGCGAGCGGGTTCGCCGCGGTGAAGATCAACGTGTCCGAGGCGCTGCCGCCGATTCCGGGTGCCGCCGAGGTGCGGCGGATGGCCGCGCGGGTCGAGGCGCTGCGGACTGCGCTCGGCGATGGCGTCGACATCGCGCTCGACTTCCACGGGCGGCTGAGTACGGCGGCCACTCGGCAGCTGCTGCCGTTGCTCGAGCCCTTGCTTCCGTTGTTCGTCGAGGAGCCGGTGACGCCGGAGTACTCGCGCGATCTGCGCCGGATCACGGAGTCGACCAGTATTCCGATCGCCACTGGCGAGCGGTTGTTCTCCCGCTGGGACTTCCGGGATGTATTGACGACCGGGATCGCGGTCGCGCAGCCGGACATCTCGCATGCCGGCGGCGTCTCCGAAGTACGGCGGATCGCCGCGATGGCCGAGGCGTACGACGTGAATGTCGCGCCGCACTGCCCGCTCGGGCCGATCACGCTGGCGGCGAGCCTGCAGATCGACTTCGCGACACCGAACTTCCTGATCCAGGAACAGAGCCTGGGCATCGAGTACGGCGGCGGGAACGAGCTGCTCGACTACCTGGTGGATCCTGGCGTGTTCACCTTCACGGACGGGCATGTGGAGCGCCCGACTGGACCCGGGCTGGGGATCGAGGTCAATGAAGAGGTAGTCCGCGAGGCCGCCGCGAATCCGCACCGCTGGCGCTCACCGATCCTCCGCCACGAAGACGGTTCATTCGCCGAGTGGTGACCCGGCACGGTGTGAGGCGGCAACTTCAGCTCGCGCGAGCCAGCGCTCTCAGCAGCCACTGGGAGAGCGGCGCGTCACCGAGCTCGTCGAGATCCGTCAGCCAGCGGGCCTCGGCGAGCTCTGGTGAGAGGGCGAAGGCTTCAGACGTCGCGGACGCCGTGAGGATCGTGAGGGTGTCGTGTTTGCCTTCCAACGTGGTGACGGTGGTGTCCAGGACCGTGAAGGATTCCGGGGCGAGCACAAGGCCCAGCTCCTCGTGGAGCTCGCGCGCAGCCGCCTCCGCGGGCGTTTCGCGCGCGGGCTTGTAGCCGCCGCCGGGTAACGCCCAGCGGCGGGTGTCGCCGTAGGAGTGGCGGACGACGAGGAAGCGGCCGTCCGCCTGCCGTACAAGGGCTTTCACGCCGAACGTGGTCGGTCGCCGGATCCGCCACCACAGTTGGACGAACGGCGATCCCGCACGCAGCAGGATCGCGGGAACGCGGATCAACGCGGCGGCATCCGCAGTGCGCCGTCGAGGCGGATGACCTCGCCGTTCAGCAGCTGGTTGTCGAGGATATGCCGCACCAGCGCGGCGTACTCCGACGGCTTGCCGAGCCGCGACGGGTGCGGGACTTGCTGCTCGAGCACCGCCCGCGTCTCCTCCGGAAGTCCGGCGAGCATCGGCGTCTCCATCGTGCCGGGCGCGATCGTCACGACCCGGATCCCCTTGTCCGCAAGGTCTCTCGCCGCCGTCAACGTGAGCGCGACGATGCCGCCCTTGCTCGACGCGTACGCCGCCTGCCCGATCTGGCCGTCGTACGCCGCGATCGACGCGGTCATCACGACGACGCCACGGTCACCGTCCTCACCGGGCTCCAACGCGATCATCCGCTCGGCCGCCAGCCGGAGTACGTTGAACGTGCCGATCAGGTTCACCTCGATCACCTGCCGGAACATTGCCAGCGGCAACGGACCCTTGCGGCCGACGACGCGACCGGGCGTCGCGATGCCGGCACAGTTCACGACCACCCGCAGGTCACCCAGGCCGGCCGCCGCGTCGAGCGCTGCCGTCACCCCGGCCTCGTCGGTGACGTCGGTCGGCGCGAACACCACCCGGTCGCCGAGCTCGTCCGCCACCGCCTTGCCCGCGGACGACGGCAGGTCGACGATCACCACGCCCAGTCCGTCGGCGGCAAGCCGTCGTACCGTCGCCTCTCCGAGCCCCGAACCACCACCGGTCACCAGGGCGACGTCGGACGGACCGAACTTCATCTACACACTCCTGAGGATTTCGCGGCTGATGACCAGTCGCTGGATCTGGTTGGTGCCTTCGAAGATCTGGGTCACCTTGGCCTCACGCATGTACCGCTCGGCCGGGAACTCCCGGGTGTAACCGTACCCACCGAGCACCTGCACCGCGTCGGTGGTGACCTTCATCGCCGCGTCCGTGCAGACCAGCTTGGCGATCGCCGCTTCGCGGGTGAACGTCCGGCCGAGATCCCGCCGGCGCGCGGCGTGCAGGTACGTCGCCCGCGCGGACTCGACCGCGGCCGCCATGTCGGCGAGCAGGAACTGCATCCCCTGGAAATCCGCGATCGCGTGCCCGAACTGCCGGCGCTCCTTCGCGTACGACGCGGCGACGTCCAGCGCCGCCTGCGCCAACCCGACCGCACACGCCGCGATCCCGAGTCGCCCGGAGTCCAGCGCGGACAACGCGATCCGCATGCCGTCACCCTCCGCACCGATCAGATTCGCGGCCGGGATCCGGACGTTGTCGTAGTTGACCAGCGTCGTGGTCGAGCCGGTCAGGCCCATCTTCCGCTCGGGCGCACCGAAGCTCAGCCCCTCGGCCGAACCGGGCACGTGGAACGCCGAGATGCCGCGCTTCGGGTCCTCCGAGGTCCGGGCGAACGTCGTGTAGAAGTCCGCGTGAGAGCCGTGGCTGATCCACGACTTCGTACCGTTCAGGACGTACGAGTCGCCGTCCCGGACGGCCCGGGTCGTGAGCGAGCTGATGTCGGAACCGGCCTGCGGCTCGGACAGCGCATAGGCCCCCAGCAGCTCGCCGCCGACCATGTCCGGCAGCAGCCGGTCCTTCTGTTCCTGGGTCCCGAACGTCGCGAGGGCGTAGCTCGTCATCGTGTGCACCGAGACGCCGACACCGACGGACATCCAGGCGGACGCGATCTCCTCGAGCATCTGCAGGTACACCTCGTACGGCTGCTCCGCGCCGCCGAACTGCTCCGGGTACGGCAGGCCGAGCAGGCCGGCCTTGCCGAGGGTGCGGAACGCGTCCCTCGGGAAAGTCTCGTTCTCCTCCGCACGAGCGGCGTGCGGGGCGAGCTCGTGCTCGCACAGGTCCCGGACCAGGGCGAGTAGGTCAACGGATTCGTCAGAAGGCAGGAGTCGGTCGACAGCCATCAGGAACCCCCTCTCCACAGCTGACGAAATGATACTACCGACGATACTGGCGAACATAGTTCCGTATCGTTCTATGCTGTCTCGATATGACAACAGTCGTTCCGGGGCGGCGGACCCGCCGTCAGTCCGAGCTCCTCGACCGGCTCCTGTCCCTGTTCCTCGAGCAGGGGTTCAGCCGCTTCACCCTGGACGACCTGGCCGCCGAGCTGCGTTGCAGCAAGACGACCCTTTACGCGCTGGCGCCGAGCAAGGAACAGCTCGCCGTCGAGGTGGTCAAGCACTACTTCAAGAACGCGACCGCGCAGGTGGAGTCCGCGGTCGTCCGCCAGACCCGCCACGACCGCCGGATCGCGGCGTACCTGAACGCCGTCGCGGACGCGCTGCGGCCGGCCAGCCGGACCTTCCTGGACGACGTGGCGACGTTCGCGCCGGCCCGGTCCGTGTACGAGCGGAACACCCGGATCGCCGCGGAGCGGGTCCGGCAGCTGATCGAGGACGGGATCAACCACAAGACGTTCCGGCAGGTCGACATCGCGTTCGCGGCCGAGATGATCGCGCACACCATGCAGGCGATCCAGCGCGGCGACATCGCCCGGCGTACCGGCCTGAACGACGCCGAGGCGTACCGCGAACTCGCCTCGTTCGTCCTGCACTCCCTGCGCCTGGACTGAACCACTGGGTGCGCCTCCCGACCCCACGCCGTAGCGAGCAGGTGCTCGGCGGAGTGCCTCGGCGTGCTGGAGCGGAGGGGTCGATGCGGTGTTCATCGTTCCCTTCGCTCCAGCACGCCGAGGTGCCCGCCGAGTGCCGCGCAGTAGGCGTGGGGTCGGGAGGCGCACCCTTGCACCTCTAAGGTTGGGGACTCGTCCTCTTGCTGCCATCTTGCGCATCAGAGCCGTACGCCCCGGAAGGCTGATGATTATGAAAACCCTGCGACGAACCGCGGCCGTGGTGGCGGCCGCCGCGCTCGCCCTGGCCGCCGCCGTACCGGCCAAGGCGGACCCGGTGAAGCCGCCGCGACTGTCCGCCAAGGCAATCACCGCGACGCTGAACGACCAGATCAACACCCCCGGTACGGCGTGGATGACCAAGCCGGACGGGACCGTCGTGGTGTCGTACGACTCCACGGTCACCGGCACGAAGCTGACCAAGCTGACCGGCCTGACCAAGCAGCTCGCCTCCAACATCACGATGGAGAAGCTGCCCGGCAAGCTGCAGAAGTACATCAGCGGCGGCATGGCGACGTTCGGGGGCCAGTACAAGTGCTCCGTCGGCTTCAACGTGCAGCGACGCGGTAAGTACTACTTCCTCACTGCCGGTCACTGCGGCGTCGCTGCGGCCCGCTGGTACCAGGACCAGAACCACGCTGTGTACACCGGCGCCGTGGTCAGCGCCAGCTACCCGTGGAACGACTACTCGCTCGTCGTCTACCGCACCGACATCAAGATGAAGCCGCCGGGCGGCAGCGTCTACCTGTACAACGGGCACTCGCAGGACATCACCACCGCGATGAACCCGGGCCTCAACCAGCTGGTGTACCGCGCCGGTGCCACCAGCGGCCTGCACAGCGGCCGGGTGACCGGGCTGAACGCGACCGTGAACTACGGCGACGGACGCGTGGCAGGCCTCATTCGCACCAGTGTGTGTGCCGAGCCGGGTGACTCGGGCGGTCCGCTGTTCTACCGCCAGTGGGCGTTCGGTCTGACCTCCGGTGGCTCGGGCGACTGCAAGACCGGTGGAGTGACCTACTTCCAGCCGGTGGTCGAGGCCCTCAACGTGTACGGCGTCTCGATCTACTGAGACAGGTCGGGGTGCAGGTTTCCCCTACTCTCCGGAACCTCTTGAATACTCAGGGACATCCGGGGTAGGACTGGAGACGGTTGAAGTCAAGGACGCCCCGCCCCGAAGGCGTCCTCATCGTGAGGAGGCTGAAACCGTGAACATGTCCCCATTCCGCCGTACCACCGCTCTCCTGGCCGCGGCCGGGCTTGCTGCCGCCGGACTTCTGGCGTCGCAGGCCTCGGCCGCGCCGGTCAATCCCGCCGCCCTGTCCGCATCCGCGATCACGTCGACGTTGAGCAAGGACGCGACGATCCCGGGTACGGCGTGGCAGACCGACCCGAACGGCCGGATCATCGTGTCGTACGACGACACGGTCACCGGTGCGAAGCTGTCGAAGCTGACCAGTGTGACCAAGCAGTTCGGCGACCGGGTCACGCTGGAGAAGATGTCCGGCAAGCTGACGAAGTACATCGCCGGCGGCGACGCCATCTACGGCGGGCAGTACCGCTGCTCGCTCGGCTTCAACGTGCGCAGCGGCAGCACGTACTACTTCCTGACCGCGGGTCACTGCGGCAACATCGCGTCGAGCTGGTACTCGAACTCCAGCAAGACCACCCTGCTCGGCACGACGTACGGATCGAGCTTCCCGGGTAACGACTACGCGATCGTCAAGTACAGCACGTCGTACACGAACCACCCCGGCACGGTGGACCTGTACAACGGCACCTCGCAGGACATCACGTCCGCCGGCAACGCAACTGTCGGCCAGGCGGTCAAGCGCAGCGGTAGCACCACCGGTGTGCACAGCGGCACGGTCCAGGCAGTGAACGCCACGGTGAACTACGCCGAGGGCACCGTCACCGGCCTGATCCGCACCAACGTCTGCGCAGAGGGCGGCGACTCCGGCGGCGCGCTGTTCGCCGGCACGGTAGCCCTCGGCCTCACCTCCGGTGGCTCCGGCAACTGCTCCTCCGGCGGCACCACCTACTTCCAGCCCGTCACCGAAGCCCTCTCCCGCTACGGCGTGAGCGTCTACTGATCCAAACATGACTGTGGGCCCGGAGCGACTCCGGGCCCACAGTGCTGTCAGGCTGGCGAGAGGACCGGGAAACCCAACTCCTCGGCCGCGCTGGTCAGCTCCTTGTCGTAGGTGACGAACTCAGTCAGCTCCGACCGGAAGGGCTCGGCGCTCGCCAGATGGATCGCATCAAGCGAACCCAGCTTGGCCGTCCGGTACGCCATCGCCCGACCGAGGACGGTCGACGTCAGATCGACCAGATAGACCCCACGAACCGCCTGCCCGGCGAAGTACGGCACCTGCTGGTGATCAACTCCGGCCCGGAGCAGTGTGCGAGTGATCTCGAGGCTCGCCAGCTCGCTGGTGACCAACTCCGTGTCCGCAGACAGCCCCTCACGCCAAGCGCGCAGCGCGGGGGACTCCGCCTCCGGCTTGATGAACTTGAGCAGAGCGCAGGAATCCAGGTAGATCACCTGCGCCGCTCCTCGTCCCGATCGGCGATGAGCAGATCGGAGAGGCTGTCGACCCCGGGCGCAAGCTCGAGCATCAGGTCCGGCATTCCGAGTTCGGCCGGCGGTGTCACCTCGCCCGAGTCGATCATGTGCTGCAGGACCCCGGGCTGCTCGACCTCCGGCACGAGACGAAGGACCGGACGACCTCGATCGGTCACCACAATCGTCTCGCCGGCCCGGACCCGAGCCACCGCCTTCGACGGGTTCTGGTTCAGCTCCCGCAATCCGATCGTTCTCATAGCACCAATGTAACTACATCATGTAGTTACATCAAGAGGCGCGGCGGCGGGAGATTTCGTAGAGGGTTACGCCGGCGGCTATGCCGGCGTTCAGGGACTCGGCGGCGCTGGTCATCGGGATCGAGACGATGAGGTCGCAGTTCTCGCGGACCAGGCGGGCCAGGCCCTTGCCTTCGGAGCCGATGACCAGGACCACGGGCTCGGTGGCGGCCTCGAACTCCGGGAGCTCGACGGCGCCGTCCATGTCCAGGCCGATGATCAGCAGGCCGGCGTCCTTGTAGGACTTGAGGGCCCGGTTGAGGTTGCCGGCCCGGGCGACGGGGATGCGGGCCGCGGCGCCGGCGGAGGTCTTCCAGGCCGACGCGGACATCGACGCCGTACGACGCTCCGGTACGACGACACCGTGGGCGCCGAACGCGGCCGCCGAACGGGTGATCGCGCCGAGGTTGCGCGGATCCGTCACGCCGTCGAGCGCGACGATCAGCGGCACCTCGCCCAAGTCGTGCGCCCGAGCGACCAGGTCGTCCGGGTGCGCATACTCGTACGGCGGGATCTGCAGCGCGACGCCTTGGTGCGAGCCGCCCGCGGTGACCCGGTCGAGCTCGGTCCGCGGCACCTCGAGCACCGAGACACCGGTCTCGACCGCGACCAGCAGCGCCTCGCGCAGCCGTGCGTCCCGCTCCGTGCCCTCGGCGACATGCAGAGCCGACGCCGGCACGCCGGCCCGCAACGCCTCGACGACCGGGTTGCGTCCGTACACCCACTCGACGGTTGCGTCGCCGTCCTTGCGCGCCTGCCGCCGGGGCGCGCGCTCCCGCTCCTTGGCGCGCTCGGCCGCCTTCGCCCGCTTGTGCGCGGGGTGCTTGACCCGGTCCACCGCCTTCGGCGTCGGGCCCTTGCCCTCGAGACCGCGGCGAACCCGCCCGCCGGACCCAGCCGTCGGGTTGCCCCGCGGCTTCTTCCGGATGGCTCCCTTGCGCTGACTACTGCCTGGCACTTCAGCTTCCTTCGTCTGTTGATGCGAGGGACCAGCGTGGTCCCTGCGGGGTGTCCTCGACGACGACGCCGAGCGCCTTCAGCCGGTCGCGGACGGCGTCCGCGGCGGCAAAGTCCTTGCGTTCCCGAGCGGCCTGTCGCTGCTCCAGCAGCGCCTTCACCAGCCCGTCGACGACCTCGGTGAGCTCGTCGCTGCCACCGGTGCGCGACACCCACGGCTCGGCCAGCGGGTCCAGCCCGAGCACTCCAAGCATCCCGCGCACCGATGCGAGGGTCTCCCGCAGCAGCACCGAGTCCCCGTCGGCGACCAGCTTGTTGCCGTCCCGGACAGTGTTGTGCAGCACGGCGACGGCGGCCGGCGTGCCGAGGTCGTCGTCCATCGCGGTCTCGAACTCCGCGGGCAGCTCGGCCGCCGGCTCGACCCCACCGGTCACCTCGACGGCCCGGGTGATGAAACCGTCGATCCGCTGGAAGCTCTTCGCGGCCTCCTCGAGCGCCTCGAACGAGAACTCGACCACCGACCGGTAGTGCGACTGCACGAGGTAGTAGCGCAGCTCGATCGGGCGGACCCGCTCGACCACGTTCCGCACAATGGCGCTGTTGCCCATCGACTTCGACATCTTCTCGCCGGCCGTGGTGACGAGCGCGTTGTGCATCCAGAACCGGGCGAACTTCTGCCCGGCCGCGGTCGACTGGGCCAGCTCGTTCTCGTGGTGCGGGAAGCGCAGGTCGAGCCCGCCGCCGTGGATGTCGAACTCCTCGCCGAGGTACTTGCCTGCCATCGCCGAGCACTCGATGTGCCAGCCCGGGCGGCCGCGTCCCCACGGCGCCGGCCAGGAGGCGGTCCGCGGCGTGGCCTCGGTCCAGCCCTTCCACAGCGCGAAGTCGCGCGGGTCCCGCTTGCCGCGCGGATCGGCGTCCTCGGCGGCTTCCATGTCGTCGATCTTCTGGTGCGACAGGGCGCCGTACGCCGGCCAGGCCTTCACGTCGAAGTAGACGTCACCGGATCCGTCCGGAGCGACGTACGCATACCCGTCCGCGATCAGCTGCTCGATCAGCTCGATCATCTCCGGGATGTGCCCGGTGGCGCGCGGCTCGTACGTCGGCGGGCGGCAGCCGAGGACGTCGTACGCCCAGTGCAGTTCGCGCTCGAACTCGTAGGCGTGCGCCCACCACGGGACGCCGCGGTCGGCCGACTTGGCGAGGATCTTGTCCTCGATGTCGGTCACGTTCGCGATCACGGTGACCTCGTAGCCGGAGCGCTCGAGCCAGCGGCGCAGTACGTCGAAGACGACTTCCTTGTAGATGTGCCCGACGTGCGGGGCACCCTGCACCGTCAGCCCACAGTGGTAGATGCCGACCTTGCCCGGGTGGACCGGCTCGAAATCTCGCACTGCTGCCGTCGCGGTGTCGTACAAACGAAGTGTCACCGGTCAAGGGTAACGGGAGGTTACGTAGGTAAATAATCACCTGCACCACAGCTTCAAAGGTTGATTCTTTCCGAAGCCGGGGAAGAATGAGTCCCGAGCGCTCTGTCCGCCCCTCATCGCTCTGGAGGAAACCGTGAAGTCCGCCCTTTTCACGGGTGCCGCCGTGACTCTTGGCCTGTTGCTGGCCTCGATCGGCTCCGCCCAAGCAAGCACCATCGCCACCGATGGCAGCACCTCGTCCCACCAGCCCACCGCCCAAGCCCGTCAGCACGGCATCGAGAAGGCCGGCGACGCCTACATGGGCTGGGTGCAGAACACCACCACGACCGCCGCCGCGGCGGCCACCGCGGCTCCCGCGGTGATGGCGCCCGACGCCACGGTCGAAGGCATCGACGTGTCCAGCCACCAGGGCAATGTCGACTGGACCGCGCAGTGGAACGCCGGCAAGCGGTTCGCCTACACGAAGGCGACCGAAGGCAACTACTACACGAACCCGTACTTCGCCCAGCAGTACAACGGTTCCTACAACGTCGGGATGATCCGCGGCGCGTACCACTTCGCCACACCGAACGACTCCAGCGGCGCCAACCAGGCCACGTACTTCCTGGCCCACGGCGGCGGCTGGTCCAGGGACGGCAAGACGCTGCCGGGTGCACTCGACATCGAGTACAACCCGTACGGCGCCACCTGCTACGGGCTGAGCGCGGCCTCCATGGTCGCGTGGATCCGGGATTTCGCGAACACCTACAAGGCTCGCACCGGCCGGGACGTGCCGATCTACACGAACCTGGACTGGTGGACGCGCTGCACCGGCAACAGCACCGCGTTCAACACCACCAACCCGCTGTGGGTCGCGAAGTACGCCTCCTCGCCGGGGACGCTGCCCGGTGGCTGGCCCTTCCACACCATCTGGCAGTACAGCTCGACGCCGATCGACCAGGACCGCTTCAACGGCGACATGTCCCGGTTGCAGGCACTCGCCAACGGCTAAACAGGTTGCGGTGGTCGCATAGTCTCGATCGGTGAGCTACCCGCTGCCGATCGAGACCGACCGCCTGACACTGCGTCGCTATGTCGAGACCGATTACGACGACCTGCTGAAACTGCAGTCGAACCCGGACGTCACCCGTTACCTGCTGTACGACGTACGGACGCCCGAGCAGGTCAAGGAGGCTCTCGCCGGCCGGATGGCCGACGTTGCGATGGACCGCGACGGTCAAGCGCTCACCGCCGCGGTCATCCTCCGGGACACCGGCCGGCACCTCGGTGAGGTCGTGCTGTTCCTGAACAGCGTCGAGCAGCGCACCGGGGAGATCGGGTACGTCTTCCACCCGGAGTCGGCCGGTCACGGGTACGCCAGCGAAGCCGCTGTCGAGCTGCTCCGCATCGGGTTCGACGAGCTCGGTATGCACCGGATCATCGCCCGGCTGGACGCCCGCAACGACGGTTCGGTCAATCTGCTCAAGCGCCTCGGCCTGCGCCAGGAGGCGCATTTCGTGCAGAACGAGTACCTCAAGGGCGAATGGACCGACGAACTGGTCTTCGCGATGCTGAAATCGGAATGGAACAAGCGTTCGTAAGTTTTTGGCTTCGGCGCGCTGTCACATGGCAGTCAGTGCCATCCAGGTCTACCGTCAAACTATGACTTCCGCCCGTTCCGTCACCGCCCTCATCATCGGGGCGGTTGTGCTCAGCGCCGGCACTCTGCCGAGCGAAGCCGTCAAGGTTGCCCCGGCCCGGGAGATCGCCTATCGCACCTGGACGTCGACCACCGACTTCCTGGCCGGCGACCAGTTCGGCACCACCGTCACCGACGGCGCCCTCACCTTCGGTACGTCGACCGGCACCACGTCGTACGTCGATCCGTTCGGCGACGGCACCGCCAAGAACTACGACCAGACCAGCTGGATCTCACCCCACGTCAGCACCGGCTTCGGGCTGACCGAGCTGGTCGCCTCATGGAACGCCACCACTCCGCCCGGCACGTGGATCGAAGTCTCGATGGCCGGCGTCACGGACACCGGCGCCACGACCAAGTGGTACGTGATGGGTCGCTGGAACAGCGGCGACGACACTGCGGCCGGTGACATCCACCGGACGTCGGTACCGAGCCAGGGTGATGCGAACGGATCTGTTGCCGTCGACACCTTCCAGGCAGCCACCGGTCACTGGCTGGATCGCTGGCAGCTGAAGGTCACGCTTTACCGGCTCAGTGGTACGACGCAGTCGCCGGTCGTTCGGTCCGTCGGCGCGATGGCCTCCCGGCTGCCGTCCGACAAGAAGGTTGCCGTGAGCCCCCTCGGCGGCGCGGAAGGCATGGTGCTCGACGTGCCGACGTACTCGCAGGAGACGCACATCGGCCACTACCCGCAGTGGGACGGCGGTGGCGAGGCCTGGTGCTCGGCGACGTCGACAGCGATGGTCCTGGACTACTGGGGCGCCGGTCCGACCGCGGCCGAGACCGCCTGGGTCGATCCGTCCGATCCGGATCCGCAGGTGGACCACTCGGCCCGGTCCGTCTTCGACTACTCCTACGACGGTGCGGGCAACTGGCCGTTCAACACGGCGTACGCCGGGAGTCGCGGCATGGACGCCTTCATCACCCGGCTGCGGTCGCTGACCGAGGCGGAACAGTTCATCAAGGCGGGGATCCCGCTGGTGGCCTCGCTGTCGTTCAAGAAGGGCGATCTGCCCGGCGCCGGGTACGGCACCAACGGGCACCTGATGGTGATCGTCGGGTTCGATGCCGCCGGCAACGTGGTGGTGAATGATCCTGCGTCGCATCTGATCGCGAGCGACGACCAGGTGCGGACGACGTACGACCGGACGGCCTTCGAGAACGCCTGGGTTCCGCACTCGGGCGGACTCGTCTACGTGATCCACCCGGAGGGCGTGCCGCTTCCGGCCATCTCTGGTCCGCAGCACAACTGGTAGACCCAGAAACGACAGAGCCCGCCACGCCGGGGCGGCGTGGCGGGCTCTGTTCCTTATGGATCTTTATGGATCCTTACGGACTAGCGGGCGAACAGTGCGCCCGTCAGGTTCGTGGTGAGGTTGCGGAGCGAGTCCGGCAGGTACTGCAGGTGCCAGCCGCGCGGACCGCGGTACCAGGTGAAGCCTTCGTCCTCTTCGTCCGGCGTGGTGTCGGTGGCAACCAGTGCGTCGATCCAGCGCTCCGATCCGCCCAGTACGACGGCGTACGGCAGAGCGCGTGAGCAGAGCTCGGCGTGCTGGTCGGTCGGCAGTTCGCTGACGTCCATCTCCAGCAACTCGCCGCGGATCGCGGCGACCTGACCGAGGACGCGGCCTGCCGCCGGAGCCTTGGCCGGCATGTAGCGACCGACCACGAGCAGTCCGATGCCGACCAGTGTGATCGCGATGCCGAGCAGACCCCAGGTCGACAGCAGTGCCAGCAGAACGGTCGCGACGACGCCGATCACAGTGGTGGCGATGCCGATCGTTGCCCACAGCGACCGGGTCCGGTCCGGGCGCTCGGTGAACCAGCCGCGCTTGACCACGCCGTCATACAGCGCGTCCTGCACCTGCTCGAGGTTCGCGCGGACCTGGCGGCCGAGCTCGGAGACCAGCACCGAGTCGGCGTCGCCGAAGATCGCGCGGATCAGCACGTTCTCGTAGCGCTGCAACTCTTCCGACGGCGCGTTCGAGACCCGGCGCAGCTCCCAGTCCGGACGCGAGAACTCCGTGTTGTGCTCCTGCTCGATGATCGTGATGTGCCCGCGGACGGCCAGGTCGATGATCGTCGCGGTCACATCGACCGGATCGATCCGCTCGTCGATCAGCGTGCCGACCTCACCGGGCCGCAGGTCCGACGGCGGCGAGAAGTTGATCCGCGCATCGGTCCCGAGGCTGAACAGCGATGCCGGTACGACGCGGCGCGGGTCGACCTGGTCACGGCCACGCAGCCGGTACAGGACGAACAGCGCGATCGCACCGAGCAGCAGCACGGCCAGCGCTGTGATCAACTGCGCCGCGTCGGTGGAGAAAGCGCGCTTGAAGGTGTGGCGGTACTCGACGATCGAGTTGGCCGCGATCTGGCCCTTTGGGAAGCCGACCGCCATCCGGACCGTGTTGCCCGGCGGCAGGTTGGCCTGCTGGAAGGTCGGACCGGACGTCTCGCCGATCTGCGCCAGCGTGCACGGGATGTTGCTGTCGATCGGCCCCGCGAAACACGAGACGTGCGAAACCTCAGGGACGCTGTAGACCACGTTCGCCTGCTGGATCGGGATGCTGATACCGGTCAGCGGCGCGAACCGCACCTCGGTGCCGTCCAGGACCGTCGCCACCGCGCCCTTGACCGTGTACGAGAAGTCGAGCTCCGTCGTACCGCTGTCGATGCCGGGGACGGCGATCGACGTGACGTCACCGTCGGTCTTGACGTCCGCCTTCTTCTCCTGGCCGCCGGCCTTGACCTGCAGGTCGTCGATCTCCTGGACGTGGTCGATGTCGTTGGGCAGGTGGTCCCGCGTGACGATGAACCGGGTGAAGGTCCCGTTCACGTTGCTGAGCTTCCAGGTCTCCGCAACCCGGAGCAGGCCGTCACGTTCGACCCGGACCTGGCTGTCGTAGTTGGTCACCACCGGGTCGGCGGCAGCGCCGGTCCCGGAGGTTCCGGTCGCGCCTGCCGGGACAGTGGACAGGCCGAGCAGGCCGAGGGCACACAGGGAGAGCCCGAGGAGACGTAGACGCATCGCCCAATCACACCGTAGAAAGAGGGTCAGGTTGATACCGGGCACGATAGCGTCTGCGGAGTGTCAGGCAACCAATGGGGACCGGCTCCCGGGCAATTCGTCCCGCCACCGCAGGGTTACCCGGCTCCTCCCCGGCCGCCGCAGTACTACGCCACGCCGCCACCGCCTGGGCCGCAGTTCGGATGGGGGCCGTTGCCGCCGCAACCGCCGCGGAAGAAGTCAGCCGGCGCGGCGCTACTGATTGTTGCCCTGGTCGCCGTAGTTGCCGCCGGTGGCGTGTTCCTGTTCGTCAAACGCGCGCAGAGCAGCGGTGACGAGCCGACTGTCGCCGCACCACCCACTGTCACTACGTCGGTGCGCCCAACGGCAGCGGTGTCGACACGGCCGACTACCGCGCCCACTAAGCAGACGACCACCGCCGCACCGCCGAAGCCGGTGCAGGTCAACCCGGCGACGTACAACGCGACCCATCGGCTCTACAAGACCGGTGCGATGCGGACAGTGAACTGCAAGCAGGCGAAGACCGGTCCGGGTAATGGTGCGCAGGCATTGGCGTACTTCAAGACGATCAAGGCCTGTCTGGACCGCGCGTGGCCGCGACAGGTCGCTGCGGCCGGTGGGCGGTTCCGTTCGCCCGGTCTGGTCGTTTGGGGTGGCACGGTGAACACACCGTGCGGCAGCGGGCCGGGGCGGTCGTTCTACTGCCCGACGACCCACACCATCTATATGGAGTCGCCGTCGGTCGTCTCGTTCTACAAGCAGAACCCGACATTCGGCCGGATGGTCGGCAGCTTCACGGTGGCGCACGAGTACGCGCACTCGGTCCAGTGGATGACAGGGCTCGGCGAGGCCTACGAGAAGCTTCGCTACGACGCAACCGCCGACGGGCAGCTGCTGCTGAGCAGACGGCTGGAGCTACAGGCCTCCTGTCTTGGCAACGTGTTCCTCGGCTCCAATCGGGCCAGCTACGGCATCACCGGGTACGCGTACCAGATGTGGCTGTACGACGTGAACAACAGCGGCGACCGGCCGCCGTACCCGAGGGACCACGGGAGCACCACCAGCCATGGCGCCTGGAGCCGCGCGGCCTTTGCGAGCCGTAACCCGTCGAGTTGCAACACCTGGTCGGCCTCGCCCGCCCGGGTAAGTTGAGCCTGGGCTCCGGTAGCGTCACCGCTGTGTCAGGCAACCAATGGGGTCCACCGCCCGGGCAGCAGTACCCGCCACAGCAGCCACCGCCGTGGCAGCCGGGACCGGGTCAGCAAGCGCCCGGGTACGGCGGACAGCCTGGCCGTCCGCCGCAAGGACCGCAAGGACCACAAGGACCGCCGCCGGGACCGCCGTACCAAGGTCCGCCTGGTCCGCCGTATCAGGGGCAACCGTTCCCAGGGCAGCCGTATCAAGGCCGGCCGTTCCAGGGGCAGCCGTTCCACGGTCAGCCGCAGTTCGGCTGGGGTGCGGGTGCGCCGCCCGGTGGACCGCGTCCGCCGAAGAAGGGCCGTGGCGGAGTGATCGCGCTGTTCGTGGTCCTGGGCGTGGTGGTTGTCGGAGTGATCGGGCTGAAGATCGCCTCGTCGATCCTGAAACCCCACGGCGACCCGTCGTACGCCGAGCCGACCACCACGTCGTCGTACAGCCCCACGACCGAACCGTCGACCGAGCCGTCCGGCCAGCCGACCACCAGGCCCACGGTGAGGCCGACCACCCGGCCGACCACGCAGGCGCCGCTGCCGACCACGTCCCGCTCGACGGCGAGCAGCACGCCGACGACCAACCCCGGGCCGAGCGACACCGACCTGGTGGTGCGGAACAAGCTGTACAAGGTCGGCGCGATGAGGTCCGTGAACTGCAAGGAGTCCAAGTCCCGGCAGAGCACCGCGGCTGGCGCCCGGGCCAACTACAAGAACCTGCTGGCCTGCCTGAACAAGGCGTGGGCGCCGATGATCACCAAGGCCGGCGGGCGCTTCCGGTCCCCGAACGTGATCACGTTCAGCGGCACCGTGCAGTCGCCGTGCGGAGCCCACAGCGACACCGGGCCGCCGTTCTTCTGCGGCACCAACGACACGATCTACATGAACCTGACCGAGGACGTCGGGAACTACAACAGGTACACCCAGTCGTACAGCAAGGTCTGGGCGCGGATGTGGATGCTGCACCAGTTCGCCCACGAGTACGGGCACCACGTGCAGAACCAGACGGGGATCCTGCAGGCGTACGCGCGGATCCGGTACGAGCGGGCGACGTACACACAGGAGTTGCAGGACAGCCGGCGGCTGGAGTTGCAGGCGTCGTGCTTCTCGGACATCTTCATCGGCTCGAACCGGCGCAGCTACCCGATCACCGGGCAGTCGCTGGTCCAGTGGCGATGGCTGATCGCCAACACGATCGACAACGGGAACGACCACGGCGCCCCGCCGATCCACAACTACTGGGCACTGCGCGGGTGGAACGGCCGCAACCCGAACGCGTGCAACACCTGGGCCGCATCGGCGGCGCAGGTGAAGTAGGTGAGAACCAGTTCGTGACGACTGGCCGGGGTAGCTAGCCTGGTGCGTCCGGATCGCGCAAAGTATGTCCGGGGGAATCGGCATCCGGCACCCCCACCGAGCAAGGTCGTGAGGAGTATCGATGTCGGACAACTGGAACCAGCCCCCGGGGAGCGACCCGGCTGACGATCAGCCGAACCGCCCACCGGAGCACGGTCCCGGGCAGAACCCCCACCACCCCGGCGCAGACGAGCAAGGTCCCGGACAGGGCCAGGGCGCTTCCGGGGAGAGCCGGCGCGGCCCCGCCACGAGCGGTCCTCGGCAGGGGCCGGGCGGTCCTGGGGACAGCCGACGTGGGCAGTCGTGGTGGATCGGTGACACCGACGCCAAGCGCGAGTTCCAGAACCCGTCACAGGCCGAGCCTCCCGCCAACAACTGGTTCGCCGGCGGCTGGAACCCCACCCGCCGCGAACACCCCGACCAGCCCGCCCCGAACCAACCAGTCCAGGGCCCGAGCCAGGGTTCGGGCCCGGGCCAGCGCCGTCCGCAACAATCCGGCCCACAGCAGTCGGGCCCACAGCCGTCGGGCCCGCAACAGTCCAGCTCACAGCAATCGGGCCGGCAGCAGCCCCGTCCGCAGCAGTCCGGTCCTGCTCGCCCGGGCCCGAGCCAGTCGGGTGCCAACCAGCCCGGCCGTCAGCAGCCCGGACCACAACAGCCCGGTCCGAGCCAGTCCGGTCCGAGCCAGTCGGGTCCAAACCAGTCCGGTCCCAACGAGCCCGGCTCACGCCGGTCTGGGCCCAACCAGGCCGGGCCGAACCAGTCGGGCAAACAGCCCGGCCCGAGGCAGTCGGGTCCCAATCAGCCTGGACCGAACCAAGGGGGTTCTGGCCGGCCTGGGGCCAGCCAGTCGAGTCCGTGGCAGGCCGGGCCGCCGCAGGTCGACCCCTGGCAGACCAACCCGACGTCGTCCACTCCGCAGTCGGACTCGTTCTGGTCGCAGTCCGCCCCGACCCACCAGAGCCCCAAGCAGTCCGGCCCCGACAAGCCGTCCCAGTCCAGCTCACCGCAGTCCGGAGCGTCACAAGCCGGGGCTTCCTGGTCCGCACAGTCGTGGACGTTGCGCGACGACTCTGCAGGCGGCAGCGAGTCGCAGGACGAGTCCTCCCAAGCCGGTGCCGGTCAGTCCGGGACCGGGCAGGGATGGTCAGCGACAGGGCAGTCCGGTTCGAGTGCGTGGCAGGCCGCGCCGTCGCAGCCGCCGCAGCGGGATCAGAGCGGTCCGCGCTCCGAAGACTCCTACTTGTGGGGCCCGGCCAACCAGACTCAGCAGCCAACGTCCCCGTGGAGCAACGCGCTCTCACCACAGCAGCAGTCCGCTCCCCGCCACGCCGCACCCCAAGGTGGTCCGGGCCAGATCGGGCCGATGGGTCAGCCTGTCCAGCAGGCACCGAACTGGCAGTACCCGCCGATCCCGATCCCGCAGCCACCGGGCGGCCGCCGTCGTCGTAAGAAGAAGGTCTCGCGCAATCTGCTGATCCTCCTGGTCGCGCTGGCTGTACTCGTGGTCGGCTCCGGCATCACCCTGCTCGTCCGCAGCGTCGGTGGCGGTGACGACCCGCAGGCCAAGGACAGCCCGACGGCGCCCGTGTCCGAGTCGTCCTCGTCCCCGTCCGAGAGCCCGTCGACCTCACCGAGCCCGTCCACGCCCCGCGGCCCGACAGCCGACGAGGTCGTGAAGGGCAGCGCGCTCTACAAGGTCGGCCCGGTCGCCGCGTCCAAGTGCGCGGAGCCGCCGTTCGCACCGGTCACGGTCCCCGCAGCGCAGCAGTACTACAACCGCCTGCTGCCCTGCCTCAACCGGACCTGGTGGCTGGCGATGAAGAAGGCCAACCTGCCGTTCCGCAACCCGAAGGCAGTCGTGTACGTCGGCAAGACGCCGTCACCGTGCGGGATCCAGCGCAGTGTGCGGGCGGCGTACTGCGCCGCGAACGAGACGATCTACCTGCCGTTCAGCGTGGACAACGGGTACTACCGGACCAACCCGGTCTACGCGCGTGCGGTCATGCTGAACACGTTCGCCCACGAGTACGGGCACCACGTGCAGAAGCTGAGCGGGATCCTCGCCTCGTCGATGTCCCGGCAGCAGTCGATGACGCCGAACCAGAAGCTCCTCGAGAGCCGTCGGCGCGAACTGCAGGCAACCTGCCTCGGCGCCGTGTACCTCGGCGCCAACGCGGCGTTCACGCCGATGAACGGCCCGCTGCTCGCCAACTGGAAGTTCCTGATCTCCCACTCCGGTGACGACTACGCCCGGCCGCGCGTGCACGATCACGGCAACCGGGTGAGCAACTATCAGTGGTCGATCAGCGGTTTCAACAGCAAGAAGCCGGACGCCTGCAACACGTTCACCGCAGCAGACGTCCGGGTGAACTAGCTCGCAACAGCGCAGCCGCCGCCCGTCAGCCGAACAGCCGGCGGGCGGTGGTCAGCGAGCCGCCGAACGCGGTCACGAAGTTGCTGAGCGACTCCCCGATGTCCGACAGGTGCCAGTTCTCCGGTCCGGAGTACCAGCCGATGCCGGCGTCGGGGTCGTCGTCGTCATCGGTCGCTGCGATCTCCAGCGCCCACTTCTCGGTCAGCCCGAGCACCGCGGCGTACGGCAGGCAGCGGGACGCGAACTCGAGCCGGTGGCTCTGCGGCAGCGTCGACGACGACTCGTTGGCCAGGTAGTGCTGCAGACCGGCTACGCGGCCCAGTACGGCGGCACCGCGCGCGGTCCGGGCCGGTGCGGCCTGACCGACCAGTGCGAGCACCAGACCGGCCGCCATGACCGCGAAGCCGACCAGACCGAACTTGGTGACGATCGCGAGCACGATCGTCAGTACGACGCCTGCACCGAGCAGCACGACGCCCGCGGTGGTCCACCGGTTCCGTACGGCGTCCGGGCGGTTGTTGAACCAGCCCTGCGTCACGACGTCGGCGTACAACTGCTCGCGGACGAGGTTGAGCCGTGGCCGCAGCGACGGGCCGAGTGCGGACACCAGCACGGTGTCGCCGTCCGCGAACACCGCGTCCAGCAAGGCCTTCTCGTACGGCAGGAGCTCCGGTCCGCCCGGGTGCAGCCGCTGCAACTCCCAGTCCAGCCTGCCGAAGTGCGACTCGCGTGGCTGCTCGACGATCGTCAGGTAGTTGCGCACGGCAAGGTCCAGCAGCGTGGCGGTGATGTCGACGACGTCGGCCGTCTCGTCCACCACCGTGCCGACCTGACCGGGCCGGATGCCGTCCGGCGCAGCGAACTGCGGGCCGTCGGCACCGTCGAGCACCGGACGCTCCGGCGCGCCCTCACCGACCTTCGCGGCGTCGCGGCCGCGGAAGAACCACAGGCCGACCGCACCGAGCAGTCCGATACCGAACACGATCACAGCCAGGCCGATCGTGCTCGAGTCCACGGTGAACGCCCGTCCGAGCGACCAGCGGGTCGAGTACTGCGCGTTCGCCTGCACTGTCGCCTGATCACTCAGCCCGGTCAGGAAGGTCACCCGACCACCCGCCGGTACGCCGTTCTGCTGGATCTGCAGGTCGGCGGACTCGCCCAGCTGGGACGACGTACAAGGCATGCTTGAGCCGGTGCGGCCGGCGAAACAGGTCACCCAGGTCGCGAACGGCACGCTGACGCTCAGGTTGGCCGTCGGGACCGGGACGGCGAAGCCCTGCACGATCGGCCAGCTCACCTCGCGGCCCTCGGTCGAATCGGCGACCACGTTGTCCACGGTGTAGCTGTAGACGATCTTCGACTGACCGGACACGTTCACCGTGAGCTTGCGGCCGTTGTCGGTGCTCTGGTTCTGGAAGCCCTGTGCAGGCTGGCCGTTCACCGTCGCCGACACGTCCTTCAGGTCGTACGTGCGATCGCGCTCGGAGTCTGACCGGACCCGGGTCGTCAGCGTCCGGCTGAACGTCGTACCGCCGGCGGTCAGGTCGACGGTCTCCTTCACCTGTAGCCGGCCGTCCTTGGCGAGCGTCGCATCCGCGGTGTACGCCGTGATCTGGTCGTCGGCCCGACCGGCTGCCTGGGCAGACACCGGGCTCAGGGCAACGAATAGGCCCGCTACCGGCGCGGTCAGACAGATCAGCAGGGCAGCCGGAAGGAGGCGGCGCTTCGGTGACATGGGTCGAGAGTAGTCTCGTGCCGGTTCGTGCAGCGAACTCGACCGACCAGCCTGGAGGCCACAGTAGTGAGCAGCCCGTACGGGTACGGCGGCCCGCCGCAGGGCCGGCCTCCCGGCCCGCCGCCCGGCATCCTGCCACCGCCGCAGGCAGCCCCGTGGCCTCCGCAGCAGGGCCAGTACGCACCTGGCCCCATGCAAGGCGGGCCGACCCAGCAGTACCCCGGTCAGTGGGCGCAGCAGCCGTACTACGGACCCCCAGGCCACTTCAACGGGTTCCAGCCACCGCGGAAGCGCGGCGGTCCACTCCGGCTGATCCTCTTCGGCTTCGTCCTGCTGATCTTCCTCGGCGTCTCGTTCGCGATCGCGTCCGCCCTGCTGGGTAACGGCACCGACAACACCGCGGACCCCGGGGTGACCGGCCCGTCGATCGTCCCGACACCGACGACGAACCCGCAGAAGGGGTCCGCCGAGGACTACCTGCTGAACGCCGATGTCTACCGCACCGGTCCGCTCCCGGAGCAGAACTGTCCGGCAGCGAATCTCGGCAGCGGCAGCCTGGCCGCACAGAAGGTCTACTACCAGCGTCTCTTCAAGTGCCTGAACGACGCGTGGCGTCCGGTCTTCCACGAGCTCGGGCAGGACAAGCCGGACCCTGGCCTGGTCGTGTTCGACCAGCCGGTCCAGACCGCCTGCGGCAACTTCCAGCCGCTGTCCGGACGCGTGCTGGCGTTCTACTGCTACGGCAACCAGGTCATGTACGTCGACGTGCAGCAGATGAACAAGGCGTTCGGACCGCAGGAGGACCTCGCGTATCTGATGACGATCGCGCACGAGTACGGGCACCACGTCCAAGGCGTCACCGGACTGTTCTACGCGCGTGCCGTCTACCTGCAGGACCACCCGGACCAGAAGCTCGAGAGCTCGCGCCGGAACGAGTTGCAGGCCTCCTGTTTCGGCGGTGTGTTCAGCAAGGCCGTGGAGAAGTCCTACCCGTTGACGAACCGGCTGGACGAGTTCAAGGAGCAGTCCAGCAACAGCTTCGGTGAGTCCCCGGACACGCCGGAGGACGAGCGGACGCACGGTCTGGCCACCAGCCAGGGCTTCTGGATCCAGAACGGCTTCAACATCGGCGCCAACAAGGCGTGCGACACCTTTGCGGTATCCGCAGACCTGGTGAAGTGAACGCCGTCAATCTGCCGCTCTGCGCCAGGTTGTCGGTGACTCGTTGTACGTGCGTTTGAAGGCGACGCTGAAGGCGAAGGGATCCTCGTAGCCGACCTGGTGGGCCACAGTCGCGATGGTGGCGGTCGTGGTGCGGAGGAGGTCGGCTGCCAGCGTCATGCGCCAGGCAGTGAGGTACGTGAGCGGCGGCTGGCCGACGAGCTTGGTGAAGCGAGCGGCGAAGGTGGCGCGGGACAGCCCGACCTTGGACGCCAACTCCGCGACCGACCAGCGGTGCGCGGGGTCCTCATGGAGGTGGCGCAGCGCATCGCCAACGCCAGGTGCGGTGAGGGCCTGGTACCAGGACGGGAGCCTCGCCTCGGCGCACCATGCGCGTAGAGCGAGCACCAGCACGAAGTCGAGCAGCCTCCGGAGTACGGCGTCCTGTCCTGGCTCCTCACGAGCGATCTCAGTGGTGAGGAGGTCCAGCGCTGGCCCTGTCTGCGGCGTAGCGGACACCACCGCGAGCGGAGGCAGTAGATCGAGCACCCACCGGCCGACGTCACCGCGCAGGTCGTACGCACCACGCACCATCGTCGTCGCGCCGGGTAGCCCATCGCCGTACGTGCGCGGCGCCAGGTACTCGCCACGCCACTCCACCGGATCGCCGTCGATCGTGTACTTCTGCCCGCCGCGGATCACGTAGTACGCGGGTGTCGCCGGATCGTCCGCGATCGTGTAGCTGCCGACTCCCGTGATCAGTGCGATGTCGCCGGCCGCCAGCATCGTCGGTACGCCGTCGTCCAGCCGCAGCCACGCGCTACCGCCGAGCGTCGCGACAACCGACAGCGACGGCACGTCGGCGTACGTCACCGACCACGGCCCGCGCGCGATGATCTGCCGGACCAGCGCATCGGTCGCCTGGGCGCGTTGCAGCAGGTCGCTGAGGACATCCACCAGTCCAAGCTAGACGATCACAAATGGATCGGCGACGCTCTCCCATGGATCGTCTGCGCCGACTCCCGTTGGCTTGCCCTATGAACAAGTTCCTCGTCCTCGGCGGCACGGGCACCACCGGCCGCCGAATCGCAGACCGCCTTCGCTCCACCGGCCACGAGGTCCGTACGGCGTCGCGCACAGGAAGCGACGTACGACTCGACCTCGACGACCCGTCCACGTGGGCGCCGGCGCTCGACGGCATCACCGCCGCGTATCTCATGGAACCTACGGTCCGCCCGGGAGACCGCCTGGCCCGGTTCGCGGAGGCGGCGCTCGCTTCCGGCGTACGACGGCTTGTCCTGTTGTCGGCATCCCGCGCATCCGACCCCAGCCATCCCCTGCACGCCGTCGAGCAGACCGTCCGCGGTTCCGATGCCGAGTGGACGATCCTGCACCCCAACTGGTTCGCGCAGAACTTCACCGAAGGCCCGTGGAAGCACGCGGTCCGTTCCGGCACCCTCGCCCTGCCGGCCGGTGACGGCCGTACGCCGTTCATCGACGCCAACGACATCGCGGACGTAGCCACCGCCGCTCTGACGACGGCCGATCACAACGGCCGCACCTACGAATTGACCGGCCCGGAAGCCATTACGTTCACCGAAGCCGCCAAGCATCTGACCGAGGCGGGCCGTCCCGTCGAGTACGTCGCTCTGTCTCCGGCCGAGTACATCGAACAGCAAGTAGCCCAAGGCGTTCCGCGGGCCGGCGCCGAACTGCTCACCGGCATCCTGGCCTCCATCGCCGACGGGCACGGCGGCGAACCGACGACCGATGTGGAGCGAGCGCTTGGTCGCAAAGCCCGTACTTTCAAGGCATTCGCACACGATCGGGATACAACAAGCGATTGAGGTGTTTGCTTCGGGTTATCCAGCTGATAACCATGCGGCGTATTATCCGGCCGTGACGTTGCGACGCGGGGAGTTGGCGACGGCCGCGCGGACGCTTGTGGATGTGCTTGAGGAGACGGCCAACAGGTATGCCGACGAGCCGGCGCTCGACGACGGCAGCGTCAGCCTCAGTTATCGCGAACTGCTGGAGCAGACGACCAAGTTCGCGAACCGCCTGACGACCGCGGGGATCGGTCCGGGCGACCGCGTCGGCATCCGGATCTCGTCCGGCCACAACGACCTGTACGTCGCGATTCTCGGCACGCTCCAAGCCGGCGCGGCGTACGTTCCCGTCGACGCGGACGACCCCGAGGAGCGCGCCGAGCTGGTGTTCGGTGAAGCAGCGGTCGCCGCCACCGTCGGCGACGAGCTCGAGCTGACGGTGACCCGTCCCCAGCAGCAACCGATCGTCGACAACGAAGCAGCCAACGGCGCCTTCGACTACCCGTACTCCGCGCGCATGGACGCCCCGACGGTGACCGATGTCCCGCGCCGCGGGGAGGGCCCGGAGACCACCGACGACGCATGGATCATCTTCACCTCGGGCTCGACCGGCGTACCGAAGGGTGTCGCCGTCACGCACCGCTCGGCCGCCGCGTTCGTCGACGCCGAGGCCCGCCTCTTCCTGCAGAACGAGCCGATCGGACCGGACGACCGCGTCCTGGCCGGCCTCTCGGTCGCGTTCGACGCGTCCTGCGAAGAGATGTGGCTGGCCTGGCGGCACGGCGCCTGTCTCGTGCCGGCGCCGCGGTCGCTGGTGCGGACCGGTATGGACCTCGGCCCGTGGTTGATTGCCCAAGGCATCACTATTGTCTCCACCGTGCCGACCCTCGCGGCGCTCTGGCCGCCGGACGCGCTGGACCAGGTGCGGCTGCTGATCTTCGGCGGCGAGGCCTGCCCGCCCGAGCTCGCCGAGCGGCTCGCGGTCGACGGCCGCGAGGTCTGGAACACCTACGGCCCGACCGAGGCGACCGTGGTGGCCTGCGCCGCCCAGCTCACGGGCGTCGGCCCGGTCCGGATCGGTCTCCCCTTGGACGGTTGGGATCTCGCCGTAGTAGATGCCGCAGGCAACGAAGTTGCCGACGGTGAGATCGGCGAGCTGATCATCGGCGGTGTCGGCCTGGCCAGGTACCTCGACCCGGTCAAGGACGCGGAGAAGTTCGCCCCGATGCCGACGCTCGGCTGGGAGCGCGCGTACCGCAGCGGCGACCTGGTCAGGTCCGATCCGCTGGGCCTGCTGTTCCAGGGGCGCGCCGACGAACAGGTCAAGCTCGGCGGACGCCGCATCGAGCTCGGCGAGGTCGATGCCGCCCTGCAGGCCCTCCCCGGCATCACCGGCGCCGCGGCCGCCGTCCGCAACAGCGCGGCCGGCAATCAGCTCCTCGTCGGGTACGTCGTACCGGACGACCCGACCTCGTTCGACAACGCCAAAGCTACAGCGCGGCTGCGTGAAGAACTTCCCGCCGCGCTCGTGCCGTTGCTCGCCGTCGTCGACACGCTGCCGACCAGGACGTCGGGCAAGGTCGACCGCAACGCGCTCCCGTGGCCGCTGCCGGGGATGGACAGCGACGGCCCGCCTGCCGAGCTGTCCGGCACTGCGGGCTGGCTCGCCGAACGCTGGACCAAGGTCCTCGGCGCCAAGGTGACCAGTGCCGACAACGACTTCTTCCTGCACGGCGGCGGCAGTCTCGCCGCTGCGCAGCTGGTCTCGGCCCTCCGGGAGAAGTTCCCGGACGTCACCGTCGGCGACATCTACGAGTACCCGCGCCTTGGCGCGCTGGCCGAGCGGCTCGACGAGTTCCAGCCGGCCGCGCTCGAGCCGGTCGAGCTGCGTGACATCCGGCCGACGCCGAAGGGCACCCAACTCCTGCAGACGGCGTTGACCCTGATCCTCCAGACCGTCGTCGGCGTCCGCTGGCTGGTGTACCTCTTCACGCTGAACAACCTGCTCGCCGAGCTGATCGAGCCGCTGCCGTGGGTACGGACCGTGTCGTGGTGGTGGATCCTGGCAGGCTGGCTGATCCTCATCAGCCCGGCCGGCCGGATGGGCATCGCAGTCGTCGGTGCCCGGATCCTCCTGCGCGGCCTCAAGCCCGGCACATACCCACGCGGCGGCAACGTCCACGTCCGCCTCTGGGCCGCCGAGAACCTGTCCGACGCAGCCGGCGCGGCCAACCTCGCAGGTGCGCCGTGGATCGCGTACTACGCCCGCGCGCTCGGCGCCAAGGTCGGCCGCGGCGTCGACCTGCACACGCTTCCGCCGGTGACCGGCATGCTGACGATGGGTCGCGGCGCGTCCGTCGAGCCCGAGGTCGACCTGGCCGGCTACTGGATCGACGGCGACCAACTGCACGTCGGCCCGGTGCACGTCGGTGCCGAGGCCGTGGTCGGTTCCCGCAGCACACTGCTTCCGGGCGCGGAGATCGGCCGGAACGCCGAGATCATGGCCGGCTCAGCCGTCTCCGGCAAGGTGCCCGCGAACGAGCGCTGGTCCGGCTCGCCGGCGGCCCGGATCGGTCGTGCCCGGCACCCGTGGCCGGACCATCGGCCCGCTCGCGCCCCCTGGTGGGTCGCGGCGTACGGCGTCCAGTCCGCGATCATGTCCTTGATCCCTGTCGCGGCCGCAGCGGCGGCGTTCGTCGTACTCGGACAGTATGTGAAGGGCACGCAGACCCTCGGCGACGCAGCGCTCAAGGCGCTGGAAGCGATCCCGTTGATGACGCTGGTCGGCTTCGTGACGATGGCGGTCCTCACACTGATCGGCGTACGGCTGCTCGGTATCGGGATCAAGCCCGGTCACTTCCCGGTCCGCAGCCGGATCGGGTGGCAGGTCTGGGCGACCGAGCGGCTGCTCGACTCGGCTCGCACCCTGCTCTTCCCGATGTACGCGAGCCTGCTGACGCCGTGGTGGCTGAGGGCGCTCGGCGCGAAGATCGGCCGCGATGTCGAGGCCTCGACCGTGCTGTTGCTCCCGAAGATGACCACCGTCGGCGAAGGGGCGTTCCTCGCCGACGACACGATGATCGCGTCGTACGAGCTCGGTGGCGGCTGGCTGCACGTGGCCGGCGCGAAGGTCGGCAAACGCGCGTTCCTCGGCAACTCGGGCATGACCGCACCCGGCCGCAGCGTGCCGAAGAACGGCCTGGTCGCCGTACTGTCCGCCGCCCCGAAGAAGTCGAAGGCCGGTACGTCGTGGCTCGGGTCGCCGCCGGTGAAGCTCCGCCGTCAGGCCGTCACGGGCGATCAGAGCCGGACGTTCAACCCGCCGTACAAGCTCAAGGTCGCGCGGGCGCTGGTCGAGCTGTGCCGCTTCGTCCCGATGATGTGCACGGTGCTGATCGCGCTCGGCGTGCTGTTCGCGCTGCAGGCGCTCGACATCTGGCTCGGTCCGCTGGCTGCACTGCTGCTCTCCGGCGCGGTGATCCTGGCCGCCGGCGCGGTCGCTGGAGGGATGGCGACGGTCGCGAAGTGGCTGATCGTGGGCCGGACGCGCGCGGTCGAGTATCCGCTGTGGAGCTCGTTCGTCTGGCGCAACGAGGTGGTCGACAGCTTCGTCGAGCTGGTCGCGGCGCCGTGGTTCGCGAACGCGGCGGCCGGTACGCCGGTACTCAACCTGTGGCTCAGGTCACTCGGAGCCAAGATCGGCAAGGGTGTCTGGTGCGAGACGTACTGGTTGCCCGAGGCAGATCTGATCACCCTGGGCGACGGCGCCACGGTGAATCGCGGCTGCGTGCTGCAGACGCACCTTTTTCATGATCGAGTTCTCTCCATGAGCACAGTCACCTTCGGGCCGGGAGCAACCCTCGGGCCCCACGGCATCGTCCTCCCGGCCGCCTCGGTAGGAGCAGGAGCTACCATCGGGCCGGTGTCTCTCGTGATGCGTGGTGAAGGTGTCCCGGCGGGTACCCGCTGGGCGGGGAACCCGATCGGGCCCTGGCAGGGCTGATGGTTGACGCTTATGTGCCCACCCATGGAAACGCCGGCTACAAGGTCGAGTCCTACGACCTCGAGCTCGACTATCGGGTCAACAGCAACAGACTGAGCGGCAAGGCAACGATCACGGCGTTGGCCACCCAGGCGTTGTCCCGGTTCAGCTTCGACCTATCCGGACTGCGCGCGTCCAAGGTCCTGGTCAACGGCCGCCGACCGCAGCGCTTCACCCAGCGTGCGGGCAAGCTCTACATCACCGCGAACCTGCCCGACGGCGCCGAGTTCACCGTCGACATCCAGTACGGCGGCAACCCCAAGCCCGAGGACAGCCCATGGGGCGAGCTCGGGTGGGAGGAGCTCACCGAGGGCGTGATCGTCGCGAGCCAGCCGAGCGGCGCGGCCACCTGGTTCCCGTGCAACGACCATCCAGGCGACAAGGCTCACTACCGGATCTCGATCACCACGGACTCGCCGTACCAGGTCGTCGCCAACGGACGGCTGGTGTCGCGCCGGGTGAAGGCGAGTCGTACGACGTGGGTGTTCGACCAGGCAGCGCCGATGGCGACGTACCTCGCGACCGTGCAGATCGGGTCGTACGACGAGGTGGGGCTGGCCACCACACCGGTGACGACCAAGGGTGCGGTGCCAGGTCGGTTGACCCGTGAGTTCCGGCACGACTTCGGGCGGCAGCAGGACATGATGAAGCTGTTCTGCCGGCAGTTCGGGCCGTATCCGTTCGGCGGATACACGGTCGTGGTGACCGACGATCCGCTGGAGATCCCGCTCGAGGCGCAGGGCATCTCGGTGTTCGGCAGCAACCATGTCGACGGCCGGCGTGGGTCGGAGCGGCTGGTCGCGCACGAGCTGGCGCACCAGTGGTTCGGCAACAGCCTGACCCCGGCGAGCTGGCAGCACATCTGGCTGAACGAAGGCTTCGCCTGCTACGCCGAGTGGCTGTGGTCGGAAGAGTCACGCGGCCTCACTGCCGACCAGCAGGTCTCGAAGGCGCACTCGCGGTTGAAGGGGCTGCCGCAGGACCTGATGCTGTCGGACCCCGGGCCGGAGCTGATGTTCGACGACCGCCTCTACAAGCGCGGCGCGATCACCCTGCACGTGCTGCGGAAGCACCTCGGCGACGACGCGTTCTTCGAACTCCTGCAGACCTGGACCAAGGTCCATCGGCACGGCTCCGTCACCACCGCCGAGTTCATCGCTCTGGCGACCACGTTCAGCCCGGACGAGGAAGCCCTCCGCCACCTGTTCGCCGCCTGGCTGGACTCCTACGAGCTGCCCCCGCTGCCGCGGAAGCGCTAGTCGATGCGGATCGGGATCGAGTTCTTCGGTGGGATGGCGGCCATCATCGCGATCGTGATCGTCGCCGGGCGTCACCTCCGGCGGCCGGGCTCGCCGAAGGGGCCGACCTGGCATCACATCGTCCTGGGCTGGGTGCTGCTGGTCGCGGCCGGCGCGCTGTACACGTTCCCGCCGCACGACATCGTGCTCTCGGTGCTTGTGCTGGTGCTGGGTGTCGGCTTCCTGGTGATGGGCGTCGCGACCCTGGGCGGCGGCAACTTCGGGTACTTCGGTGCGTTGGCCGGCGGACTTGCGGCGGTGCCGTTCGTGATGACGCCGACGCCAGTCGCGCTCTCCCAGGTCGGTACAACGATCACCTGCCACGTCCGCGGGTATCACGGCGACCCGGTGTACGAGTTCACCGCCGACTGCCCGAACGGCCACAGCTACGACTTCACCAAACACGGCTCGCACGACTTCCCCGGCGGCAACGTGCCGGTGATCGTCGACAAGCACGGCGTACTGCAGCCCGAGTTCGTCGGCGAGGAGAACGTGACCGCCGACCTCGTCGGCGGCGTCCTCTGCCTGCTCGTTGCCGCCGGCATCATCGCGGCCGCGGCCGTCCACAACCGCCGCCTGCACGGCGATGTCCGGCATGTCGTGAAGCCAGGCTTCAGCTCCGGCCCCTAGGCAGCGTCAGCCGGAACACGCACGGTCACGTCGCGCCCTGCCGCGCCACCTCGGCGGCGGCCTTCACAAAACGCTCGGTAAGTGGCGTCCTCGTCGCCCAGGCGGTCCCGATCCACCAGGTCGCCGCACGTCCCGGCAGCGGCACCAGCCGGACCTCCGGCGGCGCGATCCGCTCGGCAGACTGCGGTACGACGGAAGGCCCCGCGCCGGCCGCGGTCAGGGCGAGCACGGTCTGTAGATCACCGGCTTCCTGAAGTACTTGCGGATGGCAACCAAGCTCGGCGTACAGGCTGTTGATCTGCGCCGCCAGCCCAGGACCCCGCGAGGGTGTCAGCCGGATCAGTGGGCGGGAGTCGATCCAGTGGACCAGGTCGCGGGGAAGGTCCTGCTCCGCCTGGACCGCGAGCGTGAGCCGATCCCGTCGTAACCGAAGGTGTTCGAGACCGGGCGGCACCGGCAACCGCACGAACCCGATCTGCAAGCTCCCCGCCAGTAGCCGCTCGCACTGCACCGACGACGGCATGTCCTCCAGCGAGATCGTCACTCCCGGCCACCGACTCCGGAACAGCGCGACGGCCTTCGGAGCCAGCTCGATGCCGGACAGCCCGAACCCGATCGCCAGCGATCCCTCAGCCCCGGACGCGACCTGGGCAGCCCGTCGTTCGAAGGCCTCGGACCGGTCGAGCAACTCCAGAGCGTCAGGAAGCAGCAGCTCCCCGGCCGGGGTCAGCCGGGCGCCGTACCGACCCCGGCTGAACAGCACCGAACCGACCCGACGCTCCAGCACCTGGATCTGCTTGGTCAGCGCCGGCTGACTCGTCGACAGCTCCTCGGCCGCGGCGCCGAAGTTCCGCAGCCTGGCTACCGTGACGAACGCCCGGAGCAGACGGAGATCCATAACTCCAGGATATGGAATCGTGCCGAACGGCTATTGGACGTCATGAACCGATCGGCGTTTCGATGGTCGTATGACGTCCTTCCGCGCCGCCGTCGTCCAGTTCGAGCCCACTCCCGACCAGCCCGCGACCAACCTCGCCACCGTCGAGCGACTGGCCCGTGCGGCGGTCGCCGACGGCGCCCGGCTCGTCGTACTTCCCGAGATGTGTCTGCTCGGCTACTGGCATCTGCGCCGTCATACCCCCGAGCGACTCCACGAGCTGGCCGAGCCGGCCGACGGGCCGTTGATCAGCCGCGTCGTTGCCCTGGCCAAGGAGCTGGACGCCGGTATCGGGGTCGGGTTCCTGGAAGATGCCGACGGCTCGCTCTTCAACGCGTACGCCGTGTGCCTGCCGGACGGCACCGTCCACGTGCACCGGAAGCTGCATGCGTTCGAGCACGAGCAAATCGCGAGCGGATCGTCGTACACGGTGTTCGACACGCCGTGGGGCTTCCGGGCCGGCGTGCTGATCTGCTGGGACAACAACCTGGTCGAGAACGTACGGATCACGGCGTTGCTCGGCGCAACGGTCCTGATCGCCCCACACCAGACCGGCGGGACGAACTCGCGCAGCCCGTACGGCATGAAGCCGATCCCGCTCGAGGTCTGGGAGAGCGGCGACCGCGGGCGGATCGAGGCGGCGTTCAACGGGCCGAGCGGGCGGGGCTGGCTGATGCGGTGGCTGCCGGCGCGGGCGCACGACAACGGGCTGTTCGTCCTGTTCAGCAACGGCGTCGGCCGGGACGACGACGAGCTGCGCACCGGGAACGCGATGATCCTGGACCCATACGGTCGCATCGTCGCGGAGACGCCCGTCCCCGCCGAGGCCGTGGTGGTCGCCGACCTCGACCTGGATCTGGTGCCCCTGGCAACCGGCCGCCGCTGGCTCCGCGGCCGGCGCCCCGAGCTCTACGGCCTACTCACCGAGCGCCAAGGCAACGAACTCGATCCCCGCGCGGCCCGCTTCTCCCCGGATCCGGTCGACTTTGGGCATCCACCAACCACGGACAGCGCCTGAAAACGGTTGGTGGGTGCTCAAGGATCAGTAGATGAGCGCGGTGGCGATCGCGACGATGCCTTCGGCGCGGCCGGGGAAGCCGAGGCCGTCGGTCGTTGCCGCGCTCACCGAAACCTCGGCGTCGCAGGCAGCTGACAGCACCTTCTCGGCCTCTTCGCGGCGTGTGCCGATGCGTGGGCGGTTGCAGACGATCTGCACCGTGACGTTGCCGATCTCGAACCCGGCCGCCCGCACCCGGCGCGCGGCCTCCGCCACCAGCGCGACGCCGGCCGCACCGGCCCACTCCGGCTCGGCGGTGCCGAAGTTCGATCCCAGGTCGCCCAGCTTCGCGGCCGCGAGCAGCGCAGTACAGATGGCATGGGCGGCTGCATCGCCGTCGGAATGACCTGACAGCCCAGCCGGCTCGTCCGGCCAGTGCAGACCGGCCAGCCACATCGGGCGACCGTCCTCCAATGGATGTACGTCGACACCGTTGCCGACCCGCGGGATCTTCACCCGGACCGCCTCTCCGCCAGCAAGGCCTCGGCCAGCAGCAGGTCCTGCGGGCGGGTCACCTTGAACGCGTCCGGCGATCCTTCGACCGTCTGCACGGTCACGCCGAGCCGCTCGCACATCATCGCGTCGTCCGTCACGCCCGCATCAGCGCCCGCGGCGTGCGCGCGACGCAGCACCTCAGGGGCGAACCCCTGCGGCGTCTGGACGGCAACCAGCGTCGAACGGTCGGGCGTGTCGACGACTTCGCCACTGGGCCCGATCCGCTTGATCGTGTCCGTCACCGGCACCACCGGTACGACGGCTTCGGCGCCGGCTCGCACCGCCGCGACCACCCGCTCGATCGCATCGGCCGGGACGAACGCCCGGGCCGCGTCATGCACCAGGATGCAGTCGATCCCGTCGACCGGGACCACGTCCAGCGCAGCCCGGACCGAATCGGTTCGCTCGGCGCCACCGGCGACGACAAGCAGCGTCGCGTCCCCGACGTACGGCTCGAGTTCCTTGGAGACAGCCTCCTCCGCACCCGGTGGGACGGCGACCACGAAACAGCTGAGGTCGGCGGCGGTCGCTGCCTTCAGCCCACGCACCGCGTGGACCAGCAACGAATCGCCACCGACCTCTCGAAATGCCTTCGGTGTCTCTCCACCGAGCCGCAGCCCTAAACCGGCCGCGGGAATCACGACCGCGCTAGTCATTCAGAACTGCAGCTCAGACTGGGTCAACAGTCTTAGGAGGCGAGGACCTCGTCGAGGATGGCCTCGGCCTTGTCCTCGTTGGTGTGCTCGGCCAGCGCCAGCTCGGAGACGAGGATCTGGCGAGCCTTCGCCAGCATCCGCTTCTCACCGGCGGACAGACCGCGGTCACGCTCACGGCGCCACAGGTCGCGGACGACCTCTGCCACCTTCAGCACGTCACCGGAGTGCAGCTTCTCCAGGTTCGCCTTGTAACGACGCGACCAGTTGGTCGGCTCCTCCGTGTGCGGTGCACGCAGCACGTCGAAGACGCGCTCCAGGCCGGCCTGATCCACGACGTCACGCACGCCGACAAGATCGAGGTTGCACGCGGGGACCCGGACGACCAGGTCGTTCTGAGCGACGATCCTCAAGACCAGATAGGTCTTGTCCTCACCTTTGATCTGACGGGTCTCGATGTCCTCGATGACGGCCGCTCCGTGATTGGGGTATACAACCGTCTCGCCGACTGTGAAAGTCATGTGTGAAATGCCCCTTTCCAAGATCTATCCTACCACGCGGCCGGTGGTCCGGTTCTGGCGTTTGCGCTGGTCAGGGGCCATTTCTCGCCTTGACAAACGTTCTCTTGCGTGCCTCGTACGCGCGCGGGCCGTTGCCTACCGCCCCCTCCAGGGGCATCCCGCCGTCGGCCCCGGGGAGCCCGAGGGCTACGCTTTGGGGCGCCGGAGGCGGCCGCCTGACGGCGTCACGAACTGTCCTAGACAGTGTCGAATCAGCTTGCACGAGAGGGATTCCAGTGCCGATCACGTTGTCCTCGCGGTTCGCCCGGCGTACTGCGCTGGCGAGTGCCGCCGCCACTCTCAGTATCGCGCTGGCGGCGTGCAGCGCGAGCTTCAATGCGCCGACCCTGCAGCCGTACCAGGCCGCCGAGGGCACGAACTTCGAGTCCGGCCAGCTCAAGATCCGCAACATGCTGGTGCTGGCCGATGCCGAGGGCAAGGGCGAACTGCACAGCGTGATCGTCAACACCGGTGACGAGGCGGACACGCTGGTCGGCATCGCGCAGGCGGCACCCGGCACGCAGGACGGCCAGGCAGGCGCCGACCAGCCGACCGACGTCAAGTTCGAGGGCCTGACCCAGCCGATCGACCTGGCACCGCACACCGCGCTCCGCCTGCCGGGCACCGAGTCCCCGCCGATCGCAGAAGCCGGGGCCACGCCGAGCGCCACCCCGTCCGAGACCCCCTCCGAGACCCCGTCCGCGGCACCGACCGACACCCCGTCGGCCCCGACCCCAGGCGCGGAGGACGCCGGTCCGGCGATCATCGTGACCGGTGCGAAGCCGGGTCAGATGGTCAACGTGACCGTCACGTTCGGCAACGCCGCGCCGGTCTCGGCGTACGTCCCGGTCCTCACCGACGACCACTACTCCCCGTCCCCGGCCGGGAACGAGTAGCCCACCAGCACGACAGAACGGGCCGCCCCGGCGCGGGACGGCCCGTTCTTCATTCGTACGGCGGGCCGGTGACCGAGGCTCGCCGTACAAGCTCCTACTGGCCTCAGTTCTTGCCGGCCGAGGCTGCCTTCGACAGGCCCGGCAGCATCTTGTCCAGCACCCACGGGACGCTGAGCACGCTGACCGCGCTCATCCCGGAGATCACCTGCTGGTCCTGCAGCGCGTACGCCCCGCCGCTCTTGACCGCCTGCAGCGACGAGTAGACCGGGTCGGACAGGAACTTCTGCGTCCCGATCCCGTCGACGTACGCGATCAGCACGTCGGCATCGACGTCGGCGACCTTCTCCTTGCTGATCGCGAGCGAGAACTCGTTCTTGGTGTTGGTCTTCTGCAGCGCCTCCACGCCCGGCGCGTTCTTGAAGCCCATCTCGTTCAGGATCTGCACCCGCGGGTCGCCCGGCATGTAGACGTAGTTGTCCGCGCCGAACGAGCCCACCGTGATCGTCTTGTCCTTGAACTCCGGGTGCGCGGCGGCGACCTGCTTGATCTTGTCCTCGATGCCGGAGATCAGCTTCTCCGCGTCGGCCTTCCTGCCGAGCGCCTCACCCACCAGCAGCGTCTGGTCCTGCCAGGTGGTCTGCCACGGCGCCCCCGGGTACGCGACGGTCGGCGCGATCCCGCTGAGGGTCTTGTACGTCGCCTCGTCGAAGCCCTCGTACGGCGCCAGGATGACGTCGGGCTTGAGCGCCGCGATCTTCTCGAACGGGTACTTGTCCCCGGTGTCGAGCAACGTCGTCCTGGACTTGTCGAACTTGTCCGCGTCCCACGCGGTGACGCCGTCGGCGGTCGGGCCGTAGGTGACCTTCGGCATCCCGACCGGGGTCTCGCCCAGCGCGTAGACGACATCCTGGGCGTTCCAGCCGAGCGTGACAATCCGCTCCGGCTTCTCGGTGATCGTCGTATCACCGAACGTGTTCTTCAGCGTGACCGGGAACCCGGACTGTGACGAGTCGGCCGAACCGGCCGCTGTGCCGGTCTGCTTGTCGCCGTCGCTGCCGCAAGCGGCCAGCGTGGTCGTGGCGAGCAGCACGGTGGTGACCGCGCTGACGACTCGGCCGACCTTGGTACGGGACCAGGACATGGTGGCTCTCCTTAGACCAATTGCCTCAACTAAGGAGAGCCTAAGCTAACCCCCTCGGCCGTTGCGACCTGCGGGGGTGTGACTCAGGACTCGAACTTGTAGCCCAGGCCACGCACGGTGACCAGGTGTTGCGGGTTCGACGGGTCCTTCTCGAGCTTCGAGCGCAGCCGCTTCACGTGGACGTCGAGGGTCTTGGTGTCGCCCACGTAGTCGGCGCCCCAGATCCGGTCGATCAGCTGACCGCGGGTGAGCACCCGGCCGGTGTTCCGCAGCAGCATCTCGAGCAGCTCGAACTCCTTCAGCGGCAGCCGGATCTCGGTCCCGGACACCGTCACCACGTGCCGCTCGACGTCCATCCGGACCGGGCCCGCCTCGAGGGTGTCCGGCAACAGCTCGACGTCCTGCCCACGACGCAGTACGGCGCGCACCCGGGCGAGCAGCTCGCGCGGGCTGTAGGGCTTGGTCACGTAGTCGTCCGCGCCCAGCTCGAGCCCGACGACCTTGTCGACCTCGGTGTCCTTGGCGCTCACGATGATCACCGGGACGTTGCCCCGGCTGCGCAGCGCCCGGCAGACCTCCGTGCCGGACAGACCCGGCAGCATCAGGTCGAGCAGGACGATGTCCGCACCGGCGCGGTCGTACTCGTCCAGCGCATCCGGGCCGGTCTCCGCGACGGCGACCTCGAACCCTTCCTTGCGCAGTACGTACGACAGCGCGTCGCTGTAGCTCTCTTCGTCTTCGACGACCAGCACTCGGGTCACGAAGCTGTCTCCTTTGCGATCTGACCTGACGGGGTAGGCGTCAGGGGAACGGCCTGCTCTTCCTGGCTGGAGGAGCCGGTCTGGCCCGGCGCGGGTTCGAGCCGCAGCGGGAGTCTCACGGTGAAGGTGGAGCCCTGGCCCTCGACGCTCCACACCCGGACGTCGCCGCCGTGGATGGAGGCGATGTGCTTGACGATCGACAGGCCGAGCCCGGTGCCGCCGGTCTCGCGGCTGCGGGCCCGGTCGACCCGGTAGAACCGCTCGAAGACCCGCTCCAGGTCACTGCTCGGGATGCCGACGCCCTGGTCGGACACGGTCAGCTCGACCAGGTCGCCGATCGGGTGCGCGGCGACCGCGACCCGGGTGCCGTCCGGGCTGTAGTTGATGGCGTTCTCGACCAGGTTGCCGATCGCCATCGCGAGCTGGTCCTCGCTGCCCATCACCTCGAGGTCGGGCTCGGTCTTCACCACGATCTTGATGTCGCGGTCGTCGGCGTCGATCCGGCACCGGTCCACCGCGGTCTCGATGATCGCGTTGACGTCGACCGGGCCGGGGTTCTCCAGCGGGTCGTCGCCCTGCAACCGGGACAGCTCGATGATCTCCTTGACCAGGCGGCTCAGCCGGGAGGCCTCGATCCGCATCCGGTCCGAGAACCGCTGCACCGCGTCCGGGTCGTCGGAGGCCTCCGAGACCGCGTCGGCGAGCAGGATCAGCGCGCCGACCGGGGTCTTCAGCTCGTGGCTGACATTGACGGTGAAGTCCCGCCGGATCGCGTCCAGCCGGCGCTCCCGGGTCCGGTCCTCGACCAGCACCAGGACCAGCTGGCTGCCCAGCGGCGCGACGCGGGCACTGACGTATTGCGTGGCGCCGAGCCGGCCGCGGACGATCTCGAGATCCTGCTGGCGGATCTCGCCGTCGCGGCGGACCTGGCGGACCATCGTCAGGATGTCGTCGACCACCAGCCGCTCACCGCGGACGATGCCGAGCACGTGCGCCGGGGCGCTGGCCTGCAGGACCTGGTCCTCAGGGCCCATCACGACCGCCGACGAACGCAGTACCGACAGAACCGTGGCGACGCCCGCGGGGACGATCGGGTCCGAGGTCTCGGGAATCTTGCGCTGGGCCCGCTCGGAAAGCATCATCGCGCCGAGTGAAAGCAGAGCCAGGGCCGCGCCGATGACGCCGCCCAGCACCGCAGCCAGCGTGGGGTCCACGGCAACGATGCTACGCGGGCAACCAGCAGGGAAAGACCGAATGAGCACCGGATGACCGGGACACGACCTAACTGTTCATCGGTCGTTCACCACTCGTCGCCGTCCGGCAACCTCGACGGCATACGGTCACCGGTGGACGGGTACCGTGCGGGTGCCCTGCCGTGGCACCGGACACCACAGATCGGATTCGAACACCATGCGTGACACCTACCACGAGCAGCTCGACGACATCCTCGCCGAGCTGGAACGGATGACGCGGACGGTGTCGACCGCCGTACGCCGATCGACCGCCGCGCTGCTGGAGGCCGACATCCGCAAGGCCGAAGAGGTCATCGCGGCCGACATCCAGCTCGATGCCGCCGGCGAAGGCGTGGAGGAGAAGGTCTTCGAGCTGATGGCCCGGCAGTCGCCGGTCGCCAACGAGCTGCGGATGCTCGTCGCCGCGCTGCGGATGGTCGCCGACCTGGAGCGGATGGGCGACCTGGCCGCCCACGTCTCGAAGATCGCCCGGATGCGCTACCCCGCTCCCGCGATCCCGACCGAGCTGCACGACGTGATCGAGTCGATGGGCTCGGTCGCGGGCAGGATGGTCGACGCGGCCGGCGACGTGATCGCGACCCGCGACGTCGAGGCCGCCGGCAAGCTCGAGGCCAGCGACGACGAGATGGACAAGCTCCGCTCCAACCAGTTCCGCCTGATGATGGACGACGCCTGGCCGCACGGCGTCGAGGTCGCCGTCGACATGGCCCTCCTCAGCCGCTACTACGAGCGCATCTCCGACCACGCGGTCGCCATGGCCCGCCGAGTCGTCTACTTGGTCACCGGCGAGCTCCCGGTAGCCATCGGCGGCACCGCAGCCGGCTCCGGCGCCGGCGCGTCCGCCCCCAACCCGAACGGCAACTGACCCACCGATTTCTGTAGCCCCCGGCAACCATTTTGGTTGCCGGGGGCTGTTTTTTGAAGGATGTCTCGATCTGGTCACGTCCAGTCGTCGATGTAACGCCGCGTGTTCGCGGCGCGATGGGACGGGAAGTGACCTGAAAGACTTCTCCTGAAAGAGGATCCGCCCATGAGACTGCAACGACTCGCCCTCGCGATGGCAGGGATGGGCCTGCTCGCTGCGTCCGTCGTGTCTACGCCGGCCACCGCCGCGAAGACCGACCCGAAGCCCTGGTCCGACCTGACCAAGCAGTCGAACTCCGCGAAGGCCGCCGCCGAGGCCTGCGGGCTCACGACCGGCTACCCGACCGCGGCCGGCACCATGGAGGCCGCCGACGTGACCGCCGGCCGTCCGCCGCAGGGCACGCCGTACGAGTCCTTCAAGTTCGTCGGCACCCGGGCGAACGCGACCTGGTACATGGCCGCCAACGCGGCGGCGACCCAGTTCTACTACTACGGCCTGCTGCTGCAGGGCGGGAATCTGTACCGGCACACGACCTACGTGTACGACGGAATCCGGCCCCCGGTCGCGACGTTCAAGAAGGTTGGCGGCGGCTGGACGAGCTTCAAGACCATCGCCACCTCGAACGACAGCATCGACGGCCCGAGCCACGCGTACCTGTACGGCCTGAACAGCAACGGCAGCCTGTACCGCTACTCGATCGTCGGCGCCGGCATCAAATCCCTCGGCTCGTTCCCGGGCTTCAAGGGCTTCAAGACGATGACGGTGCTCAGCGAGACCATGACGTACGACACCCTGCTGATGACCACGACCGCCGGCGCGCTCTGGACCGTACGGATCCCGGTCGCCGCCTCCACCAAGCCGGTCCTCAAGCGGATCCGCACCGGCGGCTGGCAGAACTTCGAGTCCCTGGTCGTCGAGAACTGCGGCCTCCGCGGCGGCGTACTGATCGTCGGCGTAGACAACAACACCCAGACCGGCACCCTCTACGCCATGAGCAAGGCCAACGGCGCAGCCACCGCCCTGACCGGCTACGGCAAGATCCCCGGCGTCGTCTACAACGGCATCAACGCCGTCCGCCTCACCTCCCACTACGACCCGATGCGCGGCGAGTAACTCCCAAACAAGCAGCCCTCGGCAACCAACTGGTTGCCGAGGGCTGCTCCTTTGATGGACACGCCTCCGGCGCGACTGTTCTATTGCCGGGAGCACGTTGCGCCACCAGGCCGGGGTTCCGCCGCACCAACCCCACCCGCCTGGTAAACGACACCTGCCGTGCGACTACCCCCGGAGCGCTTGGATGGTTGCCGGGCTACTCGTTTCTTCGGCGCCGGATATCGTCACCGCATGACAAACGCCTCCGAGACCGACCGCCTGGTCAACACCGACGTCTCCACGCTTACCCCCACCGAACTGAAGGCCCACCTGGCGGAAGTCGATCAGCGGATCAAGCACCTCCTGCGCACCGAACGCGACCTCCTCGAAGCGAACGCGGAGGCGCTGGCCAACGACCCGACTCTTCAAGCCCGCCTGACCGATCTCCGAACCAGACCACTCGACGACCCGAGTTCTTGAGCATCTTGTACGGCGGACACGCGCTGACCGTCACATCAGCTTTGGTCGGTCAAGAGCTTCGAGGCGCCGGCTACAAGGATCCTGGCCTGCCGTACAGCCTTCTTCACCTGCTCAGGGCTGACGAACACCATTCCGTAATGCGCGTTGTCCTTGAGGTCGAGCAACTGGCTCAGCGCTCGAGACATTGCTTTGCGGTCGGAACCGGCCTGGGCGACCAGCACCATGGCCTGGCGATGATCCTGGCCGCGCGACCGGTTCCCGAGCGCCGCGCAGCAAGCAGCATCCGCTGCGGCAATTCCGGCGAGAACGGCCAGCGCAGCGGAGACGTGCTCGGTGGAGAGGTCGTTCTCCTCGCTCTCGACCAACTCGGCGACATCGAGGAACGCGCGTGCCTGGTTCAGTCGAACGTGCGCCTGGGCTCGATTGCAGTCTTCGGTTCTTCCCTTGGCTGCTCTCATCGACCCATCACGTCCTTGGCGATCTCAGTGTGGATGCGGCGGAAGTCGGGGCCGTAAACGGTGATGCAATCGCGGAGCCACTCGTTCACCATCGGCTCGTCAGCTCGGAGATGGTTGGCCAGCTCGTCGGTGCTGATCGCGTAGGTCTGCAGGAAATTCCCCGTCCATTCGTGAACCTGCTCGCCCAGCAAGGCGATCTGATCCGCCAAGGCGGTCGACGACTCCCCCTCGGCATGCACCACGAGAAGGTCGATATCGCTGTCGAGGTCGCCTTCACCCCGGGCCACAGATCCGAAGAGGCTCGCGTGAACAGGCAATTCTTCCCACTGCTGGATGACTTCGGCGAGGCGGCGGATCAGCTTGCCGCGCAGCGAGACGAGGTCGAGAACGGCATCGGCGGCCAGATGGTTGCGATTCAGCGCGTACAGCATGCTCTGCCCGGCGACTGTGGTTGTGACCAGCCCAGTGTCCGCGAGTCTGGTCAGCACCTTGCGTACGCCGGACTCGCTACCAGCCTCCGCAAGCTGATGAATCCGGCGCCCCGTGAGTGGTTGAGTCGTACGAGCGAGCGCCGCCAGGACAGCAGCATCCAGAGTCGGCACCACTGTGCTGATCGGCTGGGCCAGATCCATCTCGGCTCCCTGTGTACCTGAAGGATCCCCACTATAGTACGGATACCCCCACTATAGTCGGGATATCCGTACTATAGTGTGACGCCATCTCAGGCAGCCATCGAAGCAGACAGGCTTCTAGCGCATGCCAGGTTGCGGCTGGCGTGCACGGGCCGAAGCTCCGTCCGGCGCCTGACCGCACCAGACGAAGCCGGTAACAAGACAGCCGCGCCGAAGGCGTGTCCTTTCCCCGCGAACCGCAGCTGCTCGGGACACGTGCTGGTGGAACGATCCCGCACCCCGGCGAAGCCGGCAACAGAACAGCCGCGCCGAAGGCGTGTCCCTTGGATCCGGCGCGGCTGAGGGGCTGGTTAGCGGCCCTGGTTCTTGACGGCTTCGATGGAGGCTTTGGCGGCTTCGGGGTCGAGGTATTCGCCGCCGGGGGTGAGCGGGTTGAAGTCGTCGTCGAGTTCGTAGTACAGCGGAATGCCGGTCGGGATGTTGAGGCCGACGACGGTCTTCTCGTCGAGGTTGTCGAGGTGTTTGACCAGGGCGCGGAGGCTGTTGCCGTGGGCGGCGACCAGGACGGTCTTGCCGGCGCGGAGGTCGGGGACGATGGCGTCGTACCAGTAGGGCAGCATCCGCTCGACGACGTCCTTGAGGCACTCGGTCGCGGGCAGCAGCTCGGACGGGAGTCCGGCGTACCGCGGGTCACCGGCCTGGTCGTACTCCGAGCCGCGCTCGATCGCCGGCGGCGGGGTGTCGTAGGAACGGCGGAACAGCATGAACTGCTCCTCGCCGAGCTCCTCCAGGGTCTGCTTCTTGTCCTTGCCCTGCAGGCCGCCGTAGTGCCGCTCGTTCAGCCGCCAGGAGCGCCGTACGTCGATCCACTGGCGATCGGCGACCTCGAGCGCGATGTTCGCGGTCCGGATCGCCCGGGTCAGCACCGAGGTGTGCAGTACGTCGGGGAGCAGATCGCGGTCGCGGAGCAGCTCGCCGCCGCGCTGCGCCTCCTCGACACCCTGCGCGTTCAGGTCGACATCGACCCAGCCGGTAAAGAGGTTCTTGGCGTTCCAGTCGCTGTGGCCGTGGCGGAGCAGGATCAGGCGATAGGTCATGGCCGTGAGTCTATCGAGGCTCCAACCAGCCCTTGAAAGCGTCCAGGTTTCGAGTCGATTCACCGCGCGCGACCCGCCACTCGTACTCGCGCCGGATCGACGTCGCGAACCCGAGTTCGAGGATCGTGTTGAACGACGTATCGGCATATTCCAGTACGGCGCCGAGCAGCCGATCCACCTCGGTCGGCGTGATCGCGTGCAGCGGGACGCGCCCGTCCAGGTGGATGTCGCCGAGATGATCGACCGTGAACGCGACGCCGTACATCTTCAGGTTCCGCTCGAGCAGCCAGCGATACACGGCCTCGTGGTTCTCGTCCGGGTGCCGGGCCACGAACGCGTGCACCTGGACGGCCTGCGGACCGACCGTCAGCGTCACGGTCGTCTTCAGCTTGCGCTCCCCCGGCAGATCCGCGGTGAACGCCCCGTCCTTCTCGGTGAACTCGATCTCGTTCTCGGTCAGCACCTGGCGGATCACGTCCGCCGCTGCAACTCTCACCCGGCCACCTCCGCGGCGATCTCGGCCGCCATCGTGTCCGCTGCGGTCCGGTACGCCGCCAGCGTCTTGCGGGCGGTCACCTCCCAGCCGAAGCCCTGGGCGTGCTTGACCGCCGCGGTGCTCATGCTCTCGCGAGTGGCCGGATCCGTCGCGATCCGGGCCAGCGCGTCGGCGAAGTCGTCGACCCGGTGCCCGCGCACGAGGTACCCGGTCCGCCCGTCCACCACCGCAGTACTCAGACCACCCACAGCGGCCGCGACAACCGGCGTACCGCAGGCCTGAGCCTCCAACGCCACCAGCCCGAAGGACTCCGAGTACGACGGGACGCAGACGACCGAGGCCGCGCGGTACCACTCGGCCAACCGCGTGCGCTCCATCGGCTTCACGAACTGTGTCACATCGTCGATTCCGAGCGCCCGCGCCAACTCGGCGTGCGACTCGGGATGCTCCATCCCGTTCCCCGACGGCCCGCCGATGATCGCGACCACGAGCCGTGAGCGCAGGGAAGGATCCCGCTCCAGCATCCGCGCCGCCGCCCGGATCAGCAGGTCAGGCGCCTTCAACGGCTGAATCCGCCCCACGAACGCCAGTACGACGGCATCCGCCGGCAGACCGACCGCGCTCCGAGCGGCGGTCTGATCGCCTGGGCTGAACAGCTCGAGGTCCACGCCAGGGTTGACGACGCCCACCTTCGCGGGCTGCGCCCCATAGAGGTCGATCAGCTCCCGCGCCTCGTCGGACGTGTTGGCCAGCAACCGATCCGCGGACTCGACCACCTGTTCCTCGCCGAGCAGCCGCGCCGGCGGTTCCGGTACGTCGTCCTCTGCCAGGCTGGCGTTCTTGACCTTCGCCATCGTGTGCATCGTGTGTACCAGCGGGACCGCCCACCGGTCGCGGGCGAGCAGCCCGACCTGGCCGGAGAGCCAGTAGTGCGAGTGGATCACGTCGTACCAGCCGGGCTCATGGATCGCCTCGGCGCGCAGTACGGCTCGGGCGAACGTGCACAGCTGGGAGGGGAGCTCGTTCTTCGTGAGGCCTTCGTACGGTCCGGCGGCCACGTTGCGGACCACTACGCCGGGCATCAGCTCGACCCGGGCCGGGAGCACCGACGCGGTCGCTCGGGTGAACACGTCGACCTCGATCCCGAGGCCGGCGAGCTGCTTCGACAGCTCGACCACGTAGACGTTCATCCCACCGGCGTCCCCGGTCCCGGGCTGGTCGAGCGGCGACGTGTGCAGGCTGATCATCGCGACCCGCCGGAGGGGTTTGTTGACGAAGTCCCGGAGGGGTTTGTTCACGGAGTCAGGGTAACTCCGGGCTTTCCGCCGGGAATCGGGAATCCTCCCTATCCACTGCCGTCCAGCTGGCGAGCAGCCGGAGATTCTGTTCGGACGTCGATCCCGGCTCCACGGTGTACGTGACGAGCAGCTGGTCCGGTTCGCCCGGCGGCTGCAGCGTCTCGTACTGCACAGTGATGTCGCCCACGATCGGATGGTGCTGCGTCTTGGTCCCGAAGGTCTTGTCCTTCACGTCGTGCCGGGCCCAGTGCTCGCGGAACTCCGGGCTGCGGATGGACAGTTCGCCGACCAGCTCGGCAAGCTCCGGGTCGTCCGGGTAGCGACCGGCGTACATCCGCAGGTAGCCGACGGTCTCGTCCGCGACCGCCTCCCACTGCGGGTAGAAGTCGCGCGACGCCGGGTCGAGGAACACCATCCGCGGGATGTTGCGCTCCTTGAGGTCGAGGCTGTCGAAGTCGGCGATCAGGGCCGCGGCCAGCCGGTTCCACCCGATGACGTCCATCCGGCGGCCGAGGACGAACGCCGGTACGTCGGTCATCGAGTCGAGCAGCCGTTGCAGGCCGGGGCGCATGCGTTCCGCCGTACGGCGTCGCGCCCGGCGCCGGACCGGTTTCGCCAACAGGGCAAGGTGTTTGCGCTCGTCTTCGGTGAGACGCAGTACGTCGGCGACCGCGTCGAGGATCTCCTGCGAGACGTTGTCCGCCCGGCCCTGCTCGAACCGGACGTAGTAGTCGGCGCTGACCCCGGCCGCCTGCGCGAGCTCCTCGCGGCGTAGTCCGGGGACGCGGCGGCGGCCGTTGAACACCTTCAGCCCCAGGTCCTCGGGCTGCACCCGGGCCCTGCGTGACTTGAGGAACTCGGTCAGCTCCGCTCGACGATCCATGCCTCCAGTATCCAGGCCGGTCCCGATCTCAACCTGGTTCTGCCAGGACCAGGCTCAACAGACACCTGGGTAAGCCTCGGCGACCGCTCCAGGATCGGTGACATCAACCGAAACCTGGAGGAACACCATGACTGATCTCACCGACCGCATCGCTGTCGTCACCGGCGCTGCCAGCGGAATCGGAGCTGCGATCGCGACCCAATTGGCCGATGCGGGTGCGTCGCTCGCACTGGTAGCGCGGCGGCAGGACCGGCTCGACGACCTGGCCGGCAAGCTCGGGCCTCGGACGATCGGCGTCAGCCTCGACGTCACGTCGCAGACCTCGGTCGATGCCGGCGTCCAGCAGATCCACGAGCGGCTGGGTCGCCCGGACCTCGTCGTGAATGCAGCCGGGGTGATGCTGGCCGCGCCGATCGAGGACGGCCGGCTCGACGACTGGACGCGGATGATCGACACCAACGTCACCGGCGTCCTGCGGCTCGTCCAGGCCTTCACGCCCGATCTGATCTCGGCCGCAGGCGAACGGCGGACGGCCGACCTGGTCAACATCTCGTCGATCGGCGCGCATGTCGTCTTTCCCGGGTACGCCGTGTACGGGGCGACCAAGGCCGCACTGACGCAGCTGTCGACGTCGCTCCGCGCGGACTTCGCGCCGTACGACGTCCGCGTCACGAACGTCGAGCCCGGGCTGACCGACACGGAACTCGCGACCCACCTGGACAGTTCCGGGCAGGACTTGATCGCTTCGATGAACGAGCAGATCGGGCCGCTGGCCGCGGAGGACATCGCAGACGTGGTGACGTTCGCGGTGAGCCGCCGGCGAGAGGTCAACCTGCGTCAGATCATCGCGCTACCGACGCGCCAGGCGTGACGTCCTCCCCGGCGAGATAGACAGCCGTTGGAGTGGCCAACGTAGTGATGTCTTCGGTGGGATTACCTGGTACGACGAGGAGATCGGCGTCCGCACCGGACCGGATGCGTCCTTTCCGGACGCGAAGTGCGTCGGCGGCGGTCGACGTACCGGCTGTGAGCGCCGCGATGGGTGGGATGCCGGCCTCGACGTACTCGGCGAGCGTGGCGGGGAGGAGACCGTGCGGTTTCGCCGGGCCGATCCCGCCGTCGGAACCGGCGACCAGCCGGACTCCTGCGGCGTACAGCCGGCGGACGGCCTCCTGCAGGACGGCCTCCCCGATCCCGGCCTTTGCGACCACCTCCAAGACTGCGGGCGGTACGACGATCGAGCGGTCCGAGCCGAGAGTGCCACAGATGGCGATCCCGGATGCGGCGAGCGCACGGCCGAGTTCGTCGTCGACGGCAGCACCTGCTGGAGTGAGGCAGGTGCAGTGCTCGATGCCGTCCACATCGGCCTGGAGAGCCTGACGCACCGCGGTCAGCGCGTGCGCGTGCGCGGTGATCGGCAGGCCGTGCTCGTGAGCCGCATCGACGGCTGCCTTGAGTTCTTCGAGGGTGAACTGCGGGCTCATCGTGTCGGTGCCGGGCGTGAGTACGCCGCCGCTCGCCATGATCTTGATGACGTCCGCACCGCGGTCGGCGCGGAGATGAACGGCGGCACGCATCTCGTCGGGCCCGGACACCTCGCCGCCGAAAGCCCAGCAATGTCCGCGAACGCTCGTCAGCGGAGCGCCCGACGCAACCACGCGAGGCACGCCCGAACCAGCACCCGAGCCGACCGCGGTCCGAGCCCTCGGGGCGGGGGTTGCGGCGCTTCGCCAGCGGAGTACGGCGTCGTGGGGGTCGCCGAGGTCGCGGACGGTGGTGACGCCGGCGGCGAGGTGGATCCGGAGCGACTGCTCGATCGTGGCGCCGATCGCGTCGGCGTACTCGGTCGTCGCTGCCTCGGCGGGCGATACGCCCAGCCGGTCCAGCGCACCGGCGCGTCCGTCGGCCGTCAGGTGGACATGCGCATCGATCAGCCCGGGCAGGATCGTCCCACCAGGCACCTCGCGAGCAGCCCAATCCGACGGAACCTCCCGCCCGACGCCGACCACCTTTCCGTCGTCCACCAGCACGACGTTCTCGTCGAGAACCCGCTCACCGTCGAAGATCTGCTCGGCCCGCAACGCAAACCTGGTCATACCCGGAGTCTCTCTCAGGGTGGGCTTATCCCTACCTGTGTTGGCGGATTCGCCCCACTGTGCTCGGGTCTTCGCGCCGAAAGCATTGACCTCATGCGTACAGTCCTCGAGCAAGCCAAGTCCTGGCACCGTCCTCTGATGCTGATGGTGCTCGCCATGATGGGTCTCGTCGTCGCGTCGGGGATCGGCCTGGCGGTCGACAACCGGGAGATCCTCAACGAGTCCGTGTGGCTCAAGCCGTTCAAGTTCGGCATCTCGTTCGTCCTGTACGGCGCGACGCTGGCCTGGCTGCTGTCGAAGCTTCGGAAGGCGAGGCGCTTCGGCTGGTGGACCGGCACGGTGTTCGCGGTCACCGGGATCGTCGATGTCGGGTTCATCGCCGTACAGGCAGCCCGCGGCACGTTCAGCCACTTCAACGCCAACGCCGACACGTTCAACCAGGTCGGGCAGAAGGTCTTCATGTCGGGCGTACTCGGCCTGTTCGGCGCCAGCCTGGTGGTCGCGATCATGCTGCTGTTCCAGCGCGTCGGTGACGCCCCGATGAACCGCGCCATCCGGATCGGTCTCGGGCTCGCGGTCGCGGGGATGGGCATTGCGTTCTACCTGGTCGGCTCGAACACCGACCGCGCGCAGGTCACGGACGCCTACGGCCATCCCGTCACCCTCGCCGGCAGCCATGGCATCGGCGTCGAGCCGGGCGGTCCCGGGATGCCGCTCACCCACTGGAGCACCGTCGGCGGCGACCTGCGCATCCCACACTTCGTCGGCCTGCACGCGATCCACTTCCTCCTCATCACCCTGCTCGTCCTCCACCTCCTCGCCGGTCGCATCGCCTGGCTCCGCCCCGAGCGCGTCCGCGCCCGCCTTATCGGCGTCACCGCCTTCGCGTACGCCGGCCTGATGGCAACCGTCACCGTCCAGGCTTTCCGCGGACAGTCCCTGATCCACCCGGACGTAAAGACGCTGGGCATGCTGGCCGGCGTCGCCGTGGTCAGCCTCGTGGCCCTCACCGGCGTCCTCACCACCGCCCGCCGCACGGCGGCGCTCGCGCCGACCGAGCCGACCGAGCCGACCTCGCCCACCTCGCCCACCTCGCCGACTCCCGCCGCCCGCGTCTGAGCGCCGAGGCATACCAAACCGTATGGTACGGAGACGACGGCGGGCTGAGACGGCCCGCTGTCACGATCGGTGGGTTTGAGAGACTCGGGCTATGACTTCCGAGCGTCCTCTTGCCGTGGTGACCGGAGCTAGTAGCGGGATCGGTGCCGCGTCGGCGCGATATCTCGCCCGGGCAGGGTTCGAGGTCATCTGCGCCGCGCGGCGGCTCGATCGGATCGAGACGCTGGCGAAGGAGATCGACGGCCGCGCAGTGCAGTGCGACGTGACCTCGGCCGAGGACGTCGCCGCGCTAACCACGGCCGTCGGGGACGAACTGCAAGTGCTGGTGAATAACGCCGGCGGCGCGTTCGGATTCGAGCCGGTCGCCGAGGCCGATCTCGACGCGTGGCGGCGGATGTACGAGGTGAACGTGATCGCGGTCGCGGCCGTCACGAAGTCGTTGCTCCCGGCCCTTATCGCGGGCCGCGGCACGATCATCGTGATGGGTTCGACCGCCGGCCAGGTCGCGTACGAAGGCGGCGGCGGCTACGTCGCCGCCAAGCACGGCGCGAAGGCCGTCGTCGACACCCTGCGCCTCGAGCTCTGGGACCAGCCGGTCCGCGTCACCGAGATCGCCCCGGGCATGGTCCAGAGCGAAGGCTTCGCCCTGACCCGCTTCGGCGGCGACCAGGCCAAGGCCGACGCCGTGTACGCCGGCGTCCGCGAACCCCTCACCGCCGACGACATCGCCGACATCGTCACGTACGTCGCAACCCGCCCGGCCCACGTGAACCTCGACCGCATCACGGTCCGCCCCCGCGCCCAGGCCGCGCAGCACAAGGTCTTCCGCGAGCAGTAGCTCCCGGGTAAATCCCTCACGTGAGCCGCCTCACGGCAGGTCTGCTTGCAATTGCAAGCACGTTGCTAGCACACTGGACGCATGGCCAGGTTGAGTGATCGAGCGGCTGGGGCGGTGGGCTCCCTCGGGGAGTACCTCGCCGAGCAGCGGCGGCACGCGCAGTTGTCGTTGCGGCAGTTGTCGGACCTGGCCGGTGTGTCGAACCCGTACTTGAGCCAGATCGAGCGCGGCCTGCGGAAACCGTCGGCCGAGGTGCTGCAGCAGCTCGCGAAGGCGTTGCGGATCTCCGCGGAGACGCTGTACGTACGGGCCGGCATCCTCGATCCGGACGAGAACGAGGAGGGCCGACAGGCCTCTGGCGTGGTCGACGCCGTCCTGCTCGACCCCGCGCTGAACGAGCGGCAGAAGCGCGTCCTGCTGGACGTGTACACGTCGTTCGTCCGGGAGAACGCCGTCCCGGAAGAGGCTCCGGCGAAGAAGACCTCCGCCCGCAAGCGCAGTACCGAACCCGGTACCGACTGAAAAACCTGCTGACGACAATCCGAGGAGAAGCCTGATGGCTACCCGTACGCCTGTTACCCCGTTCTACGCGATCGCCGGCGCCGGCGACCTCGCGGTCGAGAAGTTCCGCGCGATCAGCGAGGACGTCACCGCCCGCTTCGCCAAGCTGGACCAGAAGACCCTGCAGACCGAGCTCACCAAGGCCCAGACCGAGCTGAACAAGCGCTTCGAGGCGATCGTCGCCGACGCGCGGACCGCTCCGGCGAAGCTGCGTGAGCTGCCGAAGACCGCCCAGGCCGGCTTCACCACCGTCCTCGGCCAGGCCGAGGAGACCTACGAGGACCTGGCCGGCCGCGGCAAGGACCTGGTCGAGCGGATCCGCCACCAGCAGGCCACCGCGGACCTGGAGACCCAGGTCAAGTCCACGGTCAGCAAGGCCAAGGCGACCCGGACCACGGTGAAGAAGAGCGCCGAGACCGCGACCCGCACGGTGAAGGCGACCGCGACCAGCGCCCGCAAGACCGCGAAGGCGGCCGGCAAGGCGGCCGGGTCCGCCGCCGACAAGATCGGCGACTGACGCACCACCGACGCAACACTGACGGTGACAATTCACCGATCATCGCGTGAATCCTCGCCCGGGCGGTCCACAGCTGCGACTCAGCAGAGGTGGACCGCCCGGTCTGTCGGTTAGGCTCGTAGCATGATCACCTTCCAGAACCTGATCCCCGGGTTCGGCGATCCACTGTCGGTCATCTGGTGGGTGCTGCTTGTCCTCAAGCTGGTCGCGCTGCTCGACGCGGCGTTCCGGCCGCGGGCAGTGTTCATCGCCGCCGACAAGCTGACGAAGCCGGGCTGGGTGCTGATCCTGGTCGTGTTCACGCTGAGTCAGTTCTTCCAGGGCTGGCTGAGCTTCTTCGGCCTGATCGGCATCGTCGCGTCCGCCGTCTACCTGGTCGACGCCCGGCCTGCACTCCGCGCCGCCGCCGGCCGTGGCCGAGGCGGCTGGGGCGCCCTGCGCCGCCGCCGCGGACCCCGCCCGCTCTGACCCGCAGCGTTTTACGAGCGGTAGACGATGACCTTGTCGCCGACCTTGACCTCGTCGAAGAGGACCTTGATCTTGGCCAGGTCACGCACGTTCACGCAGCCGTGTGACGCGCCGTTGTAACCACGCGCCGCGAAGTCCGACGAGTAGTGCACCGCCTGGCCGCCACTGAAGAACATCGCGTACGGCATCTTCGAGTCGTACAGCTTCGAAACGTGGTTCCGGCTCTTCCAGCCGACCGTGAAGCTGCCCTCTCGGGTCGCGGTCTTCACCGCGCCGAACCGGACGTCCATCTGCATCTTCACGACACCGTCGACGACGTACCGCAGCTTGCGGGTGGACTTGTCGATGCACAGCGCCACACCGGTCGCGCAGCGCGCGTCGAGCTTCTTGCCGTTCACCACGGGCGCCGGCGGATACAGCTCGGCCTGCGTCGGCACATGCGTGACCTTGGCCAGCTGGTCCAGCGTGTTCTGGTCGACGTACCCGAGCTCGGGGATCCCCTTGGATTTCTGGAACTTCTTCACCGCGGACCGGGTCATCGTGCCGAAGTCGTTGTCGAGGTACTTCTTCTCGAGCAGCTTCAGCTGCACGAGGCGCGCCTCGACCTTGCGGACGTTCGTCCCGCTGGAGCCGTTCTTCCACAGCGCCTTCGGGTAGATCGGCAGCTCGCCACTGACCTCGAACGGCACCGTCTTCACATCGGAGCCGCTAGCCGTCGCGGTCGTTCCGGAACTCAGGAGTGTCGCAACGACTCCGCCCACGATCAACGTGCTCAGTGCCTTGCGAATGATCAGCCCACGCATCGGGCACCCTCCGTCTCGACCTCGTCCCTACACTTGTAGGACGTCCTCACCGGCCATTCGGTTGGCTCAGCGTACCGGAGGAAGCCCAGTTGGTGACCGTGCTCAACTCCGTGGACGTCGGTATCCGGATGGCCTATCGCGAGGCCGGCACCGGACCGCCGGTGGTGTTCCTGCACGGCAATCCCACGTCGTCGTACCTGTGGCGCGACGTCCTGGGCCCGGTGTCCGCGATCGCTCATTGCGTCGCCCCGGACCTGGCCGGGATGGGCAGTTCCGATCCATCGGCGTCCGCTGAGGCCGAGCGGTACCGGTTCATTGACCATCGTCGGTACGTCGACCTGTTCTTCGAGGCGCTCGGGCTGACCAGCGACGTGATCATCGTCGGCCACGACTGGGGCGGCGTGCTCGGAACCGACTGGGCGCGTCGGCATCCGGATGCTGTCCGCGGGATCGCGTACCTCGAGACACTGGTCGCGCCGGTCACCTGGGACAGCCCGAACGCGCCTGCACCGGAGTTGTTCCGCCGGCTGCGCAGTCCGGAGGGTGAAGAGCTGGTCCTGGAACAGAACGTGTTCGTCGAGACGGTCCTCCCCAGCGGCGTCCTGCGCGAGCTCACCGACGACGAGCTCGCGACGTACCGAAAGCCGTTCGCCGTGGCCGGGGAGCGCCGCCGTCCGACCCTGACCTGGGCGCGCGAGATCCCGATCGACGGATCGCCTGCGGACGTGCACGACATCGTGGCGGCCAATGCGGCGTGGATGGCGGAATCGCGGGTACCGAAGTTGTTCATCAACGGCGATCCGGGAGCGCTGCTCACCGGACCGCTGCGCGAGCTGTGCCGCCGCTGGCCGAACCAGCGTGAGGTCACCGTCGCCGGCCTGCACTTCCTGCCGGAGGACTCGGCCTCCGCGATCGCGGAGGCGCTTATCGACTGGATCTCGACCTGCTGAAGGAGACCGCCATCATGGAGATCGTTCTGAGTACTGCGGACATCACCACGGTGCCTGCGGACGCGATCGTGAACGCCGCCCATCACGCCCTGCGCGGCGGTGGTGGCGTCGACGGGGCGATCCACCGGGCGGGTGGGCCGGAGATCCTCGCGGAGCTGATCGAGCGGTATCCGAACGGCACACCCCCGGGTACGGCGGTGTGGACGACGGCCGGTGCGCTACCGGCGTCGTACGTGATTCACGTGGTCGGGCCGAACTACGTGGCCGGGCAACGCGATCCGGCGCTGCTCGAGTCCTGCTACCGCAATGCGTTGCGGATCGCGGACGAGCTCGGTGTGACGACGATGACGCTGCCCGCGGTCTCGGCCGGGATCTACGGGTGGCCGGCCCAGTCCGCGGCGGACATCGCCGTCGGGACGTTGCGTCGTACGCCAACGAATGTTGCCCAGGGCACCTTTTGCCTGGTGGAGCCGCGGCTGTACAAGGCGTTCCGGAACGCGACAGCGGCCGGGGAGTAGCTCCCCGGCCGCTGTCCTGAACGCTCAGCTCACTTGCTGTAGACGACAACCTTGTCGCCGACGTGCACCCGGGCGAACATCCAGGCGATCTTCTTCTTGTCGCGGACGTTGACGCAGCCGTGCGAAGCGCCGTTGTAGCCGCGGGCCTTGAAGTCCGACGAGTAGTGCACGGCCTGACCGCCGCTGAAGAACATCGCGTACGGCATCTTCGAGTGGTACAGCGAAGAGACGTGGTTCTTCGACTTGCGGTAGACCTTGAAGACGCCGCTGCGGGTCGGCGTCTTCATCGCGCCGAACCGGACGTCCATGATCTGGATCGGCTTGCCGTTCACCAGGTACACCAGCTTGCGGGTCTTCTTGTTGATGCAGAGGACCCGGCCCTTGGTCAGGCACCGCCGGTCGATCTTGTACTTGGCGATGAGCTTGCTGGTGGACGAGGCGGCGGCGGCCTTCGTCACCGCCTTCGGCGGCAGACCCGCCGGCGCCGGCGCCGTGGCCGACTTCTGCGCCGACCCCGCAACCTGGGGCGCGGCCTCAGCCGAAGTGGTCGCCGACAGTGCACCGACGCCCACGAACGCAACGGCCGTCAGAGTTGCGCAGACCTTACGCAGAATGCCCATGTTCCCCTTGTCCTTCCCCCAAAAGAGTGCTTCCACAAGACAGACGTCGCCGCATGGCGTCTGGTTGGTAACGAATCAGAACTTCTTCCCCCACCGGCGACCGAGAAATTATGTATCACACCGATGTAGTTGCGGTCGCGCGCTGTGAGCCACCGTGTCCAGTTCGTGCCCTACACGTTTCCCGGCAGCCACTTACGCCACAGGAGTTACTTGCCGATCAGCGCTTGCAGCCGGCGCAGTACCTCCGGAGCTCCGAGCGCGTGGGCCGTCGCGTGCAGGTCGGGACTCCGCGTCGCGCCGGTGATCGCAACGCGCACGAGCTGCGAGGCCTCGCGGATCGAACCGGCGTACGCGTCCGGATCTTTCTTGTACTCCTTGGCGTTCGGCGCGAATCCGTGCTTGGCGGCGAGCGAACGGATCTGGTCGAACCACTCCTGCGGGTCGTCGCGGTGCTCGTACCCGGCGACCAGATCGGCCGCGAACGCCGTCGTGACGTCCGGTGCGACGCCGAGCGGTGCCAGGCGTTCGTCGGTCGGACCGTCGACCGGAACGAACAGCTCGGTGAAGAAGAAGCCGTACGCCGAGCGGAAGTCCGACCACTTGCGCAGGTCCTTGCGTGGGTTCTCGACGCCGTCGCGCTCGACCGCCAGCGCCCGCAGCGCGAGCTCCTTCTCGTTGTCGAGCACGGGCACGAGGTCAGGGTCGTACTCCGTCGCCCACACCCGCACCGCGTCGAGGATCTGCTGACCGCTGAGGGTCGCGATGTAGTCGGCGCTGATGTCTTCGAGCTTCACCAGATCGACCAGCGGACCGGCAACGCCGCACTGAGCCAGATCGATCGGCGTCGTCAGCGCTTCCGCCAACGGCATCTCCGCGAGCCGGCCGTTGGCCAAGCCACGCAGGTAGTACAGGACTGCGTCGGCGGGGTACCCGGCGCCGATGTAGAAGTCGACGCCGGCCTCGAGATCCTTCCGCTTCGACAGCTTCCGCTTCCCGCCCGGGATCTGCTTCATCAGCGGCGCGACGTGCGCGTAGGTGATCGGCTCGAACTCGAGCGCCGCGAACAGCTGCTGGTGCAGCGGAACCGACGAGATCCACTCGTCGCCGCGGATCACCAGGTTCACCCGCATCAGGTGGTCGTCGACCGCGTGCGCAAAGTGGTACGTCGGAAGGCGCGGCGACTGGTCCGACGACTTCAGGATCACCGCGTCGTTGCGATTCGCCTCATGCTCGAGCCGGCCGCGGATCGCGTCGACGAAACTCGTCCGCTGCCCGTCGGCGTCGTCAGGCGCCCGGAAGCGCACGACGTACGGCGCACCCTCGTCGAGCTTCGCCTGCACGTCGGCCGGATCGGCGTTGCGCCACAGGGCGTACTTCCCGTAGTACCCCGTGGGGACCTTTGCGGCCTGCTGGCGGGCGGTGATGTCGGCGAGCTCTTCCTTGGTCGCAAAGCACAGGTATGCCTTGCCCTGCCGGAGCAGGTGCCGCACGAAGGTCAGGTAGATCTGCTCACGCTGCGACTGCACGTACGGCCCGTACGAACCCTGGCGCCGGTCCTCGTCGGAGCTGATGCGGAAGTAGCCGAAGGCGCGGTCGAACTGCTCGAGCGCGCCTTCGACCTCACGAGCCTGGTCGGTGTCTTCGACCCGGACCAGGTACACACCCTTGGAGTCGGTCGCGACGTCCCGATCGATCATCGCCGTGTAGATCCCGCCGATGTGCACGAACCCGGTCGGCGAGGGCCCGAACCGCGTTACCTTCGCCCCATCCGGAAGCTCGCGCGCCGGATACTGCTCCTCCCAGTGCGCGGGCTCCGGAAGGTCGCTCGGGAACAGCCCATCAACAACCGCACGATCCACCATGACTCGGTGTCTTCTCACTTCCGACTAAGCACGATTTGCAGAACCGGTCGAGCGTAACAACCACACCCGCCATCGCGGGTGGCTAGCTCTTGCTCTTGCGGCCCAGCTTCGAGCGCTCGATCTGGGTCAGCGCCACCTTGCGCATCCGGATCGCGTCAGGCGTGACCTCGACGCACTCGTCCTCGCGGCAGAACTCCAGCGACTGCTCCAGCGACAGCTTGCGCGCCGGCACGAGCTTCTCGAACTCGTCGGCGGTGGACGACCGGACGTTGGTCATCTTCTTTTCCTTGGTGATGTTCACGTCCATGTCGTCGGAGCGCGAGTTCTCGCCGACGATCATCCCCTCGTACACCTCGGTCGTCGGCTCGACGAACATCGTGCCGCGCTCCTGCAGGTTGATCATCGCGTACGACGTCGCAGCGCCGGCCCGGTCCGCGACCAGCGAACCGCTCGGGCGGGTCCGCAGCTCGCCGAACCACGGCTCGTACCCCTCGAACACGTGGTGCGCGATGCCGGTCCCGCGGGTGTCGGTGAGGAACTCGGTGCGGAACCCGATCAGGCCACGCGCCGGCACCAGGAACTCCATCCGGACCCAGCCGGTGCCGTGGTTGGTCATCTGCTCCATCCGGCCTTTGCGGACCGCGAGCAGCTGGGTGACGGTGCCGAGGTACTCCTCGGGGCAGTCGATCGTCAGCCGCTCGACCGGCTCGTGCCGCTTGCCGTCGATCTCGCGGGTGACCACCTGCGGCTTGCCGACGGTCAGCTCGTAGCCCTCGCGACGCATCTGCTCGACCAGGATGGCCAGCGCCAGCTCACCACGGCCCTGCACCTCCCAGGCGTCCGGGCGCTCGGTCGGGAGCACCTTGATCGACACGTTGCCGACAAGCTCCTTGTCGAGGCGGTCCTTGACCAGGCGGGCGGTGACCTTGGTGCCCTTCTGGCGGCCGGCCAGCGGGGACGTGTTGGTGCCGATCGTCATCGAGATGGCCGGCTCGTCGACGGTGATCAGCGGCAGCGGCTTCGGGTTCTCCGGGTCGGCGAGGGTGTCGCCGATCATGATCTCCGGGATACCGGCGATCGCGACGATGTCGCCGGGGCCGGCCGAGTCGCCCGGGACCCGCTCGAGGGCCTCGGTGACCAGCAGTTCGGTGATCTTGACGCGCTCGATCGACCCGTCGTGCTTGCACCAGGCGACCTGCGCGCCCTTCTTCAGGGTGCCCTCGTGCACCCGGACCAGCGCGAGCCGGCCGAGGAACGGCGAGGCGTCGAGGTTGGTGACGTGGGCCTGCAGCGGCGCGTCCTCGGTGTACTCCGGCGCGGGCACGTTGTTCAGGATCGTCTCGAACAGCGGCTCGAGGTCCTCGGAGTCCGGCATCCCGCCGTCGGCCGGCTGGGTCAGCGACGCACGGCCGGCCCGCGCGGACGCGTACACGACCGGGAAGTCCAGCGCGCTCTGGTCGGCGTCGTGGTCGAGCAGGTCGAGGAACAGCTCGTAGGTCTCGTCGACGACCTCGGAGATCCGGGCGTCGGGACGGTCGACCTTGTTCACCACCAGGATCACCGGCATCTTCCGCGCGAGCGCCTTGCGCAGCACGAACCGGGTCTGCGGCAGCGGGCCCTCGGAGGCGTCCACCAGCAGCACGATCGCGTCCACCATCGACAACCCGCGCTCGACCTCGCCGCCGAAGTCGGCGTGGCCGGGGGTGTCGATGATGTTGATCGTCATCTGCTCGCCGTTGGCCATCTTGTGCCGCACGGCGGTGTTCTTGGCGAGGATCGTGATGCCCTTCTCACGCTCCAGGTCGCCGGAGTCCATCGCCCGCTCGTCGACGTGCTGGTGGGCACCGAACGCGCCGGACTGCCACAGCATCGCGTCGACGAGGGTCGTCTTCCCGTGGTCGACGTGGGCCACGATCGCGACATTGCGCAGGTCGTTACGGACAGGCATGAGGAAGCGCTCCAAGCAGTCAGGTGGGTTCAGGCGGCGGCTACGGCTGGTTGCTGTCAAAAACCACTTCGGGCCACTCGACACACGGCGCAGCGTCTCCATCCTACCGGTTACCGCGCGTGTCCCACGAACCGGGCAATCCTTTGACATTTGTTGACTGGACGTCCAGTCTATAGTTGGCGCCTGGGGAGGGGCCGTAATCACGGGGGGTCGCCCCGAGGCGTCGGGCACGAGGATGGGGGTTGCCCGGCGCTTCAGGGTTCCGACCAGGAGAGGGATCAGTGCCGCGATCGGCCACCGTCAACCGGGAGATGCGCGAACGCTCCCGCGAACGCATCCTGGCGGCGGCGCTGGAGGTCTTCGCCGCCAACGGCTACGAGGCCGCCTCGATCTCCGACATCACCGCCGCGGCTGGCGTCTCCCGCGGCCTGGTCTCGTACTACTTCGCCACCAAGGAACAGCTCGCCGCCGAGCTGCTGGACCGCTGGCTGGACGGCATCGCCGGCATCCTGACGATCCGGGGAACACCGGATGAACGTCTGGCCGGCATGATCGACGGCGCCCTGATGGCGGCCGCGACCACGCTGCACATCCAGCGGCTCGCGATCAGCCTGATGATGCTGCCGACCACGCACGACGTGTTCGCCCGCGTCGAGCAGGCCAAGTCGGACCGGCTGTCGCTGGTCGAGGACGCGATCCGCGACGTCTTCGCGGCCCGCGGCGCCGCCGATCCCGCCGTCGAGGAAATGTTGCTCAGAGCAACGTTGGAGGGGGTGACGGTCAAGCTCGCGATCTACCGCGAGACCTTCCCGCTCGAGGCGATCCGGCGCCGCCTGTACGCGGGGTACGACCTGCCGGCCCCGGTCGCGCCACTCCCGATCGCGTCGCCCGCGGTCGACCGACTACGCGCCAAGTGACCGCGGGCGGCCCGTCGGTCAGCTGAACGTCGGGGCGTGCGGGCGGACTGCGCCGACGACGTTGTCGCCGCCGGTGAGGTCGAAGTGGAGGTGGTTCTCGATCGTCTCGTTGGTGATGCCGAGGCGCTGGAGAGTTGCGGCCATGACGACCTTGCGGGCGCGCGGCGTACCGTCCTCGAGCTTCAGCGCGATCCCGGTGCCGTCCGCGAGACCGACGGCGTACACACCCTCGGCACCCGCCTTGCAGAACAGGCCTTCAGTGGCTCGCATGAGCTCGGCCTCGTCGCGCGTACTCCCGCTGGCGTACTCCGGGTGCGCGCGGAACGCGTCGGCGATCCGGCCCTCCTGGGTCTCCGGGGCCGCGCCGGCGAACAGCCCGAACGAGCGGGCCAGGCCGGACAGCGTCAACGCGAAGATCGGCGCGCCGCAGCCGTCGACAGCGACGTACGAGACCTTCTCGCCGGCGGTGTCCTCGATCGCGGTCCGGATCTCCTTCTGCAGCGGGTGATCCGGCGACCGGTACGTCTTGAGGTCCCAGTCGTTGAGCTTGCTGGTGAGCAGCATCGCGGCGTGCTTGCCGGAGCAGTTCATCACGACCCGCTCCTTGCCGTGACCAGCCTTGACCCACGCGTCCCGGGTGTCATCGTCCAGCGGGTACGCAACCGGTGTGAGCAGCGCGCTCTCATCGAGGCCGGCCGTCGCGAGGATCTTCCGTACGCCGTCCACGTGGAACTGCTCACCGGAGTGCGACGCGCCTGCCAGGGCGAGGAATTCGTCGGTAAGCGGCAGCCCGTTGCGGAGCATGCCGAGCGCCTGCATGGGCTTGTTGGACGAGCGCGGGAACATCGGCTCGTCCACGACGCCGACGGACCAGTCCACACTGCCGTCGGGACGCGTCACCACGACGGAGCCGCGGTGGTGGCCCTCGACGAAATCGCTACGGACGACGTCGGCCAGGATCACAGGTTCGGTCACGGCTGAACTGTACAGGTGCAAAACGGCGTGTTGCGAATGATTCCCCTCACAACCGTGAGCGCACGTGCAGCCCGACCTCGGGGTCGACGAGAACCTCCTGGCTCGCCTTCACGGTCGGCTGGTCCTCTGCCACCACGTCCAGCACGACATCCGGGTCGACGTTGCGTTTCACGACAGCCAGTGCGATCGGGCCCAGCTCGTGATGCCGAGCCGCCGACCCGATGACCCCGACCTGCTTCTCCCCTGCCAGTACGGCGTCGCCGTGCTGCGGCAGGCGGTCCACCGAACCGTCCAGGTGCAGCCGCACCAACCGGCGCGGCGGCCGACCGAGGTTGTGCACCCGCGCGACCGTCTCCTGCCCGCGGTAGCAGCCCTTGTTCAGGTGTACGCCGACCCCGAGCCAACCGAGCTCGTTCGGAATCGCGCGCTCGTCGGTGTCCAGCCCGAACCGCGGCGCCCCCGCCTCGATCCGCAGCGCCTCGTACGCCCAGACACCCGCGGCCGCACCCTCCAGGCCGGCCAGCTCGGCGCGCGGCAGGAAGACCTCATGTCCGCCCAACGAGTCCTCACCGGCGCGGGTCAGGTGCTCGCCTTCCGCAGTACCTGGCCGCCAGATGATCGCGTACTCGTCACTCACGTCCGTGATCTCCACGCGAGACATGAACACCATCTTCTGCAACCAGTCGACCAGCGCCTGAGCCGCACCAGGCTCGGTGTGCAACCAGAACGTCTGACCGTCGTCGACGCCGTACATCACGTGCTCCACGTGACCAGTCGGCGAGAGCAGCAGCGCGGTCGTCGACGTACCAGGCTTGAGACCTTCGAAGAACTGCGTGGTCAGCGCATGCAGCCACGTCAGCCGGTCGGGACCGGTGATCGTCACCACGTCGCGGTGCGACAGGTCGACGAACGCCTCACCGGCGACGAGGGCCCGCTGTTCGCGGAGATCCGAGCCGTAGTGCGCGGCGACACCGGCGTCGAGTCCGTCGGCCTCGACCGCGCCGGGTCGGTCCAGCAGGGGGCTGCGCTTGCGTGACATGTCACCAGAGTACGTCGCGCGGCGTACGGCGAACGCCTCCCGTCGTGGGATGTGGACAGAGGTTTGGTGCAGCGAGGCTGGAGTCATCAAACGACGGAGGGACAGGGTGATGAGCGACAGGCGATTCCGGTTCGGCGTGGCGGGGAGCCCGACGACCGGTGAGGAGTGGGTGAAGACGGTCCGGCAGGCGGCGGATCTCGGCTACTCGACCGTGCTGATGCCGGACGGCCTCCAGCTCCCCGCGCCGTTCGCTTCGCTGGCGATGGCGGCCGCGGTCGCGGACATCCGCGTCGGCACCTTCGTCGCGGCGGCACCGCTGCGTACGCCGCGGCAGGCTGCCTGGGAGGCGCACACGTTGACTGTGCTCACCGACGGGCGGTTCGAGTTCGGTATCGGGACCGGTCGGCCGGTCGCGGAGCAGCAGACGGCGGAGATCGGGTTGCCGTGGGGAACGGCGCGGGAGCGGCGGGAGCAGGTCATCGCGACCCTCGACCTGCTGCGTGAGCTCGACGGCGAGCGTCGTACGCCGATCATGCTGGCGGCCGGCGGACCGAAGGCGCTCGCCCTAGCGGCCGAGCGGGCAGACATCGTGTCGATCGCCAAAGACGCCACGACACCTCGCTCGGAGGTTGCGGCCGTCGCTCGTGAGTTGCGTGAGCTGGCCGGCTCCCGTGCCGACGACATCGAGCTCGCGATGAACCTGCTCGCCGCCGGCACCCGCCCGCTGCCGCCCTGGACGAAGCGCGCCTCCGGAGTGGATCCCGACGAGCTCGAGGCGATGGACTCACTGATGCTGCTCCGCGGTACTCCGCAGGAGATGGCCGACGAACTCCTGCGCCGCCGCGAACAGATCGGCGCGAGCTACATCAGCGTCAACTCGGGCTACCTCGAGGACTTCGCTCCCGTCATCGAGCTGCTCGACGGGAAGTAGAGCACCCGCGAGTTCGTGCCGCGCGCCGCGGTGCGGATCCCCAGGCCATCACAATCCGCCGCTGACGCGGTCGCGCCGCTCAGGACGCCGCTGGGACGGCGATTGTGATGGCCCGGGGATCCGCAGGCACAGCGCTGCCCGCCGGTCTGTGGCCCGGCGGGCAGCGCGTGGAGGGGTGGAAGTTGGTCTAGTGGTCGGTCTGGCGGGTGTCGCCCGGGCGGCTCTCGGCCTGGCCGGCACCGACGCCGGCCGGGGTCTCGCCGGCTGGGATGTCGCCGGCGTGGGTGTCGCCGGCGGCGAAGGCGACCTCGTCGAAGGGGTCGTTACCCGCGAACACCTGTTGCGCCTGCTCCTTGTCGAACTCGCCGACCCAGTGCCCGACCAGGAGCGTCGCGACCGCGTTGCCGGCGAAGTTCGTCAACGCGCGGGCCTCGGACATGAACCGGTCGATGCCCACGATCAGGCCGACGCCGTCGAGCAGCTCCGGCCGGTGCGACTGCAGACCGCCCGCGAGCGTGGCGAGGCCGGCACCGGTGACACCGGCGGCGCCCTTCGAGGCGACGATCATGAACAGCAGCAGCGAGATCTGCTGACCGATCGAGAACGGCTGGTCCATCGCCTCGGCAATGTACAGCGACGCCATCGTCAGGTAGATCGCCGTACCGTCCAGGTTGAAGGAATAGCCGGTCGGGACGGTGATACCGACCACCGACTTGTCGACGCCGAGGTGTTCCATCTTTCCGATCAGTCGGGGCAGGGCGGTCTCCGACGACGAGCTGGACACGATCAGCAGGAACTCACGACCGAGGTAGCGCAACAGCGAGAAGATCGACAGTCCGGTGACCAGTCGCAGAATGGTGCCTAGGACAACGATCACGAACAGCAGGCAGGTGATGTAGAAGGCCAGCATGATCTTGCCGAGGCTGACGAGCGCATCCCAGCCGGTCGCACCGACGACCGCCGCGATCGCGCCGAACGCACCGACCGGCGCCGTCCACATGATCATCGACAGGATCTTGAAGACCAGCCGCTGGATGTGACCGATACCGGTCAGCACCGGCTGGCCCTTCGCGCCCATCGCCTGCAGCGCGAACCCGACGAGCAGCGCGACCAGTACGGTCTGCAGCACCTGGCCCTCGGTCAGCGAGGACAGCAAGGTCTTCGGGATGATGCCGAGGATGAAGTCCGTCGTACCCTCGTGCGCCCCGGCGGCCTGGGCCTGGCCGGTCTTGCGCAGCTTGTCGGTCAGGTCGAGCCCGGCGCCCGGCTGCACCAGGTTGCCGACCACGAGACCGATGACCAGGGCGACCGTCGACATCACCAGGAAGTAGACGAGCGCGAGGCCGCCGACCTTGCCGACGCTGGCGGCCTGCCGGACCGAGCCGATGCCGAGCACCAGCGTGCAGAAGATGATCGGGCTGATCAGCATCTTGATCAGGTTCACGAACCCGGTGCCGAGCGGTTTCAGCTCGACCGCGAAGTCCGGGAACAGGAACCCGACACCGATGCCGAGCAGGACGGCGACGATGACGGCGATGTAGAGGAAATGGGTCCGGTCGTTACGTACCGGAGTCGGTCTGGGTTCGGTCGGGCTCGACATGGTGGGACTCCCTGTATCGGCCTGGCGGAGGGGTATTTTGCGGCCTGGTGAGTAACTGTGACGTGACGCACAGGAGAAGTGCTCATTTCGTTCATATCGTTCGCAGTGTGGATCAGGGGCAGACTGTCCGCATGCGACACCGTCCGTGGGAGCTGCGCCGCCAGGTTCTCTGGCTGCAGACCGTCACGGTCACCGTCCTGATCGCGATGGTCTGGATCGTGATGGTCAGCCGGTCCCGGGCCCAGGCCCTGCGGGACGCGGCGGCCACCGGCCTGGCCGCGCCGAGCTGGTGGGAGCTGGCCCGGCTCGACCTGCGCTCGATGCTCGGCATCGCGAGCCTCATGCTCGGGGTCGCGATCGCCGGCAACGCGCTCGTCACCTGGCGGGTACGCCGCGCGACCCGCGGCATGGGCACGCAGTCCCTGGCGCGGATGCTCGACTTCTACGAAGGCGTGCTGCACGCGGCGCGTGAAGGCTTGATCCTGCTGGACCTCGACGGGCGGGTCCAGCTCGCGAACGACGAGGCGCTGCAGCTGCTGGGATTACGCTCCGTTGCTCCGGGCACGCCACTGGAGGAGCTGCATCTCGGCGCCCCCCTGGCCGACCTGCTCGCGACCGGGCGTACGGCGTACGACGAGCTCCACCTCGGTGCGCAAGGAGTTGTCGTCGTGAACCAGCAGCCGTCGGGCCGCGGGCGGATCGTCACGCTGCGGGATCACACCGAGTTGCAGCGGCTGCTCGGCGAGCTGGACGCCGTACGGAGTCTGGCGGAATCGCTGCAGGCGCAGAACCATGAGGCGTCGAACCGGCTGCACACCGTCGTCAGCCTGATCGAGATCGGGAAGCCGGAGCGGGCCCGGGAGTTCGCGGTGTCGGAGCTGCAGTTCGCGCAGGCGATGACCGATCGTGTCGTCGGCACAGTCGGGGATCCGGTGCTGGCCTCGTTGCTGTTGGCAAAGTTGGCGCAGGCGCAAGAACGCGGTGTGGTCCTTTCGCTCGACCTTGGGCAGGAGCAGCTGAACACGCGACTGCCGGCGCAGGACGTGGTGACAGTGGTCGGAAACCTGCTGGACAACGCGATCGAGGCCGCGCGCGGCGGGCCGGCGCCGCGAAAGGTGGAGTTCCGGGCCGCCGCATTGCCGGGCGCGATCGATCTGATCGTGACGAATACCGGCGCAGAGCTGGGATCAGTGGAGTTGGCGCACATGTTCGAGCGCGGGTGGTCGACCAAGGCGGAGCCCGGGCACGGGTTGGGGCTCGTGCTGGTGCGGAGCACGGTCGAGCGGTGGCAGGGTTCTCTGATGGTCGATCCGGATTCCGAGCTGGACGAAGTACCCGCGCTGACCGTGCGGGTGCGGTTGCCGCGGGCGGTGGACGCAAGTGCCTGACCCACTCCGCGTCCTCGTCGTCGAGGACGATCCTGTGGCCGCGGAAGCCCATCGCACGTACGTCGATCGGCTGCCGGGCTTCGCCTGCGTGGGAGTCGCCGGTACGGCGGGACGCGCACTCCAGGTGCTCGCGCGCGGCGACGTCGACCTCGTCCTGCTCGACATGCACCTGCCCGACGGCCACGGTCTCGATGTGGTCCGGCGAATGCGGGCCCTAGGCAACCAAACGGATGTCGTCGCGGTCACCTCCGCTCGCGAGGTCGCTGCCGTCCAGGCTGCCGCGCGGATCGGCGTGGTCCAGTACGTGCTGAAGCCGTTCGCCTTCGAGACGTTGCGGGACCGGTTGTCGGCGTACGCACGGCAACGCCGAGCCGCTGAGGCGGGGCAGGTCGTCGCGGATCAGGACGAGGTCGACCGTTTGTTGCATCCAGCAACGGTCTCGTCGGTGCCGAAGGGTTTGGCCGGCTCGGTCCTGGACCGCGTCGTCCAACTACTCGCCGACCGCGAAGGCTGGACGGCCGAGGAGATCGCCACGTCGCTGGGCACGTCCCGCATCACCGCCCGCCGCTACCTCGAACACCTGGCAGACCAGGGCCAGGCCCTACGAACCCAACGCTACGACGGCCGCAGCGGCCGCCCCAAAGTCGAATACTCCTGGGTCGCCGAAAGCTAAGCCACTCGCCGGGGCAGCTTGCTCGGGCAGCTTGCTCGGGCTGGTTGCTCGGGCTGGTTGCTCGAGCTGGTTGCTCGAGCTGGTTCGTGGCGGGACTTGCTGGGGTGCTTGCGCCGACTGGATGGGGGCTGCTTGCTCGGGCTGGTTTGCCGGGGCTACTGGCTGGCGTGCTTGCTCGGGCCTGTGGGGCTGCTTGCTCGAGCTGGTTCGTGGCGCGACTTGCTGGGGTACTTGCGCCGACTGGATGCCAGGGCTGCATGCTCGGGCTGGTTGCCGGGCTACTAGCTGGCGTGCTTCCTCGACTGGTTGCCGGGGCTGCTTGCTCGGGTCAGGCGCGGACGAGGGTGGCCCAGAGGTGGGGTTGGAGTGCCTGGCCCTCGGCGGCCATGTCGTACGCCCAGAGCAGTTCGCCGTTGACCAGGCCGTACAGGCGGTGGCCGGCGGTGACCTCTTTCGCGGTGACGGTGCGCGCCACGACGTCCGTCTGCAGTTCGATCTTGGCGCCGTCGATGTCGCCGTACCAGATCTCGGCGATACCCGTCGGGTGCGCCAGGATCACCTCGACCTTGTTGTCCGGCTGCGGCCGCCAGAACCCGGTCTCCACCGCGAGTGGGCGCTCCTTGGTGCCGTCCTCGCCGACGACGAACGTCTGGCTGACGTAGTGCAGGTACGGCTTGCCGTTGTGGCTGAAGTCGATCTGCTGCCCGAACTCGAACTTCTCGATCGTCGGGTAGTCGCCGTGCCCGCGCCCCTCCCACCGACCGAGCAGCCACGCGAGCGGCATCAGGTCCGGGTGCAGGTCCTGCGGAATCTCGAACGCCATCGAATCACTCAGCCCGCGTTGCGGCCGCGATACAGCCGGTAGACGACAAACGCCGAGAACCAGCCCATGAACACACAGACCAGCACCAGCAACGAGGTGAAAACGACATGCAGCACGGATCCCACTCTAGAGGATCCCTCCCACGCGCCCGGCCTCCCACGACGTGACCTCCCGCACCCGCGCTCCGTTTGGCTTCGGTTAGCGTGGCGGGATGTCCCGCACGCTGGTGATCAAACTGACTGCAGGCGCCGAGGAACCCGAACGCGCCAACCAGGCCTTCACCGTCGCCGCCTCAGCCGTCGCGGCCGGCGCCACGGTCTCACTCTGGCTGACCGGCGAGGCAGTCTGGTTCGCCGTACCGGGCCGCGCCGAAGCCTTCAAACTCCCCCACGCCGCCCCCCTCGCGGACCTGCTCACCGCAGTACTAGAAGGCGGTCAACTCACCGTCTGCACCCAATGCGCCAAACGCCGCAACCTCACCCAACCCGACCTCCGCCCCGGCACCCGCCTAGCCGGCGCCCCCACCTTCACCGAAGAAATCCTCACCGAATCCACCCAAGCAATCGTCTACTAAACCGCCACCCGCCCCGCGCCCGTTGGGCTCTGCGGGGCAGCAACGGCGGGGTCAACTACCGCTCAGAAACCAACAGCCAACGTCAACCGCCGCCCGCAGACCGACCGGTGGTGTGAACTGCCGGTTGGAGGCCGACCGCTGGGATCGATCGCGGCTCGGAGAGCAGCCCCGGGGCGACTACCGCTCGGACACCGACCGCGCGAGTCAACCACCGACCGGAGACCAACAACCGGCGTCGAGGCCAGCCTCAGACCGATCGGTGGTGTCAACGGCTGGTTGGAGGCCGACGGCTGGGAGCGGGCGTGGCTCGGAGACCAGCCCTGGGGCGACTGCCGCTCGGACACCCGCTGCCCGCGCTAACTACCGGGCGGAGACCAACAGCCGCATCAACTGCCGCTCGGACGCCCACTGGCCCGCGTGAACTGCCGGTTGGAGGTGGTGGGCTGCGGTGCTGGCTGCGGGAGGTTGTCGAGGGAATGGAGCGGTCCTCCGCCGGGTGGTGGTTGGCGGGGGACCGTGGTGGTGGTTGGGGGTTAGCGTTCGCGGCCGCCGTCGTCTCGGCCTCGGTCGCCTCGGTTGCGGTCCTGGCCGCGTTGCTGGGCCGGGGTGCCAGGGCGTTCGCTGGTTGCTACGCCGCCACCTTCGCGACTGGTTGCACCGGCGGCCGGGGCGTGGCCCTGCTGGGTGGTGCGCGTCAGCGTGTCACGTTCGCCCGCTGGGATCGCGCTCCCCGGCTGGGCTGGCGGGCTCTTCGCCCGTTGTTCGTCGAGCACCGGCTCCTCGGCGGGCGGTCGCCATTGGCTCTCAGCTTGGCTTGCTTGACCACCCTGGCTCTGGCCTTGCTCATCGGAACCGAGCGCCGCGCTCTGGTCGACGCCCGACTGGGCAGCGTTGCCGACCTGCTGTGCATTCAGCTGCTGCCCGGCCTGGCCGGCGTTCTGCTCGCCCATCCCTTGCTCGGACGTCTGCACCTGCTGCCCTTGCGTGGGTCCCTGAACCTGCTGCGGCTCCGGCGCCGCAACCTCCGGGTCCTGCCCCGACAGCTGCTCGTCCGCACCGGCCGTCTGCTGCGTCAGATCGTCCTGCTGCTGACCCTCGGCACCGATCGTCTGATTCCGTACGGCGCCGTCCTGGTCGACAAACTCGCCGCCCTGCTCCAGACCCGCATCCCGCTGGCTCTCAGCACCAATCGTCTGATCCCGCAGTGCACCATCCCGGTCGACAAACTCGCCGCCCTGCTCCAGACCTGCATCCCGCTGGCTCTCAGCACCAATCGTCTGACTCCGTACGGCGCCATCCTGGTCGACGAACTCGCCGCCCTGCTCCAGACCCGCGTCCTGCTGGCTCTCAGCACCGATCGTCTGGTTCCGTACGGCGCCATCCTGGTCGACAAACTCGCCGGTTTGGTCGAGGTCCGGGGACTGCTGCTGGCCCTCGGAACCGATTGTTGAGTCGCGGAGTGCGCCGTCCTCGTCGAGGAGTTGGGCATTCTCCTGCTGGACGCGGGTGTCGTCTACGTCGAGGCCGGTCTGGTCGGCTGCGGCCGGGTTGAGCTGGTCCTGGTCGGCGACGGCGGGGTCGGCCTGCTGGAGGTTTTCGGATTGGGGTGCCGGGTCCTGCAGGTCGCCGTCGGCTGCGAGGTCCTGTTGCGGGAGGGCGTCGGTGCGCTCGTCGTTCAGCTCGTCATCGAGTGCGTTGGCGGCCTCGGCGGCGCCGACGGCTGCGGGCACGGCATCGGCAGCATCGAGGCCGTCCTCGCGCTGTTGGTCGCGGCGGCGGTCCTCCTCCTGTTTGCGCCTTGCCTCGTCGTCGCGCGCCTGTTGCGCCTGGCGATCCTCGACGGCGTCGTCCACGCCGTCGCCGTCGCGGTCGTTGGCGGCCTCGTTCTGCTGGTCGATCTCGTCACGACGCTCGGTCGCGTCGTCACGGCGATCCCGGTCGAGGTCGGTCCGGTTCTGGTAGTCGTCGGGGATGCCGTCCCGGTCGCGGTCGTTGTTCAGCTGGGCGTCCTGCTGATCGAGCCGTTGCTGGGCGTCGTCCACCTCGGCCTGCAGCGCCTGCCGTTGCTGCTCCAGGCCGCGGTTGTCCGCCGCCAACTCCTCGGCCGCCCGGACCTCGGCGGCAGTGCGCTCGTAGTCCCGGGTGCGGTCACGCGGGTCCTGATCCCGCGTCGCGTCGTACTGATCCCGGTCCCAGCCGCGCCGTCTGAGTGCCTCCTCGACCACGGCGCGCGTTCCTTGCCGACGGCCCCAGTTGTCCCTGATGGCGCCGGTCATCCGCCTCCACTGGGCCCAGATTTCACGGCCCTTGGCGAAGAGGATCTGGAGGTAGTGTTCCGCGCTTTCTTCCTCGGCCATCAGGCCACCTCGCTGGCATAGACGGAGTACCCGAATCCGGCGGCAGTGTCGTCCGGGCCAGGCTGGGACGCGTACAGGTGGATCTCGGCTCCCGGGCGCAGCCAGACGGCCAGGTGCCGGCGGCGGCCGCGCCACTCCGGCGGAACACGCAGATCACTCCCCGGCCCGACAAAGACCGGCGGTCCCCAGTAGCGGCGGGCGAGCTCGAGCTGACCCGGCCAGTGGTCGTCCAGACCTTCCTCGGCCAGTGGGAGCTCCCCGGAAGCGATGTCGTACGCCGACCAGCCGCTCCGCGGGCTCTCCGGCAGCACAGCGTCCGGCAGCACGAGCATCACCGTCTCGCGCTGGGTCACCAGGCCCCAGGTGTACCGATCGGGGTCGATATTGCCCGGAGCCCACGGACGCCAGCCGGTGGCGGCGGTAACGCGGTTCACCAGGGCACGGATCGCGTCCATGCCGGTGTCCGGCGGGCCCCAGACCGTTCGCCAGTCCGCGACCTCGGCCAGATCCGCCATCGCGCGCTCGTCATCCTCGGACGACCGCTCCTGCGTCTTCACTCCGCCTCACTCCTTTCGCCCCGTCCGCCAAGAGGGATCGGTCCGCCCAGAAATCACTCCAGCCAGCGATCAGTTCGCACAGAGTATGCCCCGATCGGTATCACCATCCGCCGTACAGACGCAGACCTGTGGATAACTCCTCCCCGCCGATCTCGTTCGCGACCAGTAATACGCCGTTCGCGAGCAGTAACCGGTGTACGCCGTACAGACGTCCCCGGCGGGGTTGTAGTGGAAACATGAAGCTGCCGACGCTGCCGACCGAGAAGTCGTTCCAGTCGTCCCTGCACCACCCGAGGGTTGCGACCGTCATCGGGCGCTGGCTCGGCACCGCGGTCGTGATCTGCTTCCTGACCGGGCTGTACAGCCATTTCCAGCAGGACACCCCGAGCTGGCTGCCCATCCCGAGCCGTCCCGCCACGCTGTACCGCGTGACGCAGGGCGTGCACGTAGTGAGCGGGACCATCGCGGTCCCGTTGCTGCTGGCAAAGTTGTGGACGGTCTACCCGAAACTGTTCGCGAAGCTTCCGTGGCCGCCGAGTCGCAAGGCACTCGAGACGATGCTCGAGCGGGCATCGATCCTGGTGCTGGTGTCGGCAATGGCTCTCGAGCTGTTCATCGGGTTCCTCAACACACTGCAGTGGTATCCGTGGCCGTTCCCGTTCCGCCAGACGCACTACGCGCTCGCCTGGATCATCGTCGGCGCACTCCTCGTGCATATAGCTGTCAAACTCCCGCTGATCCGCGCGAACTGGCGTCGCATCGCCGAGATCGTGCCGAACTCGTTGCCTCCGGCAATCTCTGGGCTCACCCGCCGCGGCCTGTTCAAGACAGTCACCGGCGCCGCGGCCTTGGTCGGCCTCACCTCGATCGGCCAGTCCGTGCCGGCGCTCGGCCCGATCGCCGTGCTCGCGCCACGCAAGCCGAACGTCGGACCGCAAGGACTCCCCGTCAACCGTACGGCGGACGCGGCCGGAGTGACCGGCATCGACGACAACTGGCGGTTCACGGTCAAAGGACCACAAGAGCTCTCGTACACCCTCGAGGAGTTGCAGCGGCTACCGCAGAGTCGCTCGGCGCTGCCGATCGCGTGTGTCGAGGGGTGGAGCCAAGGCGGCCGGTGGGAGGGCGTGCGGATCCGGGATCTGCTCGAGCTGTGTGGAGCGCCGTCGCACTCACGGGTGCGGGTGGTGTCGATGGAGAAGGGCGGGTTCTATGCGACGAGCGAGCTGCCGGAGCAGTTCGCAGCTGACCCGCTGACACTGCTGGCGCTTCGCCTCAATGGCACGGAGCTGGCGCTGGACCACGGATTTCCGGCGAGGATCATTGCGCCCAACCGGCCCGGCGTACTTCAAACCAAGTGGGTTCATCGGCTGGAGGTCGTCGCATGAAGACCCGAATGGGATTGGCAGGCACCGGCGTCCTGCTTGGCCTCTGGGGCGTTTGGAAGCTGGCCACCACCGTCGACCTGCACGGTTTGGTCCGGTTGCCGCTTTGGCTGGGTGGTGCGGTGCTGGCGGACGACTTTTTCTTGGTGCCGTTGACCGTCACCGCCGGATGGCTGGTGACGCGGTGGGCGAGCAGGCCGGACGGGCATCGGACCGTGGGCGCGATCCGGACGACGTTGCTGTACGTCGGCATCACCAGCCTGATCGCGGTGCCGCTGTTGCTGCGACAGGGCAAGGGCGTGAACCCGACGATCCTGCCCCGCGACTACCTCCGGGACTGGTTATTGCTGGAGGCAACGATTGTCGCGGCTGGGATCGTCGGCTACGTCATCGCTTCACGTTCAGCAGGGAACGCGCTTCGTCCGGCGACATCGGCGGTCGTTGCGCGAGCGTGGCGAGGGCTGCGGCGCGTTCGACGAGCTCCGCGTTGTGAGTGACTGGCTGGCCCTTCGCCAGCGTGAGCGTGTCCTCCATACCGACACGGAGGTTGCCGCCCTTCGACAGAGCAGCCAAGGCGACCGTGATCGCCGTACGGCCGATGCCCGTGGCGGACCAGGACGTGGCCGCGTCCGGCAAGGCGTTGACGGCCGCGACGAGGGCGTCCGCCGTACCAGGCATGCCGCCGGGAACGCCCATGACCAGGTCGCAGTGCACGCGTTCGCCGTACGGCAGGCCGTACTTGCCGAGGAGGCGGTGCAGCGCGGCGACATGGCCTAGGTCGAAAAGCTCGAACTCGGGCACGATCTCCCGCTCCTGGGTGAGCTGGTACAGCTGGGTGACGAACGGCCACGGGTTCATGAACACGTCGTCGCCGAAGTTGACCGTCCCCATGGTCAGCGAGCAGGAGTCGGGCGCGGCGTCGAGCACGCGCAGGCGGTGATCGTACGGATCGGTGACCGCGCCGCCGGTGGAGAGCTGCACGATCAGCGCGGTGTTCTCCCGGACCGCGGCGACGGTCTCGGTCAGCCGGCCGAGGTCGAGGGTCGGCTTGTGCTCCCCGTCGCGGATGTGGATGTGGATCATCGCCGCTCCCGCGGCCTCGCACCGCTTCGCGGTCTCGACCAGCTCGTCGAGCGTGGTCGGCAACGCCGGGCAGTCCGCCTTCGCGGTCTCGGCACCGGTGGGAGCAACAGTGATCAGAGTCGACGCCATGGACGAATCCTGCCAGATCGGTCAGGAAAGCGGATATTCGCCGGTCCCGAGGTCCGATCACCGGACGATCTCCGGCGCGAGAGGATGGCCTCATGAGAGCCGTAGTACAAAGAGTCAGCCGGGCATCGGTCGAGGTGGACGGCGAAGTGGTCGGGGCCATCGACGAGCCCGGACTGCTCGTCCTGCTGGGCGTGACCCACGACGACACCACCGAGAAGGCGGCCGCGCTGGCCGCGAAGATCTGGACCCTCCGCATCCTCCACGGCGAACGCTCCGCCGCCGACGAGCACGCCCCGATCCTCGCCATCAGCCAGTTCACCCTGTACGCCGATACCCGCAAGGGCCGCCGCCCGTCCTGGAACAACGCCGCCCCGGGCCCGGTGTCGGAACCGCTCTACAACACGTTCTGCGAGTCCATGGAAGCCCTCGGCGCCAAGGTGGAACGCGGCCGCTTCGGCGCCCACATGGACGTCTCCCTCACCAACGACGGCCCGGTAACGCTCATCCTCGACGCATAACAGAACCGGCCCCCGGATCCGTGCGGGATCCGGGGGCCGGGGTGTTCTGGGTCGGTGAGGTTCGACTCAGACAGCGTCTGCTGGGGTCAGCTGACGACGCCGGCGGCCGAGTGGCCGACGATGACCTTGGTGTTCAGGCTGTAGACGTTGATCACCAGCGCGTCCACCTCGATGTAGCGCTTCTGCCGCAGGACCTTGTTGAAGGTCAGGCTCGCGATACCCGGGATGTTCAGCGTCTTGTTCTCACCGGTCGGGACGGCGTAGGTCTTGCCGCCGACCTTGATCGAGGCGATCGTCGAGGACGAGCTCACGCCGCCCTTGCCGTCCTTGGTCTTCCACGCGGAGGCGGAGGACTCGATCGCACCGATGGACAGGCTGCCGACCTTCACGCCCGCGACGTGCGAGGTGAAGTTGATGTACGACTTGTTGGTGCCGATGGCGCCGTTCTTGGTGGTGTAGACGCCACCCACGTAGGCAACCTTCGGGATGTTCAGCTCGCCGACCGCGACCCGGACCGTCTTGCCCTCAGTGCCCTGGCAGGTGGTCTGAAGGGACGTGGCGTCGGAGACGACCAGCTTGTCGGCCGTGGCCTTGGTGCCGTACGCCGAGCCGATCACCAGCGCCGTCGCCGGCTTGGAGATCTCCGCGCGGGTCTTGAGCACCGCGACGTCGACGCCCTGCGGGATGTACTGGTTCTTCACCGTCGCGTGCAGCACGACCGCCTGCGCGTACGAGTAGATGCCGGAAGCGGTCTTCACGCCGCCGACCCGGTTCAGCACGATGTAACCGAGACCCGGAACCGCGATCTTGGTGTTCCACTTCGGCTTGAGCAGCGACGGCACCGAGATCGCGCCGATCTTCACGCCCGCGAACGTGGTGTCGCCCGTGTACGACAGCTGGCCCTTGTAGTACTTCGCCGTCGTCGTGGTCTTCACGCCGGTCAGCGTGAGCAGGTTGCCGACGCGGATGTCGGCGGCCGTCGCGGTGCTGGTGACGCCCGTCCCGCTCTTGTTGTTGAACGCGTGCGTGTCGGTCTTCACCGAGCGTGCGATCGCCTGGTTGTTCACGTTCGCCGTGGACAGGTCGTTCTTGTCGTGCTTGGTGGCGTCAGTGGTGCAACCAAACTTGCTGATGACCTGCGGACCGCTGTTCGCCAGGCCGGATTCGACGTCGGTGCCGTACGAGTAACCGCTGTATCCGAAAACCGGCGAGGCGGACGCCGAACCCGAGGTCAGCGCGATCGTAGAAGCCACGCCGACGACCGCCGCAACTCCGACGGCAGCGAGCTTCTTGTATCCGATGCGGGGTCGCATTGACCCCTCCTCCCTGAGTGATGACGTGACCCGAAGCGCGGGTCAGGACACAGACACAACTCAGCCGATTGCGGTAGGTGACGAGCCGACCGCGCTCTGAGACCTAACCGTTACATTGCCGCTCGCCCCGCGAGATTCCCCCGCCGACCCGTAACTCGGCAGCGATGACCCGAAATCCCTGCCCCGTAAGCAATCCCGGGCATGCCGAAGGGCCCGGACGCGCAAGGTCCGGGCCCTTCGTGCTTACTTCAGGGTGGGCCACCGATGGGTGGTGGTGGCACCTTGTGTAACGACCGACTGCTCAGACGGTGACGGCCACTTCCGCGACCTCGCCGTACTGCGCGACCACCTGGCGGTCGACCGGGTCGGCCTTCGGGGCCAGCGTCCGCAGCGTCCAGCTGCCGGGCGCCGCGAAGAACCGGAAGTGCCCGGTGGCCGACGTCGGCACCTCGGCGGTGAACTCACCGGTCGAGTCCAGCAGCCGCACGTACGCGCCGCCGACCGGCTCCTCGCCGCGCAGCACCTGGCCCTGGATCACGGCTTCCTTGTCGACGTCGACACCCTTGAGGTCGAGGCCGCCCTTCGTTGCTCCGCACATGTGTCAGGCCTTTCCGGGTTCGTCGCCGAGGGCAACGGGTACGCCGACCAGCGAGCCCCACTCGGTCCAGGAACCGTCGTAGTTCTTCACGTTCTCCTGGCCGAGGATCTCGTGCAGCACGAACCAGGTGTGCGCCGAGCGCTCGCCGATCCGGCAGTACGCGATCGTGTCCTTGCCGAAGTCCACGCCGGCGTCGGCGTACAGCTGCTTCAGCTCGTCGTCGGCGCGGAACGTGCCGTCGTCGTTGGCCGCCTTGCTCCACGGGATGTTCGCCGCGGTCGGGATGTGACCCGCGCGCTGCGCCTGCTCCTGAGGCAGGTGGGCCGGGGCGAGCAGCCGGCCGGCGTACTCGTCGGGGCTGCGGACGTCGACCAGGTTCTTCACGCCGATGGCCTCGTTGACCTCGTCGCGGAACGCGCGGATGTCCAGGTTCGGGGCCTTCGCGGCGTACTCGGTCGCGTCGCGCTTGACGACCTCGTCGGTCAGCTCGCGGCTGTCGAGCTCCCAGCGCTTGCGGCCGCCGTCGAGCAGGCGGACGTCCTCGTGGCCGTAGAGCTTGAAGTACCAGTACGCGTACGCGGCGAACCAGTTGTTGTTGCCGCCGTACAGCACGACCGTGTCGTCGTTCTTGACGCCGCGCTCGGACAGCAGCGCGCTGAACTGCTCCTGGTTGACGAAGTCCCGGCGGACCGCGTCCTGCAGATCGTCCTTCCAGTCCAGCTTGATGGCTCCGGCGATGTGGCCGGCGTCGTACGCCGAGACGTCTTCGTCGACCTCGATCAGGACGACACCGGCGTCGTTCTTGTGCTCCTCGACCCAGTCGGCCGAGACGAGCGCGGATTCCCTGCTCATGTGTGCTGCCTCTCAGTTGGTAGCGGTGGTTGGCGTACGAATGCGGTGGATCAGCAGATAGGCCTCGCAGCCGAGGCAGAGCCCGACGGCCGCGTTCACGAACGCGGCGACCAGGGCGAATCCGGTGGCGACCACGCCCAGCACGGTGACGCCGGTCAGGTACCCGATCAGACCGGCGACCGCGAAGACGAGGCCGACCAGCTGGGCGAACCGCGGCGGCGCCGCGTCCTCCAGTTCCTGCGGCGGGCCGATCCGGGGCCGGACCAGCCGCTTGAACAGCTGCCCGTACGGCGAGGCCTGCACGCCGAACGCGACCGAGATCGCGAACACCACGGCCTGCACGGCCAGCGGCCACGGGGTGTTCAGTACGAGCGTCAACGCCAGGACGACCGTGGTCACCCCGGCCGCGAACCGCAGTCCGCGGGGATCAACCTTCTGTGCCGCCGATGATTCGGACATGACGACTCCTGCGAGGAGGAGGGCTGTCGAGCCGGACCCGCCCGGGTGTGCGGGGAGGCGACGTACGCGGAACCGTGCTCAGCGACCGGTTCCGCAGCGCTCGGGACGCCGCCTGGTCAGCGGCGTCGACACAGCGATGAGCGCACCCGGCAGTTGTCCACTGCCCTGCGCTTCGTCAGCCATGTCGTGTAAACCACGGATCGAGCGTACGGAACCCGGGCGGACCTGCCGACCGTGGTCCCATTACTTGAGACAACTGATCACATGGTGATATCAGACGCGGACGACGTTGGTGCCCGCTACCTTGTCGTGCAGCGCCTGCTTCTTGTCGTCCCAGAGCGGCCAGAGGTAGTTGATCAGCGCGATGAAGCCGGCCAGCGTGCCGACCAGCGGGACCAGGCCGACCGCGCTGAGCGCGATCTCGAAGCCGTACCGCTTGGCGACCGCCGCGCCGGGCGGATTGCCGGGGACGTCCCGCAGACGGACCGCGATCCCGAGCAGCATTTTGCCCGGGGTGGCGCCCTTCTTGGTCAGGAACAGGTACTCGTAGGCGAACGACACCACGAGACCGATCAGGACCGCCGGGATCATCCACTTGTAGACCTCGGGCGGCAGCGAGGTCGTGGTCGTCGGGGTGCCGGCCTCGGCCGCGTCCATGGTGGTCTTGAGGTAGTCCCACAGGACCTGTGAGTACTTGTAGTAGAAGTAGCCGGTCAGCGGCAGTCCGATGATGCCGACGATGATCGAGTCGATGATCCGCGCGAACACCCGCCGCCACCAGCCCGAGAGCAGCTGACCATCCGGGGTGGTGTTCGGACGCTTGCCCGGGTAGCCGTAACCCTGCTGCTGCGGGTGCCCGTACTGCGGCTGCCCGTACTGCGGCTGCCCGTACTGCGGCTGCCCGTACTGCTGCGGTCCGGCGTACTGGCCGTACTGCGGCTGCTGAGGCTGCTGCGGCGGGGCGTACTGGCCGTACTGCGGTTGAGCCGGACGGGTCGGCTCGCTCGGAGCCGCGCCACCGCCGTACACCTGACCGTGCTGAGCGGCCTGGCCGTACTGCGATGCGGCGCCGAACTGCCCTTGGTACGGCGATGGGCCCTGTTGCGCGCGGCGCTGGTCCGTCCAGGTGTTGCCGTCCCAGTACCGCTGCTGGGTCGGGTCCGCGGGGTCGTCGTACCAACCGGCTGGAGAGCTCACCTGGAGAGTCTTGCTTACACGCAGGGGCATGCGCCATTCGGTGGCACGTACCGGACGGTCGTCAGCTCGCCTGGCGGTCGATCGCGGTCGCCAGCGCGGCGATCACGTCGGGCTTGCGCGGTGCTCCGCTGGCGCGCTTGACCACGGCTCCGGTGCTGTCGAGCACCAGCGTGGTCGGCGTACGCAGGATGTCGAGGCGGCGTACCAGCTCCAGGTGGGACTCCGCGTCCAGCTCGACGTGCCGCACTCCGTCGACCATGCCCTCGACCTCGGCCAGCGTCCGCCGGGTCGCTCGGCACGGCGCACAGAACGCCGACGAGAACTGCAGCAGGGTCGCCCGCTCGCCGAGCTCCCCACCGACCTCCGAGGCCGTCACCCGCTCCACGTCGTCCTCGCTCTTCCCACGGAACCGCCCGTCAACCCAGGCCTTGAGCGCACTGAGCAGCACGCCGACGGCCACGGCCGCGACGAGCACCCACACACCAAGACTCACAGTTATCCACGGTACGACCCCTCATCCACCTTTCAACCACCCGTTTCACCCACTGAGAACAGCACGCGGGTCAACGGTCAACTGGTGGCTGGAGTGCCCGGTCGGCCAGGGCAAGGTGTCGTCCCCGTCGCCCGGGTACCGCGGCACCACGTGAACGTGCAGGTGGTCGAGGCTCCGGCCGGAGCCCGGCCCACTCGCATTCAACAGGCAGACACCGGTCGCACCCAGCCCCGCCATCATCCGCTGAGCTATGCGCTGCGCCAGGTTCATAACCTGCGCCAGATCGGCGGGCCGGGCGTCCAGCACGCCTGCAGCGGTGTGACGGCGCGGGACAACCAGGGTGTGGCCCGGTGCGATTTCCTCGCCCGGAAGAGGGAAGAACGCGACGGCGGCGTCCTCTTTCACGAGCAGGTCGGGTGAGTCGGTGGAGATGAGGTCGCAGAACACGCAGGCGTTCATCCGGTGATTCTGTCTTAATTGGCGTGTGGAGACTGGGTTGGTCGTGCGGTCCGGGGTGGTGATTCCTGAGGGCGAGCTGGCGTGGCGGTTCTCGCGGTCGAGTGGACCGGGTGGGCAGTCGGTGAACACCACCGACAGCCGGGTCGAGCTGAGCTTCGACGTGGCGGGCACGTCGGCGTTGAGCGACGTACTGAAAGCGCGGGCGCTCGAGCGGCTCCAGTCGCGGCTGGTGGACGGGGTCGTGACGATCGCGGCCTCGGAGTACAAGTCGCAGTGGCGTAACCGGGAGGCTGCCCGGGAGCGGCTGGTCACGCTGATGCGTGAAGCGATCGCGCCGCCGCCCCGGAAGAGGCGGCCCACCAAACCGAGCAAAGCGTCGGTGCGCCGGCGCCTGGACGACAAGAAGCGCCGGGGTCAGACCAAGCGCCTGCGAGGTCGGCCGGACGACTAGGGCCTGTCTGGTGATCCAGCGCCGTAGCGAGGAGGTGCTCGGTGCGGTGCATCGGCGCGCGGGGGCGAAGGGGTCGATGCGGAGCATCGTTCCGTTTGCACCCGTGCGGCGAGGTGCCGTGCCGAGTGCCCCGCAGTAGGCGCTGGATCACCAGACAGGCCCTAAGGCGGCCCTCTGGCTGGTTACGCTTCCGACGTGCAGGAAACGGGGAGCGGGGGGTCGGAACAAGAGGAGCCGGAAGACCTCCCGGAGTTCCAGGACCTGAAGGTGCACTGCCAGACCACGCGCTGAGTAGCGTCCCCGGCTCCATCGCCACGCGGCGAATCTACCTCTCGGGGAGCTCTCCCCGGCCGGGTCGGTCAGCCGCCCGCGAAGGGTGGCAGCGCGTCGACCAGAGCGCCCTGGCGCAGCGGCGTGGCCGGGTCGGCGCGCTCGCCGTCCAGCAGGAAGGTGCAGATCGACAGCACCCGCGCCAGCTCCGGCCGGTCGGTCGAGACGGCGGTGACCAGGTCGCGGATGGACCCTGCCTCGGCGGTCGCCGAGGACGCTCCCGCGGCTGAACGCGCGGCAGCGAAGTACCTGATGGTGACTTCCGGCATCTGGTCGGCGCCTCACTAATCGGTTAAGTCTTCGGCTATTATGTCAGCTTGCTGTTATGCCCAGTGTGTCTCAGGCCCCCGGCAACGACGCCGTCGGGGCCTGACGTGCACGAGGACCGGATCGCATCCTCGGGATCCGATGATCAGCACAAGGAGACGGCGTGAGCACGTTGCTTCTGCTGACGAACGCGCTGCAGGCCTCCACCGAGGTCCTGCCCTCGCTCGCTCTGCTCCCGCACCAGATCCGCATCCTGCCGCCCGAGGTCGCCGCGCTGGTCGACGCGCCTGACGCGGACGCCGTGCTGCTGGACGCCCGCCGCGACCTGGTCGCCGTTCGGAGCGCCTCCCGGCTGATCCGCACCACCGGCATCGACGTACCGCTCATCCTGGTCGTGACCGAGGGCGGTCTGACCGCCGTCAACGCCGACTGGGGCGCGGACGACGTACTGCTCGACACCGCGGGTCCGGCCGAGATCGAAGCCCGGTTGCGCCTCGTCATCGGCCGGCTTGCCGCGACCCGGAACGACGAGCCCGAGTCCACGCTGATCCGCAGCGGCGACGTCGTGATCGACGAGGCGTCGTACACGGCGAAGCTCAACGGGCGGGCGCTCGACCTGACCTACAAGGAATTCGAGCTGTTCAAGTTCCTGGCGCAGCACCCGGGCCGCGTGTTCACCCGTGAGCAGCTGCTGCAGGAGGTCTGGGGCTACGACTACTTCGGCGGCACGCGGACCGTCGACGTACACGTACGCCGCCTGCGCGCGAAGCTCGGCCCCGAGCACGAGTCGCTCATCGGGACCGTGCGGAACGTCGGCTACCGCTTCGTCGTACCGCCGACCACCCGTGAGCCCGCCGACGCGAAGGTCTGAGCCCGGCTCAGAAGAAGAACTTCAGCAGCGTAAAAGCGAGCCCGGCCGCCGCGCACAGCGCCGCCTTCCAGGACCCGAGGCCCTGCCGGAACCCCGCCACGAACGTCCCGACTGTGACCGGCACCAGCATCACCAGCAACGTGACGCCGGCCGCGTGAACGCCGACGTGCGATTGCAGCGTCAGCAACCAGCCGACGACGAACGCGAAAGCCAATCCGAGCCAGCTACCGGTCCGGACCGATCCATCACCTGCATCGCTGCGGTGCCCACGATGCGACGCGCGAGGGGCCCGTCGATGTGAGGTCGGAGCAACGTGCGCCATTCACTCACCTTCCGTAAGTGCCTGAGCACGCAAGGTACCAGGAAGGTTGGTGAGGACGAAAAACCGGTACGTCGCAGCGGGCGCGCGACGTACCGGCTTTCGCTCAGCCTTCGACCAGGCTCAGGAGCCGATCGAGATCCGGTCGGTGGCGACCGGGGTGTACGGGTCGTGCGCGGTCAGGTAGTTGGCGAACGCGTCGATGTCGAGCCCGCCGAACACCTTGTTCGTCGCGGTGGTGAAGGCCGGGAAGCCGTCGCCGCCGTCGGAGAGGAAGTTGTTCGTGACGATGCGGTACGACGTACCGTCCACCAGCGGCTGCCCGCCGATCTTGATCGAGCCGGCCACGAGCTTCGAGCCCGCCGCGGCCGCCGGGTTCCAGGTGTAGGTGATGCCCGCGACCTGGAGGACCTTGTACTTCGACGCGTCCGGACCGTTCAGCCCGGAGAACTGCTGCTCGAGCAGCGTCTTGATCTGCGCCCCGGTCATGTCCATCGAGACCAGGAAGTTGTTGAACGGTTGCACAGTGAACGCCTGCCCGAAGGTGACCTCACCGTTGTTCGACGCGAGGTCCGCGCGGATGCCGCCCGGGTTCATGAACGCGGCGACCGGGGTCTTCCCGCCGGACACGACGGACGGGTCGGCCAGCTGTGCGTCGGCGATCAGGTTGCCCAGCGGCGATTCGAGCGAGTCGTCGGGCGTCCGCACCACCGATGGGGTGGTGATGTGGCCGATCACCTTGGTCTCGATCGGCGCGACCAGCTTCTTGTACTTCGCGATAAGGTCAGCCGTCTTGCGGTCCTGCACGACGTCCTGGGTGACGATCTGGTTGTTCGCCAGCGTGTTCACCCGGTCCACGTCGCCGGTTGCGTTGTCGATGCTCAGCCGGACGTCGGTGACGAGCCGGCCGAACGACGAGGCGCTGGTGACGAGCCGCGGCTTACCGGCCTTGTCCGGCAGGGAGCAGTTGTACGCCTGATGGGTGTGGCCGGAGAGGATCGCGTCGATCTCCGGGTCCAGGCCGGCGTTGATGTCGACGATCGGGCCGGAGATGCCCGGGCAGCTGTTGTACGCCTTCGAATCGGCCGGGAAGCCGCCCTCGTGCAGCAGCACGACGATCGACTTCACACCCTTCTTCTTCAGCACCGGGACCAGCGCGTTCGCGGTCTCGACCTCGTCCTTGAAGGTCAAGCCGTCGACACCGGACTTGGTGACGATGTTCGGCGTGTTCTCCAGCGTCATGCCGATGAAGCCGACCTTCTGGCCGTCCGCGAACGTCTTGATCGTGTACGGCGCGAACAGGGTCTTCTGGGTGTTGGTGAAGAACACGTTCGCCGAGAGGTACTTGAACTTGGCGCCGGTGAACGGGTGCGCCGGGTCCGGGCAGGAGTTCTGGTTGTTCTGCCCGTCACCGTCGGGCAGGCAGCCGCCGGTCTGCATCCGGAGCAGCTCATGCCAGCCCTCGTCGAACTCGTGGTTGCCCACCGACGCAGCCTCGAGTCCCATCCCGTTCAGCGCTTCGATCGTCGGCTCGTCGTGGAACGCGGCCGACAGCAGCGGCGAGGCGCCGATCAGATCCCCGGCGGCGACCGTGACCGAGTCCTGGCCCTTCGCCTTGGCGGCGGCCCGCAGATCCTTCAGATACGTCGCGAGGTACGCCGCGCCGCCTGCCGGGACGCCGTTGATGTTGCCGCCCGAACCCGTCGCCGGCTCCAGGTTGCCGTGGAAGTCGTTGATCGCGAGCAGCTGGATCTGGGTGTGCGTCGGCTTCGGCTTCTTCGCCTGTACGGCGGTCTGCGACTCCTTGGCCGTCTGCGTCGCGGCCGCCTGGCTCACGGATCCCCCCGCGGCCAAGGCGAGCACAGCGGCCGTTCCGGCGGCGAGCACTCCGACCGCCCGTCGTCCCCCCGGCCGCGCTTTGTCTCGTCCTGTCAGAGCCATGTCTACTCCGTTGTCTTGGTTGTGAATTCGCTGAAGTTACCTGAGCAGCAAACCCTGTTGCCAGAACCTGAGAAGGAACTCAGCTGAAACCTTTTACTGTGTTCTGGTGACTCTCGAAGCCGTTCCCTCACCGTTGCCCTCGGCCACCGCCGTCGCCGTCACGGAACTCGCCCGCGCGGCAGCACACAGCGACGGCGTGAACCCATTGTCCGAACGCACCCTCCTGCACCTCGACGGCGAGCATCCGAACGACCTCCACGTCCTCGCGTACGAAGGCGACCCGGGCACCATCGAGGTCACCGGCCTGCAGAGCGCCCGCAACCTCGTCGGGTACGCCGCTCTGGCCCCCGACGGCTCGGCCGAACTGGTCGTTGCCCCGCACTTCCGGCGACAGGGCTTCGGTACGGCGCTTCTGCGCATGCTGCTCGACCACGGCGGTTCCCGCACTCGCGTCTGGGCCCACGGACGCCTACCTGGCTCGGACGAGCTGGCCCAGCGGCTCGGTCTCAAGGTGACCCGCGAGCTCTACTTCCTCCGCCGTACCAGGGCTCCACTGCCGGACCCGGTGTGGCCGGACGGGATCGCAGTACGCACGTTCGTGCCCGGACAGGACGACGCCGCTTGGCTGTCGGTCAATGCGGCCGCCTTCGCCGACCACCCGGAGCAGGGCAGTTGGACCGCCGACGACCTGGCCGAACGCATCCGGCAGCCGTGGTTCGACCCCAACGGCTTCTTCCTGGCCGTCGACTCAACCACCGACGCCCTGGCCGGCTTCCACTGGACAAAGGTCGAGGACGGCATCGGCGAGGTCTACGTAGTAGGCGTCTCCCCCACGCACCAGGGTTCCGGCCTAGGGAAAGCCCTAACCCTCCAAGGCCTCCACCACCTACAAGAGGACCGGCACCTCGACTCGATAGTCCTCTACGTAGACGGCACCAACACCCCAGCCCGATCCCTCTACACCTCCCTAAACTTCACCACCGCCGCCCTAGACGTCCAATACGCCCCCGCCTGAGTCTCCTGTGAACGACCTCACACCGAAGTCAGCCGCTCACTTCGCGTCATAACCCCCGCCTCCACCCGTCCCACCACCAACCAGGAGCCGTCCGAGCCTCTAACCCCCCAGCCGGGCGGCTCCTGGCCCCCACGGGTTATCCACAACTGCACCTTTTGACATCGAACCCCGAGCCCAACCCCCGTTACGATCATTTCGACTACGGAGGGCAGACACTCGTGACACACCGCAACACCCCCACCCAAACACTCCTGGCCTGCCTCACCGCCGCCACACTCCTAACCGCCTGCAGCCAAGGCAGCCCGGAGGCCGGCCGCCCCAACACGGCCCCTCCCTCGGCGAGCAGTTCGACGACGACAGCGACGACAGCGATACCGACAACGACGCCGTCCTCTCCCAACGGACTTCCGACCGAGGTTCCGACCCGCCCGGCCGCCGCCTCAGGTCTCCAGCTCGCGGCCGCGGAGGCATTCCTCGGTCATTACGTCGACCTGCTCAACTACGCCTACTCCACTGGTGACACAGCGCCCATGTTGGCTGCGAGTGACAAGGGCTGCGTCGGCTGCGGCGGAACTGCGAAGTACCTCAAGGTGACCAACGGCCGCAACGGTGGCCTCGCCGGAGATTACGCGGACCATCTCGTTGCCGTCACGGATCTGTTCCGCGGTACCGGCGGACATGTTGGCGGGACCGTATCGATTCGCTCCGGAAATTACACCGAGCGCACGAGTCCATCTGCGGCTCCTGCGCAGAAGAAGGCACACACCGAGAGCTGGCAGTTCACCCTCGCACCGGCGAACGGAAACTGGGTGATGTACGAATTGCAGGTCGCGGAATGACGGTCCGCCGCCGGTCGATCGCGATCTCTGTTCTCGTCGCCGTGCAGAGCGCAACCGGTGCGGCGGTGGTAGTCGGTGTTCCTCTCCCGGCCGCAGCAACCGGTGTCGAGTCGACTCGCATAACGAATTCGGCCTACACGGACTCGGGGAAACCTGACAAATCGAAGAAGAAGGCGAAGCTGAAACTGGTCAAGTCAGGGGGCGAAGTCACCCTGACCACCGAACAATCGGGCCGGCAGGCGACCAAATCAACGACACCGTCGAAGAAGGCGACGAAACTGTCGGTGCCGAAGCCCACTTCGAAGATCCACACGCCAGCTGACAAGCGGGATGTCATGCCACTGCGCCTGAACGTTGGAATCTGCGGTCGTGTGCAATCGGACGGGAGTGTCCCGGGGCCGGTTCGGTGCCAGCTTGTGATCACGGATGATCAGAAGCCTTCGCGACGGCGCGTGCCGAGGGTCGTCACTCCGCGGCCGCAGGACGTCAGATGGGAGCAAGTTCTCTCAGAGACCAAGAATGTGTTGTTCCCCGGGCTTGTAGTGAAGGTCAATCCCAAAGACCGGACGTTGGTGAATCTGGACACCATCGTCTACACCGACGACAGCAAGGTCTCGACGACGACCGTGACGCTGCTCGGCTTCCCCGTCGTCGTTGAGGCAACGCCCATCAACTACACCTGGCGCTTCGGCGACGGTTCGCCCCCACTCACCACGAGCACTCCCGGCAAGCCATACCCGTCCAAGGAGATTACGCATAAATACATGAAGCGCGGCGATGTCAGCCTCACGCTCACAACGACCTACGCGGCCCGGTTCAACGTAGCCGGCACAGGGTGGCAGTACGTCGACGGCACTGTGCCCATCACCGGTCCAGCCACGCCGCTTCTGGTTCGGGAAGCTGTTCCTGTGCTCGTTGACCCTGGTCGCTGAGTTGTTCAAATGCCGGTTCGAGTCGTGAGCTGGGCCCGGGCAAGCGTGGCAGTGTGTGCGGGCGTCGTCACAGTGTTGGGCGGGTGTTCAGCACGCGGTGGTCAGGCTAGGGGGCCGGAGGGTGTGCCGGACTCAAGTGTCACCAGCTCGTCTGCGAGTCCGGAGGTGAGCGCGTCTCAGGTCCCGGAGGTCGGCGCTGCGCCGCTGCGGCCGGTGAAGGCAGTTGGGTTGAGTCTGGCGACCGGGTCGGCGTTCGTCGGGTATTACATCGAGTTGCTGAACTATTCGTACGCGACTGGCGATACCGTCCCGCTCCTGGCCGAGAGTGACAAGGGTTGTGTGGGCTGCAAGGGCATTGCGGAGTACACGCGGAAGATCAACGTGAAGAACGGCGGCCTGGAGGGCGACTATGCCGACCACCTGGTCGCCGTCACAAAGATCTATCGAGGCCAGAGTGGACGGTTGGGCGGGTCGGCCGCGATGAAATCCGGCACATATGTCGAGCGCAGTTCGCCTGGGGCATCGCCCGTTCCGCAGGAAAGCTCTACCGGGATGATGCAATTCACGTTGTCTCCGAGCGGCGGCGACTGGGTGATGTACGAGATGGAGATCAAGGAAGACGAGGCGGGCTAATACAGCGCGTTTCTGAGGTGGTTGGTTAGGTGGGTGTGGGCTTCTTGGATTTTGCCGGGGACGGTTAGGAGGTTGGCGTAGCCGTGGCAGAGGGTGGGGTGGGGGACGTGGGTGATCTGGTTGCCGGCGGCTTGGAGGGCTGCGGCGTATTCGAGGCCTTCGTCTCGGAGGGGGTCGAAGCCGGCTGTGGTGAGGTAGGTGGGTGGGAGGCCGGTCAGGTCGTCTGCGCGGATGGGGGAGACGATCGGGTCGGGGCGGATGGTGGGGTCGGGGGTGTAGTGGTCGCGGTACCAGATGATGTCGTTCTCGCTGAGGATGAAGCCTTCGGAGAAGAGGTCCCGGCTGGGGCGGCGGGCTACCAGGTCGACTGACGGGTAGAGCAGGACCTGGAGGGCGGGGTGCGGGAGGCCTCGGCGTACGGTCTGCTGGGCTACTACGGCGGCCAGGTTGCCTCCTGCGCTGTCGCCGCCGATGGCGACCAGGTCCGGATCGACGCCCAGGTCCTGGGCGTGCTCGACGGCCCAGGTGAAGGCGGCGATCGCGTCCTCCGCGGCTGACGGTGCGGGGGCTTCGGGGGCGAGGCGGTAGTCGACGGACAGTACGCGGATCCCGGCGTCGGCGGCGATCGCGCGGCACAGGCCGTCGTGGGTGTTGAGGTCGCCCACAACCCACCCGCCCCCATGCAAGAACACCAACAACCCCCGCCCCACCTCACCAGAACCGAAACCAGAACCGAAACCAGAGCCCGAGCCGGATCCAGGGCCGGAGCCGGAGCCGGTGCGCGAGCTAGAGCTGGTCGTGGGGCCTGGTTTTGGGATGTAGAGGCGGGCTTCTAGTTGGCCGGCGGAGCCGCGGATGGTTAGGTCGGTTACTCGTTGTAGTTCGGCGGGGGTGCCGGGGATCAGTTTGCAGAGGTTGCGGAAGTGGGCGCGGGCGGTGGCCGCGTCGGTTTTTGTTGTGTGAGGCAACAGGTTGTCGAGGCGGAGGAGCAGCTGGAGGTCGGGGTCGAGGACGTTGCCGTCGATCTGGATCGGTGCGCCGGCGAGGCGGCGCCGGACCGCCGCGGGGAGGGCGTACAGCGGGGTCAGCGCATTGGCTTGTACGGCGTTCACCGTGTCTCGCAGTACCGAATCCAGTCGTGAGTTCACAAGGAGTGACGCTAGCAACCGCAGCCCTCGGAAGCGGTCCAGAGGCAAGGAAAACGTCACAGCTGCCAAAACGCGGACGGCTACCCCTCGTTAACCAAAGGATGCGATGCTGGACGGCGTGGCTGGAGACTTGCTGGCATCCCACAACCGGGAGTACGACGTCGAGCCGCCGTACGACATCAGTGCGGCCGGCGATCTTCCAGTTGACCGGTTCTCCGATCGGGAGCTGAGCTGGCTCGCGTTCAACCAGCGTGTCCTGGAGCTGGCCGAGAACGACCGTATCCCGCTGCTCGAGCGGGCCAAGTTCCTCGCGATCTTCGCCAGCAACCTGGACGAGTTCTACATGGTCCGGATCGCCGGCCTGAAGCGCCGTATCGCGGCCGGCGTCGCGGTGCGGGCGGCCAGTGGCCTGCTCCCCCGCGAGGTCCTCGACCGCAGCCTGGCCAGGAGCCGCGAGCTGATGGACCGCCAGGCCGAGACCTGGCGCAAGTCGGTGCAGCCGGCTCTGGTCGATCAGGGCATCGAGATTCTCCGCTGGGACGAGCTGCAGCACAGCGAACGCGAAGAGATGACCCGCTTCTTCCGGGAGCGCGTGTTCCCGGTGCTGACGCCGCTGGCGGTCGACCCGTCGCACCCCTTCCCGTACATCTCCGGCCTGAGCCTCAACCTGGCGGTCGTGGTCCGCAACCCTGACACCGGCGGCGAGCACTTCGCCCGGGTCAAGGTGCCGCCGCTGCTGCCGCGGTTCGTGAAGGTCGACGAGGGCCGCTTCGTCCCGCTCGAAGACGTCATCGCGACCCACCTGGGCCAGCTCTTCCCGGGCATGGAGGTCACCCAGCACCACACCTTCCGGGTGACTCGCAACGAGGACCTCGAGGTCGAAGAGGACGACGCGGAGAACCTGCTGGCCGCGCTCGAGAAGGAGCTGCTGCGTCGCCGGTTCGGTCCGCCGGTCCGACTCGAGGTCGAGGAGTCGATCGACCCGCAGGTGCGTGCGCTGCTGCTGTCCGAGCTGGGCGTCACCGAGTCCGAGGTGTTCGAGCTTCCCGGCCCGCTGGACCTGCGCGGTCTGTTCACGATCGCCAGTCTGGACCGGGCCGAGCTGAAGTACCCCGGGTTCGTGCCGTCGACGCATCCACACCTGGCCGAGGTCGAGACCTCCAACCCGGCCGACATGTTCCACGCCCTCAAGCAGCGCGACGTGCTGGTCCACCACCCGTACGACTCGTTCTCCACAAGCGTCCAGCGCTTCATCGAGCAAGCGGCCGCCGATCCGCACGTGCTGGCGATCAAGCAGACCCTGTACCGGACCAGTGGTGACTCGCCGATCGTCGACGCCCTGATCGACGCGGCCGAGGCCGGCAAGCAGGTCCTGGTGCTGGTGGAGATCCAGGCGCGCTTCGACGAGCAGGCGAACATCAAGTGGGCCCGTCAGCTGGAGCACGCCGGCTGTCACGTCGTGTACGGCGTGATCGGCCTGAAGACGCACTGCAAGCTGTCGATGGTCGTCCGCGACGAGCCCGACGGCCTGCGCCGCTACGCGCACATCGGGACCGGCAACTACCACCCGAAGACCGCCCGGCTCTACGAGGACCTCGGCCTGCTCACCAGCGACAAGGTGGTCACCGAGGATGTCGCACTGCTCTTCAACCACCTGTCCGGCTTCGGCCGCAGCGCCGGGTACCGGCGGATCCTGGTCGCGCCCCAGTCGGTACGCCGGGGGCTTGTCGAGCGGATCGACCGCGAGGTGCAGCATCACCTGGCCGGCCGCCCCGCACGGATCCGCATCAAGGTGAACAGCCTGGTCGACGAGGCGCTGTGCGACGCGCTGTACCGGGCGTCACAGGCCGGCGTACCGGTCGACCTGTGGATCCGCGGCATCTGCACGCTGCGTCCCGGCATACCGGGTCTCTCGGAGAACATCCGCGTCCGCAGCATCCTGGGCCGGTTCCTCGAGCACAGCCGCGTGTTCCTGTTCGAGAACGGCGGTGAGCCGGAGGTGTGGATCGGCTCGGCCGACCTGATGCACCGCAACCTGGACCGCCGCGTCGAGGTGCTCGTCCAGCTGAAGGAGCCCGACCACGTCATCGAGCTGGGCGAGATGTTCGACCTGGCGATGGACGACACCACCGGCTCCTGGTGGTTGCAGCCGGACGACAGCTGGGAGCCACGGCTGATCGGATCGGACGGGCAGCCGCTGCGTGACCTGCAGGAGCGCCTGATCGCGACACGCGGGCGCCGCCGTGCGATCGACCCCATCAGCTAGCTGGCGGAGCACATTTCCTAAGGTGAAGGCATGAGCAACCCGGCGACCGTTATCGCCGCGGGTGGTGTCGTCTGGCGGGAGCGCCGCGGCACCCGTGAGGTGCTGTTGGTGCACCGTCCCAGGTACGACGACTGGTCCCTGCCGAAGGGCAAGCTGACCACGCATGAGCACGTGTTGCTCGCAGCGCGCAGGGAGATCGAGGAAGAGACCGGAGTCCGGGTCGTGCTCGGTCCTCCCCTCGGCCTGCAGCGGTACGCCGTCCGCAAGAACGGCGGGACCGCCGAGAAGCTGGTCCATTACTGGGCCGCCGTACCGGTGAACGACGGCGACTTCGAGCCGAACGACGAAGTCGACGAGATCAGCTGGCTCCCGGTCGACAAGGCCCGCAACAAGCTCAGCTACCCGCGTGACGTGGACATCCTCGACGCACTGGAGCATGCTGTGCCCGTGGTGGCCACGGTGGTGGTCGTGCGGCACGCGGAGGCGGTGAAGCGGAAGGACTGGGACGGCAAGGACACGGTCCGCCCGCTCACCAGCAACGGTGAGGCGGTTGCGGAGCGGCTGGTCGACGTACTGGCTGCTCTGGGCGCCAACCGGATCATCAGCAGCGACGCGGATCGCTGTGCCGCCACAGTGACGCCGTACGCCGCTTCCATCGGCCGGCACATCCACCTCTGGCCGGAGATCTCGGAGCGCGGGTACGACGCCGATCCGGACGGACTGCGCGGCCTGGCGGAGCGGGTGTGGCGGTCGGGCAAGGTGACCGTCGTCTGCTCGCACCGGCCGGTGCTCCCGGCGCTGGCCCGCGAGCTGGGCCTCAAGGTGGGCAAGTTCTCCACAGGGTCGTTCCTGGTCGCGCACCGGCTCGCTGACGGCCGCCTGGTTCACGAACGCTTCGGTGCGCCGTAGCTGCGCGACACGGCTCGGTGACGATCCAGGCACAGCCGACGGGGCGGCCGGGTGACACTGGAGGTGACGGGTATGTTCCTACCCGAGGAACCGGCGTCCCACCGGGTGCCGGTCTGAGGAGAGGTTCGGGGCGCACCATGACGATGATGCGAGAACTGACACTGATCGGGATCCGGATGGAATCGCCCAACCGGGCCCCGGTAATGATGCTGCGCGAGACCGAGGGCTACCGCTACCTGCCGATCTCGATCGGCTCGGTCGAAGCAACCGCGATCGCGTACGAGGAGCAGGGCCTGCGTCCGTCGCGACCGCTCACGCACGACCTGATGCGCGACCTGATCGAGGCGTTCGGCGTCCATATCGAGGCAGTCGAGATCGTCGAGCTGCGCGACGCCGTCTTCTACGCCGAACTCGTGCTCGCCAACGGCGTCCGCGTCTCCGCCAGACCGAGCGACTCGGTCGCGCTCGCCGTCCGCCTCGGTACGCCGATCCGCTGCACCGAACAGGTGCTCCGCGAGGCCGGCATCGCCACCCCCGAAGAGGAACAGGCCGAACTCGAACGCTTCCGTCAGTTCCTCGACAGCGTCGCCCCGGAGGACTTCTCCAGCTGACCCTCCACCGTGCGCTACGATCCGAGCGCGCACTGGTGGCAGGGGTGACCTCCGGGCGCTTTCACCTGGGGGACTCAGCCATGCGCAGAACCGTCGCCACCGCGACCGTCGCCGTACTTCTCGCCGCGCTCCAGACCACCACCGCACAGGCCGCGCCACCGCCGCCAACCGATGTGCAGGTCAGCTGGTCGGACGCGGCGACCAGCCTGATGCGGGTGGGGTGGACGGATGCCGGTGCCTCCAACAAGGTGCGCATCGAGTACCAGGACGGATCAGTTCCGACGGACTGGCTCCCTACCCCGGGCAACGACTTCAACCATCGCTGGGCGGTGCAGTGGGGGAAGATCGCGCGGGTCGCCGTGGTAACGACCGACGCGACCGGCGACAGTGCGGCGGCCTACTCACCCTGGTTCGACACGACCATCCCCGGAGCTCCCACCGTGACCGCCGCGGTTCCGCAGGCGGACGGGTCACTCCGGCTCACGTGGAGCAACCCTCCGGCTCCGAAAGACACCACGCCGGGCGATCCGCTGGACCTGCCGGTCGGGCAGGTCGGCGAGGTCGGAGTGAAGATCTGGACCCAGCCCGCCGACAAGCAGGAGTGGTTCCCGCACCCGCTCGGCACTACGACCGCGGTCGTGCCGCCGCGCCCGCGTCCCCAGTCGACCCGCGTCATAGCGACGAACGAGTGGGGTGGGTCGTCCCCCGACGACGTCTACTACACGGACATGAAGTTCGCCTTGAAGGCCGGACCGGCGTACGGCGTCTTCGGCAAGCAGATGACGATCTCCGGTATCGCGGGCGCGCTGCTGTGCGACAACCCGGGCAACTGCGGCGCCGGCCGGCTGTTCGGTGGCGCGGGGATTCCGGTCACGATGCAGACCAGGGCGAACGCGTCCAAGCCATGGGAGTACGCCGGGCGCTACACCTCGATCGACCTGTACGGGTTCGAGGCACAACCGGTCGCGGCCGGCGGTCGCGAGTACCGCTTCTACGCCCCGGCCTGGAAGGGCTACTCGATGGTGACGGCGATGTCGATCTCGGGCTCGAAGTACATCCCGACGCTGGCGAACTTCGCCGTTGCCGGGTTCAACGTGACGACCGCACAGGTCGGGCAGATGGTCAAGCTGACCGTGGACGTGAAGCCGGGCGGGACCGTGAAGGGCGCGCTGCAGCGCTGGGACGGCAAGTACTGGCGCAGCGTGCTGACCGTGCCGGTTGCTAAAGGTAAGGCAACGATGTACGTCCGGGCTGCCGGACGCGGCACGACGACGTACTACCGTGTTGCCGTCCCGGGGATGACGTATTACGGGCTGCCGATCCAGACGACGGGCAGTCGATCGTTCACGCTGAGGGTGCGCTGAGCGTTACCGGAACGAGAGCAAACAGCCGTTTACATCGACAGAGTGTGACGGCTCTTAACTCAGTTCACCTAATAGCCGCCTGTCGGCATGCCAGGCGTCGCACAGGCTACCGGAACCGTTCACCGCTCGTTCACCAGTGACGGGCCGGTCGGTCACCTGCTCTCCCTACCGTCTGTGGAAGTTCAAGAAGTCTGATTCCCGCAGAAGGGCAACATTCTCGTGTCCGTCAATCGCCTGCTCCGCGTCGGCTCCGTCGCCGTGGCATCCCTCGGCGTCCTCGCTCTGAGCGCCTGTGGCAGTGACCCCGAGCCGGCCGGCTCCTCGAGCCCCGGTTCCTCGACGTCGTCCGCCGGTGCAGACTGCCCGCAGGGCACCCTGAACGCTGAGGGCTCCTCGGCGCAGAAGAACGCCATCGACGAGGTCATCAGCAAGTACAACGAGAAGTGCGCCGACGTCACGGTGAACTACAACCCGACCGGTTCCGGTGCGGGTATCAAGCAGTTCAACGCGAACCAGGTCGACTTCGCCGGCTCCGACTCGGCGCTGAAGCCCGACGAGATGACCGCGGCCACGAAGCGCTGCGGCGGCAACCCGGCCATCGACCTGCCGATGGTGATCGGCCCGATCGCGATCGCGATCAACGTCGACGGCGTCGACAAGTTCGTCCTCGACGGCCCGACCGCCGCGAAGATCTTCCAGGGCGCGATCAAGACCTGGAACGACCCGGCCATCGCCAAGCTGAACCCGGGCGTGACCTTCCCGTCGGCTCCGATCTCGGTCTTCTTCCGCTCCGACGAGTCCGGCACCACCGAGAACTTCACCAAGTACCTGAAGGCCGCGGGCGGTGGCGCGTGGACCGGTGAGCCGGCCAAGAAGTGGACCGGCACGGGCGCCGGCAAGGAGAAGTCCGCCGGTGTCGCCGAGGGCGTCAAGAGCACCAAGAACTCGATCACCTACGTCGAGTGGTCGTACGCCGTCGACAACAAGCTGACCATCGCCCAGGTCGACACCGGCTCGGGCACCCCGGTCGAGCTGTCCGCCGAGTCCGCCGGTAAGGCCCTGGCCGCCGCGAAGCCGGCCGGCACCGGGTCCGACCTGGCGCTGAAGCTGGACTACGCGACCAAGGCCCCGGGTGCGTACCCGATCATCCTGGCCACCTACGAGATCGCCTGCACCAAGGGTCTCCCGGCCGAGAAGACCGCGCTGGTGAAGAGCTTCCTGAGCTACTTCGCGAGCAAGGACGGCCAGGCTTCGCTGACCGACCTGAACTACGCGCCGCTCCCGGCCGAGATCCAGACCAAGGTCGACGCCGCCATCCAGGCGATCAGCTGATCTCGAAGCAGCACTGATGCGAGCCCCGGCCGGTCCGATGATCCATCGGAGGACGGCCGGGGCTCGCCTCGTCAGACCCAGACGTGACAGATCACGACCCAGGCGCTTGGAGCACGATCGATGAGTAGTCCAGACGGCACGGCACCGCCCGACCGGCCGGACGGCAAGGCCGCCGGACAGGAAGAACCCAGGATCGAGGACCTGGTCCACGAGGACGCGGGGCCGGCCCCGCGGTTCGAGGACCTGGCCGAGGAGCACGCCGAGCACGAGGCGGAGCTCCCGGCCGAAGTGATGACCGAGTCCGGCCCCGAGACCGCGGTCACCGGCGCCGCCACCGGCACAGCCGTCGCGACCGAGCCCGGCAAGAAGATGGAGCTCGGCCCGGTCGGTCATCTCGGTGACCGCCTGTTCAGCACCTTCGCCCGCGGCTCCGGCGCCCTGGTGGTGCTGATCGTCGCGTTCGTCGGGATCTTCCTGCTGGCGCTGGCGATCCCGGCGCTGGCCGACGACAAGAGCAGCTTCCTGTTCTCCCGGATCTGGGAGCCCGGCGGCGACCAGCCCCGGTTCGGTATCGCGGCGATGTTCTACACCACCGTGGTCAGCTCGATCATCGCGATGCTGATCGCGGTTCCGATCGCGATCGGCGTCGCGCTCTTCATCACCTACTACTCCCCCAAGCGACTGGCCCAGCCGGTCGCGTACGCCGTCGACCTGCTGGCCGCGGTGCCGTCGATCATCTACGGCCTGTGGGGCATCATGTTCTTCGCCCCGATCCTGCTGCCGGTGATCAACGGCCTGTCCGACGCACTCGGCTGGATGCCGCTGTTCGCGAAACCGGCCGGCGACAACGTCGGCGTGGTCTTCACGGCCTCCGTCGTACTGGCGATCATGATCCTGCCGGTGGTGACCGCGATCAGCCGGGAGATCTTCGCGCAGACCCCGATCGCGCATCGTGAGGGCGCGCTGGCACTCGGCGCGACCAAGTGGGAGATGATCCGGATGTCGGTCCTGCCGTACGGGCGTTCCGGCGTGGTGAGCGCGTCGATGCTCGGCCTCGGCCGGGCGCTCGGCGAGACCGTCGCCGTACTGATCATCCTGTCGGTGCCCAACGGCAACGACCCGTGGAACTCGTCGATCTTCGCCGGTGGCGAGACGTTCGCGTCGAAGATCGCCAACAACGCCGCCGAGTTCGACTCGCCGGAGAAGACCGGCGCCTACATCGCGGCCGGCCTGGTCCTGTTCGTCGTCACGTTCCTGGTCAACTCCGCGGCCCGGATCATCGTCGACCGCAGCGCCCCCGGCGGTAGGCGCCCCCGGCGCAACCGCAGCGCCGGTGCAGCCCAAGGAGCTTCGTCATGACCGCCATCACCGAGAACAAGCCGGCGTACGACGGTCAGGCGCTGGATCTGACCGGGAAGTCCGGGGCCCGTGCCTTCAAGAACACGCTGGCCACCGTACTGATCGTGCTGGCCTTCGTGATCGCGATGATCCCGCTGCTGTGGATCCTCGGGACCGTCATCAGCAAGGGCTACCACCTGCTGCTGAACGCGGACTGGTGGAGCCAGTCCCAGCGCGGTATCACCGTCCGGCGCGAAGGCGGCGGCGCGTACCACGCGATCATGGGCACGCTGATCATGTCGCTGATCACCGCCGTGATCGCGGTGCCGATCGCCGTCCTCGGCGCGGTCTACCTGGTCGAGTACGGCAAGGGCACCAAGGCCGCGCGGGTCGTGAGCTTCATGATCGACATCCTCACCGGTGTCCCGTCGATCGTCGCCGCACTGTTCATCTACGCGGTCTGGATCACGATCTTCGGCTTCAACCGGGTCGGCTTCGCGGTGTCGCTGTCGCTGGTGCTGCTGATGCTCCCGGTCGTCCTGCGGTCCACCGAGGAGATGCTCAAGCTGGTCCCGGACGAGCTGCGAGAAGCGTCGTACGCGCTCGGGGTGCCGAAGTGGAAGACGATCATGAAGGTGGTCGTGCCGACCGCGTTCGGCGGCATCGTCACCGGCGTCATGCTCGGTCTGGCCCGCGTGATGGGCGAGACCGCGCCGCTGCTGATCCTGGTCGGCTACTCGAAGAACATCAACCTGAACCCGTTCAACGGATTCATGGGCGCGCTGCCGACGATGATCAACCAGGACCGGACCGAGCTGGCGCTGCAGCCGGCCGCGGACCGGGTCTGGGCGGCCGCGCTGACGCTGATCCTGCTGGTCCTTGTCCTCAACGTGCTGGCCCGGCTCGTCGCCCGGTTCAGCGCCATCAAGTCGAAATAGTCACGAGAGGTTCTGAGTCGATATGGCTAAGCGCATCGAGGTCAGCGGCCTCAACGTCTACTACGGCGATTTCAAGGCCGTCGAGGACGTGTCGATGACGGTCGAGCCCCGCTCGGTCACCGCGTTCATCGGTCCGTCCGGCTGCGGCAAGTCCACCTTCCTGCGGACCCTGAACCGCATGCACGAGGTGATCCCCGGCGCCCGGGTCGAGGGCAAGGTGCTGCTGGACCAGCAGGACCTGTACGGCTCCGGGGTCGACCCGGTCGCCGTCCGCCGCGTGGTCGGCATGGTGTTCCAGCGGCCGAACCCGTTCCCGACGATGTCGATCTTCGACAACGTCGCGTCCGGCCTGAAGCTGAACGGCGTCAAGGACCGCAAGAAGCTGACCGAGGTGGTCGAGCGGTCCCTGCACGGCGCGAACCTGTGGAACGAGGTCAAGGACCGCCTCGACAAGCCGGGTGCCGGCCTGTCCGGCGGTCAGCAGCAGCGGCTGTGCATCGCCCGCGCGATCGCGGTCGAGCCCGAGGTGATCCTGATGGACGAGCCGTGCTCGGCCCTGGACCCGATCTCGACGCTCGCGATCGAGGACCTGATCGAGAAGCTGAAGGACCAGTTCACGGTCGTCATCGTCACGCACAACATGCAGCAGGCGGCCCGGGTCTCCGACCAGACCGCGTTCTTCAACCTGGCCGCGACCGGTAAGCCGGGCCGGCTGATCGAGATGGCCCCGACCAAGCAGATCTTCTCCAACCCGTCGGAGAAGGCCACCGAGGACTACATCACCGGTCGCTTCGGCTGATCCGCCGTACGACGGTTTCCTGCCGGGGGCCCCGCCGGGGGTGGGGGGGGGGGGCCCCCCGGGGGGGGGGGGGTCCGCCCCCCACTGGGGGTTAAGGAAAGAGAAACACAGAAAAACAAAAACAAAAAAAAAAAAAGAC
>NZ_JBFAPF010000017.1:0-193393 GCF_040675555.1 Kribbella sp. NPDC049584
GCTCCACTCCACGCCGGGAGGTCTTCACCTATCAAGAACATTCACTTCGTGTCGTCGCACGATCTCGACCAACGTGCCTGGTCAGTACAGCTAGCGGTGGCTGTTTTTTACTGTGGTGGTTAGTTTTTCGTGGTCGGGGCCGTAGGTGGCGCAGATGACGAGGCGGTCGTGGTCGGCCCAGAGGTATCTGTCGGGGGTCCAGTAGGAGAGGTCCAGCTCGGAGTCGTCGGGGGATTTGCCGACGTAGCTGGTGAACTCGGGGCTGCAGGCGCGGTCGGCGGCTTTGTCTACGCCGTTGTCGCCGGGGTACGGGCCCTCGGGGAGGGTGACGTCGGCGATGACTTCGCCGTCGTGGGCGACCGTGCACGGCTGGCGGACGACCTCGTCCTCTTCGCTGCCGTCGTCGAAGCATTCACCGACGGCCAGGTCGTTGACGGTGGTCGTCGGGCCGGTGGAGTACGACGAGACCGGCTCAGGCGATCCGGAATAGTCGTTGTACGACGAGCCGATCGCGATCAGGACCCCGATCAGGACGACGTACCCGATCGTCACGAGCGAACCGATCACCAGCCCGGCGATCGCCATGCCCTTGCCGGCCTGGTGGCGGCGGTTGATCTGGACGAGCGCGGCGATGCCGAGCCCGATCGCGACCGGCGCGGACAGACCGATGAAGATCCCGCCGATCCCGGTCGCCAGCGATGCGGCCGCGAGCCCGTTCGTCCCGCCCGACCCCGTGTAGCCGTACCCATATCCGTACGGCACCGGCGCCTGCCCGTACTGCGCCGGATACTGCCCCGGCCCATACCCCTGCCCGTACGCCGATTGCGGCGGCTGCGGCCCCTGAGCCGGCTGCCCATAAGCCCCCGGCTGACCGTACTGCGCCTGCCCCGGCCCAAAAGACGCCTGCCCGAAAGGGGCCTGCCCATAAGGCACCTGCCCATAAGACGGCCGCCCAGGAACCGGCTGCGGCTGCCCAGGAGCCGCCCAAGGCGACCCCGCCTGGGCCGACCCAGTCTGCTGCGCATGACCCGGCTCCGGCCGCCCGTACGTCGGAAACGCCCGCGTCGGCTCCGGCCCCGGCAGCGCCTGCGTCGGGAACCTCTGCGCCACGCCACCCTGCGCCACGCCACCCTGCGAAGGAAACGCCCGCGTCGGGTCCTGGGTTGGGAAGACCTGGGTCGGATCCTCAGCCGGGAAGGACTGGGTGGCGTCCTGGGTGGCGTCGTGCGGCCTGTCCTGCGGACGTTCTGGTTCGTACGGTGGCTGAGTCACGCTATCCCCACTGCTCCCCCGCGGGCATTACCGCTGTGATCCGCGCATCGTACCCGTCAGCTTGGTTCCCGGCATTCCGACCAGACACAGGACGTTGCCGTCAGCAACGTCACGATTTTCCAGTACGACGTAGTACATGTCCAGCTCGGACCGCTCGTACGGCTTGCCGACGAACTCGACGAAGGCCCCCGCGCACTGCTGCGTCGCCACCGTCCCGGTATCTGCGGCCGACAACCCGGCCAGCGTCGCGCTCACCTTCGCGTACGCCTCACCGGTGTGCGGCGCCGCGCAGTCCGCGATCCGCACCAGCTTCAGCGCATCGGCGTCCAGGTCTGCGTCGAAGCACCGGCCGACGGCGACCTGCGAGATCGACACCGTCCGGCCGATCCCGGCCCGGTGCTCGCCGATCAGGTTGAGCGTCACTGCCACCGCGGTCGCGATCACCCAGCACAGCGAGACCAGCAACGCGCCGTACGCGAGCCGTTTCCCGCGGCCACCGGTCCGTTTGATCCGCCGCAACGCGATCCCGGCGAGCACGACGGCGATCGGCACCATGCCGGGCAGGCTGGTCGCAAGCGCCGCGACGGCGTACCCGTCCTGCTTCTGCTGCGCCGGGGTCGGGACGCCCTCGAGCCATGACTCAGCCGACGGCAACGGCGGCCGCACAGGCTGGATGTCGGACGGCGGATGGTTCATCGGTGTCCGTTTCGGCCAAAAGGGTGCCGAGCGGTCTGCTTCACCCGGACACCCAGTCATCGGACCCGCCGGTCTCGGTGTTACACCAGCTGCCCACTTATCGGACGTGCGTCCCGGAACGTGACGAAGGCCTCAGCGCAGCACGCGGCGCGGAATCGTGAACCCGTCACTGCGGCCCTCGAACAACGAGACCGTCATCGCCTCCAGCGCGACCAGCGGCGCGACGTTCGCCTCGATCGCTTCGCGGCACATGCCGATCGCGTCGATGCGCCGCACCGTCTGCTCCGGTGTCGTGCGTGCCGCGAGCTGCTCGATGTTCCGGTGCAACTCTGCGTTGATCAGCTCGCTACCCGATCGCGTCTGAACGACGAGCACATCCCGGTACAGCGCCATCAGATCCACGAGTGAGCGGTCGAGCACATCGCGTTCCCAGCGTTTGGCGCGCGCCTTCTGCTGGTCCTCGAGCTCCTTCAGGGCGGCGTTCGCCTCGCGCGGTTTGGCGCCCTTCGTCCCAACGCCGAGTGCCTGCTCGAGCGCGGCCCGCTCCTTCTCGTCGACCTTCTCGGCGCTGGCCTTCGCCTCGACCTTGGCCGCGTCGAGCAGTTGCTGCGCCGCCTTCAAGCAGGCTCCGAGGTCACGCAACGCGAATGGCACCTCGAGCACCTTGTTCCGCCGCTCGCGGACCTCTTCGTCACGCGCCAACGCCCGCGCCCGACCGATGTGCCCCTGCGCAGCCCGCGCGGCGAACCAGGCCAGATCCTGATCGACGTCGAGCTTCCGCCTCAGCATCTCCGCGACCGCGGCGACCGGCGGCGTCCGCAGCACCAGTAGCCGGCAGCGCGAACGAATCGTCGGTACGACGTCCTCGACCGTCGGCGCGCACAGCACCCAGACGGTCCGCGGTGACGGCTCCTCGATGCTCTTCAGCAACGCGTCCGCGGCCTGCTCGGTCAGGCGATCCGCGTCCTCGATCACCATCACCTGCCACCGGCCCTGCGTCGGGCTCATCGCGGCCCGGCGGACCAGTTCGCGGACCTCGCTGACCCGGATCGACAACAGCTCGGTCCGGATCAACGACACGTCGGGGTGCGCGCCGCTCAGCGCCGTACGGCATTCGTTGCATTCGCCGCAGCCCTGGTTCGCGCACTGCAAGGCGGCCGCGAACGCTCGGCCCGCGTTCGACCGGCCCGATCCGGGCGGACCGGTGATCAGCCAGGCGTGCGTCATCCCCGCAACCGCGGCGCCCTTCTCTCCGCGTAGTACGGCGGCGGCGCCGGCGACAGCCTTTCGGAGTACCGCGACTGCCGGGTCCTGTCCGACCAGGTCGTCCCACACGCTCATAGACCCACCTTCGGGAGCATCGGCTGGAGACGGGCGCGGATCTGTTTGGCGATCTCCTCGCGGTCCTGGGACGCGTCGATGACCAGGTAGTACTGCGGCTCCGCCGCGGCCAGCTCGAGGAACGCGTGCCGCACCCGCTCGTGGAACTCGTCGGACTGGGCCTCGATCCGGTCCCGCTCCTCGAACCGGCCAAGCCCGCGCTTCGGCGGCAGATCGAGCAGGATCGTGAGGTTCGGCCTGAGGTCGTCGGTGGCCCAGCGGTTCACCCGCTCGACGTCGGACACGTCCAGATCACGCCCGGAGCCCTGGTAGGCCAGCGCAGAGTCGACGTACCGGTCGGTGATCACGACGGCCCCGGACTTGAGCGCCGGCTTGATCACCGAGTCGACGTGCTCGGCCTTGTCGGCGGCGTACAGCAGCGCCTCCGTGCGGTGCGAGATGTCGCCGGTCGCCGGGTCGAGGACGATCTGCCGCAGCGTCTTGCCGAGCTCGGTCGCGCCGGGCTCGCGAGTCAGCACGACCTGGTGCCCCTGCTCCTCGAGCCATTTCACGAGCAGCGCGGACTGTGTCGACTTCCCGGCCCCGTCGCCGCCCTCGATGGCGATGAACAGCCCCGTCGTCGGGTAGTCACCACGTGTCTTCCCGAAACTCCGCCGTACGTCGCGCCAGAACGGCACGCCCGGACGGTCGTCCATCTGCCGCCAGGCGAGCAGACCGATCACCCCGGCCACGATCGCGGCCACGAGCATCGTCATCGAAGCACCGTTGTACGTCGCCGAGTGGCCGCCGATCGTCCAGGTGTGCCGGCCGATCGCACCGGCGGCGAACGGCGCGATCGCCAGCGTGATCGCGAGCACCGTGCGGACGGCGGACTGCACGAACGCGAACGTCCGCCCGCGAACGGCATCCGGTACTTCGAGACCGAGCAGCGTGTACCCGGAAACCCACGATCCGCCGGCGCAGAACCCGAGCAGGACCGCGATCATCGTGGCGATCTCGATCTGCTGGATCAACGCCAGCCCCGCCAGGCAGATGCCCGACCCGACCAGCCCGGCCGCGAACAACCGCCGCCGGGACAGACCGGAGAAGATCCGCGGCGCGAACCCCATGCCCAGCGCGAGTCCACCGAAGACAGCGCCGAACAACACGCCGTACCCCGGGTCGCCGGCGCCGAGATCCTCGACGTACGTGCGGCCCAGTCCGACCACGACCGCGCCGGCCGCGAACGCGCCGGAGATGCCGACCACGAGGCCGCGGACCACCGGCGTACCGGTGACATAGGACCAGCCCTCGACCATGGTCCGCCACAGCGTCGGGTGGTCCTCATGATCGTGGACCGCGCGGCCGATCTCGGCGACCGACACGATCGCGAACGCGGAGACGACGAACGTCGCGGCGTTCACGTACACAGCGAGATCGATGGAGAAATCGCCCGCCCAGCGCGTGACCAGAGTGATCGCGGTGAAGATGACCGCGGCCGGAAGAGCCGTGCCGTACGTCGTGATCAGGCTGATCTGGTTGGCCGCCTCGAGCCGGTGACGTGGAATCAGGTTCGGCACCGAGGCGTCCTTGGCCGGTCCCCAGATCAGGCTGACGATCTCGATCAGCACGGTCGCGACCAGCAGCCAGGTCAGCGTGCCGACGATCGGGATCGTGACGAAGAACGCCGCCCGGATCAGGTCGCCGAGGATCATCGTCCAGCGCCGGTCCAGCCGGTCCGCGACCCAGCCGGCCACCGGACCCATCACCAGCGCGGGCAGCACGCGGAGGAACAGCACGCCGCCGATCGCGAAGTTCGCCGCCTGGTAGTTGTCGCCGGCGAACGCCTTCGCCATCGCGGTCAGCGCCAGCAAGCCGATCCAGTCGCCGAGACTGGACAGCCCGAACGCGATCCACAGCCGCCGGAACGCGCGGATCCGCAACACCGCGCGCACATCATGCGCCGGTGCAGGATCGGTCAGCGGGTCGTAAGCCTCCGGCACGCCTAAAGACTAGTGGGCCGCACGGACAGCCTCACGCAGCGCATCCAGCCCCGCCTTCAGCTCACCCGCCGCCGGGTACCCGAACCCCAGCCGGAACACCCGCGACTCATCCCCGAACCAGCCCCCGTCCGCCAGCCGCACGCCCCGCTCGGCGGCCTCCTGCTTGAATCGCACGGGGTCGACCTTCAACCGCAGCACGCACAAGGCCCCAGCATCCGGCCGGACCCACTCGACCACATCGCTGTTCTCCTTGACCCAGTTCTCGGCGATCTGAAGGTTCTCCGCCAGCCACGACCTTCGCACGCCGAGGATCTGCTCCTCCTGCTCGAGCACTCGCACCGCGAGGGCCTCGGACACCGGCGCCGCAGACACAACCGTGTTGAACTTCGCCGTAGACAGCTGCTCCACCAGCTCGGCATCCGTGCTCACGACCCAGCCGATCCGCAACCCGGCCGCCCCATGGCACTTCGACAACGACGCGACCGACACGACCTTCGGCCCGAGGTGTACGGCGGTTCCCGCGATCGCGTCATCGCCGTACGCCGCCACCCGGTACGTCTCGTCGACCATCAGATAGGCGTCCGGGCACACCTCGTCCATCGCGATCACTATGTCCTGCAGGGTTTCCAGCGAGATCGCCACCCCGGACGGGTTCTGCGGAGTCGTCAGGCTGACCAGCTTGGTCTCCGGTGTCAGCTGCGCCCGCACAGCGTCCGTGGTCACGCGGTATCCCTCGTCGAAGCTCACTGGAACGAGCCGCACGTCAGCGCCCAGCGACGCATAGATGTTGCGTGTGTTCGGAAACAGCGGATTGGTCGTCACGACCTGCCCGCCACGCTCGAGCAGCAGGTACGACAGCAGGAAGATCCCGTGCATCCCGCCGACCGTGATGACGACCTCATCGGGCCGTACGCCGTGCCGCTCGGCGATCGCGCTCCGCAGCCGAGGGTCGCCGGCCGCCGTACCGTAGCCGAGCTCGAGGTCCGTCAGCTCCGGCGTCAGCACATCGGCCAGCCGGAGGTCCGGTCCGTAGCTCTCGCCCAGATCGTGCACAGGCTGCTCGGCGGTCAGGGACATGATCTCGTTGCGCGGAAAGGTGGCCATAACGCCATCGTTCTGGGCTTGGTCTGGCGACCCCAGAGCCAATCCGGCAGAATTGGTTCGCAGATGAGACCAATCGAGGTGATCGAGCGGTTGGGCCGCTGGTCGTCCGGCCGCGGCCCGCTGTACGTGCTGCTCGCGGCCCGCCTCCGCCACCTGATCGACGACGGCGAGCTCCCTCCGGGCGTGCTCCTGCCACCGGACCGGGCACTCGCCGGTGCGCTCGCAGTCGGCCGTACGACGGTGGTCGCGGCGTACGAACTGCTCCGCGCCGAGGGCCGGATCACTCGACGACAGGGCAGCGGCACACGCGTGGCCGGCGTGCCGTCGGGAGGTCCTGTCGAGGACGCTCCGGTCGACCCGATCTTCCTGGACTCGCTCGAGGCGCGCGACGACGACGTACTGCTTGCCATCTGCGCCGCCCCCGGCGATCCGCCGCCGCAGCTTGCCGAGGCGTTCGTGGAGATCGCGCCGCAGCTCAGCCGGATCAGCGACGACATCGGCTACTACCCGTACGGTCACCCGGCGCTGCGGAAGGCGTTGGCGGCGCGCTACACGGCTCGCGGCGTACGGACGTCCTTCGAGCAGATCCTGGTCACGAACGGCGGCCAACAGGCCCTCTCGTTGCTGGCGCATGCTCTGGTGTCGCCCGGCGACCAGGTGCTCGTCGAGGCGCCGACGTACCCCGGCGCGTTGGAAGTGTTCCGCGAGGAGGGCGCAGTACTGCGTGGTCTGCCGGTCGGACTGGACGGGTTCGAGGCCGCTGTGCGGGAGCGGCGTCCTGCGCTCGCCTACGTGATCCCGACGTACCAGAACCCGACGGGCTCGGTGATGTCTGCGCTCACCCGTCAGCGGTTGGCCAGTGCCGGCATCCCGCTGATCGAGGACGAGGTTCCGGCGGACCTTGGCTTCCCTGGTGAGGTGCTGCCCGTGCCGTTGGCGGCGTACTCCGAGTCGGTCATCTCGATCGGCTCACTGAGCAAGAGCATCTGGGGTGGTCTGCGCATCGGCTGGATCCGCGCGTCCACACCCCTGATCAACCGCCTGGCCCGCCTCCGCGCCGTCCACGACCTTGGCGGCAATGTCCCCACCCAACTGGCCGCCGTACACCTGCTGCCGCTCCTGGACGGTCCTGACCTGCACGACACCCTGAAGTGCCGCCACGACCACCTGCACCAGCTCCTCACGCAGGCCTTCCCCACGTGGGACATCCCAACGGTCACCGGCGGCCAGTGCCTCTGGGTCGGCCTCCCGTACGGCGACGGCACGTCCTTCGCCCAGACCGCCCTACGCCACGGCCTAGCCATCCTTCCCGGCGCCGGCCTCGACATCACCGGCGCCAGCGACTCCCACATCCGCCTCCACTTCAGAGCCCCCGAACCCGCCCTCACCGAAGCAGTCCACCGCCTGACCACAGCCTGGTCCACCTACCACCCACCAACCACCCGCGTACGCGGCCGACCCTCGATGGCTATCTAGAGATCCGTTCAGGCCTATCCTCGCGGCATGGAGGATGCCAACATCCGTGCCGATCTGGTCCGCTGTGGTCGCCTGATCCCGGCGGACGATCCCATACCGCTAGAGCTGCCGCCAGGCGACGTGGATACTTCCACCGACTCGACGGAAGTGATCGCGGATCTCCGCGAAGACCGACTGTGACCACGCGTGGAAGTCTGGCGGCCACCTCCACCGGCCCAGCACTCGCGCGCCAGAACGCTCGTCGGAGGAGGCGGATCCCCAGGCCATCACAAAGCACGCGTTCAGCTGCGACGCACGCAGGCGACGCCCGCTGTCGCGGGATTGTGATGGCCTGGGGATCCGGTATCAGCGGGTGAAGCGGAGGGTCAGGCCGGCCGGCCCGGTCTTTAGCTTGTCGCAGTCGGGGAGGGCTGGGCCGCAGGCGGCTGTTCCTACGCCGGTTTGGGCGATGTCGAGGGTGACGTAGGTGGTGTCGCCGGGGACCAGGTCCGCGGTGTGCTTGGCCGTCTCCAACGCGTGGCTGGTCCAGTCGCGGACGGTCAGGCCGAAGAGTTCGTCGACTGCTTCGATGCGTAGACCGTCCAGCTGGGTCCAGCGGGTGTCGATGCGGTGGCCGTTTTCCTGCGGGCGGACGTACGGCGTTTGCAGTTCGGCGACCGTGGCGGAGTACTTGCCGACCGCGGCTGCTTCGCGCGTGTCGACGTACGCCTCGTTGGGGCCGGTGCCGAACCACTCGACCCGCTCCACCTTCGGCAGTTCGAACGTGATGCCGAGCCGCGGCAACACCTCCGGGAACAGACCTTCCGGTACGACGCTGAGCGCGAGCACCACCCCGTTGTCGACGGCCGTCCAGCGCCACGTACTCCGCAGACCCCACTGGAGCGCGGGCGGCGCGGTCCGGGTGACAACCTCCCAGGCACCATCACGCTCGCCTTGCGAAACGATCCGGTGCTGGACCCGATGCAGCCCTTGCTCACGCCAGGCCGCCGCAACGCCAGGAATCGCGTCGTTGTCGATCGGCGCCCGCCAAACATCCAACCGAATGTTCTGCAGACCAGCGATGTCGATGCCCTGGGCACCAGCGGTTCCTTCGGCCGGCGAACCGGCCGGAACTGCAGCAGCCGGAGCCGGCTCGTCCAGCCGGATCTGGCCCCAGGCGACGCGGTGGCCGGCATCGGCCCAGGACGCCGCGTCCTTCAGTTCGGCCGTAACGGTGAGCCAACTCTCAGAGCGCTCGCGCTGCTTCAGCACACCCGGCGGGAGCTCGATCGAGACAGTCTCACCCGGGGCGATCGCCGGGACGGGCAAGTTGCCGCCGGCGACCAGCTCACCGCCGGCCTCGACCTTGATCGTGAACGACAGGTGGCTGGTGTCCAGCACCTCGTAGCGGTTGGTGATCGACACACGGTTGCCGTCAGCAACGATACGCAACGGCTCGATCACCTTGATGTATTCATGCATGCCCGGCGACGGCGTACGGTCCGGGAACAGCAGTCCGTCGCAGACGAAGTTGCCGTCGTGGATCGTCTCGCCGAAGTCCCCGCCGTACGCGTAGACCTCGCGCCCGTCGATCGTCGTCCGCAGACCGTGGTCGATGAACTCCCAGATGAATCCGCCCTGACAGCGCGGGTACTTCTCGAACACCTCGCGGTAGTCGATCAGCCCACCCGGCCCGTTGCCCATCGCGTGCCCGTACTCGCACAGGATGAACGGCAGGTTCCGATACAGAGAGGTGTCCGCCCCGATCTCAGCGCATCCCTCCGGCGAGGTGTACATCCGCGAGTAGATGTCGACGAACTCCGCCTCGGTGTCACGCTCGTAGTGCACCGGCCGCGACGGGTCGAGCTCCTTCACCAGGTCGTACATCGCCTTGAGGTTCTCGCCCATCCCGCACTCGTTGCCGAGCGACCAGATCACGATCGACGGGTGGTTCTTGTCGCGATGCACGGTACGCCGCATCCGATCGACCAGGTCGTCGCGGAAGCGCGGATCCATCACCGGGTTCGGCAGCTTCGGCGGCTGCGGCTCGTAGCCGAAGCCGTGCGTCTCCAGATCGCACTCGTCGATCACGTACAACCCGTACTCGTCGCACAGCGACAGGAAGTGCGGGTGCGGCGGATAGTGACTCGTGCGGACCGCGTTGATCCCGGCCCGCTTCATGATCAGTACGTCGTCCAGCATGTCCTGCTCGGTGAGCGCGCGACCCCGGTCCGGGTGGACCTCGTGCCGGTTGACGCCGTTGAACAGCACACGATTGCCGTTGACCGTGAAGATCCCGTCGACGACCGCGACAGTCCGGAAGCCGATCCGCAGCCGCACCTCCCCGCCGGCGGTCCGCAGTACGGCGTCGTACAACCGCGGCACCTCGGCGCTCCACGGCTGCACGCCCTCGACGCGCACGTGCTCACCGGTCGCCACCGAGAGACCCAGCTCGGGCACCGAAACAGTGCCGGGTACGTCGGACTCGACGAGCAGCGTGCCGTTGCCGTCGGTGTGATCCCACGCGGCCTTGACGAAGACGTCGGTCGGCGCGTCCGGGCGGAGTGCGAGCAGGTTGACCTCGCGGAAGATCCCGGACAGCCACCACATGTCCTGGTCCTCGACGTAGCTGCCGAGCGACCACTGGTGCACGCGGACCGCAATCCGCGCTTCATTGCCTGGGGCAACCAACGAGGTAATGTCGAACTCCGACGGTAGCCGCGACCCCGACGACCAACCAACCTGGGAGCCGTTCACGAACACCGCGAACCGCGAGTCGACGCCCTCGAACCGCAGCACGATCCGCGCGCCGTCCCAGTCCGCCGGCACCGTCACGGTCCGGACATAGTCGCCGGTCGGGTTGTCGGTCGGCACGTACGGCGGCTCGAGCGGGAACGGGTAGTCGATGTTCGTGTACGCCGGAGCGCCGTACCCGCTCAGCTGCCAGTGACCGGGGACCGTGATCGTGTCCCAGCCGGACGTGTCGGGGTCCTTCAGATCGTCCGGCGCGTCCGCCACCGTCGGCGACAGGCGGAAACTCCAGTCCCCGTTGAGCGCCAACCGCCCGAAGTCGTCGTCCAGCCAGGCGCGCGGCGCCAGCACGTTCTCACCGGAGGCAAAGTCCTCGACATAGGTCACAGCCCCAGACCCTAAGCCAACTCTGTTCATGAATCCACACCGATGAACAGATATGGACAGCGGACCTCAGCGTCGGCAGTTCTGGCACACTCCGACGAGGGCCACCTGCTCGGGCGCGAGATGGAAGCCGAGCTCGCGGGCGAGCTTCTTCCGGGCCGATTCGAGGACGTCTCCCGGCGCGTCGTACACCGTGCCGCACTCCGAGCAACGCAGGTGCAGGTGGCGCGGGGCCAGATCGCCGGCCAGGTGGTACGTCGTACCCGCGCGTCCGAGGTGGACGTGCGTGACGAGACCGAACTCGCCGAGCGCGTCGAGCGCCCGGTACACGGTCGCGCGGTGGATCCCCGGGCGCAACTGCTCGGCCCGCTCGCCGATCTGCTCCGCGCTCAGGTGCTCCTCGGTCCCCGCCAGGACCTCGACCACCGCGAGCCGCGCGGGCGTCACCCGCTCGCCCCGCTCACGCAACCGCTGCGCGCTGACTTCCACCGCGCTCGTCATCCGCGCTCCTTTGCGATTGCGTCTCGTCCTACCTTGCGGCCACCTGACGGCACCAACCCAATGTACTTTCCGGGTACTACGTCTCACACCTGGGGGAACTGCGATGAGTGACCAGTCGAATGCCGTCGCGCGCCGGGGCGCCGCCGAGCTGAGTGGGGTCGTGCGGAACGTCCAGTTCCGCTCCGAGCTTCATGGCGAGCAGGGCTCCGTCCAGGTGCTGACCTTCCACCTGGAGCAGCACGACGCGGTCGGCAAGCAGCTGCAGCCCACGCTCGTCGAGCTGCGCGGGGTGTCGCTGGAGGGTCAGGTCGCCGACGGCGAGGAGGTGACCGTCGCCGGGAAATGGCGCCGGGGTCGCGTCGTCGCGAAGCAGGTGACCAGCCGGACCACCGGCGCCACTGTCGGCGCCAGGCGACCTTCGGTCTGGCTGATCATCCCGTTCGTGATCATGGTGCTGGTCGTGCTGGCGTTCATCGCGTTCGTCATCCACGGGATGGTCACCAGCGACTTCTAGCTCTTCTTGGCGGCTGTTTTCTTCGTCGCCGTTTTCTTCGTCGCGGTCTTCTTGGCGGCGGTCTTCTTGACCGCCGTCTTCTTCGCGGCGGTCTTCTTCGCTGTCGTCTTCTTCGTCGTGGACTTCTTCGCGGTCTTCTTCACCGGGCCGCGGGCTCGCTTGTCGGCCAGCAGCTCGGCTGCGCGGAGCAGCGAGATCGTCTCGACCGCGTCGTCCTTGCGGAGCGTCGCGTTCGTCTCCCCGTCGGTGACGTACGGGCCGAAGCGGCCCTCCTTCACCACCACGGGCTTGCCGGATTCCGGGTCCTCGCCGAGCTCCTTCAGCGGCGGTGCAGCGGCGCGGCGGCCACGCTGCTTCGGCTCGGAGTAGATCTTCAGCGCCTCTTCGAGCGTGATGTCGAACATCTGCTCCTCGGTCGCCAGCGACCGCGAGTCCGTGCCCTTCTTCAGGTACGGCCCGTAGCGCCCGTTCTGCGCCGTGATCTCGTCGCCCGACTCAGGGTCCTTGCCGACCACGCGCGGCAGCGACAGCAGCTTCATCGCGTCGTCGAGGCTGACGTTCTCCAGCGTCATCGACTTCAGCAGCGACCCAGTCCGCGGCTTGGCGCCCTTCGGCGCATCCTCCGGCAGTACTTCGGTCACGTACGGCCCGAAACGCCCCGCCTTGGCGACGACGCGCAGGCCGGTGTCCGGCGCAGTACCGAGGTCGAGCTCGACACCCGACGGCTGGGCCAGCAGCTCCTGTGCCTTGTCGACGGTCAGCTCGTCCGGCGGCAGGTCTTCCGGCACGTTCGCGCGCCGCTCGTCCTTGTCCTCGACGTACGGCCCGTACCGCCCGACGCGGACGACGATCCCGCTGTCGTCCCCGCCGACCGGGAACGTCGACATCTCGCGGGCGTCGATATCACCGAGGTCGTTGACCATCGAGTGCAGACCCTCGAGGTCGTTGTCACCGAAGTAGAACCGCTCCAGCACACCTTCGCGCTGCAGATCACCGGCCGCGACCTCGTCGAGCACGTCCTCCATCGTCGCGGTGAACGCGTAGTCCACCAGCCGGGTGAAGTGCTCCTCGAGCAACCGGACCACCGCGAACGCCAGCCAGGCCGGAACCAGTGCCTGGCCCTTCTTGTAGATGTACCCGCGGGCCTGGATCGTGCCGATGATCGAGGCGTAGGTCGACGGCCGCCCGATCTCGCGCTCTTCCAGCCCGCCGACCAGCGTGGCTTCCGTGTACCGCGCCGGCGGCTTCGTCTCGTGCCCCGACGCCAGCACCTCGACCGCGGGCAGTACGTCGCCCTCGGCCACGTCCGGCAGCCGGGTCTCCTGGTCGTCCGACCCCGTGGACGGGTCGTCCTGGCCCTCGACGTACGCCTTGAGGAACCCGTGGAACGTAATCACCCGGCCGGACGAGGTGAACTCGCACTTCTCGCCGGTGGTGGCGGTCGCGTCGATCCGGATCGACACGCTGTTCCCGGCGGCGTCCTTCATCTGGGACGCGATCGTCCGCATCCAGATCAGCTCGTACAGCCGGAACTCCGCACCGGACAGACCGGTCTGGGCCGGAGTCTGGAAGGTCTCGCCGGCCGGCCGGATCGCCTCGTGGGCCTCCTGCGCGTTCTTCACCTTGGAGGTGTAGACCCGCGGCTTGTCCGGCAGGTACGACGCGCCGTACAACTCGCGGACCTGGGCCCGGGCCGCGGTGATCGCGGTGTCCGACAGCGTGACGCTGTCGGTACGCATATAGGTGATGTTGCCGTTCTCGTAGAGCCGCTGGGCGACCTGCATCGTCTGCGAAGCGGACATGCCGAGCTTGCGGCCGGCCTCCTGTTGCAGCGTGGTCGTCCGGAACGGCGCGTACGGCCGGCGGGTGTACGGCTTGGACTCGATCGACCGGACGGTGAACTGCGAGTCGCGCAACGCACCGGCCAGCGCGGTCGCGGTCTCCTCGTTCAGATGGACGGTGTTGGCGCCCTTGAGCTCACCGGTCGAACTGAAGTCGCGGCCCTGCGCCACCCGCCTGCTGTCCACCGAGACCAGGCGGGAACCGAACTGCCGCGGCGTCCGGCTCTCACCGGCGTCAAGCGTCGCGTCGAGGTCCCAGTACGAGGCGCTGCGGAACGCGATCCGCTCGCGCTCGCGGTCGACCACCATCCGGATCGCGACCGACTGCACCCGGCCCGCCGACAGCTTCGGCATGACCTTCTTCCACAGCACCGGGGAGACCTCGTACCCGTACAACCGGTCGAGGATCCGGCGCGCCTCCTGGGCGTCGACCAGGGCCTCGTCGATGTCGCGGGCGTTGCCGACCGCGTCCTGGATCGCCTTCGGGGTGATCTCGTGGAACACCATCCGGCGGACCGGGACCTTCGGCTTCAGCTCCTCGAGCAGGTGCCAGGCGATCGCCTCGCCCTCGCGGTCCTCATCTGTCGCGAGGAAGAGCTCGTCGGCGCCCTTGAGCAGGTCCTTCAGCTTGCGGATCTGCGCCCGCTTGTCGGCCGGTACGACGTACAGCGGGTCGAAGTGGTCCTCGACGTTGACGCCGAGGCGTGCCCAGGGCAGGCCCTTGTACTTCGCCGGGATCTCGTCCGCCCCGCTCGGGAGGTCGCGGATGTGGCCGAAGCTGGACTCCACCACGTACCCGGACCCCAGGAAGCCGGCGATCATCCGCGCCTTCTTCGGCGACTCGACGATCACCAAACGGGTCCCTGCCGTTGTCTTCGTCCCTGCTGCTGCCCCTGCCACTGCGCTCCCTACTCTCGCGACTCTCGTCCTGCGACCAACGCCCCAATCCCAACGGCACCGGCTTCGGGTCTGTTCCCCCGGACACGGACCGACCCTGCCCGAGGACAGAGTACGGCCGACGGCAACGCATTTCTCAACGCACCGTAACCGCTACCACCCCCGGTCCGCCTCCCAGGATTTCAGAAAGTGGCGAACACCCCACCAGTCACCGCGCGTCGCGACGCCGCCACGGTGGGCGTGGCGAATCTCTGTCGAGGGTACGCCGTCTCAGCGGACGAAACGCACTTCCGGGAACTTCGGGGAGTCACCGCGGAGCAGAAGTGACGGCCGGCGACGCAGCGTCTGGTCGAAGAACGCAGCGATGTACTCGCGCTGCGCCAGCACGCTCCGGGCCGGTTTCGCGCTGCCGACGAGGGCCTTCATCACCGAGGTGATGATCGGATCCTCGCCGTAGATGTCGTGGAAGAGCTGGGAGAAGATGAACTGGTAGTCGGTGAATGCCTTCTGCTTGGTGTTCACCAGCGTCAGGTTGAGTCTGCCGCCGCGTTGCGCTTTCCAGAAGCTCGCCCAGGACGCGTCGTAGGTGTCCCCGGCCGGATCGGTCCGCTGCGTCTCACCCGATCCGAACAGCAGGAACGGCCGGTCCAGCCCCCGCTCCGCGACGTCGCCGAGCGGTCCGTTCTTCCGGTCGTCCTGGAGTGTGCCGTCCAGGTCGATCCCGGCCGAGATCCGCTGGTCCCGCAGCATCGCGTTCGCGGCCGTGTACCCGCCGAGGCCGATACCGAACATGCCGACCTTGCGCAGGTCGAGCCCGTCCGCGAGGTCATTCGGCAGATCCTTGCCATCGGCATCGACCTTGCGGCCGTCGGCCATCCGCTCGAGCTGGTCCAGCACGAATCGCGCGTCCGCCGTCCGGGTCTCGACCGCTGCCCGGATCTGGTCCGGACCGGGCGGTTCCGACTCCGGCGCACCCGGCAGGAACCGCCCGCCGGGGAACTCCACCGGCGTCTCGTGCGAGTGGTCGATCGTCACCACGACGTACCCACGGCTGGCGAGGTCCTCGACCTGTGCGGTGTTCACGAACCGGCTGTACTGAAAACCGGGCGAGAACAGTACGACGGGATGCCGCATCGGCTGCGCCGGTACGTCGACCCGCGCGTGCGTCACGGTGGCGGCGAAGTCGAACGACCCGCTCGGCAGTGCCAGCCCGTACTCACCCGTCCACGCGTCGTCGACCTCCACTGCGGTCCGCGGCGGCATGTACTTCGCGAACGGCGCCGACCCGAACATCCCCGCCGGGTACCAGAGGCTGATCATCAACTCGCGCTGCCCGCTGGGCATGGTGGGATCCGGCCGTGACCGGTCGACCAGGTGGACCGCGGTCGTCCCGAGCGCCTTCCGCCCGGTCGGCGCCGGCAGCCGGAACTTCACCGGATGGAAGTTCGGGTCGTCCTGCGCGCGGATCGGGTCCGGAGCGAGGCCGGCCGACGTGTCGGGATCGATCGGGGAGGCTTGCGCCAACCCGGGCCAGGCTGCGGCAACACCTGCCGCGAGGCCGGCGGTCAGGCCGGCGCCCAGGACGTGACGCCTGGTGAAGACGTGACTGCTGGGGCTGCTGGGACGCCGGTTGCTCATGCGACTCATCGTCATCGCCTTGTTTCACCCCGTGATGGCGACATGGTTTCAACTTCGTCACGGTGACCTGGTGACAACGGGTCTCCGGTGCGCTTCACTGTGCACATCTTGTTCATTGATGCGTGAAGTGAGGCACTCGTGAGCATCTTTGTCCGCATGAAACGTTCAGTAGTCGCCCTAGCTCTGTTCGCAGGCGCACTTGTGTACACCGCGGCTCCCGCGCAGGCCGCTGCCAACACGCTCGGTGACATCACCGGGTTCGCGGCCGGCAAGGCGACGTACACCCTCAGCGCCGGCGCGGCGAAGGTGCGGGTGGTGTTCCTGAAGGACGACGTCTTCCGGCTGTGGATGGCGCCGGACGGGAACTTCACCGACCCGGCGAACACCCCGCCCACCGATCCGGGCGCCCCGGCGTCCACCATCGTCACCAAGACGGACTACGGCACGCCGCCGACCTCCTGGCGCGACCGTGGCACCTATTACTCGCTCACGACCGGCAAGATCGAGGTCCGTGCGCAGAAGAGCCCGCTCAAGTTCTCGGTGTACCGGTCGAACGGACAGCTGGTCTGGTCCGAGGCCGCGCCGCTGTCCTGGACGGACACGTCCACCACCCAGACGCTGGCGCGGGGCGCGAACGAGCAGTTCTTCGGCGGCGGCATGCAGAACGGCCGCTTCTCGCACCGGGACCAGACGATCAAGATCTCCAAGGACTTCAACTGGGAGGACGGCGGCAACCCGAACGCGTCGCCGTACTACATGAGCACCGCGGGCTACGGCGTACTCCGGAACACCTTCGACCCGGGTAGTTACAGCTTTACTAGTCCGGTCGTAACTACTCACGACGAGAAGCGGTTCGACGCGTACTACTTCATCGGCGATCTGAAGACCTCGCTGGACCGCTACACCGAGCTCACCGGCCGGCCGTTCATGCCGCCGATCTACGGACTCGAGTACGGCGACTCCGACTGCTACAACCGCGGTCACTACGCGACGGACCCGGACCCCAGCAACGACTGGAAGGTCAACCCCGACAAGGTCACCACGCTGGACGCGGTCAAGGTCGCGCAGCGCTTCAAGGACGAGGACATGCCGGGCGGCTGGATGCTCGTCAACGACGACTACGGCTGCGGGTACTCCGCCAACACCGACTCCGAGCAGGTCGACGGCACGTGGTGGGGCAAGCGCGACATCCCGGCGCTGAAGCAGACCGGCGACGAGCTGCGGGCACGGAACATCCAGATGGGCCTGTGGACGCAGTCCAACCTGGACCGCCAGCCGGCCGAGGTCGGTGACGCCGGGGTGCGCGTACGGAAGCTGGACGTGGCGTGGGTCGGTCCGGGCTACCGCTACGCGCTGAGTGCCTGCGACACCGCGCATGACGGCATCGAGCAGTACAGCAACGCTCGCGGGTTCGCCTGGATGGTCGAGGGCTGGGCCGGCGCGCAGCGGTGCGCGGTGCAGTGGACCGGCGACCACAGTGGCTCGCTGGACGCGATCAAGTGGCAGATCCCGGCGATCACCGGCTCCGGCAACTCGGGCATCGCCTACAGCGCGGGTGACGTCGACGGCATCTTCGGTGGCAGTGCCACGTCGTACGTGCGTGATCTGCAGTGGAAGGTGTTCAACCCGGCGTTCATGAGCATGTCCGGCTGGTCGACCCCGGCGTACAAGCAGCCCTGGGCGTACGGCGACCCGTACACCTCGATCAACCGCAAGTACCTGAAGCTCCGCGAGCGTCTGCTTCCGTACTTCTATACGTACGCCGCTGAGGCGCACCGGACCGGCGCTCCGCTGAACCGGTCGCTGGTGCTGGAGTACCCGAACGACCCTCGCACGTGGGACGACACGACCAAGTACGAGTTCCTGGCGGGCAAGGAGTTCCTGGTCGCGCCGATGTACGGCGCGGACGAGGTGAAGAACGGGATCTACCTGCCGGCCGGACGCTGGGTCGACTACTGGACAGGTCGGGTGTACCAAGGCCCGACGACGGTCAACGGCTACCACGCCGCGCTCGACACGCTGCCGCTGTTCGTGAAGGCGGGTGCCGTCGTACCGATGTGGAAATCCGGAATCAACAACGCCGCCGAGCAGAAGCCGAGCGACCCGGTCACCGTCGACATCTACCCGTCGGGCAAGTCATCGTTCAACCTCTACGAGGACGACCGCGTGACCCGATCCACGAAGTCCGCCACGCAGACCTTCGCGGTCGACGCACCGACCGACGGTCGCGGCGACATCACCGTGAACATCGGCCGCAGCAACGGTTCGTACGACGGCAAGCCGGCGGCGCGCCCCTACGAACTGACCGTCCACACCGGCACCGCCCCACACAACGTCACCATCGACGGGCGCCCCGCCAAGTGGAGCTTCGCGAACGGCGTCGTCACCGTGCAGACCACGTCGATCGCCACCTCGCGGTCCGCTGTGGTCGTCCTCGCCGGCACTTCTTCGGTCGGCGGCGCGGACGTCGCCAACACCTTCGGCACTCCGGAACTCACGACACCGTCGCTCTGGAACGCTCCCGGCCAGGCGACCGAGGTGACTGCGACGTTCCGCAATGGCACCCCGGGCCCGGTCCGCAACGTCGACCTGGCCATACAGGTTCCGGCCGGCTGGACTGTCACTGGTGCCGGCCAGTTCGCGTCGGTCCGCTCCGGCCAGACCGTCACCACCAAGCTGCAGGTGACACCCGGTGCGGACGTCAAGCCGGCGAGCTTCACCCTGCAGCTGAAGGCGAGCTATGTTGCCCAAGGCAAGAGTTACTCCAATTCCGCTTCGGCGACAGCCGAGCTGCCATACGCATCGTTGTCCCAGGCAGCCAATCTGGTCGGCATCACCGACGCAAACACTTATAAACAAGGCAACTTCGACGGATCGGGCGACAGCTTCAACGGCGAAGCACTCGCGGCCGCCGGCTACTCGCCGGGCGCGAAGGTCACGGTCCAGGACGCCGAGTTCACCTGGCCGACCGGAGCGCCGGGAACGCCGAACGTGGTGAAGAACCAGTCCGCGCCGATCCTGGTCTCGGGCACCGGTTCGCACCTCGCGCTGCTCGGCTCCGGCGCCAGTCTCAACGCTCGTGGAGCCGTCACGATCATCTACACCGACGGCACCACCTCCGAAGGCACCTTCCAGTTGCCGAACTGGTGTTGCCAGGACCCGACCACCGGCGGCGCCAAGCTCGCCGTCTCGGTCAAGGGGCGCTACACACCGGCCGGTCTGGGCAATACGACGACGGACTATCGCGTCTTCTACACCGCCGTACCGCTCGATCCCGGCAAGACCGTGAAGGCGATCCAGCTACCGGGCGGCGGGCTCGGGTTCTTCGCCGCCACGATCGCCGACAAACCGTTGCCCCCGGCACCTACCGGGGAGAACTGGGTCAGTGACCTGGAGTTCCTGGACTCCACCAACGGCTGGGGCCCGGTCGAACGCGACCACAGCAACGGCGAGGACGGCGCCGGCGACGGCGGGCCGATCACGCTGGACGGCGTCACCTATGCCAAGGGCCTGGGCGCGCACGCGCCGTCGTCGGTGAGCGTCCGGCTCGGTGGTAACTGCACGACGTTCACCAGCAAGCTGGGCATCGACGACGAGATGGAGGACCGCGGCAAAGTCACCTTCAAGGTCCTCACCGACGGCACCGCGAAGTACACCTCGGATCAACTGACCGGCACGTCCCCCACCGCCAGTACGACGGTCGACGTCACCGGCGCCCAGACCCTCACCCTCCAGGTCACCGACGGAGGCGACGGCAACACCAGCGATCACGCCGACTGGGCCGACGCCAAACTCACCTGCAACCCGTAGCAAACAAGGATGCCCGGCCGGCCGCAGCTGCGGTCGGCCGGGCATCCTCCCATCGCCGTAGTTGGAAGGTGGGAGGATGTGGGGATGCAGGAGTTGACGGGGAGTGTGGTGGAGGGGTTGCGGGCGGCGTTCACGGCCGCGGGGTACACCGTGGACGGGGTTGCCGAGCGGCTCGGGGAGCAGGCGAACGCGGCCCTGGGGCGGAACGAGACGGCGCCGGCGGCTCGGCGTACGGACTCGGGGGACGCACTTGACACGATGATCCGGCTGTTCCTGTTGCAGCGGCCCGTGCCGGAACCGCTTGTGAACAAGGCATTCCCGGGCATCGATCTAGTTGCTCTAGGCATCATTGCGATGTCGGGTGGCGAGGCGAGGGCCGTGCTCGACATCCGCCCCTTCGCGGAGGACGAGCGGGAGTGGTGGGTGGTTGCCGACCCCACCCCGGGGCTCGACGGGCGCCGGGAGCAGATGCGCTCCGACTATGTGCTCGGGATCGCCCCGGCCAGTCTGAGCCTGATCCACCTCACTGTGCCGATCAAGGCAGATCGTGCGCTCGACATCGGCACGGGCTGCGGCATTCAGTCGCTCCACCTCGCCGACCGGGTCAACCAGCTCGTCGCGACCGACGTCAACCCGCGAGCGCTGCAGTTGGCCCGTTGGACGGCGGCGCTCAACCACATCGACCTCGACGTACGTGATGGCAGCCTGTACGAGCCGGTCCGCGGTGAGCGGTTCGACCTGATCGTCAGCAATCCGCCGTACGTCATCTCCCCACCCGGCGGCGACCTGACCTATCGCGAGACCGGGTACGCCGGTGACGCTGTCGTCGAGCAACTCATCAGGCAGGCGCCGGACCACCTCACCGACGGCGGCTGGTGCCAACTGCTCGCCAACTGGACCTGCGTCCGCGGCGAGGACTGGCAGGACCGCATCGCCAGCTGGACGGTAGACCGCTCCGCCTGGGCCGTCCAGCGCGAGCAGCTCGACCCGTCCGAGTACGTCGAACTCTGGCTGCGCGACGCCGGCCTGCACGGCTCACCGCAGTACACCAGCCGGTACGACGAGTGGATGCGCTACCTGGACGAACACAGCGTCGAAGCGATCGGCATGGGCTGGATCACCCTGCACAACGTCGAAGGCACGCTCGATGCCGAGTCCTGGCCGTACGAGATCGAGCGCCCTGTCGGTCCGCACGTGCTGCACCGCTTCGAACGTCTGGAGGGCCTTCCCGCCGACCTGACCGCTCTGCACCTCCGCGTCGCGGACGACGTCATCCAGGAGACCACTGGTCAACCAGGCGCCGAGGACCCAGCCACGATCGTCCTGCGGCGCCAGCGTGGCATGCGCCGTGCGGAGCAGGTCGACACCGTCCTGGCTGGCTTCGTCGGTGCGTGTGACGGTGACCTGAGCGTGGGCCAGATCCTTGCGGCCCTTGCGGACCTGATGGACCGCCCAGTGGTCGACGTCCTCTCCGACTACCTCCCGCAGATCAGAAACCTCGTCATAGAAGGCTTCCTGAACTACTGAGCAGCCCGGCGGCGTCGGCGCTTCTCGGCGTACATGCGCCGGTCTGCCTCGGTCAGCAAATCACTGACCGACGTACCGTCCGTGCTGCTCGCCTGCCCCACGCTCAGCCGCAGCATGGCGAACCATGGCGCCAGCGCGTGCGCCGCCTCTCGATCAGCTGCGGCCTTGATCCGCTCGACGAGCTCGGGCGCGCCACGCTCGTCCGGGTTGTCGAGTACCACGACGAACTCGTCCCCGCCCGCCCGCGCCACCACATCCTCCGCGCGGCACTGCTCCGTCAGCAGCTGCCCGACGCGCCGCAGTACCTCGTCACCGCAGGCATGTCCGTAGCTGTCGTTGATCACCTTGAGGTTGTCCACGTCGATCGCGATCACCGCGACCGATCGACCCGAGTCCCGCGCCACAGACATCCGCTCGTCGAGCGCGCGCCGATTGCCGACACCGGTCAGCGGGTCCTCCCGAGCGGCCCGCCACTCGGCGTCGTGCCGGATCGACAGCTCATGGTTGGCCAGCGCAGTCCGTACGGCGTACAGCCCGCGCAACCGCTCCGCCCACCACCCGCGACTGATCGCCCGCGCGTACTGCAACCCGGTCGCCGCCCCCACGTCACCGGACTCGGCCACGATCTGTACGGCGGTGTGCCGGATCAGCGCCTCGACCGGCGGATCCGACGTCGGCGGCAGCTCACTCGCCGACCGTCCCGCGGCCTCCATCGCGTCGTCGACCCGGCCGAGCCGCAGGTACGCCCTGGCCAGGTACGCGCCCGCGATCGCGGCCAGCTCGAGATCGCCGAGCTTCGCCAGCTGGTCACGGCAGTCCTTCAGGATCACCGCCGCCTCGGCCGCGTCCCCGGCGTCGTTGCTCGCCGCGAGCCACATCCGCCCGACCATCGGCCAGTACCCGAGCAGGTCGGCCGCGAGGATCGCGTCGACCGCCTCGCCCGCCCACCGATGCGCTGCCCGCCGCCGCTCCTTGATCTCCTCGTCGTACGACGGGTCGCCTAGCCGCTCGAGCTCGTGGGCCCAGCGCAGGTTCGACTCGGCCAGGTTGAGCCGGTTGATCGCCGGCGCCTCGGGCAGACCGAGCGGATCATGATCGCCCTCAGCGGCGAGCTCGAAGTGCGGGATGCACAGCTCGTACAGCCGGAGCAGGTCGTAGGCGTAGCCGAGACCGGTGTGTGCCCAGCCGGCCAGCCCGAGATCGCGGGTCCGCGACAGGGCGTTCTCCGCGGCGACGAGGTCCGCGACCGAGTCACCGCCCTCGCCGGTGCGGATCAGCGTGACGATGCGCAGCGCGATCGCGTTCGCCTCCCAGCCCGGCTCGTCGATCGCGCGGGCGACCCGGATACAGCCGTCGACGGCGTCCAGCGCCTCGACCGAGTCGGTGGCGTGATGCGCCGCGACGGCCCGCACGTACTCGGCCGCCGCCCGCTCGTGACTCGGCTCCGGATCCAGCTCGGCCAGCAGCTCGTTCAGCTCGAGCGCAGCCTCGGCCGGACTGCCCGACTGCGCCCGCGTCATCGCCGCTGCGATCCGTGCCGTCACCCCCGACGTCTCGCGCACCACACCTCCCTACCCTGACTCACCCTCTTGCAGTGCCCATCACCTATTGCGGCGCTTGTCCTCGTACAGGCGCACATCCGCCCGCGCGATCAGTTGGTCGACACCGAGTCCCTCGGCGGTCGCGGCGTACCCGAGGCTCAGCCCGAGCCGGCGCAACCACGGCTTGTCCGTCGACACCGCGATCGCATCGACGGCGGTCCGGATCCGCTCGGCCAGCTGAGCGCCGCCCTTGGCGTCGGGCTGGTCGAGGACCACGAAGAACTCGTCGCCTCCCGATCGAACCACGGCATCAGTGGCTCGCGCCTGTTCTACCAGGAGATTTGCCACAACCTGCAGCAATTCGTCCCCGCAGGCGTGCCCGAAGGTGTCGTTGACGATCTTCAGGTTGTCCACATCGATCGCCAGCAAGGTGACCGCACGCCCGGAGTCACGGGCCGCGGTCAGCCGCTCGTCCAGCGCGCGGCGATTCCCCACGCCGGTCAGCGGATCCTGCCGCGCCGCATGCCACTCGGCGTCGTGCCGGGCCGGGAGATCGTGCACAGCAAGCGCATGCCGTACGGCGTTCAGCGCGCGCTGCCGCTCTTTCCACCACCCGCGCGCGACCGAACGCGCGTACTCCAAGCCAGCGGCGGCTCCCGGAGTACCGTCGAGCGCATCGATCTCCGAACGGATCTGCAGGACCAGGACATGGGTCGATGGGTCGGCCAACGGAATCAGATCGTCGGCCGCCCTGTCCGCCGCGGCTTTGGCCGGTTCGAGCTTTCCCTGCGCCTTCAGGGCCCTGGCCAGGTACGCGCCGGCGATCGCGAGCCGCTCGGTCTCGCCGACCTTGCTCATCTCGTCGCGGATCTCGGTCAGCTCGTCGACGGCATGGTCCGGATCCTCGTCAGTTGTGGCCGCAGCAAGCCACAGACGGGCGCTCAGACGCCAGAACTCCTGGCTCTGGTCGTCGACTATCACCCGCTCGGCCTCGCGCGCCCAGTACGCCGCTGAGGCCAGGCGCTCCTCGATCTCCCTTGTATACAAAGGATCGCCGAGCCGCTCGAGCTCATGCGCCCAACGCAGGTACGTCTCGGCGAGGTTCAAACGATCGATGGCCTCGGACTCGGCCAGCTCGAACACGTCCTCGTCGAGCCCGGTGGCGAGCTCGTAATGCGGGATGCAGAGCTCGAACAGCCGGAGGACGTCGTACGCGTAGCCGAGCCCGGTGTGGGCCCAGGCGGTCAGTCCCAGGTCCTTGGTCCGGCTCAAGGCGGCTTCGGCTGCGACCAGGTCGTTAACGGTATCGCCGCCGCGGCCGCTGCGGGCGAGGTTGATGATGCGGATCGGCAGGGCGTTCGCTTCCCAGCCGGGTTCGTCGATCGCCCGGGCGACCTCGATACAGGCGTCTACGGCCCGCAGCGCCTCGTCGGCGTCGCTCGCATGGTGAGCTGACACGCCGCGCACGTACTCGACGGCGGCCAGCCGGTAGCTCGGCTCGTCACCCAGCTCGGCCCGGATCGCCTCGAGCTCGGCGGCCGCGATCACATGGCCACCCGACTGGGCGGCGGTCATCGCGGCGGCGATCCGGGCGGTCAACTCATCGCCCGTCGCCATCTCGCCAATGCCCATACCGCCGACGGCCCTTCCCCTGTTCCGTCACCCGCACTTCGGGCCGGACCGCCCATTGTGACCACCCACCCCGCATCCTGTCACGACCCGATCCGGCCAACGGCCACCTAGTGCCACAAAGACACTACTCACGAGAACCGGCAGTGCAGCAATTTGCGTTGCCACCAAGGGCAGGGTTCCAGGGTTTTGGCAGTCTGCCCGGTGAGGCCCGCGCTGTCGGCGTCAACTTCGCCGCGCGTGGACGACGTACGGACGAGGCCATCGACGTACTGCGCCGTCCCGCGCCGCCGCCCGCCGAGCCGCCCTCCGCGGCGACGGCTACTTCCCACAATCCCTCGACGACCTCGCCCAGTTCGCCCAGCACATCAACCTGCCCTGACCGGCTTCCCGTTCATACAGAACCAGGTCGAGCCGTCGCTCGCGGCGGTCAGCGCCACCTCGATGCGATCAGCCAGCAGGGGCTTCACCAACTGCCGAGTCTCCGTAGGGTCATAGAACCCGGCCGACACGATCTCGCCGTCGGGGAACCTCAACGTGTCGACCTCGGCGTCGCTCAGTACGCCGCCGTCGAAGAGGAACACAATCCCCTCCGGCCGATGCTGCTGCGTGCGCACATGATCCACGACCAGCAACCGCCCCACGGGCTGCTCCCAGCACAACTCCTCCTGCAACTCGCGGGCTGCCCCGTCCCAGGGCGACTCGTCCGCTTCGACGGACCCGCCCGGGATCTCCCAGTTCACCTTGTACGACGGCTCTACCAGAAGCACTCGCCCGTCAGCCGCCCTGAACACCACCCCGGCCACGACCCGCTTCCGCGCCAACCCAGCTACATACTCCGCATCCGTCACATCCGAAATTGACGCTCCGCCCCTCATCGAGGTTCGGCGTGGCTCTGGACACCTTGTCGGGGCTGTGAACAGGGCACGACGTGTCCGCGGCCCCCAGCGCCTGTCCAAGGTCACGCCAAGCGGCCTGCGCTGAGGCCCGCCGGCGGATACCCCACCAAACACCTCTGCCTCGCCCGAGCGAGGGCAAGGCAGAGTGCGACCACAGCTGCGGTGGTGTCAGACGGCGGCTTGGTTAGTGGACGCTGCGTGGAGATGTACGGGGAGGGATTCGACGCCGTAGACGATGGAGAAGTCGCGGAAGCGGAGTTGTTCTTCGGGTACGGCGAGGGACAGGTCCGGGAAGCGGTGCGCCAGCGCGGTGAACGCGGCGCGCAGCTCCATCCGCGCGAGCTCCGCGCCGACGCAACGGTGCATCCCGTGGCCGAAGGCGAGGTGGGCGGCGGACACCGTGCGGCGGGGGTAGAAGTCCTCGGCGTCCGCGCCGAAGATCTGCTTGTCGCGGTCCGCGCCCGACAGCGACACCGCGACCAGGTCGCCCTTCTTCACCTGCTGGCCGAACAGCTCCTGGTCGTGCCGCGCGAACCGCGGGAACGCGACCTGGACAACCGTCAAGTAACGCAGCAGCTCCTCGACGATCACGTCGACCGCACCCGGCTCATTCCGGATCATCTCGAAGTTCGCCGGGTCGCGCAGCAGCACCAGGGTGCCGAGCGCGAGCATGCTCGCCGACGTCTCGTACCCACCCAGGAACACCCCGTCGGCAAGCCCGCCCAGCTCGATGTCGTCGAGGTCGTCGCCCTGCGCGCGGATGATCGACCCGATCAGCCCGTCACCCGGGTTCGTCCGCTGCTTACGAACGATCTCGAACAGGAAGTCCCGAGACTCCGACGCCGACCCGAACACCCCGATCCCGCCACCGGAGAGGTCGAAGCGCGCCGGCCCGAGCGCGCGGAAGCGATCGCGGTCCTGCTCCTCGACGCCGAGCAGGTCGGCGATTAGCAGGAACGGCACGTTGAAGGCGAAGTCCGACACGATGTCGACGACCGGCCCCTTGGCCTCCATCTGGTCCAGCTGGTCGTTGACGATCTTCTCGATCGCCGGCTCGAGCCGGGCCAGCTTGCGCTTGGTGAACTCGGGGGTGAGCAGCTTGCGCAGCCGCGTGTGGTCCGGCGGATCGGTGAACCCGAGCCCGCCGATACCCTCCGACGGCTTGTTGGGGTCCGAGCCGACCAGCGGCCGGATGTCGTTGCTGAAGTTCGTCGTGTCGGCGAGCACGGCCTTCGCCTCGGCATGCCCGCTGACCACCCAGACATTCAGCCCGAACAGGTGGGCCAGCTTGTGCACCGGCTCGGTCTCCCGCACCTCCGCGAGCTCCGGCACCGGGTCGAGACCCTGCCGGCGCAGCGGCATCGATACCGAGCTGGGGAACATCCGCATCTTCGACAAGTCGAGACCACCCTTGCGGGTGGTCCTACTGAGAATGCGGTTGCCGACCCATCTCTTCAGGTATGTCGCAACCATGACTTCCACGCGCCCTCTCTAGAACCCGCTGCCCCCGACGGCTTTGTACCTCAAAGCTAACCTCGCCGGGGACCAGATCTGATGGTGTTGGCACTACTCGGGTAGTGGCGTTGGCACCACCATGGGAGGGGGCCATGGCCTGCCAGCAGAGACCTTGTCACGGACGAGCCCTCCACTGCCACCTGACTTCACCTGTACTCCGCCCTGGACCTCGACATGCCGTTGCTCGGGGAGGATTCAGGGAAAAACAAGACGAAAGTCGGATGCGTCGTACTCCACCAGGTAGTTGCCCCGAGCCCTGCATTACCTGAGAGCGCTCAGAGATAGTACGGCGTGACGATCCGGAACACGTCCGCCAGCTTCGTCTTGACCTGTTCGCGGTGCGGGACCGGAGTGAGCTTTTTCTCATCACCGACCCGCAGACCGTGATCGGCGAGCACGTATACAACCCGCAAAGTCCGGACGGTGTTCGTCACCTCGGGCGTGATCCCTTCCGCCGGCGGGTTCGAGAGCGCGCGGATCGCCGGGTCGAGCCAGTCGACGGCGTCGGACTCGGTCAGGTCGTCGCGCGTGAGCGTCGCGGCCAGCGCGTACCCGAGCCGATCGTCCTCCATGTCCCGCAGCACGTACGACGTGGGCGTCAGCAACCGCCCGATCCCGAGCCGGAGCATCTGCATCGGCTCGACCGCCGCGTGCAGCCCGAGCGTCCCGAGCAGGTCGGCCCCATGGGCTACCGCGTGCAGCCAGCCGAGCTTCTCGTCGTACCCGCGCAGGTCCTCCTCGGCGACGTACCAGCGCTCGAACGGTGGGACCCAGTGCGGCTCGAAGACTCCCGCGGTCACGATCGAGTCGAGGATCAACGGCACGAACGTCCGCACCTGGATCTCCGGATCGCCGAACCGTGGAACCAGCTCGTCGCCGAGCGCCCGCAACTCCTCGGCCGTCAGGACGCCGCGGTCGATCCAGGTCGCGAGGACGGAGTACCCGTACCTGTCCCGTACGACGGGATCCGGTGATCGCAGCATGCCCACCAGCTCGGCCACCAACTCGCCCGTGGAGCGGCCCTCAGGGACCGCGTAGCCCGCCTCGCGCACCTGCGCCCAATCGGTCATGCGCGGCACCGTAGACGCTCGCCGGGCCAGCCGCCAACCGTTGATCAACAGGAGAAACGGCCCGCGGTCCATCCGGTCTCCCGGATGTACCACGGGCCGTCGCGGCCAGGACCCCTCAGCCCGACCGGGCTCCCTGCCCCGGCCAGGGCCCCTCAACCTCGACCGGGGTGGCTTCTACGCGTCGCGCTTGCTCGCCGAGAACAGGGCGATCGCCATCAGCGCGGCCGCCCAGCCGGCGAAGTACAGCAGTGCCCACCACGGGCTGAGAGCGAAGTCGCTGCCCCCGGCGCCCGGGCCGGCCAGACCGAAGTCCTGGCCCTGGTTCAGGAACGAGCTGCCGTTCGCGAACGGCGCCCACTTGGCCAGGTCGTCGCCGACCTTGGGGATCAGGTTGACCAGGTTCTCGACCAGCAGCGGCCAGAGGATCAGGATCGCGATCGCACCGGCGCTCTGCCGGATCAGGATGCCGACCGCCACCGCGATCACCGCGGAGATCGCGAAGACCAGACCCTGACCGGCCAGCAGCCGCCACTCGGCCCCGGTGTTGATCGACAGGTCGGCGTTGCTCGCGAACAGGCTGCCGACGCCCCATGCGCCGAAGGACGCGATCAGGCCGATGACACCGGACAGGAACGCGACCACCGCGGTCTTGCCGAGCAGCAGCGCCGCGCGCTGCGGAACGGCCTGGAAGCTGGTCCGGATGGTGCCGAAGCGGTACTCCGTCGTGACGGCCAGCGCGGCCATCACCATCATCACCATCTGGCTGAGCTGTGCGCCCGGCTGGGTGATGAAGATCGTTGCGTGCTGCTCGTCGGCGCCCTTGAGGAAGCCGGTCGTCAGCGCCGCGAACCCGACGGTCAGCACGGCGGCGACGATCATGCACCACCACGGCGAGCGGGTGGAGAAGAGCTTGATCCGCTCGACAGTGATCACCGACATGTCAGTTGTCCTCCTTCGGACCCGCAGCGACCTCGGCGCCCGACGGCGCCTCGAGCTGGGTCACAGCAGCGATCTCGTCGTGCGCGTGGTACTCGACCGAGTCACCGGTCATCTGCATGAATGCCTGCTCCAGCGAACCGCGCTGCAGGGTCAGCTCGTGCAGCACGATGCCGTGCGCGGCCGCGGCCTCACCGATCTGGTCGGTGGTCAGGTCGCCCTCGACGAACAGGACCTTGCCCTGGTTCTCCACGTCCTCGATCCGGGTCACCATCTGCTGCTGGTGCAGTACGCCGGCCAGCTGGTCGAGCTGCGGCGTACGGACCTTGACCGTCGTACCGCTGGCGCGGTCGACGAACTCCTGCGTCGTGCTCTGCGCGATCAGCTTGCCGCGGCCGATGACGACCAGGTCCTCGGCGGTCAGCGCCATCTCGGACAGCAGGTGGCTGGAGACCAACACGGTCCGGCCCTCGTCGGCCAGCCGGTGCATGAAGGTACGGATCCAGACGATGCCCTCGGGGTCGAGGCCGTTGACCGGCTCGTCGAACAGCAGCACCTCCGGGTCGCCGAGCAGGGCGCCGGCGATACCGAGCCGCTGCGACATACCCAGCGAGAAGGCACCGGCCCGCTTGTTCGCGACGGCGGACAGGCCGACCATCTCCAGCGCCTTGTCGACGGAGTCCTTCGGCAGCTTGTTGGACGCTGCCATCCAGGTCAGGTGCGCACGCGCCGAGCGGTTCGGGTGCACCCACTTGGCGTCCAGCAGCGCGCCGACCTTGGTCAGCGGCTTGTGCAGATCCCGGTAGCGCTGCCCGTCGATCGTGACCTCGCCGGACGTCGGGGTATCGAGTCCGAGGATCATCCGCATGGTGGTCGACTTGCCGGCCCCGTTCGGGCCGAGGAAGCCGGTCACCCGCCCGGGTTTCACCTCGAAAGACAGGTTGTCAACGGCAACTGTTGCGCCGTATCGCTTGGTGAGGCCCTTTGCCTCGATCATCGCCGTACTCCTCTTTCGGTGGCGCACCTGGTAGTGGACTGTGTAGCACTCAGTATCGAGGTCTCCGGGGTCGGGATCATCGGACCCCGGGCGGATCCGGTGTGTCCACCCGTGGGTTGATTCTGCCGTCCGCCGGACTCCGCCTGCTATCGGTTAAAGCCCTGACCACGACCCCGACGATCCCCTATGCACGGGTCTCCCACATCAGCCGAAAGTCGACGGACGGCCGTACTTCGGTCGGTCGCGGGTGGGAGTGACTCCCAAACGGCTCAGACCACCGGGACGCCGTACAGCACGAGGTTGTGGCTGTAGCGATGAGCTTTGTGGTCGTACGAACCGGTGCAGGTGACCAGCACCAGTCGCGGCTTTCCGGCGCCCTGGAAGAGGTCGCGCGGCAACGCAGTCTGCAGGTAGGTGCGCCGGGCCACGATCTTGTACCGGTGTACGTGCCCATCCCCGCCTGTCACGGAGACCTTGGCACCGACCGGTACTTCGGACAGCCCCGCGAACACCGCGCGCCCGGACCGGGCCGTGTCTACATGGCCGGCGAGCAGCACAGTGCCACCGTCCGAGCCAGGCGCGGCACCGGCCGCCCACCAGCCGACAGCATTGGGCGATGTGGGCATCTGCAGCTGACCATCGCTGTCGGTCGCGACCGCTTGCACCGGTGCGTTCTCGACGCCTTGCAGCTTCAGCCGGACCGGTGGAATGGCAGCTTCCCGTTCTTCCGGGGAATTTCCGGCCTTCGGGACCTGTCCGGCATTACCTGGTTGACCTCCGAACACCATCAGGAGCCCCGCGCCGATCAATGCAAAACCAATGAGCCGCCGCTTCATCGAGATCGCCTTGCCGAGCAGCAGCAGCACTCCGATGCCGAGCAGGATCAATGCCGCGCGCGAGCGGGCCTTCTGGGCGTCGGCCACTTGGCCGCCGTCTCCGGTCGGCACTACTGGCTTGCTCGTCACCAGGTGGCAGGACGGCGTCACCATGTCCAGGTGCATCTGCACCACCGGCTTGGCGCCGTCGGCCAGTGACTCGACGGCAGGCGATGCGCTCTTCGGCACGTCGCCTTCGATCAACGCCAGGTACTCCTGGTGCAGCTTCCGCTGCAACGCGAGCCAGGCCGCGTCGTACGCCGCGGTGTCGGCCTTGGCTCCGAGCGCGTCGAGTTCCTGACGCTGTGCCGGTGAAGGCAAGGTCGCGAGCTTGATGCCGAACCGCCCGGCGAGCTCGGTCTCCTGTGCGGCGAGCCTGCGGTGATCGCGTTCCATCAACGTGCCGACGCCTCGCACGCACGAGCTCTGGCCGTCCGCATTCGCCGCGTGGGCCGCCTGGATGATCGTCAGGTTCAGCTTGTGGGCGGTGTTGAGGTAGGTGGCATCGGGCGTCGCCGCGTTCGCCGACTGCGCCGTACCCACCAGGCACGCCACGACGAGAAGCAGGAGGGCGATCGCCGAGCGACGGGGAGACATGGGTCGTGCCACCTCCCCCCAACGGACGTTTCGTCGTACTGACAGTAAAACGGCGACCGCTCCGGGTCCAGACATGCGAAACGGCCCGCCGATCGGATCGGCGGGCCGTCTCATCAGGTACTGCGTACTACGCGGCCGCGTTCACCTCGGCCGGAGTGTCGGAGATGACCGACTCCCGGCGCTTGGAGACGTAGACCGCGGCGGCCAGGATGACCACCGCGACGACCGCGATGATGATCCGGAGCGCCTTGTTCGGGTTGTCGCCGATCGCGGACATCCCGACGACGGCCGGAGCGATCAGCACCGAGACCAGGTTCATCACCTTGATCAGCGGGTTGATGGCCGGACCGGCGGTGTCCTTGAACGGGTCGCCGACGGTGTCACCGATGACGGTGGCCTCGTGAGCCGGCGAACCCTTGCCGCCCCAGTTGCCGTCCTCGACCAGCTTCTTGGCGTTGTCCCAGGCACCACCGGAGTTGGCCAGGAAGACCGCCATCAGCGTGCCGGCGCCGATCGCACCGGCCAGGTAGCCGGCCAGCGCCGCGGCGCCGAGGCCGAAGCCGACGGCGATCGGGGCGGTCAGCGCGAGCAGACCAGGCGTGGCCAGCTCCCGCAGCGAGTCGCGGGTGCAGATGTCGACGACCTTGCCGTACTCCGGCTTGCCCGTCCCCTCCATGATCCCAGGGATGTCGCGGAACTGGCGACGTACCTCGTAGACGACCGCACCGGCGGCGCGGCCGACGGCGTTGATGGCCAGACCGGAGAACATGAACACCACGGCCGCACCGAGGATGATGCCGACCAGCGTGCCCGGGTTGAAGACCAGCGCGTCGGCCTCGAACTTCGGGTAGTTGTCGGCCAGCGAGGTCCGGATCGCGTCGGTGAACGACCCGAACAGCGCGGTCGCTGCCAGTACGGCGGTCGCGATCGCGATGCCCTTGGTGATGGCCTTGGTGGTGTTGCCCACGGCGTCCAGCTCGGTCAGGATCTGGGCCGCCTCGCCGTCGACGTCACCGGACATCTCGGCGATGCCCTGCGCGTTGTCGGAGACCGGACCGAAGGTGTCCATCGCGACGATGACGCCGACGGTGGTGAGCAGACCGCAACCGGCCAGCGCGATCGCGAACAGCGCGACCACACCGGACCCGCCGACCAGGAAGGCGCCGTACACGGCCGCCGCGATCACCACGGCGGTGTAGACGGCCGACTCGAAGCCGACCGAGATACCGGACAGGATCACGGTCGCGGCGCCGGTCAGCGAGGTCTTGCCGACATCCCTGACGGGCTTGTCCTCGGTGCCGGTGTAGTAGCCGGTGAGCGCCAGGATGACGGCCGCCAGCACGATGCCGATGATCACCGAAACGGTCGCGATCAGCCGCGGGTCACCGTCGTACGCCGCGATCGTCGCGGTGGCGCCGGTGAGGTCCTTGAAGTTGCTCGGCAGGTAGACGAACGCCGCCACCGCACAGAGCACGGCGGAGATGATCGCGGAGATGTAGAAGGCCCGGTTGATCGTGCGCAGGCCGTTCTCGCCGGTCCGCGGGCGGGTCAGGAAGACACCGATGATCGCGGTGATGGCGCCGATCGTCGGAACGATCAGCGGGAAGATCAGGCCCTGCTCGCCGAACGCGGCCTTGCCCAGGATCAGCGAGGCCACCAGCATCACGGCGTACGACTCGAACAGGTCGGCCGCCATACCGGCGCAGTCACCGACGTTGTCGCCCACGTTGTCGGCGATGGTCGCCGCGTTGCGGGGGTCGTCCTCGGGGATGTTCTGCTCGACCTTGCCGACGAGGTCGGCGCCGACGTCGGCGGCCTTGGTGAAGATACCGCCGCCGACACGCATGAACATGGCGAGCATCGCGGCGCCGAAGCCGAAGCCCTCGAGCACCGTCGGGGCGTCACCCTTGAAGATCAGCACGACCAGCGCGGCGCCGAACAGGCCGAGGCCCACGGTCGCCATGCCGACGGTTCCACCGGTGCGGAACGCGACCCGCATCGCCGGGTTGCGGCCCTCGTCGCGGGCAGCCGCGGCGACCCGGACGTTGGCGCGCGTGGCGAGCCACATGCCCAGGTATCCGATCGCGGCGGAGAAGCCCGCACCGACCAGGAAGAACACGGAGCGGAAGATCTTCAGCGTGGTCTCGTTGCCGCCGTCGGTGTGCGCCGGCAGCAGGAACAGCAACAGGAACGCGACAACGGCGAAGATCGACAATGTCCGGAACTGCCGGTTCAGGTACGCGGACGCGCCTTCCTGAACCGCCGCGGCGATCGTCTTCATGTTCTCGGTGCCATCGTTCGCGGCAAGCACCTGGCCCCGGAAGACCATCGCGATGACGACCGCGAGGATCGCGATCACCCCGACGACGATCACCAGTGTGGTGTTGCTCGACGAAAGATCCACCGCTTGTGGCACAAGCCGTGCGGACATCCGTCCTCCTTGTAGGCAACCCATCCGGGCTTGACGGCCCCCGTCTGCCGCACCGAAGGGTTGGAGAAATACGACACAACGCCAAGGGACTGGCGCGGTGGGCTACTCTAACGGGTTCCCGACCAGACCTGACGACAGGGTGGTCTACGCCATACCCGGGTGTCTGAGCAAGCAGCTCACTCTTCGTAGCCCTGCGGACACCTTTTCGCTTCGAATCGCCCAGGTCAGATCGCCGAGGCGACGTCCGGGTGGATGTCGAACACCTTGGTCAGGCCGGTGATCCGGAAGATCTTCAGCAGCCGTTCCTGGGTGCAGACCAGGGACAGTGATCCGTCGTGGGTGCGCACCCGTTTGAGCCCGCCGACGAGAACGCCGAGGCCGGTGGAGTCCAGGAACTCCACGCGTTCCAGGTCGATGACCAGGTCGTAGATCCCGTCATCGACGAGCGCGGCGATCTTCTCGCGGAGCTTCGGTGCGGTGTAGACGTCGATCTCCCCCGCTACCTCGATGACGGTCCGCCCGCCCTCGGCGCGCGCGGTCAGCGACAGATCCACTTCGGCCTCCGATCCCGTGAACTGCTGCATTCAACCATGTACGGACCGTGAGTAAGACCCGCTACCGAAAACTCTTTCATCTCGCCAGACCGAAGTCGATTCCCCTCCCCAAAAAGCCGTGTGCATCCGACCGTGTGCATCCGACCGTGCACAGCGCACGTGCATTCTCAGCTCGTCCTCAGCAGATTGCTGTCCGTGCAGCGCACTAGGCTCACGGTATGCGTGCAGGTGGTGAGGCCGAGGCTGTCCTGAAACGGCTGGCCGCCGGTCGTGAGGACCGGTTGACGCATGTCGAGTCGGTGCCGGCGCGATTGGGGCAAACGTGTGATTGGCCGCGCTGGGTCCCCGACGAGGTGCTCGGCCAGCTGCGCGACGCCGGCATCACGTCTCCGTGGACCCACCAGGTCGCCACGGCCGAAGCGGCGTACGCCGGGAAGCATGTCGTCGTCGCGACCGGGACGGCATCGGGCAAGTCACTCGGCTATCTGCTGCCCGCCTTCGCAACGCTGAGCATCGCGCAGGCAGCGTCACCACATCGCCGGACGGCGTCCGTGTTGTACCTGTCGCCGACGAAGGCCTTGGCTCACGACCAGCTGCGCGCGGTCTCGTCGTACACCGTGCCTGGTCTGCGTGCGACCACGCTGGACGGCGACTCCGAGCGCAGCGAGCGCGACTGGGCTCGCGACCACGCGACGTACGTGCTGAGCAACCCGGACATGCTGCATCGGTCGGTGCTGCCGAATCACCAACGCTGGGCGCGTTTTCTGGGCTGCCTGCAGTACGTCGTGGTCGATGAGTGCCACCACTACCGCGGCGTCTTCGGTGCGCACGTCGCCGGAGTGCTGCGGCGACTGCGCCGGGTCTGCGCGCAGTACGGCGCTCATCCGATCTTCATCTGCGCATCCGCGACGGTTGCCGAGCCTTCGGTGTCAGGCGAACGCTTGACCGGTCTGCCGATGGTGGAGGTCGTCGAGGACGGCTCTCCGCGCGGCGGCATCGCCTTTGGTCTCTGGGAGCCGCCACTGACCGCGATGCGCGGCGAGAACGGCGCACCGGTACGCCGTTCCGCCACGGCAGAGGTGGCCGACCTGTTGAGCGATCTGGTCGTCACTGGTGTCCGGACGGTTGCCTTCGTCCGTTCGCGCCGTGGTGCGGAGTCGGTCGCGCTGACAGCCCGCGAGAACCTCGCCGAGGTCGACCCCACCCTCGTCGACCAGGTGTCTGCGTATCGAGCCGGCTATCTGCCGGAGGAACGTCGACGGCTCGAGGGGATGTTGCAGAGCGGCGAGCTGACAGGGGTTGCGGCAACCAATGCGCTCGAGCTGGGCATCGACATCGCCGGGCTGGACGCCGTACTCCTCTCTGGCTGGCCTGGCACGCGTGCATCGCTGTGGCAGCAGGCCGGACGGGCCGGCCGAGCCGGTGGCGATGCACTGGCGTTGCTGATCGCGCGCGACGACCCACTCGACACCTATCTGGTGCGCCATCCGCGCGCCATCTTCGGTCGACCGGTCGAGGCGACGGTGTTCAACCCGGAGAACCCTTATGTCCTCGGGCCGCAGCTGTGCGCGGCCGCGCAGGAGGTGCCGCTGACCGCAGACGACTTCGAGGTCTTCGGCAGTACGACGGAGTCCGTCATCGCCCAGCTGGTCCGGCAGGGGCTGCTCCGCGAGCGACCGCACGGCTGGTTCTGGACGCGCCGCGAGCGGGCAGTCGACGCCATCGACATCCGGTCGGCCGGCGGGAAGACCGTGCAGATCGTCGAGGACCAGACCGGTCGCCTGCTCGGCACAGTCGACGGCGGCTCGGCGCACTCCTCGGTCCATGAGGGCGCGGTCTACGTCCACGCCGGCGAGTCGTACCTGGTCCGGTCGCTCGACCTCGAGGAGCACGCCGCTGTCGTCGAGCCGGCGTCTCCGGACTACACGACGTTCGCGCGGGATACGACGGAGATCAGCATCCTGGCGACCGAGGAGACCTGCAACTGGGGGACGGCACAGCTGTCGCGCGGCTGGGTCCAGGTGAAGAGTCAGGTCATCTCGTACCAGCGCAAGCTGATCGCGACCGGCGACGTACTCGACGAACAGCCGCTGGACCTGCCCGAACGCACACTGCGGACCAAAGCGGTCTGGTGGACGATGCCAGACACCACCGTCGCCGGCCTGGGCCTGTCCGACGTACCAGGAGCGGCGCACGCGGCCGAGCACGCGTCGATCGGCCTGCTCCCACTGTTCGCCACTTGCGACCGCTGGGACATCGGCGGCGTCTCCACTGCCCGCCACGCCGACACCGGCTGCCTCACCGTCTTCGTGTACGACGGCCACCCCGGCGGGGCCGGATTCGCCGAACACGGGTACGCCGCGGCGCGCGAGTGGTTGACCGCGACACGTGAGGCGATCGCACACTGTGATTGCACGGATGGATGCCCGTCGTGCGTACAGTCGCCCAAGTGTGGGAACCAGAACAACCCACTCGATAAGAGCGGCGCGGTGGCGCTGCTCTCCGCATTGCTCAGCAGTGAGGCCTGAAGGGCCGGCTCGAAGGGCCGGCAGAAAGGCAGCTTGCCATGGCCGTCCTCGGAATTGTTCTGATCGCCCTCGCGGTGCTGTTCGGTCTGGGCGTCTCGGTGTCCTCGACCGCGTCCACCAAGCTCGAGGTCTTCGGCGTCGACTTCGGCGTCTCGGTGCCGACCGTGTTCTTCCTCGGCGCCCTGGCCGGTGCCGCGCTCATCGTCGGACTCTGGCTGCTGAAGAAGGGTCTCGGCCGCGGCTACCGCCGGCGCAAGGAGATGCGTGAGCTGCGCGCTCAGGCGACAAGTACGCCGAGTGACACGGTCGGCGGAGGGATCACAGAGGGTGACACCGCTGCGCCCGCCCTCGAGACCACCGCGGATACGCCCGCGGACGACCGTCTGGCCACCGAGCAGGAGCTCGCACCAGACCCCAGTGAGACCAAACAACCGCACTGACCACTCTGTTGCCTATGGCATCAACTGTCCCGCGGAGCTATCGCAATATCGCCGGATTGCCGTAAGATCTCGATCACCTCACAGCGGTCGCACGGCGACCCGGCAGCCCGATTTCGATGCCTTGCGCAACGAGATTCGGGTGGCAGTTAGTTGCCATTGGCATCAAGTTTCACAAGATCGCCATAACCTCCTCCGCCACACCTGTGCCTTACTTGTTGTGGCGTCAACGTCGCGCTGAGTCACTGCCGGCATACCGGCTGCGCACGGGGTCCCGACGACCTGACGCCTGCGAGATAGCACGACCTCTGGAGGTTGTCTTGATCATCCGTAAGCTGTTCAGCCGCACCGGCGTGGCAGTCCTCGCGGTCAGCGTCGCACTCGCCACCGCCGTACCGGCCCAGGCGGCGAACCCCGTCTCCGGCGGCTCGAAGACACCAGGCGTCTCGGTGGGCGTGGCACAACAGATCGCCACCCGTTCCGACACGCGCTACTGCCTGACGTTCGTCGCGGCCGACAAGGTCCCGATGGCCGTCATGATGGCGTGTGCTCCGGGCAAGGAGGGCAAGACCCAGGAGTGGATCTACACCGAGTCCGGCCAGCTGCAGGTCGCGATGAGCAAGAGCGTCGGTGGCGCCCTTGCCCAGACCGGAGCCTGCCTGGACAGCGGTGCGGACCTGGCGAAGGTTCCTGCCGCCGCGCCACTGCTGGTGCTGCCCTGCCGTGACGGCTCCGGGCAGAAGTGGAGCTACGACGAGAGCGCGGGCACATTCGTGAACGCCGCCAGCGGTCTCGCCCTGACATCGCTGCTTGGCAAGGGGAAGGCCAAGCAAGCACAACCGACCGGCAGCATGAGTGCGGCCGGCACGCCGATCCAGGCCTGGTCCGGACTCCCCGTGCCGAGCCTGGACATCCTGGGTGCCGTCCTGGCGCTCGTGAACGCGCTGCTGGCGTCGCTGGGCCTGGCCCTGCCGCTGCCGATCGCGGGCGCGGCAGCCAGTCTGCTGTCGCTGCTACGGCCGCAGCTGCCGATCCCGGCCCAGATGACGGTGCTGCCGAAGCAGATGATGCAGCTGGCCCAGAGCTGACCTGAGGAGGTTCCAGCCAGACGAACGGTCGGCCCCGACATCATGTCGGGGCCGGCCGTTTTCTCTCCTTCGAATCGACGTGAATCTTCAGTTGTGTCTGGTGAAGCGAACGACGGCCACTCGATGCTCGGGGATGACTTCGGGAATCCCCGCTGCTTGCGCGTCAGCGGGAGCCCGGCGTCGTCGTCACCGCTCGACCGTCAGGTCCGCAGCCGTCACCAGGCGGCCACGGTCACCACCAACACCAGTGATGGCAGTGATCAAGCAGGTCGTCGAGAAGGCAAGCAACTCCGTGGAGCAGTCCCATGTCTGTCACCTCCGATCCACTGAACCGGTCGGCAAGACAGTAGCTCCGCATCTCACGCTCTGTATCTAGTCAACTACCTGTTGCCACAGAACCTTGAGCATCCTTTAACTCTTCCGCAATGCGTACCGCGGAATCCCGGCTTGACAGGAAGCGCTTGGTTGCCTACAGCACCCGTCAACGTTCACCCGGGGTTGGGAAAAAGTCTTCACATAGTCGTTCGAGAGTGACAATCTTTGACCGGCATGCCACTGGCACTGTCGCCGGACCACTTTCGCTAGGAGCCTTGATGCGATCTCTCTCGCGGTTGACCACCGCCGGCGTCCTCGGCGCCGCCGCCCTTGCGCTGCTCACCGGATGCCTCGGCTCGTCCGACAAGGGCAGTAGCAGCGGCCAGGACGCGAACCGGAACGCGGACGCCAAGAAGGTCGAGCTGACCATCGGCTCGAACTCGGTCAAGGGCGGCAAGAGCAGCGCCGGGGCGACGTTCCTGTCCGACGTGCTGATCCCGAAGTTCGTCGCCGATCAGAAGGGCAAGGGCGTCGACGTCACGGTCAAGTTCCAGGGCGACGGCTCCGACGACGAAGTCTACAAGCAGAAGCTGTCGCTCGACCTGTCGAACAAGTCCGGACCGGATCTGTTCCAGATCGACGGCATCTGGGTCGGCGAGTTCGCGCAGGCCGGCTACATCAAGCCGCTCACCGACACCGTCGGCGACGCCGCCAAGGTGAACGACTGGGACGGCTGGAAGCAGATCCCCGAGTCGGTCCAGGCGCTCGGCAGCTACAACGGCCAGCGGTACGGCGTACCGGGCGGCACCGACGGCCGGGTGCTCTACTTCAACAAGAAGCTGTTCCAGCAGGCCGGACTGCCGGCCGACTGGCAGCCGAAGTCGTGGGACGACATCATCTCGGCCGGTCAGGCGCTGAAGAAGCTGCCCGGCGTGACGCCGATCCAGATCAACGCCGGTACGGCGATGGGCGAGGCGACCACCATGCAGGGCGTACTACCGCTGCTGGTCGGCACCGGCGCGACCGTCAACACCGACGGCAAGTGGCTGGGCAACACCCCGCAGCTGCGGCAGGTGCTGGACTTCTACCACCAGATCTACAGCACCGGCCTCGGCGACCCCGTGCTGCAGAAGGAGGCCAAGGGCCGGGACAAGTCGTTCGCCGAGTTCGCGGCCAACAAGATCGGCATCCTGGGCGAGAGCGACTACTTCTGGCGCAGCGTGGTCGAGCCCAAGGAGGGCGTCGCCAAGATGGCCGACCGCGACACCGCGGTGGGCTGGGCGCTGATCCCGGCGATGAAGCCCGGTGCCGGTGTGAAGGGCCAGGACTTCGTCTCGATGTCCGGTGGCGGCGCGACCGTGATCAACCCCAACACGAAGTTCCCGCAGCAGGCCTGGGAACTGCTGCAGTTCATGAACTCCGCCGACATGGTGAAGGCATCGCTCGACGGAGCCGCCAAGATCACGCAGCGGTCCGACGTGAACAGCGAAGTACTGGCGAGCGACCCGATGCTGAGCTTCATCGCCGACAAGGTCCTGCCGATCACGCAGTTCCGTCCGGGGCTCGCGGAGTACCCGAAGATCTCGGCGGCGCTGCAGCAGGCGACCGCGGACGTGGTGGCCGGCAAGAGCACAGACGCCGCGGCATCGGCGTACCAGAAGGCGGTCGAGACCGCGGCCGGCGGCAAGGACAAGGTCACCAGTAACTGATGGCTTCCGCATCTGCTCCCGTGCGGGGGCGTGCTCCCGCACGGGATGTCGCGGGGCTCGGCGTCGGCCGGGCCCTCGGCTTCATCGCGCCCGCGTTCCTGCTGATCGGGGCGTTCCTGATCTTCCCCGCGCTCTGGACGATCTACATCGGCATCACGAACTACCGGCTGACCGGCGTCGAGGCCGTGTCGCCGTCGATCGTCGGGCTGTCGAACTACACGAAGGCCTTGAACGACGCGCTGTTCCACAACGCGTTGTGGCTGACGATGGTGTTCGTCCTCGGTTCGGCGATCATCGGGCAGAACATCCTCGGCTTCACGCTGGCCTGGATCATGCGGCGTACGCGTCCCGCCGTACGCCGCACCGTCGAGGCCTTCGTCCTGCTCGCGTGGATCCTGCCGTCGACGGTGGTCGCGTACCTGTGGGTGGCGTTCTTCGACCGGGACGGCGGGACTTTGAATGGTCTGCTGGGCACACAGGGGACCGCCTGGCTGATCGACTACCCGATGGCCTGCCTCATCGTGTTCAACACGTGGCGCGGTACGGCGTTCTCGATGATGCTCTACTCGTCCGCGCTGCAGGCCGTCCCGCCGTCGCAGCTCGAGTCGGCGCGGATGGCCGGCGCCTCGGGCTGGCAGACGCTGCGGGACGTGGTGTTCCCGCACATCCGCGGACACGTGCTGACGAACACGCTGCTGATCTCGCTGTGGACGGCGAACGACTTCTCGCCGTTCCTGCTCACCAAGGGCGGGCCGAACCACGAGTCCGAGACGGTGCCGGTCTACATCTACAACGTGGCGTTGCAGGGCGGTGAGCTCGGGTACTCGTCGGCGATCTCGTTCCTGCTCCTGATCGCGAACCTGCTGGTCTCGCTGGTCTATCTGCGACTACTGCGGAGGCGCTCATGAGGCTGCCGGCGACCCCCGCCTATGTGCTGCGGCGGATCGGGTTCTACGTGCTGATCTGCGCGATCACGCTGTTCTTCGCCGTACCGATGCTGTGGATCGCGTCGGCGCCGTTCGACGCTTCGCCGGGTCTCGGCGTGCACTGGCCGGACTGGACGCTGGAGAACTTCCGGAAGACGCTCGAGCATCCGTATGCGATGCACTCGATGGTCAACTCGCTGCTGATCTGCGTGACGACCGCTGTTGCTGTGACGGCGTTTGCCGCGCTGGCGTCGTACGCCTTGTCACGCGTGCGCATCCCTGGGCGGGACGCGTTGCTCTACGGGTTGCTGCTGTTGTCGTCGGTGGTCACCGGTACGGCGGCGATGGTGCCGATCTTCGTGATGATGTTCCAGCTCGGGCTGATCGACTCACGGTTCGGGGTCGCGCTGGTGATGACCGGCGGGTTGTTGCCAGCAGCAATCTTCATCCTGAAGGACTTCGTCGACGCGGTGCCGAAATCCTACGAGGAGTCGGCGCGGGTCTTCGGCGCGTCGACCGGCCAGATCCTGCGCGACGTCGTACTCCCGGTCGCACGGCCCGGGCTCGCGACGATCATGGTCTGGGCGTTCGTCAACTCCTGGGGCAACTTCCTGGTGCCCTTCCTGCTGATCCGGTCGATCGAGAAGCAGCCCGGTGCGGTGCTGATGCAGACCCTCACCGACGAAGGCGGCAGTGTGAACCTGCAGGTGCTGCCGGTGTTCTCGCTGCTGTTCTCGATCCCGGTCGTCGTGCTGTACCTGTTGGTGAACTCGCGATACGGGTTCCGCTTCCATGGAGGGATCAAGAGCTGATGGCGGGCATCGACATCGAAGGCCTCGCAACCGTCTACCCGAACGGCGTCCGCGCCGTCGACGGGCTGGACCTGCACGTGGCCGACGGCGAGTTCTTCGCCCTCCTCGGCCCGTCCGGTTGCGGCAAGACAACGCTGCTCCGCACCATCGCCGGTCTGGAGGCGGCGACCGAGGGCACCGTCCGCATCGACTCAGCCGATGTGACGCGGCTGGAGCCGGGCAAACGTGGCGTCGCGATGGTCTTCCAGGACTACGCGCTCTTCCCCCACATGAACGTCTCCGAGAACATCACCTACCCCTTGAAGGTACGCCGGGTCGCCCCGGCCACCCGCTCTGACGTTGCTACGCGCACCGCGGGCGAGCTCTCCTTGCAGGGCTTGCTGGAGCGCAAGCCGGCGCAACTCTCCGGCGGCCAGCAGCAGCGTGTCGCGCTGGCCCGCGCTATCGCCTCCGAGGGCAAGGTGCTGCTGCTGGACGAGCCGCTGTCGAACCTCGACGCCCGGCTCCGCCTCGAGGCCCGCACCTTCCTGAAGAAGCTCCAACGCGACCTCGGCATCACCACGGTCTTCGTCACCCACGACCAGGCCGAGGCCCTAGCCCTCGCCGACCGCATCGCCGTCATGGACTCCGGCAAGCTCCGCCAACTGGGCTCGCCCCGCGAGGTCTTCGCCCGCCCCACCAACACCTTCGTAGCCAACTTCATCGGCTCCACCCCGATGAACCTCCTGCCCGGCAAAGTCGCCGCATCCTCCGGCGTCGATGCCACCACTCGCCTGACCGACATCGCCTCGAGCCAGAACGGCTCGACCGCCTCCGTCGGCATGGTCTCGGTAGCGGGCGGCTCGTTGCCTGCAGCCACCTTCTCGGCCCCGGTCGGCGCCGAGGTCACGGTCGGCATCCGCCCTGAGTACCTCACTGTCGCGTCGGGCGACGTCACCGGACCTGCTCTCCGAGGCGTTGTCGTCGTCGCCGAGAACCTGGGCACCCAATCCCTGGTCACCGTCGACTGCGACGGCACACTCGTCGGCGTCACAGTCCCCGAAGAGACCGAACCATCCCCGGGCAGCACGGTCGTCCTAACCGCCCCCGCCACGCGAGTCCTCCTCTACGACCGCGAATCCGGCGAACTACTGGCCCGCCAACCAGCCCCCGTCGCCTGATGCCCACCCAAGTCCCACCATCACTCGTCACCGGATCGTCGGAAGTCCGACTGATGGCTGTCACGTCGCACTGCCCGGCACGCGGCACACCCCAGCGCGACGAAGACTGGCCGGTGATCTAGTGCCCAGTACATCGCAACCACACCGCAGCGCGCCGAAGATGTGGGAGTGCACTTGATGGCTGTGACGTCGCGCTGCCTGGCACGCAGCACACACCCCGGCGCGTCGAAGAACCGGCCGGTGATCAGTGCCCGGCACATCGCACCCACACCGCAGCGCGCCGAAAATCCGGGAGACCATCTGATGGCCCTCACGTCACACCGACCCCGCCGACCGGACAGCCGGCAGACCAACTGATGGCCGTGACGTCGCACTGCCTGGCACGCAGCACACGCCCCGGAGCGCCGATGAACCAGCCGGTGATCAGCGCCCGGCAAATCGCACCCACACCGCAACGCGCCGAAAATCTGGGAGAGCACCTGATGGCCGTCACGTCACACCGACCCCGCCGACCGAACAGCCGGGAGATCGTCTGATGGCCGTGACGTCCTACCGTCGGCGCTGGACGTTGGACGACCGGGCTGAGTCGGTGTGGCACTCGCTCCCTGTCGACATCCCGGCAGACTGCCCCGGCCTCCTCGTCACGCTCACCATCCCGCCGGTCGAAGGCGCCGTCATCGACATCGGCTGCGAAGGCGCCGCCGGCTGGCGCGGTTGGTCCGGCGGCGCCCGCCAAACCTTCGCCATCACCCCCGAGGCCGCCACCCCCGGCTACGTCCCCGGCGAACTCGAACCAGGCACGTGGTGGGTCGTACTAGGCCTCCACCGCATCCCGCTCGAAGGCGTCGAACTCCTCGTCGAAGCCACCACCGGCCCCGTCGACAACATCCCCGGCCTGAACGAGTACGCCGACACGACCGCCGCCATCGCAGTACCGCAGCGACCACCACGCCGTACGCTCCCCGCATCCTCCGGCCTGAAATGGATCGCAGGCGACTTCCACGCGCACTCGCTCCACTCCGACGGCTCCACCCCAGTCGCCAACCTCGCCGCGTTGGGAGTGTCGGCCGGCCTTGACGTACTCGCCGTCACCGACCACAACACCGTCGCCCACCATGCCGAACTCCCCTCACTCAGCAACCGCTTCGGCATCGGCCTCATCCCCGGCCAGGAAGTCACCACCGACGCCGGCCACGCCAACGCGTTCGGCGAAATCGGCGTGATCGACTTCCGCAAACCGGCCGCCACCTGGGTCTCCGAAGTCGCCCGCCGCGGCGGTCTCCTCTCAATCAACCACCCCCTCGGCGGCGACTGCGCCTGGCGCCAGCCGCTCCCCGAACACCCACCCTTGGCCGAAATCTGGCACTCCTCCTGGCTGGACCACACCTGGGGCGGCCCCATCGCCTGGTGGCAGGCCTGGGGCCTCGAAGGCACAACCCCCATCGGTGGCAGCGACTGGCACAACCCCACCTCGTTCACACCACCAGGCACCCCGACAACCTGGATCGCCGTAGACGCCGATGCCGAAGGCCCCAACGAACTCCCCGTCGCCACCCTAGAAGCCCTATCCGCCGGCCGAACCGCCCTCTCCTGGTCCTACACCTCCCCCGTCCTACTCCGAGCCGACGACGAGTTAATCGCCCTGGATGCCGCCAACACCCTCGTAATAACCCCCGACGGCACCCGCGACCCCATCCACACCTCCCAAGCCCGCCTCCCCGCCACCCCCGGCCCCCACCTCCTCGTAACCCACACCGGCAACTTCCTCGCCGCCTGCACCTAACCCTCACCCACCAACGTCACCGCAGGCGCTGAGCACTCACCCGCTACACATACCTCGACGACGCGGCCCCCAACACGCCAACTGCTCCACAGAAACAAGCCGAGCAAGCCAACACAGAACCAGGCCCCCTCACGAGCCGGCCCACGCACGAGCGACCTGACGCAGAAGCAGTACGCCGCACGAACTCGCCCGTTCGGAGCTGCCACCGACGGACCCTCAGGCGCCCAACCACGGAGCACGCGAAGAAGCTGTACGGCGGCCTTGGGCGAACACAGGGGACCCGCAGCAGCGCCCCAGCGCCTCGACACAGAAGCAGTCCGGCGCACCAGCGACCCGACGCGGAAGCAGGCCGCCGCACGAGCTCGCCAGCACACGAACTCGCCCGTTGGGCGCTGCCACCCCGACGGACACCCAGGCGCGCGACCACGGAGTACGCGAAGAACCTGCACGGCGTGCTCGCACGGGCGAACACCGGCTGACCCGCAGCAGCGCACCCAGTGCTCAGCCCGACCAGCGTCAGCGCGCGGACGAGGCACGAGCAGCTCGGCCCGCACGAACTCGCCGACGGACACCGCGTTGATAGCGTCCACCGAGAGCAACTCAAACGGCCAACCACAGAGCAGGCGAATTACCCGTACGGCGGCCACGGGCGAACACATGCCGTCTCGGCGCGGCGCACCACAGCGCTCAGCCCGACCAGCGCCGGCGCGTGGACTGGCGTGGTTACTTCGGTAGATCGTCGAGTTGGTCGAGGAGCCAGCGTGGGCCGGTTGTCGCGGCCCCGGGTTCGACTCGCTCGCGCAGGCCGCGGTCTGCTGTAACGACTGTGACTTCAGGGCGGTCGGCCTGCCCCACAAGCTCAGCAGTCACGCGAACGATCTCGTCATCCCCAGACCCCGGCGCCAGCACGACCCGAACATCCCCGGTATCCGGCGCATCCTTCCCAGCAACCGCCCGACAAGCAACACCCTCGAGCACGACGACCAGATCGGTATCCGGCAACCGCTCCTGCAATGCAGCCAGCCGAACAAGCAACCGCCGAGCAGCCCCCACCCGATCCCGCCACCAGCCGTCAGGCCGAGACCCCACCACGTTGGCCGCATCAACGACCACCACTCGCCTCCGCCCACCATCCATCGCCCAAGTCTCCTCCTAACCCGCCCACCCCACGCGGCACCACACCACATGCAACGCAAGCCCACCGCCGTACGCAGCGACACGTACCGCACCACCTGCACGACCACCGACCCTCGGATCACCCGCGCACAGCACAGCACAAGGCGCGACACGACGACACCGGCGCGGCGCAGTACACGGCACAGGCACACGCGGCCGTACGCGGGCACCATCACGCGTCCCCCACCCCACGAGCCGCATGCCGTCATCACCTACGCGGCACCACGCCACATGCAGGACGAGTAACGGCCGCGCATCCCCCAGGTACGACGGCACCGGCACGCGACACCCCGCACCTGCGCCCGCACGCACGGGGCTGTGCCGTCCGCGCGGACGGGCTGGTCTCTTGGGGTTTGGGTACGGCGCGACTTGGGTTGGGTTAGTCGAGCAGCCAGCCGTTTTGTTCGGCTACTTCGATGGCGTCGGAGCGGGTGCGGGCTCCGGTCTTGCCTATTGCGGACCAGAGGCGTGTTCGGACTACGCGCTCGGAGACCTCGAGTTTGCGGGCCATGAGGGCTACGGAACCGCCTTCGCGGGCGGCGCGAAGAGTATCGGTCTCGTTCTGGTCGAGTGGGGTTTCGGAGTACTGGAGGGTCTCGGCGGCCAGGTTGGCGTCGACTACGCGGAGGCCAAGGTGCACGCGGCGTACTGCGTCTGCGAGTTGGGGCGCCGGGCAGTCCTTCAGCGCGAAGCCTTTCGCTCCGGCGTCCAGGCCGCGGCGGAGGTGTACTGGCCGGCCGTAGGTGGTGAGCATGACGACGCGGCATTCCGGCATCGACGTACGGAGCTTGGTGGTGACGGTGATGCTGTGGTTCCCCGGTCCGGCCGCGTCGAGCAGGGCGACGTTGGCGCGGTGCCGTTTCGCTGCGCCTACGACGTCGTCGGTTCTGTTGAGCTCGGCAACGATCTCCAGATCGCGCTCGCGCTCCAGACGGCTGCGGAGCAAGCCTCGGCTGAGGATCTGGTCGTCGACCAGCAACAGCCGAATCCGGTCGGGCAAGCGTGCCTCCGAGGTATCCGTCCGGGCGTCGGGGAAGTACGTCCGGGAAGATGAGTTGGACTCGGTTCCAGATCATGGAGCGCAGCAACGCGAGTAGTCCACATCAACGCGGCATCTCTACCAGATTGCGACCAGATCGCGACCACACCAGAACCAGGCTCAAGTTTGCCGGATGGGTTGGCGTCAGAGCGGACCGGCCCGGGCAGTCGCTGTGAGGGTTGGATGGCCGAGCGGAAGATCGAGCTTGAGCGATACCTCCACGGTTACGGCGTCGGTGGTCACGTTGCAGTTGGTGAGGTGGACCTTGTTGAGGATCGCGATGCGGGCTGCGGTTTCGCACGGCGTGGCGGGTGCGGTGGCCGTCGGGGGTTGATCGGCGGTTGACGTGTGCGGCGCGTGAAGTCGTTGCGTGGTCAGGGAAGTCGCGGTGTGCGAGGAGGACGTCCCCAGTGCAGAGCCCGGAGCGCGTACCCCGTCTGTCGGCGGTGCGGGCTCCGTTGTGAGTTCCGTTATGGCTTCCTCGCCCGCGGACGGAACTCGCTTGTGGGTCGGTGCGAGGGCCGCGGCCGGGGCGGTGGGGTTTGTGAGCTGATTGGCTGCCGTGGCGAGGGATTGGGCGGCGCTTAGAACGGTTAGGTCCGCGGCGGTGGCGAGTTTGTGGCGCGCCGTGGAGATGGTGGACCAGAGGGTTGCTCCGGCTAGGGCTGTGGTGAGGAGTAATGCGGCCAGGAGGGTGTGGATTGTGGCGCTGCCTCGTTCGGAGTGAGTCATGAGGCCGTCTCTGGTTCGGCTTGCAGGGTGACGGTTGCCGTTAGGTGGGTGGGTGTTAGGAGGGTGAGGAGTGGAGGGGTGTGGGTTGGGGTTGCTGTGACGGTTACGTGGAAGTCTGAGGACTCGCGGGTGATGGTGATCGTGCCGTTGGGGATGGTGCGGTGGCCGATTGCCTTTGCTTGATCCTGCGCTTCGCCGCGGGCAACTGCGCGGGCTACGTCTCGGGCTGCGTCGATGCATCGGATGTTGAGTACGACTAGGCCGATGGACCAGATGCCTAGTAGGAGCAGGGAAAACAGGATGGGAAGTGCGATGGCCAGCTCGGCCGTCACCGCGCCCCGGTCGGTGCGGTGGCACTCGTCGGTGCGGTGAGAGCTGGCGGTGGAGTGGCACTCGCTGGTGCGGTGAGAGCTGGTGGTGGGGTGAGGGTCGCTGGTGGGGTGAACGTCGGTAGTGGGCCGTGAGCCGGTGGCGGGGTGAACGTCGCTAGCGGGCCGTGAGCCGGTGGGGTGGGGGTCGCTGGTCAGGCGAGAGCAGGTGATGCGGCGAGGGTCGGTAATGGGCCGTGCGCCGGTGGTGGGCTGCGACCCGGTCGTGGGCTGGGACCCGGTCGTGGGCTGAGGGTCGGTTGTAGGCCCTGGGCCGGCGGGGCGAGGGTCGGCGGTGGGATGAGCGCCAGTGGTGGGCTGGGAGCCGGTCGTGGGCTGAGGGTCGGTCGTGGGCCCTGGGCCGGCGGGGCGAGGGTCGGCGGTGGGATGAGCGCCAGTGGTGGGCTGGGAGCCGGTCGTGGGGTGAAGGTCGGTAGTGGGCCGTGCGGCGGTGAGGGGGTGAGGGCCCGCAGTGTGGCGGGAGACCGCAGCGTGGTTGGAGAGGGCAGTGGGGCGGGAGAACGTGGGTCGGATTTTGGGGTTGGGGTGAGGGGCGGGGAGGTGGGGCATTGGGGCTCCCTTGGGGGCGACCGGTCGGGGAGGGGTGGGCCGACCGGTCGCCTGATTGTGGGGATGGGTTAGAGGTGGACGCCTTCTACGCCGGCGATTTTCAGGGCGTAGTTGATGAGGGCTTTGAGCGCGTTCTGCATCAGGGGAGATTTGAGGAGGGCTACCAAGATGCCGCCTAGGCCGCAGGCGGCGACGATCGTGACGGCGTACTCGGCGGTTGCGGCGCCGCGTTCTGTGCGGGTGCGGAGGCCCCGGAGGGTGCGTGAGCGGACGCGTCGGAGTGTGTGGGCGCGGCGATGCTCGGGGGTGTGGGGCAGCAGGTGCTCAGAGGGTTGGGGCACGAGGTGCTCGGGGATGTGAGTCGGGAGCTGCTCTGAGATGGACGAGTAGAAGGGCTCGGGGGTGTGAGTCGGGAGCTGCACTGAGACGGAGGAGTCGAAAGGCTCGGGGGTGGGAGTCGGGAACTGCGCTGAGATGGACGAGTAGAAGAGCTCGGGGGTGTGGGTGGGAGCGACTTTGGGATCGCCGGGGGTGGGGGTGTCGAGCGGGCGGGCCTGGGTGGGGTCGAGATGGTTGCTGGGGGCCACTACTGGGGTGGACATTTGTTGTCTCCTGAGGATTTGGTCGGATGCTTCGTTGAGAACATGCCGTTGTTGGGTGGGGTTTTTGGCGGGGAGTTTGGGGTTGTGGATTGCTGGGGTTAGGGGTTTAGGACGTACGGGATTAGGGAGTCCGCGACGGTGGGGACTATGGAGAGGAGGACGAAGGCTGGGAGGAAGCAGAGGCCTAGGGGGAGGGCGGCTCGGGATTCGGTGGCTCTTGCTTGTTGGTCGGCGGCGTGGTGGTGGGAGCGACGGGTTTCGTCGGCTAGGTGTTCGAGGGTTTTGGAGAGTGGGGCGCCGGAGCGGAGGGAGCGGGTGATGGCTCGGGCCACGGGGGCGCAGGTGGGTTCGGCTCGTAGGTGAGCCCAGGCGGTGGTTGGGTCTGCGCCGAGGGCCAGGTGGTGGGCGATCTTTGTGAAGAGGTCGGCCAGGGGGCCGGGAAGGGCCTCGGCTACGAGGGTTAGTGCGTGTTGGGGTGGGCGGCCGGCTCGGAGGCAGGCGGTCAGTAGGTCGATGGCTAGGGGGAGGTCGCGGGCTAGCTGGGTGTTGCGTTGTTTGGTGGCGGCTGGTTCTAAGCGGGAGAGGGCTCGCGGGACGGCGTACAGGGCTATGGCGGCTGGGATCGCGCCCCAGGGGAGGCCGATGAGGAGTAGGGCGCCTAGGGCTGTGGTGGCTGCGGCTAGGCGGTGGTGGGGTGGGGTTCGCGGGCTGGTGCGGGGTTGGGGCCGGGTTAGGCGGCGGATGTTGGGGTGCGGGGGGACTGCGAGATAGATGCCTAGGGCAACTGCTGTTGCGGCGGTGAAGGCTTCAGACATGGGGAGCTCGTATGGGGGCTTCGGTTTGGGAGAGGCGGGTGGTCCAGTGGAGGCCTGTGGTGGTGAGGGCTAGGCCTGCTGCTAGGCAGAGCCAGCCGGGTGGGGTGGCGGTGAGGAAGGTGAGGGGGTGGGCGCCTAGTGCGTAGCCGAGGGCTATGCCGAAGGCGGGGAGGATGGCGAGGATTCGGGCGGTGGAGCGGGCGCCGGCGAGGCTGGACTCGGTTTGGCGGTGGATGGCTTCATCGGCTCGAAGAGAGTTGGCCAATCGTTCGGTAAGGGCGGCGAAGGCGGCGCCGGATTCCTCGGTGACTCGCCAGGCGGCGGCTAGAGCTCGGAGGCTGGTGGCGCCTGGCTTGTTTGATGCTCGGATCAGGGCGGTGGGGACGTCGGCGCCGAGTTTGGCGGCGGCGTGGGCTACTTCCAGGTCTGGGCTGATGGAGGCTGCGCCTTCGAGGGCAGCGATGGGTGGGCGGCCGGCCGAGAGATCGGCGGCTAGTACGTCGAGGGCTTCGATGATGTTGGCGCGGCGGGCGGCGGTGGATTTCTGCTGCTGGTGTTGGGCTCGCTGGTTGGCGACCAGGGTTAGCACTGCAGCGATTGCGAGGGTTGAGACGAGGGCCTGAGAGCCGAGGATCGCGGTGGCCAAGGCGGTTGGAGGGGCCAGGAGAGCCGCCCGGGCTAGTCGGGTTCGCAGCGGGCCGCGGGTTCGCAGCAGGCCGGCGGTTGGCTGCAGGCTGGCGGTTGGCTGCAGGCCGGAGGCTGCCAGCGGGTCGCGGGTTGGCTGTTGGTGGGTGAGGTTTGGTTGGGATCGCAGGCGGTGGAGGGCTGCGGCTGGCGGTAAAGGCGCGAGCGCGCAGGTCAGGAGTGTCAGGGCGGCGGCGAGGAAGGCTGGGGTCATGCTGCGTTCACCGCAGTTGTGGGGAGGTTGGTGAAGAGGTGGGCGGGTGGGTGGAGGGTGAGGGTGTTGTCGGGGTGGAAGGTGACGGCGGGGTGGGTGGTTGGGGCGCCGTTGGGGTGAGGGGTGAAGGTGTGGATCTCGGCGATTCGGCGGCGGCCGGTGGGGGTTCGGGTCAGGTGAATCACGGCATGGAGAGCTGAGGCGATCTGGCTGTGGATGGCTTCTCGGGTGACACCGGCCAGGGCACCTAGGGCTTCTAGGCGAGCGGGTACGTCGGCGGCCGAATTGGCGTGGATGGTGCCGCAGCCGCCTTCGTGGCCTGTGTTCAACGCGATCAGGAGGTCCACGACTTCGGGACCGCGAACCTCGCCTACTACCAAACGATCCGGGCGCATCCGGAGGGCTTGGCGGACCAGGTCTCGAAGGGAGATTTCGCCGGTGCCTTCCACGTTGGGCGGGCGGGCTTCGAGGCGGACTACGTGTGGGTGGTTGGGGCGTAGTTCGCTCGCGTCTTCCACCAGCACCAGGCGTTCGGACGGGTCTGCCAGGGACAGCAGGGAGTTGAGGAGGGTGGTCTTGCCGGTGCCGGTGCCGCCGCTGATGAGGAACGCCAGGCGGGAGTCGAGTAGGTCGCGGAGGATTGTCACGCCGGCTTGCGGCAAAGCGCCCGCGGCTACGAGGTCGTCGAGGGTGAAGACCTTGCGAGACGGGACGCGGAGGGACAGGCACGTCCCTGGCGCGGCTATCGGGGCGAGTACGGCGTGGAAGCGGGTGCCGTCGGCCAGGCGGACGTCGACGTACGGCGTGGAGTCGTCGAGGCGACGGCCGGCTGCGGCGGCGAGTCTGGTGGCTAGGCGGCGGATGGCGGGTTCGTCGCCGGTGCGGATGGCTACGAACTCGAGGCCGCGGCCGCGGTCGATGTAGACCTCGTCGGGGCCGTTCACCAGGATGTCGGTCACGCCCGGCTCGGCCAGGAGGCTGTCGAGTGGGCCGGCACCCAAGGCTTCGCGGCGGAGGGCTGTGACGACGGCGAGGACCATGGCGTCGCCGCAGATGGTGCCGTCGGCGCGGAGGGCCGCCGCAACGTGGACGGGAGTGGGCTCGGCGCCGGTGACCGCCAGCGTGCCGCGGACGCGGTCGAGCAGGTCGGCGGGGACAACTGCGGTGGTCACAGAATCACCAACTCGGATAGGTAGGACAGGGACGGTCATGCCGCGGCTGGGTCGGCCAGGTCGAAGAGGTTCAGGAGGGTGGTCGCGGCTCGGGTCAGAGGGCTTCGGGGACCGGGGGTGAAGTGGCCCTGATCCATGGCAGTGGGGAGGGTGCGGTCGAGGCCGAGTTTTGTTGCCAATGGCAATGAGAGATGAGTGGACACGTCAGCGGGTGACAGAGCGGGACGGGTGCTGCGGGCCACTACGCGGAGGTCACCGGCGACGGAGCGGAGAGGCCCGGAGAGGCGTTTGGCGGCCGCGACAGAGCGGACGTCGCAAGGGACGACCAGGAGGGTCGCGTTGGCGCGGATGAAGCCTTCCTCGACGGTCGGGTCAGCGCGGCGAGGTAGGTCCAGCACGACGAGGTCGTTGCTGCGTTGGGCAGCGCCGATGACCGAGCTCATGGTGTCCGGCGGCAGCACGGTGACATCGGACTGATCCCAGGAGAGGACGGCGAGTCCGTCGACGGACGGCAGCGCAGACCGCAGGGCCGCCGCGCTGACGCGACCCGAAGCATTGAGGAGCTTGGGCCAGCGGTCGCCGGGATCTCGTTCGATGCCTAGGGCAAGCTCTATGCCCCCGCCGAGTGGATCGCCGTCGATGAGCATCGTCCGGAATCCGCGCCGATTGCCGAGGACCGCGACCGCAGCGGCGAGCGTGGTGGCTCCCGCTCCCCCGCAGCCGCCGACGAAGGCGAGCGTGACGGCCTTGCGATTCACGCCGTCCAGGGCGTCGGCCAGTTTTCCGGCGAGCAAGGACTCGTCGTCGGGTAGACGACAGACGACATCAGCGCCTACGTCGAAGGCGCAGCGGTAGACATCGTCGCCGTCACGCGCCGATCCGACCACGACGACTCCCGGTCGTTGGGCGGGCTGGAGGCGGGCCAGCGGCTCGGCCAGGTCGCGGCCGATCACAACCAGCGAGCAGGTCTGCCAGTTGCGCCGGAGGCCGTGCAGGTCCGGCTCGACCAGCGGTGTCACGGAAGCGGCCGCGGCCAGCCGCAGGAGATCGTCGAGCAGAGCGTCGTTGGTAGTTGCCATGAGCACCGAGGTGGATGGTGAGTTGTCCATGCCAAGAAGATGCCGTCGTCAGGCCTGCTCCGGGCACGCGAGCGGAATCCCTGTGGACAAAGCGTTGTCGGGTTTCCGTCAGCAGCGGGAACCCGCCACGACGAGCCGGCGACCAACCCGCCGGGAACAGTTACGGTTCCTTTCGAAGCGTCTTTAACTAAATTTCACCGGACCGCTTCCGTCCCATCGCTCCGGAGGATCTCTGATGAGTCGATTACGCATGCTCGCCGCCACCTCAGCCGTCGCGGCCACCGCCCTGCTCACCGCCGCCGGCGTCTCGCTCGCCGGCCAGGACGCCACCACCGCCAACGCTGCGACCACGGCGCAGGCGTCCAGCGGCGGCGTCAAGACGGCGTACTTCACCCAGTGGGGTATTTACGCCAACGCCTTCTACCCGAAGAACCTGATCACCACCGGCGCAGCCGCCAAGCTGAACTTCCTGAACTACGCGTTCGCCAACATCGATCCGACCAACCACACCTGCTTCATGGCCAACAAGGCCGCTTCGCAGGACGAGAACAACCCGAGCGCCGGCGACGGAGCAGGTGATGCGTTCGCGGACTACGGCAAGTCGTACGGCGCGGACATCAGCGTCGACGGAGTCGGCGACGTGTGGAACCAGCCGATCCAGGGGAACTTCAACCAGCTCAAGAAGCTCAAGGCGAAGTACCCGAATCTGAAGATCCTGATCTCGATCGGCGGCTGGACGTACTCGAAGTACTTCTCCGACGCCGCCTCCACCGACGCCAAGCGCAAGGCGTTCGTGAGCTCCTGCGTGAACATGTTCCTCAAGGGCAACCTGCCGGTCATCGACGGGTTCGGCGGCGCTGGTTCGGCAGCAGGCATCTTCGACGGCGTCGACATCGACTGGGAGTACCCCGGCTCGCCGAACGGTCACGTCGGCAACCACTACAGCGCCGCGGACAAGCAGAACTTCACGTCGTTGCTGGCCGAGTTCCGCAGCCAGCTCGATGCGTACGGCAGCCAGACCGGCAAGCGGTATTACCTGACCGCCGCCACTCCGGCCGGCCAGGACAAGATCGCCACGATCGAGACCAACAAGATCGGGCAGTACCTCGACTACAACAACGTGATGACGTACGACATGCACGGCGGCTGGGAAGCCACCGGGCCGACCAACTTCCAGGACCCGCTCTACACAGCGCCGAACGACCCGAGCAACCCGATCCCACCGGGCCAGGGCAAGTACTCCGTCGACGCCGCGGTGAAGGCGTGGACGACCGGCGACCCGGCGTACGGCATCCCCGGCGGGTTCCCGGCGAACAAGCTGAGCATCGGATACCCCTTCTATTACAGGGGATGGAAGGGCGTGCCGGCCACAGCCAACGGCAAGTACCAGAGCGCGACCGGACCGGCCGACGGACACGCCCTGAGCGGCAACGTGCCAGGAGTCTCCTTCTACAAGGAGCTCACCGGCTTCGTCGACAACCCGTCATCGACGTTCTTCGACGACGCGACGAAGTCCTCCTGGTTCTACAGCAACGGCACGTTCTGGTCCGGTGACAACGCCCAGTCCATCAAGGCCAAGGCCGACTACCAGCACTGCAACGGTCTGGCCGGCGCGATGATGTACTCCCTCGAGGCGCTCGACCCCGGCGTGACCCTCTTCAACAACGTGGTCGACTCGGTCAACGCCGACACCGCCGGCTGCAGCGGCCCTCCGACGACGCCGCCCACCACACCTCCCACAACACCGCCGACCACTCCGCCCACAACGCCGCCCACGACTCCCCCGACCACGCCTCCCACCACGCCGCCGACGACGCCGCCAACCTCGGCCACTCCGTGGGCGCCGAACACGACGTACGCAACCGGTGCGCTGGTGACCTACAACGGCGTCACCTACAAGTGCATCCAGGGGCACACTTCCCTGACCGGCTGGGAGCCACCGAACGTCCCCGCACTCTGGGGCCGGGTCTGATCACGTACCGCCCACTGATCGGAGCATCATGAAACGACGTATCACTCTGGCGATAGCGGCCATCTCGGCCGTAATCATCGCTCTACTGACCGCACAAGCGGCCAGCGCCGCAGGAGTCTCTGCCACCTTCACCAAAGTGTCCGACTGGGGTAGCGGCTTCGAGGGCAAGGTGACTGTCACGAACGGCACCACCAGCTCGCTCAGCACCTGGTCGGTCGCCCTGGACTTCCCGTCCGGCTACACCGTCACCAGCACCTGGGACGCCAACCACACCAGCAGCGGACAGACCCACACATTCACCCCACCGAGCTGGGCCGGACCGCTCGCGCCCGGCGCAAGCGTCAGCTTCGGCTTCAACGGCAGCCCTGGCAACTTCGCCGGCATCGCCGCCTGCCGGTTGAACGGCGGATCCTGCTCGGGCGGCGGTGGCGGCACCGTCCCCGGCGCACCCACAGGCCTCTCCGGTACGGCGTCAGGCACATCCGTGAACCTGTCCTGGTCCGCTGCCTCCGGCGCCACGAGCTACAACGTCTACCGCAACGGCTCGAAGGTCGGCTCGCCCAGCGGCACGTCCTACACGGACTCCGGCCTCAGCGCGAACACGTCGTACTCGTACCAGGTGAGCGCATCGAACAGCGTCGGTGAAGGACCGAAGAGCAACACCGTCTCGGTGACCACAGGCACCGGTGGCGGCAACACCGGCACCAAGCAGGCCGCGCCGTACCTGTACATGGGCTGGGGCAACCCGCCGAGCCCGTCGACCGTCATGAACGCCACGGGGATCAAGTGGTTCACGATGGCGTTCGTCCTGTCGGGCGGCGGCTGCAGTCCGGCCTGGGACAGCACTCGGCCACTCCAAGGCGGTGCCGACGCGAGCGCGATCGCGGCGATCCGGGCCGGCGGCGGTGACGTCGTACCGTCGTTCGGGGGCTGGAGCGGCAACAAGCTCGGCCCGAACTGCAGCACCCCCGAGGCGTTGGCCGGTGCGTACCAGCAGGTGATCAGCGCCTACAACCTGAAGGCGATCGACATCGACATCGAGAACTCCGACGAGTTCGAGAACGAGGCCGTGCAGGACCGCATCCTGACCGCGCTGAAGATCGTCAAGCAGAACAACCCGGGTATCCGGACCATCGTCACGTTCGGTACGTCGACGACCGGTCCGACGTACTACGGCAACCGGCTGATCGACCAGTCGAAGGCACTCGGCGCGAACATCGACATCTTCACGCTGATGCCGTTCGACTTCGGCAGCTCGAACATCTACAACGACACGGTCGGCGCGTCCCAGGGATTGAACAACAAGCTGAAGGCCACCTTCGGCTGGTCCACCGCGGAGGCGTATGCACACCAGGGCATCTCCGGTATGAACGGTCTGTCCGACCAGCAGGAGATGACGACGACCGCGACCTGGCAGAACATCACCAACTGGGCCAAGAGCAACGGGCTCGGCCGGCTGGCGTTCTGGTCGGTCAACCGTGACCGCGGTTGCGCCGGCGGTGGCGTGGTCTCGAACTGCAGCGGCATCGCCCAGGGCGACTGGGACTTCACCCGCATCACCGCAGGATTCTGACCCAGAGGTACGGCGGGATGCGCATCCGGCATCCCGCCGTACTCCGGAAGACTCAGCCGGCCTTGATCGCTTCGATGATCAGGCCGTTGCGGGCGTTCCGCCCGAGCGGGATCGACGGGTGCAGGCCGTCGCGGAGATAGCGGGCCAGCCGGTTCGGGCTGGACGCCAGGTGCTCGGCCCAGTGAATGATCCGCAGGTTGTCGTAGCGGCGCGCGGCCTCGGCGAGCTGCAGGTTGATCCAGGCGCTGTTGCGCTGGTCGGCGACCTTGATCTCCGGGATGAACGCGGTGCGGGCAGCCTGCACGTTGACCCAGTAGACGGTCCGCTCCGGGCCGACGATCTGCATGGTCCGATCGACCTGCGCGGCGACCGCGGGCGGCGTGAAGATGTCGTTGGAACCGACCGACATCAGGATCCGGTGCGGCAGGCCGTAGTCCTGGGCCCAGGTGTCCAGCGCGTCGACGGCCGGGGTCACCGGGCGCCCGGCCCAGTTGTGGACGGCGGTCAGGATGCCGAGCTGGGCCAGCTGCCGGGCCAGCGCCGGTCCGTCCTGGACGCCGATGCTGTCGCCGAACATGAAGACGCCGTCGTTCTCACGCGTCCGACGGATCTGCGCCTCGTTCGAGATCGCGCGGGCCTGACGCTCCCAGGCGCCGAGTACACCGGAGCCGTAGTTGCCCAGATAGGCCAGACCGGTCGTGCCATCGGTCGCCGACTGCGGGGAGACCGGAGCCGCCTCGGCCGCGGACGCCGCCGCAACCGTCGACGCAGCCGCCGCCGTCCCGGCCGCGAACAGCAGCCGGCGACTCGGCCGGAAAGAACCCAGGCGCTTCCTCACGCAGGAAAGAGTGCGGTGGAAAGGCCTCTCACTGCAAGTCGACACCTGGAAAATTGGACGAACGCTACGGAAGTCGTTGTCATCGCAGTCAGCTGGACGTGGCCGGCCGGGACCGGACGAACGTCCGGAACCGCTCCGCTGCCGGCGTCAGCGGCGTACTCAGTCGCCACGACATCCCGATCTCCCGACGGGCCTGTACGCCGGCCAGCGGGATCGACACCGCGCCACTGTCGTTCCCGCGAACCGCACCGGCAGGCAGGATCGCCACACCGAGGCCCGCACCGACCAGACTGTCGATCGTGGCGAGGTCGGTCGCCTGGAACGCGAATCGCGGAGTGAAGCCCGCAGCCTGGCACAACCGGTCCGTCACCCGCTGGAAGCCGAAGCCGGGCTGCAGAGCGACGAACGGCTCGTCCCGGACCTCCTCCAGCTCGACCCGATGCCGAGAAGCCAGAGCGTGCCCGGGCGGCACGTGCAGGCACAGCCGCTGCCGCTCCAGCAGATGCCAGCCGAAGTGCGCGGGGTCCGGCCGCGGCGCGATGATCGCGATCTCGGCCTCGCCGGTCTCGAGGTCCTGGACGATGTCGTGCGCCGGTTCCTGCCGCAGCTCGAAGCCGATACTCGGCGCGTCCGCGCGGAACGCCTTCAGCAGGTCCGGCATCAGGCTCGTCGCGACCGAGTGCAGGAACGCCAGCCGCACAGTGCCGGACTCCGGGTCGACCAGCGCGTCGATCCGGCGTTTGGCCGTGTCGACCGCGGCCGTCCCGGCCCGCGCGGCCTCGAGCACGAGCCGACCGTACGGATTCAGTCGCACACCGCGGCGTTCCCGCTCGAACAACGCCACCCCGAACGCTCGCTCGACCCGCTGCAGCGAGCGGGACAGATTCGGCTGGCTGGTCCCCAGCGCGGCGGCCGCATCGGTCAGGTGTTCGGTCTCCGCGAGTACGGCGAACCACCGCAGATCCTCGACATGCATACTGAAAGCGTATCGATTTCTGCTGAGATGGACATTTTACGTATCACTCCAGGCGTGCGACCGTCGAAGACATGCACCAGTCCGTTGCTCGCCAGACCGGGTACCTGCCCGGAGACCCGGAGTACCGCAAGCTCTCCGTCGCGCTGTTCGCGGCCGGACTGGCCACGTTCGCTCTGCTCTACAGCACGCAACCGCTGCTGCCGCAGCTCGTCGACGCCTTCCACGTCTCCCCCAGCCAGAGCGCGTTCAGCGTGTCGTTCGCCACGTTCGGACTCGGTCTCGCGCTGCTGGTCGCAGGTCCGGCGTCAGAGGTTCTCGGCCGGACCAATCTGATGCGCTGGTCGGTCGCTGCGACCGCCGGGTTCGCACTGCTCAGCGCGTTCGCTCCGACGTGGCACACGTTGCTGGCCCTGCGAGGTCTGCAGGGAATCGCGATGGCCGGTCTGCCCGCGGTCGCGATGGCCTATCTGCGCGAGGAGGTGCACCAGGACAGCCACGCGCGGGCCAGCGGCCTCTACATCGCCGGTACTGCGGTCGGCGGCATGGCTGGACGCTTGATCGCGGGAGGTTTGGCGGACCTCGGCGGTTGGCGGTTCGCGACCGGTGGAATCGCCGCGGTCGGCGTACTGTGCGCCGCTGTCGTCTGGCTGCTCCTTCCCGCGTCACGCAACTTCCGACCAAACCCGGCCCGTCGCCGACGCGACCTGTTCTCGGTCCAGGTGCTGAAAGATCCAGCCCTACTAGCCCTCTACGGGATCGCCGCGACAGCAGTCGGTGCGTTCGTGGCCGTCTACAACGGAGCGGTCTTCCGACTGTCCAGCTCGCCGTACCAACTGAGCGCTGGAGCAGCAGGGCTGGTCTTCGGTGTCTACCTGCTCGGCTCGGCCGGCTCCGCGACAGCTGGATCCCTCGCCGACCGCTACGGACGACGGGCAGTCGTGCCGATCGGGTGTCTGGTCACCCTGGCCGGAGTGGCCATCACGCTCGCCGCTCCCCTGCCGCTGATCGTGCTGGGCCTGGCCGTGATGACTGCCGGGTTCTTCGCAGTGCACGGAGTAGCCAGCGGCTGGGTGCCGGCTCGAGCGCACGCGAGCGGAGTCGGGACCGGGCAGGCGTCCAGCATGTACCTCTTCTCCTTCTACCTCGGATCCTCGGTCTTCGGAGGCCTCGCAGGTACGGCGTGGAGCCGCGCGGAGTGGACCGGGGTGGCCGCGGAGGCAGGGGCACTGTTCGTCGTGACGTTCATCCTGGCCGTCCTGCTCAAGAACGTTCCGAGCAAGGTGCAAAACTAGCCAGGTGACGAAGGCGACGGATGCGGCTGACCAGTTGGGCCTTTCCTACGAGGTGACCAGGCACGGCCGGGTGAAATCGTTGGAGGAGGCCGCGGCGGCGCGGGGTATCGAGCCGGCCCGGTTGATCAAGACGATCGTCGTCCGGCTGGCGGACGACGACTACCGGTTCGTCCTGGTGCCAGGTGACCGCGAGATCGCGTGGCCGAAGCTGCGGTCGTTGCTCGGCGTCAATCGGATCTCGATGCCCGACAAGGACACTGCGTTCGACGTCACCGGCTACGTCCGCGGGACGATCACGCCGCTCGGTAGCACGCACGCCTGGCCGGTGATCGCGGACGAGCGGATCACCGGCACTATCTCCATCGGCGGTGGGGACCACGGTGTTGGCATCACCGTGGACGCCCAGGCGCTCAACAAGGCTCTGAACGCAACAGTGGCTGACGTCACCGACTAGACGAGCAGCCCGCGCTGCCCGGCGCGAAGTCCGGCCTGGAAGCGAGTCGTGGCGTCCAGTGCCTTGAGAATGCGTTGCATTCGCCGTTCTACGGTTCGTTGAGCCACTCCTAGGCGGCGGGCTATGGCCTGGTCTGTCAGGCCTGCTGCAGCCAGCGACAGGAGCTGCTGGTCGTCTGGCGTCAGCGGACCTTCGGAGACCGCCGGCGTCAATGGACTCGCCTGCTGCCACAAGAGGTCGAAGAGGCGGAGCAGAGCGTCCAGGAGGCTGGACGGACCTAGCTCGACGACCACATCGGATGCCGTCGGCAGCAGAGCAGTCCGGCGGTCGATGACGATCAGCTTGAGTGGTACGTCGCGCAGCATCCGGCAGCAGCCCGAGGATCGGGCCGCGATCAGATCTCCAGGCTCCGACAACGACGCCATGTCGTAGATCGTCCGGTACCTCACACCGTGCGCCCGACGCGGCTCCACGGCGTACGGCATGCGGTCCAGCACCAGTACTTCGTCCTGCGCGCACTGCTGCGCTTGGTAGAACCGCTGCGCGATCGCCTCGGCGCCCCGGATCACTGTGAACGCGTCCGGCTGCCGGAACTCGGCAGTCAGCACCGAAGCACCCAGCCTGGCCTCCACGATCGCAGCCTGCTTCCGCAGTGCGAGTAGCTCGACGGCAGCCTCCGGTACTGCGGGCACGTAGCGGGCCGGACGGCCTGGCGTACGGGACGCCAGGCCGAGCGACAGCAGGGACCGTAGATGCCGCCCGACCCGGTTGGCGGGCCAGTCGACGAACGTGGTCAGGTCAGTTGCCGTGGACTCCGGCCGGGCCAGAAGTGCCCGGTAGAGCTGCTCGTCCTCCGAGCAGACACCGAGCGCCTCCAGCACCGGAGCCGGTCGATAACTGTGCATGATCAGGGCAGCGCGTGCACGTGGCTGCCGACCTGGTTCGCGAACTGATTGCCGTTCGACGCGTCCCAGTTGGTCGACCAGGTCATCGCTCCACGCAGCGAGGGCCACGGGGAGCTCGGCCTGTAGTTGCCGCAGCCGGTGCCCTTGGTCAGGCAGTCCAGAGCGTTGTTGACGACGGTGGGCGAGACGTACCCGCTGCCCGCCGCCCGCGACGACGCCGGCAGGCCGAGGCCGACCTGGTCGGGACGCAGGCCGCCCTGCAGCATGATGCAGGCCTGGGCGGTGATGAAGTCGACCGAGCCCTGCGAGTAGACCTGTCCGTCGCAGCCGTTCATCGAGCCGGAGTTGTAATACTGCACGTTGACGATGGTCAGGATGTCCTTGATCGCCAGCGCCAGCTTGAAGTACTCGAACGATGTGCTCTGCATGTCGATCGTCTGCGGCGCCATGGTGATCACGAGTCCGCTACCGAATTGACTCTGCAGGCTGCGCAGCGCCTGACCCATGTACTGCGCGTTGACCCCGTTCTCCAGGTCGATGTCGATCCCGTCGAATCCGTAGGTCCGCAGCACCGACAGCGCACTGGATGCGAAGTTGGAGGCCGCTGTGGGATCAGCAACGGAGATGGTGCCGTTCTGGCCGCCGACGGACAGGATGACCTTCTTACCGGCCGCCTGCTTTGCCGCGATGTCGGCCTTGAACTGCGCGACCGTGTAACCACCGAGCCCAGCACTGTCCAGGTTGAACGTGATGGCACCCGGCCGGGACGAGTCCGCGTCAGCGAAGGCCACTGCGATCAGGTCGTACGCCGCAGGGACGTCGGAGATCTTCTGCACCGTCGCGCCGTTGTTGAAGTTCTGCCAGTACCCGGTGAGCACATGCGCGGGCAGATTGCCGGCGGGCGGGTTGGTGCCGCCGTCCGACGTCGTGCCCGACACGGTTGCGCCGTACGGCGAGCAGTTGCCGCTCGGATCGCAGGCCCGCACCTTGAAGGAGTACGTCGTACTAGCGGCAAGGCCCGTGGCGGTCCAGCTGGTGACGTTGCCGACGCTCTGGGCGGCGCCGGTCCCGCGGACCACGTCGTAGTGGTCGATCCCGTTCGCGTCGGAGGCAGCGGACCAGTTGAGCTTCAGCGAGTTCGAGGTCGGGCTGCCGACCGTCAGACCACCTGGCGTCGACGGCGGCGTGGTGTCCTGCGTACCACCAGGACCATCCAGTACGACGTCGTCGGCCTGGTACGCCGGGAGCGCGTACCAGCTGTGGACGTAGATCGTCACCGAGGTCGCCGAGGCGCCCGTGGTGAACGGAACCGTCAACTGGCTCCAGGTGGACGACGTTGTCCACGTACTGGCACCACCGTCCACGCCCAGGTAGACATTCGATCCCTTGACCCACGCCGAGAGCGTGTACGCCGTATTGGGCTGTACCGCTATGGACTGCGAGCACCGGGCGATGTCGCTGCCGCTCGGTGTCGCCTGGAGGGCGTACGAGCCGGAGTGCGGAGCGGTCGTGGTGACGCCGCCGGCGGGACACGACCAGCCGGAGAGCGTGCCGGACTCGAAGCCGGCGTTCGTGACGAGATTGGTAGCCGCGGAGGCGGAACCGGGGGCCAGGAAGGCCATGAGTACGGCGAGCAGGCTGATGACGACCGCTGCCTGGGGGCGGTACGCAGGCGGTTTCATGTTCTACAACCTGTGACCAAGCAATTACATTGTCAAGACCCTACATAAAGTGGGAACGCTCTCACACACGGAAAAGCGAGAATCTTTACGCTTACTTGGCTGAAGGGAGAAAGGCGACGGCCCCCGGCGGGGGGGGTGACCGGGGGCCGTCTTCGGCCACGGGCTCGGGGGGAGGAGCCGGGGGCCGTTCAGGAGGCGACAGTCTGCCACTGTCAGGAGGTATGTACCCCCCGAGACCGGGCTTCACACATCTCAGTTCAATTTCGACTGAACGTCTGTTGCCCGAGCGCTGGTCGCGCCCGAACGGGCGCTTCCGGCCAGTGTCACTGTCACACTGCCCACCAGTCTAACGGGATACCGGCCCACACAAAAGCCCGGGTCCCTCGGCGTTTCGCTCAGCTGCCTATGCTCGGTCCCATGGCGCACCCCGGGACGGCTCGATCGGCGGCCTTCTTCGATCTGGACAAGACCATTCTGGCGCGCTCGAGCACGCTCGCGTTCTCCCGGCCGTTCTACGCCGGTGGACTGATCAACCGCCGGACCGTGCTGCGCAGTGCGTACGCCCAGTTCGTCTACCTGCTCGGCGGCGCCGACCACGACCAGATGGAGCGGATGCGCGAGTACATCTCCGCGATGTGCACCGGCTGGGACGTCGCGACGGTCAAGGCGATCGTCGCCGACACCCTGGACCACATCGTCCGGCCGATGATCCACACCGAGGCCGTCGAGCTGATCGCGCAGCACCACGCGGCCGGCCGGGACGTGGTGATCGTGTCGTCGTCCGGCGCCGAGGTGGTCGAACCGATCGGTGCGATGCTCGGCGCCGACAAGGTGATCGCGACCCGGATGGTGGTTGCCGATGGCAAGTACACCGGCGAGATCGCCGACTATGCGTACGGTCCGAACAAGGTGACCGCGATCGAGGCCCTGGCCGCTGCCGAGGGTTACGACCTCGCAACCTCCTACGGTTACTCGGATTCGATCACCGACGAGCCGCTGCTGGCCGCGGTCGGGCACCCGTTCGCGGTCAACCCGGACAAGGCGTTGCGCCGCGTCGCGGTCCAGCGCGGGTGGCCGGTGCTGGAGTTCGCCGAGCCCGCCGAACGCGTGGGTTTCCCCGGCGTACGGCGGCCTGCCGTAGCCGCCGGCGTGGTCGCGGCCGTTGCCGCGGGGGCGCTGTTGCTGGCCTCCCGACGGCGTTCGCGGAGTGCTTGAAAGCTGAAGAGAGCTTCATTGTTCTCAACTCCATGAAGGCACCGCATCCCCTTCCCAGAAAGGGGTTTCAGGAGTACAAAGGAAGCACAAAGGACTTTCGGGTCCGGTAGAGATTGCACGGCAACCAGGCACCCACGCGGCGACCAGCCCATCCCAAACGGGCAGCGCGACCCAGGCCAGTCCTGTGGCGGCAAACCGGTGCACGCATGGTAACCAGGGTGTTGTGCCAGCGACGGCGTTCTCAATGCGAGAACGCCGTCCGCATGTGCGCTCAGGACACGAGCGGGGACAGCTCGGCACCTTTTGTCACGACTTCGCAGGACCGCAGCAACCAATCACGAACTCCGGTCAATCCTTGCACTGCGTAGTCGGTCAGCCCGCTCGCATACGATGCCTGCAACACATAGTGACCACCTTCGGGGACCGTGACCGCGACCGGGTCGATGCCTCGGGCAACCAATAGGCAGTGTTCGGCGGCCCGGGCAACCAGTCCGTTCGCGCTCGGGAACGGGCGGAGGACGGCGAGCTCGGCGTGCACGATCGCGGCCACGACCAGCCCGGGCGCCTTGGTCGGGCGGGTCAGGTTCTGCGCGAGAGCGCTCAACCGCTCCCACATCTCGTCCGCTCCCGGTGCCGGCGGCAGCCCGGGGATGTCGTCGGGCAACGGCTCCCGACTGGTCCGGAGATGGCCCAACTGGTCCTCGTCGCTCAGATCGGCCGCGGCCAACTGGTGCAGTCTGGTCCAGACCTGCACTGGCGCCTTGTCCAGCTGCGGCGCGAGCGCCATCAGTTCACCGGTCAGCCGGACCGCGCCGGAGGCCAGTCCGTCGGCAGCGCCCCGGCGTACCTCGTCCGGTGTCGACGTACTGCCGGCGAGGGCGGCGGACGCATGGGCGCCGCGCAGCAAAGCCTCGGCTGTCATGTCCGAACCGACCCGGCGCAGCCCCCGGTCCCGGAGCAGCACGTCGACCGCATCCCGGGCCGCAGCCGCCGCCGACCCGACCCCCTCCAGCCCGCCCAACGGCTCGAACACGTCAGTACTCATGCGTGCAGCCTAGGATGACGTCGTATGGCGCTCGGCACCGTCCCCAGGTTCAGCATTGTGGTCCCCTGCCATGGCTCGCGGGCGTGGTTGCGGCCGTGCTTGGACTCTGTGTTGAGCCAGTCGTTCACCGACTTCGAGGTGATCGGGGTCGACGACGCGGACCCGGACGGCTCGGGCCGGATCCTGGATGAGTATGCCGCTGCGGACCCGCGGGTCCGGGCGCTGCATCTGGACGAGAACATCGGGCTCGGGCTGACGCGGAACGCCGGGCTGAAGGAGTGCCGCGGCGAGTATGTGCTGTTCCTGGACGCGGATGACACCTACACGCCGGGCTCGCTGGACGCGATCGCCGCCCGGATCGACAACACGAACCAGCCGGACATCGTGATGTTCGGCTACGAGCGGATCTTCTGGGACGGCCGGGTCGTCGCGAGCCAGCGCCAGGAGGCGTTCGCGAGGGAGGGGGCCGGGGTGTTCACCGCGGCCGAGCGGCCGATCTTCCTGACCTTCCTCGAGGTGGTCTGGAACAAGGCGTACCGGCGGGAGTTCCTCACCCGGCACAGCTTCGCGTTCACCTCCGGGTTCTACGAGGACGCGCCCTGGACGTACTCGACGATGCTGACCGCCGAGCGGATCGCCACCCTGGACCGGGTCGTCGTGCATTACCGGCAGCACCGGACCGGCGGCAACATCCACGCCACCGGCGGACGCCGCCAGTGGGACATCTTCGACCAGTACGACCGCGTGCACGCGTTCATCCAGTCCGACCCGGAGCTGGCCGGCTGGCGACGGTTCGCGTTCGACCGGTCGCTGGACCACATCGTCGCCGTACTCGCGAAGCCGGAGCGGATCGCCCCCGACGACCGGGCCGAGTTCTTCCACGCCGCCCACGCGTTCGCCAAGCGCTGGAAGCCCGAGGGCTACACCACGGATCGGACGGCGCGTGGATTCAAGCGCTGGTTGCTGATCCACGACGACTACGCGACCTACTCGACGCTCAAGCTCAGCTCGAGGATGCTGCACGGCCCGAGCCCGCGAAAGACAGTCCGCAAGATGCTGCGCCGGAGCAAGCTCGACCCGAACCTGGCCGCGTACACGGCGTACTGGTTCAAGCAGTACGCCTGCAACCCGCGGGCGATCTACGAGAAGGCAGCCGAGCTCGCGCCGCACATCCGCGGGGTCTGGGTGGTCGACAACGATCACCTGAGCGCGATCCCGGAGGGCATCGAGTACGTCGTCGCGGGCTCCCCGGCGTACGAGAAGCTGCTCGGCAAGGCGACGTACTTCGTCAGCAACATGAACTGGCCGAAGGAGCTCGAGAAGCGCGAAGGCCAGATCCACCTGCAGACCCAGCACGGTACGCCGCTGAAGACGATGGGCACCGATCTGCGCAACTTCCCGCAGGCGGCGAAGGGCCTCGACCTCGAGGAGCTGATGCGCCAGGTCGACCGCTGGGACTTCAACATCTCCTCGAACCGGTACTCCTCGGAGATCTGGGAGCGCACCTACCCGTCGTACTTCGAGGAGCTCGAGTACGGCTACCCGCGCAACGACCGGCTGCTCACCGCGACCCTCGACGACGTCCGGCGGATCCGGGCCGAGCTGGGCTTCGACGACTCACACCTGGTCATCCTCTACGCGCCGACCTTCCGCGACGGGGTCGACTCGGTCCGCCTGCCGACCGGGTTGAAGGATCTCGGCGGCACCGGCCTCCAGCTCGACCCGGGCCAGCTGGCCGAGGCGGCCGGCGACCACGGACGGGTGCTGGTACGGACGCACTATTCGTTGTCCACGGCACCGGAATCGCACGACGGCAAGGTGCTCGACGTCTCCCGCCATCCGCGGGTCGAGGACCTCATGCTGGCGGCCGACGTACTGATCTCGGACTACTCGTCGATCACCTTCGACTACGCGAACCTCGACCGGCCGATCATGCTGCACGTCGAGGACCTGGGGTTCTACAACAGCCGGCGCGGGACGTACTTCGACGTCGCCGACTTCCCGCCCGGGGTGGTGGCGCGGTCGTCCGACGAACTGTTCGCCGCGTTGCGGAACGGCACGTTCGCGACGCCGGAGGCGGCCAAGCATCGGCACCTCTACCGGGAGAAGTTCTGCGAGTTCGACGACGGCAAAGCGGCCGAGCGCGTCGTACGACGGGTCTTCCTGGCCGAGACCGACGTCCCGGCGATCGTGCCGTTGGCCGACCGGTCACCGGCGCCCTCGGCGTACTTCGTGCATAATGGCTGACATGTCGATCAGCCTGAAGCCGTCCCACGCCCTGCGCGTGAGCTTCAGCCTGCGACGACGACGCACTGTCTGAACACCCCAGCCTGTTCCAGTCGCGTCTCTTCGAAGGACCCTGTCATGTCCGCAGTTCTGCCTGTCCTGGCCACCAGACTGTCCGCTGCCGCCGAGGCCGCCTTCGGCACGCCCTACGACCCGGAGTTGCGGGCGGCCACCAAGCCCGAGTTCGGCCACTACCAGAGCAATCTGGCCCTGCGGATCGGCAATGCGCTGAAACAGCCGCCGCGCGAGGTCGCGGCACGCCTGCTGCAAGAGCTGAGCCTCGACGACCTCTGCGAGCAGCCAACCATCGCCGGGCCGGGATTCATCAACCTGACGCTGCTGCCGTCCACCCTGGCCAAGGCCGTCAACGCGCCGGAATCCTTTACCAGCAACGGTCAACGGGTCGTCGTCGACTATTCGCAGCCGAACGTCGCGAAGCAGATGCACGTCGGCCATCTCCGGTCCACGGTCATCGGCGACGCACTGTGCAACGTGCTGACGTACGTCGGGTACGAGGTGATCCGGCAGAACCACGTCGGCGACTGGGGAACGCAGTACGGCATGATGATCGAGCAGCTCCTCGAGGAGGGCGGGACCGCAGAATCCCTTGATCTGGAGGGATTGCAGCACCTGTACGAGCGGAGCCGGAAGCATTTCGATGCCGATGGCAACTTCGCCGACAAGGCCAGACTGCGGGTCGTCAAGCTCCAGTCCGGCGATCCGGAGACCCTCGCCAGCTGGCAACACATGGTGGACGTCTCCCTCGACGACTTCGAGAAGGTCTACGCCCTACTCGGCTCGAACCTCACAAGAGAAGACGTCGTCGGCGAAAGCGCCTACAACGACGACCTCCCACAGGTGGTCGCCGACCTCGAGCACCAGGCCCTCCTGACCGAATCGGACGGCGCCATGTGCGCCTTCCTCCCCGGATTCCTCGGGCGCGACGGCAGTCCGCTCCCCGTGATCGTCCGGAAGTCCGACGGCGGATTCGGCTACAGCGCGACAGACCTGGCCGCGATCAGACACCGGATCAACACCCTCCGCGCCGACCGGATCGTGTACGTCGTGGACCACCGGCAGGCGCTGCACTTCGACATGATCTTCACGCTGGCCCGGACGGCCGGCTGGCTACCGAAGACCGTGCCGGCCGAGCACGTGGAGTTCGGCACCGTCCTCGGACCGAACGGAAAGCCCTTCAAAACCAGAGCCGGCGGCACGGTCAAGCTGGTCGAACTACTGGACAGCGCAGTCGCCAGGGCCGACTCTCTGCTGGAAGGCAGGGACGGAGTCGACCGGGCAGCGACCGCACGGGCAGTCGGTATCGGCGCCGTCAAGTACGCCGACCTGTCGAGCGACCGGGGCAACGACTACGTATTCGACCTGGACCGGATGGTCGCGATGACTGGCAATACCGGCCCGTACCTCCAGTACGCGCACGCCAGGCTCACGAGACTCTTGTCCAAGGCCGAGGCATCAACAGAGGTCACGGAACTCAAGGACCCCGCCGAGCAGCGGCTGGCCCTCCTCCTCACCGGCTTCGCCGCCACCGTCGCACAGGTCGCCGAGACGCTCCAGCCGCACAGACTCTGCACGTATCTGTACGACGTAGCGTCCGCCCTCTCCACCTTCTACGAGCAGTGCCCGGTTCTCGGCAGCGAAGGCACGACCAAAGCAAGCCGGATCGCCCTCTGCACCGCGACCCGCGCCGTGTTGCAGGATGGACTCGGCCTGCTCGGTATCGAGGCCCCTGACGCGATGTGACTCACTGGAGGTACCGATGCTGCCGTGGTCGGCCGAGCTCAACGGACGCTTGGAACAACTGACGTTCACCAGCGAACTGCTGCGCGGGAACCCGCTCGGCGATCCGCACGAGCGCCCGGTGCTGGTCTACCTGCCGCCGGGGTACGACGAGTCGGAGGACCGCTACCCGTCCATCTACGTGACGATGGGCTACACCGGTCACGTCGGGATGTGGTTCAACCGGACTCCGTTCCGCCAGCCGTATCCGGAGTTGCTGGACGCGATGTTCGCGGACGAGAGCGTGCCCCGGGCAGTAGTGGTGTTCGTCGACTCCTGGACGAAGTACGGCGGCAGCCAGTGCCTCGACTCGCCGGGCACCGGGCAGTACCAGTCGTACCTGTGCGACGAGATCGTGCCGTGGATCGATTCGACGTACCGGACCGTGGCCGACCGCGACCACCGCGCCGTGACGGGTAAGTCCAGTGGTGGTTACACCGCGATGGTGACGCCGTTGCTGCGGCCGGACGTGTTCGGGGCACTCGCCACCCACGCCGGTGACGCGCTCTTCGACGTCTGCTACCGGCCGGAGTTCCCGGAGCGTGCGCGGACGCTGCGGGACAAGTACGGCGGCAGCTACGAGAAGTACTTCGAGGTGCTCGCGACCCGGACCGGCCGTACGACGAACGAGGACCTGCACCTGCTGGAGATGTACGGCTACGCGTCGGCGTACTCCGCTGAGCCCGACGGCACCGTACTACTGCCGTTCGACGACCTCGGGTCGATCGTCCCGGACGTCTGGGCGCGCTGGCTGTCGCGGGACCCGGTGGAGATGGTCAAGGAGCCGCAGTACGCCGATGCACTGCGTTCGCTGCGCGCGGTGTGGATCGACGCGGGCAAGCAGGACGAGTACTACCTCGACCTGGGCGCGACCGCGTTCCACCGAGCCGCGCAGCAGGCCGGTCTGCCGGACGAACGGATGCACTTCGAGCTGTTCGAGGGCACGCACGGCGGGATCGAGTACCGCTACCCGATGGCGGTGCGGTGGCTCGCCGAGCAGCTAGGGGGTGTTTGACACCCCCTCGGTTAATTGACGTGCCTCGACCCTTCGGACGCCGTACCTTCGTGCCATGAGGTGGCCGGAGGGGATCGAGGCGCGCCCGATCGACAAGGGTGATGTCGAGGCGTGGGCGGAGCTCGTCGCCGCCAAGGAAGAGGTGGACCAGGACGGCGAGAACTACAGCGCCGACGACCTGGCCGAGCATCTGGAGCAACCGCACCTCGACCTGGCCCACGACACGATCAGCCTGTGGTCCGGCGAGCGGATGATCGGCTACGGCATCGCGCACGTGAAGTCCGCCGTGGTGGACGTGGACCGGGTCAACGTCGAGGGCACCATCCACCCGGAGTGGCGCCGGCAGGGCCTCGGCACGACGCTGATGCGCTGGCTGATCCAGCGCGCCGGCGAACTGCACACCGCCAAGCACCCAGACGCCCCCGGTCAGGTCGGCGTCGGCGCGAGCAGCACCAATGCCGGCGCGGACCGGATGCTGCGCAACCTCGGCTTCGAGGAGGAGCGGTACTTCTTCGACATGCGCCGGCCGCTCGACCAGCCGGTCCCGGACGCGCCGGTGCCCGACGGACTCAGGCTGAGGTCGTACGACACGTCGTACGAGGAAGCGTTGCGGCTGGCCCACTACGAGGCCTTCTCCGACCACTGGGGCTGGACGCCGCCCACCACGGAGGGCTGGCGAGCCAGGAATGTCGGATCACGCGCCTTCCGCGGCCAGCAGTCGTACTACGTCCTGGACGACGACGTCGTGGCGGCGTACGCCAACGCCTACGAGTGGGACGCCGACACCGAGGTGACCGGAGTCCGGGAGCTGTACATCGGCCAGGTCGGCACCCGGCGGGCGTACCGCGGACGCGGACTGGCCCGTGCGGCCCTGGCGAAGGTGCTCGCCAAGGCCGCAGAGGCCGGGTACCAGCGGGCCGCGCTCGGCGTCGACGCCGACAACCCGACCGGAGCCCTCGGTCTGTACGAGGGCCTCGGCTTCGTCACTCATCAGAAGTTCATCAGCTACCAGCTGCCGCTGGGTTGATGTTCTGGTTCCGGCGGAACACGTTGTCCGGGTCGTACTTCCGCTTCAGCTCCACCAGCCGTTCGTACTTGTCGCCGTACGACGCCCGGATCCGCGCCTCCTCGGGCTCGGCCATACCGTTGACGTAGCTGCCGATGCTGATCGCATGCGGCTGGATGGCGTCCCAGAACGACCGTGCCCAGGCCCGCTCCGGTTCCAGCGCTTCGAGGACGGGCGTGGTCGCGATCACGAACATCGCGTAGCGCTCGGCCCGCTGTCCGCTGAACGCCGTGGCGTCGTCCGGCGTCTCGAGGTAGCCCTGGTCGAGGTGGTAGAACATCGTCGCCGACATCGGCGACGTCTTCCGGGGGACCTGGTCGGTGATCACATCGATCGCCGCGTCGGTCAGCGCTTCGAGGTACGTGCCCTTCTCGTAGTGGTACGCACCCCACGCGTTCGGTTCGTCGAGCAGTTGCTGCACGGCGGCGTACGGCATCGGGGTGGCGAACTCGAACAGCGGCGGCACCAGCCCACGGAGCTGCGCCATCGCCTCGGCGTGCTGTTCGGGTGACCCGAAGCCCACGACCACGACGGCATACCCGAGCTTGAAGTGGTGCTCCGGTGGGACGAACGGGGCAGGTGGCGCGTTCAGACAGGCGATCACCACGTTGACCTCGCGCGGCAGCGCCGGGATCACGTCGCGCGCGGCACGCAGCAGCTCGGCGCCCTGCTCCTGGCCCCAGAACGCGATGCCGTACTGCACGATCGGCCCGACCTGGTGCAACCGGAACTCGAACTCGGTGACGACCCCGAAATTGCCGCCGCCACCGCGGACGGCCCAGAACAGGTCGGCATTCTCGTCCTCGGCGGCACGCAGGATGCTGCCGTCGGCGGTGACGACCTGGACCGACTCCAGGTTGTCGATGCTGAGTCCGTGCATCCGGGTCAGCAGACCCATACCGCCGCCGAGCGTGAGCCCACCGACGCCGGTGTGGCTGACGATGCCCGCCGGTACGGCGAGACCGTGCTCCTGCGTAGCGCCGTCGAGGTCCCGCAGCAGCGCTCCGCCTCCGACGCGGGCGCGCCGCGCCTCGGGATCGACACTGACCTGGTTGAGCCGGCTCAGGTCGATCATCAGACCACCGTCCACCGACGACAGCCCTGCCATGTTGTGGCCGCCGCCGCGGACGGCAATCTCCAGTCCCTCCGCCACCGCGTACCGAACGGCGGCCTGGACATCCTCGGCCGAATGCACCTGGGCGATCACGGCCGGCTCCCGGACGTGCTCGGCATTCCACAGCCGCCGAGCCTCGTCGTACCCTGCGTCCTGCGGTGCGAACACGGTCCCGCTCAATGCCGTGCGCAGTTCCCCCACCGTCAACGTCATTCCAGTCCCCTCCCCGATGTGTTGCCGCCAGGCTAGGTGCCCGGCTCCGCTTCGTCAGCGTCCTTTCGGGCAGCCTGCAGACTCGCGGGGGTTATCCACAAGGGAACGCGTTCCCGTTTGGGCAGGAACTTCGCCGAGTGTCAGACTCGACGGCGTGAGTGACGAGGAAATCCTGCGATTGTTACCGATCACGGCTGCCGTCGTGGCGGTGCGCGACGATCGCGCCGACGAACACCTGGCCCGCCTGGGCGCGTACGACGAGCGTGACCAGGCGCAGGTGGACCGTTGTGTGCAGGCGTTCCTCACCGGTCTGCTCCGCACCACCTGGGAGCGCGGCTGGGCGCCGGCCGACGTCGTCCAGCACGGCCGCCGCAGTCTGGATCCCGGCGTCGAGCCGCTGCTGCTGGCCGCGATCGCTGCCGAACACGTGGGCTACAAGGCCGCGACGATCGACTCTCGTTGGCTTGAGCAACTGAGTGACCTCGGCGTGCCGCAGCCCTTCACCGAGCTGAGCCTGACCGCGTGGGCCGCTGGTGCTCGCGTCGGCCGCTACCTCACCTTGCACCACGCGCTGTCCCTGGCCGGTTTCCTCCAAACGCTCCCGGTCCTCGCGCGGATCTTTCCCCTGCCCGGCACGGCGGTCCGCCAGGCGCACCATGTCGTGCCGGCGAACGGGAAGATGCTGGCGCGGATCCGTGCGCTGCTCGCCAAGGCGGAGGCGACCGAGTTTCCGGATGAGGCCGAGGCGCTGTCGGGGAAGGCGCAGGAGTTGATGGCCAAGTTCTCGCTGGACAGTGCGCTGGTCGAGGCGGACGTGGAGCTCCCGGACGACTCCGCTGCGCGGCGGCTGTGGGTCGAGACGCCGTACGTGTCGGCCAAGGCTCAGCTGGTCGGCGCGGTCGCGTCGGCGAACCGGTGCCGGACGGTCGTGATCGACGACCTGGCCGTGGTCACGATCGTCGGCGCAGAGGTTGATCTGCAGCACACCGAGATCCTCAGCACCTCGCTGCTCGTGCAGGCGAACCGGGCGATGATTGCTGCCGGCAAGCATATTGGCCATCGCGGCGAGTCGAGGACGCGCTCGTTCCGGCAGTCGTTCCTGATGGCGTACGCGTTGCGGATCGGCGAGCGGCTGGAGCAGACCGCGGCCGCGACCCAGGCCGCCGTACCGGAAGCGGATGCGGGTCGGCTGCTGCCGGTGCTGGCCAAGCGGGAGGAGCAGGTGGACGCGCTGTTCACGCAACTGTTCCCGAACACGACGACCCGGCGGACGCGGATCACCAACGGCGCCGGATGGCACGCGGGCCTGACGGCCGCCGACCAGGCCCAGCTCGACGCCCGCCGGCAGGTGCGGAGGTGAAGATCGAGGAGACCACCATCCCCGGAGTACTGCGGATCGAGCTCGAGGTGAAGCCCAACGACGACGGGTGGTTCAAGGAGAACTTCCACCGCGAGAAGCTGGCCGAGCTCGGGATGGACGTCGTGCAGCACAACGTGGCGTACTTCGCCGAAGCCGGAATCGTCCGTGGCATTCATGCCGAGCCGTGGGACAAGTACATGTCGCCCTCGTCGGGCCGGGTGTTCGCGGCGATCGTCGACCTGCGGGACAACGAGACCTTCGGCCGGGTGGAGACGTTCGAGCTCGGTCCGGAGCAGGCGTTGTATGTGCCGCGTGAGGTCGGGAACTCGTTCTGCACGGTGACGCCGCACACGACGTACAACTTCTTGGTGAACGAGCACTGGTCGCCGGAGCGGGTGGCCGTGGATCTGTTCGACCCGGAGCTGGCGATCGAGTGGCCGGTCCAGGAGCTCAACTACACCGAGCGGGACGCTGCTAACCCTTCGCTGGAGAGGCTGCGGCAGCAGCGGGCCTGAGCCCGCACAACACGATGTCGAGCAGGCGGTTGGCCTGCTCGGGCTCGATGTCGCGACCCATGTTGATGCCGCCGACCAGCCGCATCACATCGGCCAGGTCGAGCTCCGCCCGCACCTCGCCGGCCGCTTTCGCCTTGTTCAACAGGAGATTCCCGGCCTCCTGCACGTTCACCTTGCAGGCCTTGAAGAACGGCGAATCTTTGCCTAGGGCAACCGTAAGCTCGCTGGCCAGCGTGCCCTTGGACAGGCCGTACCCGAGGAAGCTGCGCAGCCACGCGGCCAGTGCATCGAACGGCTCCAACTCACGGTCGAAGTCGTACGCCCGGTCGCAGACCGACTGGATCTCCTCGACGTAGACGGCCTCGAGCAGCGCGGTCCGGCTCGGGAATCGCCGGTACAGCGTGCCGATGCCGACGCCGGCGCGGCGGGCGATCTCCTCCAGCGAACTGTCGGTGCCGTGCTCGGCGAAGGTCTCCCGGGCGGCCGTCACCAGGCGGTCGTAGTTCCGGGCCGCGTCCGCACGGGTCGGCCGCGTGCACGGCAGCGGTTGCGGCGCCATCCAACCTCCTCGCACGGGTTTCTTCAGAATATCGCTTGCAAAGCGGAGGATGCCTCCGTATCGTATCCGGAGGAGCGCTCCGCTTTCTCTCACAACTGTAACCCCTCCGGGGTAAGGAGCAACATGTCGGCAACAGCCGCGGCGCCGGCCGGCGCCAGATCCGGCACGCCCGCTCGGCGGCCGGGGGTAGTACTCGCAGTCATCCTGGTCACCCAGCTGATGGTGATCCTCGACGGCACCGTGGTGAACATCGCGATGCCGCATATCCAGCAGGCCCTGCATTTCAGCCCGTCCAGCCTGTCGTGGGTACAGAACGCCTACGCCCTCGCGTTCGGCGGTCTCCTGCTGCTCGGCGCCCGCGCCGGTGACCTGCTCGGCCGCCGCCGGGTGTTCATCACCGGTATCAGTGTCTTCACGCTCGCCTCGCTGCTCGGCGGTCTCGCGCCGAACGCGGAGCTGCTGCTCGCCGCCCGGGTCCTGCAGGGCATCGGTGGCGCCATCGCGGCTCCGGCCGCGCTGACGCTGCTCATGCTCACGTACCGCGAAGGTCCCGAGCGGATGAAGGCGCTCGGCTACTACAGCCTCGTCTCGTCCGGCGGCGGCAGCGTCGGCCTGGTCCTCGGAGGCATGCTGACCGAGTGGGCGTCCTGGCGCTGGGGCCTGTTCGTGAACGTCCCGATCGGCATCGCGCTGGTCTTCGCCGCGCGACGCGTGCTGACCGAGACCGAGCCTGAGACCGGTCGGTTCGACGTGGCCGGTGCGCTCACGTCGACGCTCGGCATCACGTCACTCGTCTACGGCTTCATCCGGGTCGCCGAAGCCGGCTGGACGTCGGCCGAAGTACTCGCAGCCTTCGCGGTCGGGGTGGTGCTGCTGGTCTCGTTCGTACTGATCGAGCGCCGGGTCAGCCACCCGATCGTGCCGCTGCGGCTGTTCAAGTCCGCCGCGCGGTCGACGTCGTACCTGACCATGCTGCTCGTCGTCGGGACGATGTTCGGGATGTTCTTCTTCCTGACCCAGTACCTGCAGGGCGTGCTCGCACTCAGCCCGCTGTCTGCCGGCCTGGCCTTCCTGCCGATGACCGGTCTGCTGTTCACCGCGTCGCGCGTCGTACCGCGGCTGGTCGCCCGGATCGACGGCGCGAAGCTGATGCTGGCCGGATCGACGCTGGTCGTACTGGGCACGGTGTGGCTGACGCGACTGGACGCGCACAGCACCTACCTGCACGACGTGGTCGGTCCGCTGCTGCTGTTCGGCGGCGGTGCCGGGATGATCTTCATCCCGCTGGTCGGCCGGGCCATCTCCGGTGTCGCACCGCAGGACTCGGGCGCCGCGTCCGGCATGCTGAACGTGGTCCAGCAGGTCGGCGGCGCACTGGGCCTAGGCATCCTGGTCACGATCTTCGGCACGGCGAGCCGCAACTCGACCTCCGTCGTACCGCGCGAGGTCCTGGTCGACGGGGTTCACGCAGCCTTCATCGGCGCGCTGGTGTACGCCGGACTCAGCCTGACCATGATCGTGATCAGCGTCCGCCCGTGGAACTGGTTCCGCACCGAACCGGAGCTGGTCGAGGGCCTGACTCAGATCGAGGCGGCGCCGTCCACGACCAGCACCTGACCGTTCATGTTCGTGTTCTCCAGCAGGAGCATGCGGACGACCGGCAGCACGTCCTCCGGCTCGGTCAGGTGACCGGTCGGAGTACGGCGGACGATCTGGTCGAGCTGGGTCTGGCCTAGGACCGCGGACATCTCCGAGGCGAAGAAGCCCGGCGCGACCGAGTTGGCGAGGATGCGGCCACCGAGCTCACGAGCGAGTGAGCGGGTGGCCGCGTCCATGCCGCCCTTGGTCGCCGAGTACGCCACGAGGCCGGGGTAGCCGCGTTGCGCGCAGATCGAGGTGATGTTGACGATCCGGCCCTTCAGGCCCTTGGCGAGCATCCGGCGTAGGACGAAACGGGTCAGGATCAACGGCGACGTCAGGTTGGTCTGGATGATCTCGGCCAGGTGATCGGCGGACGTGTGGACATGCAGCGAGTCCTGGCCGATCGCGGCATTGTTGACCAAGGCATCGATCGGCCCGAGGACCTCCTCGACCTGTTTCACGAAGGCCTGACCGGCTTTGGTGTCGTTGACGTCGACCGAGCCGTAGTGCAGGTGGTCCGGGTACTTCTCGCCGAGCGCTGTCAGCTCGGGCGTGACGGTCCGGGCGAAGGCGGCGACCTTCAGGCCGACCGCGAGCAGGTCGGTGACGATCGCCAGGCCGAGACCGCGCGAACCGCCCGACACCAGCACGACCGTGGCCGGTGGGACAAGACTGACTTCAGACATCACTCTTCAGGGTTTCCTTCTGCGGGATCTCGTCGAGGAACTTGATCCTCCGGGGTACGCCGTAGTCGGGCAGCCGGGTCGAGCACCACTGCACGAGGTCGGCGTCCGTGATCGGGCCGAGCGCGCGGTTCGGCACGACCTCGGCCGCGACCATCCGGCCGACCAGCGGTGCCTTGCGCGCGAACACCCGCGCCCACGAGACACCCGGATGAGCCATCAGCACGTTGCGGACCACACCCGCCGAGACCTTCGATCCGCCGACATTGATCTCGTCGGTGTCCAGGCGTCCGGTGATCAGCACGCGGTCGCCGTCGTACTCGATCCGGTCGCCGGTGTGTACGGCGCCGACCAGGCCCGCGCCGTGATGCGGCGAGCGGATCACCAGCTCGTCGCCCTCGACACTCAGCATCGGACGCTCCGGGTCGGGCTCGCGGTCCAGCCAGGACTTGGGGAATCCGGCCTTGCCGTCGTGCACCACGATCGACGCGCCGACCTCGGAGGACGCGTAGATCCAGGAGATCCGGGCCTTCGGGAAGATCTCGCGCAACTGGTCGAGGATCGCTTGGTCGACCGGCTCGCCGCCGAGCGTGATCTGCTCCAGCGGTACCGCGGCGAGTGCGTCGGCGTCCCGGTAGATGGCCTGCCGCCAGAAGGTCGGCGTACCCGAGGCTGCAGTGATGCCGTGCTCGGCTGCGATCGCCGGCCACTCCTCGAGCTCGCTGGGCTCGATCACGACCAGGCCCTGGTCTGCCTGGGTCAGAGAGAGCGTGACGAGCTGCCACCAGGCGTACGTCCCAGGTGAGTACGGCAGCAGCCAGGTGCGCGGCGGTTGGTCGCCGGTGACCGTGGTCAGGGATTCGAGGGTGTGGCCGATGCGCTTCGGGCGACCGGTCGAGCCGGACGTGAGCAGCCACGCGCGGCCGGACTCCTCGACGCGCTTCAGCTTGGCCGGGGTCACTTTCCCATCGGGCAGGACGATGGCGAACCCGGACTCGCCCAACTCCTCGCGCATCCGCAGATCCACCCGGGACTGGGTCGCGACCAGCAGCTCGGTGCCGTGGACGGCGTGGTGCCGAACGGCAGCGAGCGCGTCGGCACCGCTGTCGACCAGAACGGCTGCGGGCGAGGGCAGTTGCGGCAGCTTGTGCAGCGTCCGCCAGGTCAGGCGCTTCCCGGCGACGACGACAGTGTTGTCGTCACCGATCAGGGCGGTGGTCCGGCGGCGGCTGGTCACGGCGGCCGTCACGCGGACTGGAGCTGCTCGATGAAGTCCAGTACGTCGCCGACCGTCGCGATCCGGCGCAGCCCAGGGGCATCGAAGTTCAGCTCGTCGCCGAGCTCGTCCTCCACCCGGAGGGCCAGCTCGGAGAAGTCCAGCGATCGGAAGCCTATCTCGCGGAGGTCCGCTGTGTCGTCGGCCGGCAATGATCGGCCCTGGGCCGTCATTACCTCACCCATCATCTCCCTGACCCGACCCCGCGCCACCGAACTCATAGTCCCGAAGCCTAGCGGGTCACCGTCGGGCATCCGGGCTGTCAACCGTTTGACCATCGGGACCTCCCGGCGACTGAGCGGTCTGGGAGGTTACTGAGTGTAAACGCGATCTTCACCGTGGTAAACGGCTCACCGGCCACGAACGCGACTCGTCGGACTCATACACTTGCGCGATGATCAGAGCGGGCAGGCGCCGTGCTGCGGGACGCGGCAAGCCGATCGCGGGACGGGGCAAGCGGATCGCGGCCTTCGCGAGCCTGCCCGTCCTGCCGCTGGCCTGGTTCGTGGCGTTGCAGGAGCATCCGCCCTGGATGCCCGCGGCGTACATTGCTTATCTCCTGATCGTGATCGTCGTACCGGGCACGATGTTCTGGCGCCGGCTGACCGGCGGTGTCGGGTGGTTCTCGGCCGATATCGTCCTGGGTACCGCGTTCGGCCTGGCCGTCGAGGCGCTGGTCTACCCGATCGGGATGCTGTTCAAGATGCCGTTCGCGGCGTTGCTGATGCCGGCGCTGGCGCTCGGGGTGTGGCGAGCATTACCGCGACGCAAGCTGCCCGAGCGGCCGACACCGTGGTGGGCGATCGCCGGTGCGATGGTCGCGGTCGGGGTCGCGGCAGCATGGTTCGTACGTGTCGGCTCGCGGCTCATTCCGCTCAATGGACCGCAGGCGCTGCGGCCCGACTCGGACGCACCGCACAGCCTCGCGCTGGCGGGTGAAGTGACGCACCACTTCCCGCCGCGCGTCCCGTACGCCGATGGCAACTGGCTGACGAGCCACTGGACGGCGTACGACCACATCGCGTCCGCCCACTGGATCACGAGTGTTCCGCTCGACGTACTCACGCATCGGATGGTCCCGTTCGCTTGGATCCTGCTGACGGTGCTGGGTGCGGCCGCGGTCGGGATGATGCTGACTGGTCGTGCTGTGGCCGCACCGATCGCTGCAGGGCTCGTGGTGGCCGCTGGCGATCTGGTTGCCTGGCCGTGGGCGGTGTCGGACCGGGTGTTCGCGGACGGGCCGTTTTCCCTCGGACAGCTGACCAATCCGCCGCAGGCGTTCTCCACGGTGTTGCTGCTGCCGCTGATCGCGGTCACCGCAGTGCTCCTGCGGCGTCAGACGGCCAAAACGCGCGGTGAGTTGTTTCGGCTCTTCGTTGCGGCCGGTGTGCTCATTGCTGCGCTGGCCTTGACGAAAGCGACCGCACTGCCGGTCTATGCGACCGGTCTGGCCGTTGCGTGGATCTATCTAACGGTCCGAGCCGGTCGGCTCAACTTGCGTGCCCTCGTGCTCGGCGTGGGCGTCGCTACGGCGTACGCCTTGACGTTCTTCTTCGTACTGCGTGGCGCCGCCTCGAGCGTGCGGTTCGATCCGGGCGCGACGTTCGAGAGTCTGGCGGATCGAATGGGCGGCGGCTCCGCTGTCCCGGTGATCGCCGCGATCGTTGTTGTCGGCTGGGTCATGCCGGTGGTCGGTGCGCTGCTGATCAAGCGGCGGTTGGCGCACGACCCGATGCTGGTCTTCCTGGTGGGCGGATTCGTCGCGGCGGTGCTGGGTGCGTCGTTGCTGGCGGATCGCGGTGACACGCAACTGTTCTTCATTCGGACCGGGTTCATGTTCGGCGTACTGCTTGCGACGTGGGGGCTCGGGTCGCTGGAGCGGCGGCAGTACTGGATTGCTGCGGTTGCGTTGGCGATCGGCGTTGCAGCCATCTACTGGGGTCGTTATCGCTCGGACAAGTCGTGCACGTCGGGGAGCTGCTTCGGACAAGGCCTCGTCGTCGCACTGGTGATCGCTGCGATCGGCATCGGCGTATTCGGACTGGTACTGCGCGGCTCTCGGCGTACCTGGGCTGTCATCGCGGTGGCAGTGCTGGTGGGTACGACGGTGTCGCCGACGGTGGCGTCCGTACGGAAGTTCGCCAGCCCGCCGTTGACGTCGTACGAGTCGATCGCTCCGGGCGGGATCGAGGCGGCACGGTTCATCCGGCGCAACTCCGGGTCGGACGACCGGATCGCCACCAACGTGCACTGCCACCAGGCGAGGGCGTCACATTGCCGGACCGGGTCGTACTGGATCGCCGGGTACGCCGAGCGGCGCGTGCTGGTGGAGGGGTGGGCGTACCAGACCCGTGTCGACGACACGTATCCCGCCAGCGTCCAGGGGCCCTATGCGGACCAGGAGCGGCTGCAGCTGAACGACGAGGTGTTCAGCAACCCCACTCGCCAGGTGATCGAGACGCTGCGCACGAAGTACGACGTGCAGTGGCTGCTGCTCGACGACCGCGTCAGCGCACCGCCGAAGAACCTGGACAAGCTGACCGAGCTCAGGTTCCAGCTGGGCAGTGTCCGCGTCTACCAGGTGTTTCCGCCACCACCGGAGACGCCGTTCCCGCCGCGAACGCCCACTCCCACCGGCAGCCCCACGCAGACCCCCACCTCCCCGGCCAACCCGACCAACCCGACCAACACGTCCAGCTTCCCGACCAACAGCCAGTCACCAGGTCAAACCCAGCCGACCCAGCCCTTCCCAACCGGCAGCCTGCCAACGGGAAGCGTCCCGACCGTCAGCCTGCCCATCGGCAGCCTGCCGACCTCGCCAACCTTCCCCACAGGCTCGGCCCCGACGAAACAACCAACCTCGCCGGGACCCACGAGCCCGTAGGAATCAGCGGAGTGAGACGGCGGGGATGCCGGTGCTTTGGTTGGAGAGGCGGTCGAGGGTGGTGACTGTGTAGATGTAGGCCTTGCCCGGTGTTGCGGTCGGGTCGACGTACGACTGGGTGGCGCCGGTAGAGCGCAGGGTCGCGATCAGGTTGCGGGCGTCGTTGTCCGGGCAGTGGTCGTTGCCGAGGAGCTCACGACGGTAGATCGCGTACGACGTGGTGTCGTTCGACGTACGGGACCACTTGAGCTGTACGCCGTCCGCAGTACGCGACGCGTGGACCGCGTGGGCGGGGAGCGGCGGGCGGGAGTCGAGGGCGGGCATCGCGGGGATCAGCGCCGGCTTGGTGTACCAGGTGTTGTTGAGGAGCGTGGTCGCACCGAGGCGGTCGGCGCGGACGTCCTTCGCGGAGAAGTAGATGTTGCCCTTCACCTCGGGGATCGTGCTGTCGAACGCCAGGTGGTCGCTCAGCTCCTGCGGGTCCGACCAGTCCGGCGACTGCGTCGACGTACCGACCTTGTACGTCGCCTCGCCGATGTAGAGGTGGACGTGCGTACCGCGGACCTGGTCCGCCCACCACGGAACGATCTTGTTGTAGTCGGCGGGCGCGAATCCGCCGGCCCAGTAGACCTGCGGGACGATGTAGTCGATCCACTCCTCGCGGACCCACTTGCGCGTGTCCGCCGCCAGGTCGTCGTACGTCTGCACACCGGCCGTGGTGTCGGTGCCCTCCGGGTCGGTCGCCTTGTTCCGCCAGACCGCGAACGGCGAGATGCCGAACTTGATCCACGGCTTGATCGCGTGCATCTTCTGGGTCAGCTCGTGGATCAGCAGGTCGATGTTGTGCCGGCGCCAGTCCTGCAGGTTGGTGTAACCGTCGGGGTACTGCGCGAAGGTCGCGGCATCGTCGAACGTCTGGCCGGCCACCGGGTACGGGTAGAAGTAGTCGTCGAAGTGCACGCCGTCGATGTCGTACCGCGAGACCGCGTCCATGATCGCGTCCTCGACGAGCTTGCGAGCCGCCGGGATGCCGGGGTTGTAGTAGAGCTTCCCGCCGTACGAGACGACCCAGTCGGGGTGCAGCCGCGCCGGGTGCGTCGGGATGAGCGCGTTGATGTCGGTGCCCATCGAGAGCCGGTACGGGTTGAACCACGCGTGCAGCTCGAGATTGCGCTTGTGGGCCTCGCTGACCGCGAACGCCAGCGGGTCGTAGCCGGGGTCGCCGCCCTGGTGACCGGTCAGGTACTGCGACCAGGGCTCGACCTTCGACGGCCAGAACGCGTCCGCGGTCGGGCGCACCTGCAGGATGACCGCGTTGTGGTGCTGCCGGACCGCGTCGTCGAGCCAGCCGATCAGCTCGGCCTGCTGCTGCGCCGCGCTCAGACCGGTCTTCGACGGCCAGTCGATGTTCACCACCGACGAGATCCAGCTCGCCCGGAACTGCCGCAGCGGAGTGGTCGCGCTGGGCGCACACTTCTGCTGGTCCGCGGGCGCCTGCGCGGCCGACGCCGTACCTGACAGACCGCCGACCACCAGGCCCGCCGCCACACCGAGAACACCCATCGCTCGCCAGACTCTCATGTCACTCTCCGACCGTCATTCAACGTGAAGTCGAAAGATGTTTACACACCCAAGGCCATCTAGAACAGTGCTTGCTGACATGGCGCTAGGTTAGGTACATGCTGCGCACCGCGACTGAAGCTGATGTCGACACCATCCGGCGGCTGCGGAACCAGCAGGCCAATCGTGATGTCAGCATCACCTCCCACGAGATCTCCGCGGATGAACACGCTGCGTGGTGGGCGAAGACGTCGAACGACCCGAGCCGCCGCGTTCTGATCTACGAACGGGACGGTGCGACCGCCGGCGTCGTGAACTTCTTCGACCTCGAAGGCACGTCCGGCGCGTGGGGGTTCTTCCTCGACGCCGACGGGCTCGCCGAGCGCGGGGAGACGCTGCCCGCGTGGATCGAGGTGATGCGCGAGGCGGCGGCGTACGCGTTCGACGAGCTGGGCCTCGACGTACTCACCGGCGAGGTGCTCGAACACAACGCGGTGGTCCGGCAGATGAACCGGCGCTTTCGGTTCGTCGAAGGGACGCCGGAGCTCCGGTACGCCGACGGCCGCGAGCTCACCGTGATACCGATCAGCCTGCGCAAGCAGGATCGACGCAAGGGGCACAGCAAATGAAGGACGTGGCATGAGCTTCATCGAGATCGGCGGCGTGAAGGTCGGGCCCGACCACCAGCCGTTCGTCATCGCCGAGATGTCCGGGAACCACAACGGGGACCTGGCGCGGGCGCTCGACATCGTCCGGGCGGTCGCGGAGTCCGGCGCGCAGGCGCTGAAGCTGCAGACGTACACCGCGGACACGATGACGCTCGACCTCGACCTGCCGGCGTTCCGGCTGCCCGTGGAACACGAGCTGTGGAGCGAGGCGCGGCTGTACGACCTGTACGAGGAGGCACACACCCCGTGGGCCTGGCACGAGCCGATCTTCGAGCTGGCGACGTCGCTCGGGCTCGTTGCGTTCTCGTCCGCGTTCGACCAGACCGCGATCGACTTCCTCGAGAAGCTCAACGTCCCGGCGTACAAGGTCGCGTCGAACGAGATCGGTGACCTGCCGCTGGTCCGCGGGATGGCGGAGACCGGGAAGCCGATCATCATCTCCACCGGCTCCGCGACGCTGACGGATATCGATGCCGCGGTCCGGGCCGCGCGCTCGACCGGCAACGAGCAGATCATCGTCCTGTCGTGTACGGCGAGTTACCCCGCCCCGCCGGAGCAGTCGAACCTGCGCGGCATCCCGGTCCTGCGCGACGCTCTCGGCGTCCAGGTCGGCCTGTCGGACCACACGATGGGCATCGGCGCGGCGGTGGCTGCCGTTGCCCTCGGCGCGACGGTGATCGAGAAGCACGTGACGCTGAAGCGGGTGGACGGCGGTGTCGACTCCGCGTTCTCGCTCGAACCGTGGGAGTTGGAGCTGCTCGTCGAGAGCACCCGCGTCGCCCAACTCTCGCTGGGCAAACCGGTCATCGGCCCCAAACAGGCCGAAGAGAACGTCCTCCGCTTCCGCCGCTCCCTCTACGTCACCCGTGACGTCCAAGCAGGCGACCCCATCACCCCCGAAAACGTCCGCTCCATCCGCCCCGCCGGCGGCCTAGCCCCCGACCTGTTCACCCAGGTCGCAGGCCGCCCCTTCCGCACCGCCGCAAAGGCCGGCACACCGCTGACGTGGGACCTGCTCTAACCAGCCTTCAAGTTCGCCTGCACGAGGTCGCGGACCTGCCGCGCGAACGCTTGGAACCCGGCGTCGGATCCACCGGAACCGGACTGCCGGATATCCATCAGGTACGTCGGGGTGCGATAGAGCAGGATCCGCTCCGTCCATCGCCCACCCGCGAGCGGGTAACTACGAGTCAGATAGCGGGACCGCGTCCCGAACCCCGGCAACGGCCGTTCAACGACAGCAGCACGCTCGGAGCCGTCGACCAAGATGTGCGCACACTCGGCCGGCGGCGCGGGATACCGGTCGAGATACCGGTCCGCGGCCGCTCCTGGGAGGTCGGCGATCATGGCGCCCGCGTACGGGTATTGGCCCTCGACCGGAACTGTCATTCCGGTCTGTGCCGCGGCCCCGGGAGTATCCGACGGCACCTCTGCCGTGAGGCTTGCAGTGAGCCCGCCCGTGCGAATCACCGTTCGGCAAGTCTCCGGCTCGACCGAATGCCCGGCCAACGGGTCCGGCCTCGGCGTCCACGGCGACTGAGGCACCGGCCAGATCGTTTCCAACCACTCGAGCGCGGATCGTCCGTACCGCACCGGAGGCAGAGCCTGGAAGTCGAAGACGCTGTACTGGTAGGACGGCTGCACGGATGCCGTCGGCTCCGACGGTGTATGGGTGCTCGACGGCGCTCGGGATGGTGTGGGCTGAGTCGGTGTCGCACTGGTGGAGCTGGTACAGGCAGAGAGTGCCAGCAGCAAGCTGACTGCGAGAGCTGACTGGTACTTCAGGCTCGGCATCCCGAGGCCCCTCCTCCTGGGATCATGTGGTGTCGAGGCATCGTAGCGGGGAAGGGTGCGGCGTGACCGAATACCTGTTGTTTCCTGGGCGGCATCATGTTTTGACCCGTTTTCAGGCCAGGTTTCTGGGTCAATTCACCGACCGGACTGTGGTTTGGGCGGTGACGTCGGCTAATCATCAGACGACCAAGCGGAATCCGGTGGGGTTCGATCGGCGGGAGGCTGCGATCGAGCGGTTCAGTGTGGCGACGGGGATTCGGTCGTTGGTGGTGGGGGTGGTGGATACGCCGCCGACGGATGACTTCGCCGAGGTGACGGTGAAGGCGATCGAGGCGGGGACCGATGATCTCGTGCGGTTGACGCCGGAGAATACGGTCGTTGCCTGTTCTACGCCGGCCGTGAGCAAGTTGTACGAGCGGCTCGGGTTCAGCGTGATCGGGGTCGAGCCGGACGGGGTCGCCCGCCCCTGGGACGTCCTGCTGATGATTGCTGAGGGCAATGATCAGTGGAAGGAGCTGGCGCACCCGGCGACCGTGGACGTGTTCGAACGGTACGCCCTGGACGCGCACGTCGCGCGGTGCGTGAACGACCCGGTGGTCGGCGACGACGGCGGCCTCACCACGACCCGCGACTACAAGACGTACGCCGACGCGTTCGAAACCGCCGCGGACCGGAAATGGCAGCAGATCAAGGGCTTCGTCCGCCCCGGACGCATTCTCGACATCGGCTGCGCGACCGGCGCGACCCTGCAACTGATCGATGCGGACCCGCGCTTTCACGAGTCGGATCTGATCGGCGTCGAGGTCGCCCGGCATTTGTACGCCGAATGCGTGCACAAGAAAGAGCAAGGCCTCTTCACGAACCCGAACGTCTATTTCTACCAACGCAACATGCTCGGCTCGGCCGTCTTCCCGCCGCGGTCGATCGACACCACGCTGACGCTCGCGCTCACCCACGAGATCTGGTCGTACGCCGACGGTTCGCGCCCTGGCACCGTCCAGCGCTTTGCCGACGCGCTCTTCGCACACACGGCACCGCACGGCGTCTGGATCAACTCCGATGTCTGCGGCCCCGATGAGCCGGACCGCCCGGTCGTGCTGCAACTCGACGACAGCGACGGGAAGAACCCGGCCAAGGTCACCGAGCTCGAAGTACTCGACGACCCGGCGGCGTACGTCACCGAACTCTCCACCCGCGCACGGTTCTTCCAGTTCGCCCACGACTTCCGGCGCAACGCGAAAGTCCCGTTCGAGTTCGATCTCACCGGCGACAGAATCACGCTCCGACTGGCCGACGCGATGGACTTCCTGACCCGCAAGGACTACGTCGACAACTGGCTGAGCGAGACGCACGAACAGTTCTGCGGCCTGAATTTCGCCGGCTGGTCCGCGGTCGCCGAACGCGCCGGCTTCACGATCGACCCGGCCTCGAAGGCGTGGCGAAACGATTGGGTCATCGACAACCGCATCGCCCCAGTCGCCTCCATCGCCACCCCCGACGGCGACCCCGTCGGCTGGCCGGTCACCCACCAACTGCTGGTGGCGAGGCGCTAGCTCACCTCGAGATGCAAGGTGCCGGCGAGCGGACGTACGGCGAAGGCGTGCCGCCCGCGCGTGATCATGAGCGGCAACCGGCTGGACAAGAACGGCTCACACTGCACCGCATGCGACGTACCGTCCGGCGCCGTCGCGAAGAGGATCCAGTCGGCCGGCTCCAGCGTCGCCATCTCGACGACTGCCGCCCAGCCGTCGTCCGACACGGTACGACGGCACACAACATCCACGTAGTCGTCGGAATCAGGCAGGTACCGTCGCCAGCTGAAGTCGACGTCACCCCAGTCAGGACCCCGCACAACCAACATGTTGCCAGCAGCAACTGCTGCGGTGGCGGTCATCCGGATCGGGGATTCGTGCAGGTTCACGTAGCCGCCGGTCGACCGGGTCAACATCACCACGCGGCCGCCCTCGGCGTGGGAGACCAGCCGGTCGCCCGCGGTCCACAACAGCACCTGCTCCCGGCCTTCCGGACCACGCATCCGGAGCGCCCGCGTCGTGCGCTGGCTGAACGGATCGTCCGGGTTGATCTCCTCGAGCATCGGCCGGATCGGCAACCGCGCGGTGAAGTCGCGACCGTGGACCTCGAGCGGCAGCTCCTCCTCGCCGCCCGACAACGGCCGGCTGACGAACAACGACGGCTCGTCGAACGCCGACCGCCCGTGCAGCACGAGCGCATCGGGCGTCTGCTCGACAGACGTCAGTCGGCACGGATCCGCCAACCGCCGTACGGCGAAGGCGCCTTCCTTACCCGGACCCGGCTGAATCCAGCTGGTCCCGTCGATCCACATCCCCGGCGGCCATCCCGGGCTGCCGGCCTTCTGGCCGCGCAGCAGGTCCCGGCGGCGGATCCCACCGACACGCATCCGTACGTCGAAGTGCGACGGGCCTGCCGGGCACTTGGCGAGCAGTTCCTGGCTGACCCGGACCTCGAACCCGACGAGGCTCTCGTCGCCGCGAAGGTCGGTCGCCGGCAACCGCCGTACCGGAAGCCGATAGTTCCGGCCCGCGATGACGAGACCGATCCGGAGGCTCGACGGCTTGGACTGCAGGTGGCGGATCTCGGCGGTGCCCCGCACGGACAGCTCACCGTCGATCCAGCTCACCTCCTGGATGCTCGTCGCGAGCGTGAAGTCGGTCTTGGACAGCGGCAGGTGTTCCTTCGCCGCGTCCGGGTCCAGGGCGACCAGGCGCAGCAGCTCGACGTCGCCCGCACGGACAGCGGCGAACTGGAGCTGGGCGACCCGCGGCGCCGACTCGAGTACGGCGTCGTCCAGCCGGCCGAGGAGTTCGCTCGTCAGCTCGACGAGATGCTGCTCCTCCTCCGGCGGAACCGTGCCGAACGCGGACAGGATCGAGTGCAGGTCGATCTGACGGAAGTGCGCGTGCACGCGGTGCCGGATCTCCGGCAGCGCGTCTTCGATCTCGTCCAGCACGAGGCCCGCGGAGACGACGCGGTCGCGGATGTTCGCGAGCTGGAACTTCTGCTGGGTGATCGAGTCACCCGACTCGCGCTCGCGCCAGAAGTACACCGGCGCCGCGATCGTGTCGACGGTGACCGCGTCGAGGTGCGCCTTGAGGGTGACCGGGTAGTCCTCGTACCGGATCGCGGGGAAGCGGTACCCGTACTCGTCCCAGAACGACCGCCGGTAGACCTTGTTCCACACCATCCGGTCGAGCACGAGCTGCGGCGTCTCGGAGATGTGCGTGGCGAACCGGTCCTCGGTGAACGTCTGCCCGTGCAGCCATGACGGCCGTACGCCGTAGCTGTTGTTGAACCGTCGCGCATTGCCGCCGGCGAAGTCCGAACCGGTCCGGTCGAGCGCCTTGATCAGCAGCCCGAAGCCGTGGCGGGTGACCAGATCGTCGCTGTCGACGAACGTGAGGTACTCCCCCGTCGCGTGCTCGATCCCGGTGTTGCGCGCCGGACCGAGCCCGGCGTTGTCCTGCTCGACGATCCGGAACCGCGAGTCGCGGGCGCACAGCTCCTTCGCGATGACGGCGCTGTCGTCCGGCGAACCGTCGTCGACCAGGATCGCCTCGAAGTCGCCCCAGGTCTGTCGTGCGATCGAGTCGAGGCAGTCCCCGATGTATGCACCGACGTTGTAGAACGGCACCACCACACTGAGCCGCGGAGAAGCAGGGCGCGGACTGCTCATCGCTTCCGGATCCGGCGGGCGACCTTGCGGGCAACGGTCTTGGGCTTGCGGACCTGTGCGGCGTGGAAGATCACCCGCGAAACGGCGTACGTCCGGGAACCGCGGATGCGCTCGTGGGCGGTGGTGAGCCGCTGCAGCTGGCCGCGGAGCTCGCGGATGCGGTTCTCGCGCGTCTTCATCGCCTTGTTGCGGAAGCCGAGCGTCCGCTCGAGTCCGTAGACGTGACCCTTGAGCTCGAACAGCTCCTTCTTGGCTTCCTCGGCCTCCGCCAGCGCCGTGCGTACGTCGACCGTGTCCTTGCGGGTCTCGAGGACCACGTCCAGCGCCGCCGCCAGCTCCTTGCCTCGAGCAACTTGTTGGGCGGCTGCCGGCGGGGTATCAGGTGAGGTCGCCGGGAGCTGTTCCGGCGGCTCGATCCCGGACATCCCGAGCCACGCGGACACCAGGTCATCCCCGACCATCCACGGCGGCCACGGGTGCCGCCGGTGCTGCCCCAGCAGGCGATCCTGGAACCGCACCCAGGCAGCCGCCAGCAGATCGTCCTTCTCGACACACTCCGGGGCCACCCACGGCGAGACGCCGTACGCGAAGGATTCGCCGTCGACGATGACGTCGTCCCACCGCACGATCACGCGAGAGGCTGTCACCCAGTCGCCAAGGTCGGCAGCCAACTTGCGGAAGGCGGGCACGTCCTCGGCCGCGGCGAGGCGGAACAGCACGGTCTCCACCGAGACACCCGAGGGAACGGTGGTCGGGACGACGGACGGGTCGAAGGACAGCGCCTCCGCGGCACGCGCATGGTCGTCGGACTCGGCGACGCCTGGACCGATGGTCGTGGTGATGTCCCAGCCGGTGAGGTTCTGGTCGGCGGTCAGGACAGCTTGAGCCGTCTGCGCATACAGATCGTGCGACGGCTGGGCCCCGCAGATCGCCAGCCAGCCGGTGGGCACCGATGCCAGCAGGCCTGCCCGCGCGGCTGTGTCGACACCCTCGTGCGGCGGGGAAAGGAGCGGTACGTCGATGGCCTCGAGCGCGCCGATCGCCAGCCGGGTGGGCAGCTCGCCGGGGCGGGCGCCCGCGGCTAGGTCGGCGCGAACGAAGGTGCGTGACGCGAAGTCGGCGTACACCTCGGCTCGCCACGGCAGCGCGGCCTTCAGCTGGTCGACGGAGACCGGGCGGGTGGGGTCGTCGTGGAGCGGGCGCCACTCGTCGTCGCCGTGACGCTCGTGCGCGGGCCGACTGTCCAGCAGATTCAGGAGCGAGAACTCGTTCTCCAGCGCGAGCACGACGACTGCGTCCGGCGTCGCGAGCCGGGACAACGCCGCGAGCCGCTCCCTCCACGACAGGTCGGTGCTGTCGTAGCCGAGCACCCGGTCAAGCCCGTCGGTCGCGATGATGACGTCGTACGGCTCGCCCTCCAGGCCATCCAGCGCGCCCGCGATCACCTGCAGACACGGCCCGAAGTCCTCGCCGAGCTGCTGCGCGTCGGCGACCGAACGGACCAGGATCGTCACGTCGGCGGAGTGCGCCAGGACCGACTCGATCTGCTGTGGCGCGTGCGGCCCGAGGATCAGCGTCCGGCGGTTGGCCGGGACGACGTCGGTCAGCAGCGCCGCGAGCGCCGGACGCGGCGTCGTGTGATCGGTCCACGGCTGCATCTCTCCGCGAACCACCTGGACCTCAGACACGCTCTCTCCAATCGAACAGACTCCGCAGTTCTGCGGGCGGCATCATCCAGGGCTTCCCGAGCTCGAGTTCGGTGGTGGCACGCGCGGCCTCCAGGTCGATCGACTTGCCGAGCATCTCCGGCCACAACCGCTCGATCCGGCTCTGCCCGCCGAACAACGGGTTCTCGCCTTCCATCTCCATCGGATCGCCGTACACCGCCGGTTCGCAGCCGGCCGCGATGCCGTAGAGGATCGCGGTCGACAGCCGGTTGGCCGCCACCCGCTTGTGTTTGCGCAGCTCGGCGAGCTGCTTGAACAGGAAGCGCCGATCGGTTCCCTCGTAGGAGAACCCGCGCCGCCCGAACGACACCACGCGGAACCCGGCGTCCTCGTAGAACCCGCGCACCTCGGGCCGGTCGTACTCCGTGTAGTACAGGCTGAAGGTCACCGGGCCGGGCTCGGTCTCGCGGATCTCGTCGATCAGCCGCCGGTGGTCGCCGTGAATCTTGCCGCCTTCCCACCCGTGGAACAGGAACCACAAAGTGCCCTCACGCTCGACCGGTTCGTCCTTCTCCGGCTCGAGCTCCATCAGGTACAGGAACGGCGCACCGATGCTGTGGTAGTTCCGCCGGCCGAGCGCGTGCCCGCGACGCCGCGGCGCATCGCTCCAGGTGAACCGCCAGGCGCCGTCGTAGAACTCGTGCACCGGGTTCCAGCCGCAGCCGATGTTCCAGCCGTGCTGCAGGTATCCCCGGAGCCGGGGCGGGTGGTCGAAGTCGAACCCGGCGTACCGCGACAGGATGTGCGTCTGGCCGTAGTAGTGGTTGTGATGATGCATCAGCGCACCTCGACGTGCAGAGTGCCGGCATGGGGTCGGACGGCCAGCGCGTGCGTCCCGTGCGGGCCATGTGTGATTGCCAACGGCAACCGGCTGCAGAGGAAGGGCTCGCACTGTACGGCGTGGGCCGCACCGTCGGGGGAGGTTGCGAAGAGGATCCAGTCGGCCAACGCGGCCAGGGGGTCGACCGACACCTTCACGGCCGTCACCGGGATCAGCGCGTCGACGTCGACCGCGGCCGACCATCCGTCGGCGGACACGGTACGACGGCATTCGACGTCCAGGTGATCGTCGGAGTCGGCCAGGTACCGCCGCCAGCTGAAGGTGACGTCGCAGCCCTCGGAACCGCGCACGACCAGCTGATTGCCCTCAGCCACAGCATGGGCCGCGGTCGTCCGGATCGGCGACTCGTGCAGGTTCACGTACCCGCCGGTCGACCGCGTCAGCGTGACGACCCGATCGTCGACAACGCGCGAAACGGCCGAGTCGCCGGCAGTCCACAGCAGCACACGCTGCTGCCCATCCGGACCGTGAACCCGGAACGACCGCGTCGTCCGCTGGCCGAAGGGATCGTCGTGGTTCGCCGCCGCGAGGATGTCCCGGATCGGCAGCCGGGCGGTGAAGTCACGCCCGTAGATCTCCAGCGGAATCTCTTCCTCACCGCCGACGACCGGCCGGCTGAGGTGCAACTCCGGCTCGTCGAACGACGCCCGCCCGTGCAGCACGAACTCGTCGTCGGTCTGCTCGACCGCGATCAACCGGCACGGGTCCGTCAGTCGCCGCAGCGAGAACCAGCCGTGCTTGCCCGGCCCGGGCTGGATCCAGTTGGTCTCGTCGATCCACGCACCCGGCGCCCAACCGGGGCTGCCCGGTCCTTGGCCGCCGAGCATGCCCTTCCGGTCCCGCCGCCCCGATCGCATCCGCACCTCGAAGTGCGCGGGCGAGCCCGTGCACCGAGCGAGCAGTTCGGGATCCAGCAGTACTTCGAATCCCACGAGCGACTTGTCGCCGTGCAGGTCCAGCGCGGCGTACCGGCGTACCTCCAGGGGGTGTGACGCGTCGTCGACGACCAGCGCGATCTGCAGGCTCGACGAGCGATCGGTCTCCAGGTGGCGGATCTCGGCGGTGCCCTTGACGGACAACCTGCCGTCGACCCAGACGACCTCACGCACGCTCGTCGCGAGGGTCAGGTCCTGCTCGCGCACGCCGTACAGCCGCCGCGGTACGACGGTCTCGCCCCGCCCGGGGTAGTTGTAGTCGAGCTGCCGCGAACGCTTGGCGCGCGGAACGGCCCGAGCGCCGCCGCGAAGGCCGCCGGAGTTGCGGAAGACAGCCAGCCGACGAAGCAGGTCGACATCGCCGGCCCGAAGAGCAGCGTGCTGGATCCGGTCGTACCGATGCGTGGCAGCCAGTACGTCGGTGTCGATCCGGTCGAGCAGCTCGCGCGACAGGTCGACCAGGTGCTGCTCCTCCTCGACGGGCACGGTGCCGAACGCGGACATCAGCGTCAGCACGTCGATCTGCGCCAGGTGGGCGTGCGTACGCCGGCGGACCACCGGTGGGGCATCCTCGACCAGGTCGATCACCATGCCGGCCGACGTGACTCGGTCGCGGATGTTGCCGAGCTGGAACTTCTGCTGGGTGATCGACTCGCCGGACTCCCGCTCGCGCCAGTAGTAGACGGCCTGCGTGATCGTGTCGACGGTGACTGCGTCCAGGTGCGCCTTGAGCGCGACCGGGTAGTCCTCGTACCGGATCGGGGGGAAGGTGTAGCCGTACTCGGTCCAGAACGACCGGCGGTAGACCTTGTTCCACAGCATCCGGTCCAGGACCAGGTCGGGGAACTCCGTCACGTGCGTGGCGTGCCGGACCCTGGCGAACGGCTGCTTGTGCAGCCACGACGGCCGGACGCCGAAGCTGTTGTTGAACCGCCGCGCGTTGCCGCCGGCGAAGTCCGAACCCGTTCGGTCCAAGGTCCGGACCAGGGCCGCGAACCCGTACCGCGAGACCAGGTCGTCGCCGTCGACGAACGCGAGATACTCACCGGTCGCCTCGCTGATGCCTCGGTCGCGGGCAGGGCCGGGACCGGCGTTGAGCTGCTGGATCAGCCGGAACCTCGGGTCCCGGTCGCAGAACTCCTTGGCGACGACGGCGCTGTCGTCGGGCGAACCGTCGTCGACGAGAATCGCCTCGAAGTCGGTCCAGGCCTGCCGGGCAATCGACTCCAGGCAGTCTCCGAGGTACTCACCGACGCCGTAGAAGGGCACCACCACGCTCAGCCGCGGCGTCACTCCGGTGTTTCCTCCCTCGACAGCGGTACGCGGGCCCCCAGGGGACTACGTAGCGGCAACGAGGTGAACGGTCAGGAGGTTATGCACCGGTTCGAACCCGTAACGTGCCCAGATCCGCTGGATGCCGGTCTGGTGGCCCTGCGTCGAGACCACCAGCCGCCGGGAGGTGCACGCATCCTCGATCGCGGCGAGCAGGTGGCCGTAGCGTCCGCGGCCCTGCTCGGCCGGTACGACGCCGGCCAGCTGGATCTCGGTCCAGGAGCGCTGCTGGTCGATCGCCGCCAGCGCGAGCACCCGGCGGTCGGGCCCCCGCAGTACGACGGCGCCTGCCTCGGCGATGCGCCGCCGGGCCCAGTCCTGCCGACCGGCCAGCGCGAGGGTCCGGTCGAAGATCGGGTTCGAGCAGTAGTGGTTGCCGGAGTCGCCGAAGACGTCCGCGACCAGGTCGTCGACCAGGTCATCGTCGGCCGTGGGCTCGAGCCGGGTGCTGAACCCGGCCAGCGGCGCGGGACGCCGGCCCTTGCCGGTCGGCAGCGACCAGTAGACGACGGTGTCGGCGAGCAGCGCCTGCCGCGGTCCAGCCGCCAGCGCGGCGAACCAGGTGGTCTCGCGCGCCGGGTAGCGCAGCACGATCACGTCCGCGGTCGACCGCTCGACCGCGCCCAGCACCTCGGCGAGCGGCGTACCGGCGGAGGCCGAGACCGACATCCGGTCGATCGAGACCCCGAACCGCTTGGCCGCGTCAACGGACGGCCGGACGGTCAGTTCACCGGCCTCGAGCGCGTCGTACCAACTCATAGGGCGTCGAGCTTAAGGCATCATGGTGACCTCGAGGTGACCACCCGTGAATCGCCGGGCACGCTCTGCGGCGAGTTTCACATTAGTGTTACGGCATGCGCGCGAGAGCGAGGCGGCGGGGGCCGCGTACTGCGGGGCCTTCCCTTTCCGGTCTGGTCGCCGGGCTGGCCGTCGTGGTGCTGGCGCTCGTCCTGCTCGCCCTGCACGCGACGTTCTTCGAGCTCGTCCGGTTCGTGCTGTTCACCGGGGTCGCGGTCATGCTCCCCGGGTTCGCGCTGTGGCGGCTGATCGGCGGGTACGGACGCAACCTGGTCGAGGACCTGTCCGCGGGGTTCGCAGTCGGGACAGCCGGGCAGGTGCTGGTCTACCTGGCCAGTGCGTCGATCGGTCTGCAGGCGTGGTCGTGGGTCTGGGCTCCGGTCGTGCTGGTGGTCGCGTTCGTCGACAGTGACGCCCGGGCGCGGGTCTGGCGGCGGGTCGAGCAGCCGCTGCGGCCGCTGCAGGCGTGGCTGCTCGCGACGTCGACCGCGGTGGTGCTGCTGATCGTCTATCGGCGCGGTCCGGGGCAGTTCCTCCCGGCGTACACGGATCCGCTGCGCGCCTACCCGGATCTGGCCTTCCAGCAGGCGCTGGCCGCGAGTGCGAAGTACGACGTACCGATCTCGACGCTGTGGCTCGGCGGAGAGCCGATGAAGTACCACACGTTCTTCCACCAGGCGACGGCGGCGACGCAGTGGGCTACGCGGATCGATCTGACTGATCTGATCCATTCGCTGAGCTGGCTGCCGCTGTTCCTCGCTGGGTGCGGGCTGGTGTTCGCGCTGACCACTCGGCTCGCTCCGACGTCGGAGTCGGGCGCCACCTGGGCCGGGCCGCTCGCTGTGTTCGTCGCCGGCCTCGGTGGGGCCATGCAGCCGTTCGCCGGAGCTGGACTGGGCGGGGTGTCCACTGCGGTCGCGGCGTACCTGAGTCCTACGCAGAACCTCGGAGTACTGATCGCACTGGCCGTGTGCATCGTGACAGTGGACCTGTTGCGGTCCGACGGCAAGCCGCGCAGCCGATGGGTGTTACTGGTGCTGCTCGCGCTGGTCGCGGCCGGGGCGAAGTCGACGATCCTGCCGCTGGTGGGAGTCGGGTTCGCATTCGCGTTCCTGCAGCTGGGGCTGGCGCGACGGAGTACTCGACCTGCGTTCTTCGGTGGGTTGTTGTCGCTCGCGGTGTTCGTGGCCGCGCTGATCACGATCTTCGGCGGGAGCACCTGGGGTACGGAGATCAAGCCGTTCGAGACGTTCGTCCAGCTGGCGCCGTACTCGCTGCTGATGCCGAACCCGCACGCGCAGTTGTTGTCTGGGGCAACGACTTTGCTGAGTTGGGCGCTGGCGGCCTCCGGATTGTTCTTCCTCGGGCGGAGGTGGCGGGACACCGGCGCGGTTTTCCTGGCCGGCTTCGTGGTCGCGGGGTTGCTGGGCACGCTGCTGACGACACAGTCCGGCGTCAGCCAGCTCTACTTCCTCCGTACTGCGTTCCCAGTCGTCGCGGTACTCGCGTCTGCCGGGCTGGCAAACCTGGTCGGGCGGCTCCGCGATCGACGAGCCGTAGTGCTTGTCGGGGCGGCTGGACTCCTCGGTCTGGTCGCGCTGGCGATCGCTCGATGGCAGTCCGCTGATCTGCCCGGCATCAAGGCGCCCTGGCTGTGGACGCTGGCCGCCGTCCTGGCGGTTGCTGTGCTGGTGGCCGTCGTCTGGAAGCTGGCGCGGAGACCGGGCAACTTCTTCGTGGCGTTGCTCGGTGCTGCGGTGGCAGCGTGCATGATCGGCGCAGCGCTGGTGCCTCTGCAGGCGTTCGTGTCGGACAAGGCGTCGAATCTGGTCTTCGCGCATCCGTTCCGCGGCGGTGCGACGGCTGCCGAAGCGGGCGCTGCTCGGTGGCTCCAGCGAAACAGCGCACCGGGCGATCTGGTCGCGACCAACGCCCACTGCATCATCCAGCGCGACGGCCTCTGCGACAGCCGGCACTTCTGGCTCGCTGCGTTGTCGGAGCGCCCAGTGCTCATCGAAGGCTGGTCGTACTCCAATCAGGCGAACCGGATCGCCCTCACCACCGGCGGCAACCCGAGCCTCATCCCGTACTGGGACAGCAGCGAGCTGGCCGCCAACGACATCGCCTTCAAGTCACCCACACCGGCGTCGATCGACCGACTACGCCAGGCCGGAGTGCGCTGGCTGTACGCCGACAACCGGGCCGGCGGAGTGTCACCCGCGCTCCGCAACTACGTCCGCCTGCGCCACGCCACTCTGGACGCGACGATCTACGAACTCAGATGAGCTGCAGAAGGGCGTCAGCCACCCGCTCCCGCCCTCGGCCGTCGACCAGCTCCCAGCCGGCGCTCGCCAACCGGCCACGCTCTGCCGGGTCGGTCAGCAATCGCTTGAGAGTTGTGACCGCGGACGACGCGTCTGTCTCCAGTGCTCTCAACAGACCCAGCCCAGCCGCCGCGCCGGTGCCGACAGCGCGCTCGTAGCCCATCACCTGGTTGTCGACCACACAGACCAGCCCGGTCGTTGCACCGAGGCACAGCAGCTCCCAGGTCGACGTACCCGACGCACTGATGGTCAGATCGGCCTCACGAACCCGCGCGGCCAGCTGATTGGTCGGGCCGATGGTCTGGAGGCGCTGATGCGGCTGCAGGTCGACCGCAGCGATCCGTGCGGCCAGATCGGGGCTGGGTGCGACGACGGTGGCCTCGAACGGCAGACCGGTCGCCGCGAGCGCGCGGACGACGTACGGGCCGGCGCCGAAGGCGTCTGTGCCACCGAAGAACGCGAACACTTTCGGTACCTCGGTCTGCCGGGCCGTCGGCGGCTCCGCGGGACGGTGGTCGAGGACCTCGTCGCGGATCATCACGTACGGCAGACCGGCCAGCCGGACCGAGTCCCGCGGCAGCGCGGGGTGGTCGAGCTCGGCGGCGAGGTTCTGGTCGACCAGCACGTCCGCCTCGGCGCCACGGAAGTCGCCGTCGACGATCGCCAGCGTGGGAAGCACCCGGACCGCTGCGTAGACGGACGAGTCCAGGTCGTAGGAGTCGAAGACCGCCGCGTCGAGCCCCAGCCGTCCGAAGAGCTCCACGTGCTCGGCAGGCGTCCAAACAGCGGGATGTACGTCGATACCGCGCGCCGCGATCTGGTCCGCGGCCCATGGCACGGTGTGCGCATCGCAGATGAAGACCAGTTCGACGTCGCGCCGGCGTACCTCCTCGGCGAGCGCCAGGCAGCGCATCACATGGCCGATGCCCCGGTCCGGCCCCACATCACATCGCACTCCGACGCGTTTCACGGCCGCCAGTGTCCCGCAAGCGGTGTGGCTTGAGTGATAGCGGTGTCCAGGTGCGTGCATCGGGGTGCTTGGTCAGTGGCCTCGATGCGGAGCATCGTGGGCGCTGGCCAAGTGCACCGAGGTGCGTGCCTGGGCGCCGATAGCGCCAAGCCACACCGCTTGCGGGACACTAACGTACGTTTGATCACCCGGGGCTGAGACAGTGGATTGAAGGACTGGTTCACGGGGCAGCTATTGTTTCGAGGTCCGTACCGCGTGTGTGCGGTTCGGAACTGTCCGTCAGAAGGGTCCGCTCGCGTGTCAATTCTCACCGGCTCAGACATCCTGGTCACGGGCGGCACCGGGTCGTTCGGCCGGAGCTTCGTACGGCACGCGCTGAACCAGTTGGACCCGCGCCGCATCATCGTCTTCAGCCGCGACGAGCTGAAGCAATGGGAGGTCCGGCAGCTGTTCGGTGACGACCCGCGGCTGCGGTTCTTCCTCGGCGACGTCCGCGACCGTTCCCGCTTGCTGCGGGCGATGCACCGGGTCGACTACGTCGTCCACGCCGCGGCGCTGAAGCAGGTGGACAGCGGTGAGTACAACCCGTGGGAGTTCGTCCAGACCAACGTGATCGGCTCGCAGAACGTCATCGAGGCGGCGATCGACTGCGGCGTGAAGCGGGTCGTGGCGCTGTCCACGGACAAGGCGTCGAGCCCGATCAACCTGTACGGCGCGACCAAGCTGACCGCGGACAAGCTGTTCATCAACGGCAACCACTACGCGGCGGCGTACGACACCCGCTTCAGCGTCGTGCGATACGGCAATGTGATGGGCAGCCGGGGCTCGATCATCCCGAAGTTCCGCGCGCTGCACGCGGCCGGCCAGTCGCTGCCGATCACCGACCTGCGCTGCACCCGGTTCCTGATCACGCTGCCGGAGGCGGTCGAGTTCGTGGTCGACTCGTTCGACCTGATGACCGGCGGCGAGCTGTACGTGCCGCGGATCCCGTCGATGAAGGTGACCGACCTGGCCGAGGCGATCGCGCCCGGCGCGAGCATGCACGACGTCGGGCTGCGCCCCGGCGAGAAGCTGCACGAGGAGATGATCAGCCCGGAGGAAGGCCGCCGCGCGCTGTCCCTCGGCAATCGCTTCGTGCTGCAGCCGGACCTGGCCACCTGGGGCTACCAACCGCCAGTCGACGGCCGGCCTGTCGCGGGCGACTTCCACTACGCGTCGGATACCAACGACCAGTGGTACACGATCGAGGAGATCCGCAAGATCCTCGAGAGCGACGTCTGACCGTGCTGCCGTACGGACGCCAGTCGATCTCCGAGGAGGACATCGCGGCGGTCACCGCCGTACTGCGGGGCGACTGGCTGACGACCGGGCCGGCAGTCACCGCCTTCGAGCAGGCGGTGTCGGAGCTCTCCGGCGGACATCGAGCCGTCAGCTGCACGTCGGGCACCGCGGCACTGCACATCGCGTACGCCGCCCTCGGTGTCGGACCGGGCGACGAGGTCATCACCACCCCCATGACCTTCGTAGCCACCGCGTCCTGTGCAGCCATCCTCGGCGCAAAGGTGACCTTCGCCGACGTGGACTACGACACAGGCCTCATCGACCCCGCCGCTGTGGAAGCTGCTCTCACCGAGCAGTCGAGGGTCATCGCCGCGGTCGACTATGCCGGCCAAGCCGCCGACTACACCGCACTGCAACCGCTGGCAGATCGGGTCGGCGCCCAGACGCTGGCCGACGCCGCCCACTCCGTCGGTGGCTCTGCTGATGGCCGCCCGGTCGGCGACCTGGCCGATGTCACCACCATGTCGTTCTTCCCGACGAAGAACCTCACCACGGGCGAAGGCGGCGCGGTCATCTGCAAGGACCCGGCCGTCGCCCAGCGCGCCCACGAGTTCCACTTCATCGGCCTCGTCCGCGACCCTTCGCGCTTCGAGCTCACCGACGAGGGCCCGTGGCACCAAGAGGTCCACGAGTACGGCGTGAACTACCGCCTGACGGATCTCGGCGCAGCGCTCGGCCTCTCACAGCTCGCCCGGCTCGCCGAGTTCAAGCGCCGTCGTACGGAGATCACCGCGCGCTACAACGAGGCCTTTGCGGGCGTGGACGGTCTGCGTACGCCGGTCCAGCGGGACGGCGTCGACCCGATGTGGCATCTCTACCCGATCCGCGTCCTCGGCGGGCGACGGCGCGAGGTGTTCGAGCAGATGCGCGCGGCGGGGATCGGCGTACAGGTCAACTACATTCCGGTGTACTGGCATCCGGTGTTCGCGCGGCAGGGCTACCAGCGTGGGTTGTGCCCGAATGCGGAGCGGTACTACGCCGAGGAACTGTCCCTTCCTCTCTTCCCGGCCCTCACCGACGGTGACGTGGACCGGGTGATCGAGACCTTGCTCAGACTGGTTGGCTAACGTGACAGATGTGACCCGATCGAACCTGATCGGCGGAGAGATGCTGAATTGGTCGGATCTGCACCCGGGCGACGCCCGCCCGGCAGCCGCCGGATCCGCAGCCACAGCACTCCTGGCCGCCGTGCTGCAGCCGGAGGACTCCGTCCTGATCGCAGGACCTCACGCCGCCGACCTCGTCACCGCTGTTGCTGGGCAGGTGACGTCGGTGGATCTGCTCGTCCGCTCCGCGCCGGACGCCGAGGAGCTGGCCGAACTCCTCTCCACCACCAAGGGCGAGGTCGTCTGCGGCTCTCTCGACCGCTTCCCGATCGACCACAAGAGCGGCGGGTACGACGTGGTCGTTGCGTTGGACGGGTTGGAGCGCCTCGTCGGGCCCGACACGGCGAAGTTCTCCTGGGGTGAGGCGCTTGCGCGGCTTCAGGGGCAGCTTGCACCGGGTGGACGGTTGTTGCTCGGGGCGGAGAACTCGTTCGGGTTCCAGCGGTTGGTGCAGCCGGATATCGCGGCGGCTCTGCCGCGGGACGAGGACTGGGGGCGGGACCTCTCCGACCGCGCGCCAGCTGGCCTCAAACCTCTCACCGCCGCACTCGCTGCCCACACAGGTGGCGTGCAAACTTATGCGGTGTTTCCGTCGCTGACCCAGGCGGAGGTTGCGCTGAGTGCGGTTGACGGGTTCGCCGGCGTTGTCGCGGCCCGGCATGTTGCTTCACGCAACGATGGGCCGGTGTTGATGGATCCGTATCGGGTGGTGCTCGATGCGGCTGCGGCTGGGCTCGGCCTGGAGTTGGCGCCGGCTTGGTACTTCGTGGTTGGGGCGGATGCTCCGGGTGTGTTGCCTGCGGGGGTTGTGCCTGAGGGCGAAGGTGTCTTGTTGGAGGAGCACCTTTTGCTGGCCCTGCGCTGTGATGATCAGGCCGAGCTTCGGCGAGTGATTCCTGGCTACGTGGCTTGGCTGGCGGCAGGGGGCGCAGGCTCGCCGGACAACGTGATCCTGGACGGGTCGTCGTACCGGCTGTTCGGGGAACCGCAGGAACTCGACGTCGTGGAGCACCTGGAGCGGTTCGCGAAGCGCGCGCTGGAAAGTGGCTCTCGGCAACCATGGCCGGCAGCAGCTGATCCGCACGCCTTGACCGCGCGGTTGGCCGCGATGGCTGGGATCACCGTGCCCGAGCGCGAGTTCAGCCCGGACGAAGTGATCCGCCCGCGCGGCAGCGCCGAGCAGCTCGCGACAGTCGCCCGGCTCGCTGACGAACTCGCTCATGCGAGCGCCCGCGCGATCCTCTTCGAAGGGACCGTGAGCGGCATCCGTCGTTCGCTCCCGTATCGCGTCGGCCATGCCGTCCTCAACCCGGCGCGCGTCATCCGCCGCCGCCTCAAGCGGGTGCTGCGGAAGGTGCGGCGCTGATGCACCACGCCAACCACTTCTATGGCCATGCCAACATCATGGCGGCGTACGCCGGGCTCTCGAAGCCACCGCGCATCTGGGGCTACCTGCAGCACGGCTGGAACATCCTTGACGGGTTCGCGCACGGCACGAACTTCGCGCCGGGGATGCCGAAGTTCGTCTGGTCCGACAGCGTCCGCCGCCGCGGGCACGCGCTGGGGCTGCGCAACTACTCGGTGATCGGCTCGGTCTGGCTGTACCTGCTCAAGGTGCACCCGGAGCTCGCCACACCCTCGAAACGTGCCAAGGGCACCATTTTCTACCCGTTCCACGGCTGGGAAGGTCAGCACGTGCTCGGCGACCACGGCCGGATCGTTGCCTCGATCAACGAGCACGAGACCGGCCCGGTCACGGTCTGCCTGTACTGGAACGAGTACGACAAGCCCGCGATCCGCAACGTCTACAAGGACGCCGGATTCCGGGTCATCACGCACGGCTACCGCGGCCTGCACTGGCGCCGTACCAACGCCAAGTTCCTGGTCAACCAGCTCCGTGAGCTCCGCAAGCACGAGCGCGTCGCGTCCAACCGCCTCAGCTCGGCGGTTCTGTACGGCGCCTCGCTCGGACTGCAGCCCGGGGTCTACGGTGATCCTATGGTGCTGGAGAACGAGCACCCGTCGTTCGGCGGCCAGGCGCGGATCAAACGGTTGTGGCCGGAGCTCGACCAGCCGTTCGTCCCGCCGGCGGTCGCGCGTGAGTTCACCGATACCGAGCTGGGCGTCGACCATGTCGCCGGTCCGGCCGAGATCCGGGAGATGTTCCGATGGAACTCCTGAAAATAGGCATCATCACGCAGGTGCGGGTGACCAGCACCCGGCTGCCGGCCAAGGTGCTGCTGAGCGTCGCGGGCCGTTCGTACCTCGAACACCACCTCGACCGGCTGAGCCGGACCGGCCTGCAGGTGATCGTTGCCACCACCACCAATGTCCACGACGACCTGGTGGTGGAGGTGTGTCATGAGGACGGCATCCCGGTCTTCCGCGGCAGCGAGGACGACGTTCTGAGCCGGTTCGCCGGCGCCGCCCGCGAGCACGAGCTGGACGCGGTCGTCCGGGTGACGTCCGACTGCCCGCTGATCGACCCGGAGATCGTTGCCGCGGGCGTCGATCGGTGGCGGGCCGAGAACGACCTCGACCTCTACATCTCGAACTGCCTCGAGCGGACCTACCCGCGCGGCATGGACTTCGAGATCTTCTCCACCGCCCGGTTGTACGACGCGGAGGCGAAGGCCACGCTCAAGGCCGACCGCGAGCACGTCACGCCGTACCTGCATCAGAACCGGTCCGGCGAGATGCGGTTGCTGAATCTGCCCTGGTCGGGCGGCTCCAGGAACGCGGCGCAGTACCGGCTCACGCTCGACACCGCGGACGACTGGAAGTTGCTCGACGCCCTGATCGAGGACTTCGACGCGCCCCGGCTCAGCTGCGCCGAACTGGTCGCGATCCTCGACGCCCACCCGGAGCTGGCCGCGCTCAACGCGCACATCGAGCAGAAGAAGCTCGGCGAGTGACGACACGCAGGCCGTCCACTACGGCATGATTTACGGTGATGACCACCGATGATCCAGCCGGGGACTCCGCGGACAGCCCCGCCAACGGCGCGCACGCGGCGCGGGCGACGTCGTTCGGCGCCGTCGCGGCCGCGTACGACGTGGGCCGGCCGACGTTCCCGGTCGAGTCGCTGGCCTGGATCCTGGGCCCGGGCCGCGGGCTGCAGGTCCTCGATCTGGGAGCCGGCACCGGCAAGCTCGCCGCAGTCGCCGCCGAGCTCGGCCACGACGTGATCGCGGTCGACCCGTCGCAGGAGATGCTCGAGGTCTGCCGCCGGCGGTCCGGTATCGACACGATGGTCGGCGCCGCGGAGTCGATCCCGCTCGCGCACGCCTCGGTCGACGCGGTCATCGTCGGGCAGGCGTTCCACTGGTTCGACCACGCCCGCGCGCTGCCGGAGATCGCCCGCGTGCTGCGGCCGAACGGCGTACTGGGCCTGCTCTGGAACAACGCGGACACCGTGGTGCCGTGGGTCCGGCGGATCTTCCAGGTCATCCAGGGCGACGGCGCCGGGGGCAGCGACCGGTTCGATCCGGTGCCGATCCTCGACCAGTCGAACCTGTTCACCCCGCCGGAGTTCCTCCGGTTCCGGCACTGGCACGACCTCAACCGCGAGGGGCTGCGGCAACTGGCCCAGTCGCACTCGCGGGTCGCCGTACTCAAGGACACCCGGCGCGACCAGGTCCTGGACCAGATCGAGCTGATCTACGAGCACACCGCCCGGCCGCCGGAGGCGCTGCGGATGCCGTACTTCACCGATTGTTTCCGGGCGCACCCCAGCGAGTTCGCCAATTACCGCCGTACCGTCGACGGGCCGGTCGCACCCCATCTCTAGAAACGTTTTGGTTGCGGTAGGTCACAAATCGGGGACTTGCGGCTAACGTGCACCTGTTCGAGTCCGGGCAAAAGGGGAACTGATGGACGACCAGGCGGTGCGCGAGCGGGATGCCCGCGCCTACGAGGCTGTTTACGAGGCAGCCGATTTCACCGAGCTGAAACGGCGCTACAAGAACTTCGTGGTGCCGTGGACCATCACCTTCATGGCCTGGTACCTGGCCTACGTCGCGTGCAACAACTGGGCCCGCGGCTTCATGAGCCACCGGATCGGCGGCAGCCACATCAACGTCGCGCTGATCTTCGGCCTGCTGCAGTTCGTGTCGACGTTCGTGATCGCGGCCCTGTACGGCCGGTTCGCCAACCGCAAGCTCGATCCGCTGGCCCACGGCCTGAACGCCAAGTACAAGAGGGAGCGCCGCCGGTGAACTCGCTTCTCATCCCGCTGGCAACCGAGCCGGGCAACCGGGCGCTGACGATCTCGCTGTTCAGCGCGGTCGTTGCCGTGACGCTGTACATCACCTGGTGGGCGTCCCGGCAGAACAAGACCGCCGCCGACTACTACGCCGGCGGCCGTTCGTTCAGCGGCGCGCAGAACGGCCTGGCGGTCGCGGGTGACTACATGTCCGCGGCGTCGTTCCTCGGCATCTCCGGCCAGATCGCCCTCTACGGGTACGACGGCTTCCTGTACTCGATCGGGTTCCTGGTCGCCTGGCTGGTCGCGCTGCTGCTGATCGCCGAACTGCTGCGGAACTCGGGCCGCTTCACGATGGCCGACCAGCTCGCGTTCCGGATGAAGCAGCGACCGGTCCGGACGGCGGCCGCGACCTCGACGATCGTGGTGTCGATCTTCTACCTGCTCGCCCAGATGGTCGGCGCGGGCGCGCTGGTCGGGCTGCTGCTCGGCGTGAAGAGCGAGGGTCTGAAGGCGGCCGTGATCATCCTGGTCGGCGCGCTGATGATCATCTACGTGACGGTCGGCGGCATGAAGGGGACCACCTGGGTGCAAATCGTGAAGGCCGTGCTGCTGATGGCCGGCACCGTCGTGATCACGTTCCTCGTCCTGCTGAAATTCCACTTCAACCTCTCCGACCTGCTCGGTTCGGCCGCGGCGAAGTCCGGTCATGGCGAGTCGTTCCTGCAGCCCGGTCTGCTGTACGGCAAGGACCTCACCGGCCAGATCGACTTCCTGTCGCTCGGCCTCGCCCTGGTCCTCGGTACGGCGGGTCTGCCGCACATCCTGATCCGCTTCTACACCGTGCCGGACTCGCGCTCCGCGCGGCGCTCGGTGCAGTGGGCGATCGGTCTGATCGGCGTGTTCTACCTGATGACGCTGGCCCTCGGGTTCGGCGCGGCGGCGCTGCTCGACACCGGCAAGGGTTCGGCGGTGGCCGAGTCCAAGGGCAACGTCGCGTCGCCGCTGCTGGCGGAGTCCGTGGGTGGTGGCGCCGGTTCGATCGGCGGCGCGATCCTGCTGGCGCTGATCGCGGCGGTCGCGTTCGCGACGATCCTCGCGGTGGTCGCCGGACTCACGCTGACGTCGGCGTCGTCGTTCGCCCACGACCTGTACGCGAACGTGATCGCGAAGGAGAAGCCGTCCGAGAAGGCCGAGCTGCGGGTGGCGCGGTTCGCGGCGGTCGGGATCGGTGCGGTGGCGATCGCGCTGGCGATCCCGGCGCAGAAGCTCAACATCGCGTTCCTGGTCGCACTGGCCTTCGCGGTCGCGGCCTCGGCGAACCTGCCGGCTCTGCTGTTCAACCTGTTCTGGAAGCGGTTCAACACCGCGGGCGCGACCTGGAGCATCTACGGCGGCCTGATCTCCGCCGTTGTCCTGGTCGTCTTCTCGCCGGTGGTGTCGGGCAAGCCGACGTCGATGATCACCGGCACCGACTTCCACTGGTTCCCGCTGTCGAACCCGGGCATCGTGTCGATCCCGCTGGGCTTCCTGTTCGGCGTCCTCGGCACGTACCTCGGCCGGGACAGGGCGAGCGAACTGCGCTACAAGGAGCTCTCGGTCCGCGCATTCACCGGCGCCGGCGCGGAGGGTCCTGCCAAGCACTGACCCAAGCACTGACCCAAGCTGACACTGTTCCCCCGAGGGCCCGGCTCGCTCGATGCGAGCCGGGCCCTCGTCGTTCCCGAACCGTTGACGCCTGCGTGATGGTGCCGTAACAATGAGCCATCGTCGCGCAAGAAATGAGCAAGCTAGCGAAAGTTTTGAACTCCCGCGCGACAGCTCTTCCCTGACCCGCCCACCAGGAGAGGCCCATGCGTATTCCGAGATGGCGGTTGCTGACCGCCTTGCTGGCTGCGAGTCTCGCGGCGGCACCCCTCGTCCGGCCGGCGCCGGCCGCACAGGCTGCCGTACTCGCCGGACCGAACCTCGCGGCCGGCAAGGCCGCCTCGGCCAGTAGCAGCACCCAGAACTACGTCGCGTCGAACGTGACCGACGGCAACCAGAGCAGCTACTGGGAGAGCGCCAACAACGCGTTCCCGCAGTGGGTCCAGGTCGACCTCGGCTCGTCGGTCGCGACCAACCAGGTCGTGCTCAAGCTGCCGACCGCGAACTGGGGCGCCCGCGACGAGACCCTCGCGGTCCAGGGCAGCGTCGACGGGCAGAACTTCACCGACCTGTCGGCGTCGGCGGCGCGCACGTTCAGCCCGCCGGGCAACACCGTGACGGTCGACTACGGTACGGCGACCACGCGGTACGTCCGGATCCGGATCACCGCGAACACCGGCTGGCCGGCCGGGCAACTGTCCGAGCTCGAGGTCTACGGACCGGCGACCGGTGACACCCAGGCTCCCACCGCCCCGGGCGGCCTGGCCTTCACCGAGCCCGGCGCCGGCCAGATCCGCCTCACCTGGAACGCGTCGACCGACAACGTCGGGGTCATCGGGTACGACGTCTACGCCAACGGTCAACTGCGCACGAGCGTGGCCGGCAACGTGCTCACGTACACCGACAACCAGCCGGCCAACGTCTCGGTCTCGTACTTCGTTCGCGCGAAGGATGCTGCTGGCAACCAATCGGCGAACAGCAACACGGTCACGCGCAACGGCAGCGGCGGTCCGGGCAGCAATCTTGCGCTGCACAAGCCGATCACCGCGTCCGGATACACGTTCACCTACGTCCCCGCGAACGCGAACGACGACAACGTGACGACGTACTGGGAGGGCAATGCCAACCCGGCGACGCTGACCACGCAGCTCGGTGCGAACGCGGATCTCAGCTCGATCGTGGTCCGGCTCAACCCGGACCCGGCGTGGGGTCCTCGCACTCAGACCTTCTCGATCCTCGGTCGCGAGCAGAGCTCGTCAACCTTCACCACGATCGCTGCGTCCGCGTCGTACAACTTCAACCCGTCGAGCGGCAACAGCGTCACGATCCCGGTCAGCGCGCGGGTCGCCGACGTACGGCTGAACTTCACCGGGAACACCGGCGCACCGGCCGGGCAGGTTGCGGAGTTGCAGGTGCTCGGCGTACCGGCACCGAACCCAGACCTCACCTTGTCGGGCATCAGCTGGACGCCGACGTCGCCGGTCGAGACCGACGCGATCACGGTCCGCGCGACGGTCAACAACGGCGGTACGGCGGGCTCAGCGGCGACCGACGTGAACTTCTACCTCGGGAACACCAAGGTCGGCACGGCGGCGGTCGGCGCGCTCGCGGCCGGGGCGTCGACGACGGTCAGCGCATCGATCGGAACGCGCGACGCGGGGTCGTACTCGTTGAGCGCCAAGGTCGACGAGGCCAACACGGTGATCGAGCAGAACGACGGGAACAACACCGCCAATGCATCCGGGCCTCTGGTGGTGACTCCGGTTGCGAGCTCCGACCTCGTCGCGTCGGCAGTCAACTGGACGCCCGGCAACCCGTCGGCCGGCAACTCCGTCGCCTTCTCTGTTGCTCTGCGCAACCAAGGCAGTGTCGCCTCTGCGTCTGGTGCGCACGGGATCACGCTGACGGTGCTGAACGGGTCGTCGGTGGTGACGACGTTGACCGGGTCCTACAACGGTGCGATCGCGGCCGGCGCGACCACGCCAGCTGTTGCTCTTGGCAACTGGACCGCGGCGAACGGGCGTTACACCGTCCGCGTGGTGATTGCGGACGACGCCAACGAGCTGCCGGTGAAGCGGACGAACAACACGAGCGATCGGCCGCTGTTCGTCGGTCGTGGTGCGAACATGCCGTACGACCACCTGGAGGCCGAGGACGCCTCGGTCGGCGGCGGCGCGACCGTCATCGGCCCGAACCGGGCGATCGGCGATCTGGCCGGCGAGGCGTCCGGTCGGCGTGCGGTGACGCTCAACTCGAACGGTTCGTACGTCGAGTTCACCACGCGGGCGTCGACGAACACGCTGGTCACGCGGTTCTCGATGCCGGACTCCGCCGGTGGCGGCGGGCAGAGCTCGTCGATCAGCGTGTACATCAACGGCAGCTTCGCGAAAACGTTGCCGCTGACCTCGAAGTACGCCTGGCTGTACGGCGCAGAGGCGTCGCCGAACAACTCGCCCGGCTCGGGGTCGGCCCGGCACATCTACGACGAAGCCAACATCATGCTCGACCAGACCTATCCGCAAGGCACGAAGATCCGCCTGCAGAAGGACCCGTCGAACGGCTCGACGTACTCGATCGACTTCATCGACACCGAGGCTGTCTCGGCTGTCCCGAATCCGGGCGCCGGGTACGTGACGCCGGCCGGCTTCACGCAGCAGGACGTGCAGAACGCGCTCGACCGGGTGCGGCAGGACACCACGCTGCAGGGCGTGTACCTACCGGCCGGTGAGTACCAGACGTCGTCGAAGTTCAACGTCTACGGCCGTGCGATCCGCGTCGTCGGCGCGGGGCCGTGGTTCACCCGGTTCGTGGCACCGCAGAACCAGTCGAACACCGATGTCGGGTTCGACGCGCAGTCCTCGGCGAACGGGTCGACATTCAGCGGATTCTCGTACTTCGGGAACTACGACAGCCGCAACGACGGCCCGGGGAAGGTCTTCAACTTCGCGGGTACGTCGAACATGACCATCGACAACATCTGGGTCGAGCACCAGATGTGCCTGTACTGGGGCGCGAACACCGACAACTCGGTGATCAAGAACTCGCGCATCCGGGACACGTTCGCCGACGGCATCAACATGACGAACGGGTCGGCCGGGAACACCGTCAGCAACAACGACGCACGCTCGACCGGCGACGACAGTTTCGCGCTCTTCAACGCCACCGACAACGGCGGCGGCGAGGTCCGGGACAACGTCTTCGAGAACCTGTCCGCGTCGCTGACATGGCGGGCGGCGGGCTTCGCGGTGTACGGCGGCACCAACAACATCTTCCGGAATTTGTACGCGGCGGACATGCTCACGTATCCCGGGATCACGATCAGTTCGCTCGACTTCGGCATTCCGATGAACGGTTTCGGCGCGACGCCGCCGACGGTTTTCGAGAATGCTTCGGTGGTGCGGTCCGGTGGGCACTTCTGGGGCAATCAGGCCTTCCCCGGGGTGTGGATCTTCTCGGCATCGAAGATCTTCCAGGGGATTCGCGTCAATGATCTGGACGTCGTCGATCCGACGTACAGCGGAATCATGTTCCAGACCAACTACGTCGGCGGGCAACCGCAGTTCCCGGTCGCGGACACCGTCTTCACCAACACCACCATCTCCGGAGCCCGCAAATCCGGCGATGCCTTCGACAGCAAGTCCGGCTTCGGAATCTGGGCCAACGAACTCCCCGAACCCGGCCAAGGCCCAGCCGTAGGCTCCGCCACCTTCAACAACCTGACCCTCACCAACAACGCGGTAGACATCCAGAACACAACCACCACGTTCACCCTCAACCGCAACTAACGCCCACGGAGCCGCCGGAGGACTCACCTCCGGCGGCTCCATCTCCATCTGCCCCAGGCTGCCCCGAGATGCCCCGGTGTCACATCCAACGACGCCACGCCCCACGTGTGATCGTCATACCTTGCACTCACCAGGGCGGGGAAATGCCAATCCACGTGTTCGTCGACGAAACCAAGTCCGGTGGCCTCCTCATGGCCGCCGCACGATGCCAAGCAGAAGACGTAGCAGTAAACCGCAAAGCGCTGAGAACGCTCCTACTGCCCGGACAGGAACGCCTGCACTTCAACCACGAGAAGGCCGCACGACGGAAGCAAATCCTCGACGTCATCGCAGGCTTCCATCTCCTGGTAGACCTCTACCCGGCGCCTCGAGATTCGCTTCAGGATCGGCGCAAGTGTCTCGACGCGATCGTCCGGGACTGTGGCCCGGCGGCTGAACGCCTTGTGGTCGAGATGGAGGAGTCGACCTACGAGCGCGACCGCCGCTGGCTCCGAGAGGCTGCAAGGCGGTACGGCTACCACGAGACGCTGCGGTGGGATGTCCTGGTCGCCAAGGCGGATCCGCTTCTCTGGGTGCCTGATGCTGTCGCGTGGTGCTGGATGCGAGGTGGCGCATGGCGGAGGGCGGTGGCACCGTTCTGTCAGCTCAGGAACCTCTGAACAGCGCGAAACCCGGCTCGTCCACCGTCCGGTGAGCTGCCGGGTTCACTTCCGGGGGACTCGTGTCCCTCGGCAACATCAACTGTAGCGGGAATTCGGCGCTGCGGGAGCGGATTTTCCCATCTGCCCCTGGATGCCCTGGGATGCCCCGGTTAGAGGTCCTTGGCCATGCGAGACAAGGCTTCGCCGGCCTTGAGGACCAGCGCTTGGTCTTCCTCGGGGAGGCGGTTGAGGAGGTGCGAGAGTTCGTCGGCGGCCTGTTGGCCGGAGGCCTGGACTGTGGCGGCACCGGCTTCGGTGAGGACCACGGCGGTTGCGCGGCCGTCGACCGGGTCCGGCTCGCGGCGGACCAGGCCTGCCTCTTCCAGCGCGGCGACCGTCGTGGTCGCGGTGGGTTGCGAACAGGGGACCCGGTTGGCGATCTCGCCGATCCGGATCGGTTGCTCGTCGGCGATCAGCATCAGCGCCAGGAACTGCGTCGGGTGCATGACCGTGGTGGTCCTGCTCCGGCGCAGGTGTCTGACGATCCGGTGCATGCTCACCAGGAGTAGCAGAGTCTCCGCCGCCGCCATGTCGATCACCTCCGAGGGGAAGCGCCATCCTGGCACAGCCTGCCAAACAACTCCTACAGCGAGAGCCTGATGTCGGGGTGATAGAGGTCGATCCAGGTCGCCAGCGACAGCGTCTGCTCCAGCTGCCGCCGTGCCGCCCCCTCCGCGGACCGCGCCGCCTGATCGACGTTCTCGCGATCCACCAGCTCGAACACCGGATGGCGATCGGCCACCAGCTCGCGGACCTGGCCCGCCAGCGCCTCGACGTACGCCGGATCCTGCGTCTGCGGGTACGGCGACTTGCGCCGGTCCACCACCGACTGAGGGAGTACGTCGCTGGTCGCCGCCCGCAGCAGGCTCTTCTCGTGCCCGTCGAACGTCTTCATCGACCACGGCGTGTTGTAGACGTACTCGACCAGCCGGTGATCGCAGAACGGCACCCGCACCTCGAGCCCGACCGCCATGCTCATCCGGTCCTTGCGGTCGAGCAGGATCCGCACCATCCGGGTGAGGTGCAGGTAGCAGACCTTCCGCATCGCCCACTCGTCGTCAGACTCGCCGTCGAGCCGCTCGACCTCGCGCACGGCCTCGGCGTACCGCTCCCGTAGATGACCGCCGAGATCGAGCTGCCTCAGCACGTCCTTCCGGAGCGCGTGGACCTGCCCGGGCTGCCGTCGCGACAGCGTGTAGGCGATCCACGGGAACATCGGCCGGTTCCGCACCTCGGGGTCGTGGAACCACAGGTAGCCGCCGAACACCTCGTCGGCCGACTCGCCCGACAGCGCGACCGTCGACTGCTCCCGGATCGCCGCGAACAGCAGGTACAGCGAGTTGAAAATGTCGCCGCCGAGCGGCGCATCGTTCGCCCGGACCACCTTCCGCCGAATCTCCGGGTCCGTCAGCACGGCGTTGTCCAGCACGATGTCCGAGTGCTGCGAATGCACCAGATCCGCGACGTCATGGACGTACGGCGTGTCCGGCGTACCGCGGAGCTCCGTCGGCTGGAAGTTCTCCTCCTGGCCGACGAAATCGACCGCGAAGCTGCGGACCTTCTTTCCCTCCTCGGCCAGCTGACCGGCCGCGAGTGCCGTGATCGCACTGGAGTCGAGCCCGCCCGACAGCAGCACACACCGCGGCACGTCGGCCACGAGCTGCCGCCGCGTGATGTCGTCGAGCAGCTCCCGGATGTGCGCGACCGAGGTGTCCTGGTCGTCGGTGTGCTGCCGGGTCTCCAGGCGCCAGTACGTGCTGCGGTGGATGCCGGCGTGGTCGACCGTGACCACCGTGCCCGGCTCGACCTCGAACATCCCCGCCCACAGCGACTTGCCGGGCGTCTTCGACACCGTCAGCAGCTCGCGCAGACCCTCGGCCTCGACGACGGCCGGTACGGCGGGATTGGCCAGGATCGCCTTCGGCTCGGAACCGAACAGCACCCCGTCCGCGGTCGGGTAGTAGAAGAACGGCTTGATGCCCATCCGGTCGCGGACCATCACCAGGGTCTCGGTCCGCGGGTCCCAGATGGCCAGCGCGTACATCCCGTTCAGCCGCTCGGCGAACGCAGTACCCCACTCGACGTACGCACGAAGGACGACCTCGGTGTCGGAGTCGGTCGTGAACGTGTGCCCGCGGCGGCGGAGCTCGTCGCGCAGCTCGGTGTAGTTGTAGACCTCACCGCTGTAGACCATCCCGAGCGTGATCGTGCGTCCTTCGTGGACGACCTCGGTGGTCATCGGCTGCTCGCCGCCGGGGAGGTCGATGACCGCGAGTCTGCGATGCCCGAGCGCGACGTGCCGCGCGTACCAGGTGCCTCTCGCGTCCGGCCCGCGGCACGACATCGTCTCGGTCATCGCGTCGACGACCTTCCGCTCCGCGCCGAGGTCCTGCCGGTACGCCACCCACCCGGTGATGCCACACATCTGGTCGCTCCTCTGCCTCGCGAGATGCATTCCTGTCCAATGTATTTCTCGCGATGAGTGACACAAGCGATCGTTTCTGTGACCAAACTCTCAGAGGTGTACTGCGACCACACCCAGCGCGAACGCCACTCCGGCCAGCCCCAGCATCGTCGTCGCGAGGACGATCAGCCGGCGCTGAAGGGCGGGCAGCTCGGCCGCGGTAGCGAATACCCGCTGCGGCCAGTGGCGCCACGAGACGTACCAGAAGATCCCGGTCGCGATGAGCAGCAGCAGGCCCTTGACCGCGTGGATCCACCAGTCGTGGTGGTCGATCAGCAGCATGGCGATCCCGGTGAGCGCGATCGCGCCGATCAGCCCGACCACCTTCCACCGGTTGCCCGAAGCAATCACCGCGGTGAGCTGCTCCCGCCCGTCGCTGTCCTTCCCGAAGTACCTCTTCACCTTCGGCTGCACCACGAACAACGAGTACGCCATCCCCCCGACCCACGCAGCCGCCAACCCCGCATGAACAACCGCAAGCACCGCCATCACCCCCCGACGGTAATCCCCACCCGGGGTCCATCCCGTGAAGCCGTCTTCAGCGGCCCCGTCGAAGGCTGGTGGTACGTCGACCTCGTAGAGATCGACCACACCGACAACGGCCTGATCGTCCACGACCTGTACGTCGACCTACTGATCCCACCCGCCGCAAACCGCTACCAACTCCTCGACCTCGACGAATTCGCCAACGCCCTCCGCACCGGCCAGATAACCCCCACCCAATGCGCCACCGTCCTCACCCAAACCCAACACTTCATCAACCACTACCTCCGCGGCGAGGAGGAGGGCCCGATCGGCGAGTCACGAGCTTTCCCACCCCCGGAGGTAGTCGCCCTCGAACAACTTCCGTCTCTCTTGCAAGAACCCGCGTGAACGGCAGCAGGCCCCCGGCGAACCGGAGGCCTGCTGAGTTGCCGAAGTGCTCAGTCTTCGTCGGATTTGCCGGCGGCGAGGTTGGATTTGATCAGGTCCATGACGGTGGAGTCGGCGAGGGTGGTTACGTCGCCTACCTCGCGGTTTTCGGCTACGTCGCGGAGGAGGCGGCGCATGATCTTGCCGGAGCGGGTCTTGGGGAGTTCGGAGACGACCATGATCTGGCGGGGCTTGGCGATCGGGCCGATTTCCTTGGCTACGTGGTTGCGGAGTTCCTGGACCACGTCGGGGCCGCCGTCGCCGGCTTCGGAGCGCAGGATGACGAAGGCCGCGATCGCCTGACCTGTGGTCGGGTCGGACGCTCCGACGACGGCGGCCTCAGCCACCTTCGGGTGCGAGACGAGGGCGGACTCGATCTCGGTCGTGGACAGGCGGTGACCCGACACGTTCATCACGTCGTCGACCCGGCCGAGCAGCCACAGGTCGCCGTCCTCGTCCTTCTTCGCGCCGTCGCCCGCGAAGTACACGCCCGGCCAGCGGGACCAGTACGTGTCGATGAAGCGTTGGTCGTCGCCCCACAGCGTCCGGAGCATCGCCGGCCACGGCTTGGTGATCACGAGGTACCCGCCGGACCCATCAGGCACCGAGTTTCCCGCGTCGTCCACCACGTCGACCGACACACCCGGAATCGCCCGCATCGCGGCGCCCGGCTTGCCGGCGGTCACGCCCGGCAGCGGCGAGATCATGTGCATACCGGTCTCGGTCTGCCACCACGTGTCGACGACCGGCGCCTTGTTCCCGCCGATGTTCTCGCGGTACCAGATGTATGCCTCCGGGTTGATCGGCTCGCCGACCGACCCGATCACCCGCAGCGTCGACAGGTCGAACTTCGCCGGGATGTCCGCGCCCCACTTCATGAAGGTCCGGATCGCGGTCGGAGCGCAGTACAGGATCGACACCTTGTACTTCTGCACGATCTCCCACCAGCGGCCCTGGTGCGGGGTGTCCGGGGTGCCTTCGTACAGCACGGAGGTGGTCGCGTTCGCAAGGGCGCCGTACACAATGTAGCTGTGGCCGGTGACCCAGCCGATGTCCGCGGCTGTCCAGTACACGTCGGTGTCCGGCTTGAGGTCGAAGACACCCCACTGCGTGTACGACGTACCGACCAGGTAGCCGCCGGTCGTGTGCAGGATGCCCTTCGGCTTGCCCGTGCTGCCCGAGGTGTACATCACGTACAGCGGGTGCTCGGCGTCGAAGGCCTCCGGCGTGTGGTCCGCGGACTGCTTGCCGACGAAGTCCTCCCACCACAGGTCGCGGCCCTCGACCATCGCGGTCTCCTGGCCGGTGCGCTTCACCACAAGCACGTTGCGTACGTCGGGGCAGTCCTCCAGCGCGGCATCCACGGCGGGCTTCAGCGCCGCCGGCGCGCCCCGGCGGTAGCCGCCGTCCGACGTGATCACGACGCGGGCGTCACAGTCCAGGATCCGGTCCTTCAGCGCCTCGGAGGAGAAGCCGCCGAAGATGACCGTGTGCGGGGCGCCGATCCGGGCGCAGGCCAGCATCGCGACCACGGTCTCGGGGATCATCGGCATGTAGATCGCGACGATCTCACCGGCCTGGACGTTCAGCTCGAGCAGCGCGTTGGCGGCCTTGCTGACCTCGTCCTTGAGCTGCGCGTAGGTGATCTCGCGGGTGTCACCGGGCTCACCCTCGAAGTAGTACGCGACCTTGTCGCCGAGACCGTTCTCGACGTGGCGGTCGACGCAGTTGTACGCCGCGTTCAGCTTGCCGTCGGCGTACCACTTGGCGAACGGCGGGTTGCTCCAGTCCAGCGTCTCCGTCGGCTCGGTGGCCCAGGTGATCCGCTTGGCCTGCTCGGCCCAGAACCCCTCCGGGTCGGCCGCGGCCCGCTCGTACGCGTCCGCCTTGAGGTTCGCGTTCGCGGCGAGCTCGGCGGGCGGCTCGAAGCGGCGCTCCTCGTGCATCAGGTTCGACAGCGCGTCGGACTGCGCCTCGGGCTTGGGTGACTCTGCATTCGTCACGTCGACGACTCCTCATCGCTGGCTTCGGCGCGCCGGCGCGCCCGGTTACCTTTCTACCAACGCTGACCCTGCCACGGAACCGGTGTATCGCCGAGTCGTTTCGAATCTGCGCCGAACAGGACCAATTCCGGGCCCGGCGGGGCAGAAATCCGGCGTACGGCGGAACCATCGCGCCGGACCGTGCATCGGACAACATGTGAATGCGATCCAGACCGACTCCCAGCCGACCCCCGTGACCGAGGAACGCCGGAAGATCTCGCGAGCCGCTCGCCGGCGCGTTCACGCTCGCGAACTGCGCGTACGCCGTACCCAGCAGGCGGCTCGCGCCCAGCTGCCGAACAGGTAGTCCTACAGGTCCTGGTGATAGCCCAGGATCTTGGTGAGGATCGTGGTCAGCCGGGCACGGTCGGTGGCCGACAGGGGCGCGAAGATCTCCTCCTGCGCCTTGCCGACCAGGTTCGTGAGCCGCTTGTAGTGCCGCTTGCCGGCCGTGGTGATCGTGATGATGTTGCGTCGGGCATCGGTCGGGTCCGGGCTGCGCTCGACGTACCCGTCGCCCTCTAGCTCGTTGAGCGCGGCAACTACGTCGCTGCGGTCGATGCAACTGCGCCGCCCGAGCGTCGCCTGACTGGCCGCACCGAACTCCACCAGGGTCGCCAGCAGCCGGAAGTGGTACGCCCGCGCACCCCCGGCAGCGAACGACTCGGTGACGATCCGGTGCGCCTGGGCCGCGCTCTGGGTCAGCAGCCAGCTCGGCAACTGAGTCAGGGCGGTCGGAGTCTGCTCGTCCACCCGGGCAGTGTAAGCGGAGACAGGTTCGCCATCCGTGACCCCAGCGTTGGCAGCACCTACGATTCGCGCGCGGCCGTTGTTGCGGTGAGCAAGATTCCGGCCCCGGAGAATAGTGGTCTAGTCGGGGTGCTCGCGGGCCGGCGAGCGTGGGCGATAGGTTCGGCGTATGGCTGGGGCTGAGGAGTACTTCGGTAAGGCGTTGGCGATTGCGCACCAGGCGGCCGAGACGCAACTGGGGGCGATCCGGGTGGCGGCGGGACTGGTCGCGGAGGCGCTTGCCGGCGGGAAGCGGTTCTGGGTGTTCGGGACCGGCCACAGCCACGCGCTGGCCGAGGAGCTGTACGGACGCGCCGGCGGGCTGGCCGACGTACGGGCGATTCTCGAACCCGGGCTGATGCTGCACGAGGGGTTGCAGAAGAGTTCGCTGCTCGAGCGGCTGCCCGGGCTGGCCGCCGTACTGCTGGAGGTCAATCAACTGGCGTCCGGCGATGTCGTACTCATCGCGTCGAACTCGGGGCGGAACGCCGTACCGGTCGAGTTCGCTCTGGGTGCACGCGAGCGGGGCGCGCAGGTGATCGCGCTGACGTCTCTTGCGCACACGACCTCCACCACGTCCCGAGCGCCAGGTGGTCAGCGGTTGTTCGAGACCGCCGACGTGGTGATCGACAACTGCGGCGTACCGGGTGATGCCTTGATCGAGGTCCCGGGCTCGCCGGAACTCACCGGTGCCACGTCGACGACGGTCGGCGCGATGCTCGTGCAGGCGCTGACCGTCGAGATCGTGACGCGCCTGGCGGAGCGCGGCGAAACCCCGAACGTTCTCCGCAGTTTGAACGTCTAGGCAGCCATGAAGCAGTTTCTTCTGCAGATGTCCGGCCTTCCAGGATCCGGGAAATCCACGATCGCGCGTCACGTCGGCTCACGGTACGGCGCGGCCGTGGTGGATCTCGATGTCATCAGGAGCGCGGTTCTCGACGGCGGCGTCTCGATCGAGGCGAGCGGCCGGGTCGCGTATCCCGTCATGTATGAGCAGACGCGAAGTTTGTTGGCCCAAGGGTTCAGCGTGGTGATCGACAGCCCGTGCGGGTACGACGAGATTGTCGCGACGGGTCGGGCGATGGCGGATGAGCGGGGTGTCGCCTACAAGTACGTCGAGTTGGTCACGGACGATCTCGCGCTGATCGACGGCCGGCTGAAGGCCCGGGTCCCGCTACGAAGCCAACGCCGAGCCATCGGCCTGCACGCAATCGACGCAGGCGACACAGACCTTGACGGCGACCAGCTGTTCCAAACCTGGCTCCAACGAACCAAACGCCCACCCGAGGACTACCTACAAGTCGACGCCGCAAACCCAATAGCCCTAATCCTGACCGAGCTCGACACCTACCTCAATCTCTAGCCTCCGCGTACCTGGAGAAGTCGCCCCCGCGTGCTCTGCAGCCGGGGGCGGCTACCTCCCGTGTCCCGACGAGCTCCGGAGCTCAGGTGGCGCGGTAGGCGACCGTGATGTCGTAGCGGTCTGAGCGGTAGACCGAGCGGCCGAATTCGATGACCTGGTCGGTGGCGGTGCGGGGGGCGACGGTGATGATCAGGCAGGGGGTGGAGTTGTCGATCTCGAGGAGTTCGGCGTCGCCGGGTTCGGGCGGGGCGGCGACGATCGAGGCGGAGACCATGCCGAGCGTCACGCCGTACCGGGTGGAGAGTTCGGTGTAGAGCGACTTCTCGGCGAAGTCGATTTCGTCGAGGCCGGGGTAGCGCTGCAGGGACAAGGCGGTGCGTTCGATCGCCATCGGGTCGCCGTCGGCGGTGCGGAGGCGGACGAGGTGCAGGACGGGGGTGCCGATCGGCTCTTCGAGCTCGCGGGCGAGGTCCTCGTCGGCGGCGCCGACGCGGTGTTCGAGGACCTTGGCGCCGGGCTGGATGCCTCGGTTGATCATGTCCTGGCTGAACGACGAGGCGAGCATGCGCGACGGGCGCGGCTCGGCGACGAACGTGCCGCCGCCGGGTCGGCGGTTGGCCAGACCCTCGGCCACGACCCGGTCCACTTCCTGCCGGACCGTCATCCGGGCCACGCCGAAGCGCTCGGCCAGGACGCGCTCGGACGGCAGCACGGTGCCGACGGCCAGCGAGCGGGTCAGGTTCTCCAGAATCTCGCGAATCTGGTCACCCTTCGGACGATCGGGCCGGAGCTCGGTAGGGAGCTCGGCGAGATCGCCGGGGTTGTTCCGTGGGCGGGCCATGAGCTCAAGTATCCCTGGGAATCTGCCCGGCAAACCGGTTGCCGGGGTACGCGGGCCGCGGTCAGTCGTACCGCGCAAGACGCTCGCGACTACTTTGTCGCGAACGACCTTGTCAGCCCGACTGTAACGTCCAGTGCCGTCTCACGGCCAGTGACGATCCGCAGCCTCAGCCAATTGCCAGCAGGGGTAGTTTTACCGTTATGACCCCGGGACAGTTCGTGCAGGAGACGTCATCGGCCGGCGAATGGAAGCGGCAGGGCAACAGATTCACCGGCCGGATCACGCGGGACTCGAGCGCCGCACCCGGCGAGGGCCCGGACGACCAGGGCCGTTGGCCGGTCGAGCCGGGGCGGTACCGGCTGGTCGTCAGCCTGGCCTGCCCATGGGCGCATCGGTCCGTCATCGTCCGCCGGCTGCTCGGCCTGGAGGACGCGATCAGCCTGGCGATCGTCGACCCGATCCGCGACGAGCGCGGCTGGCGGTTCACCCTCGACGCGGATGACACCGACCCCGTCCTCGGCATCAAGTTCCTGTCCGAGGCCTACCTGCGCACAGACCCGACGTACGACGGACGCGTGACCGTCCCCGCGATCGTCGACACGTTGACCGGCGACGTGGTCACGAACGACTACCCGCAGATCACGCTCGACCTGTCGACCGAGTGGACCGACTTCCACAAGCCCGGTGCCCCGCAGCTGATCCCGCCGGATCGCGCGGAGATGGACGTTCTGATCGACGAGATCTACCGCGATGTGAACAACGGCGTGTACCGCTGCGGTTTCGCGACCAGCCAGGAGGCGTACGAGGAGGCGTACGACGCCCTGTTCGCCCGTCTCGACGAACTCGAGGAACGGCTCGCAGACCGTGAGTACCTACTCGGCGACACGCTTCGCGAGGTGGACATCCGGCTGTTCACGACGCTGGTCCGCTTCGACGCGGTGTACCACGGCCACTTCAAGTGCAATCGGCAGAAGCTGACCGAGTTCCCGAATCTGTGGGCGTACGCGCGTCGCCTGTACCAGCGGCCTGGCTTCGGCGAGACGGTCGACTTCGACCAGATCAAGCGGCACTACTACGTCACCCATCACAACATCAACCCGACGGGCATCGTCCCGAAGGGCCCCGATCCGCGCGTCTGGATCAGCTAACCAGCGCAGCCAGCGCCGCGGTGACCGCCGATCTGAGCTGCGCCCGCGTCGCACCAGCTCGTGACCGCAGGTTCACGGCGTACGCGAGCAGCGTCAGCAACTCCGCCGCGCCCTCGACCTCGACCCCGGACCGCAACTCCTCGTTGCTCTGAGCAACCGTCAACGCGGCCGCCAGCGAATCCCGCAGTACGGCATGATGCTCCGCGAGCACCGACCGTACGGCGTCGGGCGGGTTCTCTGCGTTCGCATTCGCCATCATGCAGCCCCACCCGGCGTACTCCCCCGACAGCCGCAGCCGCAGCAACCGGTCGAAGAACGCGCGTACTGCGGCCAGCCCACGACCGTCCGCAGCCAGCTGGTCGAACATCGGCCGCGACCGGTGCTCGAGGTAGCGCCGAGCCGCCGCCGCATACAGGTCGTCCTTGCCGCCGAAGGCGTTGTAGAGACTCGACCGGCTCAGCCCTGTCGCCGCGACCACGTCCTGGATCCCGGTGGCCGCGCTCCCACGACGCCAGAACAGCTGCTCGACGGTGGCCAGCGCCTCCGCCTCGTCGAAGTGTTTGACATCCGCCATACCCGGCATCATATCTTGGACCGACCGATCCAAGATATGAGGAGTCGTGATGATCGACGTACTGGTGCTCGACGTCAACGAGACCCTGACGGACATGGAGCCGCTGCGGGACGGGTTCGAGGCGGCGGGCCTGCCCAGGCACAGCCTCGACGCATGCTTCGCGGCGACGCTGCGGGACGGGTTCGCGCTGACCGCTGTCGATGCGTACGCCGACTTCCGCCAGCTCGCCGCCGAACTCCTGGAGGCACAGCTCATCGCCGCCGGGATCGAGCCGAACGACGAGACGGTCACGCGCGTGCTGTCCGGCTTCACCCGCCTGCCGCTGCACCCCGATGTCGCACCGGGACTGCGCCGGATCCACGACGCCGGCATCCGCATCATCACGCTGACGAACGGGTCGGCGGCGATGTCGAAGGAGGTCTTCGAGAAGGGTGGGATCATGCCGTTCCTCGAGCACCGCCTCGAGGTCGCCACCCCTCAGCGCTGGAAGCCGCATCCGGCCGCCTACCGCTACGCCGCCGAGGTGTGCGGGGTGCCCGTGGATCGGATGGCGCTCGCCGCAGTCCACCCGTGGGACATCGACGGAGCCCGCCGGGCCGGCCTCCAGGGGTTGTACATCGACCGGCGGAAGACGCCGTACCCGAAGTCATTCCTCGCACCGGACGTCGTCGCGGCCGACTTCGAAGCGCTGGCGACCGAGCTCACCGCGGGGGCAGACACCACCCGTTAGAATGTGGGCTGGTGCGCCGGGAAGTCTGGTCGGCAGTCGTCCGACCGACCCCGAACGAAGGGCCGTCCATGAGCGAGCACCCACGGATCCGGCAGCGAAAGCGCGCCTTCCCGCGCATTCTCGGCCGCGAGCGGGCCTTCCTCGCCGACACGTTGCGCGCCGAGACGACCGGCGGGTTGCTGCTGCTCGGGGCGGCCGTGATCGCGCTGGTCTGGGCGAACTCGCCGTGGCAGGACGCGTACCACCACCTGCGTGACGCCCAGCTCGGCCCACTGACGGTCGAGGCCTGGGCGTCGGACGGCGCGCTGGCGTTGTTCTTCTACCTGGCCGGTGTCGAGCTGAAGCGTGAGCTGGTGGTCGGCACGCTGTCGAAGCTCGCCGAGGCCGTCGTGCCGGTGGTCGCCGCCGTCGCCGGAATGATGCTTCCGGCAATCATTTACCTGATCACCAACCTGATCGCGAACGACGGCAAGCCCCACGGCTGGGCGGTGCCGACTGCGACCGACATCGCCTTCGCGCTGGCCGTTCTGGCGATCGTCGGATCGTCGCTGCCGAGCGCGCTGCGCGCGTTCCTGCTCACGCTGGCCGTGGTGGACGACTTCGGCGCGATCCTCGTCATCGCGGTGTTCTTCTCACACGGTTTCCATCTCCTCTGGCTGCTCGCCGCGATCGCCTTGATCGCGCTCTGGTACTTGCTCCAGCGACGTCGCGTCCGTACGCCGTTCCTCTACGTGCCGATCGCCGTGGCGGCGTGGTGGTTCATGCACGAGTCCGGGATCCACGCGACGATCGCCGGTGTCGCGCTGGGCCTCGTCACCCGCGTGGTCGCCGATCCCGGTGAGGAGCACGCGCCGGCCGAGCGGATCGAGCACCGGTTGCGCCCCTGGTCCGCGGGCGTCGCCGTACCGGTGTTCGCGCTCTTTGCCGCGGGCGTGACGCTGAGCGGCACCGCCGTACGACAGATGCTGACCGACCCGGTCGCGATCGGCGTGGTTGCCGGGCTGCTGGTCGGCAAGGCTGTCGGGGTGTTCGGCGGCTCCTGGCTGACCGCGCGCTTCACGCGGGCCGAGCTGAACTCCGACCTGGCCTGGCGAGATGTCGCCGCGGTGTCGGTGCTGGCCGGCATCGGCTTCACGGTCGCGCTGCTGATCGCACAGCTCGCCTTCGAGACCGATGCCGCCCAGGTCGAGCGCGCCAAAGCCGCCGTACTGGTCGCCTCGGTGCTGGCCGCGTTGATCGCCGCGCTCCTGCTGGCTCGCCGAAACCGCGCGTACGCCGATTGACGGCGGGTACGGACTGTAGTGTCAGGCTACGGACACGTGGGAAGGAGTTTTGCGATGTCGATGGGGCAGAACGGGAACGAGCCCACGGTCGGCCAGCTTGTCGCGAATGCCAGCAAGGAACTGTCCAGCCTGGTCCGCAGCGAGGTCGAGCTCGCCAAGACCGAGCTGAAGAAGACCGCGGTCGCGGCCGGCACCGGAGCCGGGATGTTCTCGGCGGCCGGATTCCTGGCGCTGCTCGCGGTCATCCTGCTGAGCATCTCCGCGGCGTACGGACTGACGGCGGCCGGCCTGCACCCGGCCATCGCGTTCCTGATCGTGGCCGGAGCCTTCCTGCTGATCGCCGCGATCCTGGTGTTGATCGGGAGGCGGGCGCTGAAGAGCGCCAAGGGTCCGGAGCGGACGATCGAGACCTCGAAGCAGTCGGTCGAGGTGTTCAAGGCGATCGGCAAGGGCGACGAGGAGCACGCGGCCTTGCCAGAGTCGGGCGTACGGCGCTGAGCCCGGCGGGAGTCGTCGACCTGCTGGTCGACGGCCCCTGGTCGCACTCGCTGGTCGCGGCCAACGGGGCCCGGTTCCATGTGGCCGAGTGCGGCGCGGCCGACGACCCACTCGTCCTGTTCCTGCACGGCTTTCCCGAGTTCTGGTGGGCCTGGCGCCACCAGCTGCCGGTCGTCGCGGCCGCCGGCTACCGCGCGGTGGCGATGGACCTGCGCGGGTACGGCGCCAGCGACAAGACACCCCGCGGCTACGACCCGTACACGGCTGCAGCTGACGTCTCGGGCGTGATCCGCTCCCTCGGTGCGACCGACGCGGCGGTCGTCGGGCACGGCTGGGGCGGCTTCATCGGCTGGTCAGCCGCAGTACTGGCCCCCCGACAGGTCCGTGGGCTGGCCGCCGTCTCGGCGCCGCATCCGCTCGTGCTGGCCCGCGCCGGCCGGGCCAAGGCGTTGCGCCGGACGGCCTGGTTCCAGCTGCCGATCTTTCCGGAGCGCCGATTGCTGGCGCAGGACGGCATCCACATCGAGGGCCTCCTCCGCGCCTGGGCCGCGCCAGCCAGCAGCTTCCCCGACGCGGAGGCGTCTCGCCGCTACCGGGCAGCGCTTCAGGTGTGGCCAGCGCCGCATTGCGCCCTCGAGTACCACCGCTGGTTCGTCCGCTCGCGACTCCGTCCGGACGGCCGCAAGTACTCGACCAGGATGCGTACGCCGGTCGCCGTACCCGTGCTGCAGGTCCACGGCGCGCAGGACTCCGCCGTCTCCCCCACCGCGACCACTCCGGCGCAGCTGGTCGCCGCACCCCTGCGCCACGAGCTGATCGCCCCGGCCGGCCACTTCCCCCACGAGGAGACGCCGGACCTGTTCAACAGCCTGGTCGTGGACTGGCTGAAGTCTTTACCGGCGTAGGACAGCCGCCGACAGGCTCGACACCCTCCGGATAGCCGATGGTCCCGGTGACCTTCCAGACCCCGTCGACCTTCTCGATGCGGTACTTCGGTAGGTAGCCGCGACCGCAGTCGTAGAAGATGCTGACGGCAACCTCCTGGTGATCTCCCTTGTCGACGATCGGACCGACCGTGACGCTCGCTACCCGCCGGCCGTCGCAGGAGTTTCCGGAGTCCCGGCCGTTCCAGACGACCGGCGCGACCGGCGTGACCACCTGCTCGATCCGCTTCCGGTCCTGGGCAGTCATCTGCACGACCGGGGTCGGGGTCGCGTCCGGCGGAAGGGACAGCGGGCGATCCCCCGGACCGTACACCTCGATCGACTGCCATCCACCGGCCGGAGCGAACTGCCGCGCGATGGTGACGATCGCGGCGCCCCAGATGTCGCCCGGCTCCGGTGCGGTCGCCACGGGTGGCGCGGGATCTGGCCGGTCGGCACGGTGCACGCCGTACAGAACGCCCGCGAGTACGGCGAGGATCACGGCCGCGGCGAGCAGGACCGGGGCAGGGTTGCGGCGTTTCGTCACCTCGGGCAACTGATCGGCCAGCGTCTCGCGGTCCGCGAAGGTTTCCCGGAGGAGGTCGCCGAGCTGTTCGTCGGTCAGCTTGGGCATGTCAGGCCTCCTCTTCGGGCAGACGATCGCGGAGCGTTGCCAGGGCTCGGGCGGCGTTGGAGCGGACGGTGCCGGGCGTGATGCCGAGAACCTCGGCGATCTCGCTGTCCGGTAGGTCCTCGTAGTACCGCAGAACCAGGACTGCGCGCTGTTTGCGGGGCAGGCCGGACAGGAGTTGCCAGGTGGCGTCGCGTTGGGCCTGACGGGCGCTGATGTCTTCGGTGGCCGGCTGCTCGATGGGCTCGGCGAGCGGGACCTCGCGGTTCTTAAGCAGGCGGCGCCAGCCGAGGTACTCGTTGACCACCATCCTGCGCAGGTAGGCCTCAGGGTGTTCGAGGGCACCGATCTGGTCCCAGCGGCAATGTGCGCGTGTGAGAACCGTCTGGACCAGGTCCTCTGCGCTGTGCACACTGCCGCTCAGCATCAGCCCGAGCCGCAGCAGCCGGCGTTCGCTCGACCGCACCAGCTCATCGAAGGGGAGCGACCTCGTCGTCACCGTCACGACCTTTCAATGCGGCGTACGACGGATTCCGCTGCATCACGTGCAGGATTGGGTGGAGACCTCTTGGGTGGCGGTGGTGCCGGTGCGGGCGTCGGCGGAGACCTGTTCGGCGGTCAGGACGTAGCCGGTGCGGTTGTCCTCGACGGAGGCGGCGAAGACCACGCCGTACACCGTGCCCTTGGCCGACAGCAGCGGTCCGCCGGAGTTGCCGGGGCGGACCGAGGCCCAGATCGAGAACGCGTCGCGGGTGACGGTCTTGTCGCCGTAGATGTCGGGGCCGCGGAGCCGTTCCTCGGAGCGGATCCGGGCCGGCTCGGAGTCGAACGGACCGTTCTCCGGGTAGCCGAGCACGACCGCCGAGTCGTCGGCCTTACCGGCGAAGTCGAAGGTCAGCGGCTGCTCTTTCAGGTTCGGCACGTACAGCACCGCGATGTCGGTCTCGGGGTCGAACACGACGACCCTGGCTTCGTACTTCTTCCCGTTCACCTCGACCTGCGGCGAGCTGACGCCGGCCACGACGTGTGCGTTCGTCATCACCCGCTGCGGCGCATACACGAACCCGCTGCCCTCGAGACCGCGCGAGCAGCTGGCGACCCCGGTCACCTTCGCGATCCGCGTGTACGCCGATCGCACCGGCAGCTGGCGCGCGATCGCGCTGTCCGGCGGCTGCGTGTCGCGGATCCGCTCCGGCACGAACGGGTCGAGGAACCGTGGGAACAGATCGGTGTTGACCACGTCGTTGAACGACTGCAGCGCGCGATCCGCGCTGCTCGGCAGGACCTCGTCGACCTTCGCCAGCACCTGCGAGCCGCGGACCGCCGACGTCACGCTGGGGATGCGAGCCCCACTCACGGCGACGCCGAGCACCCACGCGACGATCAGCACCGAGGCGGCCGCCAGCGCGGCACCACCGAGCGCGTCGAGGAACCGGATCGGTTTCCAGGACAGCCGGTTGCGCACCCTGGTACCGACCATCGCCCCGAGCATTCGGCCGAGCGCGGCCAGTCCCACCACCAGCACCAGCGCGGCGAACGACACCGTCACGCTCGGTGAGAAATGGTCGAGGATCCTCGGGACGCCCCAGACGCCGACCGCGGCGCCGCCGAGCAGGCCGAGCGTGGCGCAGGCGCCGAGCACGAACCCTTCGACGTACCCCGAGATCGCCACCAGTGCCGCGGTGCCGAGCACCGCCCAGTCGAGCCAGCTCATTCCACGCCTTCCGACTTGTCCCCATGCCTCCGCCAGGCCGCCTCGACCAGTCGGTCGGGCAACGGTACGACGACCGAGGGGTCCCAGTCGCGGCGCCATCCGCCGAGAAGGAGCACTTTATCCAGCAACCCCGCCGTGAAGCCCCAGATGTAGAGGTCGTCGACGACGAACGCCGGACCGGTGAAGCCGGACGGGTGCAGGCAGCTGATCCGGTTCGCCGGGTCGGCGAGCGCGCTGATCGGCACCTCGTGCACCGACGCGACCTCGGCCGGGTCGACCACCGCGACCGCCGACGGCTTCCGCCACCAGGCGAGCACCGGCGACACGCCGAAGTTGCTCACCGGCACCCAGAGCGCCGGCCAGATCGCGAACGGTACGACGCCGGCCGGGTCCAGCCCGGTCTCTTCCTCGGCTTCGCGCAATGCGGTCCGGACCAGACCCTCGTCACCGGTCCCGTCCTCGGGATCGGCGCCGCCGCCGGGGAACGCCATCTGCCCGGCATGGCTGCGCAGCGTCCAGGCCCGCTCGGTCAGCAGCACCTCGGGACCGTCGTTGCCCTCAGCAAGCAAGATGAGGACGGCGGACTTCCGCACCGACGGATCGTCCGGCGGCAGGAAGCGGGACAACTGGTTCGGGTCCACATCATCGGAGGCTTTCGCCAACGGACGCAGCCAGTCCGGGATCTCCACATCGAACGTCATCGCGCGTGCTCCTCCACCAGCTGATCGAGCTGGTGCTGCGAGGTGAGCACGCCGCGGTGCACGAAGGCGACCGCGCCGTCCTTGTCGATGAAAGCGGTCAGCGGCGGGCCGCCGATCTTCAACGCACGCTGGATCGCCTTGTCCCGGTCGACGACGTGCGGATACGTCAGCCCTTCGTCGGTCGCGAACTTCACCGCCAGCTCCGGCCGCGGGTCGTCGTAGTCGATCCCGAGCATCTTGACCGTCCCCGCCTTCGCCAGATTGGCCAGGTACGGCGCTTCGTCGCGGCACGGACCGCACCACTGCGCCCACACATTGATCACGAGCGGACCGCGGAGGTCGGCGAGCCGGATGTCCGGACCGCTGCCCAGACACGGAAGCGTGACGTCCGGCAATGCGCCGGTGGTGGGTGGTCTCGACGGCGTCGAGGGGCAGGCCGCCAGCTTGTCCGCACCCGCGACCGGAGTGGGCGTTGACGTGGCTCCCGGCTTCTCAGTGCCGCAGGCAGCCAGCAGGATCGCGAGCGCGACAGCCGTCACCGCACGGACCAGTGGCCGGCGGCGGGACGTCGTACGCGATCGTGCTGGACGGTTCACGCCGGGACCTTCACCAGCTTCGCGGCGACCTCGGGGTCGGTCGGGCCGGTGCCGAACGACGGGCACCACTGGGCGATCGGGCAGGCGCCGCAGGCCGGCTTCTTGGCGTGGCAGCGGCGGCGGCCGTGGAAGATCAGCCGGTGCGACAGCATCGTCCAGTCCTTCTTCGGGAAGAGCGCGCCGATGATGTGCTCGACCTTGACCGGGTCCTCTTCGGCGGTCCAGCCGAACCGGCGGACCAGGCGGCCGACATGCGTGTCGACCGTGATCCCGGGGATGCCGAAGGCGTTGCCGAGGACCACGTTGGCCGTCTTCCGGCCGGTGCCCGGGAGCTTCACCAGCTCGGTCAGCTTGTTCGGCACGACGCCGTCGTACTCGTCGACGAGAGCCTGGCCGAGCTTCATCACGCTGTTGGTCTTGGCCCGGAAGAAGCCGGTCGGCTTGAGGATGGCCTCCATCTCGTCCCGGTCGGCCTCGGCGTACGCCTGGGCGGTCGGGTACTTCGCGAAGAGCGTGGGCGTCACCTTGTTCACCGTGACGTCGGTGGTCTGGGCCGACAGGATGGTGGCCACCAGCAACTCGAGCGGAGTGGTGAAGTCCAGCTCGCAGTGGGCGTCCGGGTAGGTGTCGGTGAGCACCTTGTGCATCTTGCGGGCCCGGCGGACGAGCTGGGTGTGGGTCTCGTCGACGACCACGGGGGCCTTGCGGGGGAGGTTCAGCGAGACCGTCGGGAGGGCTCCCGGGACTGGTTCCGCGACACGCGGGGATGGCATGGAGGCAAGCCTACGTGGCGGTGCCGACACCGGAGGGGCTACGGTTTTGTGGCGACCGGGTGTACACATATCGGTCGACGGACGTGGCGGATCCCACGTGCGCAGTCGTGGTCGAAGGTCCTAGGAGGCCCAAAGTGGATGCCGCAGTGCTCCGACAGGCACCGCTGTTCAGTCAGCTCGATGACGAGGCGGCCGACGCCCTGGCCGCATCGATGTCCGAGAGCCGGCTGCGGCGCGGCCAGGTGCTGTTCCACGAGGGCGACTCCGGTGATCGGCTGTTCGTCGTGGTCGAGGGCAAGGTCAAGCTCGGGCGTACGTCGGCCGACGGCCGGGAGAACCTGATCGCCGTGCTCGGCCCGGGCCAGATGTTCGGCGAGCTGTCGCTGTTCGACCCGGGACCGCGGTCCGCGACCGTCACCGCCGTCACCGACGCCCAGCTGATGTCGCTGACCCACGACGAGCTGCTCCGCTGGCTGGACGGGCGCCCCGCGGTGGCCCGCGGCCTGCTGCTGCAGCTGGCCGGGCGGCTGCGCAAGGTCTCCGACGTGGTGGCCGACCTGGTCTTCTCCGACGTGCCGGGCCGGGTCGCCAAGGCCCTGCTCGACCTGGCCAGCCGGTTCGGGCGCACCGCCGACGACGGCGTACACGTCCACCACGACCTCACCCAGGAGGAGCTGGCCCAGCTGGTCGGCGCTTCCCGCGAGACCGTGAACAAGGCGCTGGCCGACTTCGCCTCCCGGGGCTGGGTCCGCCTGGAGCCGCGCTCCGTCGTACTCCTCGACGTCGACCGCCTGCAGCGCCGGGCGCGCTAGCTAGCCGTTCAGGTAGTCCAACTGGGCCCGCACCGAGCGTTCGGCGGCGGGCCAGAGGGCTTTGTCCACGTCGGCGTAGACGTGTTCGACGATCGCCTCGGGCGTGGTGTGGCCCTCCGCGATGGCCCCGCGGACCTGATTCAGGCGTTCCTCGCGGTGTTTGAGGTAGTAGGTGAGCACGGCGGCGGGGTCGTCGATGACGGGGCCGTGGCCGGGCAGCAGGCGCGCGACGCCGGCCGGTGAGTTGGCGAAGGCGCGGAGGCTGTTCAGGGAGTCCAGGTAGGGGCCCAGGGCACCATCCGGGTGCGCGACGACCGACGTACCGCGGCCGAGGACCGTGTCGCCGGTCAGCAGCGAGCCGTCCTGCGGGAGCCAGAAGCAGACCGAGTCGAGGGTGTGGCCGGGCGTCGGCAGGACCTCGATCCGCAGGCCGTCGGCGGTGATCACGTCACCTTCGGACAGCCCGTGGGCGTGATCGGTGGGGATCCGGAAGGCGGGATCCACCGCCCGTACGCCGCAGCCGGCCCGGTTGGCGAACCAGGCGGCACCCTCGGAGTGGTCCGGGTGTTTGTGCGTCAGCAGTACGACGGCCACCGGGCCGGCCGCCTCCAGGACCGCGGTGAGGTGCTCCTCGAGCAGCGGGCCGGGGTCGACGACGACCGAGCGCTCGCCGTCCGGCGCCTTCAGGATCCAAGTGTTGGTCCCGTCCAGCGTCATCACGCCGGGGTTGTCCGCCCGCACGAGCGTCGCGTACTCGGTCATGTCGTCTCCAGATAAGCCTGATCGCCGTCGATCCGCACGGTCGGCATGATCGTCCGGATCTCGCGGTCGCCGGCACCGGCCAGTACCGCGGCGACGTCGTCGTACTGCGTGAGGTCGCGGCAGCACAGGTACGTCGGGGGCAGCATGAGCGTCTCGCCCGCATCGACCGCGGCCACCGCGGCTCCCGGTCTGACCCACGCGACCTGATCGGACTCGCTCGTCACGTCCCGGGTCAGCTGACCGGCTGGGAGCGCGGCGACGAAGAAGGCGGTGTCGTACCGCTTGGGCTCGAACTCCGGCGTGATCCAGTGCGCCCACGCGCGGAGCAGATCCGCTCGGAGCAGGAGCCCGCGGCGCTGGAGGAAGTCGGCGAACGTCAGCTGTCCGGCTTCCAACGCGACCCGGTCCGCCTCCCAGTCCGCGCCGGTGGTGTCGCCGACGACCGTCTCGCTGGACGGGCCGGCGAGCAGGACGCCCGACTCCTCGAACGTCTCACGGACGGCGGCGGCGACATACGCCGCCGCCAGTTCCGCAGAGCACCCGAGCCGGGCGGCGAAGTCCTCCGGCGGCGGACCCGACCAGGAGCCGGCGATCGCCGAGTCGGCCGGATCGACCCGGCCGCCCGGAAAGACCGTCATCCCGGCGGCGAACGCCATGGTCCGCTGCCGTCGCAACAAGTAGACCTCAGGCCCGCCGGCCATTCCGGCCGGTGCGTCACGGAGGAGGATGACCGTCGACGCCGGTCGCGCCTCGACCGGCGTACGGCCACTCCGGACGTGCTCGAGGGCAGTCGCGGCCATCCGGCCGGTCATCAGTTCGGACTTCAGGTCCCGCACGATCGGGTTAACCGACCTCGACGATGAGCTCGACCTCGACCGGAGCGTCCAGTGGCAGAACCGGTACGCCGACCGCGCTGCGGGCGTGCTGCCCCGCGTCGCCGAAGACCTGGCCGAACAGCTCGGAGGCGCCGTTGGCGACCTGCGGCTGGCCGGTGAAGTCCGGCGTGGACGCGATGAACGCGACCGCCTTGACGATGCGCTTCACGTTCGCCAGGTCGCCGATCTCGGCCTTGACCGCGGCCAGCGCGTTCAGCGCGCACTGCTGGGCGCACTCGCTGGCGACCTCGGCGCTGACCTCGCCACCGACCTTGCCGGTGGCGATCAGCGTGCCCTCGCGAAGCGGCAGCTGCCCGGACGTGTAGACCAGGTCACCTGTCCGGACCGCCGGGACGTACGCGGCGACCGGCTTGGCCACGTCGGGCAGCTTCAGGCCGAGCCCGGCGAGCTTCTCCTCGGGGTGGCTCATTTGTCCTCGATCTCCCGCTTGAAGTAGGCGACCAGGTTCTCCGGGTTCAGCCCCGGGACGACCTGGACCAGCTCCCAGCCGTCCTGGCCGAAGTTGTCCAGGATCTCCTTGGTCGAGTGGACCAGCAGCGGCGCGGTGAAGTACTCGAACTTCTTCATGAAGGGGACTCTACTGATGTGTCTCAGGACACGTCCTACCCTGGGACCTATGGCGCGACTGCACGTGGTCACCGGTAAGGGAGGCACCGGTAAGACAACCGTTGCGGCCGCTATGGCTCTTTCGCTGGCCGAGGAAGGCAAGCGGGTCCTGCTCTGCGAGGTCGAGGGCCGCCAAGGACTCGCCCAGCTCTTCGACGTACCTCCCCTGCCGTACGTCGAACGCCGCATCGCGCAGGGTCCCGGCGGCGGTGAGGTGTTCGCGCTGGCCGTGGACGCCGAGGCGGCGCTGCTCGAGTACCTCGACATGTACTACCACCTCGGCCGCGCCGGGAAAGCGCTGGAGAAGGTCGGCGCCATCGACTTCGTCACCACGATCGCGCCGGGGCTCCGCGACGTACTGCTCACCGGCAAGGTCTACGAGGCGACCCGCCGCAAGGCGCACGGCCGGCTCGCGTACGACGCCGTGGTGCTGGACGCGCCGCCGACCGGGCGGATCGGCCGCTTCCTGAACGTGAACCACGAGGTCGCCGGCCTGGCCAAGGTCGGACCGATCCGCAACCAGGCGGACGCGATCATGGGCATGCTGCGCTCGGACGTCACCCGGGTCCACCTGGTCACGCTGCTCGAGGAGATGCCGGTCCAGGAGACGCTGGACGCGGTCGAGCAGTTGGAGAAGATCGACTTGCGGATCGGCTCGATCGTGGTGAACATGGTCCGCAACAGCCCGCTCGACGATGACGCGCTCGCCCTTGCGGTGAAGGAGAAACTGCCCGCCGCCGAGCTGACCAGGGGCCTCAAGGCGGCCGGGATCACGATCGGCGCCGACCTGGTCGAGACGCTCGCGAGCGAGGCACACGACCACGCCATCCGGGTCGGGCTCGAACGCGAGAACCGCGACCGGATAGATGCCCTGGGCAAGAAAGTCGTCGAGCTGGAGCTGCAGCCCGAGGGGATCGACCACGGCGCCCTGTTCGACCTGGCCGAGGAGCTGCGCGCATGACGGAGCTGGATCTGGATGCGCTCATCGACGACGCGGGGACGCGGATCATCGTCACCTGCGGTGCGGGCGGGGTCGGCAAGACGACGACGGCCGCGGCGCTGGGACTGCGGGCCGCCGAGCGCGGGCGGAAGGTCGTCGTACTGACGATCGACCCGGCCCGGCGGTTGGCGCAGTCGCTCGGGCTGACCGAACTCGACAACACGCCGCGCGCGGTGGCCGATGTGGAGGCCGCGAACGGCGGTCGGCTGGACGCGATGATGCTCGACATGAAGCGGACGTTCGACGATGTCGTGCTGCAGCACGCGACGCCGGACAAGGCCGAGCAGATCCTCGCGAATCCCTTTTACCAGGCGCTTTCCTCGTCGTTCGCCGGCACGCAGGAGTACATGGCGATGGAGAAGCTCGGGCAGCTGCACAAGCAGGCCGAGCAGACCGGCGACTGGGACCTGATCATCGTCGACACCCCGCCGTCGCGATCCGCGCTGGACTTCCTGGACGCGCCGGAGCGGTTGGCATCGCTGCTCGAGGGCCGGTTCCTCCGGTTGCTGCTGGCGCCGGCACGCGGGCCGTTCAAGCTGATGTCGGCCGGCGTGAACATGGCGATGTCGGTGCTGAACAAGGTGCTCGGTGCCCAGGTGCTGACCGACGTACAAACGTTTGTCGCTGCGTTCGACACGTTGTTCGGCGGGTTCCGGCAGCGGGCCGAGCAGACGGTCGCGCTGCTGCGGGAGCCGCACACCGCATTCCTCGTCGTGGCAGCCCCGCAGAACGATGCGCTCCGCGAAGCGTCGTACTTCGCCGAGCGGCTGCGCGCCGAGGGAATGCCGCTGGCCGGTGTCGTGCTGAACCGGGTGACGAACTCGCAGGCCACGGAATTGTCGGCGGAGCGGTCACTCGCCGCAGCCGAGAAGCTCGGGGAAGCGGACAAGTCGCCGTTGACGGCCGCAGTACTGCGGTTGCACGCGGACAAGATGCAACAGGTCGTGGGCGACCACCGCCGCGCCGACCGCTTCCGCCGCGGCCACCGCGCCATCCGGACCGTCGAGGTGCCGGCCCTGGCCGACGACGTCCACGACCTGACGGGCCTACGCCAGATCGGCGAACTGCTGACCGCATGATTACTTGATTTCACCGTCAGCGAACACCCGAAGGCCCCGGGAATGACCTGGTGGCACCGACGGTTGAGCCTGTCAGACTCAACTTGGAAAAGGGTGTGACAGCGTGACCGATACGTTGAATCTTCCGGTACTGCCGCTGGACGACGTCGTGGTCCTGCCGGGAATGGTCGTGCCGGTCCGACTCGCCGACAGCGAGGCCCGGGCGGCCATCGACGCCGCGCAGGCCGCGGGTCAGGACCAGGTGCTCCTGGTGCCGCGGCTGGACGGTAAATATGCCAAGGCCGGAACGCTCGGTGAGATCGAGCAGATCGGCCGGCTGCCGGGCGGTGCCCAGGCGGCCGTGATCCGCGGGGCCCAGCGGGTCCGCATCGGCGCCGGGACGACCGGGCCGGGTGCGGCGCTCTGGGTGGGCGCGACGGTGATGCACGAGATCACCGACGACCGCTCCGTCGAGCTGGCCCGTGAGTACAAGACTCTGACGACCTCCGTGCTGCAGCGCCGCGGCGCGTACCAGGTCATCGACTCCATCAAGCAGGTGGACGACCCCTCCGAGCTGTCCGACCTGGCCGGCTACGCGTCGTACCTGAACAACGAGCAGAAATCCTGGCTGGTCGAGAACGCGAATGTTTCCGAGCGGCTGGAGAAGCTGATCGGCTGGGTGAAGGATCACCTCGCCGAGCTCGAGGTCTCCGAGACGATCCAGAAGGACGTCCAGGAGGGTATGGAGAAGCAGCAGCGGGAGTTCCTGCTGCGCCAGCAGATGGCCGCGATCCGCAAGGAGCTGGCCGAGCTGGACGGCAAGGCCGAGTCCGAGGAAGAGGACTACCGGGCCCGCGTCGAGGCGGCCGACCTGCCGGAGCACGTCCGCAAGGCCGCGCTCACCGAGGTCGACAAGCTCGAGCGGACCGCCGAGCAGTCCCCCGAGGTCGGCTGGATCCGTACCTGGCTGGACACCGTTCTCGAGCTGCCGTGGAACGAGCGGACCGAGGACAGCTACGACATCCGCGAGGCGCGGGCCGTGCTGGACGCGGACCACGCCGGTCTGGATGACGTGAAGCAGCGCATCACCGAGTACCTGGCCGTACGGCGTCGCCGCGCGGACCGTGGTCTCGGAGTGGTCGGCGGACGCCGCAGTGGCGCCGTACTGGCCCTGGTCGGTCCTCCTGGTGTGGGTAAGACCTCGCTGGGTGAGTCCGTGGCCCGTGCGATGGGACGGAAGTTCGTCCGGGTCGCCCTGGGTGGCGTGCGGGACGAGGCTGAGATCCGCGGTCACCGGCGTACGTACGTCGGTGCGCTGCCGGGCCGGATCGTCCGGGCGATCACCGAGGCGGGTTCGATGAACCCCGTCGTACTGCTGGACGAGATCGACAAGGTGGGTGCGGACTACCGGGGCGACCCGACGGCCGCGCTGCTGGAGGTCCTGGACCCGGCGCAAAACCACACCTTCCGGGATCACTACCTGGAGGTCGAGCTGGACCTGTCCGACGTGGTCTTCCTGGCCACGGCGAACGTGCTGGACTCCATCCCGGCGCCGCTGCTGGACCGGATGGAACTGGTGCAGCTGGACGGCTACACCGAGGACGAGAAGGTCATCATCGCCCGTGACCACCTGCTCCCGCGTCAGCTGGAGCGGGCGGGCCTGACGGCGGACGAGGTGTCCATCGAGGACTCGGCCCTGCGGGCGCTCGCGGGTGAGTACACCCGGGAGGCCGGCGTACGGCAGCTCGAGCGGTCGATCTCCCGCGTACTGCGGAAGGTCACGGCGAAGCTGGCCCTGGGCGAGGAGCTCGGCGCGCTGACCATCGGCGGCGACAGCCTGAAGGAGTACCTGGGTTCGCCGAAGTTCACTCCGGAGTCGGTCGAGCGTACGGCGCTTCCGGGTGTGGCGACCGGACTGGCGGTGACCGGTGCGGGTGGTGACGTGCTCTTCGTCGAGGCGTCGCTGGCCGACAAGGAGACCGGCCCGACCGGAGTCACGCTGACCGGACAGCTCGGTGACGTGATGAAGGAGTCGGCGCAGATCGCCCTGTCGTACCTGCGCTCGCACGGCGCGGAGCTGGGGCTGCCGGTAGGCGACCTGGCCGAGCGGAACGCTCACATCCACGTACCGGCCGGTGCTGTCCCGAAGGACGGACCGTCGGCGGGTGTGACGATGACGACCGCGCTGGCGTCGCTGCTGTCCGGACGGCCGGTCCGTTCGGAGGTCGCGATGACCGGTGAGGTGTCGCTGACCGGACGGGTGCTCCCGATCGGTGGGGTGAAGCAGAAGCTGCTCGCCGCACACCGGGCCGGGCTGACCACGATCCTGATCCCGAAGCGGAACGAGCCGGACCTGGAGGACGTGCCCGCGTCCGTGCTCGCGGAGCTGACCGTTCACCCGGTGAGCGACGTCCGCGAGGTGCTGGAGCTGGCCCTGGAGCCGGCCGAGGTACAGGCACACCAGTACGCCGCGTGACGAAGTAACAGTGAGGGCCCGAGCGAGATGCTCGGGCCCTCATTCTTTTGGATGAACTTTGTCCAGCCAGTGTGACTGAAGTCATAAGCGCAGCGGTAACCCAAACAACGCATCCCGTAGTCTCTATAACCATGCGCGTCAGGGAAAAGGGTGACCGGGGAGTCGTCCAATCTGTGGTTCTGTTCCTTGGGGTGAGCGTGCTTTCGGGGGCTTTGGCCGCCGGTCTCGCCATCCCGTTCGCCGGCCTCGCCGGGTTCACGACACAGAAGACATCGACCACCCTGCAAGACCTGCCGCAGCAGTTCGACGAGGTTCCGCTCAAGCAGAAGAGCACGATCCTGGCCGCCGACGGCTCCGTGATCGCCACGCTGGCCGAGCAGAACCGGGTGCCGGTCAAGCTGGCCCAGGTCGCGCCGATCATGCAGAAGGCGATCGTCGCGATCGAGGACGACCGGTTCTACGAGCACGGCGCGCTGGACCTCAAGGGCACGCTGCGCGCGCTGCTGCAGAACCAGTCCGCCGGTTCGGTGCAGCAGGGCGGTTCGAGCATCACCCAGCAGTACGTGAAGATCAGCCTGGTCGAGAAGGCGAAGACGCCCGAGGAGGTCGCGGCCGCGACCGCCGACAACTACCAGCGCAAGGTCGCCGAGCTGCGGTACGCGATCGCGGTCGAGAAGCAGTACTCGAAGCAGGAGATCCTGGAGAAGTACCTCAACCTCGCCAACTTCGGCGACGGCGCGTGGGGCATCCAGGCCGCGGCCCAGCACTACTTCTCGGTGAACGCCTCCCAGCTGACGCTTCCGCAGGCTGCGATGCTGGCCGGCCTGGTGAAGAACCCGACCGGCTACGACCCGACCAACAACGCCAAGCGCGCCAAGGACCGCCGCGACGTGGTCATCAAGCGGATGCTCGAGCTGCACGTCATCTCGGTCGCCCAGGCCAACTCGGCGCTGAAGACGCCGGTCATCGACCCGGCCAAGGTCCGCTCGAACAAGCTCGGCTGCGGCAACGGGCCGTACCCGTTCTACTGCGAGTACGTCGTCTCCGAGCTCGAGAACAACCCGGCGTTCGGGAAGACGAAGACCGACCGGGCCAACTACCTGAAGACCGCCGGCCTGACGATCCGGACGTCGCTCGACCCGAAGATCCAGGCAGACGCACAGCGCTCGATCGACACCCACTCGAAGCCGACCGACCAGGCGATCGCAGCGATCACGATCGTCGAGCCGGGCACCGGCCTGGTGAAGGCGATGGCGCAGAGCCGCGGGTACGGCAGCAAGCGCGGGCAGACGGCGTACAACTACAACGCCCCGAAGACCTACCCGGGCGGGTACGGCGGGTTCCAGAACGGCTCGACGATGAAGGCCTTTACCATCGCGGCAGCGATCCAGAAGGGCATCCCCCTTACGTACAAGATCAACTCGCCGAGCCCGCTGCCGATGGGCGGCATGAAGTACAGCGACTGCAAGGGCACGCACGAGATCCCCGCCGGCTACTCGCCGAAGAACTCGACGCAGAATGTCGCCGACCCAACCATGGTCCAGGCCGCGCAGAAGTCGACCAACACGTACTTCCTGCAACTGTCGCTGCGGACCGGTCTGTGCCCGATCGCAAAGATCGCGGCCTCCCTGGGCATGTACGACGCGCAGTCCCTCGGACCACTCGACCAGGTCGCGTCGATGACACTGGGCGTCGGTTACATCAGCCCGCTCCAGCTGGCCGGGGCGTACGCCGCTTTCGCCGCTCGCGGCATGTACTGCAGCCCGTGGGTGGTCACCTCGGTCAGGGACTCCGCAGGCAAGCCGATGAGCAACCGCGGCGCGGACTGCAAGCAGGCCCTGGAGCCGCAGGTCGCCGACGGCGTCAACGCGGTCCTGCACCAGGTCATGGAGCCGAACGGCACCGGCGGCAAGCTCAAGTTCGGCAACAGCGACCTGGCCGGCAAGACCGGAACGATCCAGCAGGCCAAGGCCGTCTGGTACGCCGGCTACTCGACCAAGCTCGCTGCCGCCGCGACGGTGGCCGACGCATCCCTGCCGTACGACCCGCTGCAGGGCCAGACCCTGAACGGCCACGGCATCCACGACCCGACAGGTTCCGGCACCGCCGGGCCGATTTGGGAGGCCGCGATGAAGGCCGCCCTGCAGGGCTACCCGACCACGCACTTCGTCGCGCCGTCGGACAAGATCCAGCGCGGCGACGTCAAGAGCCTCCCGTTCGTCAACGGCATGAACCCCGACGACGCCGCGAACAAGCTCCGCCAGGCCGGCTTCGACGTCGCGATCGCCTCCGGCACGGTCAACTCCGACGAAACCGCCGGCACCGTCGCCTACACCGACCCCCGCCAACGCGACGGCGCCCCCGAAGGCTCCTTGGTGACGATCTACGTCTCCAACGGCAACAACAAGAACCAGCCGAACAAGCCCCAGAACACGACAAAACCCCCGGGCGGTCCCACCACCATCAACCCCAACTGCCCACCCTGGAACCCCAAATACCCCAACTGCGGCGGCGGCCGCGGCCACGGCTAACGCGAAGGGCCTCGTCCACCCGGACGAGGCCCCGTCGGCCTGCATCATCCGCAACCTCGCCGAGTCGTGACGAACGGTTCCGACCCCGAACGCCGAGTCGTGGATCACGGCAGATTTTCTGAACCACTCCCCACGACTCGACGGACCGGCCCTCAGGCGCCGAGTTGGCGTTTTACCTCGGCGGAGACAACGGAGCCGTCGGCCTTGCCTTTGATCTTGGGTTGGAGGGCGCCCATGACCTTGCCGATGCCGCGGGGGCCGAGGTCGGCGGCGCCGGTGGTGGTGATGGCTTCGGTGACGAGGGTTTTGATCTCGTCCTCGGTGAGTTGTTCGGGGAGGTACTCGGCCAGGATGTCCGCCTCGGCCTGTTCCTTGTCGGCGAGTTCGGCGCGGCCGGCCTCACGGTAGGCGACGACGGACTCGCGGCGCTTCTTCGCCTCGGAGCCGAGCACGTCGACGATCTCGGCGTCGCTGAGCTCGCGGGCCTCCTTGCCGGCCACCTCCGCCTTGGTGATCGCGGTGAGCGCCATCCGCAGGGTCGACTTGCGGATCTCGTCGCGTGCCTTCAGGGCCGCGGTCATGTCGTCGTGCAGGCGCTGCTTCATTCCGGAGTTGGCCATGACCATGATTGTGGCAGGCTGGAGGAATGAGCTTGCGCGGGATCGCCAGTACCACCCTGAAGACCACAGCCGTCGTGGGCGCCGTGGGTGCTGCGTGCGTCGCGTACGCGGCCGCGATCGAGGTGCGCTGGTTCACACTGCGCAGAGTCACTGTGCCGGTGCTGCCCGCGGGCAGCGATCCCTTGAAGGTGCTGCATCTGTCCGACCTGCACCTGTGGCCGACGCAGGAGAAGAAGATCCGCTGGGTCAACGAACTGGCCGCGCTCGAGCCCGACCTGATCGTGAACACCGGCGACAACCTCTCGCACGAGGATTCGGTCCGCCCACTGCTGCGTGCGTACGGCGATCTGCTCGACCTGCCCGGCGTGTTCGTGTTCGGCTCCAACGACTACTGGAAGCCGCACTTCAAGAACCCGGGCAAGTACTTGCTGCCGGCCCACAAGCAGCGCCACAAGCCGCACGGCCCCGACCTGCCGTACGAGGAGATGCGCCGCGCGTTCACCGGCGCCGGCTGGACCGACCTGAACAACGCCAAGGCGACCCTCAAGGTCAACGGCCTGCGGCTGGACTTCGCGGGCACCGACGACCCGCACATCAAACGCGATCGGTACGACGAGGTCGCGGGCGAGATCGACCCGACGGCGGACCTGTCCGTCGGCGTCACCCACGCGCCGTACCAGCGGGTCCTGAACGGGTTCGTCGGCGACGGATACCCCCTGGTCCTCGCCGGTCACACCCACGGCGGCCAGCTCGCGGTGCCGTTGTACGGCGCGCTGGTGACCAACTGCGACCTCGACACGTCCCGCGTGAAGGGCCTGTCCACCTGGGGGTACGACGGCCGCCAGGCGGCCCTGCACGTGTCGGCCGGCCTCGGCACTTCGCCGTACGCGCCGGTGCGCTTCGCGTGCCGGCCGGAGGCGACACTGCTCACGCTCGTCCCACGGATTAACCCGATTTCGTCCGGGCGCTCGGCCCATGTAAGCTAACCGCGACTTCGGGCTGTGGCGCAGCTTGGTAGCGCGCTTCGTTCGGGACGAAGAGGTCGCAGGTTCAAATCCTGTCAGCCCGACCAACACTCAGGGCCAGTCACTTAGGTGGCTGGCCCTGAGTGCGCTTCAGGCCTGTCGTGGAGGTGCGCTGGGGTGTCCGACCACTACGAGGTGCTGAACGTCGAGCGAACCGCCACGACGGCGGAGATCAAGTCGGCGTACCGGCGCCTGGTCCGTCAGGTCCATCCGGACCAGGGCGGCAACGCGGCGCTGTTCCGGCTCGTGCAGGAGGCGTGGACGACGCTCGGCGATCCGGCGAAGCGCGCGGCGTACGACCGCACGCTCGACAGTCGGACGAGCACGCCGACGTACGAAGAGCCCACGTACACGCAGCAGCCCGAGCCGGAGCCCGAGCCTGAGCCGGATCCCTTCACCTGGACGCAGACGCAGACCTCGTCGCAGCCGCAAGCGCCGGCACCGCCGCCGCTCGCCGGCGGCATCGAGGTCCGGCCGCCGTTCGGACGCTGGAAGGTCCCCGCCCTCGTGTCCTGGGTGGTCTGGAGCCTCGTGATCCTCGGGGTGTTTCTCAGCTCGGGGATCCACGACACCTGGGACATCGTGCTGGCTGTCGGCATCGTCGGGATGATCGTGTTCGCGATGCCGCCGCACTGGAGCCGCCGGATCCCGCTCCGCGGCGTGATCAAGGCGTTCGGCATCCTGATCGGGATCGCCTTCCTGGTGGTGCTGTTCCCGTCCTCGAAGAGCGGGATCACCCCGCTCGAGCGGGTCGCGATCATCGGGCTCCTCGTCGGCCTGGTGGTCGTCCGTGTCCTCACCGGCCGCTGGTCGAATGTCCACAAGCTGGACCGTGCGATCGACGCCACCGCAGCGTACGACTTCAACCTGTGGGGCCGCCCCGGCGAGCCGCTGGTCGACGACGGCCGTACGGCGTGGCTCGCACCGGCCGACGTACTGCGGCATCGGCGCACCGCCCGGTTGCTGGACTCGGTCGTCAACGCGCTCCCGGCGTCGAAGCTGGTGCACGGCGCGCGGATCGGCGACGTGGCGGTCAGCCACCTACTCCTCAACGGCCACCGCGTCGCCCTGATCTCGTCGGTCGTCGGACCGCCGGGGCACTACGCACTGGACGTGTACGGCGCCCTGCAGCTGAACGGCGTACCCCTCGACAGCCCGGTCGGGGGTCTGGAGGCCGCCGTCGCCGCCTGGCGGAGGCGGCTCGACCCGGTCGAGGTTCGCGGCTTCCTGATCGTCCACCCGCCGGTCGACGGCCAGGGCGGCATCACAGCCGCGCTGGAATCCGAGGCCGCCATCACCTGCCTGCCCGCCCAGACCGCGGCCAGCCAGCTCCAGGCGTGGCTGCAGCCGGAGGGCCTCCTGCTCGACCGCCTGACGCTGTACGACATCCTGCACCGCGCACCGTATGCCTAGGCTGAACGCATGCAGCGAGTTGAGCTGGGTGAGGTGGAGTACGACGTCGCCGCGAAGGACATGCGCGGCTGGGTCGAGGAGCGGATCGAGGGCAAGGCCGAGGACCGCCTGTTCCTGCTGAGCCATCCGGCGGTGATCACCTACGGCCCGCGGACCTCCCCGGACGATCTGCCCGCCGGTACGCCGGCTATCGCGGTGGATCGCGGCGGCTTCGCGACGTACCACGGGCCGGGTCAGCTGGTCGGGTACCTGGTCATCGACCTGAAGCAGCGCGGCCCGGTCGACATCGTCCGCTGGGTCGAGAACGGCCTGATCGACGCGCTCGGCTCGCTCGGCTTCCCGCTGGTACGCCGGGACACGCCGAAGGGCGCGAGCAGCCTGGTCGGGGTGTGGACCGAGGACGGCCGGAAGCTCTGTTCGATCGGGATGCGGATCCGGCGCGGCGTGACCAGTCACGGCTTCTCGGTCAACGTCGATCCCGCCATGACCGTGTTTCACACATTCACGAGTTGTGGGCTGCACGACGTCACGATGACCTCGCTGGCCGAGCTCGCGGCCGAACGCGGCGTACCCACGCCGACCGACGCGGAGGTGCGTGACGCGATCGCGAACTCCCTGGGAGCCCGATAGCCTTCGGGAATGAGTCAGGACGACGACCGGATGCCGGACGACCTGGAAGCCGTTCTGGAGGCCGCGGACGAGGAAGAGGACGAGGCCCGCGCGGGACGGTACGACGCCCCGCCGCTGCCGCCGGCGCTGATCCTGGCCGTTGTCGGCCTGCTCTGCGGGTTCGCGACGATCGCCTTCGTCTGGCTGAGTGAGCGCAGCTGCGACCGGTTCCGGGACACCACGAACTGCGGTGCGCTCGGGCTCCCGCTGCTGGTGGTCATCGTGGTCGTGACGATGGTGCTCGGCGGCCTCGCGCTCAGCCGGCTGGCGATGCCGCACCCGCGACTGGTCCCGTTCCTCGGGGTCGCGTTCATGGTGGCGCTCGTCGTCGCGTTCCTGACCGGTCATCTCGACTCGCCGTGGATCATCGCCGTCGTACCGGCGCTGACCGCGATCACCTTCCTGCTCGCCAATCTCGTCGCCCGACTGCTGGAGCGTGCCGATGCCTGACCTGCCCGTCTACGAGTGCCCGCGGACCGCGACCGCCCCGAATCTCGACGGCACCCTGACCGATCCCGCCTGGGAGGCCGCGCCCTGGACCACGGACTTCGTCCCGATCCACGACGGCCCCGCGCCGCGGTTCCGGACCCGGGCGAAGCTGATGTACGACGACCAGTACCTGTACGTCGGCGGCCTGCTCGAGGAGCCGCACGTCTGGTCGACGATGACCGAGAAGAACAGCAAGCTCTTCCACGAGAACAACTTCGAGCTGTTCCTGGACCCGGACGGCGACGGGCTGAACTACTACGAGTTCGAGATCAACCCGCTCGGCACGATCTGGGAGCTGACGCTGCCGAAGCCGTACGTCGACGGCGGCCTGCCGATCGACCCGACGAACCTGCCCGGTCTGCGGACCGCGATCCACGTCGACGGCACGGTCAACGACCCGTCCGACACCGACACCGCGTGGTCGGTCGAACTGGCTTTACCGTGGGCGGACCTCGCGCCGTACAACGAGGGCCGGGCGACGCCGCCGAACCCGGGTGACGAGTGGCGGATGAACCTGATGCGCTGCGAGTGGCCGCACGAGATCGTCGACGGTGCGTACGTGAAGGGTGAGCAGATCGAGTTCTGGGTCTGGTCCCCGCAGTACATCGAGGACATGCACCGGCCGGACCGCTGGGGCGTCCTGAGATTCTGACGCCGTGACCCCTGTGACACGGCGTTAACACGGCCGCGCAACAATGAGGTACGTGAACTTGGGGGGCTCCGGCGAACCACACAGTCTGGAGGCGGACCAGGTCGTCAGCGCGATCGAGCGCGCGTGCGAGAGCGACCTACGGACCGCCTTGCGGCTCGTTGCGCGCTACTCGGCGTACTGGTGGTCCAACGGGCTCCAGGACGAGGCAGCGGCCGCGGCTGAGCGGGTGCTGAGCATGCTCGGCCGGACCGTCCCGGTCGGGCTCGACGAGGAGTACCTGCTCGCCGTCATCCACGGCGCGGGGTCGGCCGAGCAGGAGCAACTGGAGCTCGCCCAGCAGATCGTCCTGACGACGACCGGCCCCTTCCGGTACTCCGTGACCGTGCTGCTGTGGTCACTGGTCTTCGGACCGTTCGAACCCGCCGCTGTGGTCGAGGACGTGCTGGAGCGCAACGAGGCCGGCGACGCCTGGGCGCGAGCCGCTGTGGAGCTCTGCCGGGGCTATCCCGGCCTGACGACCGCGGCTGCGCCAGGCGATGCCACGCAGGCCCTGCGTACGGCGCTGGGCCGCTTCCGGATGCTCGAGGACCGCTGGGGCATGTTCCTGGCCCTGTGCGCGCTCCGTCAGGTCGTCGACGAGCCGCTGGACATCACAACCGAGGCGCTGGAGCTCGCGGAGCAGCTGTGCCTCGCAGAGGAGACGGCGCTGCTGCTGTGTGATCGCGCTGACCTCTACCGACGGCTGGGCAAGCTGGAGGACGCTCACGCGGACTACAGCCGCGCCCTGTCCATCGGTGAGCACGCAGAACTCACCGAAACCGTCGCGGCGGCGCGGTTGGGGCTGGCGCGTACCGCCCGGCACTCCGGCAACGCTCCAGCCGCTCGGACCCACCTTTCGGCCGTGCTCGACCTCCCCAACCTCGAGGACGCCCACTTCGAGGCCCTGCACGAGCTCCGCGTGCTGAACGCGTCCGAGGAGTCGGCCTAGGTGTGGGCCCGGGTGTGGCTGAGGTGTGGTGCCAGCCACATCGCGGCCGGCCGTGCTGCTGGTTAGAGTCGGGAGCGAATCCGCACCGACGACTGCAACGGAGCAGCTGATGGACAAGACGTACGGGTCGCCGCAGGAAGCGGTGGCGGACATCGGGGACGGGGCGAGCCTCGCGGTCGGGGGCTTCGGGTTGTGCGGCAACCCGATGCAGCTGATCAGCGCTCTGCACGACAAGGGCGTGAGCGGGCTCAGCGTGGTGTCGAACAACTGCGGCGTCGACGACTGGGGCCTGGGCATCCTGCTCGCGGACAAGCGCATCGCCAAGATGACCTCGTCGTACGTCGGGGAGAACAAGGAGTTCGCCCGCCAGTTCCTGTCCGGGGAGCTGGAGGTCGAGCTGACGCCGCAGGGCACGCTGGCCGAGAAGCTGCGCGCCGGCGGTTGCGGCATCGCGGCGTTCTACACGCCGGCCGGAGTCGGCACCCAGGTCGCGGAGGGCGGACTGCCCCAGAAGTACAACCCGGACGGCTCGGTCGCGAAGGCCTCGGAGCCGAAGGAGACGCGGGAGATCAACGGCACGACGTACGTGCTGGAGGACTCGATCACCACAGACTTCGGCCTGGTTCACGCGCTGAAGGGCGACACCCACGGCAACCTGGTCTTCGACCGGAGCGCGCGCAACTTCAACCCGCTGGCCGCGATGGCCGGCCGGGTGACGATCGCGCAGGTCGAGGAGCTGGTCCAGCCTGGTGAGCTGGACCCGGACTCGATCCATCTGCCCGGGGTGTACGTGCAGCGTGTTGTTGCTGTTGGCAAGGATATTGAGAAACGGATCGAGAAGCGCACCGTGCAGATGAAGGAGGCCTGAGATGCCACTCACCCGTGAGCAGATGGCGGCGCGGGCAGCCGCCGAGCTGGAGGACGGCTCGTACGTCAACCTCGGTATCGGCCTGCCCACGCTGGTACCGAACTACATCCCGGACGGCGTCACCGTCGTACTGCAGTCCGAGAACGGGATCCTCGGCGTCGGGCCGTACCCGGTCGCGGGCGAGGAGGACCCGGATCTGATCAACGCCGGCAAGGAGACCGTCACGACGCTGCCCGGCGCGTCGTTCTTCGACTCGTCGCTGTCGTTCGGGATGATCCGCGGCGGTGCGATCGACGCGGCGATCCTCGGCGCGATGCAGGTGTCGGCCAAGGGCGATCTGTCGAACTGGATGATCCCCGGCAAGATGGTCAAGGGCATGGGCGGCGCGATGGACCTCGTGCACGGCGCCAAGCGGGTGATCGTGCTGATGGAGCATGTCGCCAAGGACGGCTCGCACAAGATCCTCGAGGAGTGCGACCTGCCCTACACGGGCCGCGGCGTCGTCAACCGGATCATCACCGACCTCGCCGTCCTCGACATCACCGACGACGGCCTGCAGCTGGTCGAGCTGGCCGACGGCGTCACCTTCGACGAGCTCCAGGAGAAGACCGGCGCCCCGATCAAGCAATGAACGCGGTCTCCGGCAGCGCCTGACCGAGGTCGGGAGCTGTCGGCGATCAGGCATGGACTGACGGTGCACGGAGACCAACTGTGCGTTCAGCTTCCGGAAGACACCTGTGATCGTCGGCGAAAGTCGGGTATGACGGGACCCGTGGAGCTGGATGTGCTGGTGATCGGTGGAGTGGGGATCGACACGATCGTGCGGGTGCCGAGCCTGCCGTTGGCTGACGCCGACTCGATCGCGGTCGATCCGATCGAGTCGTACTTGGGGCACACCGGGCACGGTGTCGCGCTCGGCTGCCACCTGCTCGGATTGAATGCCGGGCTGGTGGACGTGATCGGCGACGACCCCGAGGGCGCCCGCATCCGGCGTACGTACCAGGAGCTCGGCCTCCCGCTGCGCGTCGCGGTGCACCGGAGCGGCACCCGTCGGTCGGTGAACCTGGTCAGCCCGGACGGTCGGCGGCTCTCGATGTACGACGGACGCCACCCGGCCGGGCTCCGCGTCGACCCGGGCCTGTGGCGACCGGTGATGCGCCAGGCGCAGCACGTCCACGTCTCGATCATGGACTACGCCCGCGACGCCCTCGGCGACGCGATCGCCGCCGACCGCTCGATCTCCACCGACCTGCACGACTGGGACGGCCGCAACGACCACCACAAGGACTTCGCGACGGCCTCGGACATCGTCTTCGTCTCGACCAGCTCCCTCCCTTCCGACGGCGTCGAGTGGATCCTCGCCAACGGCCGCGCCGAGGTCGTCGTCGCCATGGCCGGCGCCGACGGCAGCTACCTTCACGTCCGCGGCGAGCCCGCCCGCCACTTCCCTGCGGTCACCTTCCCCGACCGCCCTGTCGTCGACACCAACGGCGCGGGCGACGCCTACGTAGCCGCCTTCCTGGCCCGCTACCTCGACGGCGCCCCCTGGCAGGACGCCGCCCAAGCCGGCACCATCGCCGGCGCCTGGGCCTGCGGCTCCCCCGGCACCCACACCAACCTCATCACCGCCGAGGAACTAGCTGTCCGAAGCCGAAAGTACGGACGAAGCAGCACGTAAACACTCCCAGGCCGCGCCGAGGTCAGCCCCGGGTCATCGGCGGGTGCAGCGTGGTGGCGGTGCCTCGGTGGAAGAGCTGTGCGGGGCGGCCGCCGTCGCGGGTCGTCGTACCGCCGGTGGGTACGACGAAATCGGCGGTCTTGGTGACCTTGCGGTGGAAGTTGCGCGGGTCGAGCGGCGTACCCCAGACCGCCTCGTAGACCCCGCGCAGCTCGGAGATGGTGAACTCCGGCGGGCAGAATGCCGTCGCGAGCGGCGAGTACTCGAGCTTCGCGCGGGCCCGCTCGACCGCGTCCGCCAGGATCCGGTGATGGTCGAACGCCAATCGCCCGGCATCGACGTCGGCTACCTCGATCCAGTGCGCCGACCCCGCGTCCGACCCGGCGACCGGCGTGGGCAGGTCCGGGACCAGGGCCAGGTACGCCACGCTGACCACCCGGCCGCGCGGGTCGCGATCGGGAGCGCCGTACGTCGCGACCTGTTCGAGGTGGATCCGCTCCGAGGACAGCCCGGTCTCCTCCGCGAGTTCGCGGCGTGCGGTCGTCTCCAGGTCCTCGTCCGGCCGGACGAACCCGCCGGGCAGCGCCCAGCGACCCTGGTACGGCGCGATGCCCCGGCGGATCAGCAGCACCTGGAGGCGACCGTCGCGCACGGTCAGGATGACCAGGTCGGTGGCCAGGCCGAGCGGCTCGAAGTCCATGGAACCCACTCTAATCGTCACCTTGACGAGAAGTCATCTCGGGACTTATCGTCATAGTGACGACAAGGAGAACGAAGAGATGGCAGACATCACAAGGTTCCGCTTCATCAGCCACCTGCGCGCGAACCCCACCACCCACGTGCGGCACGTGCGCAACGGCAAGCTCGCGCACGACGGCGCCGGCCAGGCGTTCTGGTTCCGGGCGCTGAACTCGTCGCTGAGTGAGATCCCGATCGACGACCGCGAGCAGCCGCTGCTGTTCCACGGCCGCACGCAGGACTTCCAGGACGTCGCCGTACAGGCGAGCGTGACCTACCGCGTCACGGACCCGGCCCTGGCATCCAGCCGCCTCGACTTCGGGATCGACCCGGACACCGGCCTGTGGCGAGCCACTCCGCTCGAGCAGCTCGGCGGTTTGCTGACTGAGCTCGCACAGCAGACCGCACTGGACCTGCTGGCCCGCATGACGCTGACCGAGGCGCTGTCCGAGGGCATGACCGGTCTGCGTACGGCGGTCGGCAGCGGGCTGCGCAACGACCAGCGCCTGACCGGTCTCGGCATCGGCGTCGAGGACGTGCGGGTGGTCGCCGTACGAGCGGAACGCGATGTCGAGAAGGCGCTGCAGACTCCGACGCGTGAGATGGTGCAGCAGGCCGCGGACAAGGCGACGTACGAACGTCGGGCGATGGCCGTCGAGCGGGAGCGTTCGATCGCGGAGAACGAACTGCAGAACCAGATCGAGCTCGCCCGCCGCGAGGAGCAGCTCGTGAACCAGCGCGGGCAGAACGAGCGTCTGCGCGCGACCGAAGCCGTGGCGGCGGAGGCGATCACGACCGAGGCGGCCGCGAGCCAGCGGCGAACGCTGAGCCAGGCCGAGGCCGACGCGAAGCGGGTCATCGGCGCTGCCGAGGCCGCTGCTGAGCAGGCCCTGCTGGAGGCGTACGCCGACCTGGACCAGGGCACGATCCTCGCGCTCGCGATCAAGCAGGGCGCCCTTCCGGAGATCGGCACGCTGAACCTGACCCCGGACCTGCTCACCCCACTACTGACGAAGCTGGCCGAAACACGATGAGCCTGCCCCCAAGAGCGGTGATCGTGCATCGGGCGACCGAGCTGACCGAGTTGGTCGCCCGGCACGGGACGCGACAGCAGGCCGGGTTCTTCCTGGCCGGACGCGGGCGCGACCTGGCCGAGCTCGACGCGCGGCACCAGGCTCAGCAAGACGCGCTCGCCACGGTGTCCGCGGCGATCCCGCTGGACTGGCGCCGAGCCGTTGCCGAGCGCAACGACCTCGACCGGTTCGGGTTCGGGCCGGAGGACGTCGTGATCGCGGTCGGCCAGGACGGCCTGGTCGCCAACGTCGCGAAGTACCTCGACGGTCAGCCGGTGATCGGCATCAACCCCGAGCCCGCCCGCAACCCCGGCGTACTCGTGCCGCACGAGCCGGACGCGATCGCGGACCTCCTCATCACCCGGACCTTCGCCGAACGGACGATGGTTGCCGCGAGCACCGATGACGGACAGCAACTGCTGGCGTTGAACGAGGTGTACGTCGGCCACCGTACGCACCAGTCCGCCCGCTACCGCCTCAGCTCGCCCGACGGGTTCCCCGAGCGGCAGTCGTCCTCGGGGATCCTGGTCGGCACCGGCACCGGATCGACCGGCTGGTGCCGATCCGCTTGGCAGGAACGACGCAGTCCACTCGGGCTGCCGTCGCCGACCGATCCGATGCTGTGCTGGTTCGTCCGCGAGGCGTGGCCGTCACCGGCAACCGGCACCACCAACACCGAAGGGTTGCTGAAGGCCCCCGATTCCCTGACGATCACAGCCGAGTCCGACCTGGTCGTCTTCGGCGACGGCATCGAGTCCGACACCCTCACCGCAACCTGGGGCCAACGCGTCGAGGTCAGCGTCGCCGCAGTGAAGCTACACCTCGTCATCTGAACCGGCCCGGCGTGCTACTCGCCGTTCGCGGTGTCGTAGACCGGGATGGTTACCCAGCGGAAGTTGACCGGGTCGCTGAAGTTGCCGGCTACTTCGCCGCGGGACTGGATGACCGTGGACAGGCCGTTCGCGTGGCCTACGGCGTACAGGTAGTTCTTCTTGGTGTCCTTGTCGATGGCGAGCAGCAGCGTGCCGTACTGACCGCAGCCCATCGCGGACAGCGTCTCGAAGCCCTGCCAGGTGCGCGTGCGGACCTGCTTGACGACCGGCTTCATCGGGGAAGCAACGGGGATGTGAATCGTGTACAGCGCTCCGCCGCGGGTGTTCGCGAGGAAGGTGTCGTACGTCGGGGTCTTGGCGATCAGCGTCATCGTCTTGACCGACGAGAAGCCCGGGTACGAGCCGCTGGCGCGCCAGCCCTTCTCGCTGATGTTCCAGCGGTACAGCACGCCGTCGTTGCGCAGCGCGTACGACGTCGACCGGTAGATCTTCTTGGTTCCGTTGTCCGGGCTCTCGTAGTCGGACGTCTCCAGGAACGTGAAGCTGCCCCAGCCGCCGCCGACGCGGCTCAGCGACCGGTTGTCGATGGTCCCGTCGCCGTACACCTGGTAATAGCTGGAGTAGAGCGCGTCGCCGATCACGACGTACCCGTAGCGATCGGTGCCGGAGATATCCGGCTCGATGGTCTGCCGCGCGCTCAGCCGGACCTGCCCGGGCGTGTACACGCCGGCAGTGGTCCAGTCGTCCGGCACCGACGGCGGGATCGTCGCGGTCGGGTCGGCGAAGTGGTGTCCGCCGCTCGCGGTCACCCCGCCCTGCCACACGAAGCAGGCGTTGGCCTGCTCCGCGGTGATCTTCCGGTTCGTCCCCGGCACCGTCGCGCCGGGCTTGGTCGGGTCAGGTTTCGCGGCGTGTGCAGCCGCCGGCATCAAAGCGGTCAGCGCGAGCGCCGCGCAGCCCGCCAAAGCAGTCAGTCGTCGATTCATATCCACCCCTTTCACACCATCTGATACAGGGCGGAAACGAAAGGTTGCAGACGACTCTGTCAGGGCGTTGCGGCGGCGACCTTGACCGAAGCACTCACCGCGGTCTGGAACTGCTGTGCCTGGCCGGGGTAGTAGGCTCGCCACAGACCACCGGCCTGCTCGTCAACAGTTGCGGAGAACCCGTAACCGGTGCCGTCCCAGTTGGCGTTGTCGATATCTGCCACCGTCACCCAGGAACTCGAGCCACCGGGCGCCCGGTACTGGACCTGCACCGGGATGAACGCCGGCGTATAGTTGTCGAAAGTCAGATGGCCACTCGCGACCACCTGGCCCGATTCGTTCCGCGCAGCGGTGAAATCGCTGAACCGTGCGGGCTGCAGCACCGCCACCGGCGCCGTGGACAGCACCTGCGACAGGAACGGGTCCGGCTGGCCGCTCTCGTCCTGGCCGACGAATCCGACCTGGTAGTAGCCGGTGGCGTAGGGCACCGAGGTGACCGAGAACCGCCCGTCGGCGTCGGTCGCCGGCACGTCGACGATGACCGGGCACTGATCGGGGCCATCGCACTCCAGCAGTCCGAACCTCCGGTTCGGCAGCGGCCGCCAGCCGTCCGGGGATCTCCAGGTCAGCCGGCCACTGATCGTGACCGGCTGCCCGAGCTTGACCTGCCGCGGGGTGACGTCGATCGTGAATCGGGTCGGCGACGGCTGCACCGAGATGTGCTGGAACTGCGAATCGGCGGATGCGTAGTCACTGTCGCCCAGGAACCGGGCGTACAGGTCATCTTCCTGGTTGAGCGTCACCGCGCCGGCGAAGCGTCCGTCCGTGCCGGTCTGGACATCCACGAACGATTCGAAAATGGTGCTCACTCGAACCGGCATCCGCGAGATCGGCCGGAGCAGGCCGTCCGTCGGCCACTTGCCGCTCACCGTACCTTTGACCTTCACCGTGCGCCGGCTGTAGGTGATCGTCGTGCGGTCGAAGGACAGCGCGCTGAAGATCGGTTGGATCACGTAGTTGAGCACGCCGGCGGACGGCTGTGAGGTTCGCTGACCCAGCGAATCCACGGCATCGACATCGATCTGGTAGGTGCCGAGCTGATCGAGCCGAACCCGGGTGTCCGCTTCGAACAAGCCGTTCTGGCTCGTGCCGCTGACCAGGCTGAACGACGTGACGGTGGCGACTTCCGCGCCGGTGGCATATGACCGGATGTGCGCGGTCAGTCCGGCGATCCCCGCCTCGGCACTCGCCCCGATCCGCACGATCCCGAAATCATCGTCGGAACTAGCGGCAAACGTGACGTTCGGCGCGGTCGCTGCGGTCGCCACTGACGGAACAGCTCCGATCAGCGCGACGGCCCCGGCAACTACCACGATCAGCGCACGCAACTTCGCGGCAGAACGACGCCTCATCGGCTACTCCCCCAGGTCCCCAGCGGCCCGACTGGCGCGCGCAGGCGAAATTACACACCCACAACCCGTGCTACGCAAGAGACCAACCGCAGTCCGCCGACGGCGGCGAACCCTCAGAGGTCCTGGTAGGCAGCCGTCAGGATGGCGGCGTCGCGCTCCCAGTTGAGTTCTGCGGCGGCGTTGCGGATGCCGTCGGTGTAGGTGCTGTAGTTGTCGATCACCGAGCGGACCGCATCGGTCAGCGACTTGGCATTGCCGGGCTCGTACAAACCGCCGAGCTTGTACTGCGTGACGACCGCGCGCAGCTCGGGGAGGTCGGCCGCGACAACCGGAACGCCGGCGCGGACCGCATGGAACAGCTTATTGGGAAGGGCAAGGCGGTGGTTCTCGCAAGTGTTCGTCAGCGTGACGAGCGAGATGCCGTACATGCGGAGCGTGTCGTCGACCTCGTCGATCGAGCGTTCCGCCACCGTCTCCACCGGGCCTAGATCCAAGCGATAGTTGGGATCCACCGACCCCATCAGCACCGTCCGGAACGGCAACAGTTGCCGCGCCGCAGCAACTACCGTCGGCAGATCCCGTCCGGCCCCCACGCGCCCGGCATACAGCAAACCCTCCGGCCGGTCCGGCGCCGGCGGTACGTCGTCCGCCCGCGGGAACGTGTTCCGTACGACGCGCACATCCCGCAACCCGCGGGACCGCAACCGCTCCGCGATCCCGTCGGACACCGTGAACACCACCCGAGCCTTCGAGGCAAGGGAAACCTCGTACCGCCGCCCACGCGCCCGCCACAACGGCGTCGGCCGGCCCGGCAGCGCCCGGTCGAACCACAGCTCGTGACTGTCGTAGACGAGCGACGCCGACCACTTCTCGGCGTACTCCGCCGCAAGCTCCAGCGTGTTGAAGTCATGCGCATGTACGACGTCAACGGGTCCCGCCGCGGCCACAACCGGGGCCGCGGCGGCACGCCAATGCTTCTCGGTGCGGTTTCGGTGCTCCGGCAGCAGCAGCCACCGGCCGAAGCGCTGCACGAGCACCTTGAGGCCGTTCCGCCCATGGCCGACCGCCAGACCGCCGTTCCCGCTCCGTAGACCGGAGGAGCGGGAGACCGACTCGACCGTGATCCCCGGTCCGATCTCGAAGCCGTCCGGGACGTCGCGGCCGATCACGTGCAGCGTGTGACCGGCCGCGGCCAGCGCCGTGGCCTCCCGCAGGATCCGCGAGTCCCCGGCGATCGGGGACTGCGCGATCATCAGAATCCGCACTTACTCGCCGGCCTCACGTGGGGTGAGCTCGTTGTTGAGGAACGGCAGCAGCACCTCGACCGACCGGTGACCGTCGTGCAGATCCCGGACGTACCCGGGGCCCGCGTCGGCGATCTTCCGGGCCGAGTCGCGCTCGGTGACCAGCCGCTCGATCACCTCGGACAGGTCGTCCGGCGTCGCCTCGGCGATCGGCAGCTCGCTCGGCAGCAGGTCCCGGACCGGGTCCGCGATGTGGCCGACGGTGACCCGGCCGGCGGCCATCGCCTCACAGGCGAAGACGCCGTACGAGCCGAGCAGCATCTGGTCGACGACGATGTCGGCGTCCTTCACCATCTCGGCCAGCTCCGAATGCGGCACACCCTGCACCCGCTGGTACGTGATCAGGCCGCGGGCGTCCAGATCGGTCAGCACCGGGTCGACGTACGCCGAGCCCTTGAGCGCGCTGGCCGACGGCGCGTGCAGTACCACCGGAACCTCGCGCTCGAGCACCGGCCGGTTCGACGCGAAGCCCTCGACGTCGACGGCCAGCGGGATCCAGATGCCGTTCTCGACGAACTCCAGCAGGTCCGGCGTGGTCACATAGACCGGGCCGTCGTACCCCTGCAGGTGCCGGCGCATGTTGTCGTTGCCGGACTGCAGCCGCTGGGTCAGCTCGTCCTCGGGGTTGCGGAACGGGGAGTACCGGTAGCGCGCCCGGTGCATGGCCGGGTCGCGGATCTCCGAGCCGTGGAACAGCACACCGTGCTTGATCCCGGCCTGCTCGACGATCGGTACGTCGGTGGTCCACATCTGGCCGCGCTGCTGACCGAACATCGGCCGGCCCGCCTCGAACAGGACGTGGGTGACCTCACGCAACGCGTACGCGGTCAGCTCGAGCTGCCAGCGCAGGTCGGTCCGGTACTGCTTGTAGGTCCCGGTGCGGTGCACCTTGAAGTCGAAGGTGCCGCTGCCCGTGGTCAGCGACTCGACCTTGACGTTCGGCACCTCACGCTCGACCGCGGTCGCCCACAGCCAGGCCTGGCCGGCGCTGTTGACCGGACCGATCAGCAGGTGCGGCTGCCGCTTCTCGACAGACCCGCGCCGGCGGACGACGTCCAGCTGACGCCCGGTGAGCTCGCCGTACAGCGCGCGCAGGTTGGCAGCCTGGCCGGACCAGGACACCTCCTGCTGGTACATCGGGTCCGCGACCCGCTCCCGGTAGCTGTCGAGGTCCCCGAGGACCGTCCGTACCTTCGCCGCGAGGCCCTTGGTGTCCTCGGCGGTGAACACCTCGCCGATGCGCGTGCGCTCGACGAACTCCTTCATGCTCGGCATGTCGCTGACCACCACCGGCAGACCGGCGAAGGCGTACTCGAACAGCTTGTTCGGCAGCGCCATCTCGTGGCTCGGGTAGCGCAGGATCGGGATCAGCCCGATGTCCGCGGTACGCAGGAACGCGACCACCTCGTCCGGCTTCACCGGGTCCAGGCAGTGCAGACGGTCGTCAACCCGCAGCTGCGCAGCCTGCGTCTGCAGCTCGCGTACGGCGTCCGTCGCCACCCCGGGCACGCACACAACGGCCAGGTGCACGTCCGGCAGGTCGACCAGCGCCTGTACGGCGGTGTGGACGCCACGCGCCCGCGTCACGCCACCGCTGTAAACCAGCAGCGGTACGTCGGAGGCCAGGCCGATCTGGCTGCGGATGTCGGACACCTCGACCGACACGTCAGCGGGGTTCGGCGTGTTCATCACGACGGTCGGCTTGAGCTTGAGCTTGTGCTCGGCCTGCAGCCGAGTGGCGATCGCCGGGCTGACCGTGATCACCCGGTCCACGTCGCCGATGTACTCGCGCTCGTGGTTGGCCCAGGCCGCGATCGAACGCCGGGTGCGCGCGCCGTACTGCGAGAGGCCGGCGACGTACTCGTGCGCGTCGTAGACCACCTTGAGCGTGCGGCCACGCAGCTTCGCGCGGCCGGCGGCGCGGGTCGCGACACCGATCACGTGCATGTCGTGCGCGTGCACCACGTCCGGCTCGAGGCGGTCGATCAGGTCGCCGAACGCGAGCTCCAGGTCCAGCGCCTCGGGGTGCAGCTTGCGCCACGGCGCCGGCCAGGGCAGCCGGTGCAGCACACCGTCGTACGCCCGCCAGCTGAACTTGAAGGGCGCATCGGCCTTGTTGCCGACGCCCTTGCGGACCCAGGTGACCCGCTCGGCGGCCTTCCAGCGCGCCCGGCGGAGCAGGCGGGTGCCGACGCCGGCCTTGAACTTGAGTGGATTCCCCTGGCCCGCTTTCGCCCGCGCGATCGCGTGCCCGGAGTCGGCCTTGAGCTCCTTCAGCTCGGCCTGGATCCGCTCGCTGCGCGCCACGTAGGTCGTGCGGTGCTTGTACCCCACCAACGGCGGCCGCCAGTTGCGTCGCGCCGTACGGCTTCGTTTCCGTTCCTCACGCAGTGCGAACGGCACTGCCACCCGGACGATCAGCGCACCGTCGAGCATCTCCCTCGACGGCAGGCCGCTGGCCGAGACCCCGAGCACAGTTACCTCTGCTCCGGTCTCGGCCAGTGCTGCGGCCTCCTTGCGGACCCTACTGTCGTTGGTGACGTCGTTCGCGACCATCATCACGACCCGCAGGTCGGCAGTTGTCACTGGCTGACCGACCTTCCGATCACAATCCGACGCACGCCGGCCCAGCGGGCCGGGTCGGTGCGGTCGCGACCGTCGACGAGCACCTTCACACCCGGCAGGTCGGCCGGGCTCAGCTGTGCGTAGTCCGCGTGGTCCGCCTGCAGCACGGCCGCGTCGACCGGAGTACCCAGCGTGTACGGCGTGAAGCCGAGACCCTGGAGCTCCTCGTCGGTGTACAGCGGGTCGTGCACGGACACCTCGGCGCCGCGCGCCTTCAGCGCCTCGACGGCCGGGAAGACACCGGAGAACGCCGTCTCCTTCACACCACCACGGTACGCCGCGCCGAGCACGACCACCTTCGCGCCTTTCAGGTCGCCGAAAGCGCCCTCGAGCAGGCCGATGGTGTAGTCGGGCATACCGGCGTTCGCCTCGCGGGCGGCCCGGACAACGGTTGCCTCCGGGTCGGTCCACAGGTACAGCCGCGGGTAGACCGGGATGCAGTGGCCGCCGACCGCGATACCTGGCCGGTGGATGTGGCTGTACGGCTGCGAGTTCGACGCCTCGATCACGGCGTGGACGTCGATGCCGTTCTGGCCGGCGAACCGGGCGAACTGGTTCGCCAGGCCGATGTTGACGTCGCGGTAGGTGGTCTCGGCCAGCTTCGCCAGCTCCGACGCCTCGGCCGAGCCGAGGTCCCAGACGCCGTTCGCGCGCGGCAGGTCGGGACGCTCGTCGAAGTCCAGCACCGCCTCGTAGAAGGCGATGGCGCGCTTCGCGCCCTCCTCGGACAGACCGCCGACCAGCTTCGGGTACTTGCGCAGGTCCGCGAAGACCCGACCGGTGAGGACCCGCTCCGGCGAGAACACCAGGTGGAAGTCGGTGCCCTCGGTCAGGCCGGAGATCTCCTCGATCATCGGCTTCCAGCGGTTCCGGGTGGTGCCGACCGGGAGCGTGGTCTCGTAGCTGACCAGGGTGCCGGGGCTCAGGTGCTCGGACAGCGAACGGGTCGCGTTCTCCATCCAGCCGAACTCGGGCTCGCCGGTCTTCTCGTCGACGAACAGCGGCACCACCACGACGATCGCGTCGCTGTTCGGGATGGCGTCCGCGTAGTCCGTGGTCGCCCGCAGACGGCCGTCGGCCACGGTCTCGGCGAGCAGCTCCTGCAGGTGGGCCTCACCCGGGAACGGCTCCTTGCCGGCGTTCACCATCTCGACGAACTTCTCGTTGATGTCCACGCCGACGACCTGATGGCCCTTGGCCGCGAACTGGACCGCCAACGGCAGTCCGATCTTGCCTAAGGCAACAACACTGACACGCACAGGTTCTCCACTAGGTAGTGATTCTTCATCGGGGGCCCCGGAGCTTCCGTTCCAGCGGGTGCTCGACGAACTTGTAGAGCAGCCACGAGGCAATGATCGAGAGGACGAGGACACCGGCGTACCACGTCAGGTTGGCCCAGCCGATCGGGCCGGCGACACCGTGGTGCTCCTTGATCGCGTACAGGATCGTGGCGTGCACCAGGTAGAAGGCGTAGGACCATTGGCCGAGCGCGACCATCGGCTTGCTGCGCAGCAGCGACCGGCCGCCGCGGGTGTCGCGGGCCGCGACCGCGAGGATCAGGAAGCCGTACAGGAACGTGAGGATCTCCTTCTGGCACAGACCCATGGTGACCGCGCCCGGGAAGTTCGCCGGGTGCGCACCGGAGTACCAGAGGATGTACAGGCCGCCGCCGGTGACCAGGAACGCGAACCACACCGGGATCCGCGGCTTCCAGCCGGACCGCAGCGAGATGGCCAGGCCGATACCGAACAGGAACGCCACCGAATGCAGGATCGGCTGCGGCAGGATCGGTACGACGTCCTTGTAGTGGAACAGCGCCAATCGGTACGCGCCGCCCGCCACGAGCACCGCGACGCAGAGGATCAGGCCGCCGGTCGTCTTCAGCCGCTGCGTGGCCCGCCAGACGAACGGGAAGTACGCGTAGAAGAACGCCTCCACCGACAAGGTCCAGCCCGCCGGGTTCCCGCCGTACAGGATGGTCGGGTTGTTCGACCAGCCGTGCACCAGGAACAGCGACAGCACCATCACGGTCACGGAGATCGGCTTGATCCAGGACATCCCGGCCGGCGGGTCGGCCCGGTAGAAGACGAAGAACGCCGCGACCAGCGTGAGGAAGTACAGCGGGAAGATCCGGGCGAACCGGCGCCGGTAGAACGTCCGGATCTTCGTGCCCTTCTGGGCAGACCAGGTGAGCACGAAACCGGACAGGACGAAGAAGAACGTGACGCCGGAGGTGCCGTACTTCAGGAAGTCGAAGATCGGCAGCGGCGCCAGGTTGGTCATGTGGTGGCAGAACACGAAGAAGGCCGCCCACCAGCGAAGGCCGGTGAGCGACTCGACTCGTGGCAGTCGTCCGCTGCGAGCGGCCGGCGGTGTGCCGGACTCGCCGGGGAAGACACTGACGGGCGCGCCGGGCGGCGGGGTCCCCACATCTGTCGACCCAGGCAGCTCCTGGGTCGACGGTGTCTGGTTCTCTTCGGCGGCCTTCGTCATGTAGTTACTCCGCGAGAGTGGCGACGACACGCTCAGCAGCGTGGCCGTCGCCGTAGGGCATCGGGCGTTCCCCCGTGGGAGCCGGCCGTGCGGCCAACTCGGGCAGCTTACTCACGTCGGATGTCAACACGTTCCACCCGTCCTCCAGCGTCTCCACCCACTCGGTCTCGGTGCGCAGCGTGGTGCACACGCGGCCGAGCAGGAAGGCCTCCTTCTGGAGACCGCCGGAATCCGTCACCACACCGTCCGAGCCGAGGACGGCCGCGACCATCTCCGGGTAGGCCAGCGGCTCGCGGACATGCAGCGAACCGTCCGGACGCTCCAGCTTGATGCCGTGCTCCGCACACTTCGCGACCAGGCGCGGGTGGGCCAGCAGCAGCACCGGCGAACCGGCCGCCGCCAGACCGTCGACGATCGCGGCCAGTCGCGCCGGGTCGTCGGTGTTCTCGGCCCGGTGGATGGTCGAGACGACGTACTCGCCCTGCTTGAACGGGAGGTCCAGCGGCTTGTCCCCGACCGCGTCGCGGACCCGGAAGCAGACGTCGGTCATGACGTCGCCGACCAGCCGGGACTTGTCCGTCAGGCCCTCGTTCGCCAGGTGGTCCATCGCCACCTGGGTCGGCGCGAGCAGCAGGTCGGCCGCGTGGTCGGTCAGCACCCGGTTGTGCTCCTCCGGCATCAGCCGGTTGAACGAGCGCAGGCCGGCCTCGAGGTGCGCGACCGGCAGGTGCATCTTCACCGCGGACAGGGCGCCGGCGAGCGTCGAGTTCGTGTCGCCGTACACCAGCACCCAGTCGGGTTTGTGCTCGTCCAGTACGGCGTCCATCGCGGCCAGCATCGCGCCGGTCTGGACGCCGTGGCTGCCGGACCCGACGCCCAGGTGGACGTCCGGGTCCGGGATCCGCAGGTCGGCGAAGAACACGTCGGACATGTTCTTGTCGTAGTGCTGCCCGGTGTGCACGATCACGTGCTGGTGCCCATGTTCCTCTTGAGCCGCGGCGAATGCCTCCGCGACCGGCGCCAGCTTCACGAACTGTGGGCGAGCCCCGACAACACTCAGAACCTTCATGCTAGGCAGACTCCCCAGCGACCTTGATGGTTCGATCCTCGGCGGCGGACTGGATCACGGCCTCGGCCACCGCGACGGTGGTCAGACCCTGCTGCAGCGTGACGATGTCGGCTTCCTTGCCCAGCACGGCGTCGCGGAACGCCTCGTGCTCGGTCTTCAGCGGCTCGGGCTTGCTGATCGCGTACCGGATCATGTCGCCCTCGCTGACACCGCGGAAGTGCGCGACGTCGTCCCACGCGGTCTGCACCGTGCCGTTCGCGTGGAACGACAGGTCGGCCGTCAGGGTGTCGGCGATGAACGCGCCCTTCTCACCCGTGACGACGGTGAGACGCTCCTTCATCGGGGACAGCCAGTTGACCAGGTGGCTGGTCACGGTGCCGTCGGCCAGCTTGCCGGTCACCGCGATCAGGTCCTCGTACTGCCGGCCCGACTTGTGGGCGCTCTGCGCGGACACCGTGACGAACGGCGACTGCGTCACCCACGCGGTCAGGTCGATGTCGTGGGTGGCCAGGTCGAGCACCACACCGACGTCGGCGATCCGGGCCGGGAACGGGCCCTGACGACGCGTGGTGATCTGGTACGTCTCACCCAGCTCGCCGGCCTCCAGCCGCACCCGCAGCGCCTGCAGCGCCGGGTTGTACCGCTCGATGTGACCGACCGCGCCGACCAGCCCGGCCGCCTCGAACGCCTTCGCGATCTCGGTCGCCTCGGCCGAGGAGCCGGCCAGCGGCTTCTCGATCATCGCGTGCACGCCGGCCTCGGCCAGCGCCTTCGCGATCTCGGCGTGGTACTGCGTCGGCACCGCGACCATGCAGTAGTCGAGCTTCTCGGCGATCAACTGCTCGATCGTCTCGTGCACCGGACGACCGCCGGCCACGTTGAACTTGTCACCGCCCGGGTCGGCGACCGCGACCAGGTCGACGCCCTCGAGGGAGGCCAGCACGCGAGCGTGGTGCCGTCCCATCATGCCCAGGCCGATCAGGCCCGCACGCAGGTTCGCCATGATCACGCACCCGCCTTCGCCACGGTGTTCACCGCGGCCACGATCCGGTTCAGGTCATCCTCGGACAGCGAGGGGTGGACCGGCAGCGAGAGCACCTCGGCCGCGGCCTTCTCGGTCTCCGGCAGGTCCAGCTCGCGCTGGAACGACGGAAGCCGGTGGTTCGGGATCGGGTAGTACACGCCGCAGCCGACGCCGTACTCCGTCCGCAGCGCGTTCGCGAAGCCGTCGCGGTCCTCGGTCACGCGGATCGTGTACTGGTGGTACACGTGGCTGGCCTCGGCGGCCACGGCCGGGATGCCGACACCGGCGAGGTTCGCGTCCAGGAAGGCCGCGTTCTCCTGCCGCTGCTTGGTCCAGCCGCCGACCTTGGTCAGCTGCACCCGGCCGATGGCCGCGTGCAGGTCGGTCATCCGGTTGTTCAGACCGACGACCTCGTTCTCGTACTGCTTGAGCATGCCCTGGTTGCGGAACAGCCGCATCCGGCGCTCGATCTCGGCGTTCGCGACGGAGTTCATACCGCCCTCACCGGACGTCATGTTCTTGGTCGGGTACAGGCTGAACATCGCGAACTCGCCGAAGGTGCCGACCGGCGCGCCGTTCCAGGTGGCGCCATGGGCCTGCGCGGCGTCCTCGTAGATCTGGATGCCGTGCTTGTCCGCGATCGCCTGCAGCGCGGTCATGTTGGCCGGGTGACCGAACAGGTGCACCGGCATGACGGCCTTGGTCTTCTCGGTGATCGCTGCCTCGACCGCCTTCGGGTCCAGGCAGAAGTACGTCGGCTCGATGTCGGCGAACACCGGGGTGGCGCCGGTCAGCGCGACGCTGTTCGCGGTGGCGGCGAAGGTGAACGACGGGACGATGACCTCGTCACCGGGTCCGATGCCCGCGGCCAGCAGGCCGAGGTGGAGACCCGACGTGCCCGAGTTCGTCGCGACGCACGCACGGCCGGAGACCAGCGCTGCGCCGAACTCCTGCTCGAACGCCGCTACCTCGGGGCCCTGGGCCAGCATGCCGGACTGCATGACACGGTCGACGGCCTCGCGCTCCTCCTTCCCGATGATCGGCTTCGCGGCCGGAATCGGCTGCACCATCAGTTCTCCTCCATGTTGTCAGCGTTTTCTTCGGCCGGCCGCAGCCGCCCGTCGGTTTCGATGTACATCTCGCCCGTGTTCGGGCACTTCCACTCGCCGTTCCCGACGTCGAGCAGCGGAACTCCGGCCTTGCCGACCCACTTGAGCCGACGAGCCGGAACCCCGGCGACCAGCGCGAAGTCTGGCACGTCCTTGGTCACCACCGCACCGGCGGCGACAGTCGCCCAGCGGCCGATGGTGACCGGGGCCACGCAGACGCTGCGCGCACCGAGCGAGCAGCCTTCCTTCATCGTCACCCCGACCGGTTCCCAGTCGTGCCCGCTCTTCGGCGAACCGTCCGGGTTCACCGCGCGCGGGAAGTAGTCGTTGGTGAGTACGACGGCCGGTCCGATGAACACACCGTCCTCGAGCGAGGCGGGCTCGTACACCAGCGCGTAGTTCTGGATCTTGCAGTTGTCGCCCATCCGGACCCCGGTCCCGACGTACGCGCCGCGGCCGACGATGCAGTTCTTGCCGAGGACGGCGTTCTCGCGGATCTGCGCGAGGTGCCAGACCGACGAACCGTCGCCGATCTGGGCGCTGTCGTCGACGTCGGCGGATGGCGCGATGCGGGACGTCACAGGGTCTCCTTCTGGGTCAGCCAGGGTTTCAGTACTTCGGCCGAGCGGCGTCCGTCATGCAGCTCCGTGACGAAGCCCGGACCGGCAACCGCCCGCTCGGCGGCGGCGTCGCGATCGGCGATCAGACCGGTGACGACGTCACCCAGCGTGTGGGGATCCGCCTCCACGATCGGCACCTCTCGCCCGGCCAGACTACGCACACGGTCACGCACGCCGTCACCGACGTACGAAACGACGATCCGCCCGGCGGCCAGCGCTTCCGCGGCCGCCACGCCGTACAGGCCGATCCGGAGTTGGTCGACAACGATGTCGGCGTCGCCGATCACCGCTGGCATGCCGCTGTGCGGTACGCCGGTGATGCGCCGGTACTCGATCTGTCCGCTGTCGTGCAGCGCGGTGAGGACGGAGTCGATCTCCGCGGTGCCCTTGAGCTTCGCGTTCGACGGAACGTGAGCGACGACGGGCTTGGCGTGGCCGAACAGCGGCCGCGCCGCCTGCTGCCAGGGCGCCGGGTCGATCGCGACCGGCAGCCACTGCGCGTTCGGTACGTCGTCCAGCAGGTCGACCGTGGAGACGAAAACCGGAAGCTTCAGCGACTCGACCAGCTCGGCGTGCCGCCGGGCCTGCGCCTCCAGCCGCTCGGTCAGCTCGTCACCTGGGGTGAACGGCGACCAGTGCTCGCGCTTGGCGTGCCGGCTTGGCAGGCGGATGTCCGAGCCGTGGAAGAGCAGCGAGACGGTGATGCCCTTCTCGAGCATCGCCTCGATGTCCGGGGTCGCGTCCGCGTACCCGCGGGAGCCGAAGACCGGGCGCAGCGACTCGATCATCACGTGCGTGTAGTTCGACAGGATGTGCTGCTGCTGGGCGCGCTGCCAGCGCGGCTGGCCGAACCACGCCAGCGGTACGCCGTAGTCGTTGGTGAATTCGAACTGGCCCTTGCGTTGCAGGGTGAACGAGACGGCGTCGACATCCGGCAGGGTCTGCGCGGCCCGTGCCCAGGCGTGGCCCTGACCAGCGGAGTTGGTCGGTCCGACCCACATCCGCACCGGCGTCGTCGCTGCCGGCGGGAACGCCGGCAGCTGCGCGAACGAGTACCGCAAGCCCCGTAGGCGCCGCCGGACCGCTCCCGCGGTCCGGGCCAGCGGCGCCGGCAGGTGCTCGCGGATCGTCATCGTCGTCGTGTCACCCATTACCTGCCGGTGCCTTCAACTGGTCGAACTCACGGCGGGCGGCCGGCAGACCGAGCACCACCGGGGTGCTCGCCTTCCGCTGGCCGAGGTTCCAGCCGGCCCAGATCGCACCGGCATCCAGGGCCACGACCACGTCGGCCTTGTCGATGGTCTCCATCACGTCGCGGCGGCTGAGCACGCGCTCCCAGTAGTTCTTCCCGAGATCGTTCGTCGCCCGCTGCCCGCGCAGATACTTCACCGGCGCCGACGTCTTAATTGCCTTAGGCAACATCCGCCCAGCAACCTTCTTGGCCCGGCGCGCCCGCCACTCAACCGCCTTGACCACCCGCTTGGCCCCGGTCGGCTTCGGCTTCGGCGCCGGCTTCGACTGGGGTGCCGGCTGAGGTGCCGGCTCGGCTGCGGCGACGTCGGCGGCAGCCGGGGCGATCTTTGCCTCGTCGGCGACGACGGTTTCCGGGTCGGCGACGGCCTCCGGCGCGATGACGGCGTCGGGAGCTTCCTCCGACACCTCCGCGGCCGGCTCCGGCTCCGGGGCCGGTTGGGCGGGCATGCGGCCGGGGCCGATGAGGGTGAACGTGTTGACCTTGTCGGCGACCCACGCCGACGGGGCTACCCAGCCGACGACGTCGATGACGATGTTCTGGTCACCGAGGTCCTCGCGGACCTGGTCGAAGTACGTCGGCGGAAGCCGCCGCGTGGACAGCAGTACGACGGTGTTGTTCACGCCGCAACCCCCTTCACAGACGCAGCCAGCGACTCGATCCGCGGATCCAGCTGCAGGTCCCGCCGGTACGACGCACCGAACTCACGCGCCTTCGCCCGGATCCCCTCGTCCGCGGTCCGCGCCGCGTGCGCCGCCTCGATCAGCGCCGCCGCGATCGCCTCCGGCGTCACGTCCGACACCGGGAACCACAACGGATGACCCCGCAGTACGTCGGACGCCGCGTTCTCCGGGTCGTGCACCGACACCACCGGCAACCCGGTCGCGAGGTACTCGAACACCTTGCCGCTGGTCACGTACCGCCCCTTGCCCAGCATCAGCAGCTGCACGTCGAACTCGTCGTACGCCTTGGCGATCTCGGCCTTGCCGACCGGCCCTTCGTAGCTGACCCCGGCCTCGGACGCGCTGTTGATCGTCGCGAGCATGTCGGCCCGCGGCTGCGCGTAGTACCCGAGGTAGCCGTGGATCTTCGCCTTCGCGCCGGCCAGCTCCTCCGACTGCTCCTTGGCGAGCTTCCAGCCCTCGACGAACTCGGTCAGCGGCACCTTCGGCGACACCGTGCCGACGTACCCGAAAACCAGCGGGCGATCCGTGACCGCGCCGCGGTCGGCGGTGTCCGGCACCAGGTCGGGGTCGAAGCCGTTGGCGACCGTGTGCATCTTCGAGGCGTGCGCCGGGTAGAGCTTCTCGTGCCACTCCTTGATCGGGTCGTTGACGAACCAGACCTCGCGAGCGGACTCGACCAGCTTCTTCTCCCACTTGGCCGCGCGGCTGTTCGGCTCGTGCAGCCGGTCGCCGGTGAACACGTCCAGCAGCCACGCGTCGCGGTAGTCCATCACATACGGCACCTGGAACTTCTTGTGCAGGTGGTACGCCGCGGTGAACGCGACATGCGGGTTCGCGGTGGCGACGGTCAGGTCGACCTTGTGCGCCTTGTGGATCCGCTCCGCGGCCTTCTCGATCACCGAGCGCCACGGCCCGTACCCGGTCTCCGGGAACGGGATCTGGTCCTGCTTGGTGCGCCACTTGCTCCACAGCTTCGGGTTCTGCGCCCGGCGCTTGGACCACTTGCGCAGATCGGCTTCGAGGATCGGCCACTCGAACGGCACCCGGACGACCTCGACGGACGGGTCGACCCGCTCCTCGAGAGTCAGGTCCGCACCGGTGAACCGGAAGAACGTGTCGCGGTCGGCCGTCAGCACGGTCACCTTCCAGCCGAGCGCGGCGAACCGGTTGGCCGTGGCCAGTGCCCGGTAGACACCGCCGCCCCGGCAGGGCGGGAAGCCCCAGGCGACGTACAACAGGTGAGGGCGGTCGGTCATGCCCGTCCTTCCATAAAAGATGGGCCCTTTAGCAGTTTGAGAATCGCGTCGGCCAGGTCGTCGTACGGCGTGGTCGTGGGCAGATGTTCGGCCGCCCACTGCAGTGCATGGTCGTGCAACTTCTCCAGCTCACCGGGGTCCGCGGACCAGCGCCGCAGGGTCTCGGCAGCCTCCGCCACCGAGTCCACCAGGACTCCGCCACCGGACTCCTCGATCACCCTGGTCTGCCGGGGCAGCCGGGTGGAGAGCACGGGAAGACCGCTGGCGAGGTACTCGTAGATCTTGGACGGCATCGCTTCGATGAACGCCGGGGTCGGCTGCAGCATGGCCAGGCTCGCCCAGGCACCCTGTGCGATCCGCCAGGCGTCCGCGGGTGGCTGGCGCCCATGCAGCCGGACGCGGCCGGCCAGCTCGGGCTCCTCGATCCGGGCTTCGAGCTTGTCCCGGTCCGACGGTGCGACCGGGCCGACCAGGTCGAGGGACCACTCCGGCGCCGCAGCGACGGTCTCGACCATGTCGAAGAGTCCACGGCTTTCCCGGAGGTCACCGACGTACACAGCGCGCGGAGCGCCGGTCGCGGGGGCCGGAGCCAGGAAGCCGTGGTCAGGAAGGTTCTGAACCACCAGGCGGTGCTTGGCCTGGTGCGGCGCCAGATGCGAGTCGGCGACAACGGTGAGATCGGCGCCCGCGGCCAGCTTCGAACCGGCGCGAACGATCAGCCGGGCCGGCAGACCGGCCGGACCCTTGGCCCACGCGCGGTCCGCGAGCAGCCGCTCGTAGTCCTCGTGAACGTCGACGACCAGCTTCCGCCGCCGCAGGCCGGTGACGAGACGGGCGATCGGGATCATGTCCGGATCGACCGTCATCACGACCTTCGCGTTGGTCCGCCACGGCAGCACGGCGGTCCGGGCCAGCCGGTGCACCATCGTGCCCCGGGGTCCGGCGTGCACGACCGCACCCGCCGGCCCGCCGACGGCCTCACCGAGGCCCCAGAGCTCGACCGTGAGGTCGCGGTTCTGCAGGGCCGCGGTGATCTTGTGCAGGCGCGCGTCGGCCACGTCGTGACCGGTCGTGATGATTCCCACGTCCGGCGCCGAGCTGCGTGACATCGGTCAGAGGTCCTCGAGTGAGACGGCTTCTTCTTCCCCGACCTGCAGGAACTTGGTGTAGGCCTGGATGACCTCGTTGGGCTCGCCGCGCATCATCAGCTTGCCCTTGTGCAGCCAGATGCAGTCGTTGCACATCTCGCGGACGCTGCTCATCGCGTGGCTGACCAGGAACATCGTCCGGCTGTTCGAGACCAGCTCGCCCATCTTGGCCGCGGCCTTGGTCTTGAAGGACGCGTCACCGGCGGACAACGCCTCGTCGATCAGCAGGATGTCCGGGTCCATGTGCACCGCGACGGAGAACGCCAGCCGGCTGAACATGCCGGACGAGTACGTCCGCATCGGCATCTCCATGAAGTCACCGAGCTCGGCGAACTCGGCGATCTCCTCGTACCGCGCCTCGATCTCCTTGCGGCTCAGGCCGGCCGCCAGGCCGCCCAGCACCACGTTCTCCTTGCCGGACAGCGCGGCGTTGAAGCCGACACCCAGCGACAGCAGCGTGGAGACCCGGCCGTGCACCTCGATCCGGCCCGACGTCGGCGGCAGGATGCCGGCCACCGCGCGCATCAGCGTCGACTTGCCGGCGCCGTTCGCGCCGATGATGCCGATCGTGGTGCCGTGGTTGACGTCGAAGGACACGTTCTGGACGGCCTTGACCTCGCGTACGGCGCGCTCGCCGCGACCGAGCCGGATGATCGCGCTCTTGAAGGTCGGCACCCGCTCGAACGTGGTCCGGTAGGTGATCGACACGTCCTGGACCTTGACGGCGGGGATACCCGAGGGGGTCTTCTGCATCGGCTTCTTCTCGGTCTCAGAGACGGACAACGAACTCACGCTCCCTCGACATGAAGAACAACGAGCCGATCACGAACGCGGCTCCCGCGAACACCACGGCGCCCGCCCACATCTTCCACTCCGGGATGTGGCCCTTGACCAGCAGGTCGGTCCAGCCCCCCAGCAGCGAGTAGAGCGGGTTGTACTGGATGAAGCCCTTGAACTTCGCGGGAGCCTGCTCGGCGAACCAGAGCACCGGCGACATGTAGAGCCAGATGCGCACGAAGTACGGCAGGAAGCTGGTGGTGTCGCGGAAGTACACCTGCAGCGCGGCGAAGATCATCCCCATGCCGGCCGCGAAGATCGTCAGCAGCACCAGGAACACCGGCGCGAGCAACATCTGCCAGTGCAGCTTCAGCCCCACGATGACGTGGATCGCGACGTACACGACCAAGGTCGGCAGGAAGCGGAAGAACGCCGTCCGCACCGCGGACAGCGGGAGCAGCATCCGCGGGAACGACTGGTTCATCAGCAGCTTGCCGCCGCCGACCACGCTGGCCGCACCGGCCGTCATCGCACCCGAGAAGTAATAGAAGGCGAACAGGCCGCCGCACATGTGAGCGAACCGCAGACCGGCGTCCACCTTCGTGCTGCCACCGGCGATGATGTCGGTGAGCAGGTAATAGACCAAGGCGAGCAACAGCGGGTTCAGCACCAGCCACACCTGGCCGAAGAAGGTGTTCGTGTGCGCACCCCGGATGTTGGTCCGGGACATCTCCGCTGCGAACTCCCTGCGCTGCCACAGCGCCCGGAAGTACGGGCGCAGGGCCGGCAGGCCGACCTTGTGTGGTTCGTACACGTGCACCGACGGGTTGAACTCCTCGTCGACGCTAGTCGCGTTCATTCAGGCGACGCCTCTCTCTGCCGGAAAGTTGGATCCACGATGGCCGGGCACCTGGGTTTCGGCGACTGCCGCCCGGGGTAAGGCGGCGTGCCACGCAGACCGGGAAGCAGAGTAGCGGATCGGCTTCAACGCCGACGACACAGCGGTCCTCCTTAGTGAGCAACGACGTACAGACGGCTACGAAACCCCGTACGACACTGCATCAGTAACACCTGAGTCGTCCTTCGCCGATCGTTATCCGGAATATACATTTGACAGGCAGCGACGACCAAAACGCCTTGCAGCCAAGTCAAATCGCGGTCAATTCATGGGTACGACGCTACGCACCGACGCGAAGTTGACGTGACCTGCCACACCGGTCCCGTGACTGCTGTGGTCACAGGAGTCAGGTGTTATCGGCGGGACCCCGGAAGATGCTTCCTGGCCGGAGCGAGCCGGGCGGAGGACGTGACGCGCAACATCACATCCGCGCTCCCCATGGACAGCCTCACCATCCACGGAGCACCGGTCTGCACCTTCCGGGGTCCCACCGTCGACCCGGGGCAGCGTCCGCGCTGGGCGGAAGCGGACGCACGCCGTACCGGATCGGCCGGCACGATGACCAGGGCGGCGGTCATCGCACCTCGAATCCGCCTCCAGAAATGCTGCGGACGCCGGCAGGTGCGCGCAGCAGGTGTGGAGACGGACCGGAGGCCGGCGGAGGACAGCGGCGGCTGGAATCCCTGCAAAGATGCCAGCGCGCTGGGGACGGCAGCATCGACACGAGCGGCTGCGGCACACGGCGGAACCGGTCGCATCGGGCTTCTCCTCCTCATCGGCCTCACGATTGGAGATGCCACAGTTTGTACACCCTTCAGCACAGCCGGTGATGGCACGGAAGTGCGAGGGCACCGATGCGCCGGGATCGAGACCCAACCGAAACAGGCTCCGCTGACGAGACAGCGAACAGAGGCCAGAATTGGAACAGCAGCCCGGCGGCGCTCAGGTGGTCCGTCGCCGGGCTGCTGGACCTCAATTCTCGCTCACAACTGCGCGGAAATGGTGGCCAGATGGTGACACGGCACAAGAATGTTGATCGGACAACAAATCTCGCTGGACGCATACACGTCGACACGGACCGTGCCGACGGCGCTGGACCGCCCCATCTACGCTTGAGGGACGGTAGCGGACGGTGACAGCACTGGGAAGGGAGGGGAGCAACGTGAGCACATCCGACACGGAGCGTGCCGGCCATTTGAAGGTGCTCGGGCTCAACGACGACGAGATCGAGGTCTACCAGCACCTGCTGCGGACCGGACCGTCGTCGATCACCGAACTGGACGACGCGGTCCCTGACCGGGAACACCCGATCGACTCCGTGCTGAGCGGACTCGTGCAGGCCGGTCTGGCCCGACGGTCCGGCTCGGACCACTCCCGTTACCTTCCGGTGCCCCCGGACGCCGGTCTGGAGGCCCTGACGCTGCGCCGCGAGTCGGAGCTGAAGCAGGCCCGCATCGACGTCCTGAACGCGTACGACGAGTTCCGCCGGACCGTGCACAACGAATCCACCACCCACCTGATCGAGGTGGTCACCGGCAGCGCGATCGTCGAGCGGATCCACCAGATCAAGGGCGGCGCGCAGCGCGAGATCCTGGCCATCGACTCCCCGCCGTACTACATCGGCGGCCCCAACCAGGAGGAGATCGACCACCTGAAGCGTGGCGTCGCCTACCGGGTCGTGTACTCGCCGGAGTCCGTCGAGGTGCCCGGCTACCTGACCGAGAACATCCTTCCGTGCGTGGAAGCGGGCGAGCAGGCCCGCGTGCTGCCCGACGTACCGGCGAAGCTGACCATCATCGACGGGTCGATCGCCTACGTCTCGATGTCGGTGCGCGACACCGAGGTGAACCGTTCACTGCTGATCATCCGGCCCAGCAGCCTTTTGACCGCACTGATCGGGATGTTCGAGCTGTGCTGGCGCAACGCGCTGCCGCTGCACGCCTCGGTCGGCACCGAGGACGACCGCCTGGAGCCGATCGAACGCCGCCTACTCGCCCTCCTGGCCACTGGCGCCGCCGACGACACCATCGCCCGCACGCTGGGAATCAGCCGCCGCACCTTCTTCCGCTACCTGGAACGCCTGATGAACCGCACCGGCGCCAGCACCCGCTTCCAACTAGCCCTCCACGCCGCCCGCGAAAACTGGCTCTAGAAGACACGAAAAGGCCCGCACACGATCCGTGTGCGGGCCTCTCGCTGTCCGTCAGGCCTGCGCCGGAGTGAACTCCTTGGCTACGACCTCGGCGATCTGGGCCGTGTTCAGCGCGGCGCCCTTGCGGAGGTTGTCGCCGCAAACGAAGAGTTCCAGGGCGTTGGGGTCGTCGAGGGACTTGCGGATGCGGCCGACCCAGGTCGGGTCGGTGCCGACGACATCGGCCGGCGTCGGGAACTCGCCCTCGGCCGGGTTGTCGAACAGCAGTACGCCGGGCGCGTCCCGCAGTACCTCGCGGGCGCCGTCGGCGTCGACCTCCTGGACGAACCGCGCGTGCACCGACAACGAGTGCGTGGTGACGACCGGGACCCGCACGCAGGTCGCGGACACCTTCAGGTCCGGCAGGCCGAGGATCTTGCGCGACTCGTTGCGAACCTTCAGCTCCTCCGACGACCAGCCGTCGTCCTTTAGCGAGCCGGCCCACGGCACGACGTTCAGCGCGAGCGGCGCCGGGAACGGGCCCAGATCGTTGCCCACAACCCGCCGTACGTCGCCCGGCGAGCTGCCCAGCTCACGGTTGCCGGCGACCTTCGTGAGCTGGTCGTACAGCGCGTCGATCCCGGCCTGCCCGGCGCCGGACGCGGCCTGGTACGACGCGACGACGAGCTGCTCGAGCTCGTAGCGGTGGTGCAGCGCGCCCATCGCCACGATCATCGACAGCGTCGTGCAGTTCGGGTTGGAGATGATGCCCTTCGGCCGGTTGCGGGCCGCCTCGGCGTTCACCTCCGGGACCACCAGCGGGACGTCCGGGTCCATCCGGAACGCGCCCGAGTTGTCCACCACGACCGCGCCCTTGGCCGCCGCGATCGGCGCCCAGTGCGCGGACACCTCGTCCGGTACGTCGAACATCGCCACGTCGATCCCGTCGAAGGCGTCCTCGCTGATCGCGACGACCTCGACCTCCTCGCCGCGGACCTTCAGCCGTTTACCCGCGGAGCGCTCGGACGCGATCAGCCGGATCTCTCCCCAGACGTTCTCCCGGGTCGAGAGCAGGGTCAGCATCACCGACCCGACGGCTCCGGTCGCGCCGACCACCGCCAGCGATGGCAGACCCGCCCGGTCCTCGATCGTGTTCTCCACAGCGCTCACAGGGGTCACCGTCCAGTTCCTCCGTACACGACAGCTTGGGTGTGCTCGTCGTCCAGATCGAATGCGGTGTGCGCCGCGGTCACGGCAGCATCCACCAGGTTCTCGTCCACGACCACCGAGATCCGGATCTCCGACGTGGAGATCATCTCGATGTTCACGCCCGCGTTGGCGAGCGAGGAGAAGAACTTCGCCGAAACGCCCGGGTGCGAGCGCATTCCGACACCGACGACCGAGACCTTGCCGATCTGGTCGTCGTACAGCAACTGCTCGTAGCCGACCTCGTCCTTGATCCGCGCGAGTGCGGACATCGCCCGGGCGCCGTCGACGCGGGGCAGGGTGAACGAGATGTCGGTGCGGTTGGTGGCAATCGCCGAGACGTTCTGCACGATCATGTCGATGTTGGTCTCGGCGCCGGCGACCGTCTCGAAGATCCGGGCCGCCTCACCGGGCTTGTCCGGTACGCCGACGACCGTGATCTTGGCCTCGTTGCGGTCCTGGACCACGCCGGAGATTATCGCCTGTTCCATCTCATCCAGTTCCTTAGCATCGACGACCCAGGTGCCTTCCTTCTGCGAGAAGGAGGAACGCACGTGGACGGGGACGTTGTAGCGCCGCGCGTACTCGACGCAGCGCAGGTGGAGCACCTTGGCGCCGCAGGCGGCCATCTCGAGCATCTCCTCGTAGGAAATCTTCGGGATGTGCCTGGCGGCCGGCACGATCCGCGGGTCCGCGGTGAAGATGCCGTCCACGTCGGTGTAGATCTCGCAGTAGTCCGCCTCGAGCGCGGCGGCCAGCGCCACCGCGGTGGTGTCGGAGGCGCCGCGGCCCATCGTGGTGATGTCCTTGGTGTCCTGGGCGACGCCCTGGAAGCCGGCCACGATCGCGATGTGGCCCTCACCGAGGGCTCCCTCGATCCGGCCCGGCGTGATGTCGATGATGCGCGCGTTGCCGTGCGCGGACGTCGTGATCACCCCGGCCTGCGAACCGGTGAAACTGCGTGCTTCGTAGCCCAGGTTGGCGATCGCCATCGCCAGCAGCGCGGCGGAGATCCGCTCACCCGAGGTGAGCAGCATGTCCAGCTCGCGCGGCGGGGGCAGCGGAGAGACCTGCTGGGCCAGGTCCATCAGCTCGTCGGTGGTGTCGCCCATGGCGGAGATCACCACTACGACGTCGTTCCCGGCCTTCTTTGTCGCGACGATCCGTTGGGCCACGCGCTTGATGCAATCGGCGTCGGCGACCGAAGAACCGCCGTACTTGTGTACGACGCGTCCCACAGTGTTTCTCCTCAAACCACTGGTTGCGGTACGCCGTGCGGCGTTGCACCAGGCGTAGTCTCGCGGTCATTCTAGCCGTGACCTGACCGTTGCCTACCGGCTGACCAGCACCCGGGCCGGCCCGTCCTGCAGATCACTGTCAGTACCGGAAGGTTCCCCGGGACCGGCCGTCGCCAACCGCAAACCGTCCGGTGACTTGTTCATATAAGTCATCACTGAAATACTTGTCCGGTGCACGCGTTCGACATTCTCGGCGATCCGGTCCGGCGCCGGATCCTTGAGCTGCTCGCCGACGGTGAGCTGCCGGCCGGCAGTATCGCCGGCACGATCGGCACGGAGTTCGGCATCAGCCAGCCGGCCGTCTCGCAGCATCTGCGGGTCCTGCGCGACAACGGCTTCGCGACCGTGACCGTCGACGGCACGCGGCGGCTGTACGCCGTCGACCCCGGCCCGCTGCGCGAGATCGACACCTGGCTGGACCGGTATCGCAAGTTCTGGATCAACCGCCTCGACGCCCTCGAGACCGAACTGCATCGCGGCCGCCGGAAGGACTGACAACCTTCGGTCCGGAGTTTGCATCTGGCTTGATATGCGGAACATCGTCGCGAGGCTGTGCATGTCCGAAGACGGGATCGTCGAACGGCCCGAGCAGTGGCTGCCCGAGCCCCGGCCGGCCCTCGGGGCGCTGGTCGCCGGAGCCGGCACCGTGCTGCTCGGCCGCAAGACCTTCGAGCGGTACGGCGGAAAGCTGGCCGGCCTCGAGCACACCCGGAACCTCGTGATCGGATCCCGTCCGGTGGTCGCTCGCCCCGGCACCGAGCTGCTGCACGGCGACATCCGCCGCGTGCTGGCTGCCCTCAAGGCAGTGCCCGGCGGCGACCTGCACGTGATCGGCAGTCTGTCGCTGGTCCGCTCGCTGCTGAAGTGGCGACTGATCGACGAGGTCTCGCTACTCATCCACCCCGTCGCTGCAGGCCGGGGCATGCTGCTGGATCGCCGTCCGCTCCGGCTGATCTCGATGTGCGCGCGCGACGGCGGCGTACTCGAGGCGAACTACCGCGTGCGCTATGCCGCGACCGCCGCACCCTCCACTGCACTTGTCTCAGCCGGACGATGGGGCGGCACGCGGAGCAGGGACAGGGTCGCCAGCACGGCGAGGGCCGCCGTCAGGACCCACGCGTAGCGGACGCCGAACGCCTCGACCACCGCGCCGGCAACAGCGGAACCGATCGCTGACCCGACCATGCCGCCGCTCTGCGTCCAGCCGAAGATCTCGGTGTGCGCAGCCCTGGGCGTCAGCGCGCCAACGCGCTCGTAGAGGGCCGCAACCGTCGGGGCGATCATGCAGCCTGTCGCGAACATCGCTACCGCCAGTGCGACGACCGACGATGTGGCGAAGATGCAGACCGTGACCAGGGCCGAGAACACCAGCATCCGCCGCCACACGGCCGACGTACGGCCGCCGGGGAGCGCACCGTTGATCACGCCACCGGTCACACTCCCCACCGCGGCCACAGTCTCGAGAATGCCTGCGATCAAACGGTTGCCGTGCTCATCGGCCACGGCGACCATGCCGAGCGACATCGACGCGAAGCCCATCACCAAACAGGCCCAGGCGAGCAGGATCGGCGTGCGGTGCGAATGGAAGATCAGCTGCCAGGCAGTAGGACGCGGTCCGGCTGCCTCATCGTGCGGTACGTCGGACCGCTGGTTCATCCCGAACCACCAGATCGCGGCGGCTGCTGTGACTGCGCACGCCAGCAGGCCGGCGCGCGGACTGGCGAAGCTGACCATCACCGCGCCCAGCATCGGGCCGAAGACGAACAGGAGCTCTTGCGCGGTGGCATCCAGCGAGTAGACGGCCCGTAGACGAGAGCCGTGCACAATGCGCGGCCAGTTGGCACGGAGTGCCGAGGTGACCGGCGAGACAAATACACCGGCCAGCACGGCGGCGATCGGAAGCAGCCGGTACCAGCTGTAGGGCATCAAGGCGAGCACTGCCATCCACAGCCCCCACGCCATCCCAGTGCCGATGACGACCTTCCGCGCACCCTTGCGGTCCGCCATGCGCGACCAGACCACGCTGGCGACCGCAGTACCGACCGAGTAGGCGCCCGCGACCACTCCGGCCCAGCCGAAGTTGCCGGCGGCGTCCTTCGCCAGGAACGCCAACGGGACCATCGTCGCCAGCACCGGCATCCGTGCGACCAGCGCCGAGGCCAGGAGCGCCACCACGCCGTGGGTCTTCCAGAGATCGCGGTACGCCGACAGGTCCATAAGCTGCATTCTTTCCTGACATCGTCGGTCACCGCCTCGGGAATTCTCCCTATCTCGTTTTGTCGGTGGTATATGCGAACATGTGTTCGTGTCCTTGGGTGGTGCGAACATCCTGCATGCCGACCTCGACGCGTTCTACGCGTCGGTCGAGCAGCGGGACGACCCGCGCCTGCGCGGCCGGCCGGTGATCGTCGGCGCGGGCGTCGTGCTGGCCTGCAGCTACGAGGCCAAGGCGTACGGCGTGCGGACGGCGATGAACGGCGGTCAGGCGCTGCGCCGCTGTCCCGGCGCGATCGTCGTCGAGCCGCGCATGTCGGCGTACTCCGAGGCCAGCAAGGCCGTGTTCAAGGTCTTCGAGGACACGACGCCGCTGGTCGAGGGACTGTCGATCGACGAGGCGTTCCTGGATGTCGGCGGACTGCGGAAGATCCGCGGTACTCCGGTGGAGATCGCGCGACGCCTGCGGGCCGAGGTGCTGTCGCGCGTGGGGCTGCCGATCACGGTCGGGGTGGCGCGGACGAAGTTCCTGGCGAAGGTGGCGAGCGGGGTCGCGAAGCCCGACGGGCTGCTCGAGGTCGCGCCGGACCGGGAGCTGGAGTTCCTGCACCCGCTGGACGTTTCGCGGCTGTGGGGTGTTGGCGAGGTGACCGCTGAGAAGTTGCGCAGCCGTGGGCTCACGAAGGTCGGCGATGTCGCGATCCTGCCGGAGGCAGCGTTGGTCGCGATGCTCGGGCGGGCGTCCGGGCGGCATCTGCATGCGTTGGCGCACAACCGGGACCCGCGACCGATCGAGGTCGGGCGACGACGCCGGTCGATCGGCTCGCAGCGGGCGCTGGGTCGGTCGCCGAAGTCGCCGGCGACGCTCGACGCTGTGCTGGCGGGCTTGGTGGATCGAGTCAGCCGCCGGATGCGCACTGCGGGCCGCTCGGGGCGGACCGTCACTTTGCGGCTGCGCTTCGACGACTTCACTCGCGCGACCCGCTCGCATACGTTGCCCCAGGCAACGGATCAGACGCGGGCGATTCTGATCACGGCCCGGGCCTTGCTCCGGGCCGCGCAGCCGCTGATCGCCGCCCAGGGCATCACGATGATCGGCATCTCCGTCGGCAACCTGGAGAACGAGGCGGCCCTGCAGCTGGCGCTGCCGTTCGACAAGGCGGCGAACAACGAGCTCGACTCGGCGCTCGATCAGGTCAAGGACAAGTTCGGCACCGATGCGATCACTCGCGGCATCCTGCTCGGCAAGCGGCAGGGGCTGGAGATGCCGATGCTGCCCGACTAGACGCTGCTGGGCTGGTCGGGCAGGCGGAGTTCGAGGACCAGTTCGTCATGGAGGGGGATGTCGTACGCGCCGGTGGCGGGGATCGACGGTTTGAGTTTGCGGGACTCGTCGACCGCACCGGGTCGGACGTCGACGATGCGCATCCCTCGACGCTGGTAGAAACGCAGGGCATCAACGTTGTCGTTGGTAGTGATCAGCCAGAGCCGCTGGGCACCGGCTGCTTTTGCTGCTTCGGTGGCGGCTCTCAGAAGGGCCGTGCCTACGCCGAGGTGGGGCACCGGAGCGTCGAGCGTGACGACCTCCAGCTCCTGGTCCTGCAGGTTGTACGTGAGCAATCCGACGATCCGGTCGTCCTCCTCGGCCAGGATCGCCGGCAGCGTGGTGGCGTCGTACGCGACGCCGTGAGCGACCGCGATGTGGCCGCCCCACGACTGGATGAGGAGCTCGCTGATCGCGTCGCTGTCCGCGGCGGTGGCTGGTCTGGTCTTCATCAGTAGGAATTATCGTGGATCCGGCCCGCGTACCAGTTGAGGGCCGCGCGGAGTTCGTTGGCCTGGGTCTGGCGGCGGGCGTGGGTGGCGCCGTGCGCGATCGGGTAGATGCGCAGGCCGCCGTGGTGGCGACGGTGGGAGACCGGCAGCTTGTTCGCGTACTGCGGTTCGAGCCAGGCGATCAGCCAGGGACGTTTGCTGTCGCCACCGACGTGGAGTCGCGTCACGCCGGACCAGGGGATGGTTGCTTCGCTGTAGGCGCGGTTGACCGTCAATCCCCGTGGAGACAGGCGAAGGACGACTTTTGGCCTGAGTACGAGGATCCAGTGGCGGATCGAGAAGTACAGGAAGGTGAGGGAGACCAAGCCGAGGAGCGTCGAGACGATCGGGTGCAGGACCTGCAGTTGCGGGTCGCGCGGGGCGAACGCCAGGCAGAGCGGCGTGGTGATCGCCGCGAACAACACCGGCCGGAGCCGACTCGTCGCGAAACTCGCCCCAACCACAGCCGGCGACGGAACGGGCGTGGGTAATGCAGGCAACCCCTGTCCTGCCGTCGGCGGCAGGATTCTCGTGGCGGTTGGCAGGACGATCGTGGGCGGATGGAGAAGAGCTGTCGGGACGGGCGGTCCGAGAAGCTGCAGGACCTCCATCGGTGTCGGGCGGTGCGCGGGATCGCGGGCGAGGCAGCGGCGTACGACGTCGTGCAGCGGACCCGGGAGCGGTGGGATGTGTGGATGCTCGTTGACGATCCGGTGCAGCATCGACGCGGGGTTCCCGGTCGCGAACGGACCACGCCCCGACGCCGCGAACACCAGCACCGCACCGAGCGCGAACAGATCGCTCGCCGGTCCGATCCCGGTCCCGGTGATCTGCTCCGGCGACAGGTAGCCCGGCGTACCGATCACCATCCCGGTCGCGGTCAGGCTCGCCTCCTCCAGCGCTCGCGCGATACCGAAATCGATCACGCGCGGGCCGTTGTCGGTCAGGACGATGTTCGACGGCTTCAGATCGCGATGCACGACACCGCTCGCGTGGATCGCCATCAACGCCTCAGCCAACCCACTCGCGAGCGACTGCACTCCCGCCGGCGACAACGGCCCAGAGGTCTCGATCGCCTTCTGCAGCGTGGGTCCCGGCAGGTACTCCGTCGCGAGCCACGGGCGATCCGCGTCCGGATCGGCGTCGACGACCGCAGCGGTGAACGCGCCGCTGACCTTCCGCGCAGCATCGATCTCGCGGGCGAACCGCGCCCGGAAGCCCGGGTCACCGGCGAGCTCGTCGCGGACCATCTTCACCGCGACCAACCGCCCGCCGGGCGAACGAGCGAGATAGACCGCACCCATCGCCCCACGGCCGAGCCGGCCCTGGATCGCGAACGATCCGACCACGGCCGGATCGTGTGGATGCGTTGTCATCGGGCGACACGCTAACGCGCTTCAGGACCGCGGGTAACCGATCTCGGCGATCCCTTCGGAGAGATCGCTCAATCGTCGCTGCCTGTTCAGCGACGTGACGACGTACTCGGTCAACGGCATCAGCGCGTACACGTGCCGGATCGCGTCGAGGTCGAGCGCGACTTCGTAGTACTCCTCGGCGAATGTCAGATACGCCTCGGGCCGGCCGTCCGCGACCAGCTCGAACAGCCAGTCGGCGCCGTCGCGGTCGGCGCTCTCCACCGGGCCGGAGCTCCAGACCGCGGCATCCGTCGTACGCCAGAAACACACGGTCGCGCGCGGCACGCCGTCGTCACTGAACGCCTTCTCGTCCCGCGCGGCGTGGAACACCTCAGGCACGCCATCGAGCAGGCCCGGCCAGGGCTTGTGCCCGTTCGCGTACGGCGACATCGGCGACTCGTGGTCGAACCCGTACGCGAACGCGCCGTCCGGCGAGAACACGATCGAGTACTCGCCACCCGACCCGTCCCGCATCAGCGCGGCCTCTTCGGTCTCGGACCAGCGCGCGTCGAACTCGTAGTACCTGGTGCTCTCGTCCTCGTTGAGCACCAGGTCAAGCACCGCCAACGCCCGACTGACCCGCCGCACTGTGGCGACGTCCGGCAACCGGCGGATCACCTCATGAACAGACACCTGTGTTCAGCGGCGCTGGACGGCCTCTTCGGCGACCTCGACGAGTTCGCGGTCGGTCGCCTCGGTCTCCGCGTCGTGCGCGGGCTCGAGCCGGTCGTGCGCGATCAGCGACTGGATGGCCCGCAGTACGGCGCTCGCAGCAGCACCCCAGGTGGAGACGTACGAGAACTGCCACCACCACAGCGCCTCGACGACCCGGCCGTCCTCGTAGTGCGCGAGGCCGTGCACAAGGTCGTTCGCGATCGCGGTGAGGTCGTCGGAGAGCCGGTTGACGGTGATCTCCGGCGGTGCGGCGTACGGGTCGAAGACCTCGGCGTACTCGTCCAGGCCCTCGAACAGCGCCGCCAGACGGTCGCGCATCGCGTCGAGGTCCGGGTCCGGACCGGCGTCGCTCTCGAACCGCTCCTCCGGGACGAAGTCCTCGAACGCGCCGAGCCGGCCGCCGGCGAGCAGCAGCTGGCTCACCTCGAGCAGCAGGTACGGCAGCGAGGCGAGGCCCTCGTCGACGCCGTCCTCGTCCGGCTGCGCGGCGATGTCGCGCACCGAGATCAGGAAGCTCCGGACCTGGTCGGCGATCTGTTCGGCGAACTCGGTCAGGTCCTCGGAGTCCGTGGCCAATGCGCGCTCTGCAATATCGGTTGGTTCAGTCATCGATTGATCGTCGCCCTTCAAACGCCCGTCCGAGTGTGACCTCGTCGGCATACTCGAGGTCACCGCCTACAGGAAGTCCACTAGCCAAACGGGTGACGCGCAACCCCATGGGCCGCAGCAGGCGGCTCAGGTAGGTGGCCGTCGCCTCACCCTCCAGGTTCGGATCGGTGGCCAGGATGATCTCGGTCACCTCACCGCTGGCCAGCCGTTGCATCAGTTCCTTGATCCGCAGCTCGTCCGGCCCGATCCCCTCGATCGGCGAGATCGCCCCGCCGAGCACGTGGTACCGGCCGCGGAACTCGCGGGTGCGCTCGATCGCGACCACGTCCTTGGCCTCTTCGACCACACAGATCAGACTCAGGTCCCGGCGCGGGTCACGGCAGATCCGGCACTGCGCTTCCTCCGCGACATTGCCGCAGATCTCGCAGAACTTGACCTTCTCCTTGACCTGCACGAGCACATGCGCCAGCCGCCGTACGTCGGTCTCGTCGGCCGCGAGCAGGTGGAACGCGATCCGCTGCGCGGACTTCGGACCCACTCCGGGCAACCGCCCCAGCTCGTCGATCAGATCCTGAACGGCTCCCTCGTACACTTCAGCCCGGGTTCTGACCGGGCGCGCCGGTCCCGCTGCCCGGGTTCACGAACCCGACGCCGCCACGAGTCTCGTCCTGCGCCTGGCCGCGGCTTTCGCCCGGGCCACTCTCAGGGTCATCGTCTGACCCTGACTCGACCGCCGGGGTCGCGCTGGGCAGGCCGAAACCTGCCGGCGCCGACTGCCCGGCCGGAGCGCCGCCGAAGCCTGGGATCCCGCCCTCGCCGAATGCGCCACCCAGCCCACCCGCCAGCGGACCCATCGCGGCAGCAGCGGCCTGCTTCGCGTTCTCGGACGCGTCGCGCACCGCGGCGACGACGAGGTCGGCCAGCGTCTCGGTGTCGTCCGGGTCGACGGCTTCCTTCTTGATGTTCAGGCTGAGCAGCTCGCCCGTGCCCGACACCAGGGCAGTCACCAGACCGCCACCGGCCGACCCCTCGATCTCCTGACCTTCGAGGTCTGCCTGAGCTTCCATCAGCTGGTTCTGCATTGCCTGCGCCTGCGCGAGCAGGTTGGACATGTCGAAGCCCCCAGCACCGCCACCGTCGAACACTGCGATCTCCTCGTCCGAACCGCTCTCCCGAGCCCCGAGCTTGCCTGACCCGGCCCCCGACACGCGTCCGACGACCGGAGACTCAACACTAGCCGGTCGGTCGGACAACCCCACGAACACCCAGAAACCGACCAGTCTCCCCAAAGTTATCCACAGCCTTGTGGACATCTTTTCCCACAGGGTTGTGGATCATGTGGACACCCACCGCGCCGCTCTGGTGAGAGCTGTGGACGGGCCTGTGCGAGTGACTTTCAGCTGAACTCAGTTGGCTTCTTCGGTGATCATCTGGGCGCCGAGGGTCTCCCTCAGCAGCTCGGTATGCGTCCGCGGATCGTCATCGAGCACCATGTCGTCCTCACCGATCGAGGCCGCCTCTTCCTCCGGCGTCAACGGCACCTCAGGCACAACCGGCGCCCGCGCCGCAGCCCGAGCCTGCTCAGCCGCCACCGCAGCCTCCGCCGCCCGCCGCTTACTAGCCGCCTGCTCCCGCCGATCCACCGGAGCCGGCTGCACACCACCAGACGCTTCCCACGGATCCGCCCCCGCAGGCACGTCATACTCCGATTCCGGCGGCTCCCGCAACGCAACACTTCCCGCCGCATCCCCCCAGCCTCCACTCCGCCCACCGGCTCCAGCCCCACCGGCCGACGCCCCAGCCCCACCCGCTCCAGGCCCTCCGGCACCAGGCTGACCGGACCCACCGGTTCCCGGGCGTCCTGCACCACCGGCGCCAGGCTGACCAGCCGTGCTGGCTGGCCCTCCGGCCCCGCCGGAGCCAAACTCAGCTCCACCCAAGCCGGCACCACGCTCGGCACCCCCGGCACCACGCGGCGCCGCCGTTCCTACTCCACCTGCAGAAGCATCAGCACCGCTTCCAGCGCCTGGACCGCCGAACCCGCCGGCGCCATCCACCGCACCGGTCCCCGGCTGCCCGTGCCTATCGGCTCCGAACCCGCCAGCGACCCCTGCCCTCTCAGCGCCGCCAGCCATCCCGGCGGCATCAGCGCCACCTCCAGCAGCGCCCACCCCGTGACCGCCAACGCCGCCGCCAGCAGCATCCCCACCCGCGTCACGCGCGCCGCCCGCACTCGCCCCATCCAGGCCCGCCACGCCCGGCCCACCAGTGCCCGAGCCAGCCATGCCCGAGCCAGCCATGCCCGAGCCACCTTCAGCCGGACCGGCCGCATCCACACCTCCGCCGAGAGCCGCGCCCGAGCCACCCGGCCCGAAGGCACCTGTCGCCGGACCCCCAGCACCACCGTCACCCGGCGCGCCGCCCCCACCAACCGGTGCACCACCAGTCGAGCCCTGGCCAACTCCACCCGGTCCGCCCTGGGCACCACCGCCAACTCCACCTGGCCCACCACCTGGCGCGCCACCGCCGTGACCGCCGCCCGGTCGGCCACCGGGACCACCGGAACCACCAGGGCCACCGGCGCCCGGGTCGCTGGACGGGTCGACGACGGCTTCCACGCGGCGGTCGATGCCGATGGTGTCGTTCATCGCCTGCCGAAGAATCTCGTCACTGCCGGACCGCGCAAAACTCTCCCGAGCCCCCGCGTTCACCAGCCCGAGCGTCAGCGTCTGATCGTCGATCGCGATCACCTGCGCGTTCTGGCTCAGCATGATCCAAGCAAACCGCCGCTTGGTCTTCACAGCCTCCAAAACCTCAGGCCACAACCGCCGAATATCCGCCAGCCCAACAGCCCCACCGGACGCGCCACCACCCGCAGCACCGCCTCCCGCGGAACCTGCACCACCAGCAGCTACATCACTCGGAGCAGCACCGCCAGGCGCAACATCAGCCCCATCACCCCAAGCCCCTGTACGCCCACCGCCACCAGCCGAACCCACACCAGCAGACGGGCCGTTGGGAGCTGCATTCGCCGCGCCAGCCTGCCGCGCGCCCGCCGGCGCAGACCCAGCACCTGCGCCACCTGCACCGAGCCCACCACCTGCAGCGACAGCTCCACCAGCATCACCGGCTCCGTCACCCGCGCCAGCTACGCCTGTGCCACCACCCGCGCCAGCTACTCCTGCTCCACCATCCGCGCTAACACCACCAGCGCCACCAACTGCTCCACCGGCTCCACCAGCAGCGCCACCCGCGCCAGCAGCTGCTCCACCGGCAGAACCAGAACCAGCAGGACCAGCAGCCGCGGGGCCAGTGGCGGTGGCTGCTCCGGCTCCGCCTGCGGTTGCGGCTGCTCGGGCGGCTGCCCGGCTGCTTGCCGCGTCGGCTCCGGGTGCGCCGGCCGACGTGTAGTCCGCAGCACCCCCCGGGGCGCCGGCGCCCGGAGTACCTCCGCCGGTTGCGAGCGGTTGGCCTGCACGCGAAGTACTTGTCGCCGGGTGCGCCGCGTCCGGCGTACCGGCAGGGGCGCCAATGGCCAGGCGGCGTTCCATGCGGTCGAGACGCGCCTGGATGCCGTTGGTGGAGTCGTCGGCGCCGGGGAGGAGGACCTTGGCGCAGATGAGTTCGAGTTGGAGGCGGGGGGCGGTTGCGCCGCGCATCTCGAGCAGGCCGGCGGCGACGATGTCTGCCGCACGCGTCAGCTCGGCCGGACCGATCCCGGCGGCCTGCGTCTGCAGACGCTCGCCCTGGTCCTCGGCTGCCTCGATCAGACCGGACACAACCGCGTTCGGTACGGCGGACAGCACGACCAGATCGCGCAGTCGCCGCAGCAGGTCCTCGGCGAATCGCTTGGGGTCCTGACCGGTCTCGATGACCTTCTCGATCGTCTCGAACACCGCCGCGCTGTCATGCGCCGCGAACCCGTCCACGCACGCATCAAGCAGCGAATCGGGAGTGAACCCGAGCAGCGCGACCGCCAGCTCGTACGTCACCCCTTCCGGGCCAGCTCCACCGATCAACTGGTCCAGCACGCTCAGCGAGTCACGCACCGAACCCGCACCGGCGCGCACCACCAGAGGCAGCGCGGCCGACTCGATCGCCACGCCCTCGGACTCGCACAGCTTGGCCATATAGTCCGCCAGCACCTTCGGCGGCACCAGGCGGAACGGGTAGTGGTGCGTACGCGACCGGATCGTCCCGATGACCTTGTCGGGCTCAGTGGTGGCGAAGATGAACTTGAGGTGCGGCGGCGGCTCCTCGACCAGCTTCAGCAGGGCGTTGAAGCCCTGCGTGGTCACCATGTGCGCCTCGTCGATGATGTAAATCTTGTAGCGGCTCTCGACCGGCGCGAAGAACGCACGCTCGCGGAGATCACGCGCATCGTCCACGCCACCGTGCGACGCCGCGTCGATCTCGATCACGTCGATGCTGCCGGGACCGCCGCGCGCCAGGTCGGTGCACGACTTGCACACCCCGCACGGCTCGGCGATCGGGCCCTTCTCGCAGTTGATCGCGCGGGCGAGGATCCGCGCACTGGTGGTCTTTCCACACCCGCGCGGTCCGGAGAACAGGTAGGCGTGATTGACCCGGTTGTTGCTCAACGCGTTACGCAAGGGCGCCGTGACATGATCCTGCCCGATCACCTCCGCGAACGTCTCCGGGCGGTACCGGCGATACAGCGCAAGGGGTGCTTCCACGCCCGCAACCCTAGCGCTGCCGCCCGACATTTCCTTCGCCCGCGCTGCCCGGCCGGATCACCGGGTGGGACGGCTGTTTGTGGTCGATGACGATGGTGGCGGCTGCGGCCGGATCATGCCGAGCCTGGTAGGCCCGCCAGCCTGGCACGAACTGCGTCTCGAACAGCCTCCGCGCGGCGTCCTCCCCGCCATATTGCTCGCGGTCGCGGAGCACCCCTCGCCGCAGCATCTCGTCAGGGCCGATGTGCAGATAGATACCGACATCCCAGTACGGGCGGAGTCGTGCCTGCAAGAGAAACACTCCATCGACCAGCAGCACCGCGTCGCTCGGCGCACCTCCCGTCGTGCCGTCCGGGGTCCGATAGCTGCGATCGCCGCCCGGCCCCAGCGGAATCAGGTATCCGGCGATCAGTGCAGCCAGGTCGAAATTGTCGTCGAAGTAACCCGCTGCCGGGACGCCCGGCGACTCGGGTCGCTGTTCAGCGGGGCGGATGTAGTCGTCGACGCTGACTCTGATCGCAGGACGGATGCCGGACAGCGCATCTGCCAGCTCGTCCGCCAGCGTCGTCTTGCCGGCCGCGTCCGGCCCGTCCACCGCAACCCGCACCGGCCTATCCCGGGAAATGTCGACGATCGCCCCGACCAACCGCGTCAGCAGCGCCTGTCGAGTCGTCACCTCGCGACCGTAGGCCCCGGATCCGGGGAAACGCCAGGCACGACCTAGCGTGGAGCGATGTTGACTGGGGACGAGAGGCAGCAGGCTGTCATTGCACGAGCAGCGGAGGTCCTGCCCCGGGACGAGCGCGTGCTCGGGGTGTACCTGATCGGGAGCTATGCGACAGGCGCGGCCGACCGGTTCAGCGATGTCGACCTGCATCTCGTGGTCACGGACGACAGCCTGGAGTGGTTCGGAGAGCACTGGGACGACGTACTGCGGGAGCTGACCGGGCCGACCGTGTTGACGGATGGGGTCCCCGGCTTGATCGGCGGACTCGGGATCACACCGGACTGGCTGCACGTCGATCTGTTCGTGCACCCGTTGGCGTCGTTCGAACGGGACCAGTACGACGGGGTGCGGGTCCTGTTCGACCGCGACGGGACACTGTTTCCGGAGGGCGATATCCCTGCGAAGGGCGGTCAACCCGGCGAACCGTACTGGCCGACGCCGAACGTCAACCTCTTCTTCTACTTCCTCGGGAACCTGGTCACGGTCCTCGGCCGCGACGAGCGGATCGTCGGCAACCAGGGCGTCGGCGCCATCCGCGACCAACTCGTCGCGCTCATGCTGGCCGAACGCGGCGTACGCCGAACCACCGGAGCCAAGCGTCTCAACGCCCTACTCTCCGACGAGCAACGCGCCGCCCTGGAAGCCATCCCCGCCGCCGGCACCGATCCCGCCGACATCATCGCCGCGAATCAGTACATCTGCCGCCAGTTCATCACCCGGGGCACCGCCCTGGCCAAGCTGACCAACAACCCCTGGCCGGCCGAGTTCGTGAACGCAACCCTCGCCCACCTCCGCAATCACTTCGAGGTGGACTTCGCCTGAGGCAGGCAACTCCTGGTGGTTGCCGGGGGCATGCACCTCGCATGCCCACGGCAACCAACCTGGGTCCGGCACGGACTCACTGCAAGTGATAGTTGGCGAACCGGGTGCGGAGGTCCTTCTTGGAGAACTTGCCGACCGAGGTCTTCGGGACCTCGTCGATGAACTCGACCGCGTCGGGCAACCACCACTTCGCGACAAGCGGCCGCAGGTATTCGAGGATCTCCTCGCCGGTCACGGTCGCGCCCTCCTGGACGACGATGCACGCAAGCGGCCGCTCGACCCACGTGGGATGTGGCACTCCGATGACTGCGGCTTCTCGCACCGCAGGATGGGCCATCAGCAGGTTCTCCAGCTCGACCGAGCTGATCCACTCACCACCGGACTTCACCAGGTCCTTCGTCCGGTCGACGATCCGGACCGAACCGTACTGGTCGATCGCGGCGACGTCGCCCGTCTTCATCCAGCCGTCTTCGGTGTTCAGCTGAGCGCCGTCGTCGGGCCGGTAGTACTCGGCGGCGATCCACGGACCACGGACCTGCAGCTCGCCGGTGGCCTCGTCGTCCCAGGGCAGCGCCTCGATCGAACCGGGCTCGACGATGCGCACCTCGACACCGGGCAGCGGCAGACCGGCCCGGGCACGCAGGTGAGCCTGCTCCTCCTCGGGAAGATCCGCGCTTCTCGAGGGAACGTGGGATGCGGTCGCGACCGGACTGGTCTCCGTCATCCCCCATGCCTGCAGGATCGGCCGGCCTAGCTTCTCCCGGAACGCCTCCGACAGCGCTAGGGGTACGGCGGAACCGCCGCACGGGATGCGCCGCAGCTTCGGCAACTCGACGCCGTCGAGCAACGGCAAGAGCCCCTGCCAGATCGTCGGCACCCCCGCCGAAAGCGTGACTTCCTGCTCCTGGAGCAGCTTGAGGATCCCCGCCGGGGTCATGTCCGGCCCTGGGAACACCAGCGACGCGCCGGCCATCGGCGCGGCGTGCGCCAGACCCCACGCGTTCGCGTGGAACATCGGCACGACCGGCATCACCGTGTCCGTCTCGGCCAGCCCGATCCCGGCGTTCGTCAGTACGCCGATCGAGTGCAGCCAGGTGGACCGATGCGAATAGACGACGCCCTTCGGATGCCCCGTCGTACCGCTCGTGTAGCACATCGCGGCGGCCTGGTTCTCGTCCTCGACGTGGAACTCGACCGGCTCCGCCGCGGCCAGCAGCTCCTCGTAGTCGTGGAACCGCGGGTCGTCCGGGACCTCCGCACCCGGCGCCCCAGGCGGCAGGTCGTCCATCACGACCACGTGCCGGACCTCCGGGAGCCGCTCGAGCAGCGGCAGGAACACCCCGAGCAGCGAGCGGTCGACGAACACGACCTCGTCCTCGGCGTGATTCGCGATGTAGACGACCTGGTCCGGGAAGAGCCTGATGTTGAGCGTGTGCAGCACCCGCCCGGTGCAGGGCGCGGCGAAGTACAGCTCGAGGTGGCGCCCTGAGTTCCACGCGAACGTCCCGACGCGACCGTCCGCAGTGATCCCGAGCGTGTCCAGGACGCCGCCCAAGCGTCTGGACCGCTCCGCCCACTCGGCGTACGTCATCTTGGTCGGCGCCGGACCGCCGGTATAGACGGTCTTGTCCGGGTAGAACTGCTCGGCCCGGCGGAAGATCGTGTCCAGGGACAGTTGGTAATTCTGCATCAGACCCTTCATGCAGACACTGTGCCAGCCAGCACGTCGCCTTGGCCATGACCCCAACCGGACTTTCTCCGGCACTCTTCCGGAACCCGTCGCCTCAGGCAACAGTTACCGACCGATTCCGGAAGACTCGCGGACCTATAGATGACATGACATACGTGTCGTGTAACATATTGGTCATGAAGGTTGTCGAGGAGCTTCGCTATCTCGTGCTGGCGATCCAGCGCGAAGGCAATCGGCTGCTCGCTGCCGAGCTGCGCCCGCTGGGCATAACGCCTTCCCAGGCAGAGGTTCTGCGCGTCCTCCGGGACCACGGGCCGCTCACACTGAACGCTCTCGGCGGGCTGCTCGTCTGCGAGACCGGCAACAGCCCGAGCCGCCTCGTCGATCGCCTCGTCGCCCAAGGACTGGTGAAACGCGGCACCGACAAGGTCGACCGGCGTTACCTCACGCTCAGCCTCACCGCGCAGGGCCGGGCCCTGCACCGCCGCATCGTCACCGCGGAAAACCGGCTGCACCGCACCATGAACGACCTCGTCGCGGGACAGGCCCTCGACGAGACCATCAGCACCCTCCGCACGCTCGCCGACGCCTTCCCGGCCGGCGCGGCCCTGGCCCGTCGCCGGGATCCCGAACTCGCCACTCAGGAGAACTAGTCATGGAACAGGCCACCGAAATCATCCACGCCGGTCCCGCGGCGATCCGGCACGTCCTGCTCGACGCGCTCGCGCTCCCGGAGTGGAACGAGGCGTTCCTGGCGATCGACGGACCTGCCGAGGCGGAGCTCGGCAGCACCTATGCACTGCGGGTCCGGCCGGGATTCGCCGGCGAGTTGCAGTACACAGTGGTCGAGCCGGACCGGATAGAGATCAGCTGGCAGGTGCCCGGGTTTCACGAGGTCGGGACGTGGACGATCGGACCGGACAGCCGCGTCACCCACACGTTCGAGCAGTCCGGTCCGCTGGCGACGGTTCTGCGTCCGGCGTACCGGAACATCGCCACGATCCGGCTGGCCCGGCTCGCCAACCGCGTCCGTCAGTTCAGCCACGCCGCCTGACGGGCGACCCGCGGCCGCCGTACGCTCCCTGCCATGCTCATGGAGATCCGTGGCACCAGGCTGTACGTCGCCCAGCGCGGAGCTGAGGACGCGCCGCCGCTGCTGTTCATTCACGGAGGTCCCGGCGCAGGCTCGTACGACTTTCTGGCCTTCCAGGGCGATCGGCTCGGCCAGAGTTTCCGGCTGATCGCGGTCGACCAGCGCGGCGTACAGCAGTCCGACCCGTTGACCGGACCGGTGAGCGAGCAGGACCTGATCGCCGACTTCGAGGCACTCCGCGAGAAGCTCGGGGTGGAGCAGTGGTCGATCCTCGGCCACTCGTACGGAGGTCGCCTGGCGCTGCGGTACGCCGTCGCTCACCCGGACAGCGTGACCAAGGTCGTCTTCGAGAACCCGGGCTGGGACATGGTCCTCGCGAGCGACACTCTCCTCCGCGCAGCGCTCCCGCTGCTCCCTGGCGTGTCGGCCCCGCCGCCCCACACCGGTCCGGCAACGAAGGCCATGTGGGACGAGCGGATCGCGGTGCTCGCTCAGCTCGGCGATCGCAGGATGGAGATCTACACCGGTCCGGACTCCCGGGACCTCCAACTGCCGGCGGACACCGAGATCTCCGGCGAGTACCACTCGCGCTCCGGCCACTTCCACGACCAGATCACCAGATCGGCCAGCTTTCGGTGAACCAGTCCTGCAGTACTTCGCTCAGCTCACCCAGCCGGCTCTACTGATCAAGGGCGGGTACGACCCGGCCACCAGCGAGCAGGAGATCGAGCTGTTCCGCTCCGACGTACCGAACGGCACCTATTACTACGCGGCCGGCGTCGGCCACTTCGCGCACGCCGAGCAGCCCGACCTCTACGCCGAGCTGGTGACGGAGTTCCTGCTCAGCTGAACGCGAGCGGCACTGCGCGCTTGTGAGCGGTACGGCGGTGCGTCGCGATGATCGTGCGTGCCACCTGCTCGTCGACGTCGAGTCCCTCGAGGAAGTCGTCGATCTCGTCGTAGGTGACGCCCAGGACGGCCTCATCGGGTACGCCGGGGTTGTTCGTCTCCAGGTCGGCCGTCGGCACCTTGCCGGTGGTCTCCGGGTCCGCACCGAGCCGCTCGCCGACCGCGCGGACGCGGCGCTTGTTCAGACCGGACAGCGGCGTCAGATCGCAGGCGCCATCGCCGTACTTGGTGAAGAAGCCCATCACCGCCTCCGCTGCGTGGTCCGTCCCGATGACCAGTGCTCCGCGGGCACCGGCCACGACGTACTGCGCGACCATGCGCTGGCGTGCCTTGATGTTGCCGACGTGGAAGTCCTCACGGTCGCCGAGCCCGGCGTGCCGGACCGACTCGACCATGGCGTCCGTGGCCGGCTTGATGTTCACGTCCAGCGTCTCGTCGGGCTTGATGAACTGCAGTGCGCGCTGCGCGTCCGCCTCATCGGCCTGCACGCCGTACGGCAGCCGCATCGCGATGAACGTCGCCTGACCGCCCTCGGACCTGATCCGCTCGACCGCGAGCTGCCCGAGGCGCCCTCCGACCGCGGAGTCGACGCCACCGCTGATGGCGAGCACGTAGCCCGTTGCGCCGGTCGTCCGGAGCCGGTCGGCCAGGAACTCCACCCGCTGCTCGATCTCGGTGTCCACGTCGAACTTCGCGGGCACGCCGAGCTCGGCGATGATCAGTTCCTGCAGGTAACGGCTCTCGGGATTCATCGGACTCCTCACGACGCCAGGCCCCGGACATAAGGATTCCCCGCGCACCCGGAAGAGCTCACTTACCCTTGCTGCCTTCCGGCCCTGGGGGGTTTGGGCGAGATACCGCCACGCGGGGAACCAGCCATGAGTGTACGGGATCCCTCCCGCCAACCGGGAATCGGACTCCACCGCACACGCTCTGAGCGAACAGCCTGGCCGTCTGACCCGGTCCGGGCTCACCCTGGATGAGTGACGGATCATCAATTCGGCCCGTTCGGGATCACGACCGGGCTTGACAGCAGTGCTGAGTCGATTGCCGCGGCACAGGCGGCGGAGCAGCTCGGGTATCCGGCGATCTGGCTGTCCGGCGGTCCGCTGCCCGGGCTGCAGACGATCACCGATCTGGTCGGAGCGACGACGGCGATCAAGTTCGTCAGTGGGATCTTGGCTGTGTCGAAGTACAGCGCGGCCGACGTGAGTACGACGTACGCCGCGCTGGAAGCGAGCGCGCCGGGACGGTTCACCGCTGGTCTTGGTGGAGCGCACGGACCCAAGCCGATCGCCACGCTCAACTCGTATCTGGACGAGCTGGACGTACCTGTGGAGCGTCGGGTGCTCGCTGCGCTCGGTCCGAGAATGCTGGCGTTGGCCGGCGAGCGGACTGCCGGCGCGTACCCGTTCCTGATCGGTGCGGCGTACTCGGCTGAGGCGCGGAAGGTTCTGGGCCCGGATAAGCTCCTGACCGTCAGCCACCTCGTCGTACTCGAAACAGACGCGGATCGGGCGCGGGCGATCGCTCGGGACACGATCAGCTTCTTCACGCGCATCCCCGGGTACATCGCGTCGTTCAAGCGGCAGGGGTTCGACGAGGCCGATCAGGCTGAGCTGCCCGACCACATGGTCGACGTGCTGGCCGCGTGGGGCAGTCCGGCCGACATCAAGGCCAAGCTGACCGAGCACCTGGACGCCGGTGCCGACCACGTCGCAGTCAACGTCATCACTGGGGAGACCGGTCCGCAACCGATCGAGCAGTGGCGGACGCTAGCTCCCACCCTGCTCGGGTAGCGACTTCTCGTACAGGCGGGCGATCGACTCGAGCTTGTCGTACCCGTACGGGCGCTCCTCACCGGTCGGCTCGAACCCTTGCCGCCGCCAGAACCCAGCGGCGACCTGAGCGTTGGTGTCGACGACGGCAAGACGCAGCGTGCGGATCTCGGGCCACGTGGTCGCGACGTACCGCTCAACGAGCTCGTACGTCGTTCTGCCGTAGCCGAGCCCCTGGTGCTTGGCGTGGACCTCGAGCAGCCCGATGAAGGCGGTGCGCTCGTTCGGGAAGCCTCTGAGCAGGTCGACCACAGCAACCAGTTGGTCCGCTTCGAAGGCGCCCAGTACGACCTTTGACTCTTCCGGAAGGTCCTCCGGCCGCATCAGCAACAGGCTCTGCGCATCAGCCGGTCCAGGCGGGTAGCCGGTCACGCGCTCCGTGTAACCCGGATCGGACTCGATCAACTCCTGCAGCGCGTCCACGTCTCCCGACCCGATAGGCCGCAGTACCAACTCGTCCACACACCCGACCCTAGATGAGCAGCCCGATTTCGGATTCCCCCGCTCCCTTCGGTATCCTCTCCGCTTGGAGGATTCGCCTAGAGGCCTAGGGCGCACGCTTGGAAAGCGTGTTGGGGGCAACCCCTCACGAGTTCGAATCTCGTATCCTCCGCCAGTCTCCCGGAGTGAGAAACCGCAGGTCAGAGCGCGGTC
>NZ_JBFAPF010000018.1:0-29815 GCF_040675555.1 Kribbella sp. NPDC049584
GTCCCGGGCCGTGAGCATCAGGATCGGCGTATCGTGCCCGCCCGAACGCAGCCGCCGGCAGACCTCGAGGCCGTTCGGTTCGGGCATGAGACGCGGTTCGGGGAGGGGAGGCTCCCGGGGGTGGGGGGGATCAGGAACGCTTGAAGCGCAGCGTCAGGATCTGGAAGGGGCGGAGGTCCAGGGCGACCCCGTTGTCCGTCAGCTCACGGTCGGCGAGGTGGCGTTCCAGGAGGTCGACCTCGGTGGCCGACGCCGCCTGGAAGGACGGGGTGATGGTGGCCCGGGACCGGCCGCCGGTGGACTCGTACAGGCGGACGACGACGTCGCCCGACTTGTCGTCGGCGAGCTTGACGGCCTCGACGATGACGTTGTCGTTGTCCAGGGCAACGATCGGCTCGACGCCGTCGGTGCCGGTGACGACGCGCTCGGGGAGGTTGATCGCGTAACCCTCCTCGATCGCCTCGGGGATCCCCGCGCCGACGACCAGCGCGTGGTTCACGGTGTGCACGCCCTGGTCGGTCTTCGGGTCGGGGAAGCGCGGCGCGCGGATCAGCGACGTCCGGATCGTGGTCGTCGTACCGCCGTCCTCCCGCGCGGTCCGGTTGATGTCGTGGCCGTACGTCGAGTCGTTGACCACGGCAACGCCGTACCCCGGCTCGCCGACGTGCACCCAGCGGTGCGCCGCGATCTCGAACTTCGCCGCGTCCCACGACGTGTTCTGGTGCGTCGGCCGGAAGATGTGCCCGAACTGCGTCTCCGACGCCGACCGGTCCGCGTGCACGTCGACCGGGTACGCCGCCTTGAGGAACTTCTCGGTCTCGTGCCAGTCCATCTCGGTCTCGATGTCGACCCGCTTCGCGCCCGGCTGGACCCGCAGCGTCTGCGTCACGGTGGACCGGCCGAACGACCGCTTCACCACCACGGTTGCGACACCCTCGACGGTGCTGAAGTCGACGCTGTCGACCTCGGTCACGTCCCGGACGTTGTTCTTGTAGAACGAGTCGACGTCCCACGCGTCCCAGTGGTTCGGGGTGTCCACGTGCAGCTGGAGAAGGTTGCCCACGGCACCTGGTGCGATGACCTCGCGGTCCGCCTCGACGTCGTACAGCGAGGTGATCAGACCGCGCTCGTCGATCGTGACCCGGATCCGCCCGTTGTCCAGTACGCCGTCCTCCATCGTGACGGCCTGACCCGCGCCGGTGGTGATCCCCGCGCCGAGCCCGGCGACACCGTTACGGCTGTGCGGCGCCGCGTTGAACACGATCTGCGCGTCACCAGAGCCGGCCAGCGCCTGCTGGGCCTTGGCGATGATCGCGTTCAGCTCCTCGGCCACCTTGGCGTACGTCGCCTCGGCCTCGCGGTGCACCCACGAGATCGACGAGCCCGGCAGGATGTCGTGGAACTGGTGCAGCAGCGCGACCTTCCACAGCCGGTCCAGGTCCTCGTACGGGTACGTGTCGAGCTTGCCCGCGACAACCGCCGCCGTGGTCCACAGCTCGGCCTCGCGCAGCAGGTGCTCGGTCCGCCGGTTGCCCTGCTTGGTCTTGGCCTGCGAGGTGTACGTCGCGCGGTGGATCTCCAGGTAGAGCTCACCCGACCAGACCGGCGCGTTCTCGCGGTACTCGTCCTCGGCGGCCGTGAAGAACTCGGTCGGGGACTCGATCGTCACCTTCGGCGAGGACTCCAGGTCCTTGACCCGGCGAGCGGTCGCGACGAACTCACGGGTGGGGCCGCCACCGCCGTCGCCGTACCCGAACGGGACCAGCGAGCGGGTCGCGGCGCCGTTCTCCTGGAAGTTCCGCTGCGCGTGCGCGAGCTCGCGACCGGACAGGTCGGAGTTGTACGTGTCGATCGGCGGGAAGTGGGTGAACACCCGGGTGCCGTCGAGACCCTCCCACCAGAAGGTGTGGTGCGGGAACTTGTTCTCCTTGTTCCAGGAGATCTTCTGGGTCAGGAACCACTTCGAGCCGGACAGCTTCACCAGCTGCGGCAGCGCCGCAGTGTAGCCGAACGAGTCCGGCAGCCAGACCTCCTGGGTGTCGATCCCGTACTCGTCCAGGAAGAACCGCTTGCCGTGCACGAACTGCCGGGCCAGGGCCTCGCTGCCGGGCAGGTTGGTGTCGGACTCGACCCACATGCCGCCCACCGGAACGATGGTGCCCTCGGCAACGGCCTTCTTCAGCCGCTCCCAGACTTCCGGGTAGTTGTCCTTCACCCAGGCATGCTGCTGGGCCTGCGAGAACGCGAAGACCAGCTCCGGGTACTCCTCGGCCAGCGTGGCGACGTTGGAGACCGTACGGGCGACCTTGCGCCGCGTCTCCCGCAGCGGCCACAGCCAGGCGGAGTCGATGTGCGCGTGCCCGACGGCGGACAGCTGGTGCGCGCTGGCGTGCGCCGGCCGGCTCAGTACGTCGGTCAGTTGCGCGCGGGCGTCCGCGGCGGTGCCGGCGACGTTCTCGTAGTCGAGCGCGTCCAGCGAACGGCTGATCGCGCGCAGGATCTCGCGACGGCGCGGCTCCTGGGCGGACAGCTCCTTCTGCAGGCTGTCGAGCGCCTCGAGGTCGAGGATCAGGTCCCACACCTCGGCGTTGAACACGGCCAGGTCGGCGCGGGCGAGCTGATAGATCGGGTGGTCGCCGAGCTTGGCGCCGATGTCGACCTTGGCGTAGGCGTTGTCGAGCGGGATCTCCGGGTTCGCGGCGCCCTCGACGTAGAACTCGATGCGGTCGCCGGGGGCGGCCGCCGTACCGTCCGGGCCGAGGATCGAGAGCGGTGCGTAGGTCTGTCGCGGGTGCAGGCCCTTCAGCGGCTTGCCGGAGGTGGTGTGCACCAGGCCCTCGGCGGAGAAGCCGGGACCGCCGCTGAAACCGAGGTCGATGACCGCCTCGATCTCGCTGCCGGCCCACTCGGACGGGACCTGACCGCTGAACTTGAACCACGCGGTGCCCCAGGCCGGACCCCACGGCTGGCCGATCTCGGCCTTCTCGTAGGTCTGCGCCAGCGCCTCGGCGGGTGACACGGGCTCACCAGGTGCGTGCCACACCTCGATGTCCAGCGGGACGGCCGCGCCGTAGATCGCGGGGCGGAGCCGCTCCCGCAGGGCGCGCCTGAGCCGCTCCTCGATGAGTTGACGGTCGTCGTGCACGAAATCAGCCTCCGGGGAAGATCCTCACGCGGCCGCTACGGCCGCACGGATGACAACGCTGTCACACCTACCCCTGGCCCGTCCAGACGCAGTTTGGCCACGGTATCCAGCCTTACCTGTCGGTAGCGGTTCGGTTGCGGCAGTGCACACGGCTACCCCGAAGGCCCGGTTGTTGTCTAGGTTGTGTGCATGGATCGCCCCCGCCTGCTGACCCCTGCCCGGCCGACTGGGATGACGAGGCGCAGCATTCTCGGCTTCGGAGCCGCGGCGGCGTCGGCTCTGCTGGTGCCCGGCTGCTCCCGCGGCCGCGCGGACGAGCCCGCGCCCGCCGAGGCCGGGACCTTCGTCACCGGCAACCCCGGTGGCGTCTACAACTCCTTCGGCACGGCGCTCTGCGAACTGGTGAGCGAAGTCACCGGCATGGAGCTGAAGCCGCTGCCGAGCAACGGGTCGGTCGACAACCTGACCAGGGTCGCGAGCCGCGCCGGCGACCTCGGCTCGAGCCGCCCCGCCGACCTCGGCTTCTGTACGTCGGACTCGGCGCTCGCGGCGTACGAGGGCACCGGTCAGTTCAGCAGGGGCCCGCTGCGGTTCACCGCGCTCGCCCGGGTGTACGACAACTACGTGCACGTCGTGGTGCCGATGGCCTCGAAGGCCAAGGACCTCACGGACCTGAACCCGCCCAAGAACGCGCCCAACCAGAAGATGGTCGTCAGCGTCGGGCCGAAGAACTCGGGCACGCAGATCATCGCCGACATGATCCTGGACGAGGCGAAGGTCGATGTCACGCGGGTCAACATGAGCCTGGAGGACTCGGTCGCCGCGCTGGTCCCGAAGGCCAACGCCAAACGGGGCGCGATCGACGCGTTCATCTGGAGCGGCGGCGTACCGACGGTGCCGATCGCGGAGTTGCAGAGCACGCTCGGCTTCCGGCTGCTGGACATCGGGAAGTTCGCGCAGACGATCGCGTTGAAGGAGTTCGGTGGTTTCGTCGTGTCGTCGATCCCGCCGTCGCAGTACGGGCTGGCCAGCGCGGTGCAGACGCTGGCGGTGCCGAACTACCTGATCGCGAAGCCGGGGCTGTCCGATTCGTGGGCCTGGTGGACGGTCAACACGCTGTTCCGCCGCCAGAACGACCTGATCCCGAAGCACCCGGAAGCCGGCGCCCTCGACCCGCGCTCGGCCATCTCCACGATGCCGGTCCCGCTCCATCCCGCCGCCGAACGCTGGTACCGGCAGAACCACATCTGAGCCGGTCGTCCGCGCCACCTGAGCGGGGCGTCGTCCGCGGGTCGGGCGTCGTCCGCGGGTCAGGCGTCGTCCGGGTCAGGCGTCGTAGTCGTCGATCAGCGGGACGCGGACCTCGATCACCAGGCCGCCGCCGATCGGCGGGCGGGCGACCACGCGGCCGCCGACCCGGGCCGCCTCGGAGCGGACGATCGCCAGGCCGAGGCCGGTGCCCGGCATCTCCCGGTGGTGCGCGCTGCGCCAGAACCGCTCGCCGACCTTCTTCAGATCGCGTGAGCCGAGCCCCAGGCCGTGGTCGCGGACCGACATCACAACCTCGGTGCCGTCCCGCGTGACCGAGACCTCCACCGGCGGAGCGCCGTACTTCGACGCGTTGTCGAGCAGTACGTCGAGGATGTCGTCGACCTCGAGCTCGGGAGCGACTCCGCCCGGGACCATCTCGCCGACGATCAGTTCCAGGTCGTCGGCGGCGTACACGGCCTTCCAGCCGACCAGGCGTTCCTTCACGGCCTGGGCCAGGTCCAGCGGCTCTTCGTTGCCTTCGGCATCGGCTGCCGAGGGGCGGTCCGAGCCGGCCAGGCGGGACAGCCGCTGGACGATCCGGCCGAGCCGGTCGATGTCACTGAGCGCGAACCGTGCGGTCGGCGACAGCCGGGACAGGCCTTCGATGTGGATCCGGGCCGACGTCAGCGGCGTACGCAGCTGGTGCGACGCGTCCGCGACGAACTCACGCTCACGCTGACGGGCCTGGTGCAGGCTCAGCGCCATCGAGTTGAAGCTGTCGCCGAGACGACGTAGCTCGGGTGCACGGCCGTCGGTCGACACGCGCGTGTCGAGCGCGCCGCGGGTGATCTGGTGGGTCGCGTTGTCGAGGTCCTGCAGCGGCCGGAGCACCCAGCGGGTGATCGGCCGGACGATACCGACGATGATCGCGCCGATGCTGATCAGCAGGCCGCCGAGGAGCAGCAGCAGGCCCCGCTGCACCTGGTCGCGGGCGTTCTCGGTCGGCACCCGCAGTACGGCGGCGCCGAGGACGCTGCCGTTGTTGACGACCGGACGGGACACGATCATCTCGCCGGAGCGCCACGGCCACAGTGCGGGCGGCTCGGGCGGCAGCCGGCCTGCCAGCGTGCTGTGCAGCGCGGTCGCGATGTCCGGCTCCTTCACGTCCACACCGGACACGGAGGTCGCGATCACGCGGGAGTCGACGTCGACCACGAAGACCGGCGTGTTGTACAGCTCCTGGTACCGGACTGCCAGCTCACGCAGGTTGGCGATGTCACCGGTCTGCAGCGGGGACTCCGCCATGGTGGCGAACCAGTCCGCGTCGTTGCTGCGGGACAGGAAGAGCGTGCGCGACGTACTCGTCGCGATGAAGTTCGCCAACGGGATGACAGCGACGATGGCCAGTGCGACGACCATCGGGACGAGGGACTGCAGTAATCGACGGCGCAACGGTCAGTCCGAACCCAGGCGGTAGCCGACGCCGCGGATGGTCTGCACCAGTTCGGGCCGGCCGAGCTTCGCGCGCAGGCTGGCGACGTGGACGTCCATGGTCCGCGAGGACGCCTCGAAGACCGACTGCCAGGCGTACAGGGCTACCTGTTCGCGGGGGACCACCCGGCCGTGGTGAGCGGCCAGCACTGCTAGCACGTCGAACTCCTTGCGGGTCAGGCTGATGGGCTTGTCCGCCACCTGAACCGTCCGGGCCTCGATGTCCACGGTCAGGTCACCGACGGTCACCCGGGGGCGGGGCTGCAAGAGACCGGTACGACGTAGTACAGCATCGATGCGGGCCAGCAGTTCGGAAATCGCGAACGGTTTGACCACATAGTCGTCGGCGCCGCTGCGCAGGCCGCGGACCCGGTCCGCGGCCTCGCCGCGCGCCGTCACCGCGATCACCGGCACGTCGGACACCGTGCGGATCTGCCGGCAGACGTTGATGCCGTCCCCGTCCGGCAGCCCCAGGTCCAGCAGGACCAGGTCGCCGGGATCCGCCGCCAGGGCGTCCGCGGCAGTGCGAACGTGCGTCACCATCAAGCCGTAGCGCCGCAAAGCGGGTATCAGGGCATTGGCGATATCGAGATCGTCCTCGACCAGCAGAATCCGGACCGCGCCACTCATGCGGTGATCGTAGGCCAGGTCACGTCCTCATGTGTCAGATCTTGGTAAAGACGTAATCACGCGACTCCATGCAGTGTTCGGCAACATTAGCCTTCCGACCACAGGAGGGAACCGGTAGATGACTGTCGGTGTTCGTACCGGGGGAAGCGTGACCACGCCCTCCGAGGAAGACCTGGCCGAGTATGAGCAGGAACGCCCCGCTCGGCGGCTCAGGCCTGCCCTCGACCTGGTTGTCTCGATCTGGTGCGCGATCGTCAGCCTCGGCGTGCTTGCACAGGTTTTCTTCCCACTACCACAAGGCACGCAGTTCTACCTGGTGATCTTTCTCGCAGCGGTTCTGCCGATCACGCTGCTGTGTTACCGCGGTTTTCGTCTTCCCGGCCGGACTCGCACGCATGACGATCCGGGTGTCGTGGACTGGGTTCTGGCTGCTGTCGCGCTGGCGGTCTGTGTCTATCCGCTGTTCGACTTCGACGGATTCCTCGAGCGGCGGCAGGCGCCGACGACTCTCGACGTGATCGCCGGTGCACTTCTGCTGATTCTGTTGCTCGAGGCATGCCGGCGTACGACGGGCTGGGTCCTGCCCGTGTTCAGCCTGGTGTTCATCGCGTACGCGTACTACGGCGGCTACCTGCCCTACACGTGGTCCCTTGCCCACCAGGGCTTCAACTTCGACGCGATCATCGCGCAGTTCACGATGGGTACGGCCGGGTTCTACGGGACACCGTTGAGCGTCGCCGCGTCGTACATCGTGCTCTTCACTATCTACGGCGCGGTGCTCGACTACTCGGGCGCCGGCAAGTTCTTCATCGACCTGTCCTTCGCGGCCTTCAAACGCAGCCGTACGGCGCCGGGCCGCACGGTCACGCTCGCGGGCTTCCTGCTCGGTAGCGTGTCAGGCTCCGGTACGGCGACCGCCGTGTCGCTCGGCACCGTGTCGTGGCCGATCCTGCGCCGGGCCGGCTATCCGCCCGAACCGGCCGGCGGAATGCTCGCCGCATCCGGTATCGGCGCGATCTTGTCGCCGCCGACGCTGGGCGCGGCCGCGTTCATCATCGCGGAGTTCCTGCAGGTGTCGTACCTCAAGGTCCTCGGGTTCGCGGTGATCCCGACGATCCTGTACTACCTGGGCATCCTGCTCGCGATCGAGATCGACGCCCGCAAGCACGGGACGACCTCCGCGGAGACGTCGACGGACTCGGCGTGGCGGTTGCTGCTGCGGTTCGGGTACCACTTCTTGTCGTTGTTCGTGATCATCGCGTTCATGGCGGTCGACGTACCGCCGTTCAAGGCGGTCGTCTACGCGGTGATCATCCAGTTCGGGCTGTCGTTCCTGGACCGCGAGCACCGGCTGACCGGCCGGCCGTTGTTCAAAGCGCTTGCCCAGGGCACCCGTTCCGTGCTGCCGGTGGCGGCGACCTGCGCGACCGCGGGAGTGATCGTCGCGGTCACCACCCAGACCGGGCTCGGGCTGAACCTCGCCGAGATCATCGTCAACGCGGCCCGCGGACTGACTTCGAACCACACCGCGATCCTGATTCTGACCGTGGTGCTGTCCGGGTTCGCCGTGCTGATCCTCGGGCTCGCGGTGCCGGTGACCGCGTCGTTCATCATCGCGGCGGTGATCATCTCGCCGGCGCTGGTGAACCTCGGGGTGACCCAGCCCGAGGCGTACATGTTCATCTTCTACTACGCCGTACTCTCCGAGGTCTCGCCGCCGACCGCCCTGGCCGCGGTGGCGACCGCCGCGATCACCGGCGGCAAGGTGATGCCGACGATGTGGCAGGCGTGGAAGTACACGCTGCCGGCGTTCCTGGTGCCGTTCGCGTTCGTGCTCACCGACAACGGCGCGCACCTGCTCGGTCAGGGATCGTTCGTCGGCATGGTCTGGACCACGCTGGTGTCGATGCTCGCCGTCGCCGCGCTCGCTGTCGTGACCGGCGGTTGGGTCTTCGTCCGGGCGACCTGGCTCGAGCGGGCGGTCTGTGTGCCGGCCGCGGCGTTGCTGCTGTACCTCGCGCCCGTAACCATCACGGCCGGAATCTGTTTGCTACTTGTTGCCGTCGTCATCAATCTGGTCCGGCGGCAGCGCCAGGCCTCTTCCGCGGAAGGAACCGTTGCCTCATGAGACTCCGCACCACTGTCGTGGCGCTTGCCGCTGTCGTCTCGCTGGCTGCCTGTGGGGGTCAGCGTGAGCCCGCTGGGTCTTCGGACGGCGGCGGCCGACTGACGATTGCCACCGGCAACACGACAGGGGTGTACTACCAGCTCGGCGGTGCGCTGGCCTCGGTGATCTCGTCCAAGATGTCCGGATACCGCGCGACCGCCAGTGAGACCGGTGCCTCGGTGCAGAACATCCAGGGCCTGGTGGCGGGCAACTACGACATCGCCTTCTCGCTGGGTGACTCGGCGTCGGACGCTGTGAAGGGCGAGAACAGCTTCAAGTCGAAGCAGGACGTGGTCGCGCTGACCCGGCTGTACAACAACTACACGCAGGTCGCCGTCCGGACGTCGGCCGGGGTCAACTCGATCGCGGACCTGAAGGGCAAGCGGGTCTCGACCGGTTCGCCGAACTCCGGGACCGAGGTGATCGCGCGCAGGCTGCTGGAGGCGGCTGGGCTGGACCCGGCTCACGATGTCACCGCTCAGCGGCTCGGGCTGCCGGAGTCGGTGGACGCGATGAAGTCCGGCTCGATCGACGCACTGGTCTGGTCCGGCGGCCTGCCGACCGGCGGGATCACCGACCTGACCACGAGTATGGGCAAGGGTGTGAAGCTCTTGCCGATCACGGACCTACTGCCGAAAATGCAGGAGAAGTACGGCTCGATCTACACCCAGGCGCCGATCCCGGCCGCGACGTACAAGCAGGCGGCCGACGTACCGACGATCGTCGTGCCGAACGTGCTGCTCGTCCGCAAGGACATGAAGGACGAGCTCGCCGAGCAGCTGACGAAGGTCATCTACGACAACATGGATGCGCTCGTCGCGGTGAACGCGGCCGCGAAGGGCATCACGCTCGACAACGCGGAGAAGACCGACCCGGTGCCGTTGCACCCCGGCGCGAAGAAGGCGATCGACGGGCTGAAATAGCAATTTCCGGTTTACGGGTGGGCACCGGACCATAAGGGGTCCGGACCGCTCGTGACCAGGTCACAGACCGTCCTCCCCCGCACACCAGGCGCAGCGGGGGAGGACGCAGGGCCCGTCTCCGCACACCAGGCGCAGCGGCGACGGGACCGACGCCGGCCCCACGACCAGGCGCAGTGAGTGCCGGCGGACCGGGTCCCAGCGGAGGCATCCGCTTCGGGGCCCGGTCACCCTTTTCTACTGGGTTTTCCCTTTCTACTGGCGTTCCTGTTCGTCTATCGGTGTGCCGTACAGGTAGTGCGACAGCGCGGAGTCACGCTTGGGATGTGCGTGGTACTTGATCGGCACCACCCGTCCCTCGGCGCTGTCCCACGCGGTGTCGGCCATCCGCCACATCCGGTGCGCCAGCCGGCCGGCCATCCCGGTGTGCGGCGAGGACGGGTGCGCCCGGGTGGGTGCGACTTCCTCGGCCTCCAACAGGTCCTCGGTCAGCGCGTTCACATCCAAGCTCTCGAGCTGCTCGCAGATCTGCCGGCTGTACGTGGCCTCCAGCTGCTCATGCTGTCCGAGCAGCCGGTCGATCTGCTGCCACAGCTCGGTGTGCTGGAGATCCACGAACCGGCTGTCGCCGTACTGCCGTCCCTTCAGGAAGCGCAGTGAACGTTCCAGTTCCTTGGCGTTACCGACGTACCTGGTGACCATGTGCGCGCCGTCGGGGAGACGCTGGACGTGTGGGAGGAGCACGTCTTCGGCGGCCGCCAGGTGCTGTGCGGCGATCGCGTAGAACCAGTCCGTCTGGTGCCTGTGCTCAGGGTGGGCCGCATCCGGGTGATGCGCCGGCTCCGCCAGCTCCCGGATCTTCGCGTGTTCGTAGCCGAGGGCCATTTCGAGCGTCGAAGCGGTCATCTCAACCACCTCCAGGGGGTTCGAGGTCCTGTCTGGCAGTCCAGCCAGGACCTATTCCAGCGTGTGCCCAACCCGTCCGAACCGCAACCACCCCACCCCGCTCCGTAACCTTCCGGCATACAGAAGCGCCCGCCGCAAGGGGTACGGCGGGCGCTTCGGTCTGGTGATTCAGGGGGACGGTCAGGCGTCCGAGCTCTTCTTCCACAGGTTGATGCCGGCTTCGACGGCGTCGGCGTCGATGGCCTCGAGCTCCTCGGGGGAGAACTTGAGGTTGCGGACCGTGGCCAGGTTGTCCTCGAGCTGCGCGACGCTGGAGGCGCCGATCAGCGCGCTGGTGACGCGGTCGTCGCGGAGCGTCCAGGCAAGGGCCAGCTGGGCGACGGACTGGCCGCGTTCCTTGGCGATCTCGGCCAGGGCGCGGACGTGCTTGAGGGTGTCCTCGGTCAGCGAGTCCGGGTCGAGCGACTTGCCCTGCGCCGCACGGGAGTCCGACGGGATGCCGCCGAGATACCGGTCCGTGAGCACGCCCTGCGCCAGCGGCGAGAACGCGATCACGCCGACACCGAGCTCACCGACGGCGTCGAGCAGGTCCTCCTCGATCCAGCGGTTCAGCATCGAGTAGGACGGCTGGTGGATCAGCAGCGGCGTACCCATCTCGCCCAGGATCCGGGCCGCCTCTCGGGTCCGGTCCGCGGAGTACGACGAGATGCCGGCGTACAGCGCCTTGCCCGAGCGGACGGCCGCGACGAGCGCACCCATCGTCTCCTCGAGCGGGGTGTCCGGGTCGAACCGGTGCGAGTAGAAGATGTCGACGTAGTCGAGGCCCATCCGGCTCAGCGACTGGTCGAGCGAGGCGAGCAGGTACTTCCGCGAGCCGCCGCCCTGACCGTACGGCCCCGGCCACATGTCGTACCCGGCCTTGGTCGAGATGATCAGCTCGTCGCGGTACTTGCTGAAGTCCCGCGCGAAGTGCGTCCCGAAGTTCGTCTCGGCCGAGCCGTACGGCGGGCCGTAGTTGTTCGCCAGGTCGAAGTGCGTGACGCCGAGGTCGAACGCCCGCCGCAGGATGTCGCGCTGCGTCACGAACGGCTTGTCGTCGCCGAAGTTGTGCCACAACCCCAACGAGATCGCCGGCAACAGCAGCCCGCTTCGCCCGGTCCGCCGGTAACTCATCTGGTCGTCATACCGGCCGTCAGCCGCCACATATTCAGTCACAAAACCACAGTCTGCCCCATCCCCAACCAATCGCAAACCCCTTGTTTTCAAGCAGAAACCCCACAACTAACACCAAGAACCCCACCTTCTTGATCAGTGGTGCTACGAGGTCCTGCCAGGTCAGGTGAGGTCGGGCCAGGGTGGGGGTGGGGTGGTGGTGAAGAAGTGGAGGATGTTGAGGAGGCGGCTGGTGGTGGGGGCGGTCCAGTGGTGTTGGGCGGGCCAGGGTGGGGCTGGGAGTTTGGCCAGGGCCCAGGAGAGGTGGAACCAGAGGATGGCGGCGGCCAGGTCTTCCTCGGGGGTGGGGGACTGGGCGGCGTATGCGGGGAGGATCTTGGCTACCTGGGTCAGCGGGAGTTTGGCGAACTCCATGGCGCGTGGGGCCCAGGCTGCGTCGCCCCAGTCGATGAGGGCGCGGAGCTCGTTGTCCGGGCCGGCGAGAAGGTTGTGCGTGGCAACGTCTCCGTGGATGAGCACCTTGGGTCCGCTGTCGTCGAAGCGCTCCGCGAGTCGGGTGAACCAACCGGACAGCCACCTTGCCGTCGCCGGATCTACGTAGCCGCGGGTGGCCAGGTCGTCGACCGTCCGCCACGGGTCACCCCAGTCGTCCTCCGGCACGCCGGGGAGGTCCAGCGCCCTCCGCGGTCGAGACTCGCGGCCATCACGGCGCCGGTCTCCTGGCCGAGCCTCGGTCCAGAGGTCTCCTACGACACCTGGTGCGTCCTGCTTCCGGCCACCGGTTCCTTCGACTACCCGCGGTGCTCCGGGTGCGCCGCCTGGCTGAGCTTCGGTGCGGAGACCTCGTGGTGCGGGTGTGTCGGCTGGCTGAGCTTCGGTGTCGGGGTCTTGGGGTGCGGGCGCGTCGGCCGGTGCGTGTTCGAGTTGGTGGAGGCGGGCGAGTTCGTCGGCGAGGCCGGTGGGGGCTTCGGTTGGTTCGGCGCCGTGGATGCGTTCCACCACGACGTACGGAGCGGCGAGGAGGCGGTGGGTTTCGTCGTACTCGAGGATCTCGGGGGTCAGTACGCCGACGAGGCGGGCGGCGGGGACGACGTGGGTTTCCTTGCGGAGGTCGTCCTCGTAGCCGGGGCGGGAAGCCCGGAGGAACAGGTCGTCGCCGAGGATGAAGGCGCGGTTGGCCACGCCGCCGGCGACCTCTTTCACGTGTTCGGGATCGACGCCGTGGCGACGGGCGACAGCGGCCACCTGGTGCAGGAAATCGTGATGCTCGGGCAATCCACTTCTCCGTCGCGCGCGAGAGTTGCCGGCCGGATCCGCGAGGCGGGGTGGGGCGGCATCCACCGAGTTTGATGTACTGCGGGCGTGCGTGTCGATGTAGATCCGGAGACCGTCGGGCGACGAGAGTTCTACGCGCTGCTGAACTCCGTGGTGGTGCCGCGACCGATCGCGTGGGTGTCGAGTCGCTCCGCCGACGGCGTGCTGAACCTCGCGCCGCACTCGTTCTTCACGGTTTCGTGCGTCAAGCCGCCGATGGTGCAGTTCACCTCGGTCGGGCGGAAGGACAGCCTGAACAACGTCGAGGCGACCGGCGAGTTCGTGGTGAACTTCGCCGCGGAGCCGCTGTATGAGCAGGTGAACGCCTCCGGGACGAACTTCCCGCCGGAGGTCTCGGAGTTCGACGCGATCGGCGTGACCACCGAGCCGTCGCGGACGGTCTCCGTCCCACGCGTCGCGGAGTCGCCGGTCGCGATCGAGTGCACGCTGCACACCACCCTCGAACTCGGCGACTGCACGCTCGTGATCGGTCGTGTCCGGCACATCGCGATCGACGCGGCGATGATGGACGGCGATCACCCCGAGGTACGTCGACTCCGCCCGCTCGCCCGTCTCGGCAAGGACGAGTGGACCACCCTCGGCGAGGTCCGCTCGATCACGCGCATCCGCCACTCCGACTGGCCTGGTCATTTCACACCTCCTGGTAGCTGACTGGTAGCTGAACCGCGCGGATTAGTTGCTAAGGGCACCTGTCAGAACCGCAACGGCGGCTCCGATGTCGCCAGGATCTTGGTCAGGGTTTCGAGCTCGGAGGACAAGCGCAGTGGCGTGTAGTCCGGCGACAGCGTCGTCGCAGGAAACCAACGGAAGTCGGGCGTCACCATGAACACCTCGGGCGACAACGGTCCGGGGTCGTGAGCGTGGCTGCGCGCCGCGACGTTGAGCAGCAGCCCGAGCGCCGGGATGACGGACAGGTCCCGGATCACGTGCAGCATGAGTGTGTCTCGGGCCGGCACAGCCGCGAGCACGCAGTGTGGTGCGTGGTCCACGCGCAGGGACTCGCGGAGAACGGTGTCGAGGACGAGTGCCCGTGAGGCCGCGAACGGTGTCCCGGTGACGAAGTCGACCTGTAGGTCCGCGTGTTCGACATGCTCGACGTGGTCGGTCAGGCCCCGAAGATTGGCGAGGCCGAAGCGTTCCGCCTCGGCCCAGGTGATGCCCATGTCCGCGGGCTCCAGGAACATGGTCACGATCCCGTCATCGGTCGTGGACGGAACCGATAGCAGGCCGGGCAGGAAGTCGGGCCGGTCCGCGGTCCAGTCGGCAGGCAGGGCGTCGCGAGGGACGAGTCGCTGGATCAGCTCGCGCTCGGGATCTGTCGGTGGTGTCGGTGGACCGTGCCGGAGTTGCTCCAGCAGTTGGTCGAAATGGTCCTCGACGAGCACCGGCCAAAGGTCCTCGTCGAACTGGGCGACGAGGCGGGCCAGGTTGCTCAGACCGAGCACCGGATTGTCCGCGGTGCGATCGGCCGGGACCAGGGCCGCCCCGCCCTGGTAGGCGAGATCGAGCCCGAGCTCGGCCGCGGCGGACAGGGCGAGGTGCACGAGTCGGGTGGCCTGGCGGCGGGACAGCGGGGTCAGGGTCGGGTCGGGACGGCCGGAGTTGTTGCCTCGGGCATATTCGGTGGCTGCGTCGATGGTCATCGTGGTCCTCCTTCTCGGCAGAGAAAGTACGAGGATCGGCGCCTGCCGGAGACCGCGATTTCCGAATCTGTGGACAACTCCCGGGATACTCTGCGCAGACCCGTCCGGGAGCCCGAAGGAGCCTGTATGTCCAGCAGCCCGTCGTCGCGGCCGACCTCCGAGACCCGGCTGTCGCTGTCGCACATCACCGCGCAGAACGAGACCAACCTGCTCGGGACCGTGCACGGTGGCGTGATCATGACGCTGGTCGACTCGGTCGCGGGTGTCGTCGCTGCACGGCACTCGGGCGGCGCCGCGGTCACGGCGTCGATGGACGAGATGGTGTTCCTCGTCCCGGTCCGGGTCGGTGATGTCGTGCATTTCAGCGCGCAGGTGAACTGGACCGGGCGCAGTTCGATGGAGGTCGGCGTACGGATCACGGCCGATCGGTGGGATGCGGTGAGTCCGCAGATGCACGTGGCCTCGGCGTACCTGGTGTTCGTCGCGGTGGATGAGGAGGGCAAGCCGCGCGAGGTTCCGCAGGTCGTCCCTGTGACCGACGAGGACCGGCGGCGGCTGCGTGAGGCCGAGATCCGCCGGAGTCACCGACTGGCCCGCCGCGCGGCCATCATCGCCTCCCGCGAGCAGTCGGGCGAAGAAGCGGATAAGGGCGGTGGACGATGAAACTCCTCAGCAGAGCCCGGCGGAACCCGTCCGCCGTGCTGCTCGTCGTGCAGTTGCTCGGCGTGCTGGTCTATCCGGCGATGGAGGGATCGCGGCCCGGTCGCGTGGCGTTCGAGATCCTCGGCATCGTCGTACTCGTGCTCGCGGTCTTCTCCGTCCGCGCGACTCCAGGCCTCACCTGGGTCAGCATCTGCCTGGGCATCCCGGCGGTCGGACTGTCATTGCTCGACGCGTTCGATCCGACCGATCCGGTGGTCGCGATCTCCGCCGTACTGCACGCCGCCTTCTACTTCTACGCGGCCTACAGCTTGCTCCGTTACATGCTGTCCGACCATGACGTCAGCGTCGACGAGCTCTTCGCGACCGGCGCGACTTTCACCTTGGTGGCTTGGGGTTTCGCCTACCTGTACGTGTTCGTCCAGGTACTCGTCCCAGCCAGCTTCACCGCGGCTGTTGACCCAAGCAACGATCGCACCTGGATGGAGCTGCTCTTCCTGAGCTTCACGACGCTCTCCAGTACCGGCCTGAGCGACGTCGTCCCGATCACCTCGTGGGGACGATCGGTGGTGATGATCGAGCAGCTCGCCGGTCTCGGGTACGTCGCGATGGTCGTGTCCCGCCTCGTCGGCCTCACTCTGACCAAGCGCAGCAACACCTAGACCCAAGCGCAGCAACACCTAGACCCGCGGCCACCCGGCCAGCAGATCGGCTGCCGCCCGCGCGGCGACCTCCGGCGCTTCGGTCATCGCCGCGACCCGGTAGCTGATCAGCGCTCCCTCGTGGAGCAGCAGCAGACGATCCGCCAGCTCACCAGGATCCGCGAAGCCGGCCGCGCGGGCTTGCGCCTCGAACTCGGATCGCATCCAGCGCTTCTGGCCGACGATCACCGGCATCGCCGGGTGGTCCGGTGCCGCGAGCTCCACGCTCGCATTGATGAACCCACACCCGTTGCGCGACCCGGCCAGCCAGTCCGTCAAAGCCGCGAACAACCCCAGGATGACGTCTTCGGGCGTCGCCGGCTGTCGCGCGGCCAGTTGCTCGTCGAGGAACAGGTGCCAGGCACGGTCCCGCTCCTCGAGGTACGCCGCGATCAGCCGATCCTTCGACCCGAACCGGTCGTACAGCGTCTTCTTCGTCACGTCCGCCGCTGCAGCGATCGCATCGACACCGACCGTCCGGATGCCGTGCTCGTAGAAGAGCGTCGACGCGGCATCGAGGATGCGCTCGCCGGCGGGCGTCAGCCGGGGCGCCGCACGCACCTGCCGGTCCACGATCAGTCTCACCTGCTGGTCGAGCATACTGACAGTATACGGACCGGTGTGGTTACTGTCGCTGTCATGACCACATCCAAGGCGCTCACGCTGGCGGCCGGAACCGGGTTCGTCGTGTTCTGGAGCTGCGGCTTCATCGGCGCCCGGTGGGGTACGCAGTACACGAACGCGTTCGACTTGCTCGCCTGGCGATTTCTCGTCGCGGGTGCGATCGCCGCCGCGATCCTGGCGATCAGGCGGCCGCGGATCTCCCACCGCGACCTTGCGACCCAGATCTCGATGGCGTTCCTCACCCAGTTCGTCTACCTCGGCCTGATCTTCACCGGGATCGACCACGGGATCACGGCCGGCGTCACCGCACTCATCGGGTCGCTTCAGCCGCTGCTCATCGCGACCGTGGCGGGACCGCTGCTGGACGAACGGGTCAGCCGACGCCAATGGCTCGGCCTGGTTCTCGGCCTGGCCGGTGTGGGCCTGGTCGTCGCCGACGACCTCGAGGCCGGCCACGGATCGCCCCTCGTGTTCCTCCTGCCGATCGCCGGCCTCCTTGGCCTCGTGGCAGGCACCTGTCTGGAGCGCTCCCGCAAGCCGAGTACGAGTTCCCTGGATGCGCTGGCCGTGCAGAGTCTCGTGTCAGCTGTGCTCTTTACCGCGTTGGCAACCTCGACCCACAGGATGACTGTGCCGGAGCAGCCCGGCTTCTACGGCGCAGTGCTCTGGCTGGTGCTGCTGGCAACGGGCGGTGGCTGGGGTTTGTACTTGGTCAACCTCAAACTCTCCGGTGCAACCCGCATCAGCTCGCTGCTCTATCTGGTTCCGCCGACCACGATGGTGTTCGCGTTCCTGATCTTCCACGAGACGATCGGGGTGCTCGCTGTCGCGGGCATGCTGGTTTGTGCGCTCGCCGTACTGCTGATCCGGATCGGTGAACAAGTACGCTGCGGGGATGGCGGAGACCCGGTGGCTGGACCAACGAGAAGCACAGGCCTGGCGCGCGTACATCGCGGCGCAACGAGTGGTGAGTAGCCGCATCGAGCAACAGCTGCAACGCGACGCCGGAATCCCGCATACGTACTACGAGATCCTGGTCCGGCTGTCCGAGGCGCCGGGCAACCGGCTGCGGATGAGTGAACTCGCCGTCGCGACGCAAGGCTCGCGTAGCCGGCTCTCGCACGCGGTCAACCGGCTCGAGCAGAACGGCTGGGTCAAGCGCGAGGGTGTCGAGGCCGACCGCCGCGGCCAGGTCGCGATCCTCACCGAGCTCGGCCGGCAGAAGCTGGTCGACACGGCGCCCGGGCACGTCGAGGAGGTGCGCAAGTCGATCTTCGACGCACTCACCCCGGAGCAGGTGGAGCACCTGTACGACGTGTGCGCAACGCTGGCCCGGCACTCCGGGGACACTGTCGACCGCGCCGCCTGGGAGCGAAACTGAGATGAGGCGACCGGTCGCGCTGATCGCGCTGACTGCTCTCGTGGTCGCCGGCTGCGGCGACAGCAACTCACCAACCGCAGGTCCAAGCACCGTGCCGTCCTCCTCCGTGCCGACCACGGAGGAGCCCACAACCGAGCCCAGCGAGCAGCCGAGCAGCCCGGAGCCCACACCGACTGACACTCCGACCGAGACCCCGTCCCAGACGCCGACCGAGGGCTGCATCGACCAGAAGCTCCAGAGCCTCACGCTGCGCGAGCAGGCCGCCCAGCTCATCATGACCGGCATCGACGCGAGCGGTATGACGTCCGCCCAGAAGGCCGTCGTACAGCAGAAGTCAGGCAGCGTCTTCCTGATGGGCAGCAGCGGCAGCCTCGCCCACACTCGCTCCGCGATGAGCGCAGTGAACACAGCGGGCACGGTGAAGGGCGTCAGGCCGCTCATCGCCGCGGACCAGGAGGGCGGCCAGATCCAGCGCCTCAAGGGCTCCGGCTTCGACCGCATCCCCGCAGCGACCGTCCAGGGCACGTGGTCCAGCTCCAAGCTCACCGGGCAGGCTCAGGTGTGGGGCAGCCAGCTGAAGCAGGCCGGCGTCACCATCGACCTCGCACCAGTGGCAGACGTCGTGCCCAGCTCGTTGAAGTCGCAGAACGCTCCGATCGGCCAGCTGAACCGTGAGTACGGCGACACGCCGGCCGACGCCGCCCGCGGCGTAAAGGCCTTCGTGCAGGGCATGCGCAAGGCCGGAATCGCGACGTCGGTCAAGCACTTCCCAGGGCTCGGGCGGGTGCGCGGAAACACCGACTTCTCATCGGGCGTCGTCGACAACGTCACGGTTCGCGGTGACGCCGACCTGCAGCCGTTCGCCGACGGGATCAAGGCCGGTGCGTCGATGGTGATGATCTCGACGGTCACGTACACCAAGATCGACCCGGACAACCGGGCGATCTTCTCGCCGACCGTCATCCAGGGCATGGTCCGCGGCGACCTTGGGTGGCAGGGCGTGGTGATCACCGACGATGTCGGCGCAGCCGCGGAGGTCGCATCGGTCCCGGCCGGCGCCCGCGCGACCCGGTTCGTCGCGGCCGGCGGCGACATCGTCATCAACGCCAAGGCCGGGCTGACCGCGACGATGGTGGACGCGCTCGTCGCCAAGGCCCGGCAGGACCAGTCGTTCGCCGCGAAGCTCACGAGTAGCGTGCGGCGTGTGCTGACGCTGAAAGAGGACCAGGGCCTGGTGAGTTGCGGATGACCGAGGAGGAGCCGGATTACCGGTTCACACTCGCGAACGAGCGCACCTACCTCGCCTACCTGCGGACGTCGCTCGCCTGCTACGCCGGGGGCCTGTCCGCGGTCCAGTTCCTCGACCTCGGCCCCGATCGCTGGCCGGCCCGGATCATCGGCGTGATCCTGGTCTGCGCCGGCATCGTCACGACGGCCGGCGCCTTCCGCCGCTGGCAGCAGAACCTGACCGCGATCCGTCGTGGCGGCGCGCTGCCCGTGACCCGGCTGCCCTTGATGCTCGGGGCAACGATCGCGGTCGTCGGCCTGATCGGCCTGTTGTTCTCACTGTGGCGATGAGCACACCCGATCCCGGCCGGCAGCCGGAGCGGACGCTGCTCGCGTGGCGCCGTACCGCCCTCGGCCTGATTGCCAACGGCGCCCTCCTGCTTGCCTCCGGCCACGGCTCGTCGGATGTCCGCACCGGGCTCGGAATCGTCGTACTGGTGCTGTCCTTGGGCTGCTGGACGGCCGTCAGCGCCGTCTACCGCCGGACCGCGGGCGGCGCGACGCACTTCCTCGGCCATCAGCATGTACTCCGGGTCGCGGCCGGCCTGGTGCTGGTCGTCGGCCTCTTTGATCTGTACGCCGTGATAACGCGCTGAAACCGATCGGTTACCGACTGTGCAACGCTGCGCTGCCCAGTTCATCACAACGCGATACGTTGCCCCGGGCGGATGCCGCATCAACTGCATGTTCCCCCTAGCATGTTCACGGTTTGTCCCTCGTTCACCCGGAGCTTGAAGTGCCGTTACGTCTGCGTCCGAACGACCCGACGTTCTACGACCTTTTCACCGAGTCCGCCAACCACCTCGTGGACGGATCCCGGATCTTGGCCGAATTGCTCGGTAGCACGGCGGGCACCGGGCTGTCCGCGAGTCATCAGATCGCCGCCCAGATGAAGGACGCGGAGCACGCGGCCGACGAGACCACCCACTCGATCATCCGCCGGGTGAACTCGACGTTCGTCACGCCGTTCGACCGCGAGGACATCTACCGGCTGGCCTCCGATCTCGACGACGTGATGGACTTCATGGAGGAGGCGGTCGACACCGTCCACCTCTTCAACCTGGAGAAGCTGCCGGAGGAGATCGCCGAGCAGATCGAAGTGCTCCAGCGGATGGCGCAGCTGACTGCCGAGACGATGCCCCGGCTGCGGACCATGAAGGACCTGGCGGAGTACTGGATCGAGATCAACCGCCTGGAGAACACCGGTGACGCGGTCCACCGCAGGTTGATCGCGAAACTTTTCAGCGGTGAGTACGAGGCGCTGACCGTGATGAAGCTCAAGACTGTGGTCGACCTGCTGGAGGCCGCGATCGACGCCTTCGAGCACGTCGCCAACACGGTCGAGCAGATCGCCGTCAAGGAGAGCTGAGCGTGGAGCTCACGCTCGTCATCGCCGTCGTCCTCATCGCGCTGGCCTTCGACTACACCAACGGCTTCCACGACGCGGCCAACGCGATCGCGACCTCGGTCTCCACCCGGGCGCTCACGCCGCGGGTGGCGCTCGCGATGGCAGCGGCGTGCAACTTCCTGGGCGCGCTGGCCGGCACCGAGGTCGCCGAGACGGTCGGCAAGGGCATCATCAGCACGCCGTCCGGGACACACGGCCTGGTGGTCGTGATCGCGGCGCTGGTCGGCGCGATCACCTGGAACCTGATCACCTGGTACTTCGGCCTGCCCAGCTCCTCGACCCACGCGCTGATCGGCGGACTCGTCGGCGCCGGCCTCGCCTCGGCGAGCACCGTCCTGTGGTCCGGCATCGTCGACAAGGTCGTCATTCCGATGGTGCTGTCACCGGCGGTCGGCTTCCTCGGCGCCTTCGTGCTGATGGTCGCCATCCTTTGGCTGTTCCGGCATCGCAATCCGGGCAAGACCACGCGCGGCTTCCGGATGGCGCAGTCGCTGTCGGCCGCCGCGATGGCGCTCGGCCACGGGCTCCAGGACGCGCAGAAGACGATGGGCGTGATCTTCCTGGCCCTCGTCACCACCGGGCACGCCCAGCAGCACGACGGCATCCCGCTGTGGGTCAAGATCTCCGCCGCGACCGCGATCTCGCTCGGCACGTACTCCGGTGGCTGGCGGATCATGCGGACGCTGGGCCGCCGGATCATCCACCTCGACCCGGCCCGCGGATTCGCCTCCGAGGCGGTGTCGGCGGCCGTTCTCTACGTGATGGCGATCGGCCTGCACGCCCCGGTCTCCACCACCCACACGATCACCTCGGCGGTGATGGGCGCCGGTGCGACCAAGCGGCTGTCCGCGGTCCGCTGGGGCGTTGCCAAGGGCATCGTCATGGCGTGGATCCTGACGATCCCGGCTGCCGGACTCGTCGCGGCGCTCGTCTACGGGCTGGCTCACCTCATCTTGGAGTAAATTCCCGGGTCCGGTTCATTTCAAATTCACTCACCCGGCCTACGGTCGATCGACGCTGCTGATCGTCCGCCTAGGGAAGTGATCGGGATGGATCTGTCGTTCCTCGTCGTCGTGGTGATCATCACCGCGTTGGTGTTCGACTTCACCAACGGGTTCCACGACACCGCCAATGCGATGGCGACGTCGATCGCCACCGGCGCACTGAAACCGAAGGTCGCGGTGGCCATCTCGGCCGTGCTGAACCTGGTCGGTGCGTTCATCTCCACCGAGGTCGCCAAGACGATCTCCAGCGGGATCGTCGACGATGCCAAGGTGACCGTGCCGGTGATCTTCGGCGGCCTGGTCGGCGCCGTGCTGTGGAACCTGATGACCTGGTACGTCGGCCTGCCGAGCTCGTCGTCGCACGCGCTGTTCGGCGGCCTGATCGGCGCCACCTGGATCGCGTCCGGGAGCAGCGCCGTCCATTTCGGCACCGTCGTGCAGAAGATCATCATCCCGGCCGTGGCCGCGCCGATCGTGGCCGGCGTGGTCGCGCTGCTCGGCACGTTCCTGGCCTACAAGATCACCCAGCGGTCCCGGCAGAAGTCGGTCAGCGAGGGATTCCGGGCCGGCCAGGTCGCCTCCGCCTCGCTGGTCTCGCTCGCCCACGGCACCGGTGACGCGCAGAAGACGATGGGTGTGATCACGCTGGTGCTGATCACCTCCGGCAGTCTCGCCCCGGGCTCCAAGCCGCCGGTCTGGGTCATCCTGTCCGCCGGTCTGGCGATCGCGGCCGGCACCTACCTGGGCGGCTGGCGGATCATCCGGACGATGGGCAAGGGCCTGACCGAGATCGAATCGCCGCAGGGCTTCTCGGCCGAGACCAGTTCGACCGCGGTCCTGCTGGCCTCGTCCCACCTGGGCTTCCCGCTGTCGACCACGCAGGTCTGCTCCGGCAGCATCCTCGGCGCAGGCCTCGGCAAGCGGCTGGCCGAGGTGCGCTGGACGGTGGCAGGCCGGATGGCTGTCGCCTGGCTGCTCACACTGCCGGCCGCCGCGATCGTCGGCGCACTGGCCGGCCGGGTGGCCGACTCCGGCAACATCGGTGTGGTGATCATCGCGATCCTCGCCGTCGTGGCCGGCGGTGGCATCTACCTGGCCTCCCGGCGCACGCCGGTGACGTCGGAGAACGTGAACGACTACCCGAGCTCCACCCCGGCCGCCAGCCCGGCCGCGGCGGCGTGAGAGGAGTACGGCGATGCACATCGACTGGGGTTCACTCGGCCAGGTCGCACTGGTCAGCCTGCTCTTCGGAGTCGGACTGGCGGTGGTGTTCGCGCTCGGTGTCAGCGCGATGGCGCGGCGCGCGGTCGCGATCGACGAGAAGCGGCAGCCATCCGTCGCGGACACCAGCGTCGCGGCGCTCTGCTTCGCGGCCTGCCTGGCAGCTGTGTTCTACGGGCTGTACCTGATCATCCCGCAGTTCCACTGACGAGCTGAGAGGTACGACGGGCGGTCTGGCGGCTGCCCGTCGTACGCCTTCTCAGTGGTTGCAGCTCAGTGGTTGCAGCTCAGTGGTTCCGGCTCAGCGGTTCCAGCGCCGGACCGACTTCGCCACGTCCTTGGCCCGGATCGAGCCGAGGTTGTACTCCCACGCGGCCAGCAGCCGGTCGCCCAGCACCTCCGCGTCGAGGTAGGTCCGCGGCCGTACTGCGACCGCCCACGTCGCCGCGGCAGCGTGGCCCTGCTGGTGCAGCAGGTGGTCCACCGTCGCCTCGATGCGGCCCACCTGCTCGTCCCGCAGCCCGTCACAGGCCCATTCCTGCAGGATCCTGGGGTCGTCGGCGGTCATCCGGGCCAGATAGGTCAGCGGCCCGCGCCAGAAGCCCCTGCTGCCGATGCTGTCCAGCGTCTCGAGCGGGAACCAGCCGTTCTGGTTGCGCCGGCCGTTCACCGCGGACTCGATCTCGCGGGCGCGATCCGGGTTCAGCCCGCGGGTCGCCCAGTCGACGAAGAACGCACCGGCGTCCGGGATGTGCTCGGCAACATGCGGCGCCGGAGTCATCGCGCCCGGGTCGAACAGATGCAGCTCTTCCGGTGAATCGAACAAAACCTTCCCCGCCCGTTCGTGTCCGCGGGCCATCGATGCCGGCCCGCCGCACAGGGACCCCCCAGGTTCCTGCTCTGTCAACGAAGGCCTTCGTACCCTCGTTCAACCCCGAGGGTCAAGGTCCTGTCCGCCGTCTTAACGACGTTTGGCGGCTCGGCGGGCGAGCTCCTCCTGGTCCAGGCGCTCGGCCTCGGCCGGGGTCGGCGCGCTGCCGCCGTACGCCGCGGGCAGCCACCAGGCGCCGGCGGGCTGCTCGGGGTAGGCGCGGATGGTCTCGTCGAGCATTCCGGCCATCGTGGATCGCAGCTGCGCTGTCGCCTCGCCCGCGTCGTCGTCCGGCGTGACGGTGATCGGTGCGCCGATGGTGATCGAGATCGGGCGGTGCCGGGAGAAGTCCCGCGGATGATCCTTGGTGAACATCCGCTGCGTGCCCCACAGGATCATCGGGATGACCGGCACGCTGGCTTCCGCCGCCATCCGGACCGCGCCGGACTTGAACTCCTTCAGCTCGAAGGAGCGGCTGATCGTGGCCTCCGGGAACACTCCGACCACCTCGCCCGCGGCCAGGTACTCCAGCGCCTGCTGGTACGACGCCGCGCCCGCGTCCCGGTCGACCGGGATGTGGTGCATCCCACGCATCAGCGGACCGGAGTACCGGTTGCGGAACAGCACTTCCTTGGCCATGAACCGGACCAGTCGCTTGCTCGGGAGAGCGCCGTACCCGCCGAGGATGAAGTCGACGTAGCTGATGTGGTTGAGGGCGATCAGCGCACCGCCGGTCCGGGGCACGTTCTCCGCGCCGGTCAGGCGGAGCTTGAGGTCGAGAACCTTGAACGAGGTCCGCGCGAAGGCGATGACGGGCGGGTACACGAGGTCGCGCATCCCTAGACGTTACAGCCATGCCCTAGGGTGGTCGGTGACAACTTGAGATCGCGGGAGCTCGCACCGTAGTGGGCTGAGAGGGCGGCTGGACCAGGAATCGAACCTGGCCGGCGCCGCCGACCGCCGAACCTGTCCGGGTAATTCCGGCGTAGGGAGCACCAGCATGGTGAATGTCAGCACGATCCGTCCGGCCGTCACCACGGGTCCGATCTCGGGCTCGGAGAAGGTCTATCGCGGAGAGCTGGGCGTACCGGCTCGTCGCGTGCAGCTGACCGACGGCGAACACTTCGACCTGTACGACACCTCCGGCCCGTACACCGACGCGGCGGCGCGGATCGACGTACAGGCGGGTCTGCCCGCGATGCGGCGGGAGTGGATCGCCGGGCGCGAGCCACGGACCCAGCTCGGGCACGCGCGGGCCGGGGTGATCACCGAAGAGATGAGGTACGTCGCCGTCCGGGAGGGCGTCGATCCGGAGTTCGTCCGGGCCGAGGTGGCGCGCGGGCGGGCGGTGATACCGGCGAACCGGCGGCATCCGGAGAGCGAGCCGATGATCATCGGCAAGAAGTTCCTGGTGAAGGTCAACGCGAACATCGGCAACTCCGCCGTCACCAGCTCGGTCGAGGAAGAGGTCGAGAAGCTCGTCTGGGCGACCCGGTGGGGCGCGGACACGGTGATGGACCTGTCCACCGGGAAGAACATCCACGAGACGCGGGAATGGATCCTGCGGAACTCACCGGTGCCGATCGGGACGGTGCCGCTGTACCAGGCGCTGGAGAAGGTGAACGGCGATCCGGCCGCGCTGTCGTGGGAGGTGTACCGCGACACGGTCATCGAGCAGTGCGAGCAGGGTGTCGACTACATGACCGTGCACGCCGGCGTGCTGCTGCGCTACGTGCCGCTGACCGCGCGGCGTATCACCGGGATCGTGTCGCGGGGTGGATCGATCATGGCCGCCTGGTGCCTCGCGCATCATCAGGAATCGTTCCTGTACACGCATTTCGCGGAGCTGTGTTCGATTCTGCGGGAGTACGACGTGACGTTCTCGCTGGGCGACGGGTTGCGGCCGGGGTGCATCGCCGACGCGAACGACGACGCCCAGTTCGCGGAGCTGCGGACGCTGGGCGAGTTGACCCGGATCGCCTGGGAGCACGACGTACAGGTGATGATCGAAGGTCCGGGTCATGTGCCGATGCACAAGATCGCCGAGAACGTGCGGCTCGAGGAGGAGCTCTGCGGCGAGGCGCCGTTCTACACATTGGGGCCGTTGGCAACTGATGTGGCGCCCGCCTACGACCACATCACGTCGGCGATCGGCGCCGCACAGATCGGCTGGCTGGGTACGGCGATGCTGTGCTACGTCACGCCCAAGGAACATCTCGGGCTACCGGATCGTGACGACGTGAAGACCGGCGTGATCACCTACAAGATCGCTGCCCACGCAGCGGATCTGGCCAAGGGGCATCCGGGTGCACAGGCCTGGGACGACACGTTGTCCAAGGCAAGGTTCGAGTTCCGCTGGGAGGACCAGTTCAACCTCTCGCTGGACCCGGACACGGCTCGCTCCTTCCACGACGAGACCCTGCCGGCCGAGCCCGCGAAGACGGCCCACTTCTGCTCGATGTGCGGGCCGAAGTTCTGCTCGATGCGCATCACCGCCGATATCCGCGCGTACGCCGAGGAGCACGGCCTCACCTCGACGGAGGCGATCGAGGCCGGCTTCGCCGAGATGTCGGAGACCTTCAAGGCCGCCGACCAGAAGCTGTACCTGCCACTGGCTGACTGAGAGCCCTTGTCCGGCCCGGTTCACCGTCCTCCCGGGCCGGACACGGGGAGTAATCGGGTGAAGCGATTCAGGTTTTGTCCTTCACTCTACGTGAATAAGACTGTAGCCTTAAGCCGTTCAGAAGGAGGTGCAGGGCGATGGTCTTCGTTCTCACGGTAGATCAGCGAGGCAGCCGAAGCACGACCGATCTCGTACCCGAGCTGCTGAACTCCCTGAACCGCCGCCCGCGCCGGTCCGGACTGCTGCGGAGGTTCGAGCGGACCGCCGGCGATGAGGTGCAGGGCGTGCTGTCCGAGGCCCGGCCCACGATCGACGTGATCGTCGAGCTGCTGCGCGCGGACTCCTGGTACGTCGGCCTCGGTGTCGGCGAGGTGACCGAACCGCTGCCCCGCAGCACCAGAGCCGGCAGCGGCGAGGCGTTCGTGTTCGCCCGGGAGGCGGTGACCCGGGCCAAGTCGAGCCCGCACCATGTGAACGTGGTCGGCTCGGACTCGCGGGTCGCGGAGCAGGTGGAGACGGTGCTGTGGCTGATGGCGTCCGTACTGCGACGCCGGAGCGAGCGTGGCTGGGCAGTTGCGGACCTGTTGGCTGAAGGACTCACCAGGCGGGAGATCGGCGTGAAACTCGGCATCAGCCAGTCAGCGGTGACACAGCGCACGCAGGCGGCGGGATTCGCCGAGGAGCAGCGCGGACGGGTGCTGGCCGCTGATCTGCTCGGTGCTGGAGTCGCTGCGTGACGGCTCTGGTCCTGTCCTTGACGGCTGCCGGCCTGATCCTCGCTGTGCTCGCCTGGGTGCCCAGATCCGGCTCCAACCTCGAGATCGTGATCAGTGGCGTGATGCTCGCCTGTCTGGCCGCTGTGGGCGTTCTGCTGCTCTCAGGTCACGGAGTGGCCGGCTGGGCCGAGCGCTGGTGGAATGTGCTGCTCCTGCTCGCAGGTGGGTTAGCCGTCACAGGTGGCGGGCCATTGACGACCTCTGTGCTCGCCCTGGTCGACCGGAACAACACCAGGGCCCAGTCGACGCAGAAGGCCGGTGAGGTACTGCGTGGTGGCGCGCTGATCGGCGCCCTCGAGCGGACTGCGATCTACGCATCACTGGTAGCCGGTTGGCCGGAAGGCATCGCGGTCGTACTGGCAATCAAAGGCCTCGCCCGGTACCCAGAGCTCCGTAGTCCGGACCAGCCTGCGTCGGTCACTCCGCAGGCCGTTGCCGAACGGTTCATCATCGGCACCTTCACCAGCGTGCTGTGGGCAGTGACCTGTGCTGGTCTACTGCGTTCACACTGAGGTCAGGTCCTGACTACGTAGGTGTTCATGACCTTGTCGTGCCAGGTCTGCTTCTGGTCGTCCCACAACGGCCATAGAAGGTTCAAGAAGCAGGCGTTGTTGAACAGGCCGCTGAGGAACTCCCGCAGGAACGCCTTGCCCGCTCCGATCGGCTGCGCGGTCCGGGAGTCGACCAGCCGCAGATGGAGCACGGTCTTGCCGACGCTCTGACCGGTCTTGCCCTGGCGGAACACGCGATTCCACAGTCCGAGGCCGATGCTCACGAGAATGCCGACCACGAAGATGATGGCGGCGTACGGCCGCGGACCGTCGTCCGGGTAGGTGTTGTCGGACCTCGAAATCACGTCCGCGATGAAGATGCCGTACCCGAGCACGAACGGTACGCCGCCCACCAGGCCGTCGATCAGGTACGCGCCCGCCCGCGGGAGCCAGTCCGCCAACGGAGCGACCGGAGCGCCGTACCCGTAGCCATAACCAGGCGGAGGCCCGTACGCCGGCCCGTACTGCGGCTGCCCGTAAGGCTGTTGCCCGTAAGGCTGCTGCCCAAACGACTGCTGTGGGTGCGGCTGCTGTCCGTATGGCTGCTGTCCGTGTGGCTGTTGGCCGTAGTCAGGTGTGCTCATCTGGGGGGTCCTGTTCTTCAGGCGCGGATCACGATGTCGCCGACGACCTTGTCGTGCCAGGTCTGCTGTTTGTCGTCCCACAACGGCCAGAGCACGTTGAGGATGCAGAGCTGGTTGAAGATCTGGGCGCAGACCTCGCGGCCGAGGTTCTTGCCCATGCCGATCAGCTGACCGGTGTGCGCGTCAACGACCCGCAGTCCGGTCACCTTCTTGCCGAACGACTGGCCGGTGCGGCCCTGCTGGATGATGCGGTTCCACACCCAGATGCCGAAGGCCAGCAGGAATCCGCTGATCATCGCGATCCCACCGCCTACGCCCAGCTCCTCCTGCTCGCCGTCGATGATCAGTGCGGCCAGCACCCCGGCGATCGACGGAATGACCATGATCAGCGTGTCGACCAGGGAGGCGCCGACCCGGATCGGCCAGTCGGCCAGCCGGCCAGGCGGCGCATACCCGTACCCGCCGCCCGGAAAGCCTTGCCCGTAAGGGTTGTAGCCCTGCACAGGGTACTGACCAGGCGGCGGATACTGACCGTCGTACGGCCCTGAGGGAGGGGTGCTCACGTCAGGTCAGAGCTTGATGACGTAGGTGTTGTTGATCTTGTCGGCGAACGTCTGCCGCTTCTCGTCCCACAGCGGCCACAGGTAGCCGATGTAGCAGGCCGCGCCGTCGAGGATGTGGGTCAGCTGCCGCAGGAACGTCTTGCCGACGCCGATCGGCTGACCGGTGTCGGCGCCGACGAGCTTCAGGCCGAGCGCCTGCTTGCCGACGGTCTGACCGCTGCTGCCCTGCCGGATCAGGATGTTCCAGATCGCCAGGCCGACGCCGCCCAGGTAGAAGATCAAGCCGATGATCGCGAGCACGGAGTTGTTGCTGTTACCGGCGATCGCGGAGCCGATACCGCACGGCACGCCGATGATCAGCGCGTCGACGAACCAGGCGCCGACCCGGTTCGGCCAGGCCGCCAGGTTGCCCGGGATACCGCCGAAGCCCGGCTGACCGTAAGGCCCGAAGCCCGGCTGCTGACCGTACGCCTGACCGTACTGACCAGGCTGACCAGGCTGACCGTACTGACCCGGCTGCTGCCCGTACTGCCCGGGCTGCTGGGGATAACCAGGCTGCTGCCCGTACTGCCCGGGCTGCTGGCCGTACCCCGGCTGCTGACCGTAACCCGGCTGGCCGCCGTACCCGGGCTGCTGGCCGTATTGACCGGGCTGCCCGTACTGACCCGGCTGCCCGTACTGGCCCGGCTGCTGGGGGTCCTGCGGGCCGTAACCCGGCGGTGGCGTCGGAGTGCTCACGCACGATCCCTTCTACTGAAGACAAATTGAGGAGTGAGTTGCAGGCTACGGGTCCGACGGCTCAGACCAGTGGACGGATCCCACCGGTCGAGAGTTACCGTTGTGGGGTGAGCGTCTCGCAGAGCGTCGTACTCCGGCCTGCCGGTCCGGTCCAGCCGCTGG
>NZ_JBFAPF010000019.1:0-27737 GCF_040675555.1 Kribbella sp. NPDC049584
CAGCTCTCCTTCGTCAACACCGTCTATGCCTTGCCGGACGCACTTTCAGCGCTCGAGCGAGGCGCCCTAGGTCGGTGATCGCGAACGTCCGGATCAGCCGCGATCCGAGCGGTGCAGTTCCGCTCATAAGACTGGCAACGAGCGCATTTCGAAGTGTGCGCTGTTCGCCGGCTACGCCTTAAGCCAAGGCTACCGGGCCTGTCCTCACCGACATCGGACCGCTGACCCACCCGAGCCCAGCCGGGTGCTCCTACCCTCCTGCCTGTCGGTTGGGCTGCCGGGTTTCACGCGGGGGTGATTGTCGGGTGAAGGAGGAGTAGGTCTTTGGGGAGGGTGTCGGCCCAGGCGGCCAGTTCGGGGGTGACTCGGACGGGTTCGGCCGTGGCGAAGGGTTGGCCTTGGGGGTCGGAGTGGCCGGTGCCGAAGGACTCCAAGCGCCACTCCTGGAAATGGGCATGGAGGACGTCGCGGACCTCGTCCAGTTGGGCGCGGGTGAAGCGGCTTCGGACGACGCAGAGTTGATTCGGGAGGCTCGGGGACAGCCTGCGGGTGACCGCTTCGACGTCGGTGGCTGCTACGACGAGGACTTCCTGGTCTTCCGTGGAACGGAAGATCGCCCGATGGACCATCGCTCCGGACGATTCGAGGTCGCGGATGTCCAGGTCCAGATCCGAGACCGCGCTATGTGGCCAGCCCTCGTACCAGACCACGTTCTGTGGCCATCCCTCGTGCGGTGGCGGGCATGGTGGGCGGGTCCAGTCCGTAGGTGGCCGTGGAGGAGGGCCTTCCGGAGTCTGTGTCTCGACCTCGATGCTCTCGTCACCGAGCCGTACCTGCTCACCGGGGGCGGGGGCACGCCACCTCCCGACCACCGTGATGTGGCCCGGGACCTGATTCGGGGCGCATTCATGACCGCGTTCGGCAACGCGCGGCCGGGACCGTCGACGTGGACCGGCGGCGGGATGTCCTCGGCGCGAACGCCGAACTCGCCTGGAAGCCCGGCTGCGCAGCCACCGGCCCGGGTCATGCCGAGGTCCCGCGCATCGCGCAGGACGGGCCGAACGTGCCGGACGATCTGTAGGCGCCGATTGGCTGAGATCGTCTCGGTGTGCTCCAGGTGGCCTAACCGGGTCAGGAAGGCCACGATGTCTGTCCGTCCGAGGTCGGCCGGTTCGAGGCCGTGGTCGATGCGGGTCAGGCGCAGCGTGGTCGACAGCTCGGCCAGTGAGCCGATATGGGTTCGTACTACCACCCCGCCGGCGCCGCCACCGCGGCGCCGGGCCAGATCTTCACTGGCCCAATGCTTGGCGAGTTCTCGCAGCCACGGCTGAGTCAAGATGGTGAAGTCGATGCGGCCAGTCGCGCCGAGGACAGCCAGGTCCCACCGGTCTTTCCGCTGCTCCTCTCCCGGTGTGACCGTTGCGCGGTCGACGTCACGCGTCAGCAGCGCGGCCAGGGTGTTCACATCCTCGCCGAACCCTTCCAGGTCGACGTCACGCAGGCTGCTGACCTGCTGGTGGCGTGCGGCTCGAGCGAGCCGGTTCAGCTGGGATGGTCGGGTTTGCTGCCCTGGCCGGTGCGGAGTTGGAGACCGCCGAGGAACTCGACGACGACCAGCCGCGGCAGGGCCCGTAGGTTCGCGACACCGGACACGAGGATGCCGTCCTCGCGGCGGCACCACTGGGCGAAGTCCGTGGCGACCTCGCATCGCAGCAGTTCATTCCACCGCTGCGAGTGACGATGACACAGGCCAGCGCTGTTATAGGCCAGTCGTAAGCAGGCCCCGACCTGGCAACGCCCCCAACTCGGGAAGGGCCGGACGTCGGAGCGCTCAAGGAAGGGGGGAACATCAGCGGCGTCGAGCCGGCCGAACAGCTCGCGGCAACGCAAGGAGTGCGAGTTGCACAATCCGATGGTTCGCGCGTGAATGGGCCGTTGACATCCGCTGACCTGGCAAAGCCGCTCATCAAGCAGCCATCGGCCTTCCGCGCCTCCGCGCTTCTTCGCAGGCGCGGAGGCAATGACTGTTCGGGCGACAACCCGCTCTCCGTTTGCCGCAGCCTGCAGCCGGTGCAAAGCCGGTTGTTGGCTTCGACCCTGCAGCCTGGCATCAAGCAGCGTGACCACCCCAGCAGCCGATGATCCGGCGGTGGCTGCAGTAGTGCCCGTTCGGCGTCCCAGCCGGCCTCGGACAAGAACACGGGATCCAGCAACGCCTCCAGCCGAGACAGCCGCAGGTCGTCCGGGCCGGCGGCCGGGACCGCAACGCGTGCGGCGTGCGGGGCAGTCATCGGCGCCTCGTGGAGGGGCGAGCCGGTCCACTGCCGCGCGCAGCCGCTCTGGCGCGGGATGTGCGTAGACCTGCGTCGAGGCCAGGCTCGCATGGCGAAGCAGCGCCTGCGCCTCGTCCAGCGTGCCGCCGGCATCCAGCACGTTGCTCGCGAACGCATGGCGCAGCATGTGCGGATGCACCGGCCGCTCCAGTACCGTTCGGCGAGACAGCGCTGCAAGCAGCTCGGTCACCGCTCCTGGCCGCATCGGTGCACCGAGTGGCTCCCGGAACAGGTTCACCAGCACGAAGTCGCAACCGGCGGCGGCTGGCACGTCCTGTCGTTCCCAGCAGTAGGCGTCGTGCGCCTGCACCACCAAGAAGTCCAGCGGCACGATCCGGGACCGCGGCGACTTCGCGATCGCGCCATTCGGCGCGTCCTCGCGGCGAACAACGTGCAGGTGCTCTCCGGGAACGTCACAACCCACCGACCTTGAATCCAGCGCCATGTGCATATCGCGCCGCCAAAGGCCTGCCGCCTCACCCCGCCGCAGGCCGGCCCGGCCGAGCAGCACCACGATGAACCGGTCTCGGGCCGACCGGCAGGCGCCCAGCAACGCCAACGCGTCGTCGTCGCTGGACCGCGCCGACTGACGCTCCGGAACTGACAGCCGATGGCGCGGCCGGGCCACGAAGCGTAGGCCAGTGCGCTCGCCGCGCAGGTCCTCAGGCAGCCAGCGATCGTCACCGATCTCATACAGAGCCGACAACACCCGTGCCGGAGCGACCGCGTGCTTCAAGAATTCGCGCACCGCGACCAGGACCGCGTTAATCCTGTCCGGCTGCCGCGCCACCAGCCCAGGCGAGCCAGTGGTTCCAGCGCCTGCAGCTGGCCCCTCGGCGTGAATCAGCCACAACATGAACGCGCCCAGCCGATCGACAGCATCCCGCCAATCCTGCGCACCTGCCCGCACCACAACAGATACAGCGAGACCGACGTGGCGTACGCCCGCGTCGTACTCTCCGCGCAACCCCGTCCGAACCGCAGATGCCGCAAGAAGTCATCCGCGGCTCGATGCTTCCGAAGATCGCTCTCCAGCACCGTCCAGTACCGAACACCCGACGGCAACCGCACCACAAACGCTCGCACCCGACCTCCAACGGCCCACCCAATATCCGACACGAGCGCCAAACGTAGGGCCACCGCCAGCAGCAATGCCTGAGCGCAGATGGGAGTGTCGTGCACCTGCCGAACAGCCGCTCAGCGCGACAGTGCACGACACAAAATCCAACCCTCCAAAAGGTCAAGCACCGCGACACCGTCGATGTGATCGTCGGCGGCGTTCTGGGACCGATCGAGCACCCCGAAGTCGTGATCGCCGGCCGGTTCCGCGGCGCACGCTCAATGGTCGATACCAGGAGAGTCGCCGTGATCCGGTGAGACGACTTCGCCTGAGGCGAGGCAATTCCAGCGGGGTGGTGGGAGGACTCGCGGCTCGGTGCCGAAGTGGGCGCCGAACGGGCGGTGCTGTTCCGAAGTACCGGCTAGTCGCTGGCTGATGGCGGCGGCGTTGGCGAAATGAGCCGTAGCTTCTGCCAGAGCCGATGTCAGTTCCTCGAAGCAGGAGGCTTGCGTGGTCCGGACCCAGGCCGGTTGCGGGTACCTCAGTCGCCATACCGATGGCCGGGCGTCGAACTCTGGATCACGCTTGGCGAGCTCGAACTTCGGAACGAACAGCCACCCGGCTTGGATGAGGAACCACACGGACTCCTCATGATGGCTCGCCACCCGATGGCCTGAGTGGGCGAGCTCGTCGACGACCTCACGGATCCGTCCCGCCGATTCAGCGTCCGGAACAACCTCATCACGCCGCTTGAGCCTGTCGCCGTCGCGTAGCCAGCGTTGGAGCGCGCTGAGAAGGTGAACGAATGAAAGCTCGGCGGCACCATCGCTCCGGCCGCTGACGTCTGACAGCCGCGAGCGCCAAGCCATACCTACGCGGGCGTCTGCCGCGGCTACACTGCGCAGGTTCTCAGCCAAGGATCCCAGCTCGTCCGACCGTCCACCTTCAGCTGTCTGGAGCAAGCCGGCGATGTGGGTTAAATAGCCGGCAACGGTACGCAGCTGTGCAGTGGTAGATCGGAGATCCCGCGTTAACATCGTGCGCGGCGACGTTGCTTCGTGCGCCACCTGCCAGGCGGCCGCGAGTCGGCTGATGTGCGACAGTTCGTCGACCGGATACGGAGGCAAACGTGTCGCCAAGCCACCAAGAGCGCCGATCTCGGACACCCCTGACTCGCTCAGGAACTCGAGCTCGGCAAGCACGCTGACCAAATGCTCGTAGAACAGCCCGCTGCCCGCTCCAGACTTCGTCCGCCCACTGGCCAGACGCGTGACCGCCGCGCGAACACCCATCCCCGCGATGGCGGCGACCGCCGACCGGGCACCTCTCACCGCCTTGTCGTTATCCAGAGCAGACCAGGTGCTCCCGTTCTGGGTTGCCAGGAGATCCGCACCAGCACCAATCACCTGGGCGAGCAGGAAGAGCGGCCCCTCCCGTCGCCCTCCGGGGCCGCAAGTGAAATCGTCTGCCGAGAGCTCAGCCCCCAGCCATCGCAGATGATGCCGCGTGGCCGATAGCGTCGCCTGCCAGCCGGCAACCAAATCTGTGGTGTCGAAGCAGGCCAGATTGCACGCCTCCACTGCGCGGCGCCTCGCGATGAACAACAGATCCTCATAGGTCGCACGCACCGGACACCATCCGAACGTCAACAAGCGCACACCGCAGGGCCTCTACCAACGACGCATGCCACGCCAGGTGCTCACCCGACGGCGCCAACTGCTCGGCGACCCTCGTCGCCTCCTCGATCAGTGCAGCAGGGCTTAGATCGACGATCCCGATGTACGGCGGGACCGGCTCGACCCCCAGCAGCTCGAGAACCCTGTATCGGCTGAAAGCCGTCATCGCCCACTCACCAGGCGATTGGAGTTCCTGGGACTCGATGATCGCGTCTGCAGTGCTCACCAGGCCGGCGATCCGCATCCGCGCTTCGGAAATCATCACTAGAGCTCCTCCATCAGAAGATGACGACCTCCCGATGCAGAGCCAAGGAGGACACAAGACGCATGCTCAACGGCCGAGGCCCGTCGACTTTCGTCACAGCGCGGGTCCGCGGTCTGGCGTGTCCAGGTCAGGCTCCTGTCGTCGGTGCTTCCGCCGCCGCTGCGGGCCCCGGTAGTCGGCAAGCGGCCTCGTAACCAGGAGCGCGTCGTGTAGCGACTGCAGGTCACCGGGTCCTCGGATAACGAAGTCAGTTGGCAGCTCGACGGCCCATACGCGGCCGAAGAACCGGTTGAGATCGGCGAGCAGGGTGTCGGCTGCGCGCTGACCGTCCTTGTCGTCTGCAACGACGACGATGACGGAGTCGGTGGCGGCGTACCGGCCCAAGATGCCGGCCTGCTGAACCGACAGGAGCGAACGACACAAGGGGATGCCGGCCCAGCGACCGGTTGCTAGTCGGCTCACTCGCTCAATGGCGAGGGCGTCGAGAGGACTGTCCACCAGGACAGGTACGGCGCCCTCGGACAGAAGGTCGAACTGCTCAGCGACGCCGACCAGCGCTCCTCCGCGGCGATGCACCTGACTCGCGGGAGACGTCACGTAGTACGGCTGCGCATCCGCGCGGACTCCGATGAAGCCGACAGTCTCCAATCGCTCATTGCGCGCCGGCAGCATGATCAGATCGCGGAATCGGTCGATCGTGCGTCCTTCGGGATCGACGAGCGCCAGGCCGGCGTTCCGCACGCTGGCCTGGTCGAATCCCTTCGAACGGAGGCTGTCGACCAGCCGTGATCGCGCATCGGTCGCGTAACCGATCGACCAGCTCGACCGGGGATCCAGAACCTCAGAAGCCCCGCCACGAGTCAGGTATGCCCTCGCCCACTTGGTCTTTGCCTGGAGCAACTGTCGGCGGTAGAACATCGCCGCGGCGCGGTTGACCCCGAGCAGTCGCTGGCGTTCCGCGATCGACGGTACTGCGTTCGGGTCAGGTCGCCGGTTCATGATGCTGCCGGCGGCATCGGGTCGTCGTCATGACTCCGACATTCGCCGCTGCATCACCGCTGCGGAACCTGGCTCTGTGGATCCAGGACTAATCGAACGCAAGCAAGGGGACGTTGTACAGATCGGATTGTCGAGGCCGCGAGAACGCTGGTGCAATGACTTCGACGAGATACATCTCCGTCAGGAACTGGATCTTCGCGCCGAGCAGATGGCTGGTGTGGGCAGTGGCCGAGTGCGCCTTGAGACCCACCGATACATGGATGTGCGGCAGAACGGCTCCCGATTCCTCGTCATACGCGAGCGAGCCGCCGCCGATCGCCTCAACGTTCTCGAGGTGTACGGCGGTCCACACAGGCGCATCCGGGTTTTCCAGCTTCTCGCACGTGCCGACCAACTGCACGTCGCGCAGGCCGGCGATGAACATCGGGATGAAACCCTGCCGCACGCCGTACTCCGCGCAGAACTCGGCCAGCGCCGGATAGAAGTCGTCACCGTGGTCGAAGTGGACAGCGAAGGTCCGGCCCATCGTCAGTTCAGCGGCGCGCAAGCTCAGCTCCTCGGAGGGTATCGATGTAGGCCACGTAGCGAATCGCAGTGTTCAGTCCACGCGTCGACAATAGGCGACTCCGCGGATGCGCGATGTCATCGACGCCCGCCACAGCAAGCTCCCCGCACCTCCGCTTGAACCACGACCACTGCACGCCCAAGTAGCTGGCGATCGCCCGAAGACGCCGGTCCGGGGTGGACCCCGCAACTAGCGACTCCTCGGAGACCTCGCGTGCCACATCCCGGAAGACCGATCGACGCGAGGGCGGCGCGCTCGCGTCGACGTACCAAAGTCCGGAGCCGCCCAACCAGTTCGCGACGATTGCCTCCTCACCGAGCACGAACCCTTCGACCGCAGCATGCTCGGGCTCGGAGCTCAGCTCAACAGTGATCCCGAAGGACTCCATCAACGCAATCGTGAGTAACAGCAGCACCCGCTCATACACGGGCGACTCGGCGACATCCACCTCCGTGATGCAGAACCCTCGCCGCATCCTCGGAAACCACCGCGACGTGCGACGCAGATACTCGAACTTGTGGCGCCAGAACAGCCAGGAGGCGGCCTCCTCGCCGCGCCTCTCGCGCGTCCAGAAGAACGGCTGCCCCGACACCTGATTGAGGTTTCGAGTGATGTGCCGGGCACAAAACCGCGATCCGAGCCACTGCCCGGCCACCGCGCCGAGCGCCGGCACCTCACTCAGAGGTACGTCCGACGTACGACGGCCCTCGTATCGCGCCAGAGCTTCTTGGCTGCTGACCAAACGGGCGTCGTCGGCGAGCAGCGCGATATCAGTGTTCGTTGCCGCCCAGATGATCCCGATCGTCAGGTCGTCGACGATCGCCGCCGACGAGATCGGCTGCGGTCCCGGGTGACGGCCGACCCGGTCACCGAACCTTCGGCCGTCCGAGACGTAATAACGCTGCTCGCGGTCAGAGACGATCACCAACGAGCGGCGATCCGGGCGGTTCAGCGTCGCGTCCTTGCCTGGGTCAACCATGAGCCACCCCTCCCCCGGCAACTCCACCTCGCAATAGTGCGCGGCCACATCGACACCCGAGTACGACCGTCCGGCAGGAAGCCGAAGGGTGTCCGCTTCGACCGGCGGCCGCTGGTCAGGCAACAGGTCGAGAAGCGACACCGCCGTTGGCACCTGCCGCACGGTCAGTCGTCGCTTGAAGAAGCCCAGATCCGCTGGATCGGATTTGTGCAGTATGCGGGCCAGGGCTTGTCGGACATCGGCCGACGGCCAGGTGTACCAGCCGCACTCCCAGTCCGAGATCGACTTGGCGGTTACGACCGTCGCCCGGCCTGTCATGTGGTAGATCTCGGCGCTGACCAGGTCTGCGAGCCGCCCCTGGGACATGCTTCCCCGCGCCTTCCGGAGCAGCTCGTTGGGCTGCCGCTTCCGGTCAGCCATGGCCTTGCACATTGCGCGTATGACAACGCCTACTCGTCATGCCGCCAAGCATCCCGGTAACGACCTGGACAGCGTCACGACACAGCAAGACATCTCCGGGATGTCTAGGTTGGCCTCAAAATGTCCCGAAATGTCTTAGGTTAGATCCTGTGCCAAACGAACGACTGCGAGCCGCCATGGTCGAACAAGGCCTGACCCATCATGCACTCGCAGAGGAGCTGGGAGTCAACGTCAAGTCCGTCGAACGATGGATCGGTGGCGAGATCGTCCCCTTCCCCCGCAACCGCCACCGCTTGGCGATCCGCCTTGGCCGCGACGAATCGTACCTGTGGCCCGGCACCCTGACACGGGATCGAGCGGCAGCTCTCGCCGAGAGCGAACTCGTCCGCATCTACCCGCACCGCGCGGATGTGACTGCCGACGACTGGCGACAGCTCTTCGAGTCCGGGAACGCCGAGATCGGAATCCTCGTCTATGCGGGACTGTTCCTGGCTGAGGACACTGGTCTCCAGCGGATCCTCCGCAAGAAGGCCAAAGGCGGCGCTCGCATACGGATCCTCCTTGGCGATCCAGACGGTGCACATGTCGCCGAGCGAGGCGCAGAGGAGGGCATCGGTCACGCCCTCGCCGCCAAGATCCGTAATGCGCAGGTTCTGTATCGCGGCCTTCTGGAGGCGCCAGGCATCGACTTTCGACTGCATCGCACCGTGCTCTACAACTCCATCTTTCGCGCGGACGACCGGCTGTTCGTGAACACCCACATCTACGGCCTGCCCGCAGCTCAAGCACCGGTGTGGCATCTGCGCAAGATCCCTGGTGGCGAACTTGCTCGGCACTATCTGGAGAGCTTCGATCGGGTCTGGGATGACGCAACTCCAATGACGGAGTCTTGATGGCTAGGCGAATCGACTATTACGACGATCCGAACGCGCCAGCGGCAAACAGCATGGTCCCGTCCGTCAACGTCATCATCGAGAACGACGCCGGCGAGATCCTGATGATCGAGCGCTCCGACAACGGCAACTGGGCGTTGCCCGGCGGCGCGATCGACCTCGGCGAGTCGATGTCGCAAGCCGGCGTACGCGAAACCAAAGAAGAGACCGGGATCGACTGCGAGATCCTGGAGGTCCTCGGAATCTACACGGACCCCAAGCACATCATTCTGTACACGAGCAACGGTGAGGCCCGTCAGGAGTTCTCGATCCTCCTCCGCGGCCGGGCCACTGGTGGGGTCCCAATGCCGAGCACCGAGAGCACCCGCGTCCGCTGGGTTCCGCGGGCAGAACTTGACGCCCTGCCGATGAACGCCACCATGCGACGTCGCATCGCTCAGTATCTCGAGCCCAGCGCAACGCTGTACTTCGATTAGGCGCAGAGGCGATGTTCCACATTGAGGACCGCCGAGCGTAGCGCCGGGCTGGATCGCACGACGGACCGATGTACGACGTGCTCGCGCGGATAGCGAGTGAGGATCTCTCGTAGCCGTTCCTCAACGTCGACATGGCAGCCATCCACGCCGGCCGTCAAGTCGCAGTACGTCAACGCCTCCAAGAGATGCTGATCGGGTAGGGCGAACTCCTCTGCGAGTTCGGCAATGCCACGTTCCTCGGCTTCGACCAAGGCACCGGTGTGATGTGCGACAAGCCGGCACAGCAGCGGCTCAGCGTGGAGTACGTCGCGTAGGTAGCGCGCCCCGTCGAGCGGATGGAATCCCGTAAATCGCACCGCAGACGAGTAACCGATGTCATGCAGGAGGGCAGCTACCTCAACATGCTCGGCCTGGTCACCGAGGATGGTCGCAAGGCGCCGCGCCTGGGCAGCTACGCCCTGCGTGTGTGCCCATCGCCGAGGAAGCTCGTCGGCGAGCAACCGACAAGCGAGCACTCTTGCTTCTGCCGCTGTGATCATCCGTCCGACGGTACGACGACAAGGCGGCCTTGCGACAGTCTGGTCAGATGACGGAACGGTCCTGACCCCGTGACCACACGGCTTCGAAGCTGGTCAGGTACGAATCGAACATCTCGCTGTCGACCGACTGGCGGTAGTGGAAGACAGGCGACTGCGCGGCAGGAATCCCATACGCGTGCTGGTTGACGAGCAGCTGATCGTCCGAGCGGTAGATCGAGTTGTAGAGGACCGTGTCGTGGAGCCGCAGTTCGACTCCGTCCTGACTCAGCAGTGGTCGGAGGAGAGTAAGCGAGTTCCGGATCTTCGCTGCCATCGCCTCACCGATCTCCTCCTCGACACCCCGCTCGACGACGTTCGTGCTGTCCGGGGCGCCGAGCGCGATCCTGATTCGGACAGTGCGGCTCTTCTCAGTCAGCAGGCGTACGAGGCGGGCGTCCTCGGCGAGGAAGAGAGCGCTGTAAGCGAGGATGCCGATCTCCGACCTGGCGGCCTCGTAGAACGACAGCCAGTTCAGCGGGCTGATCGACGTACGTCGTGGGTAGACGCCGGCGACCTCGGTCGGGTGGACGTTGCCGGCGCTCAACGACCGTGGCCAGATCACATCCTCGTCGACACCCAAAAGTCGAGTGAGGACTTCACGCGTCCGGCGATGAGGGACCCGGCCGTGCATCCAGTTCCGAACCGTTTTCGGATCGACCTCAAGCCTCACCGACAGGTCCAGGTCGGTGAGGTTCGCGTCGTACATCGCGCGCCGGAGCACGTCGTTCACTCGGATCAGCCACCCTTACTCATGGGTAGATGTCGGTATATGTCTGACTAGACCGTAACACGAAATGTCCGTAAATGTCCGTAGACACGGTTCTCCTGTCCCTGCCGCAGGCACGAGTCTGGAGGCACCCCTCGACGCCGTCGTCGGGCTACCACCAGAGCTGATGAAGGAGACGGGATTGATGCGCCGAGGGGAGCTGTATCGGTATCGCGATCCATCCGGATCGAGCGGTACCGGGGTCGTCGCCCTACTGGTGGAATTCCCGCCGAATGAGCTTGGGCAGCAATGGGTTGCCGCCGCGTGGCTGGGGTCGAGCCCGCACATGTCGTTCTGGCCAGGCGTGGACAATCTCCTCGAGCCGCATGGCCACTTAGGCGCAGAGATCCGGTGGCTGGATCCTGATCCGTTCAACCCCGACGACGATCGGGCGCCCACCAGCATCGGACTTCGTGCTCCCTGAGACCGGCGAGGCCGGCGTGTGAGCCCTCTGCCTCCGCGTCGGTCGCGCCCTCCACTCCTCGTTGCACAGCCGGATGCGACGAGGCCACCGGCCCTGCCGTCGTCTCCCCTGTCGATGGCAGGGCCGCTTGATCACAACGAAGGAGGACCTGTGCGGACGCTCCGCTGGACAGACTTGAAGAGGGGCGACCGTATCCGTCATTTCGACTACGGCATAGGCACGGTGGACGCGGCCGGCCCTGTGTGGCTGCTGATCACCTGGGACGACCCGACCGTGGAGTGGGACTATCACACATCGGAGATTGCGCGGCATTTGGAGCGGGTCCCACCTGAGCTTGACCTGCAACAACCAGGAGCGTCCGTCGGCCTCTGAAGTGCTCAGCCGATGCTCGGCGTCGTGGCGGTTCTTGATTGCTGCGGCGATGCGCGCGGTCTGGTGAATGCGCGCAGCGGGTGCGATGCCTCTGGCCCACGCACAGCCTCTGCCTAGTCTGCTGACGGGGTCGCCAACGTCAATATCACGACGCGGCGTCGCGTCGAGAACCTGGCGTGCAGAATTGCGGATCTGCTTCGGCCGCGGCGTCGTCGGGTCAATCTGCTCGACGCGGCTTCGCTGTACATGTTCGCGGTCCTGGAGGGCACGGCGCGCGGCCTCGCTGTCGAGGACCTGAGCGGCTATCACGTTGGGCGACAGGCCGCGATATTCCGCCAGGCGAACAGCAGCCAGCGTGCCTCGGTCAGCTCGATCTGGTGATACTCCGCCAAGACGCCAGCCGCGCTCCTTGAGGACGGCCATCTCCCGGTTGAGCACGGAGGGATCGACCTCGTCACCGGGACCGGAGTCCATCATTTCAAGCCTTCTGTCTCCCCGCGGCAGGCGGGGTTTCGACTGTAATCCCGGAGCCGCGATGAGTCCGCGCCCGGCTTCGAAACTGAGATCAAGCAGGCCCCGGTCGACCTGGCCCGGCCGGTCGAGATTGCGCTGGCGTGTCGGTCCGCCGAATCCATGGACCCCGTGTGCTGCCGGCGGGTCACGGTAAGAGCTGACGTGGTCGCCGTCACTGAAACCAGTCCGCGCGGAACGTCACGTTCGGCAGCGGCTGTCCGCCCAACCCTCCGCGGGTGGTGGGTGCGATCTGGGCGGTGTTTTGCAAGGATTGTTCTCATGGATCGCGATGGCCAAGCCGTGGTCTCCGGGTCCTCAACCCCGGAGGAATCCGACGTGTCCACGAGCGATCTGTCGGGAGCTGAGGCCGCTGACCGGTTTGCCCGGCTGGCGGTCGAACTCCACGACTCGGACGGTGTGGAGGAGACCGTTCAGGCGGTCGCGGACTTCGCATTGCAAGCCCTGGACTGTTCACACGCCGGTGTCGCTTTGCGGGCCTCGCGTGGCCGGCTGGAGATCCCCGCGGTCACCGACCCTGTGGTAGCCGAGATCTACACGCTCCAGGTCGAGGGCGGGAGCGGCCCGTTGGTTGACTCTTTGCGTGACCATTCGACCGTGCTGGTCAGCGACACCGCCCTCGACGACCGCTGGCCGCAGTGGGCCGGCAACGTTCTGGAGCTCGGTGTGCGCAGCGTGCTCGACGTCCCGTTGACCACGGGTGCCGGAATGGTGGGTGCTCTGGGGTTGTATTCGACTCGCCCGGATGCCTTCGGTCCTGACGAGGAAGCGATCGGCCACATCCTCGCTCGGCACGCCTCGGTCGCCGTCGCGAGCGCCCGGCATGAAGAGTCCATGGCGCGGGCCGTTGATGCCCGCAAGCTCGTCGGTCAGGCCATGGGCATTCTGATGGAGCGCTACGACATCGACGGCGACCGCGCGTTCGCGATCCTTCGCCGCTACTCCCAAGACACCAACACCAAGCTCCGCGACGTCGCCGAGCAACTCATCGAGACCCGCAAACTCCCGCGCTGATCGCCGCCTGGGTCACAGCCTTCCGGGGTCGCGGCGCGATGTGGCCGGCGAGTTGGTCCGTGAGGTGGTCGGCGAGGTGCTTGACGACGAGATGGATGGGCACAAGCGTTTCTGAGGAGCCCGGATCGCGCGCGAGGTCAGGGTTCCAGGCTCCGGGAGTTCAGCCCAGCAGCCCCGGAGCCGCCCCCAACCAGGCAACCACGACGCCCAACGCCCGATATCCCGAGCCGCGGGCCCCGGCACAGGGGCCGGCTCCCGGCGTACCGCTGTCTTCGACGGGTGGCACGTCCAGCCTGGTCCGCCGCGCGCATCGCCCTCTGCAGGGGTCTTGTGGCTGCAACCTGATCGATGAGTGTTCGTCGCCGCAGGCAACTAGCTGGCGGCCGGCGCCGGGTGCAAACTGGCGATATGGCCACGTGGGCGGCGGATCTGACCGGGCCGGTCGGACTCGAGTTGGCCCGCGCGGTCGAGCAGTTGCCCGGCGAGCAGACGATGCCCGGCGGGGCACGGTTCGAGTTGAAGTGGGACGGGTTCCTTCACTGAACTCTGTCAAGTCAACTGGTGCGCAGGTGTCACCTTGTGTTGACCAGCTGGACGCGGCCGGCCGCGACGTCGTAGACGAGACCTGAGACGCGCGGGCCTTCGAGCCGGGGGTCAGCCCGCAGAGCCGCTACGTCATGGGCGACAGCGACGTACGGGTCGCTGACCGATTTCTCGTGGAGCTTGTTCTCGGCGACGCCGAAGTACGTGCGAGGAGGTCGGGGCGATCTTTGATTCTGGTGGTTCCGCAGTCGGTGTGCTGCAAGACGACGATGTCCCAGCCGGGTCCGATGTCTGATCCGGTGGACTGTGCGATCTCGCGGAGAGTCACTAGTTCCTGGATCGTGTGCGGGGTGACTCGGCCGCCGAGGTTGCGGAGCACCCCGATCTCGCCTGGCTCGGCCCCTAGGACGACTGCCGGGTCGACTCGGGGGTCGAAGCAGCTGATCACGATGCTGGACATGCTCGGCCGCATGCGCAGGCTGCGGTCGAATCGAGTTGTGGCGAACTGCTGGTTGCGGTGCAGGAGCGTCTCCACGGCACTCACGGCGGCCTCCTTCAGGACACTGACACGGAGTGGATGTTCAAGGAGATGAGTCGGTCACCGGAGGTCGTGCCGTCCGGCTCGCGGTGCAGCACGAAACGCTCAGTGGGGAAGCCGAATCCGTCGAACCAGCGGTATCGGGTGGTGTAGTGCGCGGTGAGCGGATTGCCGAGCAGGTCGGGGCTGTAGTCGTGGCGGCGTAACAGGAAGTCGTCCGCGCCGAAGTGCAAGGTCTGGACGGAGTTGTGGGTGACGACGTGCTCGGGGAACTCGACGCGCAGCCGTCGCCAGGTCTGTCCGTCCTCCCGCCACGGCTCGATCTCGGCGACCTTCACGTCGTCGCGAGCGAGCAGAAAGGGGACGGTCAGGTAGGTCCAGAACGAGTATCCGCCGAAGTACGCGGCCTGCAGTTCGTCCCAGAGGGTGCCGGCCGGATGGCCGCTGAACATGTGCCGCGGCTCGTCTCTTGCCGTGAGCACGGTGCCGTCGGCGTCCTGGATTTCGACGCGGCCCGGGGTGTAGAGGGCACGTCGGTCTGGTGCGCCGAACGGCTCGATCAGTGCTTGTTGGGTTTGGGTGTCGATCGTGGCGCCGGTGTGGTGCAGGAAGTCCGGACGTGGCCAGGGGAGGATGCCGGCGGCCGACGCGGTGAACCGGACCCCTGTGGTGCGCTGCCAGCGGTCGAGGCCGCCGTGCGCCGTTAAGATGGATTCGAGAAGGTCGGTCATCAGTACTCCCCGTTCAGGATGTGTGCGTTGGCGCGAGCGAACTCGACGACGCGGATCAGCCAATCTCGGTGCGGGTGGTCGTTATGGCGCCGTGAGCAGCTCGAGGGTGTTGACGACTCGGTTGGAGAAACCCCATTCGTTGTCGTACCAGCCGACGACTTTGACGTGGCGGTCGTGGACGCGGGTGAGTCCGGCGTCGTAGATCGATGAGGCCGGGTTGCCGACGATGTCTGTGGACACAAGCGGGTCGGTCGAGTACTCAAGGACACCGTGCAGTCGGTGCTGGGCGGCGTCGGCGTAGGCGGCATTGATGGCGTCGATGTCGACGGCTCGGTCGACGGTGACGTTGAGCTCGACGAGTGAGCCGACCGGGACCGGGACGCGAAGCGCGTAGCCCTCGAGCCTGCCGTCCAGCTCTGGCAGGACGAGTCCGATCGCGCGGGCGGCGCCGGTGCTGGTCGGTGCGATGTTGAAGCCGGCGGCGCGGGCGCGGCGTGGGTCGTTGCGGTGCGGCGCGTCGTGCAGGTTCTGTTCTTGGGTGTAGGCGTGCACCGTCGTCATGAACCCGCCGTCGATGCCCGCGAGGTCGTGCAGGACAGCGGCCAGCGGCGCAAGTGCGTTGGTGGTGCAGGAGGCAGTCGACAGGACCGTTTGTTCGCGGCGGTAGAAGTGGTGGTTGACGCCGTAGGCGATGGTGAGGTCGGCGCCGCTCGAGGGTGCGCTCACCAGAACCCGGGCCGCGCCGGCGGTGAGGTGTGCGCGGGCGGCGTCGGCGGAGGTGAAGCGTCCGGTCGATTCGAGTGCGACGTCGACCTGGAGGTCACGCCACGGCAGGTTCGCGGGTTCGCGTTCGGCCAGGACCGGGATGTGCAGTCCGTTGACGATCAGGTGGTCGTCGCCGGCTTCGACGGTGCCGGGGAAGCGGCCGAGGATGCTGTCGAACTTCAGCAGCTGGGCCAGTTGTGTGGGAGTGGCGAGGTCGTTGATCGCGACGACGTCGAGGCTGGTGCCGCGGACGAATGCGGCGCGCAAGACGTTGCGGCCGATGCGGCCGAAGCCGTTGATGGCGATGCGTGCGGTCATGTGTGGTCCTTGTGCAGAGGAGGGACAGGACGGGCTCGGTGTGGCCGGCGGGCGCGACCACACCGAGACGCTGTTGGGCTACTGCTGGGCGAGGGCCGGGTACAAGGCGGTGACGGGCGCGGACAGCGCCGAGTGGACCTTCTTGGTCATCTCGTCGACGAGAAGCTCGTGCTCGCCCGCGTTCAGGGCGTCGTAGACGGCGGCGACGACGTCGGCTGGCTTGTTCATGGCCGCGGTGTTGTTGCCGGCCTGCATCGGGGTGTCGGTCGGCCCGGGGTAGACGCCGAGTACCTGGACGCCGTCGGGTGCGAACTCGAGCCGGAAGGCGTTGGTGGCCATCCACAGTCCCGCCTTGGACACGCTGTGCGCCTTGCCGACCGCGAACCAGCTCAGGACCGAGTTCACGTTGACGAGCGCGCCCTTGGCGGAGCGCAACGCCGGGGCCAGCGCGCGGGTCAGGTGGATCGGCCCGGTGAGGTTGGTCTCGATCACCGCGGCGATCTCTTCGGCCGGCGCGGTGAGCAGGTCGCTGCGCGGGAAGATCGCGGCGTTGTTGATCAGGATCGTGGTGTCGCCGGCCTTGGCCGCGGCACGGTCGATCGACTCGGGATCGGACAGGTCCAGCTGCAGCGCAACGATGCGCTGGTCGTCCCACTGCTGTGCGGTACGGGCTCCGGCGTAGACGCGGCGGGCGCCGCGTTCCAGGGCGATCGTGACGAACTCGGTGCCGAGTCCGCCGTTCGCGCCGGTGACCAGGACGGTTGCGTCCTTGAGCGATGTCATGGTGGTTCTCCTTGTGATGGGTGGAACGGTCAGTGAGGAGGTCAGTGCGCGGACTTGGTGCGGCGGGCCGTGTGGCCGGCCGTGACGACGACGGCGGCAAGGGAGACCAGCGCCGTGACGATGCCGAAGGCAACGGCCACGGTCGTGATGCCGACCGGGCCGACGAACAGGCCCGCGACAATCGCGGACGCGCCCATCGACAGATATGCGACCAGGTAGATCGCGGCGAACAGACCGGCCCGGTGATGCGGCGCGACCTCAGGAACCAGGCCACGCGTCGTACCGGCGAAAGCGGCGCCGAGTCCGGCGCCACCGAACACGGCCGAGACCCACACCAACGCGAGCGCATGGCCTCCGACGGCGCCGATGAACAAGACCGCGCCGATCGTCAACGCGGCGGCACCGAACACGCGAAGCCGGGGAGGACGCAGACCAGTGGTGGCGGCGGAGACGAGGGTGCCGACACCGAAGGTGAGGAACGCGGCGAGGGCTCCGACGATCGGGTGCACCACCGCGAAGGTTCCGGCCAGCACGATAGGAACGAGACCGAGGAACAGCGCCATCGTGAAGAAGGCGGCGACGATGCCGGGCACAGACGCCGCGAACAATCCATGCACCTGCTTGGGTAAGGACACCCGCGGAATCAGAGCCACCAGGGCGCCCTTCTTGCGCGACACGGTCTCGGGCGTGAGCAATGTGAAGACAGTGCCGAGTGCCATGACGATCGCGAGCACGAGCCACACGACGAACGCGGGGTCGTCGACGTACTGGGCCAGGACTCCGGCGAACAGCGCGCCGATCCCCAGGCCGGCGAGCGGGGCCAGACCGGTCATCAGGGCGCCGAGCTTCTTGCGCCGCTCCGCGGCCAACTCGACCACGGCAGCGCTGAGCGAGCTCGAGGCCGCGCCGGTCGCCACGCCCTGCACGATCCGCGCCACGATCAGCCAGCCGATTGACGTCGAGAACAAGAACACCAGCATCGCCGCGAGTTCGAGCGCCAGCGCCCCGATCATCAGCGGCCGCCGGCCGACGTGGTCCGACAGCGACCCGATCACGAGGATCGCGACGAGCAACGCGAGAGCGTAGACACCGAACGCGAGCGTCAGCATCCAGGGCGCGAAACCCCACTCCTTCTCGTAGATCGGCAGCAACGGCGTCGGTGCGCCGGCCGCGACCAGAATCGCCACCATCGCTGCGGTGATGCCCACAAAGCCGACCGGACGAGGCAGCCGGAGACGCCCCTGCTGGTGACGGGCACCCTGAAGTTCCTGCGGACTTACATCGGTCACAGAACCATTAGTCACATCGGTGACCATAGCATTTATTGATTCTGTCATCAAACCAAGTGCTAGACTCGAGGCATGGCACTAGGGACCAGCTACCAAATGGAGGACTGCGCGATCGCCCGCACGCTCGACGTCGTGGGCGAGCGCTGGACGCTGCTGATCATCAGCAACCTGTTCTTCGGGATGCGCCGCTACAGCGACATCCGCAAGCGGATCGGGATCTCACCCGCGGTCCTCACCCAGCGGCTCAACGGCCTCGTCGAAGAGGGCGTAGTCGCCCGGGTCCCCGGCGCCGGCGCCCACGACGAGTACGAGCTCACCCCGAAAGGGGAGAAGTTGTGGCCGGTCGTGTCGGCGCTCGCACAGTTCGGCAACGACAACTATCTGGATCCGCAGTACCGCCAGGATTTCACCCACCACCAGTGCGGCACGACCCTCGACGACACCGGATACTGCGAGCACTGCAAAGTTGTCCCGTCGGCCCGCAACGTCGACCGGCAGCCGCGGCCGATCGACCTCCAGCCCGACCCGATGGCCCGCCCGGAGCCTTTCCCGCAGCGACTGCTTGAGCCGATCCGACGCTGATCGCCGCCCTTTCGGCCGCAACGTGACCGTGCGCCAATTGTCGCCACGCGCAACCACCCGGGAGCCCGCGGTCGGTGAACACTGGCGACATGGCCACGTGGGCGGCGGATCTGACCGGGCCGGTCGGGCTGGCCCTGGCTCATGCGGTTGAGCAACTGCCCGGCGAGCGTGGCATGGCCGGCGGGGCGCGCTTCGAGTTGAAGTGGGACGGGTTCATTCACTGAACTAGTCAAGCCGTCTAGTCGGGGTTGAATATCAGGCGTATCACGGTTCTGGCGCCGGCGTTGCGGATGGTGACGAACCCGCGTGCCTCATATGCCCGGATCCTCTGTTCCGCGTCCGGTCTGAGGGCCCTTGAAGGACACCTCGAGAAACTTCTCGCGGCGACACCCGGCCATCGCAACGATCAGCTCAACGCCTCCGCGTACGCGCTTGGACGGGTCGCGGCGGCTGGAGCGCTCGACAGGCAAGTCATCCGGGACGACCTGCTGTCCGCCGCCACGAGGATCAGGCTCGGTCGGCGTGAAGCCGAACGCACCATCGAATCCGGGCTGGGAACCCCCGCAAGGTCATGTCCTGACTGCGACGTGGGCTCCGCAGTCCCGCAACTTCAGCGCAAACTCCTTCGTCGTGCGAGCCCGTCGCCTTCGTGCTATCCGACCGAGACCGGGTGCGCGCCCGCAGGCCGAGGGCCGGCGGGCGCACACGAACATCAGGATGGATCAGCCAACCGTCAGTTCAAGTCCTGCGTGCTCACGAAAACCGCAACCTGGGCGGGCGGGTTCGGGCCGCTGTAACACAGGCGCTCGAACAACGGAACTCCAGGCAAGAACAGCGGCTGTGTCGTGCCGAAAATCGCGGCCAACTGGGGAGCGGTCAACGCCCCCGAACCCTCACGCAGAGCAACGACAGCAGTGGGGTTGCCGCACTCTGCCGTTGTATGACCCGCCTTCACGAACAACACCGAGGAGTCAGCAGTGCCCACCACAGGGTAGGTGATCTGGACCACCTTCCCGCCCACCTGGCCTCCTCCGAGACTGCCCGCGTAAGCGGCGAACCCGTTGTCGTCCGGCTGCCGGTCGAAGCGCCAAAGACCGCCCGGGAGGGGGACGATCGGGTTCAGGGCCGCGACCGAGGGCGTCGTGCCGTCCTCCATCACCTGGGTGGAGTCAATCACGTTCTGCAGCGAATCAGTCGTCACCAAGTGGTGGTCGCTCGCGCGTTCGAACGCGACCTCCCAATCGGTGCTGCCGTCCCGGGCAGCAGCGATGGCGGTACTACTTCCCGGCGCCGCGAACAGGCCGGGAAGCCGATGGCCGCCGCCATCGATGTCCACCCACACCGAGTTGTCAGAGGCCACGAACGACATCAAGAAGTGTCCCCCCAAGGCATTGGAGACCGACGGACTGGTGTGCGGCGCCAGCACCGAGGGAGTGACGTCGAACTTACCGGTGGAATCGAGGGTCACCAGATGGCCGGTGATGTCTTGGTAGGCGAGCTTCCAAGTAGTAATGGGATCGGAAAGTCGGCCGGTCGCGATCGACGGGATGGTGCCCGGCGCGATCGTGTGCCCTGCCGGAATCGAGAACCCGACGTTGGGGTCGGAGGGCTGCCCGGTCGCGTCGGTCTCCGCCACAATCAGGCGGCCGCTGCTGTCCACCCAGGTCGAGGCGTAGCCTCCCCGTCCCAGGTTGAGAGCGACCACGGACGGGGTCGTACCCGGGAGGATAGAGCCCTCCGTGAAACCACACTGCGGCTGCACGCCCGGAGTGACAATTGCGGCCGACTCCCGGCCCGACTCGGCCCACTCGACCCGCAACTGCCCCTGGGCGGTGACCGTGATGTCCGGGCTGGTGCCGGGCATCTCGGGCACGGGGTTGGGGCTGCAATTCTGCCGGAACTGATGCCCGCCCTCAGCGGAACTGGCCAGCCACAGACTGTGGTCCGACGCCTGGAAAGCTTCCTCGTAGCCACCGTCGGCCAGCGCAGCGACCGAAGGACTGGTCCCAGCGTCCAACAGAGACGGCGACACGTCGACCAAGCCAGGCGAGACGTGTACCAGGCGATGATCAGAGTTCGCAAAGTCCACAATGAAGCCCTCGGGGGTAGTCGCCGCTTGGGCAACCCCCACCGGGCCCACCACGGTGAAACCCGCGATCGCCGCCACCAGCGCAGCAGCCACCGTGATCGGTTTCTTCTTGATCGTTCTCTTCTTATTCAATTCCACTCCAGTGGTCTGGCGATCTCACGTCGTTGACAATGAACGGAGGTGACGACCTTCATGCCGAATCGACGACAACCGAGCACGCCCACTCGCCAACCCCCGCCATAGATACGTCAGCGGGTTACAAGATCGCCCTGTGGCAGACCGGCGACGGCTGCACCGAACAGACCAGCTTCCTCAACAGCATGACGGCGGAGTTCCACCAAAAGCACCCGCTGCGGTTGGTGCGTCCCCCGGCGACATGACCCCGGCCGACGTCGAGACGCTGCCTACCGACTGACGCCTTCGCTGAGGACGTCCTGGCCGTCGATCAGCGGCGGCATCGCATATCCGTGTGTCGTCTCCAGTGATCGTGCCGACAGTGCCGCGTCGCCTCGATGTGGCGCTGCCTCAGGTGTTTGAGCGAGTCCTCCAGCGCGGCGACCTCGCCAAGCCAGACCCGGTCCTTGGCTTCTGCGAGCCGCTCCGTGGCATTGGCGGTCATCTCCTCGATGCGGGGCAGCTGGGCGGGATCGACGCGCAGGAACCGGCACTTCACGCAAGCGTGCTCATGAACGCACGGCGTGCCGTAGGGTCGGTGGCACTCGCCCAGAGCGACCTTGCGCAGCAAGAAGTGCTCCTCGAACTCGGCCCACTCCTCCCCGGTCGCCGCCCGGAGTTCACCGCCCGGCCGGGTGGCCCGGCGACGTTCGATGAAGTGCTGATGCGCGGCCACGACTTCCTCGGGAAAGACCGCGGTGTAGCCGCGGGTTGTGTCGAGGTTGAGGTGGCCGAGCAGGGTTGCCGCGATGTGCAGCGGGAGGCCGCTGGAGACCATCTCCGTGGTGAACAGCCGCCGGAAGTCGTGAGGCGTGAAGTAGATCGGCTGCCCGGCGTCCTGGAGGCCGGCCGCCTCGGCGACGGCGATGATGAGCCGCCGCGCCACCGACGGTGACAGCACTTCGGTGCGAGCACCGATCCGGCGGACGAACAGGTGCGGGAACGGCTCACCGTGCACCTTCTCGTGTGGGTCGTAGCGCACCGACAACGGGATCCGGTCACCGCTGCCCTTCGCGCGCCGCTGCACTGCGACGAGCACCGTCACCAGCTCCGGCGTCATCGGTATCAACCGCTCGGCGTCGTTCTTGCTCGGCACGATGTGCAGCAACGGCACCAGTGTCCCGGTCGAGGCGGCGGTGTAGTGGCGCAGCGACAACTGGGTGAGCTCGAGCAGCTCCTCGACCCGGATCCCGGTCAGGCGCAGCGTCTCGATGACGGCCCACGCCCAGAACCCATCGGACTCGGCCGCGGTGAGGTCGGCCAGGCCGTGCCGGTTGACGCCGAGCAGCGGCATGTCCGGCGCGGCAGCGATGATCCGGGCGCGCAGCAGGCTCGGCCGGTCGCGTTCGTAGCGTCGCGGCGGCGGCTGATGCAACTCGAACTCCGAGCCGTCGACGATGAACCGCTGCCCGTGGCTGGCCTGCTGCGCCGCGGCGATCAGCCGGGCCGACCAGTCCCGGCGACGCACCGCCTCCGCGACCAGCGCCGGCAGCAGCGGCGTCAGCGCCCTAGTGCGGTTCTGCATCCGCGACTGCTGACGACGTTTCGCTTTCGAGGCGCTCTTCGACTCGTGCCGCGACACCGGGGACGGCGCGACCCACGGACCCCAGCGGGCCGGCTCGTCGTGCGACCACTCCGCCAGGTCGCGATACATCCCGCGGACGGCGAACTAGGTGGAGTGGATCTGGCGCCGCGGTTGTCCGTCGATGGTTACCGAGAGACGTTCACGCCACTCAGCAGCAACCTGCGGTGTCAGCCGCAGATCGGCCTGGCCGGGGTTGATCTGGAGCACCTCCCACCAAAACAGCCGCACCAACCGGTAGGCCCACCCCTCCAGCGTGCCGTAGTCCATCGACGGCTTGAGCTCGCTCAGGTAGTCGATCAGCAGGTCACGCACGCCGCTGGCCGGGACGCCGTAGCGGTCGACCAGGGTCTGCACCGAGTGCTGGCGGGAGTTGCCTTTGGCCGACCAAGCAGCCCGCAGCGTCAGCGGTTCGCCCGCGAACGGGCCGAGCGCGACCAGCAGCTCCCAAGCCAGGTGCTCGCGCCGAGTCCGGCCCGACGTGCGCACGACATCGGCGTAGAAGAGCAGATCCTCGCCCTGCAGCTCCTCGAGTCTCTTACCGGTCCGGATCAGCACCCGCGACAAGCATGCCTCCGCGTCGTACTGGTGACGCAGCAGCGCCGACCGGTAGGCCGGCAACGACCGCAGCCGCTCCAGCTGCTCGGCGTCGTTGACACCGAGCATGCGCTGCGGCAGGTAGGCGCCGGCCCCGGTGGCCAGCTGCCAGCCGTAGGACGGGCGCAGCACACGGGCCACCATCAACGCGTTCACCCCCTGAGCCACGGAGGCGTTCGGTGTGCGGGGCGTCACCGCTGAACGCCACGCTCTCGGGGCGAGGTCGGCGCCGCTGGCCATCCAACGCTGTTCCCACGTCTCACCGTCGAACTGGTGCAGCCAGCCCAGGATCCGCCGGACGCCGGTCGAGGTCGGTTTGCGGCTCGGGAAGGTCCCGAGCACCTTGTCCAGGGTTGCCGCGATCGTGTCGTCCAGGCCGAGGTGCTGGATCTGCGCGCCCGCTGCGCCGGCTGGCAGGCTCGGCGGTTCGAGACCGAGGTCGTAGGCGCGGTGCGGCCGCAGCCGGCCGGTCGCCCCGAACAACAAGTCCGGCGCGACCAAGGCCGGTGGCGAAAGCGGCCTCGTAGTTGGGCCGGATGCTGCCCGGGTGCGCGCCGCCTGGATCTGCGCCACCGCGCGCGGATCGGTCACGAGATCGGCGCCGACGGCGGGTGCTCTGGTCATGCGGGCAGCCCCAGGAGCTCGCGCACCGCAGCCTCGTCGTAGACGGGCTCGATCACCGGGCCCGCCGGGCGTGGCCGGGCATGGTGCTCGAGAACCTTCGCGACCAGGTCCTCCAGCCGCGGCTGGCTGTAGATCTGCGTGGTCGAGACGCTGGCATGGCGAAGGATCGTCTGCACGTCGAACAGCGAGAACGCCGGATCCGCCAGCAACCGCGCCGCCGCCGTGTGCCGCAGATCGTGCAGCGTCCAGTTCGACCCCAGCGCGGCGTTCGCGCGCTGCAATACCGCCCGCGCCGCGTGGTAGGTCAGCGGTCGCGGCGTGCCCTGCCGGGTCCACCACACCGGTCCACCGTGCTCGATCGGCGGCCGTTCCTGCTGCAGATACAGCGCCAGCCACACGAACGAGTCCACACTCGCCGGGATCGTCTCCCGTAACCGGCTGCCCTTGCTGACCACCGTGATCGTGTTCGAGCCAGCATCCAGGTCGGTGCCGTGACACAGACCGAGTAGCTCGGTCGCGCGGGCACCGCTCGACAACCAGAACGACACCAGCGCCCGGTCGCGGTGGCTTCGCAGCGCGCCGAACAGCGCGTCGGCGGCGTCGTCAGGGATCGCCCGCCACATCGGCCGAGGTGTCTTCTGCCGGTAGGTCGCCCGCTGATGGATGACGAAGCTGTCCATCGGGTTGTGGTGGGCGTTCAACCGCCCGCCCGTCGCGCGGCTTCGCTGCGCGGGCACAGGGTTCACCAGCGGTCCGAGCTCTGCCGCGCACGCCCACTCGTAGAAGCCGAACAGCACGCTCAGCTGATGGTTGATCGTCCGCGAGCCGTACGTCGCACCGAGCGTCGCCTTGCCGGTGATCGGATTCACCGACCCGGGCGCAGGACCATCAGAGCGGCGATTCAGTCGCTGCGGCACCGGTGCCTCGCGCAACATCTCCACGAACTCACGCACGTCGGAACGCTCTGCCCGCTCCCACGCCGTCCAGCGGCCGTGCAAGAACCGGAACCAGCGCAGCAGGTCGTAGGCGTAGCTGCGCAACGTCGCCGGCGAGCAGTCCGAGACGGCCAACTCACGCAGAAACCCCGACGCCCCTGCGTGCTCGGTCTCCGGGAACACCACCCGCCACGGCAATCCCTGCTCGAACTCCACGACCCGGCCCAGCACGACACCCGCCACCGCCACACCCTCTCCAGTCCGGCACCAATCACGCCAATCGGGCACCCGAAGAGTTCAGTCAACTAGTCGGGTCGGCGTCGTGTGCCGAGCCGGTGAGGTGCGGTTGTGGTCGCGCAACGGAAAGGACTTCACGGCGAAGTTCCCCGACATCCAGGCAGCCGTCGCGGAGCAGGTGAGCACGGCCTGTGTTCTGGACGGCGAGCTGCTCGTGTGGACCGGCGACCGGATGGACTTCGACGCGCTGCAGCAGCGGATGGTGAACACCGCCGCCACCGTCCGGCGGCGGCTGGCGCCCGCACAGCCAGCCTCGCTAGTGGTGTTCGACGTCCTCGCGGTCGGCAACGTCGACGTACGGCCGATGCGCTGGACGTCGCGCCGCGGCCGGTTGGAAAGCCTCGCCGTTGCGTGGCGACCGCCATTGCAGCTGTCGCCGGTCACCACGCAGCTGGCCGAGGCCCGGGAGTGGCTGGAGGCGTTCAAGACCTCCGGTGTGGAGGGTCTGGTGGTCAAGGGAGCGTCGAGCCGGTATCAGCCGGGCCGCCGGGAGTGGGTGAAGGTGAATTCTGTCGGGGTGGACAGTGTTGCCGAGGCGCGGCGAGGGACCGTCGTCCGAGGTCAAGCGGCGGTCCGGGTGTTGCCGGCGGTGCGCGACAGGTGTCGTGGACGTGTGGTGGTGGGCAGATGCAGAGCTTGGTCGAGGACGCGTGGGTCTGGTGGAGTTGAAGCTCGCACGCTCAGAAGTGCAACTGCCCAACTTAGACACGTGGATCGGCGATGAACCGATCGAGGACTGGACCACGTCCGGCGAGCTGCATGCTGCATGACTCAAGGTTGGGCAATAGTGACCAATACCGTTGCCCCAGGCGTCAGCATCGTGCCTGGCGAGGGGGAGACGGCCAGGATGGTACCGGGTATGGAGCCAGAGGATTTCCTGGTCTGGATGTTGGGTTTCAGGCCCAGTGCGGTGAGCCTGTCCGCGTATTGCTCGCTGAAACGGGCGGCTGGATTCGATTCGCTGAACAGGGGATCTGGGACACCGATGGTGTCTGGAACGATCATGATCCGGGCGAGGATGCCGTGAACCTCGCCAGCGTTCGTGGAGGACTCCGCCTGGAACGCTACGTCGAGAGACGGAATGAACACCGTGCCTGAACAGACCGTCCGGGGCGAATCGCCCGTGCAGGTTGTCCGCTGACGTTCGGCTCGCACGCCGTCGAGCTGGAAGGTCTCGTCGGCCCGGAAGCCGATTGGCTTGCCGCTACGCACCAGTACGCTCTCGACACCTTTGGGGCGATCTACCAGACAGAGGTTCTGGGGGCCCGCATCGATGATGACGGTGTCCTTCTGCGGCGTTCCGCAGGCGAGCTGGTTCGTGCCCCATTGCTCGGGCACGGCGATGGCGGCGTGGCCGATGCCCACCAGTCGCGTCGCGGCGGGCGCCGGCGGTGTCGAGGCGGCCGGCGGCGCGGGGTTCGTGAAGATCGGGCCGCCCGCGAGCAGCAACGTCCCGCCCACCGCAACTACCGCGGCTGCCACGCCGACAGCCGAGAGTGCCGCTGCACGCCGACGGCGGCGGCGCGCAGCGCCTGCGCGGATGGCTTCGATCGGTGGTGGCCCGACGTTTGTCCGGTTTCCGGCGCGTTCGAGGAGTTCGGTCAGCTTGGATTCGATCATCGGGTTCCTCGCAGTTCTGCCAGGCCTGGGTCCTCCGCGAGGACCTTCACAGCTCGGGACAGTCGGCTCTTCACTGTTCCGATTGCAACGCCGAGCACGGAGGCGATCTGCGGGTCGCTCAGGTGGGCGTAGTAGCGCAGCACCACCGCGGTGCGCTGGTCGGTGCCCAGCCGGGCAAGCGCACGCATCATCGCGTCGGTGTCGTCAACGCCGGCGGTCTCATCGTGTCCGGCCCGCTCGGGGAGATCCGACACTGGCTTCTCGCCGGTCCAGCGGCGGCGACGTGCGGAAATGAAGATGTTGATCAAGACTCGGTGCACGTAGGCGTCCCGGTCGTCGGCCTCCCGCACCTTGCCCCACTTCACCAGGCATCGTTCGAGGGTCGTCTGCACGAGGTCCTCGGCCTCGGGGCGCGTGCACCCCAGGAGCACCGCGGAGCGCACCAGCCCGGGCCAGCGCGCGGCAACATACTCGCTAAAGTCCGCGTCCCCGGCCATCACTCACCTGCCCCTCAAGAGCCCTTCACCCGTATAGACAGGCTGGCAGCATCCAAAGGTTCCAGTAAGTCTTGAATACCGACAGGCTGCCATCTTCGCCAGCAGCGGGCTCAGCCCCCGCGTGACGCCGCAGCCTGTCCAATCCGACATGTCACGGCTGGCCCCACCTCCAACCAAACGGTCTTGCTCCAAGGATCTGACGGCTGATTACACATTCTCTTGCCGACATGCATCTGCCCCGGAACGTCCACCCAGCCGAGGGTCATGGCGCGGGCAGGTACGACGGCGGCGGCCACGGCTCGGATGGTGGCGGGCATGGTGGCGGGCATGGTGGCGGGCATGGTGGCGGGCATGGTGGCGGGCATGGTGGCGGGCATGGTGGCGGGCATGGTGGCGGGCATGGTGGCGGGCATGGTGGCGGG
>NZ_JBFAPF010000020.1:0-21848 GCF_040675555.1 Kribbella sp. NPDC049584
CCACTACAACTACCATCGACCCCACACCACCGCCGGAAACCAACCACCCGCCGCCCGACTCCACCAACACATCACCAACGTCATGACCTCATACATCTAGCCGGCGCCGAGGTCGGCGCCAGCGCAGGTGAAGCCCGCGGAGTCGCAGAAACTCATCACACGAGGCAGAACCTCAACCGGAGCGGCCCGAAGGCCGCTCCGGTCGCGAATGTTCGGACTACATCCCGCGGTCGTAGGACTCGCCGTAGTAGGTGCCCAGGCGGTCGCGGTACCCCTGGTCGTCGTAGTCGGCGGCGTCGGGCTCGTACTCCGGGGAGTCCTTGATCTGGTCCTTGGTCCGGTCGACGTACACCTTCTCGTCGTCGGTGTCGACGCGCTGTACAACGCCCGCCGGCAGCAGGACCTTGCGGCCGAGGATCCACGGGCCGGTGTCGACCACGAGCGACGCCGAACCGACGTCGTAGGTCGCCTTGTCGACCTTGCCGATGTCACCGTCGACTGCCGCGATCTTGTACCCGGTGATGTCGGTGCCCGCGCTGTAGCCGGAGTCGTTCCGGTAGTTCCACGGATCGAACACGCTCATCATCCTCTCCTTCCATGCAGGGGATTCCGGTCAGCTCGCCGGACACCCGAAGTACCCGCGCACCTCCGACTTGATGCACGAAATCGGCGATCAGACGTACCACCTGTCGACCCACCGATCACAGTCGACGCCTGGCAACAGCACGTCGGTGAACTGGACGCCTGATCCTTGAAGATGGCCGGTGGCTCGGCCGCGTCAAACGCGGCGACGGCCGAGTGACCTTCATCGACCAGAACGACATCAGGCCAACCTCAGGCGGCGGCGCCACCCCCAACCAGGAAAGGCCGGCGCCTGATGCCGGGGCCAATGCGCGAGCCGGTGATCACGCTGACCGGAGGACCCTGGGACCGACAGGCGTTCTACGTTTCCGACTGGGAAGACACCCGCCAGGCCGCCGAACACATGGGACGGACGGCCGACGAGTTCTGCGGCTGGCCGCTCGCGTACCGCCAAGAGACAACCGCCAGCAGCCGCTGGGCATGGACCGCAGGACAAGGCTGGCCTATTCCGACGCCCACCGGAAAGGCTGCGTGAGCGTCGCCAGTCCCGGGCCTGCCTGCCGGCGGGGGCCTCGCCTCGACGCTATGCGGGCGGCGGCTCCACCCGCCGGTGGCTCCGGGCCGGGGACTGGCGACACCACAACAGTGTGACGCTCCGGCGGAATCGGTGTGGCAAGTGATCCACAGTCCTTGTTTGGCCAAGACGCGGGTTTGCTGTTCGCGGCGGCGAGCAGCCCGTCGTCGAGGGCCGCCTGCAGATACGGGCCGTCGACGTACCAGTCGTAGTCGACGAGAGTGCAACTTTTCGGCCCTTCCGAGTATCGAGGTGAGCAGAAGCGTGACCACGTACTGTGACCCAGGGGGGCCTGGCAATGTCCGGTCGACTGAGCAAGAAGGCGTTTGAGGTAGTAGGAATCACCCCTGGGGCCGCGCGAGCGGTGGGTGTGTTGGCTGCCAGTGCGATCCTCCTGGCGGGGACCGTTCCTGGCATCGCAACCGCGAAAACGACGGCCTCTGTGGCCGCCTCGGCAGCGTGTCGCGTTGTCCCGGGCTCCGTGACGGCCCGCGGTGACGAAACGGGCCTGATCGTGACCGCCACGTCGCCGCCGACGGTGCAGCAGACCACTGATTCCACAGACATCTACCCCGATGGCCAAGTCCGGCTGAGCGGGACCATGGCGAACGATCCGGACGTTCCCGGTTCCGGCGGGCGGATCTGGGGCAATGTGGTGCTGGGCTCGACGATGTACGGGAGCAGCTACAACTTCCTCGAGAACGGCGAGGTCGACCGGTCGCGGGTCTTCCTCACCAGGGTCGGTGCCGGCTGGGGTGACGCGACCTTCTTCGACACGACGAGGTACTGGAACTATCCGCAGCCGCTGCAGGTCACCGCGCAGTACTCGCTCCGCAGCAACGGCACGCTCACCCGCTGGGACGACCGGTCGGGATCGGAGTGGGGTAACAAACAGACCGCGACCGGATTCGCCGCGGTCAAGACGATGGCGCTGATCAGCCAGACCGCGACGTACGACACGTTCCTCGCGAACACCCGGGGCGGCGCGCTCTACACGATCCGGATCCCCCGGACCTCGCCGATGAAGCCGATCGTGAAGCTGGTCCGCTCCTCGACCTGGCAGGGTTTCGAGTCGATGGTCATCGCGAAATGCGGCATCTACGGAACGCTGCTGCTCGGCATCGACAAGGACACCGATTCCGGCTACCTGTACGCCGTTGGTCACGCCAACGGCACCGCCACCGTCATCAAGGGACTCGGCAAGGTCCCCGCGACGTTCGCCGACGCCGTCTACTTCCGCCACACTATTCGCCCGGGCGACAATCAGATGCTGTTCGGGGAGTGAGGTCATCGTGACGAAACGGCTCCGTACTGCGCGGCGGATGGCTGCTGCCGCTGCCCTGGAGACCGGGAGGCTGGCTGTGGCTCCGAGCGAGGCCCTGGCTGCTGACACGCCACGGTGACCCGCAAGTTGAAGATGGGGTCGAGGCAGGGAAGCGGGGCCGCGCAGGCCGACTCGCACAGAAGGCATGCCCGTCCCCGCCATCTATGGATTGCGGACCAGCTCCAGTACCTGCTCGGCTGGGCGCACCGTGTTGGCCTGTCTCGCGAGTCTGATCGAAGACATGCGCGCCCGACCAACCACTCCATGTGACCCCAGTTGACCCGCCCTTCGCACTACGAATAGCCCCACGCGATGGGCGCGAAGAAACCCGGCGTCTCCGACGACGTGCGGGTGACCTGCACATTTGGTTGGTGCCCCGGCAGGAGTGTCGATCGAAGAGCGCGCGCGCCACCTGACTCAGTCACGCCTCTCATCGAGGATCTCGTCCTTGAGATCGGCGAACCAAGCGATGACATCGCTCGCGCGATATCGCAAGTGCCGGCCGACCTTCTTGCCAGGTGGTCCATAGCCGAGCGTCCGCCATCGGTAGAGCGTTCGCTTGGGCATACCGAGGTACGCCGCGACCTGATCGATGTCCCACAGCGGATCCACGTCAAGAATCGCCATCGCATGCTCCTGCCGACCCTGCAGCCACGTCTCGCCGTTCGCGATCAGCCTTCAAGACGCGGCGAAGCTCCTGGACCGACCAGCCAAGGATCTCCGCCGCGGCCTCTGACGATCGGCAGGTGCGGGCGAGATCCGCGATCTCGGCCGCTCGTGCGGCCTCGGCCTCCGCCACTCGTTCGTCGAATCGCTCGATGGCGACCGACCTCGCCTCGACTGCGCGCTCCAACGAAGTCTGTGCTTTGAGAGTTCGGGTCGTAGCCGCCTCGATCCTCGCCTGTCGTTCACGTGCACGCCGCAGCGCGGCGACTCGCTCGCTGGCTCCCATGCGCGAGCCACCTCACAAGACCGGGCCGTCGAGTTCAGGCGTCATGAACGCCGAGTCGAGCGGGCGCGCCGCGACAGACTCGAGCGAGGTCCGGTGAGCCTGAATGTACTTGTCGGTCGACTCGATCAGCTGCCGAGCCACGTTGATCACCCGCGCCCCGGTCGCCTTGATTACGCTCGTCGGCTCATTCGGATTCGCCAGCCGCGCCAGGACCGCAAGGGAGTCGAAAGACTTTGCGTGCATGCTCAGCCCGTGGTGTGCGAGCACGATGTGGGCGATCGACTCGATCTCGACCTCCCGAATACCGCGCCCCACGACTCCCCCATCGTCACCAGGCTCGGACGAGTGAAGACGAACCCGTCCAAGCTCGCGGACCAAGTGCATCAAGTCAGAAGCCTCGTCGCCCGACTGGTCGACATCGCTAGCCAAGCCGTCGCTTGCGGCCTCCCTCATCAGTCCGTCCCACAACACTCCCGCCGCGGCGCCGTTGGAGCGCGTCGGTAGCCGAGGCATGTGGATCGGTGGACCAACGGTCGCAGTCACGTCGTACACAGAACCGACCTCGAAGCCGATCACTTGTTGCTCGACGAGACCATCTGCACCGAACCTCCGGCCAGCGTCTGCTAGAGCGCCGGCCATGGATGTCCGCGAACGAGTGGGTTTCAGGATCCTAATGGCCTGCCCGGTCCGCACACGCCGCCCGAGCCTCTCCCACGTCTGAGCACCTGCAACCCAACTCGCCTGCGGCATCTGCAAGTTGATCAACACGATGTTCCCGAAGCCGTACGTCGGGAGCAACGCGGCCACATCCAACCACCTGGCCCAGTCGGATCCCGTCTCGAGCCGGCCTATCTCCGTATCAAGCGCACGGTGGAGATCCTCCGCTCGCACCTGTCCTTTGCCCATAGCAACCTCCCGATGGATCGGTTGCATAGATCAACGGACAAGCCAAGCCAACTCCTGTCCTGGATCATCGATCAGGTACATAGGCCTCGTGGCGTCACTCCTCACCAGCAGCTCGAACCGTCCGGATATCAGTGGCCGCCGTCCGAAGTGCATCTGCAAGCGCCAGCCGCCAACTCAAGTCCTCGATCGAGACCTCGATCTGATCCACCAGTTGCGCAGCCTCATCAAGCAGCACGGCCGGATCCGCGCCAAGATCACCGTCGTAGCGGACGTACGGCATGATTTCCAGCAACTCACACAGCCGATACCTGCTGAACGCCGTCATCGCCCAGCGCCCATCGGGCTCCGCCGCCTCGATCCCCTCAATGATCGCCTCAGCCCGAGTCACCATCTCGACGACCGTGCGCCGCGCGTCGTCACCTTTCGACTCCTTCTCGCCCATCACCTGACGCCTCCGTTCAGTCGTGGATTCCACAGCCGAGGACGTCCATCAGGCCACGGCGACTCAACGAATCCCGCTGACAACTTTGACGCCGCAGCATCTTGGCGCAGCATCTTGCATGTCCCGGCGACAAGGCAGCCCACGACCGAACTGCGACACGTCCAACTCGGGCGTGACCGTAGATGGTGTAGATCTCTTCCACTCACGCGGCCATTCCTTGGCAGATGACCGACAGCGAGCTCTGACCTGCGGCTTTACCTCTCATCGATGTTTGGCAATGATCATCGCCTGTCAGCGTTTCAGGAGCTGTGCGGAGCGGGGACTTGCCTGAAGCAACATTCCAAGTCTGCGACAGGCTAGTGGCCGACGCCGCCAGAAGTTCGACACTGGTCTGGCGGGAGTAACCCGGCGACAGTAAGTTGCACGATTCGCGAGGCGTCGGCTCCCTTCGCGTATGTCCCGTGGTGGCGCCCTTCCTGAACCTTGTTCGGGAGGTGTGCCGACCGAACGAGGTGGCGTAGAAGGCACATGCTCCGCGGACGAACTGCTATTAGGCCGTCGGCTTAGACTGTGGACGATGCGGCTGAGACTCGAACCGCCGATCATCTGTGCCGCTGCTACGGATGGATGAGGTGACAGCACTTCGCGTACGACGCCGTCTGGATCGTTGCAGCGGGCGGCCTTCGCTAGCGCAGCAGCTGCAGCGGGTAACTGAGCGATCAGATCTGGCACCTTCAGTTGACCAGCCACGCGGCGGGGCGCGCGGCAGCGATCGGCAATGTCGCCGCTGGACGGATCACCACCCAGACCGAGTATCGCTATGGCGGCAAGGATCCTGGGCGAAGACCGGCCTGCATGTACGCCTTCGCCGCTCCGATCATCGCCGCGTATTGCGCATGGTCGCCACCGGCGTGAATGTCGACGGGTTCCGCGAGATCCTCGGCGTCGCCACGAGTACTGCCGAGTCCGGGGCCGGCTGCAACTCGTTCTTCAAGAACCTGGTCGCCCGCGGCCTGAACGGCGTCGCGCTGGTCACCTCCGACGCGCACGCGGAGCTGGTCGACGCGATCGGCGCGAACCTGCCCGGCGCGTCCTGGCAGCGCTGCCGCACCCACTACACCGCCAACCTCATGTCGGTGTGTCCCAAGCACGCCTGGGGCGGGGTCAAGGCCATGCTGCACGCCCTGACGACTCGGTGTTCGACCAGACCGATGCCGCGGCCGTGCACACGCAGTACGACAAACTGCTCGACCAGACCGAACACACCCTGCCCGAGGTGCACGCCCACCTCGCCCGGTCCCACGACGAAATCTCGCGTTCACGGTGTTCCCCAAGACGTGTGGCGACAGATCTGGTCCAACAACTCCAACGAACGCCTGAACCGCGAGATCCGGCGCCGCACCGACGTCGTCGGCATCTTTCCGATCGCGGCTCGATCAGCCGCCTGGTCGGCGCGCCGTCCTGGCCGAACAACACGACGAATGGGCCGACGAATGGCCCGACGGACGCCGCTACCTCGGCCTCGAAGTACTACACAAAGCCGACTCACCCTCATCACCACCAACACCGAGCAGAACAACCAGACCACCGGCCCTCTCAGCGCCTAACCACCCAACGACGAACGGCCAAACGTCGTACACCACCTCACGGGACTTGACCCCGATAGACGCACGGACATTCGAGCTCTGATCCTGTCGCCGCGGACGGTTCGGCGAGGAGGAGCGGGGTACTTGGGGAGCCGGCGCACCCGGAGCAGAGTGCTCGCAAGGTGCTACTGAAGGCAGGAGATGAGGACCATGCGTCAGATCCGGATGGTGCGACGTCCGCGGCGGCACACCGGACGAAGGACGGCGACTGGTCTCGACCTCCGGACGCCTTCAGGACGCCGGTTGCCCTATTGAGGACGTGTTCTACTTCAGCCGGATTGGAAGGCCTCATGTCGATCTTCGAGCGGTTCAAGCGCTGGCGGTTGTCTCACCAACTCAACGAGGCGGACGCGCCCGCCGACAGCACCACGGCGATGACGCGAGCCGAAGGCGGTGATCCTGACCGGGGTACGCCGACGACCACGGGGACCGGGGCCAACGAAGAGTTCGTCGGCCGGGTCGCGGGCGATGACACGACCAGCGAGGAGACAGGCGCTGAGGCACGCGCCGAGCAGTCGGGACGGCCTGCCGACGGCTGACCAACTCCTACCGGCGGTCGCCCACCGCGGATGGCGGCCACACGATCCGGCTCCGGCCGACTGGATCGAGCGTGAGGTCGCGGGCGTTAGCGGGACGGCTGACAGGGCACCGGCATCTCATGGTGACGACAACAGAACGCCCCAAGGACGTCGGGGACCTCCGGCTGGCAACGATCTGCGTGAACGCGACCGACATGGACCGCGCGGCCGACTTCTGGTCCGCGGCGCTCGGGTACCGACGGCCGGAACGGATCGGCGGCACCGACCAGTTCGCCAAACTCGAGGACCCGGCAGGTGCCGGTCCCGCCGTGCTGCTGCAGCGGGCAGACGCCATCCCGGCGACGCCCGCGCCGGTGCACATCGACCTGTACACCTCCGATCGCGACGGCCATATCGAGCGGCTGCTGAAGCACGGCGCCACCCGGGCCGAGGACTGGCCGTATCCCGACCACCACGACTTCGTCGTACTCCGCGACACCGAGGGCAACGAGTTCTGCGTGATCGCCGTCCCCGCCTGAATCCCGCCTCGTTTGCATGCCGGGCCGCCGGGAACTGGAGCGGCGTGGTGAGGAACGACGCGTCGACCTTGCACGCCGAAGAAGGCGAGTGATGAACGAATTGCTCGATGATCTGCCCCCCGGCGTGCGGGCGCGGCTTCGTCCTGGTCAGGCCGAATGGGTGCCGCCGATGCTTGCGACCCTGACCGAGGACCGGTTCTCCGATCCTGGCTGGCTGTACGAACGCAAGCTCGACGGCGAACGTTGCCTGATCTACCGATCGAACAACGCCGCGGACCTGTACTCCCGCAACCGCAAGCAGCTCAACAACAGCTATCCCGAGCTTGTCGAGGCCATTGCGGCCCAGCAAGGCGAGTTCGTGGCTGACGGCGAGATCGTCGCGTTCCAGGGCAACAGCACCAGCTTCGCCCGCCTGCAGCCGCGTATGCAGGTCAGCGACCCGGACGCGGCCCGACGCAGCGGTGTCGCCGTCTACCTGTACCTGTTCGACCTCCTCCACCTCGCCGGCCACGACCTCACCGGCCTGGAACTCCGGCAGCGAAAGGCGCTGCTGCGCAAGGCCATCGCGTACCACGGTCCGCTTCGCTACACCCCGCACCGCAACACCGAGGGTGAGAGCTACTGGAAGCACGCCTGCCGCCAGGGCTGGGAGGGTGTGATCGCCAAGCGCGCGGACGCGCCGTACGCCCAGGGACGTTCCCGGGACTGGCTCAAGTTCAAATGCGCCGCTGAGCAGGAGTTCGTCATCGGCGGCTACACCGATCCCCAAGGCACCCGAATTGGCTTCGGCGCTCTCCTCATCGGGTACTACGAGCGCGGGCAACTCCGCTACGCCGGAAAGGTCGGTACGGGCTACGACCAGCGGACCTTGACGCAACTGGGGCAGCAACTGGAGGCGCTCGAGCGCGACGAGCCGGCCTTCACCGGCGGAAAGCTTCCCCGCCTCCGGGTGCACTGGGTCGAACCGCGGCTCGTCGCCCAGGTCGGCTTCACCGAATGGACCCGCGACGGCCAACTCCGACATCCGAGGTTCCAGGGGCTCCGCCGCGACAAGGCCCCACTCGACGTCGTCCGGGAGAGTACACGATGAAGATCGCCCGCGGACCGTTTAGCTGAGCAACATCGGCAACCTCGTCGAGTACTACGAATCGATCGCCCCGCAGGCGGTCCCGTACCTGAAACGCCGTCCCTCGGCCCTCGAGCCGTACCGAGCAGACCGCCGCGCCGGCCAACCACCTATTCCACGGTCAGCGTCCAGGTCAGCCTCAAGGCTCGGCTGACGCCTCGCGTGCCCTCGCAGCAGGGTGATGACGCAATTTCCGAATGCGCCGGTCGTGAGGGTCGCCCCGCACCTAATGTTGGGCTAGGCCGACCCAGCCGGTTTAACGCGTGCTTGGCTTCGGACAGGGCGGCTAACCACGCGCTTTTAACGCAGGCATGATTTGATTCGGACCTCTGTTCGAATCTAGGTACCTTGATGGCACTCTGGGTCGGTTCAGGTGCGTCCGTCCGACGACGGATCCCACTCGGCGTCCCGGGCAGTGCAGTCACCGGACATGGCACCCAAGAGGGCATGCCAAACGCCTGACATGCCCTCTCGTCCCTGTCGAGCGGCAGTCTCGGTGGTGTCAGTTCGACTCCGAGATCTCGCTGACTGTTTCGCCGGCCTTGGTGGGTGACGCTTGAACGAGGTCTGCTTGAGCGAGCATGCCGACCAATTCGTGGCCGTCGATCACCGGCAGACGCCGTACCTGGTGCTCCTCCATCGTGCGCAGGGCCTCCTCGAGGCTGTCGTCCGCGCCGACGGTTACCGGCTTGCCCTGACCGAAGGACCCCGCGGTCACCTGGGCCGGGTCCCGGCCGTCGGCGACGCAGTTCACCACGATGTCGCGATCGGTGAGCACGCCTTTCAGCCGGTTGTCCTCGCCGCAGATCGGCAGCGCGCCGACGTCCAGATCGCGCATTTTCCGCGCCGCGTCCACCAGCGTCTCGTTCTCGCCGACGCACTCGGCGCCCGGCGTCATCAGTTCCCGTGCGGTCGTCATCTCATCACGCTCCCGAACTCATCCGCTATAGCCGCGCGGTTCCCACTCGGGGACGCTTGAAACGCTGAGTCGGAGCGGTTGTTTTGACCGCCTTTCGAGGGGGTACCGCAGCGCTGCATGGAACGGGCGCCGTACGCGGTTGTGCCGCCGGGTGCGGCTCGGACGAAGGAGCAGTCATGGAAGGTCAGCAAAGGACTTCCTTGCAGCAGGCAAAGCAGCCGCGGACCGTGTTGGCCGGTCCGTACGGCCATCCCTTCCACCCGATCCTCGTCACAGTCCCGATCGGAGCCTGGGTCGCGAGCCTGGTGTTCGATGTCGTCGCGCTGGCCGTCGAGAGCGACGAACAGACGTTCGCCGAAGGCGCGTACTGGTTGATTGCCATCGGCATCATCGGCGCGGTGGTCGCGGCGATCTTCGGCCTGATCGACCTGCTGGCGATCCCGCGCGGGACCCGCGCTTTCCGGACCGGCATCACACATCTGATCCTGAACCTGACGGCCGTGGCGCTCTTCGTCCTCAATTTCGCCATCCGCGCCGCCCAGGACCACGAAGAGGCTTCGGTCGTGGGGTTCGTCATCACGCTGATCGCCCTCGGGGTGCTCGGCGTGTCCGGCTGGCTGGGCGGCAAGCTCGCGTATCACTACGGCGTCCGCGTAGCCGACGAGCACACCCAGAGCGAGGGCTTCGCCCAGTGACGGCGAACGTCAGCCGGCGCTTGGCCGTCGGACTCCAGGTTCGGCCCCTGTACGCCTAAGTGATTCGGCACCCCAGAGCATCCGATCAAGGCCGGCGCCAGTCGTCGGACGTGAGGTGGCTACCGGCCATCGGACCCATCTGAAGCATCCCGCCGTCGGCGACGATGCTCGTGCCGGTGACGTACGCGGCGCCGGGGGAAGCCAGGAACGCGATCACGGCGGCGATTTCCCGGGCATCGCCCGGCCGGCCGAGCGGCACGCCGGGGCGACGCGTCTGCCGTGGATCCTCGTCCGTCTGACCTGTCATTGGCGTCGCGATCTCCCCCGGCGCGACCGAGTTGGCGGTGATGCCGTGCTCTCCCAGCTCGAGGGCAAGGGTCTTCATCAGCAAGCCGAGTCCGGCCTTCGCCGCGTCGTACGGCGCCGATCCCACCCGCGGCTGATGCTCGTGCACGCTGGTGACCGCGATCAGCCGGCCACCGTTGCCGGCCGCGATCATCCGACGAGCCGCGCGTTGCAGGCACAGGAACGCGCCGTCGAGGTCGACGCTGATCACCTTGCGCCACTCGTCGTACCCGAGATCGACGGCGAGTTGGCTGCTGCCAGTTCCGCTGTTGTTGACCAGTACGTCGAGGCCACCGAGGCTGTCCGCGAGGTTGTCGATCACGTCGGCAGCGTCGGGCAGCTTCTCCAAGTCGAGGTGCTCGACAATCGCACGACGGCCGATCTCGCGGATCTCCCCAGCCGTCTCCTCGGCGCCGCTCTTGTCGCTGTGCCAGGTGACTCCGACATCGAAGCCGTCCTTCGCCAACTGGACGGCCGTCGCCCGCCCGATCCCACTGTCCGAACCCGTCACGATCGCATGAGGCATGATCCGGCGGTACCCCGCGTGCGGCGACGGAAACTCAGCACTTGGCGTGGTCCAGGGCGTGTTAAGTGCGCGTTCGAGGGCGGCGCGGACCTCTTTATCGGCGAAGCCGGTCGCGACCTCGGCAACCGTGTCCGCGATCGCGTGGCCGTGCCGTACTGCTCGGGGACCGTCGATGTCGTTTCTGGACACCACCGATCCCGGCCACGGTGCCCGCCGAGAAGGTCGGCGAGTTTGGCGCCGACACACCGCTAGCCGCGCAAGCCAGCTGGTTGAACTCGCGCCACGCAACGTTTCCTCGCCTCCGACGACTCCACCTACGAGCGCCTTTCACGCCCGGCCGTCGCACTGCCCCTCGCGCCGGTTGCCATCCACCGGATGCTTTACCAGCGAAGGTTCCGCGACCAACTCGCCAAGATCAGCGATCCCACCGCCGTACGCCGCCGCCACCGCCGGCCGGCGGAGTGAACAATGACGTGGTTGCCGGGGGCCGTCGGCAGCCTTGGGCTATGCCGGAGTTTGCACCGGCGGAGGAGGTTTTCCTGGCCGGTGTGGCCGGCACTCGACTGGGGTGACGGCGTCGGCGATGATTCCGGCCGCGACCTCACGGAGCTTGATGTTGCCGGTCTGGGAAACCCGTACGAGAAAGGCGAACGCACGGTCGGGGTCGAGCCGGTAGCGCTCAATGATGATGCCGACGGCTTGCCCGATCAGCTGACGACTGTGCAGAGCTTCACTCAAGGTCTCGTCATGTCGTGCCCACCCCAGAGCCACCGCTACGAGCCGCGCGAACATCATCCCCAACTGCCGGGAATCCGTGTCGATCTCGTGGGCGCGGGTCGCATAGAGATTGAGCGCGCCGCGGGCATGCGGTTCGGCATGGAACTGGAACGCCAACTGCGACCCGAGCCCGAACGAGGCGGCCGCTCTCGGGCCGTACGCCGGCCAACGCAGATCCGAGGCCAGATCGTCGACCTGCACCACTGGTACGCCGGTCACCGCCGCGTAGCATGGCCCCTCGCGCAGCTCGTACTGGAGCTGATCGGCTTGGATCGCAACGCGGTGAGTCGGGGCGAGGGTCTCGATCCGGCCGGTCTTGCTGGTGACCGAGATGCTGGCGTAGTCGATCCCGGGAATCGCCTCGGTGGCACTGCGGGTGATCTGGTCGAGCGTCGTCTGCAGATCGATCGGCACCAACAGCGAGGTAGCCACCTCGTTGATCACGGTGATGAGCTCATGCATCTCCATGACAAGCACCTCCCCGCGCAGACCGAATCAGTCACACGCGCCACCCTCAGTCTGCACCCTCCACCGCCTAAAGGCGCGCAGGAACCAGCAGCAATCAGGCAGTTCGCAAGCGGCGACCGACAGTACTGACGGTGCGCGACGACCGGTACGCCATCCTTCGTCAATTTCGACGCCACCGCCCGACGAGAGGGAGATGGAGGCGAAGGAAGGGGACCCCCGTCTCCACACGCATCCGGTCGGACCGAGGGATCAGCGTGGCCGTGGAGGCCGCCACCACCGCACGCCTCTGCGACTGACTGCTACTGCACCCTGCCCGCCAACTGGCCCGCCTGCGCCGAGCACGAGATCCGAGCGCCAGCGGTCGGTTGGTCACGTTGACCTTGAACGGGTGACTGGTCTCAGGCTGACACACAAAGCAACAACCTCTGACCAGACGCTGGCGTCAGCCCTTCGACGCAGCGGCTTTGCCACCCTTGCGACCGGCCTTCTTCTTCTGCGCAGTCGTTCCACCCTGGCTGCTCTTGCCGCCCTTCCCGCTCTGCTTACCACCATGCTCACTGGACTTCGGCGAGTTCGCGATCTTGGCCGCACGCTCCTTGGACATCCCCTTGTCCTTCAGCGCCTCATACTGCTTCTCATTCTTCACATTCGCAGACTTGCCAGGCATGACTACCTCCCACTCGTATGCAAACTCGGCCCCCCAGTACCCAGGCGTCGTGTGCCAAAAGCAGCAGACCGAGGCGACGTTTCTCCACTGCGGTACATCGCCCCCGCCAGATGTTCGCCACCTGTTTCGCAGTTGAGCGCCTCTGTGCTCAAGCCCGACCAAAATCTCACCTCGCTCGCCGTGGATGCGTTCGTACCGATCAATTGCTCCATCTGCTGTGTGTCGAGGGCATGAACGCGACGGTAGTCATTCAGCAGGCCGGAGCTCCAACTGCAACACCGGCAACGATGCTCGGTCACTCGTCGTCCCGGTTCGCGCTGCGTCGCCGACCACCTCCTCGACTCGCCCTCCGCCCGCTGGTGACCCCGGCTCCCTGCCGGTTCGCCACGAAGCAGCTGGCGCGGGTCGCGTCCCGTCGTACGTCGAACTCAGCTGACCCGCGATTTGGTGCGGCTCCATCGGGGAACAGGTGGGTCCCGTCTGGACATGCACCAGGACAGGTGATGACTGATGCGATCGACCGGCCCGAGACGATCCACGGCCCGGCGTGAGCGCCTGGAACTGATCGCCAGCACCGCGGCCTTCGCCATCTGCGTTGCCACAGCGGTGTTCCTGGCCTTCTTCGGCTCGTCCCAGTTCCTGCTGTTCGTGGCCTCCCTGTGCGCGGCGGTCGCGCTGTTCGAGCTCGCGGTGACTCTCTCGACTCGTTTCAGGCCCTGATTTGGAGCAGGTCCGCGTGGCTGAACGTATCCGCGTGGCGACGCTGAACATCTGGTGCCGGCACGGCGACTGGCCTGCCCGGCGCGACGCACCCCGCGAAGGATTCAAGGAAGTGCGCCCGGACTCGTGTCGAGAAGATCGAATCTGTGCGTGACCGGGCGAGTGAACCCGCAGGACTTCCCCGGACGGTCGACCGCCGCAGAGTTCGAAACGCCCTCGGGACCCGTGCTCTTCGTCAACCACAAGCCGAACTGGCAGGTCGGATACGAACGCGAGCGCGAATTGCAGGCCCTCGGCGTCGCACGGTGGATCGACCAACTGGCCGCCGACCGAGACGCTCGGTTCTTCAGCGATCGATCCGCATACATGTGCTGAGGGACGCGTTTGGGGCGCGGAGAGGTGGATACCCGGATGGCGTCCCGGCGCGGTCGAACAGCCGGCCCGATTTCGGCGGGACCCAGTCAGGCAGGACAACCGCCATGCTGCCCACTACTTCCGCACCCTCCGGCAAATCTGACTACAGCGACGAGCTGCGACGACAGGGCCATTGCTGCGATCCGCCCACAGCGCCACCGGCAACCACCACACGGAACCGCTGAACCAGGCCATCGTCGCCGTCGTTCCACCCACACAAGCAGTCGCAGCCCGATACCGCGGCCGCGGCATCGATAGTGACCGCATCGAACAGATGCGCTAGTCACCGCGATATCAGCGGCACGCCCGCTCGGGGAGCACTGGCATTGGACGGAGTCGTGACTACGACGGAGGCGTCGACCTACCGATGCTGTCCACCACCACGGCCGAGCCTCCTTGATCCCCAAGGCTGATTTTGACCCTGCCCAGGTCGACCGGGTCTCGGGAGCTGGCGTCAAGGCGGGCGGATGGCTGGGCAGTCCGGGCGACTGATGCCGCACGCGTAGGGGTTTCCGGAGAGTCGCGGGGGTACCGCTCCTCTCCCTTTCGGCAAAGGAGTTTTCATGTTCGAGGTCCCTCGTGACTCTGGTCGGCTCCGGTCCCCGTGTGGCGCCATCTGCCGAGGAGCCGTCGGCCTGGAGCACGAGTTGCTCGTCGTACGGCGCGACTGCCTGCCCGTGGACGCCAGCGACGTGGTGACGGCTGTTGCCGATCCGAGAGTCAAGCTAGAACAGCCGGCATATGAGCTTGAGATCGCGCTCTCGCGGACCGAGCGAGCTTCCGACCTCGGGTCCCGCTATCGCGAGGTCGTCAGTCGCCAAGTGGTTTCGTCATCGCAGGTTCACCACCGCCTGCACGACCTGGTCAACATCGTCGAACCCGACGCGGCGGGCGACCTGGACGACGTACGGACGATGGTCGGGAAGCCACTGGTGGAAGGTGTTCGGACGCTCGGCCCGGTCGCCGTCGTCCCTCGGCTCGCCGAGGTGCTCGTTCCATGAGACTCCTGACGCTGCCCGGCGTCTTCGCGCCCATCTCCGACTCCTGGATGCTCGCCGAAGCCATCCGCCAAGAACCGCTCGGACCGACCGCAACAGCACTCGACCTCTGCACCGGCAGCGGGGTTCTCGCCCTCACCGCGGCCCAATGTGGTGCAGCCACGACCGCGACAGACGTCTCCCGTCGCGCCTTGCTCACCGTCCAGCTCAACGCTATCCGCCACGGCGTGCGGGTCCGAACGCTTCGTGGGCAGACCTTCGCACCCGTAGTCGGCGAGCGGTTCAACCTAATCGTGAGCAACCCTCCGTACGTCCCCTCTGCGCGGCCCTGCGTACCCCGCTACGGCCGATCCCGGGCCTGGGAAGCAGGTAACGACGGACGGATCGTTCTCGACGGGATCTGCGCCGGCGCAGCCGCCCACCTACGTCCGGGCGGCGTCCTACTCCTCGTGCATTCCTCGCTCATCGGCGTCGACACAACGCTGTACCGCCTGCGCGAGACCGGTCTCGTGGACGTCGAGGTACGAGAACGCATGAACGGACCACTCGGCCCGCTCATGCGCGCCCAGCAACTCACCGGAACCATCCCACTCGGTATCGACGAAGAAGACGTCGTCATCATCCGCGCCGTGCTACCGAAGTTTCGTACCAGTACCTGAGCTCACGCCCACCACGGTCTGGTCGCTCAGCGCACAACGCGGATGGTCTTGACCGACGGGTCGGCCGCGTCAGGGACAACCATCGTCGCCTCGACACCCGATCGGAGGTAGTCGACGACGCCCGGCGTGATGCGCTCCCCGGGCAAGATGGCCGGGATGCCGGGCGGGTATGGCGTGACCTGCTCGGCCGCGATCCGACCCACCGCCTCCTCCGCCGGTACCGTCTCCTGAGCGGCGAAGAAGGCCTCGCGGGGTGACAGCACCTGTTCGAGCTCGAGATCATCCGGCGTCGGCAGAACGACGGACTTCGGTGCGGGCAGCGACGTCCGAGTCAGATCGGTCAGGGCGGAGATCAACCGATCGGCCTGCTTCTCGTCGTCGGCGAACGTGAACTGAGCGACGATCCGCCGGTGATCGGCGAGTCCCACGTTGATCGCGCGCTCTGCTCGGAGCCAGTCGGATGCCTGGTAGCCGGAGATGCCGGCGTCCAGGGTGTCGACCATGATCTGCAACCGATCGAGGTCGTGGGAGGCCTCCTTCGCGACCAGGCGGTCCTCGAGGACATTGAGTCCTGGCAGGTTGTCGATCTCGGTCCGGGCCTCGGCGGCAAGCTTCAGCGCGGCTCCGAGCAATTTCTGGCCGTGCAACGCCATCTGTCGCCGCCAGCCGTCCATTGCGGCGTACAACAACACATTAGGACTCGTGGTCGACAGCAGATCGGCGCAGTGGCTCAGCCGGACCGAATCGATCAGGTCGCCTTGCAGGTGGAAGACCGAGCCTTGCTCGAACCCGGCGCCCATCTTGTGGATCGACACCACACAGACATCGCGCCGGCATCCATCGCCCACGTCGGAAGGTCGTCGTGGAACGGCAGGTGCGCGCCCCACGCCTCGTCCACGATCAACGGCTTCCCACGGAGGTGGCACACCTCGGCGATCGCCTCGAGATCACTACAGGTGCCGTACGGCGACGGACTGGTCACCAGGGCACCGACCGCCTCCGGATGCTCGGCGAAGGCACGGTCGAAAGCCTCCGGCGACGGCGGGTGCGCCAGATGAAGCTCAGTGTCCCAGCGCGGCCGCACCCAGATCGGCTCGATCCCGGTCAGGGTCAGTCCCGCAATAACCGACTTGTGCGCGTCCCGGCCGATCAGCATCGACTCCCCCGGCGCCGCGACCGCCATCATCGCGCTCTTCACCGACAACGAGCTTCCACACGTAGAGAAAAACGCGTGCTCCGCCCCGACCGCGTCCGCCATCAACTCCTGCGCCTCCTGCACGACCTCGCCCCGGCTCATCCGGTCGTCGAGACCCCCGGTGGCCAGAACGTCGGAGCGGAACACGTCGGCGCCCAGGGTCCGCAGTACGGCGTCGTCGGCACCCAAACCTTGCTTGTGACCCGGCGGGCAGAAGTTCGCGTACTCCCGCCGATGGTAGTCCGCGAGGGCCTCCAGCACCGGGCTCCTGGTCTGATCCATGCCGCTCCGGTACCCCCGGCAGCAAATCGCAGTCGAAGCTCAGCAGCCAACGCGCAGAGTCAGGACGGATGAGGTCATGTGGCGCGGGTGAGACGTGTGTTGGAGAGCGGGGTGACAGCGCGGGACTGGCGGTCTGCGAGCGCGGCGAGGGACGCTACTTGCCAGCGCACGGCTCCCGAAGTTTCTGGGGTGCAGACTTGCAGAGGTAGACGTCACGGCGGACGAGCATTCGGTCTGCCCGACCAGCTCGCAACCGGCCGTCGGCTCCGCGCGACGTGAACACCGATCCGGGCAAGTCCTCCGGTCTCAGACGTCGAGGTGCCGCACATCAACTCGACGGAGGTATGGCGAGATGGCTTGTGTGAGGGATCAGTGGACGCGGCCTGTGAAGCGGGCCGACGGCAGCACTGCGCGACTTCGAAATGAGCGGTGGGCGAAGGGGAAACGGTGGTTGGCGGGACGGGTGGATCCGGCGGGTAGGCAGCGGACGAAGGCCTTCAGTACGAATGGGCCGGCTGAGCGCCATGCAAACGCGATGGACACAGACCGGAGCGTGGGGAGTACATCGATCCGAAGCCGGGAAGGTTCGGTTCTGGGAGGTTGCGGAGCGGTGGCTGGCCTCGCGGGTGGTGGATCCGGCTTCGCTGATCCGGTACGAATCGTCGTTGCGGCTGCATGTGGATCCGGAATTTGGGCGGCGGCAGTTTCGGACGATCAAGCCGTCGCAGATTGCTGCTTGGGTGGCTGATCTGGATGCGCGGTTGGGGCCATCGACCCCACGTACGGCGTTCCTTGTGTTGCATGGGAGGTTGGAGGTAGGTCGCGGTTGATGACCAGGCGATCAAGAAGAACCCGACCAAGGGGCCGGTCGGTTAAGGTCCCCGCCGCGAAGAGCGGACGGACGATCAGTTGGAGCGACGAAGTCGTGTTTCGGATCGTGGAGGGTCGCGCGCCGAAATACCGTCTGATCGCTTCCTTGGGGTCGCGCGCGCTACGGCAGGGTGCGTTGCTCACGCTGGCAGAGGAGGACGTCAACTTCGCCGAGATGGTCATTCCATGTGCGGCGGCAGGTGAAGAAGCTTGGGCGGGACTTTGTCTTCGCGTTGCCGAAGAACGACACCGAGCGGACGGTGCCGATGTCCGGCGGGACGGCGCTCGTCGTCAAGGAGCACATCCCGGCTTACACACCCCGGCCGTACACCCTGCCTTGGGAGAAGACCGACGGTGAGCCGCGGATCGTGAAGCTTCTGTTTCGACCGATGACAAGCACATTCGGGCGCGGACGTACGACAAGTTGGTCTGGAAGGCGGCGGTTCCACGCAGGCGTGATCGCGGCCCAAAGGCGAACCGGCACTACCAACCGGAAACCAGCCTTTGAGCCTGCGGAACACCTACGTGATGCGCATGCCGGAGATGGCTCGGGCGATCACCAAGCGCAGGATATCTGAGGTGCCTTCGAAGATGGTGTAGATCTGTTCCAGCCGCGAACAGACCGGCTCGCGGATCGCCGAAAACGGCCTCCGACCTGCGGTTTTGCACCTCATCACTTCTCGTTGACGATCGTCGTTTGCCAACGTCCCTCGGAGCTGGGACGGAGCAGCTATTTGTCTATAGCAACTTTTTGGCAGCTCGTAGGTCTCCCAAGGCATCAACCCCACCGCCCGGCCTTGCCCGAGCGCGGAGTGAACACTTGTGGCGAGCTCCCGAAACGGAGGACACAGCTCGCCCGACAACGATGGCGGACTATGACGGCGCGTCAGCGGAAGGATCATAGACGCCATGTCTCCTCAATGTCTGACCGCGAGTTACGGTGCGGCTCTTCGTGTACTCAGCCTTGACCGAGTCGTAGTACTTGTCGTCGTACGACGACAGGTGGGCATCGCCGGACCACACGTAGCTCGAGCCATTGCTGTGTCTCCAGGCATATTTCTGGTTGTCACGCAGGCCCTCTTTCCAGCAGATCGCCGCATAGTCATACGACGTCAGCTTTCGCCCTTTCCGGCGCTTGTTCACTCTCGCCAGCAAGTCGCTCGTGCTGTAAGGGTGTGTCTGATTCGGATCCATCTTCTTCCAGACGATCTGACCCGTAGCCGTTGACGAGACCGCGACAGCCAGATCGGCGCTGGTCAGCTTCTTGACCGATTGAAGATTGATGTCGTATACGGTCGCCACACGGGCAGTATCACTACCGGCAGCCTCGGCTGCGTCCATGAGACGACGCAATTCGTCGAGGAAGTCCTGAACCTCTGCCACCGCAGCAGCGCTCTTATCAACCCGCATGAACTGCACTGCATCGCCAGGCGCAGAGGCGCCGAGAGGGAGCAGTTGCCACGTGATCGAGTCGGCCAGATCCTTGTTGAACTTCGCAACCATAAAGTCCCGGAAGTTCAGGACGTTCTGCTGGAGAAAGGGATAAATCACCGAGCCGAGGCTTGGCGCGTTGTACAGGTGAATCGCTCGGTCGCGGTACTCGGCTAACGCCTTCACATTCGCGAGGATCGCCCCACCGTCGGTCTTCTTCGGCCACAACTTGCCCGCGTCGACTCGCCCGAGCGCATCGTCGAGAGCAATCGATCGGTAGCGCTGATTCCGCTGCTTGCGGTAGAAGATGCTCTGACCCGCTCTCCGGAGAGTCGCCTTCAGAGCCAGCTCCCACGCGTTGACGATCGCGATGACGGTGATCTCTTCGCGATAGGTCATCCGCGGCTTGTTGTAGACCTCGATCGCCGACAACATCGCCGACATCGCATTGTCGACCAGACGCCGGCTCGAGACGTACGGAGCTCCCACGCGATCACGTGCCCTTGCGGTTGGACGGCAAGCCTAAACCTGCGCTGAACATCGTGGCCCCCACAGTGTTTGTCGGCAAAGAGTCAACGATGGACTACGGCTACCCTCCGTGTCCATAGCAGAGCGTGACCGGCCCGCGAACTGAAGTACACGTCGGTGAAAGCTCGGCCGCTCACCGTGGTGTCAGGCGTCGGTCGGGCGGAGAACCACCGGGATCACTGCGAGGAGGACCCTCCGGCCTTCGTCGTCGGCGGTGAGGACGTAATCGGCGCGCTTGCTCGGGTCTGACGCATCTTTGGTCAGGACGTGGCGTGGATGCGCCTCGACGGCGGTGTGGAGTTTCTCGATCGTCGCTCCAGGATTCTTCGTCCTGATGAAGACGATGAGGGCGGCCTTGGAGTCGCGCCAGACGAGGTAGCCGAGCAGTTGATCGAGAGCAGCGGCCACGACCTTGGCGCCGTCCCAGACCTTGCACTCGGCGATGAAGACGTTGCGGTCCTGGTAACGGATCAGAATGTCGGTCTTGCCGCTGCCATTGAAGAGTTCACCGCCGGCCGCGCCCTCCCAATACGAGTTCAGGTTCCCGAGCAAGAGGCCACGCAGTTCCTCCTCCTCGAGCTTGGCCCCGGTCCCGGGGGTCCGCTCGAGCGAGTTCGCCCATGCGCGGGCAGCCTGAAGCACATCTTGATAGATCGCCTCGTCCAGCACGGGCTCAGGTACGAAGGCGGCTTGGGCGTTTCGCGCCCGGAGCGTCACTTGCTTCCGCCGCGCCGGAACGGGCAGCCGAGACTTCGACGCATGGACGGGGATCCCGAGTGATTCCTCCACGGCACGGTCGTTGAGGATGCGTCTCTTACGCGCCACGTAGGTCGCACGAATGCTCTGCTCGGCGGGAGCACGGAAGGCGTCGAGATCGGCGTTCGCCCAGCCGATTCGCTGCTCGACGTTCTGCCTGACCTGGTCGACCCGTGCTCGGATCGCGGCGGCATCGAGTGTCCGCTCGATCACCTCCACCTGCACGCCTTCCTTCGAAACCTTGCCGTACGTGCCTCCGAGGCTGAACCGGGAAGCTCGGTAGTCGAGCATCTCCGTCGTACCCGAGATCGGGTAGGTGATGGCCACTCGGCTCGCAGGCACGTCGTGGACACGATCGGGGTGGAACTGGTCGTTGAACTGGGTGACGACCTCGGTCACCGGAGTCCGAGTCGGACTGTCCCAATCGACGCGGATCTCGGTAGGCAGGTGCTTCTCGAGCAGCGCGGCCACCAAGACATCCCCGTTTTCGCTGAGGATCACGTCAGGCTCGATCCTGGCAACCTCGTCGAGCGCGCGCTGAAGCCGACCACGCAGATAGTCGTCCAACTGCCGGCCAGTACCCCACACCTCGAGCCCCCAGAGATTCTCGAACCTATGTTCGACGGATGGCTATACCTCCGTGGGTGCGCGTCGCCTCGAGCCCCGCTGCCGATTTGGTGCCGGCGCCCCGGGCGCGTTCTTCCGAGCAGCCATCCACACTGGTGGTCTCAGGTGCCATGGCGGGGCGTTGCCACCGTACGGTGGACCGAAATCATGGTGGACGACCATCACTGGGGCATGGTCAACGCCCGGTCCCGGGTCAGCACCGTGGGCGGAAAGTCAACGAGCGGCCAGGGGGGAAGGCTCGCCTTCACCGGCTCACCGACGTAGTAAAGCAGTTTCGCATGATCGTCCGGAGTGGCGAAGTAGTAGACGGCGGCTACCATCCGGCCAGTCTGTCATCGGCATGACAGCGCGCAGAATGCGGC
>NZ_JBFAPF010000021.1:0-4551 GCF_040675555.1 Kribbella sp. NPDC049584
TGGCGGAGGATACGAGATTCGAACTCGTGAGGGGTTGCCCCCAACACGCTTTCCAAGACCGTCATCTGGAATCCGCCGGTGATCGCTCGCCCTCGTCCAGGCGTGGAGTTGCTGCCGATCGGACTGTCGCGGACGCTGCTGGACGATGGCGGATGAGACCCACTTTGAGACCCTTTCGCGGTCACCTCGGCCCCTCATGTTTCAGCCGTTCTTGTGCTGGAACATTGGGGGCTGAGGGACCGGGCTAGGTGTGGCAGCAGCCGAATCCCGGTGGGACACCTGGGACACCGGACAACGTGCTGTGTCCCAGGTGTTTGCGCAGGTCAGGGGGCACTCTGGGACTGTGGGACACCTGGGACAGTCCCACCGGCAGGACAAGCGGTTAGGCGGATCTCCTAACGCCTACCTCGGTCGTAAGATGCGGTCCGCTCCGGCCGGATGGAGGCAAAACCGAAGGTCAGAGCGATGCCTGGATGGCGGGACCGCTACCTGTGTTCGCTCTCAAGCGAATCGAGGCATGCCTCCGGTACCACAGCATGCTGACAGGTCGATGACATTTCGGTCGATGCGGTAGGAGGCCAAACCTTGACACGCTACCGTACGGTGACCAGCACATACGCGTAGCATTGAGGAGAGGGGCAGGTGGGCTGCATGACCGATCACGCACCGTCATACACACGCGCGCCTGGCTTGCCGCTGTTCGAGCGCCCGCCAGTGACTGAGGTCAGTATGGGCGTGTCATTTGAGGGCCTCAAGTTGAGAGTCATTGACCTCGGCGATTTGCATCGACGCTTCATGTCGGACTACCCAGTCGCCGAAGAGCATCCCCCTGTTCCGCTGCAGATCGAGCGCTTTGGGCGGGCGGCACAGTCCGGGGTTGAATTCCAGTTTCTGGATTTCCCTCCCATGCCGATGGTGGTCTTCCTGGCCGAGGATCGGGCAAGTCTGATCCAGATTCAAGACAATCGATTCCATTGCGCGTGGCGGCGTGTTGAAGAAGATACGGCGTATCCGCGCTATGAAAAATTCCGAGAAGGATTCCTCCGGAACATCAAAGAATTTGCTGATCAGATTGGACGTGAAGATCTCCCGGTCACTCAGGCGGAGATCAATTACATTAATGACATACCGATGGATAGCAGTTTGCGACCGGATGTCCTAGCGAGTCTGTTGCCCTTGAGTGATATCGGCCAGAGTAGTGGTATGGCGCCGCTTGACGCCTCTTCTGCAAGCACCGCGCAGCACTTCACCTTCAAGACTAAAGAAGGCGTCGATTATGCGCGCCTTCACATCGCGGCGGAACTTGTCCCGGCTGGTTCGGATACTGTGCGACTCGCACTGACTTACCGTGGCGAACCAAGTGAGCGCTTTCCCAATATGTCCGCGATTGAAATGATGATGGCATTCCTTGATGAGGGCCACGATCAGATTGTTCGGGCATTCGCAGCCAACACCACTGCGGAGGCTCAAAAGGGATGGGGGAGATCTGAGTGACGGTAGCGGCAGAGTGGGTTGGCGGTTGGCAGATATTCGGGGCCAGGAAGTCTCGACCCGCTCGAGAGCGCGTGCCAGCTTTCGCTGTTGCTGTACGGGCAAACGTTGACGTTTGGTCCGACACGCGGCTCCCACAGTGGGTGACCAAAGTTGTCGAACGTCTTGAGGCAATCATCGCACTGCAGAAAGGCTGGGACGGAGCCGAGGGCGAGCCGGTGAGCCATGATGCCATCCAGATGTCGCTGACTGTTCTCGCAGAGACGATGTCGCCGGACTCGATTCCGCCGCAGTTCGTGCCGACTCCAGACGGTGGTTTGCAGCTGGAGTGGCATTGCGCTGGCGTTGATCTGGAGGTCTACGTTGAGTCTGACGGCCGCGTGTCGGCCTGGTGCCAGGAAGGTAGTCGCGAATGGGAAGAAGACGTCTACCCGCGTGCACGACTCGCGAAAGAACTTAGCCTTCTAATTGGTAAATTCTGCGACTGATGTCCGTGACGCCTGAGGATGACGGGACAGTCCCCGACTCAGATCTCTTGTATCGCCGGGTGCCGCCAAGTCAGGCGCACTATGATGCCAACCGAAAGCGCCGGTATCCCTCGTCTGCCGCGCTCCTCCCTTCATCGGGGGACACCGAAGTATCCGTCTACATGGGCTCCAAGTTGACGCAACTCGGATTGGATCCGATGGACGTACTTGAGGCGCATGAGAGTTACGGACTTATGCGCTTTCCCGCTCTTGCGGCCCGACAAGCCGGTTATGGCGTTAAGCAAGACGAGGTGGTCAATAGCGAGCGTCCGCTCAAGGTCGATCCTGCCCACGCCGTCCTGACGGGGACTCCGACCTCCAGCAAGCAGAAAAGAAAACCTGCACGCCTTCTCCTTGCGAACCCAACGCTAGAGGTCCTTAGGGATCCGGTCGACAACGAGGACGTGGACCCAACGGGATCGCAACGATAACTCGGGCACGTCACCCCGAAGCTTCCGCGATGAGGGAAAGCAGCTCCGGTGCGAGCTGTTGAGCGACAGCGACGGTCCCGCGTGAGTTGAAGGTGTGCTGAGTGCCGTCCGTGTCGAGCACGGCAACCCCTGCCTCACGAGCGATGAGGACACCTGCGCTCGTGTCCCACGGCTTGTTGTTGAACATGACCGAGGCGTCGAGGCTGCCGTCAGCGACCCACGCAAGGTCGGTGGCTGCTGTGCCGAGCATGCGCACCCGCTGCACCGTTGCCGCCAGCAACGCAGTGAGAGCGAGTCGGGGCCGATTCCGCTCCTCCGACCCATCGCCTACGGCGTAGTCTCCGATCGCGACAATCGCGTCATTCAAGCGACCGCATTTCCCGCCGTATATCCGCCGCCCATTGCAGTAGGATCCGCCACTTTGACTTCCGGCGTAGCGTCGATCCAGGAAGGGCATATCAATAACGCCAGCTAGAGATGTATCCCCGGCGACAAGACCAAGGGATATTGCAACGAGAGGAATTCCGTGAACGAAATTCGCTGTACCGTCGATCGGATCGAGAACCCACAGAAGCTCGCCCGAATCTCCGGACCGGCCTTCCTCCTCGCCGAGAAACTCAATCTCGGGCGTGACCTTCGCCAGATGTGATCTGATTGCCTGTTCGACGGCGAAGTCAACCTCCGATGCCATGTCGCGATCACCTTTGGACGTTACCGCTCCCTGGTCGCTGGTTATCGCGGATTTCCGTCCGATATCTACCGCCTCGTTCGCGATGTTCAGGAGCCTCGACAGGTCCGTCATATGGTCTTACCTGTCTCCCAGAGTGAGGCGAAGATTTGGTCATAGACAGAGTACAGATCCGACGAATCGTTGCCAGTCCGCTCCATGACAAATGTTGGCGAATCTAGGCCCCGGAGCGCGGGCAAGTAGGTCTGCATGACGCAGAGTTTCTGATCGATGAACATCAGATTGAACCGAATGGTTTCGTCATACATCCGCAGCTCTAGCTTGTCGGCCGCCGCCCCGAGTTCATCCCGGAGCCTGCTCATGATGTTGATGTTTCCCCGCGACCACGCAGAGAGGTGCCCTTCCTCGTGGCCCTCCTCGCGATTTCGGCGTTTGACCGATTCGCCGTCCGGGTCGAGGAACAGCAGACGGACCGATGCCCGGCGCAGGAGCGCACGCAACTTGAGATCCGGGTACTGCTGGCAGATCAGGTTCAGCGAGAGCCCGGCCGCCGCCACGTCCGAGGCGTTGTCGAACAGCTTCGGCGTCGGGATCTCATGGGAGAACTCCGTACGGCTCGTGTAGATGGCGGTCACACCGGCATATCCGGCTGGGGTCGCCGCAGAGAGCACACTCGCAGGCTGTGGCGTTGACGCGACTGTCGGCATGGGTGCGGCAGTCGGATCGATGGGAGGCTCGTCCGGCCAGGGGAGGAACAGCGCCTCGGCTTTCCAGCCGGGGAACATGTGCTCCAGGATTCGGCAGTGTCCGGGGTGCGGCAGACCGGTAAGCGAACCAGACAGCCACCTGTAGAACGTGGCCTTGCTCGGATAGCCGCTGACCTGCTCACGATCGACCACGCGCGCAACCTTGTCGTACTCGCGGCAGAACGCGCGGTGTTCCTGTAGGTGGCGCTCTCGCAGTAGCGCCTTCAGTGCCGTTTCAGCCTGCATGCTGCTCCCCAGCGGGCGGGATTCGGTCTCGTCAAGTTATCAGTCTCACGAGACAGAGATGAGACTGGATGGGTCACGAACGGTTGAGATGAGATACACGCGGAGTTAGCGCGAGACTCGCGGCCGCCAAGACTTCTGACATGCCCAAGACCACGCACTACTCGGCAGTCCGGGAGCCGGACGGTTTCCGGCCGCGCTCCGCTGGCGGTACGCCGCGCTCTCGCGCTGTCTTCCGGATGTACGCCGCCGTAAACGGCGACAGCCGCTCAACCTCGGTTGGCGGAACACCTGCACGCAACGCGTCAATCACGGCGTCTAGCAGCTCCTGGCGAGCTTGCTCGTGGGTCGCCTCTGTCTGTCGATATCGGGCGGTCGCGGCCTCTAGAGCACTGCGTGGGTCAGTCACGTCTCACAGGATAGCG
>NZ_JBFAPF010000021.1:4646-13512 GCF_040675555.1 Kribbella sp. NPDC049584
TTCAGCTTGAAAGCGATTTCGAGAAGCGACGCCCCGGCGGAGGCAACCGCCGAGGCGTCCAGGTCGCACTAGTCGTCTTAAGAGGAGCGCAACCCATGAGCATCATCCACCTGTCAGCCGTCAGCGGCGAGGAACCGTCCGCCGCCGACTTGACCACCATCGAGAACGAGTGGCCGTTGATCGCGGCAGAGCTGGACCTGTTGAACGCCGAGATCGCGTTCATCAACGCCGGGCCGCACGCGTCGGAGTTGGAGACGCGCCGCGTCCGGCGCGCTGAGCGCAGGGTCCTGGATATCGGCCGGGAGCTGGCCGACCGCGCTCCGGAGACGGAGGTTGTGGCATGACCGCGCTGATGACCGAGCAGGCTGCCGAACTGCCGGTGTCGGATCTCGTACGGGTCGATTTGGGCTGGTGGAAGCTCGCGGGCTACGACCTCGTACAGGTTGTCTCGCCTCGTACGGCGTTGGGAACGGCGTGGATCGTCTGGCACGGCGACCACGTCATGCACACCACCGACACCCTGCCCCACGCGGGCGGCTGGGTCGCAAGCCACCTGACGGGAGGTCAGCCGCGATGAACCCCGAACGCACGGACCAGATGATCAAGTCGGCTGACGTTGCCTACGAGGCGATCCGGTTCCTGAACCACGCCACGATCGCCGCGACGGTCCCGGCCCCGGTCGCCTATGCGCTGCTGGGTTCGCTCAGCCAGATGCAGGACGCAGTTGCCAAGCTCGCTGGCCAGATCGCGACCGGGCTGGATCGGTCGCTGCTCGACTTCGACGTGTACGACGACGCCCGCGACCCCGCCGAGAGCGTGGCCATGGCTGCGGACGCCCTTGAGCGGACCTCGGGCCACGCCCGCGCCGCCGCCGAACGAGTGAGCGCGGCTCAGGCCGCTATCGCCTTGCAGGGCTTCTACCTGGACAAGGAGGACGAGTGATGAGCACGCCGCTTCGTACGTCGTACCCGGTGCCGGTGGAGGACCTGATCCCGGACGCCCGTCGTCTCGCGGACGAGCTGGGCGAGATCCCGTCGCAGAACCGGCTCATGAAGCACCTGCGGATCGGCAAGGATAAGGCCAAGGCCGTACACGCCGCCCTCACCGACGACCGCACTGACGACCGTCCGGAGACCCGGCTCCACTCGGTGCCGAACCCGAACGAGACCACCACCGACACCGCGGCGGCCGACACGGCCACCGCTGACAACGCGCAGGAGTTTCCGCAGGTCACGGAGCCGACGGACCCGGTTTCCGACGCTGAGGTGTTCCCGGCCGAACTGGTGCCCGCGGCCGCCTACCCGGACACTGCGGAGGACATCTCCCCGGCGGCCGAGGCGACCCCGGAGGCCGGTGCTGAGACCGGTTCCGAGGAGTCGAATGAGATGCGTCCGGTTCGGTCGTGGCCGGTGCTGCTGCTGGCGCTGCCCGCGTTCGTCGCGGTCTGGTCGGGCTGGGTCGGTCTCGGGGAGCTGACCGGGTTCGGTGTCGTGCACCCGCTGCCGGGCATCGCGGACGGCTTCACGATCAACTCTGCAATCACGCTCCCGATCGGTGTCGAGACCTACGCCGCCTTCGCGCTGCGCGTGTGGCTGTCTGGCCGCGTCCCAGCCAAGGCACGCCGGTTCGCCAAACGCTCCGCTCTCGCGGCCCTCGCGCTCGGTGCGCTGGGACAGGTCGCCTACCACCTGCTAGAGGCCGCTGGGGTCTCCCGCGCCCCGTGGCTGATCACCACCGCTGTTGCCTGCCTGCCCGTCGCCGTGCTCGGCATGGGTGCCGCGCTGGCCCACCTGATCCACACCCGCCCCACCCAGAACCAGGAGCAGTGACATGACCGAACCCATGAACAACCTGCCCGACCCGATCGACCTCGACGCCCACCGTGTGGACCGCGCCCGCCGCGACGACGTACCCGAGGCCGCGCAGGCCCCGGAGGAAACGGTCGGGGTCCTGGTGCCGCTGTCGGCGGGCGAGGTGGAGTCGATGGACACCGCCTACGAGATCGCGTTGGACGACACCGACGATGACCCGGCCACGGGCAAGGTCATCGTTCCGGTAGACACCCCTGGTCTGCCGGTCCCGGTCAGCGACGGTGCGCGGCTGCCGATCATCCCGACCCATCTGCGGCGGGAGAACCTGCGCGCGACCACCACGCGCGCTCTGGCTCGGAGCGGGCACGTGACGGCGTTCCACGCGGTCCGTTCGCCTTGGTACGCAACGAAGTTTGGCTGGTTCGCTGCGCGTGGCTTGTCGCGGCTGATCGGCAAGCAGATGCGCTGGTGGTGGGTCCCGAACTCGGTGCAACTGGAGCAGAAGGCTGCCGACGCGGGAGAGCTGAAGGAGTGGGAGAAGATCCACCGTCAGCTCAAGGCAACCCGCATGTGGCGCGGTCTCGTCCTCGCCGCGCAGAACATCGGGCTGCTGATCGGCCTGCCGATCGCGTGGAACGCGGCACCGGCCGCTGGTCTCGCGGCCGTAGGCGCGGCTGCGGTCGCCGGACTGGCGCACTACGGACGACCCGCAGGTCAGACCGTACTCGGTACCGCTGTCGTCGCACCCCGATACCGCAAGCTCAACTCTGACATCGTGCTGCGGGCGTACTACGCGGCCGGTCTCGGCAAGCCCGACAAGACCGACCAGGAGGTCCGGTTCGGCTCGCCCATGTCCCGCGACGCCCGCAACACCGGTTCTCAGGTGGTCGTGGATCTCCCGTACGGCAAGGGCTGGTCCGACGTTGTCGGCGCGCGCGAGAAGATCGCGAGTGGCCTGGACGTGCACACCAATCAGGTGTTCCTGAGCCCCGACAAGTCCAGCTCGCGGCGGCACATGCTGTTCGTGTCCGACCGTGACCCGCTGGCCGTCGCGGTAGGCCGTACGGAGATGCTGGACTGCAAGCCCCGGTCGATCTGGGACCCGGTCAAGCTGGGCAAGGACGAGCGGGACTCGCTGGTCACGCTGCTGCTGATGTGGAACTCACTGCTTGTCGGTGCTCAGCCGCGTAAGGGCAAGACGTTCTTTGCCCGGCTGGTGGCACTGTGGGCGGCGCTGGACCCGTTCGTGAAGCTCATCGTTGCTGACGGCAAGAACTCTCCGGACTGGCTGGGCTTCAAGAAGGTCGCCCACCGCACGGTGTTCGGGACGCACCCGAACCCAAACGACGACAACCCCGTCGAGCGGCTGCAAGCGATCCTGGACGAGGTCCTGAAGCACATCGACACCGTGAACTCGATCCTGACCACGCTGCCGGTCACGATGTGCCCGGACGGCAAGCTGACCAAGGAACTCGCCCGCGACCCGCGCTACCCGGACCTGCGCGTCCTGGTGATGGTGATGGAGGAGTTCCAGGTCTACTTCGAGACCGAGGACCAGAACGTCAACAAGGAGATCGCGGCCAAGCTGTCGCGGATTCAGGCGGTCGGACCGAGCGCCGGTGTCGTGCTGATCTCGTCGTCGCAGAAGCCGTCTGGCGTCGGCGCGGGGGACGTGTCGCGACTGTTCAACCGCTACCGGGACAACCACTCCGCCCGGTTCGCGCTCAAGTGCGGCAACCGGACCGTGTCCGAAGCAATCCTGGGCGGCGACGCGTACCAGGAAGGCTTCGACGCCTCCACGCTGCCAGTGGGGGACGAGTACCGGGGCGTGGGCTACCTGTACGGCGTCACCGACAACACCCCGACCGTGCGGTCGTTCCTGGCTGATGCGACCGACGCGGACAAGATCCTGACCGCCGCACGCAAGTATCGCGAGCAGGCGGGGACTCTCACGGGCGAGGCGGCCGGGGAGGAGATGGAACGCGCGACCCGCGACGTGCTGGCCGACCTGCTGACCGTCCTGGACGCGGACAACGCCGCGCACTGGGACACGGTCGCCGGACGGCTGGGGGAGCGGATGCCGGAGCAGTACGACGGCACCACGCCCGAGGCGATCTCCGCGCAGGCCCGCGCTCAGGGCGTCCCGTCGGTGAACGTGAAGCGCGACGGGGCCACCCGCAAGGGCGTCAAGGCCGCCGACATCCGCGACGCGATGGCCCGCCGCGACAAGACCAACTAGTCAACGCGTCCATCTACAGAGAGTAATCGACTGCACTGAGGGTGCGGGACGGATGAAGTAGCGGCCCCGACGCTACCGGTAGCGCTGGCGCTACCCGTCCCGCTACCCCGCAACCCAGCTCCGACCAGGCCGTATATCCGCAGGTAGCGGGTCGCGGCCACGGTCCCGCACGCCCAAAAACAGCCTGTTGGAGGCTTTCCATGCTGTCCCGCGCCGCTACCGCCACTCTGACCGCCGCTACCCACGGTAGCGACAGCTCGGATGCTGCCGCTACCCTCGCCGCCACCGTCCACACCGCTGGACAGGTCGCCACGGTCGTACTGATCGTGACCGTCGTCGTCGCGTTCTACCTGCTCACCTGCCTGGTGTGGCCGTTCGGCAAGTGCCGCCGCTGCAAGGGCGTCGGCAAGTTCAGGTCCCCGTTCGGGAAGGCATTCCGGCACTGCGGGAAGTGCGAGGGGTCCGGGCTGCGAGTCCGGCTCGGACGGCACGTCATCAATCACATGCGCGCGGTCCGGGGCGCCGGGCAGAACTCGACCAGCAAGGGCGGCAAGTGATGCGCGCCGTACTGGATGGGCTGAGCCTCCACCCGGCTAGGTCGTGCTGGGTGGAGCTGTGGAACGGGCAACAGGCGCTCGGCTGGGACTACCACGGAACGCCGGTGTTCAAGTTCCGGTGGGCTCCCGCAGGACTCGCTACCCGCCGCCAGCTCCGGGCGATGCGCATGTCCCCCGGCGGTCACGAGCCGTATGCGCTGCTCGTGTGGCGCAAGGGCAAGCGCTGGGCGTGGCTGTACCGGCTGGATCTCGCCCGGCCGTCGCGTGTCCCGTCGCCGTTGCAGCTCAACGCGCTGGACAAGGCGATGCAGGCCCGCCGCACCTGCGGACTCTGCAAGGCCGTCACCGATTACTGCATCCCGACCTCAGACGGCCGGTGCCTCGACTGCATCGACGCTGCCAGCTACCCGCACGCCGCTTGACCTATCTCGGAGGAGGAACCACCGATGAACGACCTGCTGACCGCCGCCCTCACTGCTGCTTCGCAAGGCTGGCACGTGTTCCCGCTCGTCCCGGACACCAAGCGTCCGGCGGTTGAGGACTGGGAGCGCCGCGCCACTACCGACACGGCACGGATCGAGCGTTGCTGGTCGTCGGGTCCGTACGGCGTCGGCATCGCCTGCGGTCCGTCCAGTCTGATCGTGATCGACCTGGACCAGCCCAAGCCCGGCCAGACGGCACCGGACGAGTGGCGCAAGCCCGGGATCACCTGCGGGGCTGACGTGCTGGCCGATCGCGCGGACACGGTAGGGGAGGCGTACCCCTGGAACACCCACACCGTGCTGACCGGCAGGGGCGGCGAACACCTGTACTTCTCTGCCCCGGCTGGGATCGAGCTGCGCAACACTCAAGCTCGGCTCGGCTGGCTGATCGACACCCGCGCCCATGGCGGGTACGTCGTCGGGGCCGTCTCGGTGGCTTCAGGACGCCGCTACCGCACCGTGTTTGACATCGCCCCGGCTCCCCTTCCCCAGTGGCTCACAGAGGCGCTCAAGCCCGCACCCGCGCCCGTTCAGCAGGCCGCCCCTGTCCAGCTCGGGGCCGGTCGCCGGGCGGGCTACCTGGAGGCAGCGATCCGGGCCGAGACCGAACGAGTCCGGACGGCTGACGAGGGCAAGCGCAACTACGTCCTCTACACGGCCGCTGTAGCTCTCGGGCAGTTGGTTGCCGGTGGCTCCATTGCGGAACCCGACGTACGTGCGGTCCTCACCGACGCCGCATCGGCACAGGTGGTGGCCGGGGCGTACACGGCGTGGGAGGCGGACAATACGATCTCGTCCGGGCTGCGGGCCGGGGCGAAGCGCCCCCGCCAGGTGGCCGCGTGATGGAACCCGCGTGGGAGCCCGATCCGGAGGAGACCTACCGGATGGCTGAGGTGATCTATCCCGACTGGCAGCCGCCACTTGAGGAACGGCCCGAGCCTGAACCGGTGCGGCCGCCGAAGGTCGATCCGTTCGCGAACGCCTGGACGGCAGATCGGCTGATGGCCGAAGAGTTCGCGCCTCCGCGCTGGGCTGTGCCCGGTCTCATCCCTGAAGGGCTCTCGCTGCTGGCCGGTGCGCCCAAGGCAGGCAAGTCGTGGCTAGCGCTCTGTCTCGCTCTCGGCATCGCCGCCGGGGTCAAGGTGCTCGGTGAGGTCGCCGTTGACCCCGGCGACGTGCTCTACCTCGCGCTGGAGGACACCCCGCGTCGGCTGCAAAGCCGCATGGGCAAGATCCTGGGCGGCAACCCGGCACCCTCGGGGCTGACGCTGCTGACCGAGTTTCCGACCCTGCCCGCCGGTGGCGCGGACGCTATCCGTGGTTGGCTCGACAGCAGGCCGAACGCCCGCATGGTCATCATTGACGTGTTCGCCAAGATGCGCGGTGCAAGCCCCTCCGGCGTCAATCCGTACGACGCCGACTACGCCGCAATGGGCCGCGCAAAGAGCATCGCGGACAACTACGGCGTTGCCGTCGTGCTCGTGCACCACCTGCGCAAGATGGCCGCCGACGACTTCACCGCTGAACTGTCCGGAACCAACGGAATCGTCGGTGCAGCAGACACGATCATGGCGCTCAAGCGGCCACGTGGCGAGGCAGACGGCGTACTGCACATCACCGGCCGCGACGTGGACGAAGCCGAGCGGGCTATGCGTTTCGACCCCAATACAGGCAGGTGGGAGCTGCTGGCCGGTGCAGCGATCGATCACACGTTGCACCGCACCCGCGCCTCGATCCTGGCCTATCTCCGTCAGTCGCCTGGAGCAACTCCCAAGGCCATCTCCGACGCGCTCGGAGAAGAGCGAGAGTCCATCCGCAAGACCGTCGGACGGATGGCCGACGACGGCCAACTACGCCGCCGGGAAGGCGGGCGCTACTTCCCACCCGACACCGGCACTGTCCCAGGTGTCCCAGAGTCCCAGCACCTCATCTGACCTGCGCAAACGCTTGGGACACCCGCCTCACGGGCCTGTCCCAGATGTCCCACAACCACCTGTTTGGACCGAAGGAGATCTCTTCCCCATGAGCATCACCGAAGCCCCGATCCCCACCGCAGGGCCGCTGCTGCTGACGGTGGAGCAGGCCGCACACCAGCTCGGCATCGGCCGGACGACTCTCTTTGCCCTGCTGAAGTCCGGCGAACTCGAATCGATCCCGCTCGGGCGTCTCCGGCGCATTCCTGCGGAGTGCATCACCGAATACATCGGCCGTCTCCGGGCCGCCGCCCGTGAGAACCAGGCTGCCTAGGAAGGAATTCGCAGTGAGCGAGGACAAAGAGAAGCGCCACAAGAATCCCGATGGCCGATCGACCATCTACCTCGGCAAAGATGGCTACTGGCACGGCCGCGTCACGATGGGCGTCAAGGACGACGGAACGCCCGATCGGCCGCACGTGAAGCGGAGGGATAAGGACGAGGTCGTTGCGCGTGTTGCGGAGCTGGAGAAACAGCGCGATAGCGGCAAGGTGCGCCGTACAGGCACGAAGACGTGGACTGTTGCTGAGTGGCTCACGCACTGGCTGACGATCGTCCGGCCGAACCTGCGTGATGGCTCGTACGACGCCTATGAGGTTGCTGTTCGGGTGCACCTCATTCCGGGGCTCGGTGCGCACAAGCTCAACAAGTTGCTGCCCGAGCACCTAGAGCGCTTCTACACGAAGATGCAGGACAACGGAGCAAAGCCGGGGACTGCCCACCAGGCTCATCGAACTATTCGGACCGCTCTTGGGGAAGCTGCGAAGCGAGGCGCTCTGACGGCCGATAACCCGGCGGAGAAGGCGAATCCGCCGCGCCTGGACCTGGAGGAAGAGGACGAGGTCGATCCGTACACCGTCGGAGAGATAAAGGCGATTCTCGCGGAGGCGGGTAAACGTCGAAACCACGTGCGATGGGCAATCGCGCTCGCCCTCGGGCTGCGTCAGGGGGAAGCGCTGGGGCTGAAATGGTCGGACATCGACCTAGACGCAGGCGTCCTTAGGGTGCGGCGCAGCCTGAATCGTCCGAAGTACAAGCACGGCTGCGACAACGGTTCCTGTGGCCGTAGCCCTGGACGATGCGCTGGGCGACAGCTCGCCCGGCCACAGACCTCACCCACGAAGTCCCGCGCAGGACGACGCACTATCGGACTGCCCTCGGAGCTGACTGAGATCCTTCGGCAGCACTGGAAGGAACAGGCCGCCGAACGAGTGACGGCCCGCCAGCTCTGGAAGGACGAGGGGTGGGTATTCGCGAAGCGGACGGGTGAAGCCCTCAGCCCGAACATGGACTTCCGGGAGTGGAAGGACATCCTCGCGGCCGCCGGTATCCGTGAGGGCCGACTCCACGACGCCCGGCACACTGCTGCGACCGTCCTGCTCCTGCTCGGTGTTCCCGAGCGAGCCGTGATGGATGTGATGGGCTGGTCGTCATCATCGATGGTCAAGCGGTATCAGCACATCACGGCGCCGGTTCGTATGGACATTGCCGAACGGGTCGGTGGTCTGATCTGGGCGGAGCCGAAGGGCAAGACCGGGAAGAAGTCGAAGCGCAAGAAGCGAAAGAAGGGACGGGGCGACGACGGGTCGGCAGGGCTGCTGGTCCCCGCCTGAGACGGGTCGTTGAGACCTTCGTTGAGACCCTGGGACGAAAGAGGGGCCGGACGCTGAGCGTCCGGCCCCTCTTTCGTGCGTGCCTATGGAGTCCGAGACCGCGCTCTGACCTGCGGTTTCTCACTCCGGGAGACTGGCGGAGGATACGAGATTCGAACTCGTGAGGGGTTGCCCCCAACACGCTTTCCAAG
>NZ_JBFAPF010000022.1:0-7519 GCF_040675555.1 Kribbella sp. NPDC049584
AGATGGGTGACTTGGCAGTTCTCATCCTGCCGCCGAAGGATCCGTCCCCCTTACTCAACCCCACCGTCAACAACCTCATGACCCGCAACAGCTAGATGCACTAACGTCAATCCCGCAACGGCCGCTGCTCCGTGCGTCGTCCCTGTCGGCTGGGCAGGTACGGCGTACGCGCTGGCCTCGTCGCAGGGAGGCGGTCGGGGCCGCAAACGACGAGCACCAGAGCCGGAGAATGACCTTTAGCCGAGGTGCGGGTGGAGCCGCATGTCGGAATCGAACCGACGACCTTCTCATTACGAGGAGGAACGACAGCGTCACATCCGCTCTCATCACGCGTCTGTGCCTGCACGCGGAGCCTCATTCGACCCGCATTTGTCATCGGGGCCAGGTACTTCGTGCCACGAGCCATGCCACGCCCGGCGGTCATGAGCGCTGAGCGTCGGTTGGCGGTCCACGGGCTCAAGGCTGTGGCCTCGTACAAAGGAACACCGAGGCCGACGCCCTTCGCGCTGGCCAATCATCCCGCGCCCGTCGAACCCGGGAACCTGGCTGGCAACGAGCAACCTAGGCATCCACCACGTCGGTGAGAACTGACCGCACCTCACCTGCAGTGGCTACTCGGCACCGACATCGATCTGCCCGGCTTGGTCGCCACCCACGTAGGCCAAGCAATCGCCCGCTGGCAGGCTGGACTGAAGCCCTAGCTCACGCAGCGGCCTCCGGCGCCATCCCGCTCCGGCTGCCTGGGCCAGTCTTGGCGGGCTTCGGCCTGGCCAGGACCAGGAGGCCGATCATGGAGACGGCGGCGCCGAGAGTGATCAGGGTGGCCATCGGGACGGCGGTGTGTTGGCCGCCGAGTCCGGCGATTGGTGCGATCGTTCCGGCGGCGACCCATTGGACGAATCCCTGCACGGCTGATCCGGTGCCGGGGTGATCAGGTACAGAGGCGGACGCGAGGGCGCCGCCGTTGGGAATCATGAGGCCCTGAGCAGTCATCAGTACGAAGAAGCACACGATCGCGAGGAGTAGCGGTGCGTCGAACCACAAGGCACCGACCAGCATCGCAATGCCTGCGGCTAAAGCGGCGACCTGCCCGGCCAGGATCAGCTTGCGGGTAGAGACCCGCCCCGCGAGCCGGGCCGCGATCAGCGCGGCGACCGTCATCCCGGCCGCGTTGGCCGCGAAGTCGATCGAGTACGCGATCGGCGAGAGCCCGTTCATGGTTTGCAGGACGAACGCGGAGGTGGCGACGTAGGCGAACAGAGCACCCATCGCGGCCCCGGCGACTACCAGGTAGCCGACGTACTCCCGGTTGCTCAAAACGATGCGGCCGGCGGCCAGGAAGTTCTGTATTCCGCCGGCATGGCGGCGTTCGCGCGGGAGTGATTCGGGCACGACAACCAGAACCGCCAACGTCATCGCAAGACCGAGCACCGCGACAAGCCAGAACGAGACCCGCCAGTGCAACAGTTGCAAGATGAGGCCGCCGAGAAGCGGCCCGACGATCGGCGCGAGGCCGCCCACACCGGCGATGAGGTTCAGCACCCGGACGAGCTGGGCACCGGCGGCCAGGTCGACGATGATCGCCCGGCCGATCACCATCGCCCAGCCGCCGGCGAAGCCCTGGACGAACCGGGCGGTGGTCATCACGGCGATCGTCGGTGCGAGTGCGCACACAATCGAGGCCGCGGTTGTGACCAGAAGCGCGACGAGCAACGGGATCCGCCGGCCGTGTTGATCCGAGACCGGCCCGCCGATCAACTGGCCGAGCGCCATACCGACGAAGAATGTCGTCAGCGTCAACTGGACCTGCGTCGCGGTAGTGGACAGTTCCGCGGCGACCCGCGGGAATGCCGGGACGTACATGTCGGTGGCCAGCGGCGCGATCGCGGTCAAGAACACGACGGTCGCGACCAGCCCAGCGGTCAGCCGGGCCTGGCGACGGGTCTTCATCACGGGTGGCGTCGACCAACCATCGGCTGAGGGTGATGGAACCTCTTGCATCAAGCCTCTTCACGTAGCAGGAAAATGTCAGGGCCGGAGCAAAACCTTGATGGAGCCGTCCATGCGCGCGATGCGCTCGGCGGCGTCACCGTCCATCCGGCCGAGGACGACGATGCCGTCGTAGTAGGACTGGTCTCCGTAGTAGAGGACGAAATCGTTGCCGGGGGCGTAGTAGCCGACGTCGCCGACATCGGGGTCCACGCCGGCCGGCTGACCGTCGAGGGACAGCGGCGCCGGCAGCGGGCCTTCGAGCGTGGCTTGGAAGTGCTGATCACCGATCGTGATCTGCAGTCTCATCCGCTGCTCCTCGGTGTTGCGCGTGTGTTGTGAGCTGGGCCGGCCTGATTGCTGACTGCCAGCCGACGAACCCGACGGAGGGACGGCGGGAGCGTTGCTACGCGGCGTCGATGGTCGGCCGGCGTCACCGCTGGTGGCGTCGGTTCCGCAGGCCGCCAGCACCAGCACGATGACCGAGGTCAGTACGGCGGTGGCGGCGCTGCGGATCACCTTCACCGGTGTCTCGTGGCAAGCAAGGGTCGGCTGCATCAGACGGTGAGAAGGACCTTGGTCGCGGTCCGCTGGTCCATGGCGCGGTAACCGTCGGCGGCTTGGTCCAACGGCAGGGTGAGGTCGAAAACCAGGCCAGGGTTGATCTTGCGGTCCCAGATGAGCTGGATCAATTCAGGCAGATACTGCCGGACCGGGGCGGGGCCGCCATGGAGGTGGACGCCGGCCATGAACAGCTCGTCACCCGGGATTGCGACGTCGTGGGAGACACCGACGAACCCGACGTGGCCGCCCGGCCTGGTGGAGTGAATGGCCTGCGTCATCGCTTCCTGAGTGCCGACGGCCTCGATCACTGAGTGGGCTCCGAGCCCGCCGGTAAGTTCCTTGACCCTCGCCACCCCGACATTGCCCCGTTCTTCGATGATGTCGGTGGCTCCGAACTCCTTGGCCAAAGCTTGCCGATCGGCGTGTCGGCTGAAGGCGATGATCCGCTCGGCGCCGAGCTGCTTGGCGGCCAGGATGCCCAGCAGCCCAACGGCGCCGTCGCCGACAACCGCGATCGTCTTGCCCGGTCCGGCCTGCGCGGCGGCCGCGGCGAACCAGCCGGTGCCAAGCACATCGGACGCGGCCATCAGCGACGGGATCAGGTCCGCATCGGGCATCCCTGGAGTAGTCACGAGGGTACCGTCGGCCAACGGGATCCGAGCCCGCTCGGACTGCGTGCCGATCGTGCCCATCAGGACGCGGTGGACGCAGTAGGCCTGGTAGCCGGCCTGGCAGATCTCACAGGTGTTGTCGGAGGCCCAGAACGAGCCGACGACGAAATCACCGACCTCGATGGTGTGCACCTGGTCGCCGATCTCCTCGACGACGCCGACGTACTCGTGGCCCATGACCTGGCGGTCGACGGGCTCGGCACCGCGATAGGGCCAAAGGTCGCTACCGCAGATACAGGTCGCCGACAGGCGGATGACCGCGTCGGTCGGCTCGATGATCTTCGGGTCCTCGCGGTCCTCGACCTGGACGTCCCCAGGGCCGTGCATGACTACCTGGCGCATCGCGCGCTCCTCTTCATATCGACGTGAGACCCAGCAAAGGGCCAACATGACGAGTGAAGCCGGTGGCCTATCACCGGAGAAGTCCCTCCTGATGGGTGTACCCACAGGGCACCCTTCACCGCCCTGCCCGCGCTCTCAGCGGATTACTGTCGTAGTCGTGGACAACCGTCAAGAGGTACGCGAGTTCCTCACGACTCGCCGCGCACGCATCACTCCGGATCAAGCTGGGCTTCCCACCACCGGCCCCCGGCGCGTCCCCGGACTCAGACGCAGCGAGGTCGCAACGATCGCCGGGCTCAGCGTCGAGTACTACGCGCGCCTCGAGCGAGGCCAAATCGCCGGCGCCTCCACTGGCGTGCTCGAAGCGCTCGCACGAGCGCTCCAACTGGACGACACCGAGCGAGCCCACCTGCTCGACCTCGCCCGGGCCGCGGACGGGATCCCGACCTCGGGCCGCCCCCGCCGCCGGACGTCGGGCAAGTCAGCGTCGCGGCTCAGCCTGCAGTGGGCGCTGGAGGCGATCAAAGACGGTGTCGCGTTCGTCCGGGACCCGCACCAGAACCTGCTCGCCACGAATGCTTTGGGCCGCGCCTTTTACTCGCCGGTGATCGGCGACAGCGGACGTACTCCGAACCTGGCTCGGTTCCAATTCCTCGATCCCGCCTCGCGAGACTTCTATCCCGACTGGGATCTGTTCGCCCAGATGTGCGTCGGCATCATGCGCGCCGAGGCTGGCCGCGACCCCCACGACCGCGGCCTTCAGGACCTCGTCGGCGAACTCTCCACCCGCAGCGAGACCTTCCGCCGGTTGTGGGCCGACCACAACGTCCGCACCCACGGATCCGGTACCAAGCGGTTCAACCACCCGGTCGTCGGCGAACTCACACTCGTCTACGAAGAGCTGGCGGTCACCGCCGAGCCGGGGCTCGTGCTCCTGGTCTACACCGCCGAACCCAGCTCTCCGTCCGCCGAACGGCTCCAACTGCTCGCCTCCTGGGCAACAACAGCACAAACCCCGACAACTTCCAGCTAGAGGAACCAATGCAGATCGTCCGCAGCTCCCTCGACACCGTCAAAGGACCCGCCGACTGGTTCACCGGCGACGTCTATATCGACGCCGTCGCCGCGGCCCCATCGCCCTCACGCGTGGCCGCTAACCTCGTCCACTTCATGCCTGGCGCTCGCACCCACTGGCACCGGCACCCCCTGAGCCAGACCGTCTTCGTCACCGAAGGCATCGGACTGTGCCAGCGCCGAGGCGGCCCCATCGAGGTCATTCGCCCCGGCGACCGAGTTCTCTTCGAGGCCGACGAGGAACACTGGCACGGTGCCGCCCCCAATCGCCTCATGGTCCACTTGGCCATCAACGAAGCCGACGCCGACCACGACGTCGTCCACTGGCTCGACCCCGTCACCGACGAGGAATACCAGGCTGCACAGCCAGTCGCCTGATACGCCGTCAGATGCTCTGTGCACACCCCCCAGCCGTAGGCCGCCGACGAACTCACCTGCCCGGCGCCTGAGTTGGATGGACGTGCCGCCCGGCACGCACACCGCCGCCTCCCCGACTTGATCGTCACCGAGCCGATTGACAAGTTTAGTGAAGGTAGCCGTCCCACTTCACCTCGTAGGGTGACCCGCCAGGCAGTGCATGCGGGCCGGGAATCTCGTTCACCGACCTCGCCAGCGCGACCTCGACCGGTCCGGCCAGATCGGCCGGGACCCGCGGCGGCGGCACCTCACGGCGTGGTCGGGCCGGTGTCACGGTCTCGCCTGTACTCGCGCCGGCGCAACGGCGGCCACACCACGATGATCACTCGCCGTACCGTGAGCCGATGTCACGGTACGGGCAGAACCGGTGGTGCTCCGGGACGTTCGCCCCGTCGCATCTCCCGCACCGCCACACACCGCCCACGGCACCAGCATGCGCTTGGCTATCAGCTCATGTCGCCGTACGGCGACCGGTTCGGCGGCGCGAGCGCGATCCCCTCGGACTGCGCCTTGGACCGGATCGCAGCCTCGGAGCGGCCGAGCTTGACGCTCATCACGCCAACCGGCGTATTCGCTCCGGCCAGCTCACGCAACTGCTGGGCCTGCTCCTCGGTCCACACTTCGCCGCTGTGACGGCTCGACATCGCCTCAGCCACCGTGCTCCCCTTCCGTCGAAGTAGTTGCTCCTAGCCCCGGTACCCGTCCAGACACCCTGCACGCCGGTCGCTCCTCTTGCGAGACGGAATGGGCCGCCTGTTGAGCAGCTACAGCCGCCCGCATCCACGCGTGCCGAACATCCGTGTGCGTGCCGACGGCAGAGCGCACGGCACGTGCACACACCGACTGCAACAACCTGCAAACGGCTGTTCGAATCCGCACCGACGTAACTACGCTGCGAAAGATGAATGGGGCCAATAGCAACAAACCTGGCAATCGTCCGCGGTCGCCAACACGACAAGTACCGCCGCCTACGAGAGGTGTACTCGGCCCGTCCGGGTCGCCTACGCGGGCGGCGGATCCGCACTCACAGATGCCGCCGCACATGGCTGTGCGGCCGGCGGGTCGTGCGACCGGGCGTTTCCGGCCACCCCAGCCGTTGTCTCGTCGGGCCGCGTCGATCCTGCCGAATCAGCTCCGGCCGTCACCAGCGAGGAAGGGGCGGCGGTGGGAGCTGTCCGGCCTGACCGAGCTGATCATGGCGGCGTTCGGGTTGGCCTCCGATCGAGGTCGCCGGTGTCACGAGGCTCGACTCGCTGTAGATGTGGCAGTCTGTGGCAGCGCCTACCTCGGCGTGTCCAGCCTGCGTCGCCGGCGGAGCGCAATCACCACAAACCGTACGGCGGTCGCCCTTCGTTTGTCGGTGCATTGGTGATGCACAATGGATAACCGGAGGGGTCGCCGTTCTACAGGACTCCTTCTACTGAAGGGGAAGTACGGCGTGGACCTGTTCAAGATCCAGAACGACCTAATCGCTGGTCGCACAGCCGAGGCTTGGTACCGCATCGGTATCGCGGGACGCGACTTCCACTACCGGTGGACCTATGGGAGCGGGCCCTGATGGCGAATTCAGTGACGTCATGGGCGAGCACTACAACCACGCAGTCTGTCGAGAAGAGCCCAGCCTCACGATGTCGCGGGCGCTGGAGGTGCATGCCCGCAATGAGCGCCAGGAGCTGCATTTCGACTGGGCGAAGTACTTCGTCAACCCCGCAGTTCGGCCGTTCTGGGTCGACTTCTTCTGGAACAACGCCATCATCGACCGCGTCGAGCTCGGCAGCATCGACGGCGGACACGGCACGATCCCTTTGCCCGGCGCCCGCATGGAGGTGAGCGATTTCGAGGTTGCGGTCGCCCACCTGGTGCACGACCTGGAGGAGCGTCCGAGCCACGATCATCCCGCGGATTACCTCGACACACTGGGCGTGAACCGCATCCGCGATCAGGCGAGGCAGGGCGCCGGCTCGACGAACCGGTTGACCGTATCCCAGGGCAGATAGCGACCCGGAGAAGCTTTTGGGGAGCGGCGTCGAGGACGCGGCTCCCCTAGCGCGAGCAACTGGTTGCCGAGGGCCTGTGTCGCCTGTGAGACGTCCACCGGGGACGACGGCCGGCGCGGTACCGCTCGGCGGGCTGGCCGCTGCAACGGGGCATCGATCAGACCCGAACACATGCGACCTGGCTCTCGAAATCGCTAGACCACCATGCTGGAACCGCCTGCGTGTTACATGATGTTGGCGCGATCCATCGGGGTCCCCCTCGGGCTGGGACCACGCCGCTATCGCCTACCGAACCAGTCGGCTCACCCGCGTAGTTGATATCGCGCTGCCACTTGGTGCCGATCTCCGCGTGGGAGGGTGCTGTTAGTGGCCGCCACCGTGCCCGCCACCGTGCCCGCCACCGTGCCCGCCACCGTGCCCGCCACCGTGCCCGCCACCGTGCCCGCCACCGTGCCCGCCACCGTG
>NZ_JBFAPF010000023.1:0-2702 GCF_040675555.1 Kribbella sp. NPDC049584
ATGCTCCGACGGATTGTAGGCAACCGGTTTCAGGTACTATTTCACTCCCCTCCCGGGGTACTTTTCATCTTTCCCTCACGGTACTAGTCCGCTATCGGTCACCAAGAAGTATTTAGGCTTAGCGGGTGGTCCCGCCAGATTCACACGAGATTTCAAGAGTCCCGTGCTACTTGGGAAAACACTCAAGAGTCACTGTCTTACGCCTACAGGGCTATAACCCACTACGGCTCAACATTCCAGAAGATTCGACTTCAACAGTGATTGATAACTCTTCGACACCACGGCATTAGTGTCAGAATGCTCCCACGACCCCACATGCGCAACGCACGCCGGCTATCACACGCACATGGTTTAGCCTCATCCGCTTTCGCTCGCCACTACTCACGGAATCACTATTGTTTTCTCTTCCTGCGGGTACTGAGATGTTTCACTTCCCCGCGTTCCCTCCAGAACCCTATGTGTTCAGGCACTGGTAACTGGCTTTAGAATGCCAGCTGGGTTTCCCCATTCGGACACCCCCGGATCACAGCTCGGTTGCCAACTCCCCGGGGCTTATCGCAGGCTCCAACGTCCTTCATCGGCTCTTGGTACCAAGACATCCACCGATTGCCCTTAGTAGCTTGTCACAAAACAAACAAACAAAAAGCAAAATTACGCTACAAAGAGATGCTCGCGTCCACTATACAGTTCTCAAAATACGGGCAGGAAAACCAGCCCCGAACCACCACCTATCGAGATAAGCACCCCGCCCAGGGAAACAACACACCCAGACAGAACACCCACACCAACGGTTTGATGAGAGCCGGCCCCAGCCACCACACCAACCAGTATCACCCGGTCGATCCGTGACCCAGAAGAAACAGTCCAACCCGATCACTCAGGCAGGCCCGATTCCTCAGGACCCAACAGCGCGCCTCGGCGATCCACTCGGCCACTCCACGTTCCACGCCCACACAGTGAGCAGTACTAGCTTCAGCGACTCCGCTTCAGCACCTAATGGTCAATGTTCCACAGTCCGAAGCACCATCGCCCCGGAACATTCGCCCAGGAAACGATGAATGGGCAGGCACTCTCTCGAGCAACCCACCGAAGTGCTCCTTAGAAAGGAGGTGATCCAGCCGCACCTTCCGGTACGGCTACCTTGTTACGACTTCGTCCTAATCGCCAGCCCCACCTTCGACGGCTCCCTCCACAAGGGTTAGGCCACCGGCTTCGGGTGTTGCCGACTTTCATGACGTGACGGGCGGTGTGTACAAGGCCCGGGAACGTATTCACCGCAGCGTTGCTGATCTGCGATTACTAGCGACTCCGACTTCATGGGGTCGAGTTGCAGACCCCAATCCGAACTGAGACCGGCTTTTTGGGATTCGCTCCACCTTACAGTTTCGCAGCCCTTTGTACCGGCCATTGTAGCATGCGTGAAGCCCTGGACATAAGGGGCATGATGACTTGACGTCATCCCCACCTTCCTCCGAGTTGACCCCGGCAGTCTCCTATGAGTCCCCACCATCCCGAAGGACGTGCTGGCAACATAGGACGAGGGTTGCGCTCGTTGCGGGACTTAACCCAACATCTCACGACACGAGCTGACGACAGCCATGCACCACCTGTATAGGACCCTTACGGACCCCGCATCTCTGCGAGATTTCCCTATATGTCAAACCCAGGTAAGGTTCTTCGCGTTGCATCGAATTAATCCGCATGCTCCGCCGCTTGTGCGGGCCCCCGTCAATTCCTTTGAGTTTTAGCCTTGCGGCCGTACTCCCCAGGCGGGGCGCTTAATGCGTTAGCTGCGGCACGGAGGACGTGGAATGTCCCCCACACCTAGCGCCCAACGTTTACGGCGTGGACTACCAGGGTATCTAATCCTGTTCGCTACCCACGCTTTCGCTCCTCAGCGTCAGGTAAGGCCCAGAGAGCCGCCTTCGCCACCGGTGTTCTTCCTGATATCTGCGCATTCCACCGCTACACCAGGAGTTCCGCTCTCCCCTGCCTACCTCTAGTCTGCCCGTATCGGAAGCAGGCTCGGGGTTAAGCCCCGAGTTTTCACTCCCGACGTGACGAACCGCCTACGAGCCCTTTACGCCCAATAATTCCGGACAACGCTCGGACCCTACGTATTACCGCGGCTGCTGGCACGTAGTTGGCCGGTCCTTCTTCTGCAGGTACCGTCACTCTCGCTTCGTCCCTGCTGAAAGAGGTTTACAACCCGAAGGCCGTCATCCCTCACGCGGCGTTGCTGCGTCAGACTTTCGTCCATTGCGCAATATTCCCCACTGCTGCCTCCCGTAGGAGTCTGGGCCGTGTCTCAGTCCCAGTGTGGCCGGTCGCCCTCTCAGGCCGGCTACCCGTCGACGCCTTGGTAGGCCATTACCCCACCAACAAGCTGATAGGCCGCGAGCCCATCCCCAACCGCCAGAACTTTCAACCACACCCCAGGAGAAGTATGGTGTTATCCGGTATTAGACCCCGTTTCCGAGGCTTATCCCAAAGTTGAGGGTAGGTTGCTCACGTGTTACTCACCCGTTCGCCGCTCGTGTACCCCCGAAGGGGCCTTACCGCTCGACTTGCATGTGTTAAGCACGCCGCCAGCGTTCGTCCTGAGCCAGGATCAAACTCTCCGTTGAAATCTATATGTCAACCACAACCCGAAGATCGCGGAAAACAGACTACATTGAGTGATCCTTTGAATCAGAAACAAA
>NZ_JBFAPF010000024.1:0-1538 GCF_040675555.1 Kribbella sp. NPDC049584
AAGGGGGTTGTGTGTGTGACAAGCCCTCGGCCTATTAGTACCAGTCAGCTCCACACCTTGCGGCGCTTCCACTTCTGGCCTATCAACCCAGTGGTCTACTGGGGGCCTTACCCGGTTAACCCGGTGGGAGACCTCATCTTGAAGCGTGCTTCCCGCTTAGATGCTTTCAGCGGTTATCACTCCCGAACGTAGCCAACCAGCCGTGCTCCTGGCGGAACAACTGGCACACCAGAGGTTCGTCCACCCCGGTCCTCTCGTACTAGGGGCAGCCCTTCTCAAGTCTCCTGCGCGCGCAGCGGATAGGGACCGAACTGTCTCACGACGTTCTAAACCCAGCTCGCGTGCCGCTTTAATGGGCGAACAGCCCAACCCTTGGGACCTACTCCAGCCCCAGGATGCGACGAGCCGACATCGAGGTGCCAAACCATCCCGTCGATATGGACTCTTGGGGAAGATCAGCCTGTTATCCCCGGGGTACCTTTTATCCGTTGAGCGACGGTGCTCCCACATGCCACCGCCGGATCACTAGTTCCGACTTTCGTCCCTGCTCGACATGTCTGTCTCACAGTCAAGCTCCCTTGTGCACTTACACTCGACACCTGATTGCCAACCAGGCTGAGGGAACCTTTGAGCGCCTCCGTTACCTTTTAGGAGGCGACCGCCCCAGTCAAACTACCCACCAGGCACTGTCCCTGATCCGGATAACGGACCAAAGTTAGACAGCCAGAACAATCAGAGTGGTATTTCAACGATGACTCCACCCGAACTGGCGTCCGAGCTTCACAGTCTCCCACCTATCCTACACAAATTGTACCGACCACCAATACCAAGTTGTAGTAAAGGTCCCGGGGTCTTTCCGTCCTGCTGCGCGTAACGAGCATCTTTACTCGTAATGCAATTTCGCCGAGTCCACGGTTGAGACAGCGCCCAAGTCGTTACGCCATTCGTGCAGGTCGGAACTTACCCGACAAGGAATTTCGCTACCTTAGGATGGTTATAGTTACCACCGCCGTTTACTGGCGCTTAAGTTCAAAGCTTCGCCGGCCGAAACCAGCTAACCTGTCCCCTTAACGTTCCAGCACCGGGCAGGCGTCAGTCCGTATACATCGAATTACTTCTTCGCACGGACCTGTGTTTTTAGTAAACAGTCGCTTGGGCCTGGTCTCTGCGACCATCACCGCTACCACCAGCAAGTGGTGTCACGGATCCGGTCCCCCTTCTCCCGAAGTTACGGGGGCATTTTGCCGAGTTCCTTAACCATGGTTCACTCGATCGCCTTGGTATTCTCTACCTGATCACCTGTGTCGGTTTGGGGTACGGGCGGCTCTAACACTCACTGCGAAGTTTTTCTCGGCAGCATGGGATCATCCACTTCCCCTGAACGGGTCCGCCTCGGCTCTCAGGCTATATGAGACACGGATTTGCCTATGCCTCGCCCTACCACCTTGCCCGCGGATCAGCTTGCGCCTACCATCGCCGCGGTTGGACTACCCTCCTGCGTCACTCCTCAATGCACCTACTACCACCTCGGGTCACCA
>NZ_JBFAPF010000025.1:0-1157 GCF_040675555.1 Kribbella sp. NPDC049584
CTAGCTGTTGCGGGTCATGAGGTTGTTGACGGTGGGGTTGAGTAAGGGGGACGGATCCTTCGGCGGCAGGATGAGAACTGCCAAGTCACCCATCTGCCGAAGCCGAAAGATCCGTCCTGTGTCCCACCGTAATGCCCCGTTGTCCGTCGAAGGCCGGCGCCGCCTGGTAGCGCGCTGCCGTACCCGTCCGATCGCTCATGTCGCTGCCGAGATGGGGATCTCGCGCCAGTGCGCGTCGAAGTGGGTGAACCGGTACCGACAGTTCGGCGAGGCCGGTCTGCTGGACCGTTCGTCAGCGCCACACCGCCAGCCCACCGCGACTGCGGCGCCGGTGGTGGCTCGGATCGAGGCGATGCGCCGCGACCACAAGTGGCCGGCGTCGCGGATCGCGTTCGAGCTCGGCATCGCCGGGACCACGATCAGCCGTCGTACCGTCACCCGCCACCTGGCCCATCTCGGACTCAACCAGCGCCGCTTCATCGACCCCACCGGCGCCACCAACCGCCAACCACGCCGCATCATCGCCCGCTGGCCCGGTCACATGATCCACCTCGACGTGAAGAAGACCGGCCAGATACCTGATGGCGGCGGCTGGCGAGTCCACGGCAAAGGCAGTCCACAGGCCCGCCAGGCCGAACGCGCCAAGAAACGCCACACCACCCGCAACCAGCCCCACCAGCCCGGCCAGCAATCAGCCCGGCGCACCGGCTACACCTACCTGCACTCGGCCATCGACGGCTACTCCCGCTTGGCCTACACCGAAGCCCTACCCGACGAGAAAGCCGCCACCGCGATCGAGTTCACCCACCGCGCCCGCGCCTTCTTCGCCGCCCACGGCATCACCCACATCCACCGCATCGTCACCGACAACGGCGCCTGCTACAAAGCCCACGACTTCGCCACCGTCCTGCGCGGAGCCCGCCACCAGCGCATCACCCCCTACACCCCACGCCACAACGGCAAAATCGAGCGCTACAACCGCATCCTCACCGAAGAATTCCTCTACGCCCGAACCTGGACCAGCGAACACCAACGCACCCAGGCCCTCGCCATCTGGAACATCCACTACAACTACCATCGACCCCACACCACCGCCGGAAACCAACCACCCGCCGCCCGACTCCACCAACACATCACCAACGTCATGACCTCATACA
>NZ_JBFAPF010000026.1:0-1147 GCF_040675555.1 Kribbella sp. NPDC049584
ACCGCCGGGTGTGGGGCCTGTCCGCGGTGGGTGTCGGCGGATTCGCGCTGGCCGGGCTGTACCAGCTGTCCGGCGACCGGATCGGCGTTCCGTGCATCCTGCACGCCACCACCGGTCTGAACTGCCCGCTCTGCGGGTCGACCCGGATGGCAGCCGCCTTGCTGCGCGGTGATCTGGACGCCGCCTGGCACTTCAACCCGGTGATCCTGGTGCTCGGCCCGCTCGTCGGCGTTGCCGTCGGCTACCAAGTGCTTGCCTGGAGCCTCGAGTCGCTGCGGCTGGTGCGCCTGCCCAGGCTGTCGATGAGCCCGCGTGTCGCGGACTGGTTGATCAAGGGCGTCATCGCCCTGCTCGTCGTGTACGGCGTCGCTCGCAACCTGAACTGACCTGCGACGACCCTGCCGCGGGGCCGCGCAGGCCCCGCGACAGACAGCTCAGTTGGCCGCGAGACCGATGATGTAGAACAGCAGTCCGAGTCCGGTCAGGGCAGCGCCGCCGATCCACGCGACCTTCGCCAGCGTGTCCGAGCGGCCCTGCTCACGGAACTTGCCCTGGGCAATCAGGCCGAGAACGATCGAGGCCGGCGTACAGATCACCAGGCAGACGATGCCGATGATCGCCAGCGTCTGCGGGGTGTTGTTCTGCGGTGCGGCGCCGCCGCCGTAGCCGTAGCCGCCCTGCCCGTACGCGCCGTACTGGCCGGGCTGCTGACCGTAGGCGCCCGGCTGCTGCTGGCCGTAACCGCCCTGTTGTTGGCCATAGCCTTGCTGCCCGTACTGGCCGGGCTGCTGACCGTAGCCGGGCTGCTGCTGTCCATATTGACCAGGCTGCTGGCCGTACTGACCCGGCTGGCCCGGGTACTGCGGCTGACCGTACTGACCCGGCTGCTGGCCGTACTGGCCGGGCTGGGACTGGCCGTACGGATTCGGCTGCTCGGGCTGGGTCTGGCCGTACGGATTCGGCTGACCGTACTGGCTCGGCTGTTCACCCGGGGTCTCGGGAGTGTCCTGCGGCCGGTTCTGGTCGTTCTGGTCGTCGCCGGGAGGTGGCGTCGGAGTACTCACCGCGGTTCCCTTCTGAGAACGTCGAGGAATCCCCGAAGGCTATCTTTTCCACAGGTTCGCGGTCACGTCCCCACACCGGCGGG
>NZ_JBFAPF010000027.1:0-1123 GCF_040675555.1 Kribbella sp. NPDC049584
TGTACTGACCAGGCACGTTGGTCGAGATCGTGCGACGACACGAAGTGAATGTTCTTGATAGGTGAAGACCTCCCGGCGTGGAGTGGAGCTGTCTAGGAACCGCTCCAACGACCCGGGAGGTCTTCGTGTCTCACGCTAACGCTGCCTTGACCCCGCGCGCCCGTTTGCGGCTCGCGCGTCTCGTGATCGACGACGGCTGGCCGATCAGTCAGGCAGCTGAGTTGTTCCAGGTGGCCTGGCCGACCGCGAAACGGTGGGTCGAGCGGTACCGCGACCACGGACCGGCCGGCATGAACGATCGGTCGTCTCGCCCGCACCACCAGGCCAACCGGACACCGACACGCCTCGTGCGCCGGATCGTCAGCCTGCGCCGCCGCAAACGCCTCGGACCGGTCGGCATCGGCGACCAGCTCGGCCTGGCCTCCTCGACCGTGCACGCCGTACTCCGCCGCTGCCACCTCAACCGGCTGTCTCACCTGGACCGGATCAGCGGCGAACCGATCCGCCGCTGCGAACACCCCCACCCCGGCGCGATGCTCCACGTCGACGTCAAGAAACTCGGCAACATCCCCGACGGCGGCGGCTGGCGCTACCTGGGCAAAACCCGCGGCCACCAGAACCGCTCAGCAACCGCCCGCCGCACCGGCCAACGCAACACCCGCCACGCACCCAACATCGGCACCGCCTACGTCCACACCGTCATCGACGACCACTCCCGCCTCGCCTACGCCGAAATCCACAACGACGAAACCGCCGCCACCGCCACCGCAGTACTCCGAAACGCCGTCGCTTGGTACGCCGACCGCGGCATCACCACCATCGAACGCGTCCTGTCCGACAACGGCTCCGCCTACATCAGCCACCTGTGGCGCGACACCTGCACCGAACTAGGCATCACACCCAAACGAACCCGCCCCTACCGACCCCAGACCAACGGCAAGATCGAACGCTTCCACCGCACCCTCGCCGACGGCTGGGCCTTCGCCAACTTCTACCCCGACGAAACCACCCGCCGAGCAGCCCTGCCAGCATGGCTGCACCACTACAACCACCACCGACCCCACACCGCGATCGGCAAAGTCCCACCCATCACCCGCTTAACTAACCTGCCTGGTCAGTACAG